>NZ_UGNW01000001.1:1200000-2400000 GCF_900452515.1 Legionella birminghamensis
TCCTGCGCCGAATTATTAAAAGTAGCCTGCGCCGCTTTAACAGAGGCTTTTGCCTGCTGGACTTTTGCCCAGGCCTGATAATTAAATACGGCCTGGGAAGCAGTCACCTGCCATTGGTTGCTATTATATGTTTGCTCGATGTTTGTGCCCTGGCTTCTGACATCCTCACGGTTCCTGGCGACCTGTGCTGTGGTCGTCAACTGAGGATAAAGTGCAGCGCGCGCCTGGGGAAGCGCTTCGTTACTGGACATGTAAGTGCTGTATGCCTGCTTGAAAACAGGATCATTTTCCAGTGCCTGATGATAAATATCCATCAAATCAGCGGAATAGGAAATCGTGCATAAACCCACACTCAAAAGACAGCTTAAAAGCGTTTTTTTCATTGAGCAAGTCCTAGAAAACAAATTCTTTGGGTTTTAGTCTATCCACCAATGAAGGGATATTGGTATCAAACAGGAAAGTTTCCTGCCACTGGTTATTATGATCGAGAGTATGTAACTGGCATTGCATTACCGGATCCCGGCCTACGATCGTAATCATTTTCCCGCCGGGAAGGAGCTGCAACCGAAGCGTTTCAGTCACTTTTTCAATCGCACCAGTAAAGATAATGACTTCGTAGGGGGCTTTATCCAGCCATCCGCGGCTTGCGTCGCCAGTAATTAATTCAACATTATCCACCTGATGGCTCTGCAGATTTTTCTGAGCCATATTTGTAAAATCGGAATAATAGTCAATAGAGATTACTTTCTTGCAAAGTTTGCTGAGCAATGCAGTAAAAAAGCCTGTGCCTGTACCCACTTCCAGCACTGTTTCATTTCCGTGCAGCTTTAAGGCTTGGAGAATGGAACCTTCTTCCAGGGGGGTAAGCATACGTTGGCCATGTGCTAAAGGGATTTGCATATCGGAGTAAGCAAACTCCTGCATATTTCGAGGCACAAATTCGTGGCGAGGGAACTTGTCATACAGAGCCAGGATTCTTTCATTTAAAACATCACCGGTTCTTAGTTGCTGCTTGACCATGTTTATTCGAGCGTTTTGACTAATCATTGAAATCTTACCATCTACCTGAAGTGATATAGGGTTTTGTTGAACCTAGGTTAAAACGTTAGTGGCATTTTAGCAAGATTTACCATCAGGTGCGATTACTATCGGCATAATAATTCACTCTTTTTTGAATAATGCAGCAATTACGTCATTGAACCCGCCGCTTCTAGTGCACAATGCTAGAATTTGTTATGATTGCCTCAGTTTTTTATACTTGGGGAGAACAGCGTGCTTGAACGGTTTTTGGATCATTTGCATTCCGAAATAAATAACCTTAAAAAAGAAGGTTTATATAAGTCCGAACGAATCATTAGCAGCCAGCAGCAAGCCGATATCGAGGTCAATGGAAAAGAGGTCGTTAACCTCTGTGCCAATAACTATCTCGGGCTGGCCAATAGTCCCGAGCTGATTGCTGAAGGCCAGAATGCCTTGCAAACCTATGGATATGGAATGGCTTCAGTTCGTTTTATCTGCGGAACGCAAACACCTCACAAACTACTTGAGGCAAAGATCAGTGAGTTTTTAGGAACTGAGGATACCATTCTTTATTCATCTTGCTTCGATGCGAATACCGGTCTGTTTGAGACCTTGCTGGGTGAAGAGGATGCGATCATCAGCGATTCGCTGAACCATGCCAGTATTATTGATGGCGTGCGTTTATGCAAGGCTGCTCGTTATCGGTATGCAAACAATGATATGAAAGATCTTGAGCAACAATTAATTGCTGCCCGGAACGCTCGTTTCAGATTAATTGCAACGGATGGCGTTTTTTCTATGGACGGCATCATTGCCAATCTTCCTGCCATCTGTGAGCTCGCTGACAAATACGATGCCATGGTAATGGTGGATGACTCCCATGCAGTCGGTTTTATGGGTGAAACCGGGCGCGGTACACCGGAATATTGCGGTGTAGCTGATCGCATCGATATCATTACCGGTACACTTGGTAAAGCACTTGGCGGCGCCTCGGGAGGGTATACTTCTTCCAATGCCCTTATTATTGACTGGTTAAGGCAGCGTTCAAGACCGTATCTGTTTTCCAATACACTGGCTCCGGTTATTGCCCAATGTTCCATTGCCGTTCTTAACCGCCTGGAGCAAAGTAATGAACTGGCAAATAAAGTAAAACGAAATGGACAGTATTTCCGTAAAGCAATGACTCAATTGGGCTTTGACCTGGTGCCTGGTGAGCATCCTATTATTCCGGTAATGCTTGGTGATGCTGCGCTGGCCGGTAAAATGGCCGATTTATTACTGGCTGAGGGCATTTATGTGATTGGTTTCTCTTATCCAGTCGTACCAAAAGGGAAGGCCCGAATCAGAACTCAGATGTCAGCCGGTCACGAAATCCATCATTTAGATCGCGCTATTGAAGCCTTTGCCAAAATTGGCAGACAACTTGGGGTTATTAAGTAAGTATTAATCCAACCAATAAATATACAGATGAGTTGATGGGAGAACTATGAAATCACTGGTTAAAGCCAAACCTGAGCCTGGCATATGGATGCAGGATGTACCTGTACCAGAATACGGTGTGAATGATGTGTTAATACAAATTCATAAAACTGCAATTTGCGGAACGGATATCCATATTTATTCCTGGGATGAATGGGCGCAGGCAACTATCCCTGTACCAATGACAGTAGGTCATGAGTTTTATGGCGAAATCGTTGAAGTTGGCCGCGAGGTTCAGGGCTTAAAACCAGGCCAAAGAGTATCAGGCGAGGGGCACATTACTTGTGGAATGTGCCGTAATTGCCGTGCTGGCAAGCGCCATCTCTGCCGCAATACTCTCGGTGTTGGCGTCAATCGCCCGGGCTGTTTTGCTGAATATCTGGCAATGCCTGCCAGCAATGTGCTGGTTCTCCCGGATGATATAAGCGGTGATCAGGCCTCTATTCTGGATCCTTTTGGCAATGCGACGCATTGCGCGCTTGCTTTTGATGTCGTCGGAGAGGACGTACTCATTACCGGTGCCGGTCCGATTGGTATCATGGCTGTTGCCATCGTGCGTCATATTGGTGCCCGTCATGTAGTCATTACGGATGTCAATGATCACCGCCTGGAATTAGCACGGAAGATGGGTGCAACGGCAGCTGTCAATGTGAAATACCGTTCAATTAAAGAGGTCATGGAAGAGCTGGGCATGCAGGAAGGCTTTGACGTGGGTCTGGAAATGTCCGGCAATCCCATGGCCTTAAATGACATGATGAAAGTAATGAACCATGGCGGCCATGTGGCCATGCTGGGCATTCCCCCCCAGGAAACCGCCATTGACTGGAACCAGGTCATTTTCAAAGGATTGGTGATTAAGGGAATTTATGGACGAGAAATGTTTGAAACCTGGTACAAAATGATAGCGATGCTGCAAAGCGGCTTGAATATTTCCCCGGTAATTACCCACCACTTCCCTGTAGATGCCTACCAGGATGCTTTTCAGATTATGGCTTCTGGTCAATCTGGAAAAGTTATTCTGGATTGGTTATGAGTGCATAAGTTGAATTGAAAAGAATGAGAGTATAATGGCGCAATATATTTTTACGATGAATCGCGTAAGTAAGCTGGTAGATAATCAGAAGACAATCCTCAAAGATATCTCGCTCAGTTTTTACCCGGGAGCCAAAATTGGCGTATTAGGTTTGAATGGTTCGGGAAAGTCCACTCTTCTAAAAATCATGGCTGGCGTGGATCAGAACTTTGAAGGGGAAGCAAGACCTCAACCAGGGATCCGCATTGGCTATCTGGCTCAGGAGCCTGAACTGGATCCTGAAAAAACGGTAAAAGCGGTGGTGGAGGAAGGTGTTGCCTCTATCAAGGAAAAGCTGACCCAGTTTGATGAAATCAGCATGCGCTTTGCAGAGCCAATGAGTGATGAGGAGATGAACAGTCTTCTTGAAAAGCAGGGTGAGCTGCAAAATGAAATTGAAGCCTGCGGCGGCTGGGATTTGGATCGGAAGCTCGATATTGCTGCTGATGCCTTACGTTTGCCGGATTGGGATACCAAAGTAGAGCAACTTTCCGGTGGAGAGCGCCGCCGTGTAGCGCTTTGCAGATTATTGCTGTCCAGTCCAGATATGCTGTTACTGGATGAGCCGACTAACCATCTGGATGCGGAAAGCGTTGCCTGGCTAGAGCGATACCTGGAAGAGTTCCAGGGCACGGTTGTGGCAGTTACCCATGATCGTTATTTCCTTGATAATGCGGCAGAATGGATCCTTGAGCTGGATAGGGGCGAAGGTATTCCTTACAAAGGAAATTACAGTTCATGGCTTGAGCAGAAAGAAGCCCGGCTGGCAATGGAAGAAAAACAGCAGGCCGGTCATGAGCGTGCTTTGAAAGCAGAGCTGGAGTGGGTTAGAACCTCTCCCAAAGGAAGGCATGCCAAAAGCAAGGCAAGGCTTGCCCGTTATGAAGAAATGCGTTCAAAAGAGTTCCAGAAACGCAATGAAACCAATGAGTTGTATATTCCACCTGGTGAACGTCTGGGTGATTTGGTTATCGAAGCCAAAAATATTTCAAAAGCCTATGGCGATCGCCTGCTGATTGATGGTTTGAGTTTTCAGTTACCCAAAGGTGGTATATTGGGTATTATTGGTCCAAATGGCGCAGGTAAATCAACCTTCTTGAAAATGATCACTGGAGAGGAACAACCTGACTCCGGCGAAATCCGCATTGGAGAAACAGTGAATCTTGCCCATGTGAATCAGTTCCGTGATCATCTGGATGACAGCAAAACCGTCTGGCAAGAAATTTCAGATGGCTTGGACATTATGCAGGTGGGTTCTTTTCAAATGCCATCGCGAGCTTATGTGGGGCGATTTAATTTCAAGGGTACTGATCAGCAGAAGAAGTTGTCCCAGCTTTCCGGGGGAGAGCGAAACCGGGTCCATTTAGCCAAGTTGCTGAAAAGCGGGGGAAATGTGCTGCTTCTTGACGAACCCAGTAACGATCTGGACGTCGAAACCTTGCGTTCATTGGAGGAGGCTATTTTAAACTTCCCTGGATGTGCAATCGTTATTTCCCACGATCGCTGGTTCCTGGATCGTATTTGCACGCATTTAATGGCCTTTGAGGGAGACTCTCAGGTTACATTTGTTGAAGGTAATTATAGCGATTACGAAGCCGACAGGAAGAAACGGCTTGGCGATGAGGCAAATCGTCCTTCACGGATTAAATATCGCCGCTTGAAACATTGATGAGGATGGGTTGATTGGATTTATCTTAACTATGGGTTCCGCGGACAGGCCGCGGAACGTAGGGACATCTCGTGCCGCGTTATGCAGCTTCTAGTGCTACGTCCTGCGGCTTGTCCGCAGGAACCAGGCTGTTGGATTCCGCGGACAAGCCGCGGAACGTAGAGGCTATGATTTTCTCTTGTGGAGATTTCTAAATATGAATAAGTTGTTTTGGCTGGGGTTATCGTGCTCCGTGAGTTTAACCGGTTGTGTTGAGTTCGATGAATCAACCTACATTACCGATGACGTAGGGAAGGTACACCATACCATTCACTATACCAAGGACAAACGAGGGCGGGATCATTTTCCGGTAAAGGCTGCTGCCACAGGAAGAAAGCAGTTTATCTTTGATCCAAAAGCCTATGCCTGGGCTGCATACGATGAGGAAGGTAATCGGGTCATGACCGGTGCTGCCTCTGGCGGTAAAGACTTCTGTGAAGATGTAGGCCAGCCATGCCGAACGGTCACAGGTACTTTCCGTGTCTATAATAAACGGGGCATTAACTGCCTTTCGGGCGAGTATCCTGTAGAAACGACAGGGGGCGCCAAGATGCCTTATTGCATGTATTTCTATCGCGGATTTACTATCCATGCAGGCTATGAAGTGCCTTATGCCAATTCAAGCCATGGTTGTGTCCGTGTATTTCCCAGTGCTGCCAAATGGTTAAATGAGCAGTTCATGACGATCGGAACCGGGGTAACAATTCTGCCTTATTCTGATGATGAAACCACCACAGGCTAATGCCATCTGTATCTATTGATCTGAGCTGCTTTTTATTGCCTAACATGTAATTATTTTGTACAATTACTGCAAGTAAATTAGAAAGTAGTTCAGATGACCCAGAAAGAAATTCTTGAAGCAATACTTGCAGCCTTGAAGCAAGGCAATCTTCCCCTAGCGAGGACGTTCATCAATTCGAAAAAGGATGCCCCCGATTCTAATACCCTGGCTGCTGTTATGGATCAGGCTGCCCATCAGGGTTTTTGGGGCATAATTCAAGACATATGCCAAATTCAAGGGGACAATCAGCCCGATCAGGAAGCAGTACATAAAATTTTATTGCATGCAGTTATGGCTGATCGTCTGGAATTCTTTCAGCTCATCTGCAGAGTGACTGGCAAAAACAAACCAGGCCAGCAAACGATGGATGAGGCCTTGGAAATGGCTTTGCAGCAGAAGACTTTAAAACATAACTGGGATGTGATTCATTTTATTCTCTTTGAACTGAGACCAGAGGATAACCACCCCGGGCAAGCTATGGTGGATAAGGTGTTCAGGCATGCTGCAGCTGAAGGCTATTGGGGTGTCGTTGAAAAACTGTGCCAACCGAATGCAAAGAATAAGCCCAGCCAAGTGGCTGTGGATGAGGTTTTACTGAGGGCAGTAGGCGTAGATCGTCTGGACTCTTTTAAACAAATCTGTGGAATGACTGGCGGAAATAGACCAAGTAAGCAAGGGATTGAAGATGCTTTGCGCAAGGCTTATTCGCAAAGAAATTTGAAGAGTGCATGGGCATTTGTCGAGTTCATCCTTTTCGAACTGAAACCGGATGATGCCCAACCCGGGCAAGCCTTGGTGGATGAGGTGTTTAAGTATGCTGCAAATAATGGCTATTGGCCTACTGTCGAAAAACTCTGTCAACCGGCTGCAAGAAATAAACCCAGCCAGGCAGCAGTCGATGCGATTTTACTAAAGGCAGTGGGCGTTGATCGTCTGGACACTGTTAAAGTGATTTGTGGAATGGCTAGTGGAAATAAGCCAAGCAAGCAAGGGATTGAAAATGCTTTGCGCAAGGCTTACAAGGAAATGTATTTGAAGAATGCATGGTCATCTGTCGAATTCATCCTACTCGAACTGAAACCGGATGATGCCCAACCCGGGCAAGCCTTGGTGGATGAGGTGTTTAAGTATGCTGCAAATAATGGCTATTGGCCTACTGTCCAAAAACTCTGTCAACCGGCTGCAAGAAATAAACCCAGCCAGGCAGCGGTCGATGCGGTTTTACTAAAGGCAGTAGGCGTCGATCGTCTGGACACTGTTAAATTGATTTGTGGAATGGCTGGTGAAAATAGGCCAAGCAAGCAAGGGATTGAAAATGCTTTGCGCAAGGCTTATAAGGAAATGTATTTGAAGTATGCATGGTCAACCGTCGAATTCATCCTATTCGAACTGAAATCGAATGATGCCCAACCCGGGCAAGCATTGGTGGACGAGGTGTTTAAATATGCTGCAAATAATGGCTATTGGCCTACTGTCCAAAAACTCTGTCAACCGGATGTAAGAAATAGACCCAGCCAGGCAGCGGTTGATGCGGTTTTATTGAGGGCAGTAGGCGCTGATAGTCTGCACACTGTTAAAGCCATTTGTGGAATGACTGGCGAAAACAAGCCAAGCCAGGAGGGAATTAACAATGCCCTGAGGAAAGCACACACTGATAGAGGTTTAAGCAATGACTGGACCATAGTGGAAGTTATTTGTGCTATGCAATCGGATAACCAACCTGAAAAAGACTATGTGGAAGAAGCCTATTACATAGCGGCTAATTATGGATATTGGCAATTGATTAATAAATTGTCGCAAATGACGGGAAATAATAAACCGGATCAGGAGGCGGTAGAGCGAGTGTTTGTTCGGGCTGCCGGTAGAAATGTAATCAATACTGTGAAGGTATTATGTCAACTCGAAACTGAACGCTCCCCTCGTGCAGAGGCTATATCTCAGGCCTTTATTGCTGCAGCGAAAGTGGGAGGACTTGATGTTATTCGTTTTCTCGATGAACTACCCGCCGAAAAAAAACCGGATTCTAAAACGCTTAAGGACGCTTTTATTGCCGCAGCTCTCGGCGGTCATGTTAATGTAGTCAAGGACCTCTATGGGCATCCTGGACTTGAGCTGGATCAGGCGTTAATTAATGAAGCAGTGATGAATGCCGCCAGTTTGGGAAAGGGTGTCGACGTTCTGGAATTTTTCTATGAAGAAGGACAAACAGTTCTTCCTGATGAGCAAACCAAAATCAATGCGTTTAATAAAGCAATTACGAAAGGCTCCTATGAAGTAGTGCGCTGGTTGATTAAGAATGGCAATCTTGACCAAATGGTTATCGATCAAGGTTTGATCACTGCAGTCAAATCGCCATTTTACGGTTATCTAATGGTTGAATTTCTCCTTAATAGAGCAAACCCAATCGTACCGGGTGAAGCCGCTGTTAGGACCGCTTTAAAGCAAATACCTCCGGACGTCGATCGGAACATAGAGCCAATGTTAAAGAAATTTCTTAAGGAGCTGGGAGCAAAGAAAAATAAAGAAACTTCACCCCCGACACCCCCAACCGCTGAGGAAGCGGAACACCGCAGGTTTCAAGTGGCTGTTTTAGAGAATGATATAGCAAATGTAAAATTAATTTGTTCACAAATTGGGACAAACAATATAAAGCTGGTGGATGTTAAACGAGCCATGAAAGGCGCTCCCTCCCCTGAAATGAAGAAGTGTT
The DNA here is from genome assembly GCF_900452515.1 of Legionella birminghamensis. NCBI lineage: Bacteria > Pseudomonadati > Pseudomonadota > Gammaproteobacteria > Legionellales > Legionellaceae > Legionella > Legionella birminghamensis. The sequence continues at coordinate 1,208,771 of NZ_UGNW01000001.1, forward strand.
TGCAGGATGCTGAAAAAATATTGAAATTGCATGAGCGCATTGCTGGACTCAAAGCTTATGGCGAAAATTTGCAGAAAGAACGCAGAAGCAGTGGGGACGGGGATACTGCCGTAAGTTATGCAGAAAAGTTATCTGAGGATACCAAAAGTTACACTAAGGACTTGTTTAGTAATGCAAATGTGAAGCCGGCGCAGGCTACATTTTCGAAAACATTGAAAGATGCATACAGTGAGACCAACAATCATAGCGCTGAATGGAAGTTGTGGCTGAAGAAAATAGCCCTTGCGGCCACTGTTATAGGTGCATTGATTAGTGGGTATAAGAATAAAGGCTTTTTTAATACCCGGACTCAGCGGCAAACGGAGTTGGCTAAAATCAGAGAGGAGTATGCTGAGCTAACTGGAGAGAAGCCTGATTTTAAATAAAAAATCTTCGTTATTGAAGAATTATAGTAGGTTGGGCCTTGGCCCAACAAAATGGTTGGAACCACTCCAGAGTTTAATGTTGGGCCAAGGCCCAACCTACATGCACTTAGCGGATCACCGCATTATCCAATACCTTTTTCGCTTGCTGATCACGGTGTTTCTGAACGGCATTGCGATATTCAGGGTATTTATTACCCAGAATTGACGCAGCCAGAATGGCCGCATTCACTGCTCCGGCTTTACCTACGGCTAAAGTTCCTACTGGAATCCCTGCAGGCATTTGAACGATTGAAAGCAGGGCGTCAAGACCGTCAGTAAAGGTGGAAGAGGGCATTGGTACGCCAAGGACGGGTAAGAGGGTTTTAGAAGCGACTACCCCAGGCAAATGGGCAGCACCGCCGGCAGCAGCGATAAACACCTCAACACCGCTTTCTTCGGCGGCGGCCAGATAACTAATCAAGGCATCTGGCGTTCGATGAGCAGATAAGGCGCGTACTTCATGTGGAATACCCAGGCCGTCAAGCGTCTTGCTGGTTTCTTCCATAAGTGTCCAATCTGATTTTGATCCCATTAAAACAGCAACTAGTGGTGTTGGCATTATCGATCCTATTTTTAATGTTAGAAATCAAGTGTAGCAGAGCAATTCATCTGCAGGCAGCGAAATCCGGTTCTGGCTATGCGCATTAATTGCTTTAATCAAGGCTTTAGCCTCAAGGGCCTGCAGCCTTGTCTTTAAGTCTTCGGGCGTATCATCGGGAAGCACCGGGCATTTAAGCTGGCAAATGATGGGTCCCTCATCCACTTCTTCAGTCACATAATGGACTGTACAGCCTGAATAAGACTTTCCGGCAGCAAGGACTGCCCTGTGCACATCCAAATCCATCAGGCCTGAAAATTCCGGTAACAGGGACGGGTGTACATTCATGATCCGATTCGGCCAGGCTCTAACGAACTTCGCCGATAAGATTCGCATGTATCCGCTTAAAACAAGTAAGTCGATTGAATAAGCGCGCAGTAATTCGGAGATTTTTTCGTCATAGTTTTCACGGCTTAAACCGGCAGGGTTTAAAAAGTGGGAAGGGATGCCGTGTTTGAGCGCTTTTTCCAGGATGGGGGCATCCTGTTTATTACTTATTACCAGCTTAAGCCTTGCATCCATACTGCCATCCTGACTGGCAGCGAGCAGCGGAAGCAGATTACTTCCCCTTGTTGAACCAAGTACCGCTAAATTGATCATTGGGCTTTCAACCTCTGCATATGGTTAATGCGTTGTTCAATTAAGGCCGCAGTTCCAATATCCTTTCTATGATAAAGGGAACCGCCTATCCGGGAAATTTCCGCTTCCGCAATGGCTTCCGCCTGATGCAGATCATCGGCAATTCCGACATAGGCGGCTGTTCTGGAGCCCGTAGCCAGCATTTGATCATTTACTTGATCCACTGCCCCCAGATAAAGGTGTTCTGGATTGGCGACCGAGCCAATATCAATTGAAAAATTCTTCAAAGGCTTATCGGGATAGCCTTCAGGCACAGTATATTTGCAAACGGTTGCCTTTTTAGCAAAATGGAGATCGGTCAAATGCAGCTGGCCTGTTACCATCGCTGCACAAAGGGTGACAAAATCTGTTTCCAGAATCGATAATACATTTAATGATTCTGGATCTCCGAGACGCGCGTTGAATTCAATGACATAAATCCCATGGGCAGTGGCAATAAAGCTGCCGTATAAAAATCCAATGTATTTCTCCTGGCATTCCAGTGTCAATGCGTGATATACCGCGTTATTAATGGCAAGTGCCGCTTGCACCTCACTGGTGGATAAAAAGGGCAGGCTATGATTGGCCGCAGAGTAGCTGCCCATACCGCCGGTGTTAGGCCCTTCATCACCCGCATAAGCTCTTTTATGATCCTGAACCAGCGGCATCGGTAACAAACGCACGCCGTCTGCACAACACATCAGCGAAAACTCCTGACCCTCGAGTTTTTCTTCAATGATGATGGATTGTTTTTTAGCGAGGATTTCTTTACAGAAATGCAGCGCCTCTTCTTTGGAGTGGAGGTGCTCACCAAACAGTTTCACCCCTTTACCCCCCATCAAGCCATTCGCCTTAATGACATAATTATTGTTGAGTGAATCAATAAAGGCTTCAACGCCATCCATTGAGTGGAAGGTTCGGTAAAGCGGCAAACCCGGGATATGGTATTTTTGCATCAGGTTTCTTGCGAACTCTTTACTGGTTTCGATCATAGCCAGATTTTTTTTAGGCCCAATGGTCGCAATACCAATTTGCCAGAGCGTATCAGCAAGCCCTTTTTCCAGGGGCGCTTCCGGTCCGATAATGCATAAATCAATGCTCCACTCATGCGCTTGCTGCGCTATCATTTCACAATCTGTGATTTCTCCTGATAGATAGTCTGTTGTAAACTCTCTAATGCCAGCATTTACAGAAGAGCCAATACAGTAAATTAAGGGCCGCTGCAAAGAGCGGTGCAATGCCTTAACAATAGCGTGCTCGCGTGCACCTGAACCAATAACCAGAATTTTCACAGCAATTTCTTCCTATTTTAATCTTATTTTTAATCGGCGGTAGAAGGCGTATTTACTTGGTTTTATCCTTTGCCCGCTGTAACTCAAGCGATTTTATCTTTTCGGTTGTAATCGATTTACAAAAGTATTCACCGTCCATACAAGACATACAGGGTTTCCGGATTTGATGATCCCCTCGCCGCGTCACTGCCTCTATCAGGTCTTCATGGGATTGATAAAGTAAAAGATCTACTCCGATTTCCTGAGCGGTTTCTTCCTCGGACTTATTAGCGGCTATCAATTCTTTGGAGCTTGGGATGTCAATGCCATAAAAGCAGGGGGATTTGATGGGAGGGCAGGTTGAGACTAAATAAATCCTTTTCGCCCCCATCTCCCTTACCATCTTGACGATTTCCCGGGATGTCGCACCGCGAACGATACTATCATCAACAATAAGTACGGATTTATTTTTTATTTCTGTGCGCAGAGGGGTTAACTTGTAGCGAATATTGCGCTTGCGTGCCTTTTCATTCGGCATGATAAAGGTGCGGCCAATAAACGGGTTTTTATAAAGGGCTTCTGTGTAGCGAACGCCCATTTCACGTGCAAAAGAAAGAGCCGCTGTATTTGCTGTAAAAGGTACGGGAATTACAACGTCAGGGATAACGTCAGGATGTACCTTTTTCCATTGCTTACAAAGATTTTGACCCATGCGTAAGCGGGCGCGGTAAACATTCACATGATTGATTGTCGCATCCGGCCTTGCAAAATAAACGTATTCAAAAACACAGGGCCTGAATTCAAGTCCTCTTTTGTTTATGACCCGGCGAAACATTTTTCCCGATTGATTGACGAAAACCACTTCCCCCGGCAGTACATCGCCTTCCTCTGTAAAACCCAGGGCATATAAAGGCGTCGTTTCAGAGGCAAAAATGTAATCTGTCTTACCGGATAATCCTTCACGGGAACCCCAGACAAGCGGGCGAATCCCATGCGGGTCACGAAAACAGACCAGGCCTTTGCCAATAACCACACTGACAATGGAATAAGCCCCTTTGACGTAATTAAAGATGAATTCAACCGCCCGGCAAAGCACTTCGAAAAACCGTTCATCGTCTTCATCAAAATACGACTCGGCCAGTTGATCGGCCAGAGTGAGCAGGAGCACTTCGGAATCCAGGGAGGAATTGAGGTGGCGTTTCTGTTTGTTACGGATTTGCTCAGCCAATTCCTGGTAATTGGTCAAATTGCCATTGTGCGCCATTGCAATACCGCGCGGGCTGCCAATCCATAGCGGTTGGATATCGGTATTTGTATAACCCCCTGCTGTGGGATAGCGGGTATGGCCAATTCCAATATTGCCCAGGAGGCTGTTGACATTTTTCTGATTAAAAATCTCACGAACCAGACCTAATCCCTGATGCGTATAAAAACGCTCATCACAGGTTAAAATCCCGGCGGCATCCTGACCGCGGTGTTGTAGATGAATCAGGCTGTCAAATAACTCGTTGGCAACGGGCTCCTGGCTAAATATTCCGACAATCCCACACATAATTGACTACCTTATATACTCAGCGATATTATGCAAAATGCGTTTTTCTGCTGTTTCATGATGCGTTTGAAATTCAAAAGGGCGGCCAGTAATCATCTCATAAAGCTGAATATATCTAAGGGATAATTGCTCAACCAGTTCCTGGGGAGCTTCTGGTAATTCATTGTCTTTATAGGGATCACAATTTTTTGCAAACCAGAGGCGCAGGAATTCTTTGTCAATGTTTTCGGGCTCCAAGCCTTCGGCAATTCGCTGCTCGTAGGAGTTGGCTAACCAGTAACGGCTTGAGTCAGGCGTATGGATTTCATCGACTACTATAACTTGGCCGGAAGCATCCAGACCAAACTCATATTTGGTATCGACAAGTATTAGTCCGTGTTTTCGGGCAATCTCCACGCCGCGTGCATATAATTTTTTTGCCAAAGCACTTGCCTGATGCCAATGATCTTCCTTCATCCAGCCTTCAGCGATAATTTCTTCTGGAGAAATCGGGCGATCATGTATTTTTTCCTTGGTTGTCGGAGTTAATACCGCTTCTTCGAGTATCTGATTTTTTTTCAGGCCTTCAGGAAAGGATATTCCGCAATAATTTCGAACCCCTTTGTTATATTGTGTCCATAAGGAGGTATCGGTGGTCCCGGTGATGTAGCCTCTCATCACGAATTCAATTGGAAATACCTGGCATTTTTTGGCAATCACTGCATTTGGATCAGGGATGGCAACCAGATGATTGGGTACAATGTCTTTGGTCTGTTCGAACCACCAGGCGCTGGTCAGGTTGAGCACCTGTCCTTTGCAGGGGATTAAGGCAAGGGGTCTATCAAAAGCGGTAAGGCGATCGGTGGTTATCAGCAGGAGATATTCACCCAGGTCATAAGAATCCCTGACTTTGCCTGTGTATTTTTGACCAACAGGCAGGTTCGTTTGATCCAGAACAAAAGGCTGTTCAGCGCGTATTTTTTCCAGATAACGGGAAGTCATAGTTGAAGTATTCATGAGCATACCGGTTCCCTATAATGTTTGTTGATAGAATATCATTCACGAACAGGCTGACAGGCAGCGTGTCGCTATGAAATTGCCAGACGACGCCATGTTTAATTCCAATGGCAGCATCTATTCCATGGTGGGCATTGAGCATTTGTCTGGCTTGCTGCCCAATTAAATCCTCTCTGGTTCTTACCAGGCATGAAAAAATATTATCTTCTTCAGTATAGGCTGAAGGCCTGTAAATTTGTTCCTTGCGCTCGCAAAATAAAACACCGCTTGATTCAACAGACTGGAGGGTTTCTGTCGATTCAGAAAAAATTTCCCAGTGATTGAAACGCTTTACTTTCACAGGAAAGCCCATTTTTTCGAGTGTTTTTTGAACGGTAAGGGCTTGATTATCTGTGATATTCAGCTGGATGAGGTATTCTTTTGAGCCTGCTTGGGGGTGATAGGGATGGAGGCGTATTTCGGGGAGCGCAGTGGGCCCCGCGGTCTGGGCCGCGGGGATTCGGTCCGGAATATGGGCGTTCGCGGGGATTCGATTCAAAATATATTCCCTCATTGAGTGGAAAATGGCATCGCCGTTTTCAGTTCGCTCTGGATGGGGCATCATGGCCATCACATTGCCTGCTTCATTGGAAATGGCTGCTATATTGAGCAGGGAGCCATTGGGATTAATAGGGAAATCGTCAATAATCTGTCCTTTTTCATCGCAATAACGGAAGAGGCATAAGCCTTTCTCCTGTAGAGACCGGGACAGGGATTCAGGCATGATAAAACGTCCCTCGGCATGGGCTACGGGAAGATGAATGATGGTTTTAGAATCAAGAAAACGGGTAAATGCATTATGCTGATGCTTATCATCCAGGCGCATATTGACCCAGGCATTATAGAATCCAGTTCCTAGAATTTTGCCTTCCTTAATTCGTTTATTCTCGGTGAGTGCGATTTCTCCATAGCCAGGAATCATGCCTGATTCGACGAGAATCTGCGCCCCGTTGCAGATTCCTAATATCGGTTTTCCTTTATGAGCCTGTTTTTTTAAGTCATTCAGAACAGGATCAAGTGCTGCAATAATTCCTGCCCTGGAGCGATCCTCATAGGAAAAGCCGCCAATCAATATATAGCCGTCCAGTGTTTCCAGTTTGTGAAGCGGTTCATTCCACAGGAACTCGACAGGCTCCATCTTCGCCCGTTTGATTGCCAGAGCAGTTTCCCGTTCGCAGTTTGAACCAGGGAATTGAATCAGGCCGATGCGGATCATAATAGAGTGACCTCTCTGTTACCTTTAGTAATCTGCCCAATTTCGTATAATGGAAAATCGGGGAATGCTTTTAATGCCTCAACAATAGCTGCCTGTGTCTCAGGGGCGAAGATGAGAACCATTCCTGCGCCCATATTAAACGTACGATAGAGTTCCTGATCCTCCAGACGGCTGAGATGGCGAATCAAACTGAAAAGGGGCAGCCTGGGAATTTTGTTTTTATCTATTTCCGCAGCACAGCCTGCCGGTAAAACGCGGGGAATATTTTCAAGCAGACCGCCGCCGGTAATATGAGCCATGCCTTTAATTGGAATATTGTTGTCCAGGAGGTGCATAATCGGTTGGGTGTAATTTATGTGCGGGGTTAATAATTCCTCACCAAGGCTGTGATCAAAATCCTGAAAATGGGAGTCGACCCGGTACCCGGAGACATCGAAAAATAATTTTCTTGCCAGGGTGTAGCCATTGGTATGAAGGCCGCTGGACGGGAAGCAGGCTATAATATCGCCCTCGCAAATCGAGTGCCCAAGAATAGCTTTGTCTTTTTCGACAACGCCGGTGATGATTCCTGCCAAATCAAGTTCGCCCGGGCAGTAAGTTCCCGGCATTTCAGCCATTTCCCCGCCCACTAATGAAATACCATTTTCCCGGCAGGCGGTTACCATCCCTTTAATTATTTCTTCGATGATCAAAGGATTGAGCTTGTCGTTGGCGATATAATCCAATAGCGTCAGCGGCTTTGCGCCTAAAACAATGATATCGTTTGCTGTGGCGCTCACCAAATCAATACCAATGGTGTCGAATTTCTGCATCATTCTGGCTACCATCATCTTGGTGCCTACACCGTCGATGCTTTGTACCAATACTGGATGCTGGTAATTTTCTGTTAAAAATTTTAGATCATACATGGAGGCAAAATTGCCGATGCCGGTTAAAACCTGCTTCGAAAAAGTACTTTCTACAGCACTTTTGATGCGGCGGACAGCCTGGTTTCCCGCTTCAACATCAACACCTGCTGTCTTATAATCGATGCTTGTCATGATAATAGCCTTTTACGTAATCCATTTGTCCAGGCAGAACGAGCGTCTTCGATAGCCAAATGAATTACGGAGTTAATTTTTAACCAAGGCGTGCCAGTGGTTTCGCCAATGATTTGCGGGTTGAGCTGATAGTCTGCAAAGAGGTTAAGGATATCGTCAACCTGTCCCGGGGAAACTTCCAGCAGGAAACCACCAGCTTCGCTAAACAGTAATTTATCGGCAGCAAAGGTTTCCTGCAGGGAAACATCAACCCCTATCTGATTTTTAAAGCTCATTTGCGCCAGACTCGCTGCGATACCCCCGCTTGAAATCGTTGAAGCAGAGAGTACGAGACCCTCTTGTATGGCCTGATAAACTGCAATTAATTCGAGGCCGGCTTTTTCTAAATCAGGTTTGGGTAGCTGTTCGCCCAGTTTCTGTTGCAATTGATAATAAACACTGCCACCGCACTCGTCTTTTCGCTCACCGACAAGCATAATCACTGAGCCGGGGTGCTGAAGAGAGTGGGTTACGGCCTTGCGGGCATCCGGCATGGCGCCAGCGCAACTAATGATGGGGCTTGGCGGGATGGAGCTTGTAAGGGATTCATTATAGAGCGATACATTGCCAGATATTATCGGAAGACTATATTGAGGATAATCAATCACTGGAATTGCCCTGGATGCATCAATGATGCCCTGGATTGCTTCAATGAGTTCTGACATTTGCTCCGGCTTTTCAGGATTGCCAAAGCAGAGGCAGTCAGTCAGGGCAACAGGCCAGGCGCCAACCGCCACAATTTTTCGGGCAGTTTCAAGGACAGCATTTACTGCTCCCCAGTACGCATCAATTTTACAATAAGCTGGATTTTGCCCTACTGCGAGGGCAACACCCGTTGGGCGAATTTCCGGCGGGTATTTGTCTTCATTAAAGGGTGTAAGAACACCCGCTGCCGCCTCACCTCGCTCAAACCAGGTGCGGCCCTGAACCTGTTTGTCATAGGTTTCATAAACAGGGGCACGGCAGGCAATATTCTCATGCGCTAATAGCTGAAGCAGTGTTTGGTTATAATCCTCGGGCGGGGCAATTTCGGTTGTGTCTAAAGCACGCTGCTGTTTTTCGTAAGGCCTTGAGTATACAATGCCCTGGGTAATGTCGCTCGCTTTTGCCTGGACAATGGTTTGATCCTTGTATTTAACAATATATTGATCATCCAGCCGTAATTTGCCTATAACAGTCGCCTGGGCGCCATCACAAATATCAGGGAGAGCAAAACGAACATTATAATGTTCGAGAAACCGGTCGGCAAGATGAGAGGGTACAACCCACATGAACCGTTCCTGGGTTTCTGAACATAGAATAACCGCGGGGAGTAAATCAGGCATCCCGGTAGGAACTTTTTCAAGATCAATCTCAGCACCAAAGCCGCTGGCATCAGCCAGCTCTACACTGGCACAGGCTATTCCACCCGCACCCAAATCTTTAAATCCAACTTCTGCAATCAAATTATCATTACGCAGTTGCTCGAACATGGCATAGTTGGCTTTCAGGATATGCCGCTGCAGAAAGGCATTGGGTTCCTGTACAGCGCCTTTATTTTCATTTTCCTGCTCGCTGTTTAAGGTTGAAGAAGCAAAAGCGGCTCCGCCAAAACCGCTGTTGTCGGTGGGTTTACCCACCAGAATAAAGACATAATCCTTTGCGTGGAGCGGCGCATAGGAATGGATGATCTGATCTTCTTTGACCACTCCCAGAGTAACCAGAGTGACCAGGCAGTTTTCATTATACCCTTCATCATAGGCCACATCACCCGCAAGGTTTGGAATTCCTAAAGGATTGCCATAGCCGGCAATTCCGTGCACTACGCCTTCCTGTATCCACTTGGTTTTTGCCCGATCAATGCTGCCAAAGCGCAGGCTGTCAGCGACAGCAATAACTTCCGCGCCCATACAGCAGACATCCCGGACATTTCCCCCGACACCGGTTGCCGCCCCTTCATAGGGGACTAACTGGGAAGGGTGGTTATGGGATTCATGGCTCATTACAATACCATAGCGCTGGCCTTGCCTGTCGGCGGCAACAGCAATAATCCCTGCATCTTCCTTTGGCCCAAGAATGACGTGAGGACCTTCAGTATTAAATTGTTTCAGGTGTTTTCGGCTGCTTTTATAAGAGCAATGTTCTGAGCCCTGGATGGACCATAAGATGCATTCTGCATAGGTGGGGGGACGTTTTAAAAAAGAGTTTTGGATGGTTAGTGCTTCGTCTACTGTCAGACGAATATTGAATTGATTCAGGAGCCGAGCGATATCATCCCTGGATAGCAGGGTGAAATCGAAAAAATCGGGCGTTTTCGTCACTGAGTCTATTCCTTCGGCCTCAAACGTATTGTATAAGATAGCAGCTTTTAAATTTAAATCAATATTTTTTGCTAACTTTGCATTACTTGGTCAGTTGGTTGAAATGTTTTTCGATCTGCCTCTAATCCATTCAAGCATTTCAGCGGCAATCAGTGGGTGTGCAATATAATAACCCTGTGCCAGATCACAGCCAATTTCACAGAGATAATCCAGTGTTTCTTTATCTTCAAGCCCTTCGGCGGTAGTTTGTAAACCCAGACTTTTACCCAAATCAACGATGGATTTGATAACGACTCTTGATTCCAGCGAAAATTTTGCATTGATTACAAAGGACTTATCAATCTTAATCTCGGAGAATGGCAGCCTGACTAACTGCAGCATGGAAGAAAAGCCGGTTCCGAAATCATCGATTGATAATTCGAAGCCCTGCATTCTTAAACGGGTTAGAATTTCCAGTGAGGCGATAGGATCCTCCATTGCCGCAGTCTCTGTCAGTTCGAGGATTAGACAATGAGGATGCAAACCCAGTCGATGGATGGTGTCGCCCAACTGCTCGAACAGTGCAGTGTTTTTTAAAGAAGAGGGGGAGATGTTGACAGAAAGTTTTAAATTTTTTATCGTCTGCTCGTGCAGAAGCTGCTTATAGACAGGGCCCTGAGTTACTTCACGGAACCAGTGCAAAGCCTGATCAAGCACTTCAAAGGTGATTCGATCAATTAACTGGCAGGACTCGGCAAATGGTATGAACTGATCAGGCTGTACAATTCCAAATCGTGTGTTAACCCAGCGGCTTAATACTTCAAAACCTTTCAGTTCGTATGTTTGGCAATCGATTTTAGGTTGATAGACCACATAAATTTCTTTTTGCTCCAGCGCATTGGATAAATCGCTTTTGGCCAGAAGCTCCGGCTGTTTCTCTACAAAATTAAAAGAAGCGGGTTGGATTTGTGACGATGTGCTAAGCTGTTTCAATAATTTTCTTAAATCAGTCAATGAAAATGGTTTTGGAAGAACAGCAACAACATTCAATCCATGCTCTGAGGCGGTCCGCTGGGCTGCGTCAAGAACGCGATTGCCTACACCACTGGTAATGAGAATTTTGGCTTTACAGCGGTGTTTCGCCAACTCAGTCATGACCTGGATACCATCCATACCTGGCATGATCAAATCAATAGCGAGCAGCTGCGGCTTCCATTCCCTTACCTTATTTAAAAATAATTCCGGATTAGTAGTATACTGGGCCTCGATGTCTGTGTACCTTGCAATATTTTGAATGGTTTTACAGATCATCATGTCATCATCCAGAATTAATAAACGATTACTCATCCTGGGCCTTCCTTGTTATGCACTGTTTAATGCTTCCCTGATCTTGGTTAATAAATCAACACGTCGATAAGGTTTGCTGAGCAAATGTACACCGGGTGTCAGTTGACCCTGGTGGATTACGATATCCTCGGGGTAACCGGAAGTATACAATACCTTTAAATCGGGTCTTAATTTTTGAGCCAGAGCGGCCAGTTCTGTTCCGCTTAAACCTCCTTCCATTACTATATCAGTAAAAAGCAACTCCAAATCTTTTCTCGTTTTTAAAATATCCAGGGCACTAAGGCCATTTGAGGCTTCTGTGACCTCATAGCCAGCAGCTCTGAGCTGTTCCGAGGCATAATGGCGTACTTTTTCGTTATCTTCGACCAAAAGCACTTTTTCATGGCCATGCAGTTTTGCTTGCGGTTTCTTTTCTTCCTCAGGAATGGCTGAATAAGCGGCCTTGGGCAAATAAAGTCTTACCGTAGTGCCGTTTCCAGGCTCTGAATAGATATTGATATGCCCACCCGATTGCTTAATAAAGCCAAATACCATACTAAGCCCAAGCCCGGTTCCTTTGTCCTTGGATTTCGTTGAAAAAAAAGGTTCAAACACTTTTTTCAGATGTTCCGGTGCAATGCCGCTGCCGGTATCGGAAATCAGTATTTCGGCATAGGATCCGGGTTTGATTTCAGCATGCATATCGGCATAGCTTTCATCCAGCTCGGTATTTTGGGTTTCAATAATAAGCTGTCCCCCGGCAGGCATAGCATCACGAGCATTGAGACAGAGGTTCAAAATAGCATTTTCAAGTTGGGAAGGATCAACCATTGCCGGCCAAAGTTGCGCTTCCTTTTTAAATTTTATTTCAATGTTGTCACCAATTGTTCGTTTTAAAAGGCTCATCATGTTCTCAAGGAGCACATTTAAATCAATCAACCGGGGTTCCAATGCCTGGCGTCGGGCAAAGGCTAGCAGCCTTTTAGTTAATTCTGCACCGCGTTGCGACGCGTTATAAATCATAACGGCCATTTCATTAAGACTGGCATCCTCTGACAATTCTTCCGCTAATAATTCGGCATTACCCATTATAATTGTGAGCATGTTATTGAAATCATGTGCGACACCTCCGGTTAACTGGCCCAGGGACTCAAGCCGCTGGGATTGGCGAAGTTGCTCTTCAAGCGCGTAGCGTTCTGTCAGATCAGTCATCCCTCCAATCATCCGTACGGCTTTGCCGCGTTCGTCACGAATTACATTGCCGCGATCAAATACTTTGGCATAGCTGCCGTCTTTTCGGCGAAAGCGGTATTCAGCGCTCCAATGATCTTTCCCTTCATTAATTACTTTAAAAACACCCTGGATAACCCGGTTAAAATCCTCGGGGTGAATATAATTCATCCAGGAGCTGATATTGGGTGAAATTTCATTGCGCTGATAACCAAAGAGCGTTTCAAAGCCTTCGTTCCACCAGATTGCGTTGTCCTGGAGATTGAGATCCCAAATGGCATCATTCGTTGCTTTGGAAAGAAGGCGAAAACGTTCCTCACTTTCACTCAGCGATTGCTCTGTTTTTTTTCTTTCCGTGATATCTTTTGCTACACCCGCGACGCGGTATAACTGTCCATTTGCATCGTAGATATTGAACGAACGATCAAGAATCCAGCGCAGTTCACCATCGGGTCGAAGGATACGGTACTCTTCATTGTATCCCTCACTTGCCTTCTGAATTAATTCAAGGACTTTGCTGCGATCTTCTTCAAAGATAGCATCAAGCCATTGCCGGGGATGCTCATAGAGTTCCTGGCAGGATCGGCCCCAGATTTGTTCATAAGCCGGGCTTACATATAAGATTTGGTCATGGGTTGCGTTGGTCAGCCAAAAAACCTCCTGGATATTTTCGGTCAGTTGACGGAAGCGGTGCTCAGTTTCCTGTCGGATTTCCTCCAGCCTCTTTTGCTCGGTTATATCCTGAAAAGCGCCCTGAACTTTAATTATTGTATCTGTTTCATCCCGAACAGCTTCTCCCATGATTTTAATCCATAGATGATTTTTCCGTGAAGTGAGAATTGGTATTTCTAGATGAAAAGGCGTTCCTTGCTGCATGCACTGCTTAAAAGCATCGTCGAGCCATTGCTGATATTCTTTGGGATAGAGGGCGATGAGATTGGCGAGAGAGGGATGGAAACAGGTAGGCACTTCATGCATTGACTGTGCTTCCTCAGACCAGATAAAACTGCATTCCGGGAGCTTCACTGACCAGGCGCCAACCCGGCTTATCTGCGAAGCCATACGCAGAAAAGATTGTTTCTCTTCAAGCTCAGCCACCATCAATTTCTTCTGAGTGATGTCTTCGCATACGGCAATTAGATTAATCGGTTGACCCGTCTCATCCCGCGGCGCTGAGATGCTGAGCCGCACCCAGATTATCTGACCGTTTTTGGTCAAATACCGTTTTTCAAAGGTGTGTCCTGTCTCTGTAGTAAATAATGAACGGGTAAGCTCCCAGCTGATATCTCTATCATCCGGATGAGTGATATCCATAAATGTTTTTTGATATAACTCCTGCTCAGAATAACCAAGCATCTGGCAATAAGCTGCATTGACCTGTAAAAAATAACCATTCAGATCCGTAATGGCAATACCAGTGGCCGCATCCTGAAATGCATGACGGAATCGCGATTCGCTTGTTTGCAGAGCATTCGTTTTTTCGTGAAGTTCAATGCAAATTTTTACCAGATAACTGGCATGATCAATTAATTCAAAATCCCGGGCAGTCGGCTCATACAAATGTTCATAATATAAAGCAAAAGCCGCAATGACCTTCTGATGACTGTCAAAAACAGGAGTAGACCAGCAAGATTTTAAATTATATTGTTTTGCAATATCGGTATATTCCTCCCAGGAGGAGTGTTTGCTTACGTCAGGGATAATAACCCGCTTTTTCAAAAACATGGCAGAACCCGAACAGGCCTGTGCGGGTCCAATTTCCATTCCCTCAAGAGTCTCTGTATAAATAGGGGGTAAATGAGGAGAAGCTCCAAGCCGAATGTGAATACCATCCTTATCCAGTAACAAAACAGAGGCTTTTGCGTCCTGGGTAATTTCTTCGATACCCAGGACAATCGTTTCCAATAATTTTGAGAGAGGCGTATTGCTGAGAATTAATTCAAAAACCCTTCTTTCCACCTGAAGCAATGCCTCGTAGCCAGACGGTTTACGCTTTGGCTGTTTATGCTGTGAATCCCTATCAGCATCCTTTGAAGAAATCTTCATTACTCACCTGATTGTATACGGTTTATCTCCCTACTTTTTTATAGTGTAGTTCATTCAGTCATAGGGGAGTTGTGGTGACTCTGCAGAATAATAAAAAAATACTATACTCCAATTATCAGGATCTATAAGGACCACGATCATGCATGAACTTCTTAATTTAATTGCAATTATTATCGTATTTGGACTGGCAATGTGGTTAATCAATGTTTTTATACCAATGCCTGCTGCCATCAAGTCCTTATTGAATATTCTGGTACTAATCGTTTTGATTATATATATCCTGCAATTCTTTGGAGTGATAAATACGATATTGCCTCCCATTCGTATTTTAAAGTAAATTGACAGCTGAACGTTCGACTGCCAATAGCAAGGATGGATTATGCCGGGTACAGTTTTTGTCAGAAAAAAAGAGGATTTCAATCTTAGATCGCAGAAGAAATTACCTGTGGATCCATTAAAACCCGAGCAAGCCAACAATAGCCTTTCTTATGAGGCTTATTGCGCTGAGCTCCTTGCCGATGCGACGCATATCAATTCATCTTCCCGAACACAAAAATACAGTGGGGCACAGTTTGAAATAGCATTGATTGGATTTGGCGACAAACAGCAGTTGGAAAAAGAAATGGATTCGAATATAAAGGTCGAGTTGCCGGAATTCTTTGAGGCGGATATGGATGCCGGTTTTAACTGGCTTGATTTGGCTGTCAGTTATGGCGACAAGAATGCATTGAAATATTTTCGCTTACGCATCCAGGAAGATTCTTTCCGCCAGGCATTTTGTGAGTATTGCAAACACCGTCCTGATAATCATCTGGAGCGCCATGCGGATATATCACCTGGTTTTTTTAGTGGTTCTTTGCGGCAAAGCTCCCCGAATTCCCGCGACTACGACCGCGGGACCCACAACCCAGCTCAATCTTCGACCTTGCGGTCGTAGCCCATAGGTATCTACGCATCACCACTACGCCCTGCGGCTTGTCCGCAGGGTCCAGTTTTTCTATGAGTCATCTGGATCCCTCGGATACACAAGCCGAGGGAAGTCGAAGCTAAGAGCAGACTGTGTTTTCAGGGATGTGTAGATAGCTATGGGTCGATGCCGCGGGGATACGATCAGCTTCAATTAAAGCTTCATCCGCCGATAAATAATAAAAGGCAAATTCGAAATAACCCCCATAATATAACGCCAGAAAAAAGGATGGTAACTCATTCTTTTTTTCCTCGAAAATGCCTTATAACATGCCCTCGCGCAGTCCTTGGGTGCAGAGGCATAAAAAATCCCGGGCTTTCCAAATGTCTGTGTGGTGTCAATAAAACCAAGGCGCATGATCGTCAATGTCTGGGAGGGCCGGGCGGATTGCTGCAAGCCCTGCAGATATACCTCAACTGCTGCTTTGCTTGCTCCGTATAAGCTATTCTTGCTGCGTCCTCGACAGGCTGCCACCGAACTTAGAAAAATAAGTTCATGCGTGGCTTGTTCCTTGTTCAGATAGCCATAGATGATTTCAAAAGTGCTTGTTATATTCACCTTGGTTAACAAGTTTATATCAGAATAAGCAAGTTCCTGGTTTTCCAGAATTAAACTATGAGCCAGGAATAAACCGAGGTTTTCCTGTCGGGCAAAAAGTTGCAGGCATAATTCCCTGCTGTCATTGGAAAAATCGAAAACTATGGTCTGGCAGGGAATTTTATAGCGCAGCGTATAATCCGCCGCCATAATTTTTAATTCAGCTGCATCACGGGCAATTAAGATTAAAGGGTGTCCCTTGCTTGCCATTAAGTGGCCAAACTCACGGGCGATTGCCGAACTGGCGCCGCTGATAACCCATGTTGTTTTATTCATATACAGATCCCCAATCGTCTTGCCAAATCGGAGCAGGGATGATGGGGAAGCGTAGCGAGAAGTTTTATGAATTTGTCGTGATTAGGATATTGTATTTTAAACTGCTCCGCTGTAAGCAGAATATCTTTTGCCAGGTAAACTTTTCCCTCATGCCTTGTAACCCAATCATTTAAATCCATCACCGCTTGCCTTGCCTGGGGTTGGTTTACATAATCAATAGCAATAGTAAATCCTGGCTGGGTAAAGGAGAGTAAACCTCTGCCGTTTTGACTTAAATACTTTAATACAGCCAGACTCGGCAATGCCTGATATTTTCGGCTAATCAGTAAGCACTGCGTCAGGCATTCCTTTATTAAGGCTTTATCAATTACGGCCTGAAATTGAATCAGTCCTTTCTTTCCATACAGACCACTCCAGTTGCTAATTTTATCGAGGGGGTTATTGAATACAGGAAGAGGAAGAAGCTGTGATTGAGACGAGGAGCGATAATAATAAAACTGATTAAAGAGCTTCATCCCGACACGGTTAATAAGGCGAAAAGGAATTGGCGGGAGCTTATGGGAACGGTATGTCTCTTTATCAACATGCTGCTCATAGTGCGCATAAGAAAGCACGGAGCGCTCAGGATTTAATAAATCGAGCCAGGCGGCCTGGTAGTCAGCGCTGTTCGCCAATTCCAGCATTCTTTGAATCAAGCTATCCCATTGCTGAAATTTTTCATTTTGACTTTTTACAAACTGCGGTGCTTTTTTTAGTTTAAGCCCCACGCGTTTGATAATCCCTGTCAACCCCAATCCGCCAATCGTTGCATAAAACAGATCGGCATTTTCTTTCGGGCTGCAATGAACAGATTCCTGCTGGCACTGCAGTTCCAGCCATTCAATATGCTGGCCCAAGGCGGCTTCCCTGGGATTATTTTTTCCATGGACATCATTAGCTATTCCTCCGGCCAGAGTGGCGCGTAGTGTCCCTGGAATAACCGGAGGAATAAAGTTCGGATCAATGCTGAACAAATCAGCAAACGTAACGCCTCCCTGACAAACCAGTAATCCCGTTACGGAGTCAAAAGAAAGGAAGTGATTAAGCCTGGTAGTATCGAGAATAGAATGCTGGTCATTCAGGCAGCAGTCATTATAACTGGTTCCTGCTCCGCGGGCCAAAATGGAATCTTTTGCAGATAGCTGTAAATCCTCTATCTGTTTTTCCGTGTCTGGACGAAAGCACTTCGATTCTGTCTGCAGATTATGGGCGAAATTGCCAAAAGGCATTAATTTAGGCTGCATTGCTATGGCTATGATAAAAATTAAATTTTGACAGCTTTTCTGCAGAATAACAATTGTTAGTGTAAATGAGGCTTGGAACGCACCCTGGAATACTGGTCTGGAAAGAAGTGCACATTGAGTGCATGGTGTTTACAAATAGTGCGAGATGTTCTATACTCTTAGCAAAATATGCCTGTGAAGGTGGGAATCATATGCCTCAAGATAAATTCAGTTATTTGTTGGACGATAATGACACTCCAAGAAAATTAAGTGATCTGGAAATACTGGGACTTAAACCGGATTTCTTTAAGCAAAACAATAGAAAAGGCCAACCTAAAGACCAGTCGCACCAGTTTGCCCTTTATGCGAAAAAATATCGCGTAAAGTATCACCCTGATCATAACGATAACTCTCCTCGCTCTAACGAAGCAAGCAAACTCATTGGTGCGGCAATCGATCGCATTGCGGCCAATCTACGGCGAAATAATGGAGAATATAAAGAGAAGGACAAAAGCAATGAAGGCTTCGTTCCTGATGTTAATCTGGATGATTTTTTGCAAGAACGTCTCCAAGCCTGCGAATCGGCTCAAGTAGTGATGAACGTTTTGGAAAAGGAAATAAATAATCTGGGTACTCCAGATGAAAATTTAACTATTCCAGACATAGCGAGGCTCTTTGCGAAAAATGCCATATTATCCAGGGTAACCCCTGAGCTTATCAGTTTTGAGCTTGAGCTTTTTGACAAATTGAGTAAAAAGGCAAAAACAGCAGATGATTTGTTTGCAATTGCGATGGTGCATAAACAATTGGATAGTGGTTTGCTTGCCCAATGGGTTGATGTTTATAGGCATTTTATAAAACCTGCTGAAATGGGGCATATTTCTGCTTTACGCCAAGTCGCCAGCTATATGATGTTCGGACAATTTGATGACTATCCTTCAAGCAGTGAGCCATCCTATGGTTTTATGTGGGCTTTGGATTGTTTATACACTTTTCAGCAAACAATTATTCCCGCCCTTGAAGCTTCTAATAATCCGCAAGATCAAGAGCAGGCAAAGCTGCTAAAAGATGATATCGCAAGAACGATAAGGCGTTTTGGAATGACGGAGGTTCCAGCTAAAGGCTCCAAAGAATATGAAAGAATACTGCAATATTTAAAAAATAAAAATCCTGGCTATAAAGAGGATATGGAAAAAAACCTTCCGTTTGGAAGTGCGTCAGAGATAATCAGGGAAAAAAACCCGCGGGTCTGGCAGTTAATGCAGCCAAAAGCTATCGAATCCGCAAAAGATGTCGAACTGCAAAAAGAGGCTCGTTCGACGGCTCCATTCAGTGAAACAGCGCCCCCATCTTCAGACCAACCTGCACCCAAAAAGCAAACCGAACCGGAACCCGGACATGTTGTCAATCCGAAAAAGCCGGATGTACAGGTTCAGCAAACTGCAGCTCAAGACGTTCATCGTGAACAGCAAAATAGTTTCGAGCAACCAGGTAAGGCCGATATATTCGACCGTCTTCTCAAAAAACTTACCGAAATAGATACTCAGGCATCAATGCAATTGCCGCTGCATAGGGTTGTTGTTGAGTTAGAAAAAGCATCTAAATTTTCCTCGCCCGATTACGACACTTTAATTGCAGCAGCAGAAAAGACAGTCGATCTTTTGGAAAAGCCCACCAAGCAGAAAGCTGAGGATTATGTCGAATATGCCAACTCGCTTCAACAAAGTTCTGGATGGCGACGATTGGGTGCTGCAATGAAAGCGCTGGGGACTCTTATTGCTCGATGGTTAGTGGCAGCTGCGACCTTTGGACGAGCTAAGGACACTATGCAAAGTCTTTCCACTACAGCCAAAGAGAGTTGGCAGCAAGCAAAAACAGGCAGGGAAGGTTTATCTCATGCAATGAGACTGTTTGGTGATTCGAAAAAAGCAATGAAGGACGCAGTAAGCGATGAGAAAGCGGCTGATGAGGTTCCTGGTTCACCTGCCAATTCCCCAAGTTCTTCGAGTTAGAGTAACAAGCTAGAAAAGGAATATCATGAGAAAATTGACTGGGAGTGTTTTACTAACAGGATTGTTTTTCCCCATTGTCATTCTCGCAGCTGATCTCCCTACGGTAGTTATCGGTTCTGAAAACTATGATAAAAAGATGTGCATTGAACGTTACACCCAGGATTGTCTTGATAGCGTTTGTATGACTTCCTCTGATACTGATTGTAATGATAAATGTCAATCTGAAGCTGAGGATAAGTGTCAGGATGCAGCTGATGACTAGTCAAGTTTTTGACTAGTCAAGTGGGGTTTGCAAACAAGCTGCTTGGCCAATAAGACTAAAATTCCTGGTTGAAGTCGCATCCCCGCGGCTACACCCCTCAAATCTCCGCTGCGGCCATCCGAATCCCCGCGGCTGCGACCGCAGGGCCCACACGAAGCCAATTTAATGTTAAGCACACTTGTTTATGACTACCTGTTAAACCCTATTTTTTGGCAACATTGAAACTTGTCTGACGACCATGCTGCTCCAACAGACATGGGCCCCCGCGGTCAGTGCCGCGGGGATTCGGACGGGGAAAATATTTGTGTAGATAGATAGCTATGGGCTGCGACCCATAGCTATCTACACAAGCGCATGAGAATTAAAAGCTCTCGAATCCCCGCGGCTGCGACCGCGGGGTCCACACGAAGCCAATTTAATGTTAAGCACACTGGTTTATGACTACCTGTTAAACCCTATTTTTTGGCAACATTGAAACTTGTCTGAGGAGCATGCTGCTCCAACAGACATGGGCCCCGCGGTCGCAGCCGCGGGGATTCGAGGGGCGCAGCCGTGGGGATTCGGATGGTCGCAGCCGCGGGGATTTGGATGGTCTTTGTCGCGGGGATTCGCTAGCTTTATTTCTATGCCATGCCTATGGACTCGTCTCAGGAATCAGAATTAATCTGTCTCCTAATTCTGGCACATTAATTGCTAAAGCAAATTCAGTTTAATGATTAAGCTTGATTTCAGGATAACTCATGGTTGAGAAGGATGTATTATCGCAAGAAGAAATTAATGCCTTGCTAGGCGCTGTAAGCAGCGATAATGCTGATTCATCTGAAGAACCTGGGCAGGATATCCCCGCTGCACAAACCGCCAATAAAACCGAGCATGTTGAAGTCCTCAATTTTGCCAGCCAGGAACGCATTGTACGCGGTGAGCTTCCTGTTCTGGATAAAATCCACGATCGGGCTGCGCGGTATTTTGCCAATGATATCTATCTTTTGATGGCGAAAGAAATTCACATCAAGCAAGAACCCATGGCGGTAGTAAAGCACCGTGAGTTCCTCAGCGCTTTGCCAAACCCCAGTTTAATGACGATTTATCGCTTCAAGCCTTTAAGAGGAAAAGCGCTCATTGTGTTTGACAGCACCTTTGTTTATGACCTGGTGGACTATTATTTCGGCGGCAGCTCCCAATTTTGTGCACAAACCGATAAAACTGATTTCACGGCTGCTGAATTGCGGGTGATGGATATTGTAATAGGAAAACTGGTGCGTAATATCGAACAAGCCTGGGCCCCGATTATTCATCTTGAGCCCATTAGAGTCAATGACGAAACCAACCCTCAACTCGTCCATATCGGGGAACCGGACGAATTATTGTTAGTCAGTAAATTCAGCCTGGATTTTGGAAAGGAGCAGGGCACTTTTGCTTTTATATTGCCCTATTCGATGGTTGAGCCGATTAAACAACAGCTTGAGTTAGGGGCGGCCAGACCAGACGAGGATATCGATCCCAACTGGATCATGTCCCTTAAAGAAGAACTGATGGAAGTGGAATTGACCATCAGTTCAGTGATGGCGCAGACCACCAGTACACTGGGCAAAGTGATGGACTGGAAGGCAGGTGATTTCCTGGCGCTCGAAATGCATGAGGAAGTGACTGTCGATATTGAAGGAACCCCGGCTTTCATCGCCACTGTGGGCAAGGTCAATGATAAAAGAGCATTAAAAATAATCAAAAAAATCAGCTATTAAAGGATTTGTATGAGTGAGAATACAGAAGGTGTCACTGCCAAATTGACACAGGATGCGGCAGGAAGTGCAGAGAGTGAAAAAATGGAAATGATTTTGGATATTCCTGTGACTGTAACAGTGGAAATCGGCCGCACCAAAATGTCTATCCGAAATTTATTACAACTTAACCAGGGTGGGATTGTGGCATTGGATCGCATGGCAGGCGAGCCGCTGGATGTCTTGGTCAACGGAACTTTGGTGGCACATGGTGAGGTGGTTGTTGTAAATGACAAGTTTGGTGTCCGTCTGACGGATATTGTCAGTAAAGCAGAGAGAATTAAGCGTTTAAGATGAAATTACTAGGTAAGGGACTGGCTCTTTTTTTCTTCCTGGCCACTGCTGCACATGCAGCAGGCTCAGGGGAACCGGGTTTAAGTAATGCTGAATTGCTAAGAATTCTCATTGGCTTATTGTTTGTCATTGTATTAATTCTTGCCTTTACCTGGCTGTTAAAACAGTTAAATCGAATGGGAAATTATAAAAACGCTAATCTTGAGGTGATTAGCTCCTCACCTCTAGGCCCGCGCGAAAGAATACTGGTGTTGCGGGCGGGTGCGAGGTATTTATTATTAGGTGTGACCAGCAATAACATCAGTATCCTTTGCGATTTTGGAGAGCAACTTCCATCAGGTTTTGAAAAACAGAAAGAGGCTGGTTTCGCTGACCTTCTTAAAAACGCCCTGAGGACAAAGTCTTAATGAAACGATTTACTTTTGCCCTACTGTTTTTGCTGATTCCTTCCCTTGCCTTCGCGTCTAATCTCTCATTGCCGGCAGTGACGGTCAGCCCTTCTGCCAATGGTGAAACCTATAGCGTCAATTTACAGATTATTCTGTTAATGACACTGTTAAGCGTTATTCCCGGCCTGTTGATGGCGATGACCTCCTTTACGCGTATCATTATTGTCTTATCAATGTTACGCCAGGCGATTGGCTTAGGCCAGACACCCACCAATCAAATTCTGATAGGTATTTCACTTTTTCTGACCTTTTTTGTGATGTGGCCAGTATTTAATCAAATCAATCAGGAAGCCATCCAACCGTACATCAGTGAACAAATTGATTTCCCCCAGGCCTTGAACCGGGCCACGCAACCTTTAAAGCAATTCATGCTCCGGCAAACGCGAAAAAATGATCTGGCCTTATTTGAAAAGTTTGGCAAGGAGCAATTCGCCAATGTGTCTGATATTCCCATGCAGATTGTCATTCCTGCATTTGTGACCAGTGAATTGAAAACCGCTTTTCAAATCGGTTTTATCCTGTTTCTGCCTTTTTTAATTATTGATATGGTAGTGGCTTCCGTGCTGATGGCAATGGGGATGATGATGTTATCCCCCCTTATCATTTCTTTGCCTTTCAAAATAATGCTGTTTGTAATGGTAGATGGCTGGACTCTGGTATTGGGGTCGCTTGCCTCGAGTTTTGCAATGAGCTAGGAGAAAATCATGACAGCCGATTCTGTTTTATCCTTATTCAGCGAAGCTGTTTATGTAATGATTCTCCTGTTGCTGGTTCTGATTGTCCCGGGACTGGTGGTGGGCTTGATTGTCGCCATGTTTCAGGCTGCGACACAAATTAACGAAGCCAGTTTAAGTTTTATTCCCAAGCTGCTGGTTACTTTTTTAGTAATGGTGATAGCAGGCCCTTGGCTATTGAAAACAATGATCAATTACACTGATAACTTATTCAGTAATATTCCTTATTTACTGGATTAATATGGCCATTTCCTACCAAAGCATCATTCTTTATCTAAGCCAGATTATCTGGCCGCTGGCGCGGATATCCGGATTATTTTTAGCAATGCCACTGATTTCTTCAGTATTACTGCCCAGAAGTATCCGCATTATTTTCGCTTTTACTCTGGCTCTGCTGGTCATGCCGTTTATTCCTCAGTCGATGTCTTTTTTATATTTTAAGTTAGACCATCTGTTTTTTCTGATCAATGAATTATTGCTAGGCTTGCTAATGGGCTTCGTGCTGCAATTAGTGTTTCAGATTTTTATTATCGGCGGCCAGATTATTGCCATGCAGGCGGGACTAGGTTTTGCTGTAATGGTTGATCCGGCCAGCAAAGCCAGCGTTCCTTTAGTCAGTCAGCTGTATTTAATAATGGTCAGCCTTTTATTCCTGGCTTTGAATGGCCATCTTGCCTTACTGGAGATCTTTCTTGACAGCTTCAGAATAAAACCAATCGGCCAGTTTAATGTGGGGATTGCCGAGTTTTCTTCAGTACTGGGATTTTCTGCCTGGATGATGAAAGAATCAGTCCTGGTCTCCCTTCCCGCTATTCTTTCGCTGTTACTGGTCAGTCTTGCTTTTGGCGTCATGAGCAGAGTCGCGCCTCAACTTAATTTATTTTCGATTGGATTTCCAATCACCTTGCTGATGGGCTTTATTATTATACGCTTCAGTTTGCCCGGCCTCTTCGATCAAATGGCTGATAGCATTGAGCAGGGTCTAACACTTATCAAAGGGATGTTGCACTGATGGCCGAAGAAGAACAATCCCAGGAAAAAACCGAACAGCCTTCGGCCAAACGTATTCGGGAAGCCAGGGAAAAAGGGCAGGTGCTTCGTTCCAAGGATTTCAATGCGACGCTTATTCTCATTTTCTCAAGCCTGGGCTTTTTACTTTTAGGCCGTCATTTAGCGGATAAATCAAAATCATTAATGCAGCAATCCCTTCATTTCAATCTTGATTTGTTTAAAACTGATGCCGACCTGTTTTATAAAATACGGGAAATCCTGTCCCTGGGAATTGGCATTGGACTGCCCACCCTGTTGCTAATTCTTCTTCTGTCGGTGATTGCCCCTTTACTGATTGGCGGATGGGTCTGCTCCTTTGAAGCAGTGCGGCCACAGCTCTCACGTATGAACCCCATGAAAGGTCTCAAACGTATGGTTTCCCTTAAAGCGATGGTTGAAATGACCAAGTCCTTTCTTAAATTTTTACTCGTCGCATCAGTGGCTCTGATTATTTTACACTGGCAAATCCCATCCCTGATGGCACTGGCCAACTTCTCTGTTGAGACAGCTATTGGCGAAGGGCTTCGAATAATCTCAATTTCCTTTCTGATGGTTTGTTCCTGTTTAATCCTGATTGCGGCTTTGGACGTCCCTTTTCAATGGTATGAGTATCAGAAACAGTTAAAGATGACTCGTCAGGAAGTGAAAGATGAATATAAAGAAACCGAGGGTAAACCTGAGGTTAAAGGGCATATCAGACGAATGCAGCAGGAGATTTCCCGACGGCGTATGATGGCGGAAGTGCCGAAAGCGGACGTCGTGCTAACCAATCCGACACATTTTGCAGTCGCGCTCCAGTATAAACAAAAGGGAAATCGGGCGCCAGTCGTTGTTGCCAAGGGTAAGGACATGATCGCATTCCAGATTAATAAAGTGGCATTGTCCCATAAGGTTCCCATCCTGTCCTTGCCGCCGCTAACCAGGGCAATTTATTTTTCGACCGGTCTGAATAAGGAAATCCCGAGAGGCTTATATGTAGCAGTGGCACAAGTCCTGGCCTACATTTTCCAATTAAAAAATCGTCAATATTATGAACGGCAACCGTCAACATTAAACGATTTACCTATCCCAGAGGAACTAAGACGCAGCGAGGAGGGCAACTGATGAATTCCTGGTTACAAACGATTAAATTATGGATTAATCAGGGGCTTGGCACACCGTTAATGATGGTGATCATGCTTAGTATGATGATGCTTCCATTACCAGCCTTTCTGTTAGATATTTTTTTCACCTTCAACATCGCCTTATCGCTTATCGTACTACTCGCGGTTATTTACAGTGAACGTCCGCTGGATCTGGCGGTATTTCCAACCGTCATTCTTATTGCCACATTGCTTCGCCTTGCGTTAAACGTCGCTTCTACACGCATTGTCTTGCTGAATGGCCAAAACGGAACAGATGCTGCCGGCCAGGTTATCCAGTCCTTTGGTGAGGTGGTTATTGGCGGCAATTATGCAGTAGGGCTAGTGGTTTTTATTATTCTGGTCGTCATTAATTTTGTCGTTGTCACTAAGGGGGCCGGAAGAGTTTCAGAAGTGAGCGCACGCTTCACCTTAGACTCTTTACCAGGAAAGCAAATGGCAATTGATGCTGATTTAAACGCGGGACTGATTAATCAGGAGCAGGCGGTTAAACGCCGGGCGGAAGTGGCACAAGAAGCCGATTTCTATGGATCGATGGATGGAGCCAGCAAGTTTGTACGCGGAGATGCGATTGCCGGTATTTTAATCCTGCTGATTAATATGATCGGCGGCTTGATCATTGGTGTTTTGCAGCATGGCATGTCTTTAAATGATGCTTTGCACAATTACATTTTACTAACCATCGGTGACGGCCTGGTGGCACAGGTGCCCTCGCTGGTGCTTTCAACCGCAGCGGCAATTATCGTTACCCGTGTATCCAGCGCGCAAAACATGAGTCAGGCTTTAGTCAAACAAGTGTTTGGCCAGCCCAAGGCGCTGATTATCTCGGCGGGTATAATTGGCCTGATAGGTCTGGTGCCGGGTATGCCGCATATTGCCTTTCTGCTATTAGCAGGGGGAATAGGGACTATGGCTTATCTTTTAATTCGGGGCAATCAGGAAAAAGCGAAAAGGGATAAGCTGGTAGAGGCGGCGCTCGAGCCGGCAAGAGATAATTTACTGGCTTCCGAATTAAGCTGGGATGATGTTAACCCGGTGGATGTCATTGGACTAGAAGTGGGGTATCGCCTTATCCCACTGGTTGATAGTACTCAGGGCGGCGTACTGTTATCCAGAATAAAAGGGGTAAGGAAAAAGATTTCCCAGGAATTGGGCTTTTTGATTCCAACCGTGCATATCCGGGATAATCTGGATCTGAAACCCAATCACTATCGCATTAGTCTGGCCGGTGTAATTATGGGCGAAGCCCCTGTGTTTAATGATCGGTTACTGGCAATCAATCCTGGTCAGGTTTTTGGAGAGCTGGATGGACAGGCTACCCGCGATCCGGCCTTTGGATTGGATGCAGTTTGGATTAATGAGGGTCAAAAAGAACTGGCTCATACTTATGGTTATACCGTAGTGGATGCTTCAACCGTAATCGCCACACACCTGAGTCAAATCCTGGAGCAGAATAGCCAGCAGCTATTAGGTTACGAGGAAACTCAGCAGCTGCTCGATAAATTATCATTGTCTTCCCCAAAACTGGTTAAAGAACTGGTGCCTGATAATTTATCGCTGGGAGCGGTCAATAAGGTACTCCAAGGATTGCTTATTGAGCATATCCCCTTAACTGACATCCGTACTATCGTCGAGACCCTGGCGGAGGCGGCCTTAAAATCGAAAGATCCAGATTACCTGATTGCACAGGTCAGAGTTTCCCTGTCGCGTCTGATAACTCAGAAAATGAGCGGTTTGGATGAAGAATTGCAAATTATTACGCTCAAGCCTGAGCTGGAACAATTATTGCAGCATTCACTGCAAAATAGTAATGGACAAAACGTTAGCTTTGAACCAGGTATGGCAGATAAAATACAACAAGCCTTACTGGGGTTTGCCAATCAGCAACAAGCGCGTCAGCAATTGGCCGTTTTAGTAGTCCAGCCGGGGATTCGATCCATCCTGGCACGTTTTGTGCGTAATATTTCCAGTAATCTGCATGTAATGTCCTATCAGGAAATACCGGATAACAAACAGATTAGAATAGTGGGTACAGTTGGATAATAAGGGATTTTTATGAAAATAAAACGTTTCACCGCAACAGATACACGCTCCGCTATGCAGCAGATCAAATCCGTTTTTGGGCCTGATGCAGTTATTTTATCCAGTTCAAAAGTGGACAATGGTGTGGAGATTGTGGCTGCTATTGATTTCGATGAAACAATTCTAAGCCCTGAAGCTGCTCTATCCACTGTCGAACGCAGCGAGCCAGCTGCAGCAGTGTCTTCCCCCCTGGATGAAATGAAGCAGGAAATCCAGACCTTAAGGGGTATGCTGGAGGCACAGTTGCGGGGAACAGTTGGCAGGCAAGAGCCTCTTCATACTATTCTGATGCAAAAACTGCTCTACCTTGGCGCCAGTCAATTAACAGCATCATCACTGATAGCGCATATCAATCCTGCGCTTAACCAGCAGAGTGCCTGGCAGGAACTCTTGGGGCGTTTCTCCGAGACATTGCCTATTTTTGACAGTCGACGCATAGAAGAAGGAGGCATATATGCCTTCGTTGGGCCAACCGGCGTTGGCAAAACAACAACACTGGCAAAGATTGCCGCCCGGTTTGTTCTGCGTTTTGGCGCTGACAAACTCGGTTTGATTACCATGGATACCTATAGAATAGCTGCTCAGGAGCAGTTAATTGTCTACGGAAAAATTCTGGGTGTGCCGGTTTGTGTGGCTCATGATGAACTGTCTTTATCCAGGGTCATCAGCCAGCTTAATGATAAAAAACTTATTTTAATTGATACTGCAGGGATGAATCCTGCGGATGAGCGTGTAGGCAGGCAAATGGATCTGCTAAGCAGCCATCTCCATTCAATTTCTACGGTATTGGTATTGCCTGCAACCAGTCATTATCAGGTCATCATTGAAGCCATTAAACGTTACCAGGCCAGCCGCGTGGAGCAGTGTGTAGTTACAAAGCTGGATGAATGTCTGGCCCTGGGAGGGGTATTGAGCGCTATTGCCGAAACCGGTATTGGTGTCAGTTATGTAACGAATGGGCAACGAGTGCCGGAAGATATCAAACTGGCAACCCGTTATCAGCTAATCGAACAGTTTGCCGAGCAGGAGCAACGCATCAACGAATATAACAATGCGGCCCAAACGATTCAGAGTGCTGCGAGGAGGTTTTATGTCGAAGATTGAGCAGGCTATTGATGATCAGGCTGCGGGTTTACGAAATATTAGCCGTTCAAAACCGGTCAAGGTGATTGCTGTATCCGCTGGAAAAGGCGGTGTTGGTAAAAGCAATGTCTCTGTCAATCTGGCTGTAGCGCTTGCGCAGATGAATAAGAAAGTGCTGTTGCTGGATGCTGATCTGGGACTGGCCAATATTGATATCATGCTTGGTTTACACACCAAATTTAATTTATCGCATGTCATTCAGGGGATATGCCATCTGGCAGATATCCTGTTAACCGGCCCCTATGACATTCGTATTGTTCCTGCTGCCTCAGGTACCGATTACATGACCCAGCTAAGCCCCAGTGAGCATGCTGGTATTATTGATGCCTTTAATGAACTAACGGATGATTTTGATTATATGATTATTGATACGGCGGCAGGCATTTCAGATACTGTTCTGAGCTTTGTCCGGTCTTCACAGGAAGTGGTTGTGGTTGTTTGTGACGAACCGACTTCATTGACTGACGCGTATGCTTTAATCAAAGTAATGAGCAAACGTTATGAGTGGAGCCATTTCCATATCCTTGCGAATATGGTGAGAAATTTACGCGAAGGACGTGAGTTATTTAACAAACTTTACCGCGTCGCAGAACAGTTTCTGGATGTCAGTCTGGATTATCTTGGAGCAATCCCCTTTGATGAAAGAGTGCATGAAGCGGTAAAAAAACAGAAAGCAGTGCTTGCGGCATTCCCGGACTCGAATGCTTCGAAAGCATTTAGAAACCTGGCAAAAAATGTTGAAAAATGGCCATTTAAACCTGTATTGGGAGGCAATACCAGCTTTTTTCTGGAGCGTTTGGTAGCCGGTGAACATTAGGATCTGTCCTGAAAAGGAATTTTTCAATAAGAAAAATAAGGAGACAGTCGTGGATGCTTTGGCAGCTTACGGCAAGGTAAATCAGCAAACCCAGGAAACTCTGGTGAAAGCGCATGCCATTATGGTTAAACGAATTGCGCATCATCTGATGGTTCGTTTACCGCAAACGGTGCAGCTCGATGATCTCATCCAGGCAGGAATGCTGGGGCTACTCGAAGCTGTCAGGCATTATGATTCTACTAAAGGAGCTTCCTTTGAAACCTATGCCGGTATCCGGATCCGCGGGCATATGTTAGATGAAGTGCGCCGCAATGACTGGGTGCCAAGATCGGTTTATCGCAATGGGAGAATGATTTCTGAAGCGGTCAAGCAGGTCGAGAACCGCCTGGGGCGTGAAGCCAAAGACAGCGAGGTTGCAGCAGAGCTGAATTTAAAGCTTGATGAATATTATGAAATGCTGCAGGACTCGGCGGGCAGTCAGTTATATGGATTTGATGATTTGGGTGTCACCGAAGATGTATTAAAGGGTGAGGGCTATCAAAGCGAACCGCATACGCATGTTATTCAGGAAGACATGCTGGCAAGACTGACTCATATTATTGAAGGTTTGCCGAAAAAAGAACGGCTGGTTTTATCCCTGTATTATGAGCAGGATTTGAATCTAAAGGAGATCGGGGAGGTCTTGGGCGTCAGTGAATCGCGTGTTTCACAGATACACACTCAAGCGACTCTTCGTATCAGGGCACGCCTGTCAACAGAAGAATAGGTAATTATGGATGGTTTAACATTTCTGGGCTTAATCACCGGTTTTACGGCGATTATTATCGGCCAAATGTTTGAGGGCGGCAGTCTGGCTTCCCTCATGAATTTCCCGGCGCTATTTATTGTCATGGGAGGCACTTTGGGTGCTGTTATGGTGCAAACTCCATGGAACACCTTTAAAAGGGCATTTAAAATTTTCCCCTGGATATTTTCCCCGCCGAAAAATTCTTTTGAGAAAAGCAAAGATCAACTGATTGATTTAGCGCGGAAAGCGAGACAACACGGGCTTCTAACACTTGAGCAGCATATGGAGACTGAAAATAATCCCCTGATGCGTCAGGGCCTGGAGTTGTTAGTCATTGGTGTGGACAAAATTACTATCCGCAATGTGCTTGAATCAGAAGTGGACCGCAGGGAGGATTATGATCTTCGTGCTGCGCATGTATTTGAGAGTATGGGAGGATATAGCCCTACAATCGGAATCCTCGGAGCCGTCCTGGGATTGATCCAGGTGATGCGTAATCTGGCCGATCCCGCTGAGCTAGGAGTGGGTATTGCTGTAGCATTCGTTGCCACTATTTATGGAGTCGGTTTAGCCAATCTTGTTTTCCTTCCAATTGCCAATAAACTGAAGTGCTGTATAGCCAATCAAATTCACCATGATGAGATGCTGGTGGAGGGGCTCGTAGCTATGGCCGGTGGAGAAAGCCCGAATATGCTAAACTTAAAGCTAAACAACTATGGACTCCATCAAGAGAATGCGCGGAAGAAAAGCAAAAAAGATTGAAAAAGAAGATACACATCGCTGGATGGTTTCCTATGCTGATTTCATTACGCTGCTATTTGCTTTTTTTGTGGTCATGTATGCGATATCTTCCGTCAACGTTTCCAAGTATAAAAGCCTCGCCGATGGAATGCAGTCTGCTTTTAATCAGAACGGTAAACAGAAAGCCCCTATGGATAATAAAAAAGACGGGCAACTGGGCGGCACATTAGACATCGATGCTTTTAATGATCTAGAACAAAAACTGGCTGAGTTACAGGACTCTGATTACAGTGCTAACAGGCAGAATGGTTGGATTGAACTGGATATAAAGGCAGAAGCGCTTTTTGACAGCGGTAGCGCCGAGTTACGTCCGCTCGCTGTTATAAAGCTGATGAAAGTGGCCAATATACTGAAGAAAGTTTCCTTTCCTGTTGCATTGGAAGGCTATACTGACAATCTTCCCATCAGTACTCCGCAATATCCTTCAAACTGGGAGCTGTCGGCGGCAAGAGCGGCTGCTGTTGCCAGAATTCTGACTACCTATGGTGTTGATCCTGGACGTATTACGGTTACCGGATATGGGGAGCAATTCCCGGTTGCCGAAAATAACTCGGATGACGGCCGAGCGAAGAATCGACGGGTTAATCTTATTATTGCCAAAGATAAAACCATCCCCCGCCTTTTAAACCCGGCAGAGGGCAAAAATCAATTTAGTGTTGAGACTAATCAAAAAAACAATGAGCCACCCCTTTCATTACAACCCAAAACTGATATGGTAATACCATTAGTCAAGGAGACACCATGATGTTAATCGTCAGTTGCGGCTTACTCATTTCCTGCTTTTTGGGCTTACTCTTATTGAAACAGAGAAAGCAAACCTCTCAGTTATTTATTCGGCTTGAACAACTCAGCAAATCAGTTGAACGCTATCATTCGGAGCAGACTGCATTGGTTAATGCCGATTTGGTTTTTGCCAAACAATTAGCGGAATTAAATCGTCAGTTAGGAAGTATTGAATCACAGGTTCAGAAAATTGAAAACAAACGAAACAATGACGGTGGTTATCAGCATGCCCTGCGCATTTTGCAAATGGGCGGGGATAAAGAGGAGATCATTGATAATTGCCATTTATCCAATGCAGAAGCAGAGTTACTCATGAATTTGCATGCTTACAGGGAAGCGATAAAGACTTCGGAACAGGTTTGAGTGCTGCTGGAATGGATCCCGCGGTCTGAGCCGCGGGAATTCGATAGACGGGGAGGGCTATCGTCTCCCGCGGAGGCGCGCTACCGTATCCCGCGGCTTCGACCATCTGAATCCCACGGCTGCGACCATCCGAATCCCCACGGCTTCGACCCATCCGAATCCCCGCGGCGTTGACCGCGGGACCCATCCATCCATCATTTCGGAGCTGGCCCAGACCCCGGTGCTTCCTCAACATCCGGCTTCTTCAAATTATCCAGCGCACCTCGCATGGAACTTGCTGGATTGAATGATGGGATTTCAGAAAGCGTCTTTAGGGCTTTAGTATACATAGCCTGGGGATTTTCCTGATTAGCAATTTCTATCGCCGCCTTGATTTCCTCAATAGTCCCTTGATAGAGCTGGCCATCGCCGCAGGAGAAAACTGCAAAGCCTGTGGGTTTGTTATCCTGCATTTGCATAGCGAGGAATTCCAGCTTTTTGGCAGCCTGCTCAGTGAAAAAGTTAACTGCGGCCTCATGCGAAGGGAAAACCATACTGCCGTCTTCTTCCAGCTCACGACCGAAATCCTGCTTGAATTGCTCAGCAATTTTTTCCCAGTCTTCATCATTTATGGAGTGCTTTTTAATCGTGACAGGTTCTGGCGCTGCTTCTTCCTCGGTTTTTTTCTTTTTATCCGGCTCAGGTACAGCCCCTTCCTGCAAGGCGGCCTGCCTTTGCGCTTCCGCTTCTCTTGCCTGGGCTGCCGCACGTTCGGCTTCAAGTTGCTCTTTATGTTTCTGGGTTTTAGCTTTGGTCATCTTTATCTCCAATCTCGATAAGGAGTATAATATTCTGTCATTAAGTCCTGGAATGATAACATAGTTTGCAAGCTTATCGCCTGGGGAAAAATGTTAAGTTCCTGTTAAATTCTATTTAATATCTATTCTAAAATTGTAGTCTTAAAATACAACTATGGTTTCAAAGCGGCTTTCGCGTTAAACTAGCAGGCTTGATTCCTTTTCCTGCGGGAGAAGGCAAAATTAGACATTTTTTATTCAATTAATGAGAAATTCATGTTAGAAGTTAATCAAATCACCCTTTCTCTGGAAGATCTCTCCAAGCGTATCCAGGCGCTTAGGGGGTATCTTTGACTTTGAGGTTAAGAAAGAAAAATTAGAGGAAGTCATTCGCGAATTGGAGGTTCCTGAAGTTTGGAACAATCCGGAAAAAGCACAGGCACTGGGAAAAGAGCGGGCGCAACTGGAAGCCGTTGTCAATCAGCTTGAGCAACTGGGCCAAAATATTACTGATTTGAGTGAATTATTTGAACTGGCCCGTTCTGAAAATGATGAATCGGCAATCAATGATGTATCGCAAGAGTTACAGGATATTGAGCAGCAGGTAGCGGGCCTGGAGTTTAGGCGTATGTTTTCCGGCAAAATGGATCAGGCGCCTGCCTATCTCGATATTCAGTCCGGCTCTGGCGGCACTGAGGCACAGGATTGGGCTGAAATGCTCTTGCGTATGTATTTGCGCTGGGGTGAGCAGCATGGTTTTGACACCGAACTTGTTGAATGCTCCGCTGGTGATGTTGCTGGCATAAAAAGCGCTACCATCCATTTTAAGGGTGAATATGCCTATGGCTGGTTGCGTACGGAAACCGGTGTCCATCGTCTGGTTCGCAAGTCGCCCTTTGATTCAGGAAATAGACGGCACACGTCGTTTGCCGCTGTATTTTTATCGCCTGAAATTGATGACAATATTGAAATCGAAATTAATCCAGCTGATTTGCGCATTGACACTTACCGCGCGTCAGGTGCGGGAGGCCAGCACGTTAACCGAACCGACTCCGCTGTGAGAATCACCCATGAGCCGACCGGAATTGTGGTGCAATGCCAGACTGATCGAAGCCAGCATAAAAATAAAGATCAGGCGATGAAGCAACTTCGCGCAAAGCTCTATGAGCTGGAAATGCAAAAGAAAAATGCAGAGCAGCAAGCGCTGGAGGCCACCAAGTCTGACATTGGCTGGGGATCCCAAATCCGCTCCTATGTTCTCGATCAGTCGCGTATTAAGGATTTACGTACCGGGGTCGAAACAAGTAATACACAGGCAGTGCTTGACGGCGATCTGGATCGTTTCATAGAGGCCAGTTTAAAAGCAGGAATAGGTGCAGAATGACAGAAGAACATTTAGACGAAAGTACAGTATATCAGATACGCAAACAAAAACTGGAAAGCTTGAGAGGGGAGGGATTTTCCTTTCCTAATCAATTTCGCCGCCAATACCTGGCAGCAAATTTATTAATGCAATATGAAAATCTGGATAAAGAAAGCCTGGCATCCCAGGCCATTCATGTAACAGTGGCTGGTCGTATAATGCTGCGCAGAGTAATGGGGAAAGCCAGCTTTTTCCACATTCAGGATGTTTCAGGCCGTATTCAGGTTTATATTCGCCAGAATGATTTACCGGAAGTGTATGAACAATTCAAGCACTGGGATTTGGGTGATATTGTTGGTGTCAAAGGATTATTGTTTAAAACAAATACAGGGGAGCTATCCATTCATGCCGATGCAGCCGAATTGCTAACCAAGTCACTTCGTCCCCTGCCTGACAAGTTCCACGGTCTTGCTGATCAGGAAATGCGTTACCGTAAACGCTATGTGGATCTGATTGCCAATGAGGAAAGCCGGCGAACTTTTCTTATCCGGTCAAAATTAATTACTGCATTGCGGCAATTTATGGATCACCATGATTTTCTGGAAGTGGAAACACCAATGATGCATCCTATTCCAGGCGGCGCCCTGGCCAGGCCTTTTGTGACGCATCATAACAGTCTGGATATGCAAATGTTCCTCCGCATTGCGCCTGAGCTCTATCTGAAAAGACTGGTGGTTGGCGGTTTTGAAAGAGTGTACGAAATTAACAGAAACTTCCGTAATGAAGGTTTATCGACTCGTCATAACCCTGAGTTCACTATGGTTGAATTTTATCAGGCCTATGCGGATTATAACGATATGATGAACTTCACCGAAAGTTTGCTTCATCATCTCTGTGATGTAGTCAATGGTTCAAGACATATCCAATATCAGGAGACATTGCTCGATTTCTCCAAACCGTTTGCAAGACTCTCTGTACGCGAAGCAATATTGCAATTCCATCCGCAACTGGCAAGCAGCCAGATTTCTTCGATAGAAAGCTGCCGTGCTGTGCTGGATAGTCTATCCTTGCCCTATGGCAAGAATGACGGTCTTGGTAAACTGCAGATGATCCTTTTTGAAGAAACTGTTGAACATCAACTGATCCAACCAACATTTATTACCGGTTACCCAACCGAAATTTCACCTTTAGCCAGACGAAGCGATGACGATCCTGAGGTCACTGATCGTTTCGAATTCTTCATCGGCGGTCGTGAAATCGCCAATGGTTTTTCGGAATTAAATGATGCTGAAGATCAGGCGGAGCGCTTCCGTAAACAGGTAGAAGACAAGGATGCCGGGGATCTTGAAGCCATGCATTATGATCATGATTATATTGAAGCTCTGGAGTACGGCATGCCGCCTACTGCGGGTGAGGGCATTGGGATTGACCGTTTGGTCATGCTGTTTACCAATTCACCTTCAATTCGTGATGTAATTCTCTTCCCGCATATGAGGCCACAGGATTAAAATGCAGGGCTCCCGCGTCAACTCAGACGAATCCCCGCGGCATCGACCACCGAATCACCGCGGCATCGACCATCGAATCCCCGCGGCATCGACCACCGAATCCCCGCGGCATCGACCGCGGGGCCCATGCCTGTTGAAGTAGTATGGTCCTCAGACAAGTTTTAATGTTGCCAAAAAATAGGGTTTAACAGGTCGTCATAAACAAGTGTTCTTAACATTAAATTGGCGTCGTGTGGGCCCCGCGGTCGCAGCCGCGGGGATTCGATAGCGTTTAATACTTCAAAAAAGGGCAGCCTGATAAGCCCTTGGTTGTATTTGTCCCAGGCGATTCCCATCTTGCCAGAATTTCCTACGGCTTTCCAAAGGGAAATGAAAAGGATTTCCTGGCGTATTGGTTAAACAAAGAAGGTTATTCCTTCCTGGGTATTTCCTATCCGCTCGAAAACCCTGTGTACACTCAAGTCTACCCAAAATTCAGCATTCATGACTGGGGAGACAGCGGAGAATATCAAAAAGTTATTGGAGAGAGTCGAGTCTGCCAAGCAGAAGTTAAAATCCTTATTGCTATAACTCCCCTAATAAAAGCCCAGCCTTGACAATAAATATTGACTTCAAAAATCAACCTCATTAACATCACTCCTAATTGAACTGGTATACGAAGTTCAATAGGACATTTATGGAAAAATCTGGAGTTTTAAAATGAAGGCCAACCTGAACGCTGCGCTATTGCGTTTCCTCTTTTTTGATTGAAACATTGATCATCATTCCTCCTTCGCAATGGTTGATTTAATGGATTATTCAAATGATAAAGATATCACTACTGTTAGTTCTCGTTTTCAAGGCACTTGTCTGTTTCCCGTTTCGAGGAAATCCACAGGGGGCTGCTGTTCTCGATTATGTTTTTCCTCCTCCCCAAATTGTTTATGCAGGGGAGCCTGTTCGTTTTCGGGTGCGGGCTGATTTTTTTGCTCTTGGCCAGCATTGTATTTACTATTGGAAAGCCCCTGTAAACGCAGTGTTGACTTATGTGTCTGGTAATTGTCCCTTGCTGAATATCGGCAAGATCGATCCCAGAACTCCATTTTCGTTCTGCTATTTCGATGTCACGATTCCGAGCTATCTGAACCAGGCTATAAACGGCGAAATTGCTTACCATAATCATAGCTTTAATTCGCGTGGTACTTGCGGAGGAAATGAATTTCAGGCGCATTCTCCGTTTTTTACAGTGAAGGTCATTCCCCATCCGCTATCAATTGCTGCCATTCCAGAGCAGAGTGCAACAGCTAATCTGAATTTCAACTTTAATTTGGCCAATGCAGTCAATTATTATTTGGAAAATGCGCAGGCTGGCGCGCCTCCTGTTATTCAGGTGGAACCTGTTGAACAGAATGGGCTGCGATTTAATCCTGCGAGCCAGAGTTTAACCGGTAAGCCAAGACTTCCGGGAGTTTATCATTTTAAATTGACTGCAAGTAATTTGCACAGCAGAACTGCAGCGGGGCTTCTTACTGTTAATGTAAGCGAAAATGCCAAAGAAAAACCCGTATTTATTCCCGAGTTAATTTTGCCGCCAGCGATGGCGTCACAATTGTATCAGCTTAATCTGTCTTCTTTTCTGATGGCTAATAGTGATTTTTTTTCAAGTGATCAAATCCGATTCAGGCTGGATACCCGGCAGGCCAATGCCGATTGGATAAAATTAAGTGCTGATGGCCAGAAACTTGAGGGAATTGTTCCGGATAATGATGAGTCTTTTTGGAGCTTTACCCTGATTGCCAGCTCAAACGCTGGCGGAGATTCAGCCGCTAAAACCTTCGTTATTGAAAAGGCAATTGATCCTGAAAAAAAACCAATAATCCAATCCCGTAGATTAGGTGTAAAAGCAGGGGATTATTTCTCGCTTGATATTCAAGATTTGCTGGTTAATCGCAAAGAGCATTCGGGTATCAGACTCTATCTTGACAAGGTGGAGCCCGCTGCGCCCTGGATTCATTATGGTGCCGGCTCGCAAACCCGTCTGGAGGGGGAGATTCCTTTGGATGCCATGGGTGAGACTTTTGAGATGACGGTTCATGCTGCAAGCCGAGAGGGGGGAAACTCGGAAGCGGTTATCATCCCTCTTAATGTGGCAGCTAACCCCGTTTATCAGCCCCGATTAAAAGATCCATCCCTCATTTTGCCTTTAGCCTATACGGGTCAAGCCTATTCCTTTGATTTTGTCAGGGAAAAAACAATCTATCCTGATTATCGAACAATCGCTTACCAGGTTTTTTTAAGTGATGAATGCCTGGGAATATCAAATCCTCCCTGGCTCAGGATTAATAATAATAAACTAGAAGCCAATATTCCGGAGGGTTTAACGGAGGATATCTTTTTTTGCTTACAGATAAGGAATAAGCCGGGTGGGCTAAGTGAGGCTACTCCATTGACAATGAGAATAGCAACATCAGCGTTTTGACTCTTACAACACTTCGTATTGTACTTTGCCTTATAAGTTCCTACATACCGCGCTTTATGCGCGGTAACCAGCCTGTATCTTAATTATTTCTTGGCCAGCACCACATCAATAATATGCGTATCATGATATGGAAATGTGAATATTTTACTGAAAAGTCGTTTCAGGCGCTGGATGAGAAAATTTTTCGGTAACATGCGAATAGAAATACTATTAAGAAACCATGTTCCTTCTATTCCAAACGTTGCCAGCTCATCAATATTATTCAATGTAATCGGAATGCACAGGCGTTTGTGCTCTACAATTTTAAAATGATGCTGGGCAAAAACATGCATTAACTCATCAAGACCAGATGCCACTGTCGTGTTTTTAACCATGGCCTTATAATAATGGCCTACAACAGTGCTAATAAGGCTGTCTTCAGCAATGAATTGCGCGAGCTGTTGTTGGGCAACAGGAAATGATTCATAGGTCGTGGTTATTAAGGAAAAATGGCCGTTTGATCGGGTAAGCTGATTAGCTTCGTTAAATAAAGTGTGAATAGGGATATAGGCATTTATAAAATGAGCCAGTACCAAGTCCTGTGAATGGGGAGGTAAAAAGCGGCTGGCCTCTGTTGCGCTTCCTTCGATAGCAGTTAAGTCCAGGGTTTTACTGGCTTGTTTTAACATCTCGGAAGATACATCAATCCCAGTAAAATCAGCCTCGGGCATATATTGCTTTAAATGATTTAAAAAACCACCATTTCCAACCCCCAGGTCTAACACTTTATAATTGGGGCGTGTTCCCAGATGTGCTTTTTTTATTTGTTCAATCGCTTCGTGATGACTGCGGCTAATTGAACCAAACCGATCAGCAGTAGCGTAATGGCCTGAAACTTGATTATACATGGCCTTCAAGGACATGTAGATACCCAATTAATTGACGTTCGGACAGTATATCCCCAAACAAGCCTGCTTGCGACTATTCTTTATTGTTTTTTATAACATTTATTAAATTTTACGGGCAATGCAATCCCCGCGACATGACGCATAGCTATCTACACATCCCCTACGCCTGCGGCTTGTCCGCAGGGTCCGGTGATTCTCTATGAGTTTCTGGATCCCTCGGACAAGCCGAGGGAAGTAGAAGCTTAGAGCATACTGTGTTTTCAGGATGTGTAGATAGCTATGGACATGACAGGGGATTCAGTAGTAACGGCCAGGAATGAATTATAAAATCGATATCTCTTTGGCCAATTCCTTGTTTCGGCGAAAAGTTTGCTTGGCACTTTCAACTCCGGGCTGATCAAAAGGATTAATATCCCAGATCACACTTTGAGTATAAATTTTATGCTCGTATAGAGAAATAAGAGAACCAAGTGTGTAAGGGGTCACTTCTTCCAGGCTAATCAGGTTTAAAGGGATATTCCCGTGAATCATTTTATTTAAATGTTCAGTATCATGGATCCCGTCACTGAGGATCCGCAGTTTTTCATGAAGGAACTGATTAATGGTTTCTTCATTGTAGGATTTAACGCCAATGCAGTCCCCGGTAATGCGGTGGGTTCCCTGGCATAAAAGCTGGAAATAGCTGTGCTGTGCCTGATTACCCAGCCCCCCCCAGACCATAGGACCTGTCGCATAATTGACAATCTCTTCCTTACGGTTGGTCGATTTCCCATTGCTTTCCATATCCAGCTGCTGAATATAAGGTACAAAATATTCCAGTTGCTGGGCATAAGTTAGCATGAGCAAGTTATGAATATCGAGGAAGTTATTGTTCCAGACACCGATAAGCCCTAATAATGCAGGGATATTTTGCGAAAGATCTTCTTGTAAATAATGCTCATCCATATGATGTGCGCCCAGGAGAATTTGGGCAAAGTTCTCATAGCCGATAGCAATCATGGTTATCAGGTTAATGGCAGAGCATAGGGAATATCTTCCTCCCACCCAACTCCAGATTGGCAGAATGGTTTTGAATCCGAATTCGCGTGCCTGGTTACCATTAGCTGTGATTGCAATAAAATGGCGCTCATGCAGGGCATTTAAGCCAAGCCATCCTACGGCCTTTTTAGCATTCTGAAGTGTTTCCCGCGTAGTAAACGACTTCGAAGATATTAGAAATAGAGTTGTTTCGGGATTGAGCGATTTGACCGTGTAATTAAAATCAAAAGGGTCAACGCTGCTGACAAAATGAAACTTCAAATCGCGATGACACAAGGCATCAAGCGCTGAAATACATAGACGGGGACCCAGATCAGAACCGCCAATACCAATGTTGACGATATCAGTAACCGGCTTTCCGGTATAACCCAGCCAGTTACCGTTTCTTATTTTTTCTGCAATCTCATCCATGTGCGCTCTCGCGGCAAATATTTCAGCCATTATATCTTTTCCATTAATGACTAAAGGTTTATTATGCATTTGCCGAAGTGCTGTGTGTAAAGCGGGGCGATTCTCTGTAAAATTTACGCAGTCTCCACCGAAAAGGGCCTGGATTCTTTGTGATAATTCTCGTTCTTTTGCCAATTCAACCAATAAACTTAAGGTTTCTGGTATAATTTTTTGATTTGTAAAATCAATATCGAGTCGGCCTGCTGAATAATTAAATAGAGTGTTATCTGTTCTATTGTTTTGCTTTATTTCGAAAATTGAATGAGATTGCAGATGTGTTGCATGTGATTTAAGTGCTTTCCAGCTATCCAGTTGAGTTAGGTGCTTCATGCGTTCCATTCCATCAGAGTGTTTTTTTTACAGTAGTTTATGGCAAGAAAATTAATTATTCAACGGCAGTTTGTATTTGATAACGATAGCATTTAACGGGGTTTTTATGATTGTGTTAATTATGTGCATGGCGTTTCTGGGATCGTTCCTTTTGACACGTGCCATTCGAAAATACGCTTTAGCGCTGCAGTTAATTGACATTCCTAACGATCGCAGCTCGCATAAAAGACCAACACCCAGAGGTGGCGGCCTCGCCTTTGTGCTTATCTTTTTCAGTATCGTCGTTTTTTTATACCAGGCAAGTTTAATTTCCACGCCGTTTGCTCTGGCAAGCTCCGCCGCGGGTTTATTTGTCGCATTTTTAGGTTTTATTGACGACAAACGCCATTTGTCGCCAAAAATAAGATTCTCTGGTCATTTTCTGGCTAGTGGGTTCGTTTTGTACTGTTTTGGCTGTTTCCCTTCAATCCAGATCGCAAACTGGATTGTCCCTTCGGGTTGGATTATGAATGGTCTGGGTTTGTTTTATTTAACCTGGATGCTTAATCTTTTTAATTTCATGGACGGAATCGATGGGCTGGCTGCTTCAGAAACTGTTTTTTCCTGTTTGGCTGCTGCCAGTTTGTACTGGATTCTTGGCTATTCTTCCGAGATGCTCCTGCCCATTGGGCTTGCAGCCACGGTTTCCGGTTTCTTGATTTGGAATTTCCCCCCGGCCCGCATTTTTATGGGGGATGTGGGCAGTGGTTTCCTGGGAATTATGATCGGATTATTCAGCATTCATGCTGCATTTTTATCACCGTCCCTTTTCTGGAGCTGGCTGATTTTATTGGGTGTATTTATAGTCGATTCAACAACCACTTTATTGCGGCGCGCTTTAAACGGTCAACGCATTTGGGAGGCGCATTGCACGCATGCCTATCAACATGCCTCTCGTCATTATGAAGGCCATCGTCCGGTTACGCTGGGTGTCCTTGTTATTAATATAATCTGGCTTTTTCCCTGGGCATTTTTTGCGGGATTAGATTGGGTAAATGGTTTTATTTGCTGTTTAATTGCTTATTTACCACTGGTTTTCCTGGCATTTTTATTCAATGCGGGAAAGCCTTCCAGGCTAAATGCTGCGCGTGCAATTAACTAGCGGATGCGACCAGGCAGATTCACAGATTTTTTTTCTTATTTGTCATATAATTAGAAAAAGAATCAAGTTTTTTTATATAAAACGCACTGGTTTATAAAAATTTGTATATTTTAAGATTTCTTAATATTTCGTTAAGAATTCTAGTATAAACTTATCCAGACAATCAAAGAT
Source organism: Legionella birminghamensis (assembly GCF_900452515.1). Taxonomy (NCBI): domain Bacteria; kingdom Pseudomonadati; phylum Pseudomonadota; class Gammaproteobacteria; order Legionellales; family Legionellaceae; genus Legionella; species Legionella birminghamensis. Next base: position 1,251,206 of record NZ_UGNW01000001.1, read on the forward strand.
TGTTTTTTGTACAAACTGTGTGTTTCGAAGCCACCATGGAAGAGTGCTTTCTATGGAGCGGGTTGGAATATGCAAATTAGGGAGATTTAAACATGTTAATATTAACTCGCCGTATCGGTGAAACTTTAATTATTGGCGATGATGTCAATATTACTGTTCTTGGTGTGAAAGGTAATCAGGTTAGACTGGGTATCAACGCTCCTAAAGACGTTTCTGTTCATCGCGAAGAGATTTATTTGCGTATTCAGCAAGAAAAAGAGTCAACTGATAGTGGTGAAGAAGCTGTATAATCCGGATTTCCTCGCAGTCATCCCGTTCCCGAGTGAAATAGAGTAGCTCGGGGCAAAATCACGCTAGAGTTTTTGTAAACTTGTATCCCCTGACGATAAATAATGCATCTGCCCCTGAGCATCACGCAGGCATAATTGTCCATATTGATCAATCCCGCAAGCTTCACCTGCAATTTTTCCTTTGAATTGCTGAACTGTAATATTTTTCCCTTTCAGGTAATCCAGTTCCTCCCAATCTTTAAGGAAGCCAGATAGGCCAGTATGTAAAAATTCTTCAATTCGTTCATCCAGCATCTTTAGAAGAGAAGCAATTAAATCATTTCGATCGAAATATTGGCCGCAGATCTCCAGAAGGGAGCACCAGGGATTCTCAGATAAATTAGTTTGCTTCGGGTCAGAATTTACATTGAGCCCAATTCCAATAATGACCGAAGCTGCACTATGAGATTCTGCCACCATTTCAATTAGAATTCCGCCTAGCTTTTTTTCCTCCCATATCAGATCATTAGGCCATTTTATTCGTATCTCATTTTGAATACCCGCGGCTTGAAGCGCATGGATAGCAGCGATACTTACGATAAGGCTTAAGCCGGATAGCCGGGACAATGAGTCCTGAACTTCCCTGCGTATAGACAAATAAATATTTTCGCCAAAAGGCGATGACCAGGAGCGGCCAAATCGACCCCGTCCCTGATTTTGTTTTTCAGCACAGCAAACATGCCAATTATTCTGCACCGGCAAATCCTTTAAAAAACGATTAGTCGAATCGATTTCACTAAATTGATATATACAAATATCTTCTCGTAATGTATCGGGAAGCCGTTTTAAAATTTGTTCTTTATCCAAAGGAATAAAGGCTGTTCGTAATCGGTATCCCTGTTTTGCCAGGCACTCAACAGGAATCCCTGACGCAGCCAATTGATGGATTTGCTTCCAGATAGCCGTCCTCGATACGCCAAGCAATCCTCCTAGATACTCACCGCTGTGGCATTGTCCGTCGGCAAGATAATTGAGAATTTGCCGCTGTAGCTCATTAAATGCTTTCGTATTCGCGCTATTCATTCAATAACAGTTCCAGGCTTTCCAGTTTTAATTCACGCAGTGTTGAAATCTCAGGCTCATAGCATAGTGCTGCTGCATAGGCAGGTTGAGGGATGTAGGAATACATTTGCCAGTTTTTCTGATGCCTGGAATCAAAAATAAGCGATTGATCGTCAAACACCGGGACAGTAAATTGCTGGGTGGGGTAATGCAGGCCAAGCCCTGAGGCTTTAATGAAGGCTTCTTTTTTTGCCCATATTTTAAAAAAAGTAATGAACTGCAGGCATCTGGGAACTTGCATAAAGGCCTGAATTTCCAGGGAAGAAAATGCATAATTGGCCAACCCAATGAGGGAACGTGGTGAAAATTGTTCAATATCAATGCCTAACGGGTGTTTACAGCCAATCCCTAGCAGCCCGATTTCCCCCGAGTGGCTAAGATTGAACTCTATTTCCGAACAATGCCTGATAGCCGGTTTCCCATGATACCCGCGTGTGAACTCAATTTTGTCGGCTGGCATTTGTAAGTATCGGGATAAAATAAGCCTGAGCGCTGCATGTGCTGCAATAAACCGGCGGCGGTGTTTTTCGAACAGAAAGCGTTCTGCGCGTTGACATTCGGCACTATCCAGAAGGATCAGGCTTAACTCGGGATAGCTGGTGAGAGGAAACTGCCAGATATCAATTCTGGATTCCTGCAGAAAGCAATCCGATAATGGCATCGGTGTGACCTGGAATTTACTCATTCAGATGATTCAATGGGTAGCGTCTGGAAGCAGTTAAGGGTATCATAACGCATGCATTTTAATTCGCCAATGAGTAATTAATGAGTCGACAATTTTTGGATTTCGAACAACCTATCGAAGAATTGAATCAAAAGATTCAGGCACTGCGCATGGTCGGTGACACGGAAATCAATCTAAGCGAAGAAATCGCGCGTCTTGAGAGCAAATGTGAGGAGCTGACTGCCGGTATTTTTTCTAATCTCGAGCCCTGGCAGGTTGCTCAATTGGCAAGGCATCCGTTAAGGCCTCAGACCACCGATTATATCGAACAGATTTTTACGGACTTCCAGGAGCTTCATGGTGATCGCCACTATTCGTCTGCCCCGGCAATAATAGGGGGGCTTGCCCGATTGAATGGTGAGCCGGTGATGGTTCTTGGCCATCAGAAAGGAAAGCGGACCAAGGAAAAGGTGTATCGGAATTTTGGAATGGCCCGTCCTGAAGAATACCGAAAAGCCCTGCGCCTGATGAAAATGGCGGAGAAATTCAGCCTGCCTATTTTTACCTTTATCGACACTGCGGGCGCTTATCCTGGTATAGGCGCAGAAGAGCGGAATCAGTCAGAGGCTATTGCAAGAAATCTTCTGGAAATGGCAAAACTTAAAACACCAATTATCTGCACAGTAACCGGCGAAGCCGGTTCTGGCGGCGCTCTGGCAATTGGCGTCGGTGATCGGGTGCTCATGCTGCAGTTTGGCATTTATTCCGTTATTTCCCCGGAAGGCTGCGCTTCCATTTTATGGAAAGATGCTGCCAAAGCCAGCGAGGCAGCGCGTGCCATGGGCATTACTGCTGAGCGAATCTATGAACTTGGCTTGATTGATCAGGTTATTAAAGAGCCTCTGGGAGGAGCCCACCGTAATCTCGAGGCAATGACCGGCCGACTTAAAAGTATTCTGGTTGAAGAGCTTGCCAACTTAAAGAAAATGCCTCTTAAAACACTTTTGGAAGAGCGATACAATAAATTCATGGCGATGGGAGCCTGCGATTAATTTAAATCTCGACTCCATCAGCCCGCTGCTGAGCCATTTTGACCCAATTTATGTGGGATTTAGCGGCGGGCTGGATTCCACGGTATTAGTATATGCTCTAAGCCAGATTCCCAAGCTCAAAAAGAAATTGATTGCTGTTCATATTAATCATGGCTTAAGCCCAAATGCGAATGCCTGGGAAGTTCACTGTCAACAATTCTGCCAGCAACAGAAAGTTCCGCTTATCGCTTATCAGCTGCGTCTGAATATCACATCAAATATTGAGAAGCTGGCACGGGAAAAGCGTTATGAGGTTTTCACAACTCTACTCAGGGATAATACTTGCCTGTTGCTGGGGCATCACCGTGATGATCAGGCAGAAACCTTACTTCTACAGTTGTTTCGTGGCGCAGGTATAGAAGGTTTGTCGGCTATGCCTGCCTGGCGTTCCTTAGGTCAGGGACTTATTTTCAGGCCTTTGCTGGATTACACCCGTGCAGAAATAGAAGCTTTCGCGAATGATCATAGGCTGCCCTGGATTAATGATGAAAGTAATGAGAAAACGCATTTTTCGAGAAACTTCCTGCGTCATACGCTAATGCCACTAATAAAGCAACGCTGGCCGGGGATCAACGATAACCTTGCCCGAACGGCTGCGCATTGCCAGCAGGCACAGCGCTTGTTAAATGATTTAGCCTTGATTGACTGCCCGCAGCTGCAAGAGCGTTCAGACATACTGGACTGCGCTGCTTTGCTGACGCTTGATAAAGACAGGCTTAATAATATAATTCGCTATTGGCTTAAACAAAATCAAGTAACAATGCCCGATAGCTTGACGTTTAACCGTATCACTTCAGAATTATTACTAAGCCGAAGCGATGCCGCAGCTGTAGTGAACTGGGGGAGGGTTGTAATAAGGAGGTACAAAACCTGTTTGTTTCTCGAAAATAAACCGATGGTTCCAAAACTATCACGAATTGCATGGCATGATTTCCCTGAGACCTTAGTAGCTCCTGCAATGTCAATTAAAGCGATCCCTGCTCCAGCTGGGATTCGTATTTTACCCGATGATGAGGTTGAGATTTTATTTCGTCAGGGGGGCGAGCAAATCCGCTTGCACAGGCAATCCAAATCACTCAAAAAATTATTTCAGGAATGGCAAGTTCCTCAGTGGCTAAGGGAGAAAATTCCGCTGCTGTATATTAACGGGGAGCTCGCGATGGTCATAGGATATGCAATTTCCGATACTTTTTTTCAAAAGGATTTGCCGCATACTTATGTCATTGAAAGCAAACCAGGGACATCAGAGAATCCAAGCTAAGCACTCGAATCCCCCGCGGCGCAACTCCTTCGAATCCCTGCGGCTGCGCCCCCCTCGAATCCCTGCGGCTGCGCCCCCCTCGAATCCCCGCGGCAGCGACCGCGGGGCCCATGTCTGGTGCCGAAAATAGCAATTAAAAGCAGTTAGGAAACAAGTCTTTCAAACATTATCCTTCAATTAGGAAAACCGATATTCTAAATAGGCTTCGTGCGGACCCCGCGGTCGACGCCGCGGGGATTCGACTGCATTGTGTAGATAGCTATGGGCATCGAGCGCGGGGCCTATCCCCAAGCGCCACTAACACTCCGGCAAACTGACCGCTAACCCGCCCATCGAGGTTTCTTTATAAATCGTTTGCATATCCATACCGGTTTGTTTCATTGTTTTGATAACCTTATCCAGCGAAATCTGATGCTGGCCATCGCCAATTAAAGCCATACGGGAGGCATTTACCGCTTTAACTGCACCCATGGCATTGCGTTCGATACAGGGGATTTGAACCAGGCCAAGTACTGGATCACAGGTCATTCCCAAATGATGCTCCATAGCAATTTCTGCTGCGTTTTCTATTTGTTCCAGGGTACCGCCCAGCACGGCAGTAATACCCGCCGCCGCCATAGAAGATGCAACGCCTACCTCTCCCTGGCAGCCGACTTCTGCCCCAGAGATGGAAGCTCCTTTTTTATAGAGGATACCAATAGCGGCTGCAGTCAGAAAATAAGTATAAATATCTTCTTTGCTCAATTTGATGTGGGCTTCCTGAAAATAGCGCAATACGGCTGGAATGATTCCTGCGGCACCATTGGTGGGGGCAGTGACAATGCGGCCGCCGGCTGCATTTTCTTCATTGACAGCCATCGCATAGAGGTTGAGGCGGTTCATAATATCGGATTGCTCAAAAACACTGGGAATACCCTGATGCTTAATCAGCTTTTGATAAAGCTCAGGCGCGCGGCGTTTCAGTTGCAAGCCGCCAGGTAGTACACCCGGGTGATGGCATCCGTTTTCAATGCATTCATTCATCACTTTCGCAATAGCCAGGATCCCTTCATGCACCGCATGCTTGTCTCGCCAGGTGAGTTCATTCACCATCATGAGTTCAGCAATAGAAAGATGATTATCACGGCAAAGCGTTAATAGTTCAAAGGCATTATCAAAAGGATAGGGAACTGGGGTAATGTCCGAACTGGTTTCATCAAAGTCCTCTTCGGTGGTTATAAACCCTCCGCCGATGGAATAATAAACCTGGCTGCAAAGGACGGAACCTGCTTTATCAAATGCAGTGAACCGCATGCCATTACTGTGCCGCGGTAACAGCTCCTTTTGCAGAAAAAGAAAATCGCTACTCTCATTAAAGTGGATTTCCTTAAGACCGGCCAAATGAAGCCGTTGAGAACTGACGATTTCCCGCATACGCGGCACCATGGTTTCCGGGGCAACACCTTCCGGGGTTTTACCCTCAAGCCCATTCAGTATTGCCTTGTCGGTGCCATGACCTTTGCCTGTCAGTGCCAGTGAACCATACAACTCAACAAGAACACGCTCTGTATCGCTTAAATGTTGCTGACCTATTAATAGTTTAAGAAATTCATTAGCGGCCGACATCGGGCCAACGGTATGCGAACTGGATGGGCCAATTCCAATAGAAAATAAGTCAAACAAACTAATACTCATTATATTTTAACCTAAGATGGTGCATTTATGGCAAGTTTAGAAGGAAATTGTGCAGCAAACAATAGCTAAGCCATTAGAAGCTAAATATTTTTCAGTGACTGGAAATTTTATGAAAACTTAGGCAGAATGAATGGGCATTTTAACCAGGTGTTGTTGATGTTTGTTTTGAGACGGAAAACGAATCGTCAATAAGCCCTGAATTTGATTCTTGTCCAAGAATAAAAGGGGATTGTTTATGAAGATGAAACTGGTCGCTGCAGCTACCATGGGTCTGGCTATGTCCACCGCAATTGCTGCGTCCGATGTGACTCTCTCTACTGACATGGATAAATTATCCTACAGTATTGGCGCTGATTTGGGTAAAAATTTCAAAAAACAAGGTATTGAAATAAACCCAACAGCAATGGCGAAAGGCTTACAGGATGGTATGAGCGGCAGCCAGCTCATGTTGACTGAAGATCAGATGAAAGAAGTTCTGAACAACTTTCAAAAAGATTTGATGGCTAAGCGAAATGCGGAGTTCAGTAAAAAATCTGAAGAAAACAAAGCAAAAGGTGAAACCTTTTTAAGCCAGAATAAATCCAAAGAAGGTGTTGTCAGCTTACCCAGCGGACTCCAGTACAAAATTATTGAAACTGGCAGCGGTGCAAAACCTGCTAAAGACGATACAGTAACTGTAGAGTACACTGGCAGAACAATTGATGGTCAGGTATTTGACAGCACTGACAAGTCTGGCAAACCGGCTACCTTCAAAGTATCTCAGGTCATTCCTGGCTGGACCGAAGCGCTGCAGTTAATGCCAGCTGGCTCAACCTGGGAAATCTATATTCCTTCAGGGCTGGCTTACGGTCCAAGAAGTGTTGGCGGGCCCATTGGTCCAAATGAAACTTTAATTTTCAAGATTCATTTGATTTCTGTAAAGAAAGCTGGCGCTTAATGGGAAAGTCTGCTTAACGCCATTGCGAGCTATGTTCGCAATGGCGGGGGGCGTTTGCAAGGAGGCACTTCGTCTTTGCGAACGAAGTGAAGCAATCCAGAGCGACGTTGCATGAATGAGGCACCAAGTCCTGGATTGTTTTGTTATGCCTACGATGACGTATTAGCTATTAAAAGACAGAAAATCCGCTCGAAGGTTTGAACGGGACGATTTAAGGATTCCCGTATCATGAACTTCTATTTTCAAGAGTATCATACCAGGATGAATACACGGCTGTTCATTATTTTCCTATTAGGTTTTTCTTCCGGATTACCTCTGGCTTTAATTACCAGTACTTTGCAGGCCTGGTTTGCAGATGCCGGTATGTCTGTGCTGGCTACTGGCCTATTGAGCCTTGTTGGTTTGCCCTATGTCTACCGCATTATATGGGGGCCACTGCTGGATCGTTATTCCCTGTTTTCCCTTGGCAAGCGGCGAAGCTGGATATTATCAATGCAAATCCTCTTGCTCCTGAGCTTTAATCTGATGGCCTGGTGCAGCCCTAATCAATCTCCCCAATGGATGGCCTTTCTAGCCTTGTTAATCGCTTTTTTTTCAGCCACACAAGATATTGCAATAGATGCACACCGTACCGAATATTTGCAGGAAAGCGAGTTTGCGCTAGGCGCTTCGCTGGCCGTTTTTGGCTACCGCCTTGCCTTATTTATTGCTGGGGGATTGGCGCTGGTAATGGCGAATAGTCTGGGATGGAGCTTCACCTACCGGATAATGGGAGCCCTGATGGGTTTAGGGATATTTGCCGCATTATGGAGCCCAGAGCCTTCGCAGCCAGCAAATGTCCAGCCCAACTTTTTACAATTGTTTCTCGAACCTTTGAAGGAGTTATGGAATCGACCAGGCATTATTCCTCTTATACTGTTTATTCTGTTCTATAAACTGGGTGAAGCCTTCACCACGACTACCAGCGGTATTGTCATGCCTTTTTTGATTCAAGGCCTGGGATTCTCACTGGATACAATTGGCTATGTAAATAAAATGCTTGGCATCAGTTCCATTCTGCTTGGCGGTTTGGCGGCCGGATTTCTCCTCCTGCGCTGGCCCTTGTACCAGGCTTTACTGGTTTTCGGGATTATTCAGGCATTGACAAATGTATTATTTATTGCCCTGGCTATTACAGGAAAAAATCTGACTTTATTTGCTATTGCCGTGGTTCTCGATAATTTTGCTGCAGGGATGGGCTCCACTGCGTTGGTCGCTTTATTCATGCGGCTCGTAAATCGTCAATACACCGCAACCCAGTTTTCCCTTTTAGTCGCAATATCAACTCTACCACGCACTTTCTCAGGGCCAATCGCTGCCTTATTGCAGATATGGACAGGCTGGGTTGGACTCTATGAGTTTTCATTTGTTCTTGCATTGGCTTTTATCCCATTCCTGTTGTTAATCAAAAATCAAACCCGGATGGATGAAAAGGAAACTATCAATAGTTTGAGTGTTGCACACTAAGATTCGCAGTATGGTGAACAGTTCATAATATTTAACTACAAGGATGAATAATGGATAAATTAAGCGCGTTCCTTCTTTGTTTAACTTTACCAGCGTCTGTGGTACAAGCTGTGGGTGTCAATGACAATTGCAGCAAAATTCCCGGGCACTGGCAGGGCATTTATACACTTAAGACCCAGGCTGATTGCTCTGTTTATAATGGATGTACCCATCTGGTGATGGCTGAGGCCTCTTATGCAGGCGGTAATAAGTTTCGTATTAAACTAAATCCAGCTGTAGGACAGGGCGGTGTATTTGAAATCCACTGTGAGGATGGCAACATTAGTTCGCCAGTCAATCCAGGAAACAGCGTTTCACTGTCCTGCGATGAGTCCAACCATTGCTTTGTAGTGTATGATGATGAACGCTTGAGTTCTGAAATGGCAAAGCAATAAGCTGCTGATTTTGTCTTTGCGATAAGATAGGAATCGCTGGGAAAATAAATAGAAAAAATTGAAGGCTTGGTACCGAGGGTGGGACTCGAACCCACACGGTGTCACCACCACCGGATTTTGAATCCGGCGCGTCTACCAATTCCGCCACCCCGGCACGCGATTGTGATTATAACAAAGAAATTCTGATAAACAATGCTTCTAGTGAAAAATACTTTAAGGAGTAGGTTGGGCTGTAAAGCCCAACAGTTCAGATTAATGCCTCATACTAGGCAAAGAGACATCGCTTTCATCTTCTTCAACACCATGGCTGCGTAATTGCTGCTGGATGTTTGGGAAGTTAGCGCCGATCGTTCTATGCTTTTCACGAAAAACAGGATGGTAGTCAGGTCGTTTTTCAAGTAGACATTGTATATGAGTACGGCGAAACTCAAGTATTTTATTAGGGTCATCCAGTATCGCAGGCCAGTTTTGCGAGAGGGCGCAGCGGAAGTTTTCAACCAGACAAGGACCGCAGTCCGTATGATTTCCTAAGGGCTGCTGTATTGTTCTGGCAGGAAAATTGAGAACTTTACCCGTAGTGTCCAGGCCTGCGGCGCTTAACTCATCCATAATAAGCTTGGCTCTGGCCTCGCTGGGACGATTATCCATACTGTTAAGATAAAGGGCGGAATCGAGTTTTCTTCCTGTTATTGTAACAAGAAGCCCAATCCAGTGATTGCTTACCTGTATCGGTATTACCAGGGTGATTCGATGGGATGAGTTCAGCGCGGCGTTTTCTCTGAGTACCAGTTGAATCTGATCCTTAATCCGGTTTCCTGGCACATTGCTGTTCATCTGGCTGACACCAATCACCGTGGCATAATTAAATTCTTCCAATCTCGCTTTAAGGATAGCTATCATATCTTCAGAATCGTACAGGTATGAATGATTGGGCGTGAAAAAAGAGCCTGACGAGGTCGACCTGGTTTGTTTTACAGAGGAGCTGGTAGTAGGTGAGCTTACCTGGTTTGCTGGAATATTCAGCCTTTTTTGCCGCTCCCTGACATTTCGAATGCGCATGTTAAGCTCTTGTGTCAGATGGGGATGCAGTTCGGTTTTGGCGTGAAAATCCCTTGAGCCACTTAAAAACTCAAGTTCAGCTGCTAACAAGGTGGATGATTCCTGGGGATTTTGCTTGCAGCGCAGATTAATTCTTCTCTGTACATGGAAAATTGCTTCTTTTGAGCGATACACTTCCCGGTCCAATAAAAGAGGAATAAAGTTTTTCAATTCAACCAACGAAAGATGTGTGAAAACCAAATCAAATACACCTTCATAAATAAATCGGTAGCGGTTATGGCGGGTGCAGGGCTTTAAGAGAAGACCAAAAAAGTGACAGTTGCTGCTCTTGATTAGCGCGATTAGGGCATCTTTATCAGTGTTAGTCAAAAAGTTATGGACTTCGACCTCAATTGGCGTCAGGGTTGATTCAGGGCGATGTTGTGGTTTCAACAAAGGGGCTAATGGGGTTTGTGATTTGGAAGTGGCCGCAGCCTGTTTAACTTGTTTCTCAGAACTCCTTCTTGTCGAAGCTAGATCATGGACTTGAAGGATTGTTTCCAGAATATTGATATCGTTATTGGCAATGGCTGCGAAAATGCGGCTGGTATTACAGGCGTTTTGCCAGGATGCTGGGCGGGCGGGTGTTGCCGGTCTGGTATTGCCAGTCGTTCTGGATGCATTTGCCGAAGAAACTTGTCTGGGGCCGCGAGAAGTGCTCCCTGATGTGGGCGTGCTGGATGGCTGTGCTGGAACAGGGATGATTTCACCACTGGCTAGCCGTTTATTGCTTCCCGATTGGATGTCAGTACTTGGTCTTTTATGTGTACCAGTTGGCGGTTGAGTAATTTGTATGCGTCTTGGTTCAATGTCTGCCTGCGGTGTTAACTGCGCAACTGGATTGGCGGGACGAAGGACTGGCAAAGCCGGTCTGTCAGGATGAGAAGCTGCTTTTTCCAGCGTCAGCTTTAGATTTTGCAGCCACAAAGGGGAGTCTTTCAAAATATCCAATACTCTATTCAACTCATTTTTTTGGTTCTCGGTGAAAAGGACATAGTGCACACTTATTTTATTAAGCAGGAACCTGAAGTAATTATCAAAGTTGCGATGATCTCTTAAAAAACAAATAATAGTTACAAGGGGGATGAGGTTTGCTGGATTGTGATCAATCTCCCTCGTACTGATGCGCAATAGCTCAGCAATGAGTCTCTCATTCTGATTGATTACTTGTGGATTTACTATTAACAAACTTATCATCCGCAAACATTTTGTTGCTTTGCCTGGCGTTATCTGTGGTTCTTTTTTAAAAATGGTATTAATAAATTGGGTAATCAGCGCGTCTGATACCGAGCGATCAATGCTTGCGGATTGTTGTAGAATTGACAATGCTTCAAAAAATCGATACAGCGAATCTGCACTCAAGCTTTCAAGATGAAATCGGGACATAATTCCTTGGAGAGCATCAAATGAAAGACGGCCGCTAATAGCACCAACTTTGGCCAGATGGGCAAAATTATTGAAGAGAAGTGAAATATGCTCAGAGGATAAGTTCTGAGAGTAGTGTTGAATGTTGACCAGTATTTCGTTTATGTATTCAGCACGTATTGGTGAAAAACCAACCACAAACGACTCATCCAGAAGAATGGCAATGGAAGAAAAAATATTTGTCAGATTTTCGCTATATTCAAAAGAAATTCTTCTCCGGCAACTCTTGATGAGTAAGTGTATTATTGGAGAATCACGTTCGATAGTTAACAGATTCCGTTCCTTTAATATTCTATAAAAATAGAGAACATTCCGATAATCAATATCTCTGAGGGGATAATTTACAATACCTGTCAAGTGGCTGTTTATACTTGCAATATCAACATCTTTGTCCAAGGCGCTGTATTCCATTAAAAAAGACAGACTAAACAGGAGCGGAGTATGATACTCAGTCCAGGAGCTGCCTCTCGAGGAATTTATTAATATGTCCTGAAGCAGTTCAGTTGCGAGCTTTCCCTCTATACGATTATTTCTGGTTAAGTTGGCGAGTCCATGAAAACAAAGTGTTTTACTAACGCTCCAGTCGAAGGGTATCAGAAGAAGAAGTTTGTTTAAATTATCAGCCGGGATGGGCGCGCAATGATTATCGTCCTTTAGAAAAATACCCATAAATTTGATGATATATCCCAAATTAACTTCGGTATCATTTCGCTTGGATTCAAATTGCAGTTCATAGCTTATCCAAGCTTGCAAATCATCAAATTGTTCATTAAGTAAAATAAGAAATTCAGCAAGCAGTTTTCTAATCGCGCCAGTTACGTTCTGAGTTTTGCGATCGGCTTTTCCCAAATCAACAATAGAAGCGACAAGGCCAGAAATATATTTCAAGCGATGGCTTGGAGCTTGTGAGTTATTCTGTTCTGCGCTGGAATCGGTTTTTCGTTTCATATTAAGCTCACCAGTACTGACATTCGATTAACAAATTGACTAAAGGTGGCTCATTCTAGCAGCCGTTTAAAACGGGATCAATAAGATTTGGTGTTGTACAATATGATCGCCGAGGTTCACATATTCGATTGACAAATTTAGAAAAATAATCAAATAATTACATGCGTTCGGATTATTTTCAGGGAGAACTAAGAATGAAATCCAGGCTGCTTTTATGGCTTTTGGCGCTTTCCATTAACTCCTTCGCAAGCACCTGTCCTGATCCGAATAATAGTTCTCTTCAGTGGGGCGAGCCTCCGTATCCCTGGCTAAAAAATCCTTTTTCTGCTAATCCACCTTATGGAGAGCCGGGTACGCTATTTGTCAAGGCCAATATTCTTGTCGCAGGGTTTGGGAGAGGCGTTAGCTGTACTTATCGAAATTCAGCAGGTGATTATTCAATCTGGCGGCAAACAATTGTTAAATTACCCCCGCGCATTGATCCAAACTGGATAGATATCTACACCGGTTATGTTTGTACCAGTGCGAGGGAAGCCTGCGAATTTTTTATTGTCGCTGAATGATGGGCAATGAAAGGCAGAGGACCGTTATATTCCGCCCAGCCGCCAATTACTTTCTGAGTGGCAGTTGAATAAACTGGATGAGTGATTACTTTTTGATTGGGGAAGAGCACACTCACCCAGGGCGGTGTATCTGCTCCCATCCAGGTTAGAAATAAATGGCCTTTAGGATAATTAAAGGGCGTTAATGTATCAATAAATCGAAATTCAGTATGTGTTTTAGCATGGAGATTTCCCAGCAGCCAGAATGAATCAGAAAGAATATAGTTAAATGGAATTTCTGTATGGGAAAGGGCATCTGTTAGTTCTGTGAATGGGAAATGCATGTTGCGCTGGTTTCCAAAATGGGCACGATAAACCAGAGCGGAAAGAAAAAAACTTTGTAAAAAAAGGCAGCACCCAATATAAACATAAAATCGCCGTGGGTTGAAATTAATTTCTTTGACTTGGCTTAAGAAAACCAATGGAATAATAAACAGTATCGGGATCAGCCATCGGGTTTCGAAGTCTTTTATTCCGCAAACCAGCACCAGGATAATTAAACTGCTGACAGCATAGACTAAATAAACATTCAAGATGCGGGAAATTAATCGTTTGGGCTTAAACGAAAAATGGTTTGGAAAAAAAATCTGGCTAAGCAGTGTGACAGGCAGGATAAATAATAAAATGCCTTTGATCAACTGTAGCAGCCCCTGTGTGATTGATTTATGTTGTGGTACCAGCTTATAGCTTGCATGTAAACCGATGGCGGCATAATGTTTAAGCCATAATAAATAAGGGCTGGCAATTATTAAGCCAATGGTGAAGGATAGCAATAAATAGAAAGGTTTGATTCTGTAACGTGTTTCCTGAAAGCTGAAAAGCGTTAAACACAAGGGGAAAAGGAAGAGCAGATAGTTGTATTTTGAAAGAAGCCCGCAACCGATAATCAGACCGAGAACACAGTAATCGCGAAACGAGAAAAGGCTTCGAGGTTTAAAAATGAAATACCAGGTGATGCAGGCCATTAACAAGGCAAGTACCGAATGCGTATTGTCTTTGAGCAAGTCGAGGCCAATCGCCGGAATAAATGCCCAGGAGAGCATGGCGCAGGAAGCTATTAGTGAATCATGGCAATGAATTTTGCATATTTGATAATAATAAAAGAGGCAAGCAAAGAGTAAGCATGCTTTTAAAGCAATTAAACTGCTGACATTGGCTCCCAATAAGCAAAATACGGCGCATTGCAGCCAGTTATATAAAGGAGGCTGGTTAAGATAACCCCATGAAAAATGCTGGGCGAGAACTATTTGCTCCGCCTCGTCAATTTCCAGTAGACTACCCCGCAGAAAAAGACGTACAAATATAATAAGCAGGCAAAAACCAAAAATTGCGGCAATTGCTGCGGGTCTGGTTTCTCTTGGATGACTTGGTTGATTCATATCCATTAAAATGTTTAGCTGTAGATTAGGGCTTTTCCTCAATCCATTCTGGCTGGAAAATTAACCGATTGAGGAAGCTATGCTAACACTATTTCACTTAAAAGATAATGTCTGAGTTCAACGCTGGATAGAGATAAGGGGATAAGGATGACTATAGAGGAACTGGAAAAAAAATTAGGCTCCATTGTAAGTTATTATGTCAATAACCATATCGAGCTTGATGAATATCAACAAAAAAAAGTGAAATCCAGAGTAGTCACCTGTTTTTCTCAGATACTGGGACAATCCATTGGTGAACCAGACAAACTTGAGCATGCTTATGCCGAACTTGATCAACTGATAAAAGCGAACCGGGATACTGGTTATATTTTCTGGATCGAACAGCAGATTAAGGATGCTGTTTATGAAAAAGGGATTTGTAGCTATTTGCTTGCCCAATGTCATCAAGCTTTACAAAAAAACAAGCCAAACCCTAATGCCACCCAATATCTCAGCATATCGAATATTGATCAAATGGTAGCCAAATTGCGTAGCGATAAAGAAAGCACCGAAAATCCTGTAAAAAGCGCATTGCTCGATAGTCTTATTACTATGTTCGGGTCTATCCAGGATTATCATGAGACTACCAGACAATTACCGGATAACTGGTTTCAGGCTATTATTAATAAATTTCCTCCGGTCACTGCAGCGATTGGCGCAGGCCTCTTTATTGAAGAGCTGGCTTTATTATTTGCAGCTGTGTTTGTGGTATCAAAAGGGGCAAGCTGGCTTGAGCAATCCCAATCCGAAATGATTAAATCCATTGGAAGCCAGGCGCAGCGATTCATTAACCTCTTCTCTCAATTGGCTATGACAGGATTAGCATATGGCAGCAATCTGATTTATGTGCTCTATAATGTTGCTCTGGTACTAAGCCTTGAGACACAGAAAAATATAGTGAAAGCCATAATGCCTCCTCCAGTGAAAACTGGCCTAGATCTTTCGGCAGAAATTGGATTGTGGGGATACTACTTCAGAGAGTTTGAAATTAAACTGATTGCAGTTCATCTTGAGGAATACATTTATAAACAATCGCTGCAAACGATAGCCCCTTTACGGTTTGGACATACCAAAAGCAATAAAATGAAAGAGACTTTGCAACAATTCAAGCAAATAGACGCTAGTAATGAATCACTGGAAACCAAGTTACAAAAAATTGAAATTGCGCTTAGAATACTGGCTTACGATAAGAAGATCTGTCCTAGCAAGAGTGAGGCTGCTTTCGCTGTCAGCAAGTCAATAAAGGTATTAAAAGATGCGCAGGATAAATTGAACGAATCAGAACCAGGATTGTTAGATACTGAATGCGAAACAGTGCCAGCCTGTGTTAATAGACCGTTTTAACAGGATACAATGAATATGAAAATTGCTGTATATGGGGCTGGCTATGTCGGCCTAGTGTCTTCTGCTTGTCTGGCCAGTCTGGGCCATGATGTATTATGTGCTGATTTAAATCAGGAACGAGTCGATGCGCTGTTATCCGGACACTGTCCCATTCATGAAAAAAATCTGCCGGAATTGCTGCATGAACAGACCCAGGCTGGGCGCCTGCAGTTTAGCGCTGATATAGAGAAGACCATTGATTTTGCGGATATTCATTTCATTGCGGTGGGCACACCCGGTTTGGCAGATGGCCGTGCGGACTTGTCGCAAGTTGAAGCTGTAGTTAAAACAATAACACAACTAGCTAGCCGCGATTGTTTTATTATCTGTAAGTCGACGGTACCTGTCGGCACGGGAGAAAGGCTTGAAATTCTGGTTAAAGAACAATTGCAGTCTTTAAATAAAACCATCACAGTAGAACTGGCCTCAAATCCGGAGTTCCTGCGCGAAGGATCCGCGGTATTTGATTTTTTAAATGCTGATCGCATTATTGTGGGCGGGGAGCCGTCCGCAATCACCTGCCTGCAGGCAATCTATCAACCCCTGATAAATAAAGGAATACCCTTTCTCCCTATGAGCCGCTGTTCTGCGGAGTTGACCAAATATTCTGCGAATGCAATGCTGGCCTCCCGAATCAGTTTTATGAATCAAATAAGTCAGATTGCAGAAGCGGCCGGGGCAAATATTGAAGATATTCGTCGCGGTATGGCACTTGATGAACGCATTGGCCCTCATTTTTTAAATGCCGGAATTGGCTATGGTGGTTCCTGTTTCCCCAAAGACGTGAGGGCGCTTGCAGAGACAGCAGCCGATCTGCGGCTCGACCCTGTTTTGTTGAATGCGATTGACCAAACGAATACCCAGCAAAAGAATTGGGTTATCAAGCAGTTGATGAAGCATTTTAATAATCGTTTAAGCGGTTTGAAGATTGGTTTCTGGGGATTGTCATTCAAACCGGATACTGACGATTTAAGGGAAGCCAGTAGTTTAACCGCGATTCAATCCGTGCTCAGGGCTGATGCTATGGTAGTGGCCTATGATCCCGCTGCAATTGATTCTGCGCGATTGCTTTTTCAGGGCGAGCATAATATTGTATGGGCAAAAACTGCTGAAGAGGTACTTAATTCAGGACTGGATGCTTTGGTTATTGCAACAGAGTGGTCTGAATTTAAAAACTATTCTCTCCAGAAAATGAAGCGATGCATTAAACAGGCGGCGGTTTTTGATGGACGTAATTGTTATGATTTAAGGGCAGTAGAAGAGGCCCGGTTACATCATTATTATTCTGTAGGACGTCCGGTTGTTACTGGATTAAACGATTAGGTGGTGACTGCAATGCCAATTAGAAAGGCGGTATTTCCTGTTGCTGGATTAGGGTCACGTTTTTTACCTGCTACCAAGGCGACTCCAAAGGAGATGTTGCCGGTTGTGGATAAACCATTAATACAATATGCAGTAGAGGAAGCGGCGAGAGCTGGTTTTAATCATATGATTTTTATTACCAGCTCTACCAAAAGAGCTATTGAAGATCATTTTGATAAACAATTTGAGCTGGAAAGCCGGCTCTTGGAACAGGGTAAGGAAAATCTTCTGGAATTGGTTCGTAATGTTTCTCCCGAAGGTATTCAATTTACCTATGTTCGACAAAATCAACCTTTAGGCTTAGGGCATGCTGTGCTTTGTGCTGAACATGTGATAGGCGAGGATCCATTTGCTGTTTTACTGGCGGATGATCTTATTGATGAGCTTCGTACGCCATGTCTTTCAGCTATGGTTGAATTTTATACAAAAGAAAAAAAATCCATTTTAGCGGTTCAGTCAGTTCCCTGGCATGATGTTCACCACTATGGCGTTGTTAGCCTTGTGAATTCCCAGGAGCGTTTTTCAGAAGTAACCGGGATGATTGAAAAGCCTGCGCCAAAAACGGCTCCGTCCAATCTGGCAGCAGTAGGGCGCTATCTGTTTACCCCGGCAATTTTTACTGCTTTACGTGAAACTCCAGCAGATGAGCGCGGAGAAATTCAACTCACCGATGGTATTAAACGCTTGTTACACCATGAAAAAGTCATGGCTTTCCAGTTTAATGGCAAGCGTTACGATTGTGGTTCAAAATTGGGATATATGCAGGCTAGTGTTGAATTTGCATTGCGTCATCCTGAAATCGGTGAAAGTTTTAATCAATTCTTAGAGGAAATCAGTTTTTCCATAGAGTAGTTGGATTGTAAAAAAACACGGTGCCCATTTCTATTGAATTATGCACTGTTTCTCTGGCAAGATGTATGGCTGTTCTAAGAGACAGCCCTGGCAAGTCAGAAAAGTTACTCGTAAAACTGATAACGAATGAATCGGTGAGGATATATGAAAATTTTGGTTGCAGTGAAGCGCGTGATTGACCCTTATGTGAAAATTCGTGTTAAAACAGATAATCAAGGGGTTGAAACACAGAATGTTAAAATGTCCATGAATCCTTTTGACGAAATTGCAGTTGAAGAAGCCCTTCGTCTGAAGGAAAAAAACCTGGCTTCTGAGGTTCTGGTCGTATCAATAGGCAGTGATGCGTCTCAGGAAACATTAAGACATGCTCTGGCATTAGGGGCGGATCGAGCCCTTCTGGTGAAAACGGATCAATCATTTTGCAGCCTGAATATTGCTAAAATTTTATCCGCGGTCGTACAAAATGAGCAGCCAGGGCTGGTATTAATGGGTAAGCAATCCATTGATGACGATAATAACCAGACACCGCAAATGCTTGCAGCCCTATTAAACTGGCCTCAGGCTACCTTTGCCTCTTCCTTAAGTATTGATAATGATTCAATAACGGTAATCAGGGAAATTGACGGTGGCCTGGAAACGTTGAGCATGCGATTGCCAGCTGTTGTCAGCACTGATTTGCGGCTCAATGAACCTCGCTATGCAAGCCTGCCCAATATCATGAAGTCAAAAAAGAAACCCCTTGAAGTCAGGGAATTGAGCAGCATGAATCTTGCGCTTAAAGAACATGTGAAAGTACTGTCAGTGACTGCTCCTTCATCCAGAAGTGCCGGGATCAAGCTCGATTCAGTCAGCGCTTTGATTGACAAATTAAAACATGAAGCCAAAGTGCTTTAATCCAGGGAGAGATCATGAGCGTTTTAGTGATTGCGGAACATGACAATAAACAACTGCACCCTGCGTCATTGAATACTTTGGCAGCAGCGCTTCAGCTTGATGCAGAACCCGTTTTTCTTGTTGTCGGGCATAATTGTCAGGCGGTTGCGGAACAAGCAGCGGCTGTTGCCGGTGTTCATTCGGTGTTACTGGTCGACAACCCTTGCTACGAACACCAGCTAGCGGAAAATACCAGCCAGTTAGTTGCAGGTCTGGCAGAGTCATTTACCGCTATTCTTGCTGCATCAACAACTTTCGGAAAAAATATTCTGCCGCGCATCGCCGCCCTGCTGGATGTTACCCAGGTCTCTGATGTTAGCAGGATTCTTTCCTCCGATGAGTTTCAGCATCCGATATACGCAGGAAATGCCATAGAAACAGTTAAAGTATTGGACGCTCGGAAAGTGCTGACTATCCGAACTACGGCTTTTGACAGTATCAATGAGAGGCAGACTCCTTGTTGTATCGAAAGAATTAATACTGCAATTACAGAAGATAACTGCCGCTTTATCAGTCACCAGCTAAGCAAGTCAGAGAGACCTGAGCTCGGCAGTGCAAAAATTATTGTATCGGGTGGGCGGGGCTTACAGAATGCGGAAAAATTCAAATTAATTGAAGAGCTGGCTGATGTATTGGGCGCTGCGGTCGGCGCATCCCGAGCGGCTGTAGACGCTGGATTTGTGCCTAACGATTACCAGGTGGGACAAACGGGGAAAGTTGTTGCTCCAGACTTATATATCGCAGTGGGTATATCAGGAGCTGTTCAGCATTTGGCAGGGATGAAAGATTCCAAAGTGATTGTCGCAATCAATAAAGATGAGGATGCGCCTATTTTCCAAATTGCTACTTACGGGCTGGTAGGTGATTTATTTGAGCTGATACCTCAACTTATCGAGCGGTTAAAACAATAATCGGGGGGTAAATATGTTTGTCGGTGTTCCAAAAGAGATTAAACCACAGGAAAATCGTGTGGGGTTGGTTCCAGCTAGTGTGCGGGAAATTACGCGAGTTGGAAGCACTGTATTTGTAGAAAAGGGGGCTGGCCTCGGTATTGGAATTACTGATGATCAATATCGTGCTGCCGGTGCTGAAATATTGGCTACTGCTGATGAGATATTTGAACGGGCTGAATTGATTGTAAAAGTGAAGGAACCTCAGCCGGTTGAATGCCATCGTCTTCGCGAAGGGCAGACGCTTTTTACTTATCTTCATCTGGCGCCAGATCCACAGCAGACCCGTTTACTGAAAGAGTCCGGTGCGACAGCAATTGCCTATGAAACGGTGACACAAAATGACGGCGGCCTGCCTTTGCTTACCCCCATGTCTCAGGTCGCTGGACGTATGTCTATTCAGGCCGGTGCACATTGTCTCGAAATGGCGCAGGGCGGGAGTGGTGTCCTCCTGGGCGGTGTTCCGGGTGTAGCACCTGCCAATGTAGTCGTCATCGGCGGAGGGGTTGTAGGTACTAATGCTGCAAGAATGGCCATGGGTATGGAGGCAAGGGTCACTGTTCTGGATAAATCCTTGACGCGCCTGAATGAGCTTGATTTTCAATTCGGCGCAAAATTGAATACTATTTACGCAACAGCGGAAGCTTTAGAGCATTATGTGATTAATGCGGATCTGGTTATTGGTGCCGTTCTGGTTCCTGGAGCCGCAGCACCCAAATTAGTTACGCGTTCCATGCTTAAATCCATGCGTCCAGGTTCGGTAGTCGTGGATGTGGCCATTGACCAGGGTGGATGCTTTGAAACAAGCCGTCCAACAACGCATCATGAGCCAACCTATGTTATTGATAACGTGGTGCATTATTGTGTGGCTAATATGCCGGGTGCAGTTCCCAGAACATCTACTTTTGCTTTAAACAATGCAACGCTTCCCTTTGTACTTAGTTTGGTCACAAAAGGGGTTAAACTGGCATTATTGAGCGATGGTCATTTGCTGAATGGTTTGAACGTTCATAAAGGAATGATTACCCATGAAGCGGTTGCCCGTGATCTGGGGTATGAGTATGTGACTGCTACGGATGCATTAGCAAGTTAATCAATAAACAGTGTAGCCTTGATGCATAAGGCTACACTAATCAATGCAATTAATGCCCTCCGTGTCCTCCAACACCCCCTACGCCTCCGCTTCCACCGCCATAATCTTCATCTACGGGATGAGGATATTTATCCGTAGTATCACAGGCGCTCAAAAGCAAGGAACTCCCGATGAGAGCTGTCAAGAGAACAGCAAAATAAGCCATCCTGGTCCATTTCATTCGTATATTACTCCAATTTAATTGGCTCTTAAAATTGTATTCATAATTTGTTCCAGCCTGCCCTGCAAGTCAACTGGTTTTTCCATTGTGCGCCAGGCTACATGGCCATCAGGACGAACGAGCACGGCTCCATCCTGCCCAATCTCATAGGTTTTCGCCCAGTTGCCAAGCGGATCCTGTAAATCGCCCTGTTGGCCAATACGATAACTTCTAATTGGGTATTTCTGGATGGCGCGGGCTGCGTTATGCCACTCATCGTTCTGGTCGCTGCTGAGAAGGACAAAGCGATCATCAAATAAATCCAGGGTGGAAATAGGTTTGCCGTGGTGCTCCAGGGGATAATGGGGGGCTCTGCTTCCGGGATAAGTTGAAGGATGGTAATCAGAGGTATTCGGTTCAGGAGGGGTATTATCCTCCTCAATCAGGGCGCCATGCTCATAGCGGAAACCAATATCCAGCCCTACCTGGTTCAGATGCTCATTCTGCTCTTCCAGGGCAGCAGCCATTTCCTCATAATCCTCATTATATATCGCTTCGAAAATTCGGCTGAAACGCATGGCATTTTTTGTGCTCCAGGCAATATTATTCTCTGTTACAGGAGCGCGTTCTTCATAATAAGTATCAAGCAGTGAGAGAGGCGCCTCACCTCTGATGGCCGCAGCAAGTTTCCATGCCAGATTATGTGCATCCTGAACCCCGGTATTCATTCCAAGCCCGCCTGTCGGCGGAAGGCGGTGGGCGGCATCACCTGCAAGAATAATGCGGCCTTCGCGGTATTTTTCAGCAATCAGGGCTGCCATCGTCCAGAAGGCTTTGTTAATCAATTTCACTTCTATGGAGGGATCATCGATAAGATTTTCGATCAATTCTATACAAAATTGATCGGTAAAACTTTCTTTTGTGAGCTCAGGAATATGATCATAACGCACGCCAACAAGCCATCGCTTCGATCCGTCTTTTGAAAGCAGCGAGGTGCCCATAATATCCTTGCGTGTGAACATAAATCCTACGCTTGGGCGGTTAGCGAGATATTTGGACAAGTCCATCTCGCAATAGATGTTACAAAACTCTCCCAGGCTATCTTTGCCATGCATGTCGATCCCTAGCGCTGGACGGGTTGTTGAGTTGGCCCCATCCGCAGCGACCATATACTCCGAATGAATGCGATATTGTTTTTGAGAAACCGTATCCAGAACAGTAGTGATTACTCCCGATTCATTCTGCTCGAAACTAAGCATTTTGGCGTTAAAATAGCATTGGATTTGAGGATACGCTTGTGTTGCAGCCAGTAATATTTGCTCAACCCAGTCTTGTGAAACAACGGCTATTTCAGTGGGGCTGAAGGTTGAGGGTCTGGGTTTTGCATTGACTCGTGTCAGTTCCTTCCCCTGGAGTGATTCCAGCCAGATAAAACGATGCGCCTCAGCTGGAAGTTGATAATTTCGAAGCTGAGATTCCAAGCCCCATAAACGGAAAATTTCCATGGTTCTTGTGTTGATGCCCCTTGCCTTTGGGTGATTAGTGGTGGCTGGATGTTTTTCAATCACCACCGATCGGATGCCCTGGCGGGCAAGGGCAATAGAAGTGCTTAGACCAACGGGACCTGCCCCAACAATGACTACCTGCGTGCTTTCTTCCATCGTTAATTCCTGGATTGACTAAATCATAAAAGAAATCCCGGCCCCGAAGTAATTTTCAAAAGAGCCTGGATAGCCGCTTATCCGCTGACCGGCATTAATATCGATAATGATGGATGGCCTGATTAAAAACAGTATACCAGCATCGGCATTGAATCCGCTATGTTCGCCTGGACCTGTTTTGGTCTCACCATAAACCTCTCCATAGGCACTTAGCCGATCGCTTAAAGAATAGCTTAAGACCAGATCGGGGATAAAGTTGTTGTAACGTTCGCCGCCATTATACCTGGATTCGGTTAAACTGCTGACTCCTAGCATAGTGGTAAAACTCCATTTGTCGTTAATACTATAGGTTAAAATGGCATTAGCCCCTGCGCCAGTCGATTTACTTCCATAGGCGGCGCTGCCATCCGGGAGAAATATCTCAGCTTCAACTGCAATTATCCATTGGTCATTATTAACAAGCATATGCTTTAAGCCAGCCATGGTTTCACTGTTGCCATAGCGGGGAGAAAAGGACTGCTGGTTATAAGTAGGCCATAAAATATAGAGCTCATTATTAGCGGGTAATCCAAAACGGGTTTCAAGGTTAGGGTAGGTTTGTAAACTGCCATCACTATCGGTTAGTCTCTGGTATTGATAACCTGATTCAATAATGACTGATTTATAGGGAACCGTACAGGAGCTATCGGCATAATTGGGTCTGTCAATCAGATTTAAAAAGGCAGTGGGGCCCGAGCAAGGGCTGATTGGTTCATCAGCAGCAGCCGTGCCTGAAAATATAAGGGTTACAGGAATAAGAAGAGCGAGCCAGATAAGCGTATTTTTAATATTTCCATTAATCATTTTACAATCCTGCTGCCAACCCGGCCAAATAGAGTGATCTGCCATTTTGCCTGTATAGGGATAAAAAATCAAAGAATAACAATTATAGAAGCGTGAATTATAGAAGCGTGATCAGACTTGAAAAAATTACTTCTTGATGGGATAGTAGAATTTTCATTTTTTTCGATATTTCAATGAAATTTTTGCGTCTGTTTGTTTTTATATTTGTAATTTCGGAAAAAGCGCTTGCCATTTCGGTTGAAGCAAAAATTGACCCAATAGTACAGGCTGCCATGCAAAACAACCACATTCCAGGCCTGGCTTTAGCAGTGCTTAAAGATGGTCAGCCTTTGCTAATTAAGGGCTATGGCAACGCACAATTAAATCCCTCACAACCAGTTACCACAAACCGCTTGTTTGCAATAGGCTCGATCTCAAAAGTGTACACCGCTTTTGCAATAATGAAGTTAGTACAGGAAGGTAAAATCGAGCTGGATGATTCCATATTAAAATACTTGCCCAACGCTCCGTCTGCCTGGCGGGCGGTGACCATACGGGAGCTGTTATCTCATACCAGTGGTATCCCTCAGCACCAGGGACCTCATTTGCCCTGGCTTAAAGTCTGGCAGCAGCTTGCAAAACGGCCGATGCAGTTTACGCCCGGGACTCAGACCCGATACAACAATTTCGGGTTTATTGTGTTGGGACGGGTCATAGAGCGTGTGAGCGGGCAAAGTCTGGCAGTTTATCTGCAGGATACTATTTTTAACCCGCTTTCCCTGTCTCATACAGGTTTCCCTGCCAGCTTGAATCCGCCTGGATTGGCCGCAGGCTATCATTTTGTGAATGGTCAATTCGTTCCAGCACCTAACCGTAAACCCTGGCAGCAAATGTGGGGTTCAGGCGGTATTGTGTCGACTATTGACGATATGGCGAAATGGGATATGGCCATGACTGCTGGGCAAATTTTGAGCTCGAAAACTTATGCGCAAATGTGGGGCCCGGTCAGTTTGAAGAATGGGCAGCCAAGCGGTAGGAATGGGTTGTTCTGGTCTTTGGGGTGGCAGGTATCTTTTCGCAATAGCAAACTGGTTGCCCAAAAGGATGGTGCTATACGTGGCTACAGTAGTTTTATTATTCGTCACATAGACGACAAAATTTCAATCATTATTTTGACCAATACGAATAAAGTCCGTTTACCACGATTGGCTCGAGACATTTTTGAAGCAGTTAAAAATAATTGAAGACGTAGAGGCTGCGGCTTTAACACTTGAACAAGGTTTGTTACCCAGGTATAAAGGGCAATTCTGATTATTTAAAGGTGAACTCAATGAAAAAAGTGGTTTGGATGGTCTTGTGTGTTCTGTTGTCTATGGGACTAATGACCAATGAAGTATCGGCGAAGCGTTTTGGCGGGGTACGAAGCTTTAATTCCTATCGCAGTAAAAACTATTCTTCAAAAAATGTATCGGCTCCAAAAACATCAACGGCTGGTAAAGCCAGCCGCTGGCGTAGCGGTCTGAGCGGTTTCTTGCTGGGAGGCTTATTGGCCAGCCTGTTTTTCCATAATGGATTGGGAACTGCCTTATTCAGCTGGCTGCTTTTGGGTGCAGTTGTCCTGATAGCGCTTAGATTCTTGACACGCTTTGGACATCAAGGAAATGGGAAGCAATAAATTCCCAGATTATAGGGGTGTTATATCAGCATTCCCAAGGGCGCTTTTTGTTGTTTCGTAGCCAATATCAATCACTTGTTTGATCTTATCCTGCTTTAAGTTGAGAAAGGGAAGATGGTTCATGGGAGGTTCAATGAGTAAATTGGCTGCTTTGGAATTCGCAGCCGTTTTCGCAACTGAGCCGACTAACAAGGATTTTAAGAATGTTTCCAGTAAGGGTGGATAGACCCATTCACGGTATTTTAATCCAATTCGCCGTAAAATACCCATCTTAAAAGAGACTATTGCGGGAAAATTATAGATATGGTGATCCACAGCTGTTTCTGACTGATTGACTGCTATAATATAACTTTGTTTTCCAATCAGGCTGCGCATCTGATCAACCGGAAGATTATTTAATAAACCGCCATCGACATATAATTGCCCATTTTTGACCATCGGGGGGAAAACCAGGGGAAGGGAGCAACTGCAGCGTAGATTATCTTTTAGTAGTCCTGTTGCGTCTCGGACTTCCTTGCCCGTATTTAAGTTACAGGCCATACTGAAAAATGGCAGCCATAGATCTTCCGCATACAGATTGTCAAATATCTGATAGATAGTTTCAGTAAATTCCTTCCCATTGGTGATTGATACGAGCGGGTAAGAAAGATTAAGAAAGGATACGCTTTTCTGTCCCAATTTTGTTAGCGGCAGCAGTTTTTGATGAACGATATTAAAATCCTGATACAGGGCATAAGCGGCCGCTACCAGGGAGCCTGCACTTGTCCCGGCAATGGCATCGATATCGATATTGGCCTCCGACAGTGCTTTTAATGTTCCTAATGCCGCCCAGCCTTTGGCGCCCCCACCGCTTAAAACCAATGCAACAGGCTTGCCGATAATAAAACGGATTAGTCGCTGATAATCTTTTTGATAACTCATACGGATTTGATGATGCAGTGTAAATGAACTCAAGCTGAGCCAGGATGAAGTTTTTTCGGGAAGCAGGGCATTCAATTTGCCATGAAGGAGGACTAATTCTTTTCTTGAAACAAAAGGCAGATTCATCTCACCTAAAAGTCGTGAGGCAAATTGATTTAAATGCGGTTCCTGATGCCCGCTTGCTATACAAAAAATGGCATCAATATTTTCGAGAATTATGGTCCCTTCTTTAGAGGCAAGAATATTAAAATAATATTCAAGGATTGCAACGTCAGACAGAATAAAAATGATGGTTTTATTCTGATTCTCAGCTTGGTCAAGCGCATCCTGAATAATACACTGCTTGTTCTCGGTTAAGGGGTTGGCTTCGATAACCATAAGCTGATGTTTATCCTGAATATTCGCTTTCAATTGTTCAATAAAGTGAGCCGGTATGGGAGTCTCGGTAGCGGGAATAATCGCAATATGCCGGCAAAGCTTGTCTGTTGACAGAAGTTTTATGACGGACTGGGATCGGGTAATGATACTGTCAGTAATTTGTAACTGCACATCGACACCAGCAAAATTCTTCCAAAATTCAATGAAGGCACTGCGTGAAATTTTAAGTAAGAGGGAATATTGAGAGGCTTTAACTGATAAAGTACGCGGTCTGTTAGAAAAGACACCGAGCTCCCCTACAGTTTCGCCCTCCTTGATTACGCCTACCATTTTGACTGATTTTTCTTTGGGAATATAGGCGATAAGATGTCCGTAAATGACAATATACAAGCCATCGGAACTATCGCCCTGGTTAAAGAGGATGCTGCCGCTTTTCAGATAAACTTTTTCGGAAAGCTTTAAGAGTATGTGATATTGTTCCTGGCTTAAATTGGCAAATATGGGAGTATTTGACAATCGTTCCATAATTCTTTTTTCATCTACTTCATCAAGGTTCAGATCGTCCATTTCTTATCTCGGCAAGATTAAAAGCTTATTATCAGTAGACTTCTTTCCTGGCTTTGCCAGACATCAGTTTCTGCATTGACGGATGTCTGGTGTGTGTAAGCCATCAATTTTTAATCTAATGATAGTTCAAAATACTAATCTGACAATTTATGACTTTTAATTTTACGTTCTCCTTACAGAAAGTTTTTCATTACATTAAACTGATAAGAATCGGGTTTAACCCGCAGATTGTACCCGCCCCAGCCATGGCCTGTAGACCAGATGGTCCATCCCGCAAACCCATAATCCTTGCCGTTGGCGCTATTATCCTGGAGGTATTGCAAGAACTCTTGTAAGGGCGCTGTACAGCTGGCAGCATTAGTGCCCGTACCGAATTCGGTCACAATTGCTTTTAATTTGTTTTCCTGCAAATAATCAACAAACTCGTCCAGGTTGAAGCCATTTGGGCCTTTTGTTGTTAGATCCGACAGGCATTCATTATGCGTTCCGCTATAATCGCTATCCAGATACTGATGCACATTAATCAGAACTTTTGAAAGATCAGTAATGCCTGCCTCGGCAAAATTCTCACGGGTAAACAGGGAGGCATTGGAATAAACCTGGCCATCGCTGCCTGTCCATTGGTAGGTAGTCCAGGAGTGTAATCCTGTCCAGCTGTTGCCTTCTACCAGAATATATCCCTCAAATCCTTTATTGCGCAGATATTTGATTAAATCGGCCTGAATCGTAAATACCTTGTTATCGGGGATATCAACTGGTTCATTCACCAGGTCTACCATGATATAGTTTTTATCAATCTGGTCATCCTTTTGAATCAGATCGACTAACTGCCCCCAGACGGATTCATAAGCATTCTGATCAAGAACAAGGGTTCCATCCGGGCATTTTCCTTCCGGACCACAGCCGGAATATTCTTCCCCAAATTTGGAGTAGCGCATATAGGCATGCAAATCGAGAATGGTATTCACTTTGGCATGAGTAAGACTTTGCAGCAAAGGGCGCAAATAGTTTTCATAATAGGCCTTGTTAATGCCGCCTTTGCCTGCGCCATCCAGTTGCACATAACCCCAGCTGATGGGGATTCTTACAGTATTCACGCCGGCCTTTATGAATGTTTCAGTATCTTTTAAGTCAGAATTCGCTTTAGCTGCATCAGCTTCCGACAGATTGGGGACAACCACTGGATCAATGGTTTTTCCAAACTCCAGGCCAGATAAGTTAATCCCGGCAAACTGCCAATTACTGTTTGGCACTGCGGCTGGCAGATTCATATTAGCATCAATAGGGGTGTAATCAATTTGCCCGGTGACTAATCCCTGGCTATCTATTTTAGGATCCTTATAGGTAATATGAACGCCTTCAGGAGGATTATAACTGCTTACAGAATTATTGCCGGAATTATTAATACTAAATCCCACGTAGCCTAGATAAGTGTTATTTCCAGAACAACCGCCAAAACGCAATGTTGCCCCCGCATAGTACTGATTACCTGAGGCTGCATTGGCATCCCCTGATTGACCGGGCGCCAGAGGAAGTGTGACTGCGCCATTTCCATTTTGAATACAGATATAGGGTTTTACAGAGCCGCCAGGTCCTACACCACTGATCTCATTAGTCATCGAAGCGGCATAACTGAAGCCTGGTATCAATAAAACAACAGGTATTATCTTTAACATGATAACCTCTCAGTGTGTTACGGTTGCTATTAATGTATAATAAATAAACATGTATTGCTTCCTGTCTTTCCTGACAGGTATAGGGATAAGGATGCATCAAACTTGTCAGCTATTTGCCAGCGCAAGCTCTCTGGAACATTTAAATGGCTTACTTTCTGACTATTTGGGAAATGCTGGTATCCATAGTTTTGCGGTGACCTATTACCATCGGCATACAAAAACTGGAAGCAGGCTTATCTATGATTGGGTAAGTCCTGCTTTAAAAATATGGCACCAATACTATCTAGAGCAAGGCTATGCAGATATCGACAGAACCCTGGAGTATTCCGAAAAATCCCTGCTGCCTGTTTACTGGAGTGTTAAAGATCAGTTAGAAAATGCTAAAAACAAACGCGAACAACGTATTCGCGAGGAATCGCTCACTTATGGAATTGAGACTGGCCTGAGTATTCCTGTCTATGGACCGCAGGGGGATTTTATTGTCCTGGTTTTGCATCAGCGGCATGCGGAAAACGGTTTGGCGGACTGGCAGGAAAAACAATATGAATGGATGATAATTGCCGCAATTTATTTCCAGCAGTTAAGGCATTTTCTGGCCCATGAAGCAGTGAAAGACGCTAACCTGACGCTGCGTGAAATGCAATGCCTTGAATTAACTTCCCAGGGGTTGAGGCTGGAAGCAATTGCCAAACTTCTTGAAGTGTCAAACCGGACTGTCAATTTCCATCTACAGAATGCCAATAAAAAATTGGGTGTCAACAATAAATACATGGCTATTATCCGCTGGCAGGAACAGCAACGATAGACAAAAAACCTTGCTGTTGCCGGATGACTTGGGTAGAGTGCTGCCTATCCAGTCATAAGAGTTAGTGCTATGAAATCCTCGTTTGTCCATTTACGCATTCATTCCGAGTTTTCGATGATTGATGGTTTAGTGAGAATGAAACCATTAATGAAGGCGGTAATTGAACGAGGCATGAACGCCGTTGCTGTGACTGACCACTGCAATTTATTCGCTGCAGTAAAGCTATTCAAATCCGCTATTGATGCAGGGATCAAGCCTATCATCGGCAGTGATTTAAGTTGTCATTATGCCGATAAACCCGAAGAAGTATCCTCATTGGTTTTGCTTTGTCAGAATGATCAGGGATATCGAAACCTGACCTGTCTAGTGTCCAGAGCCTATCAGTTTGGACAGTATCAGGGACAGCCGTATATTCATTATGAATGGTTGACCGAGCACGCAGAAGGTCTCATAGCGCTTTCTGGAGGGCGGACGGGAATAATCGGCAAAGCATTGATAAGCGGTGATCAGGATCTGGCTTATACCCTGGCACATCATTTTAATCAGCTATTTCCAGGACGTTTCTATTTGGAGATCCAGCGTACTGGAAGAAAGGATGAAAGTTTTTATAATGAAGCGATAGTACAAATGTCGCAAAGCCTCTGCATCCCGCTGGTAGCAACCAATGACGTCCGTTTTGTTTCTCAGAATGACTTCCATGCCCATGAGGCAAGAGTGTGCATTCATCAGGGTTATACCCTGGCTGATCCCAGACGTACCCAGGAATATAGTGATAAACAATATCTGCGCTCGGCTGAAGAAATGGAAAAGCTCTTTGCTGACTTGCCGCAGGCCCTGGCAAATACCGTTGAGATCGCCAAACGCTGCACTGTTAAACTTGAGTTGGGACAGAATTATCTCCCTAACTTCCCAATTCCGGATGGCTCCAGCGAAGCTGATTATTTATCCAAACTGTCGAGGGAAGGGCTTGAAGAACGTCTAATACAGATATTCCGTAATGAACCGCCAGAAGTACTACAAAGTAAACGGGATGCATATGACCAGCGTTTACAAGTTGAACTGGATGTAATTAATCGCATGGGGTTTCCCGGATACTTTCTCATCGTGGCGGATTTTATTCAATGGGCCAAGCAAAATGGCGTTCCTGTTGGACCGGGACGGGGGTCAGGGGCGGGTTCGCTGGTGGCCTATGCCCTGAAGATTACCGACTTGGATCCGCTGCTCTATGAACTACTGTTTGAGCGGTTTTTGAATCCCGAACGGGTTTCCATGCCGGACTTTGACATCGATTTTTGTATGGAAGGACGCGATCGGGTTATTGAATATGTGGCTGAAAAATACGGACGGCAGAGCGTTTCCCAGATTATTACTTTTGGAACTATGGCCGCCAAAGCGGTTGTGCGTGATGTGGGGCGTGTCCTGGGACACCCCTATGGATTTGTTGATAAAATTGCCAAACTGATCCCTTTTGAGATTGGGATAACGCTGGCAAAAGCACTTCAGGATGAGGAAGAGCTCAAACGCCGCTATGACGAGGAAGAGGACGTTAAAGAGCTGATTGATTTGGCAATGAAACTTGAAGGAATTACCCGAAACGCCGGTAAGCATGCCGGAGGTGTGGTCATTGCGCCTTCAACCTTGACTGATTTTACTGCCATCTACTGCGAAGAAGGCTCTTCCCAGATTGTCAGCCAGTTTGATAAGGATGATGTGGAAGCCGCCGGTCTGGTAAAGTTCGACTTTCTCGGTTTGCGAACACTGACTATTATTGATTGGGCTTTGCAGACTGTTAATCAGCTAAGAGCAGCACAACAGGAACCGCCGATCGATATTGGCTTAATCCCTACCGATGATTCAGCAAGTTTTGATTTATTAAAAGCCTGTCAGACAACTGCGGTTTTCCAGCTGGAATCGCGCGGTATGAAAGAATTGATCCATCGTCTCCAGCCTGACTGTTTTGAAGACATTATTGCCTTAGTGGCCTTATTCCGGCCAGGTCCTTTGCAATCCGGGATGGTGGATGATTTTATTGACCGTAAACATGGCCGCGCCAAAGTGGAATACCCCCATCCGGATTTGGAGCCTATTCTAAAGCCGACTTATGGAGTTATCCTCTACCAGGAGCAGGTGATGCAGATTGCTCAGGTGCTGGCTAATTATACGCTGGGAGCTGCCGACATGCTGCGCCGTGCAATGGGGAAAAAGAAGCCTGAGGAAATGGCAAAGCAGAGGGCTATTTTTACTGAGGGTGCTGTGGGACGGGGGGTCGAGGAGGCCACTGCAACTTACATTTTCGATTTGATGGAAAAGTTTGCCGGTTATGGATTTAACAAGTCGCATTCGGCTGCCTATGCATTGGTTGCTTATCAGACTGCCTGGCTCAAGGCTCATTTTCCTGCCGCGTTTATGGCCGCGGTAATGTCCTCGGATATGGACAATACCGATAAAGTGGTCACGTTTATCAATGAATGTTATCAGATGAAACTAAACGTGCTGCCGCCTTCAATCAATACCTCGCAATTCAAATTTACTGTGGCGGATAACAATACGATTTTGTACGGTTTGGGGGCTATCAAGGGAGTGGGGGAATCTGCAATCAGTTGTATTATTCAGGAGCGCGAGCAGGCGGGAGCGTTTACCGGCTTATTTGATTTTTGCCATCGGCTCGATCTTCGAAAAGTGAATCGCCGCGTTCTGGAAGCGCTCATCAAATGCGGGGCAATGGATGTCTGGCAGCAGGAGCGATCCGTATTATTTGCCTCGCTGGAAAAGGCGCTGAAAATTGCGGATGCCGCGCAGCAGAATCAAAATAGCGGCCAGACTGATTTATTTTCCCTGATTGAGGATTCCTCAACAAAGGAAGATTATCAACAGGCTCGTCCCTGGAACCAGATGCAGCGTCTTGATGGCGAAAAAGAAACGTTGGGGTTATATTTTAGCGGACACCCGGCGGGGCAGTATGTTGAGGAATTAAAGAGCAATGTGACACCGATTAGTAAGTTAAATCCAAGCGGCGCAAAAAAGGCCTGGATTTGTGCGTTACTCACCGGACTGCGGCGTGTCATAACCAAGCGTGGGAAAAAACTGGTTATTCTGTCGGTTGAAGATGTGTCAGGTAAAATGGATGTGGTTGTTTTTTCAGAGGTTTTTGATACAGTAACTACAGAAATCCAAAACGGCATGATGCTCGTGATCGAGGGAGAAATTAGCCGGGACGATTTTAACGGCGGTATAAAAATGTCTGCCAGCCAGATTTTAACTATAGCAGAAGCGCGAATCCGCTTTGCCAAATCTTTGAAATTGAATCTCAGCTTCAGAGATAGTGAGTTCATAGGCGAACTAAAATCGATATTAAAAAATCACAAGGGTCATTGTGTAACTCAGGTTTTGTACCAGGCAGAGAAAGCCAGCGTAATGTTAAGCCTGGGTACGCAATACTGTGTTTCACCCAGTGACGAATTATTGAATATGCTGCGGGAATTGCTAGGTAATGACAATGTAAGAATGTGTTATTAATCGTAGGTTGGGCTGTCAAGCCCAACAGTTTTATATGCTGGGCTTGACAGCCCAGCCTACGAATAGGCTAACATGGTGATAATTTTTGTAATGGATTGTTAATATGGCCATTTTATCTCGGATAATTATTTTGTTATCGATAATCCTGTCGATGAACAGTTATGCTGCTGTGTCGAAGAAGCAGGTTTTTCACCGCAGTTTCTGGCATCCCATGTATCACGGCGAGCGACTGAATTACTGTTCTCTGGATGGTAAAAAATGCGGGCTGGAACTGGCGACTGTTTATTGCCGAATGATGGGATATCAGCGCGCCGATCATGCGATAAAAGATAATAACATCGGCCTGACACATTATCTGGTAACTACAATGAGTTGCAAAGGCTGGCAATGCAGCGGATTTAAAACCATCCGCTGTGTGGGGGATATTTCCCATAATCCGGCAGAGCCTTATCATTACAGATACCGACGTTATGTAGTACCGCGCTATAATAACTACCGCGTAGCCTGGTGTTATGATGGCGAACACGGTTGCGGACGTCGTGCTGCCTACTCATTCTGTCGGCGAATGGGATATCTCAACGTTAAAAAGTATCAGATACAGAAATGCGTAGCAGCAACCCAGGCCATTGGCAATCAAAAGCTTTGCTTTGGGCCTGCCTGCCATGCCTTTGCCGAAATCGATTGCTATCGATAACGAATCGTCAAAAAAACTATGTATTTAGATTTGATTGTCATTTATTTGACAGCCTACGAACTGTTAACCAATACTAAACAGTAAGTAATTTAGACTTAAGGATAAGAGTTATGCTTGGTAATGAGACTGTGTTTGTGATTGATGAAGATGAGATACGTCGAGACAAACTCAGGGTCATTCTTGATTTTATTGGCAGGCCTTGTTCTGTTCTTGATTTTGAGACTTTCGTTCAAATAAAGAATCTGCAAGGGCAAATTGCAATAGTTGGTGTTCAGTCACAGAATCGGCTGGAAGATGCACTCAATCAACTGGCCGCGAGAGAGCCGCTGGTGCCGGTCATCTTGATAGATCCACCCGTTTCCCAGACCATTTCAAAAATTCGTAACGTAATTGCCGCGCTTGAGTTTCCATTCACGTACCATCAGATTCTTGAGTCCCTGCACAAATGCCAGATTGTTCTTGAACGTCAGCATACGAAACGGGAAGATGGCAATCAACCCATGTTATTCCGAAGTCTGGTGGGGAATAGTGAATCTATCCGGCAGGTACGCAAGCTCATTGCTCAGGTTGCCAACAGCGAAGCGAATGTTCTCATTCTCGGTGAATCGGGAACCGGCAAAGAGGTCGTTGCACGAAATATCCACGCGCTTTCCGAGCGAGCTGGAAAACCCTTTATTCCCATAAATTGCGGAGCAATTCCCGCTGAATTATTGGAAAGTGAATTATTTGGTCATGAGAAAGGCGCATTCACCGGGGCAATTACCTCCCGACAGGGACGCTTTGAACTGGCAAATGGAGGGACCTTATTTCTGGATGAGATTGGCGATATGCCTCTGGCTATGCAGGTCAAGCTTTTGAGAGTATTGCAGGAGCGGTGTTTTGAGCGGGTAGGCAGCAATAAAAGTATCGATGTCGATGTACGCATCCTTGCTGCAACACATCGTAATCTGGAGCAGGCGATAAAAGAAGGGAAGTTTCGCGAGGATTTATTTTACCGTCTGAATGTTTTTCCTATTGATGTGCCGCCATTGCATGCGCGAAAAGATGACTTGCCTTTGCTAATCAACGAGCTTGTCGCCAGAATTGAAGGGGAGGGTAAACCCGGGGTGCGCTTATTACCCTCTGCTCTGGAAGTATTAGAGCATTATCAGTGGCCGGGTAATGTCCGAGAACTGGCCAATTTAATTGAACGTTTAAGTATATTATATCCTAATGGAATCGTAGATATTGCGGATTTGCCAAGCCGATTTAAAGCAGGCACCCGCTCCCCGGGGATAATTGGATCTGAACGAGAAACGCTTCTGAATATTATGGGCCAGGAGCAGGGCGCCGATGGGATTGATTTGAAGGAGCATCTGGAGAAAACAGAAGTTGCTTTGATAAGCCAGGCATTAAACGAGTCCGATTGGGTTGTCGCCCATGCTGCAAATTATTTGAATATGCGGCGCACCACATTGGTGGAAAAAATGAGAAAATACGGGTTGACCAGGCCAGAAAGACTACAGTCTTAGTGGAGCTCCGCGGCGGAAATTCCCCTCATATCCCCGCGGCGAGGTGTATAGCTGCAAGAGAATTAAAAGCTATCGAATCCCCGCGGCATCGACCGCGGGGCCCACACGAAGCCAATTTAATGTTAAGCACACTTGTTTATGACGACCTGTTAAACCCTATTTTTTGGCAACATTGAAACTTGTCTGAGGACCATACTAATCCAACAGGCATGGGCCCCGCGGTCGATGCCGCGGGGATTCGGATGGGGAAAACATTTGTGAGTCTTCTGGATCCCTCGCACAAGCCGAGGGAGGTAGACGCTAGATCAGAGTATTAGCCGCGGAGAAACGAGTAGCTCCACCGCGGAGATTCAATTAAAAGGGAATTATATAGAGAAAGAGTGTTTAACCAAATCTGAAGGAGATCAGCTTTTTTTGTCTGCTGATTGCTCATCTGCTGGCGCTTTTTCAGTTTTTTTGGCAACCACTTCTGTTTCAGTTTTTGAGCTTACGATTTCCGTTTCTTCAGTTTTTCGGGCTTCCTCAGCAGCTTCTTCACGGTGTTTTTTGTATTCGTCAACAATTTCGCCTACACTGTTTTTTACATCCTTAAACAGTTTGCTTGCGAAAGAGGTGATTTCTTGCAAGTTAGGAAGCTTGGATTTAAAATCAGACATCGCATTCTCCACTCGTCTTTAACTATCTGTTAATTTAATTATATCTAATTTAATAAATTTCGCGAGAAATTACATTATTATGCCCAGGGATGCAAGATTTTAGCGGCTGGTTTTAGCAGTTTGCCAACTACCGATTGTCGATGGTGGGTAACCACTTTAAACACATTAAACTGGTTTAATTTTTCAGTAATAATCTCATCGCTGGTTTTCAATTCATCGACCAGCCTCAGATTTAAGGCGTCAAGGGCCAACCAGTGCTCGCCGGTTGATACCTGGTCAATATTGATTTGTCCGCGATTCTGTAATACAAACTCACGGAAAGCCTGGTGGATTTTTTCCAAATCTTCCTGGAATTTTTGTCTGCCTTTTTCTGTATTTTCCCCGAGTAACGTCAGTGTTCGTTTATATTCGCCAGCGGTGATTAGTTCTATGTCAATGTTATGTTTTTTAAGCCAGCGATGAAAATTCGGAATTTGAGATACCACGCCAATTGAGCCGACAATGGAAAAAGGTGCCGCAACGATTTTATCCGCTATGCAGGCCATCAGATATCCGCCGCTGGCTGCTACCTTATCAATACAAACCGTTAGGGGAATTTTCTGGTCTCGAATGCGAAGTAATTGAGAGGCAGCCAGACCATAGCCATTCACTGCGCCGCCGGGGCTTTCCAGTTGAAGCAATACTTCGTCTTTATTGCCTGCAATCGATAAAACTGCCGTGATGCTGTCGCGTAACTGTTCAACCTCAGAGGCTTTAATGTCTCCATGAAATTGCAGAACGTACAATGATGGTTTCTCTGCAAGCGCGGATTTTTTTATTTTCTTTTTCTTCTCCGCTTTACCGGTGACTTTTTTCAGCATTAGTTGCCTGATTTCGTCATATTGCTTGTTGAGCGAAATAATCTCAAGCTTAGGTCTCGGTTTTTTACTAATTGCCACAATTCCAGCCATGGCAAGTAAAAAACTGATCACAATAGTAAGACTCTTCAAGAGAAACATCCCGTACTGGGCAAGAAATTCCATATGGACCCTCAAAATTCAAATTGCATAAGATCCTTCATAATTAAGGATAAAGCAAGAAAATTTGTAAGTTACGCACTCTGCGTTATAATGATCATTTTGTTATCAAATCCACTATGCTCAGCGTCTCTGCATTAGGCTTCGAATACGAAGACCAGCAATTATTCGAAAATGTCGATTTTTCACTTGCCCGCGGGCAATTATTGCATCTGCAAGGTGCAAACGGCTCAGGAAAGACGACTCTTTTACGTCTAATGGCTGGACTGATTCAGCCAGCCAAGGGCGATATTGTTTTTAACGGCCAATCCATCTTTGAGGATTTACCTTTCTATCATCGGCATATTTGCTATGTAGGACATAAATCTGGTCTTAGTCCTCTATTAACAGTCCGGGAAAATTGCCGTTATGATTTACATTGGCAGAGCCAGCATGATTTGTATGAAATCATTTCCCGCCTGGAGTTAATAGAAGTTGCTGACAAGCCTGTCTCACAGCTCTCAGCAGGGCAGAAACGGCGTGCAGGGCTTATCCGAATTTTAATGGCAAAAGCAGATCTATGGCTACTTGATGAGCCATTAACTGCTCTGGATGAGTTATCTATTGGTTGTCTGGCGAGTTGTTTGAACCAGCATTTGCAGCGGGGCGGCCTGGTGGTAATGACCTCTCATCAACAACTACCTCAGCAATTAACCCCGAAT
Source organism: Legionella birminghamensis (assembly GCF_900452515.1). NCBI lineage: Bacteria > Pseudomonadati > Pseudomonadota > Gammaproteobacteria > Legionellales > Legionellaceae > Legionella > Legionella birminghamensis. The sequence goes on from NZ_UGNW01000001.1 coordinate 1,289,026, forward strand.
GTGGAGTACTGTCTCTAATGTCTGCCTGGATAACATTTAAGAATCAGCTAATGCGCGAGTTGCTGATTTATTTACGTCAGCCCCGGGTGGTACTGAATACCAGCCTCTTTTTTTTCATGATTGTTATTTTCTTTCCTCTTACAATTCCTCCCGTCAAAGAGGTGCTGCATCAGGTAGCTCCAGGCTTAATCTGGACGGCTATGCTGCTTTCCCTTTTATTGGCTTCAGAAAGAATATTTCAGCAGGATTATGAAGATGGCTTAATTGAGCAGTGGCTGATATCCGGTTTTTCACTCAATTTAATAATTTCTGCGAAGATGTTGGTTCATTGGCTGTTTTCAATTATTCCAATGCTTATATTCTGCCCTTTGCTGGCATTTCTGTTTAGCTTCAGTTATCAGGAAATGTGCTTGCTAGCGGTAAGCCTTATTCTGGGTACCCCGGCTATTCTAGCGCTTTGTGTCCTGGCTGCGGCGTTTAGTACCCGCTTGCAGCAGAAAGGCATTTTTATGGCTTTGGTTCTTTTGCCTTTAGTTGTTCCTGTCATGATTTTTGGCAGCGGCGCAAGCCTGGCTGTTCTTGAGGGTACCTCCGCCCCCGCTTATCTGGCAATACTCGCAGCCATTTCACTTTTAGCCATCAGTTTTTTACCTTTTGCTATTTCAGTGGTGATTCGGATTAGCCTTAGTGATTAATGCGTGATAGAATTGAGAATTTTTTCTGATTGATAAATTCCCTATGTGGAAATTTTTATATCAAATGGCGTCGCCGCAGCGCTTTTTTAATACAACTCAACCCTGGTTGCCCTGGTTGGGCGCGTTTGGCTGTGTCTTTCTAATTATGGGATTTATTTGGGGATTGGTATTTGCGCCAGCCGATTATCAGCAGGGCGATGCTTTTCGCATTATTTATATCCATGTTCCGGCTGCCTTCCTCTCCTTATCCCTGTATGCTTTTATGGCATTCCTTGCAGTGCTTTTACTGGTGTGGCGAATCAAGCTGGCAGGCATAATGTTAAGTGCTGCAGCCCAGACTGGTGCCAGCATGGCTTTGATTGCCCTGGTTACCGGCAGTATCTGGGGAAAGCCAATGTGGGGTACCTGGTGGGTATGGGATGCCCGTTTAACTTCTGAACTTATATTATTAATTCTTTATATTGCTATCCTCGCTACAGGCGCAACGTTCCGAAATAAGGAACAGGCTGATCGCCTGGTTGCTGTTCTAACATTGGTAGGGGTGATTGATTTACCCATTATTCATTATTCTGTTTACTGGTGGAATACACTCCATCAAGGCGCGACACTGTCTTTGCTTGCAAAACCGAAAATTGCATTGCCAATGCTTTATCCCTTGTTATTTACCCTCGCAGGATTTTCCTTCTTTTGTTTGTGGGTGATGTTACACAAGGCGAGTAACGAGCTGTTGATACGTGAAAAAAGACAGCAGTGGGTAAGAAAACTCCTGGAAGGAAATGTATGATTGACGAATTTTTAAACTGGTTTTCCATGGGAGGATACTCCATTTACATCTGGCCTGCCTATGGCCTGGTCTGTGTGTTATTGGTTATGAACTTGCTGGGCATTAAATGGCAACGCCGGCAGACGAGGAGAAAGCTGCAGCGTTGGTTAAAGAGAAACCAGTCATGAATCCTGTGCGCCGCAAAAAACTGACCCGGCTAATGTTTATCCTTTTAATTCTGGGGATAGTAACTGCTCTGGTCATGTATGCGTTGAGGCAGAATATCAGCCTGTTTTATACACCAAGCCAGGTGGTTTCCGGAGAAGCGCCGCACCAGCAGGTCATACGGCTTGGCGGCATGGTTGCCGGAGGAAGTATTGTGCGCTCGTCAGAGGATCTTTCTGTCCAATTTGAGCTTACCGATTTTAATCAGAAGGTAATCGTTCACTACAAAGGTATCTTACCCGACTTATTTCGGGAAAATCAGGGAATTGTAACCAAAGGTTTCTTGCTGGATGACGGTCAGTTTAAGGCAACTGAAGTATTGGCTAAGCACGATGCCAACTATATGCCCCCTGAAGTCAAAGCCGGTTTGGCCAAAACAAAGAGAAGTATAAGTTAATGATTGCTGAAATTGGTTTGTTCTGTCTCATTATGGCTCTATTATTTGCAGTTCTTTTGGCAGTCGTGCCCACGCTAGGATTACTCAGGCATCATTCTGTCCTGATTAAAAGCGCAAATTATTATGTGTTTGGTTTATTCAGCTTCATCGCCCTAGCTTATCTATGTTTAACCGTCTGCTTTTTAAATGATGATTTTTCAGTCAGTTATGTGCTTACAAATTCCAGCATCTCCTTGCCCTGGTTTTATAAGCTTTGTGCGGTATGGGGCGGCCATGAGGGATCAATGCTCCTTTGGGTGGCTATCCTGAGTTTCTGGGCTTTGGCAGTCAGCCTGGCCAGTAATTCACTGGAGGAAAGGTTTCGGGTTCGTGTTTTAGTTGTACTTGCATTGCTATGTATCGGCTTCTTGCTGTTTCTGTTGTTAACCTCCAATCCATTTTTGCGTCAATTCCAGATGCTGAATACGGAAGGGCGTGATTTGAACCCACTGTTACAGGATCCAGGCTTTCTATTCCATCCGCCCATGCTCTATATGGGCTATGTCGGATTTTCTGTCGCTTTTGCCTTCGCTATTGCAGCCTTATGGGCGGGGGAGTTTGAAGCAGGCTGGGCTAAATGGGCAAGACCCTGGACCCTTGCTGCATGGTGTTGTTTAACCGCGGGAATCACCTTGGGGAGCTGGTGGGCATACCGTGAATTAGGCTGGGGCGGCTGGTGGTTCTGGGATCCGGTTGAAAATGCCTCCTTCATGCCCTGGCTGGTTGGGACTGCTTTATTACACTCCCTAGCGGTCAGCGAACAGCGAAAACAATTTATAGCCTGGACTTTACTGCTGGCAATAACCGCCTTTTCGTTAAGCCTGATAGGGACATTTTTAGTTCGCTCCGGGGTACTAACTTCCGTACATGCTTTTGCGGTAGATCCGCAAAGAGGGTTATTTATCCTCGGTTTTTTACTGCTTGTCATTGGTGGTTCCCTTCTGCTTTTTAGCCTGCGGGCCAGCAATTTGCAAAGACAGGGGAATCCCGGAATTTTTTCGCGCGAAAGTGCCTTGTTACTCAATAATGTTTTTTTAGCGGTGGCCATGCTGACTGTTTTAATGGGAACTGTTTATCCCTTATTGGTTGATGGGTTGGGCTTGGGCAAATTATCGGTGGGCGCTCCGTATTTTAATGCTGTTTTTGTACCGCTGATGATTCCTCTTTTAATGATTATGGGCTTAGGCATTCATTTGCGCTGGCACCAGGATCCTGTCCGGCGAACTGTAAAAAAGCTCTTGCCGGTTATGATAACCAGTGTGTTTTTGCCTTTTGTACTGCTGTTATGGTTTGCCCCTGAAGTCAATGCATATTGTTTGCTAGGATTAAGCCTGGCGTTCTGGATTATTTTAAGCACCTTGTTTTTAGTCGGTTTACGAGTGAAACAGAAGCGTTTTTCTGCATTGAATCGGGCTTTCATCGGTATGATTGCAGCCCATCTGGGAGTGGCGGCAACGGTAATTGGTATTGCGGTTTCCACAAATTATGGTATTCAGGATGATATGCGCATGGCGCCGGGCAGCAAAATATCACTGGCTGGTTACGACATTCAGTTTATCCGCGAATCCTCTTTAAACGGACCAAATTATCATGGTACGCGCGCAGAATTTGAAATCAAATCAAAGGGCCAGACAAAAACAATTTATCCTGAAAAGCGTATCTATAACGTGGGTAAAATGGCCATGACCGAATCCGCCATTGATGTCAGTGTGTTTCGTGATATTTATGTAGCATTAGGCGAACCTCTGGGTGATACAGCCTGGTCAGTGCGGCTATATTTCAAACCCTTTGTGCGCTGGATCTGGGGCGGTGGGTTTCTTATTTTGACGGGGGGGCTTTTAGCCTTATCTGATCGGCGCTATTTTCAGATGAAAAAATCACCGGCAACCCAACTTAATCAAGAGATTAGCGTATGAGAAAAGCATTGCTTCGCAGCATTCCCTTAATATTGTTTATCGCTTTAGCGGGTTTTTTATGGAAGGGTTTATCCCTTGATCCCCAGAAGCTTCCTTCCGCACGTATTGGGCAAGCCTTAAGTGCATTTAACCTCCCGGATCTGCAACAGGATGAGCGATCTTTTTCGCCTGAACTGTTCAGGGGCCAGATTGCCATTTTAAATGTTTGGGCCAGTTGGTGCGAAGCTTGTACCATTGAACAGGTTTTCCTGATGGACCTTGCCGCGCAGGGCGTCAAAATTTATGGACTCAATTACAAGGATAATCCCAAAGACGCACGGAATTGGTTACATGAATGGGGAAATCCTTATACAGCGATTGGTGAGGATCTGAATGGCAAGGTCGCTATGGAGTTAGGGGTTTATGGGACACCGGAGACCTTTCTAATTGACCAGCAGGGTATTATTCGTTTCAGACATGTAGGAATACTTGACCAGCAAAGCTGGGCAACGGAGTTTCTACCCCGCATGGAAAAGCTGGAGAAAAGGGGATGATTAAAATCATTATCGCTGCCGTTCTCACTATGTTTATGGTGCATATAGCAATTGCGAATTCAATGTATCCTCTGGAAACAGCAAGACAGGATGCGCAGTTCAACCACTTATTGAAGGAACTGCGTTGCCTCGTATGTCAGAATCAGGATCTGGCGGATTCGAATGCCGGTTTGGCGAAGGATTTGCGGGATCAAGTCTATGCAATGGTGAAAGAGGGCAAAAGCGATAGTGAAATTATCAACTTTCTAACCGACCGATACGGGGATTTTATACTGTTTAATCCGCCCATGAAGTCAATTACTTTGGTGCTGTGGTTTGGCCCTTTATTATTTTTGCTGATAGGGTTTTTTATATTCTGGCGCACTTGTCTGAGGCGGACTGTAAATGAGTGAATGGTTGTTGGTTTCTTATCTTGGGCTGATACTGTTGCTGGCGATATTAGTGATGGTTTATCCGCTTCGGCAATTTAAAAAAACTATGCTGATTCTTAGTCCTATGGTCATGACAGCTGTTGTTTTAGCCTATTGGGAGTGGGGGAGCTGGTTTGAATGGCAGCAATTTGTCAGCCAGGAACGTAATCAACAGCAAATTAAGCAGGTGTTAGCCACCATTAAAAGCCCTGACGAACTAATCGATAAATTAAAAGCACGCCTGGACGATAGTCCTTCCAGTGCCCGCGGCTGGTATTTATTGGGGAGATTATATGCCAGTCAAAATCGCTGGCCCGAAGCGAATAAAGCATTCAGCAAGGCCTATCAGTTTCAGCCAAAGGATGAACAAACGATGGTCAATTTTGCAGAAAGCCAGCTGCAGTTAAACGGCGGAAAATTTAACAATTCAATTAGGGCACTTTGCAGCAATTTATTACAAGCAAACCCTCAGCAACCGGATGCGCTGGCAATGTTGGCAATCGATGCTTATCAAAGCCAGAATTTTCAAGAAGCTATAACTTACTGGCAACGTCTCCTGGCGCTTGTTCCTCCCAAATCCAGGGATGCATTGATGATCCGCAAGGCGATAAGTAAAGCAGCTTCGCAGGATAGCAGGTAAAAGGGGGCTCGAATCCACGGAAAAGCTAACCGAATCCCCGCGGCCGAAGCCACCCAAATCCCCGCGGTCGAAGCCACCCGAATCCCCGCGGCTTCGACCGCGGGGCCCACACGAAGCCAATTTAATGTTAGGAACACTTATTTATGACTACCTGTTAAACCCTATTTTTTGGCAACATTGAAAGTTGTGAGGACCATACTATTTCAACCGGTATGGGCCCCGCGGTCGGAGCCGCGGGGATTGACAATTAAGCGCTGATACTGTCACAGTAATTTCCAGATCATTAGACTACAGGGAGTTATCTAATGCCGAAAGCGAAAGCGCTTGCGCAGCAGTTTTTAACACGTATTGCCTCAAAAATTGAACTGAAAACAGATCCAGGGCTTATCTGTAAAACGCTGTCGCTCCTTGGAATGGATGATTTTAACCCGGAAGATAAAAATATTGCTGAGTTTCTTAATCATGCCAGAACAAAGGCAATCGATGTCCGAATGCTGGTTGACAGGGTTATGGCGATAATTTTAGAAATTGAGCCCTTTGCCAATTTACTTGGGCGTATTGAGGAAGAGCAGCTTATCTCAGAGAAGGAGCTCGATAAAGTACTGCCTGTAATTAATCTCCAGGTTAATCTGCTCTGTCTGTTTGAGGCATTTGCTGCAACGATGGCAAATAGCGTTAGCTTTAACGAGGATGTCTATAAGTTAATTATTCAACAAAGACATACACCCATGCCAGGGAATCCCTTAGGCTATTTATTTTTTAATCACCGAAAGGATGCCTCTGCATTCAAGACACTGAAAGTGATATCGGTGGATCCAGCGCAGACTGCAGGGGCATTTCTGCGCCGGCTCGATGGCAATCAGGATCCATCGTTTATTAAACAGGAAGCGAAAAAGTTCATCAATCACCATAAGCTGGCTTTGTGGAACAAAAAAATTTCCCCAAAGGAGTTCAATCAGGAATACAGTGAATCTGTAAAAAACGTAGCTTTCAATATTCTGGAAGCCACCGCTGAGGATGCGCATCATGGCGCCTATGCGAATGCCTGCAGCGGATGTGGATTGATTGCTGATATGGAAGCCCAGGGATATAGCAACCGTTATGTATCAAGAGAAATGATCCTGCCTCAGGGAGATAACCCAGGTCCGGATTGCACACATCCATTGTTGCCGCAACTTAAACTAAACCCGCGCCCCAAACTCGTCTGTGAATTTCTGATAGATAAGTTATGGCAGGATTTGTACACCAGCTGGAATAGTTATTTCGTGGCGAAAAATTTTGATCCGGTATTTCTAATTATCAAATTGCTGGTCCCATCGGTTAGCGGGGCTAATCCCTTGCATTTTTTGGAAACAAGAGTATTTCTTCTGTTTTTAATGGGTAACCTGTTTCATAACCGCCGCCTGGATAGTATTCCTTTTTTTCAAAGTGCTTATAAATTTGAAAGAAAAGAGCAGATTTTTAAGCTATGGGGCGAGTTTAATCAGTCCTATGCGGAAAAACTACTGAACCAGCATGAGAGTTCGGAGAAGAGTACGCCTGAACTGTATCGGACAATCATTGGCACTTCGCCGTTCTGGTCTGTTGCGAACAGCCTTTTTCATTTTATTAAGGATTATGAACATTTTAGTGTTATTCCTGAAGAAACCCATGGTGGATGCACTATTTGTTAGCACAAAGATTTTTTGAAATCTGTCAATCTTCGTATACACTTTTAAATTAGTTGCCTGCTTCACCAGATCCGGAAAGATGGGACTGCAGGCATTCAATCCCGATTATTATTCAAGGAGGAATAACAAATGAGAAGTTCTGCGTATCAGATTATGGAATTAACCGGTACCTCAGATAAAGGGGTTGAAGAAGCAATTACTGATGCGATTGTACAAGCATCAAAATCTTATGGAAATCTGGCCTGGTACGAGGTAATCCGCACTGAAAACATCATTGAAGGCAGGAAGAATAAATTGTATCAGGCCCAGATTAAGTTTGGCTGTCATGCGCATTAATTATACCCTGGTCAACTCATGAAATTTTTACATACAATATAGTAAAAAAACAAACAGAAACTGTATTTTTTCTTAAACTTATGATATAATATTCGGTTAAACTCACCGCAGGAGTTAACATGACGCTTTTAGTTTTACAAAAAGCACTCACCTTTGATGATGTGCTCCTCCTACCTGCCCATTCTACTGTTCTGCCTAAAGAAGTTATTCTCAAAACCCAATTAACCCGTGATATACAGTTAAATATTCCTTTAATATCTGCTGCAATGGATACCGTAACGGAAGCACGCCTGGCTATTGCGATGGCCCAAGAGGGCGGCATTGGGATTATTCATAAAAACATGACAATTCAGGCTCAGGCTGAGCAGGTTAGAAAAGTCAAGAAATTCGAAAGTGGAATGGTTAAGGATCCCGTTTCAGTAGCCCCCAACGTGACTGTCCACGAGCTTCTGGAAGTAATGTCTAAACACAATTTTTCCGGTGTACCTGTTGTTGAAAGTGATCAACTTGTCGGTATTGTTACCAGCAGGGATATCCGCTTTGAAACCAATTTGTCCTTGCCAGTTTCAGCAGTCATGACTCCAAAGGAACGATTGGTTACTGTCAGGGAAGGGGCGAGCCGCGAAGAGATCCGCAGCCTCTTGCACAAGCATCGCCTTGAAAAGTTGCTGGTTGTGAATAATCTTTTTCAACTGCGCGGGCTCATCACTGTGAAAGATATTCAGAAAGCAAAAGAAAATCCATTTGCCTGTAAAGACAGTTCCGAACAGTTGCGAGTGGGAGCTGCCGTTGGCGTTGGGGAAGGCACTGATGAGCGGATTGAAGCTTTAATTGATGCAGGCGTGGATGTTGTAATTGTCGATACCGCGCATGGGCACTCTGAAGGTGTTCTAAACCGGGTGCGCTGGATTAAGAAGCATTTTCCCAGTGTTCAGGTCATTGCCGGCAATATAGCCACTGCTGATGCAGGCCGGGACCTGGTAGAGGCGGGTGCTGATGCAGTAAAGGTAGGGATTGGGCCTGGTTCAATTTGTACGACCCGTATCGTCACCGGTGTCGGTGTTCCCCAGATTACTGCTATTGCCAATGTGGTTGAAGGCGTGAAAGGCGCTGTACCGGTTATTGCTGACGGCGGCATTCGTTTCTCTGGCGACATCTGCAAGGCACTTGCTGCAGGAGCGGATACTGTGATGCTGGGCGGTATGTTCGCCGGTACAGAAGAATCTCCCGGTGAAATCGAATTGTATCAGGGCAGAACCTATAAAAGCTATCGCGGAATGGGTTCTATCGGAGCTATGTCTCAGGCACAGGGCTCCAGCGATCGTTATTTCCAGGATGCTAGCCAGGGTGCTGAAAAGCTGGTTCCTGAAGGAATTGAAGGCCGTGTTCCCTACAAGGGGCCGGTGCTGACAATCATTCAGCAGATGATGGGCGGATTGCGTTCCTGCATGGGATACACCGGATGTCAAACCATTCGTGCGCTGCATGAAAAAGCACAATTCGTGGAAGTGACCAATGCGGGCATGCGCGAATCACATGTCCACAATGTCAGTATAACCAAACAGGCACCTAACTATCAGGTTGATAATTAAAAATGAGTTCTATTAAGCGGCAACCTATTCTGATCCTTGATTTTGGTTCCCAATATACACAACTTATTGCGCGCCGCGTGCGCGAAATAGGTGTATATTGCGAGATTCATCCCTATGATTTGAGCCAGGATGTTTTTTTAAAACTTTCCCCCTGCGGCATTATTCTCTCAGGTGGACCCTCAACTGTTACCGAGCTAGAGACTCCTTGCGCACCGGCCTGGGTTTACGATTGTAATCTTCCTTTATTGGGTATTTGCTATGGAATGCAGACCATGGCTGCTCAACTGGGGGGAGAGGTTCAATCTTCTCCATTGAGGGAGTATGGTTATGCGGAACTGCGTTTGCATAGTCATAGCCAGTTGCTTAGCAATATTGAAGACAGAACCACCGAGCAGGGTGAAGCTTTGCTCGATGTATGGATGAGTCATGGCGACAAGGTTAGCCGGCTTCCTCCAGGGTTCGAGATTATTTGTGAAACGAATAATGCCCCCATTGCTGGAATGGCCAATGAGTCGAAGCACTGGTACGGTCTGCAATTTCATCCGGAAGTAACACATACTTTACAGGGTTTAAGAATCCTGAAGCGATTTGTATTGGAAATATGCCAGGCCAGTGCAGATTGGACGCCGGGTAATATTATTGAGCGCTCTATTGAAACCATTCGTGAAAAGGTGGGCCAAGACCAGGTATTGCTTGGGCTTTCGGGCGGGGTCGATTCTTCTGTTGTAGCTGCCTTGTTGCATAAAGCGATTGGCGATCAGCTTGTCTGTGTTTTTGTGGACACCGGATTATTGCGCCTGAATGAGTCTGAACAAGTCATGGCTATGTTTGCCAAACACATGGGGATCCGTGTGATCGCTGTTAATGCGGAAGAGCGATTTTTACAGGCACTGGAAGGGGTTGATTGCCCTGAAAAGAAGCGAAAAATCATCGGACGTACCTTTATTGATGTATTTGATGATGAAGCGAGCCGCATCCCGGGAGTGAAATGGCTTGCGCAGGGGACTATTTATCCAGACGTTATTGAGTCCGCTGCGACCCATAATAAGGGGGCATCAGTTGTTATTAAATCGCATCACAATGTGGGCGGCCTTCCCGACACTCTGAATCTCAAATTAATTGAACCCATTCGCGAGTTATTTAAAGACGAGGTTCGTAAAATCGGTCTTGAGCTGGGGCTGCCTCATGATATGGTCTTTCGCCATCCTTTTCCAGGTCCTGGATTAGGGGTACGAATACTTGGTGAAGTTAAAAAAGAATATGCCGATATTCTGCGCAAAGCCGATGCTATTTTCATAGAGGAATTACATCGAGAAAATCTATATCATCAGGTAAGTCAGGCTTTTGCTGTTTTCTTACCCGTTAAAAGCGTAGGAGTGATGGGCGATGGACGCCGATATGATTTTGTCATTTGCTTAAGGGCAGTGGAGACAATTGATTTTATGACGGCGCACTGGGCTCATTTACCTTGGGATTTTCTCGGTAAAATTTCCAACCGCATTATTAATGAAGTGACAGGTGTTTCAAGGGTTACTTATGACATTTCGGGCAAGCCGCCAGCCACTATTGAATGGGAATAAAGATCATTACTGGATGCAGCAAGCTTATGGGCAAGCAAGGCTTGCCTATGTCTCGGGTGAAGTACCCGTAGGGGCTGTGCTGGTTTCTGCGGGCGGTGAATTACTCGGCTCTGGTTATAACCGTGTAATCAGCACTAATGATCCCAGTGCCCACGCCGAAATTGTCGCTTTACGGCAGGCGGCCAATCATATTGAAAACTATCGTTTAAACAATACGACACTCTATGTCACTTTAGAGCCTTGCTGCATGTGTGCAGCGGCTGCTGTCCACGCCCGCATTGAAAGGCTGGTCTTTGCCGCTCGGGATTATAAGGCAGGCGCGGCGGGCACGATGCTTAATATTCCCGCTTTAAAATGTCTGAACCATCGCATACAGATTGATGAGGGCGTGTTACAGCAGGAGTGCGCTGATTTACTGAGTCAATTTTTTAAGGAAAAACGGATTAAGTAATGAGCGTTTCCCGAAATTAAAACGCTTTCCTGTTGAGAAGGTATCAGCTTTCGTTTCCTAAAGTGATTATTTTTGTCTACAAGTCCGAATTTCCCTGTGGGTTGAACTGAAAAAGCGAGCCCTGGCTTTCAATTCTTCCAATTGTACTTGGGCATGGAGGGTGTTTAGTTGTATTTGCGTCGTCATTTGCTCACGTTGATTGACTAAAAATAAAGTGCTGTCGCCTCCATAGAATTTTTTTGTTTCTCCTTCCTGCACCTTTTGAGCCAAACGTAATTCTTTTTTCAACAGGATGACTTGCTGTCTGCTTCTATTTATACCAATTAACATATTTGCAAATTCATTGTTAAGTTGTTCATAAAAAAATCGCTTTTCTGTTTGAATTTGCCGCAATTCACTTTCAGCCTGAATCAGGTTTCCCCTGGCTTCTCTTTGTAATAAGGGAAACTTAAACGATAATCCGACCATTGCGGCCTGCGGTATTAACAAAGGGTATCCGCCCGATCCATTTTGTTTGAAGGTGTAGGCAGTTGCATCTAATTGAGGCAGGAGCTCGTTACGCGCCTGCTCGCGTTTGAGTCTCATCATATTGGCATAATGGTTAAGCTTTTTAATACCGGGGTGTTCTCTGAGCGATGTTCGAATGCCTGTTATAGTCTTTGAAGTACTGCTTAATGCAGGTAAGGATTGTTCCCCGGGAACCAGCGGATTTCCCTGTGGGTCCCGAAAATATAGAGATAAATTAACACTTGCTTGTTCAAATATCATTTGACCTTGATTGAGTAATTGTTGCCGTTGAATAATTTGCTGTAAATTTTCACTGATGGCAAGTTCTGGCAAATCGCCAAGGCTAGCCTGTTTTTCAATGGCGTCTTGTCGTTTTTTTGCCAATAACAGCAGTTGCTTAAACGTTTTTATTTGAAGGCCTGCTTCTACCCATTGCCAATAGGCCTTGATTCCATCCTGGTAAATTTTTATTTTGATTGCTTCGGCATCTTGTGCCTTCATGAGCATCAATTGAGCAGAAGATAATAATCCAGTCCGTTCTTTATCAATAAGCCGATCGCGAAGCAAGGGAAGCGATAACCCAGCCCGATATTCTCCACCGGAGTTCGTTAAAAAGTTTTGATAGTAAATGGGCCAGTCCCCTTGCCCATTTCGATAGCCTGCAAACAGTTTCAAACCGTTGTAGAGTGTTGGGATAGTAAGTTGGGTATCGCCGTAATTATTAATATAACCACCAGCGGGTTGTGAACGGGTACTGGCCTCTAGAGTAGGGTCAAATTTCCCATTTGCATTAACAAATGCGCCACTGGCTTTTATGATTTCAAGACGTGCTATTTTTACTTGGGGGTAATGAGTGTCGATACTTTGCAGTACTTGCATCAAACTCAATTCTTGCATTTTAGGGGATGCATAGGAACATGAATACGCCGATAAGGCGCCCAGGCCTATTAGCATACTGAATAGCCCAGGTAATGCTAATCTCCTCATGAGTTCGCCTTTTGTGCTATGCTTTCAGGCGGAAAGCCGTTAAATTGACGCCATAACTCGTACCATAAGGGTACTTCACCCAATTGAACCCAACCATGAACACGAACTCCCTGTCTTAAAAATGTGGGATCAGGCCAGGCTTCATCAGGGACAATCACGACGCGAAATAATCCCATGCCATTATCTGTAGGATCTATAAAGGCCACTTTCCCGCCAAAAGTACCTACGGCGATCTGTGGCCAGCCTCTAAATTGGATTGCTGGCCATCCTTCAAATTGGAGACGTGCTTTTTGATTGAGATAAACGAATGGAATATCATTGCCATCGATCCAAAGGGCTACCGCCCTGGATTCGGTCACGGGTAGAATCTCAGCTAATATTTCTCCCTCTCTAACGACAACGCTTTGCTGTCCGGCCAGGCGTTTGACTATCACTCCCGGGACATGCGCTTTGATGAGTTGCGTTTGTTGTCTGGCAATGCGAACATCAATGCTGACCTGATCAATATTGGCTTGTGCTAATTCATTCTGGTATTTGGCATATTCAATTTGGGCTAATTCGTATTGACGTTTTGAGTTTATACCTTGCTGATATAAACTCTTTTGGCGTTCAACATTGGCTTTTCCTGCAGTTAATGATTGCTGAGCCGCTTTGATGCGAAGTAAAATGGCCTCTCTTTCCAGTTCCAATCGCTTGAGCAATTCCGGATCGTTGTCGCTAATCTCTACAATTGGGTCGCCCGCTTTAACGCGGGCTCCTTCGTCCACGTACCATTCTTTAATTCTGCCATAAATGGGTGAGTTGACAGTATGTAATCGTTCTGTAGGCGAAAATGCAATCACTTTTCCGCTCCCAAGGGCAAATTGCTGCCAAGGGGTGAAACTCAAAAATAAAATTAAAATAAGCAGTACTAAAAAGATAATCCTGGCTATTTTACGAGGATTGGGTAATTTGCCAATCATTTGATAGGCATGTAATTTCATGAAAGCACCAGGCAGTTAGACAATGGGATGTGATTTTGATATTGAGTGATTATTATCAAAAGCGTCTCATTGAGATTTTCCAAATGGAAAAGCAGCAATTCAATGTCATTTGGAGCCAGTCTATCAAAGAGCCCATCGATAATAATAAGCTGGGGTTTTGCAATTAAGGCACGAATCAGCATGAGTTGAATGAGCTCGAGCTCTGTAAACACCTGTTCCCAATCATAAATTATGCTCTTTAAGCCACCTGGCAGGCTCATAATTTTATCCATCAGTCCAAAAGATTTTAAGAGTTCTTTCAATTGCTGTATCGGAAAAGACGGTTGGTTAAGGCGTAGATTGTCATAAATGCTGCCAGCAAACCAGTCTTTATCTCTCAGTAACAGGCTGTGTTCACGAAGGGAGCGCCTGTATTCCTGATGACAGAGAGTCTGGTTGATATACACGCCGAGGTCATTATTATTTTTAAAACCCAGGATAAAATCGACCAGTGATTCTTGCTTGAGTGTTTCATTGATGCAGATGACCAGAGGATTTCCAGGGGTGCTCGATGCTGTTACCTCTTCTTTGGTTACTAGCATGATGTTTTTTATGGGATTGATAAGTTCGCTTAACTCTGTGTTGACTGGTTCAGTTGGGAGATTTAATACCAAATCAATTTTATGCTCGGAAGCCAGCAGGTCGTAGTAATTTTCTAAAAGAACACCAAATCGTTTGAACGCATAAATTAACGCGCCAAGTACAATCTCTGCTGCAACGAGCTGACCCAGGCTTAACTGGTTGTTAATCACGAGATAGCCACCCAAGCCGAGTAATAAACTGCTGGCGATTGCTGAGAGAAGATAAAACCCAATTTGATGTTTAATAAGTTGCCTAAAATGGATATTCCGGGCTTTTAAAAAATGAACCAATCGTCTATCTGTTTGCGAGATAGCGTAACGATGGTAACGATTAAAACGAAATAAAAAGCGATTGGTCAGCAGTTCTTCCAGCCAGGCACCTATTTGGTGTTTTTCAGCACATTCATTTTCAGCGCTGGCTAATCCTTTGCGATAAGGTAAAACAATAATTAAAACAATACTTAATATAATAAATCCGTCAAATACGAGAAAAAGCGGATGATAAAAAAGAAGCAGGATTAAACTAAAAAAAAGTTGCAGGCCTAAGTTTACCCCGTAGAGCAAAAGACTTGATAAGGCTTTGTTAATGGTTGCCACTTCGAAAAAGCGGTTAACGAGCTCAGGACCATGGTGTGAAGAGAAATTATCGAGTGATAAATGAGTAAATTGACGGGTCAGGTTAAGACTTATATTAACCATTAATTTCTGTTGAATGACTTCAATAATAACAGTTTGCCATATATTTAAAGCCCCCAGTGCAATCATTAATACAAGTACGATGAGACTTAGCGTGACTACCGGTTGCAGTAATTTGCCAAAGGCAATCAGATTGACTAAAGTTTGGGCTGCAATAGGTATGCTTAAACTAAGCAGGCTTACTATCACGCTTATCATCACGATTGATGCAATGGTAGCCTTATCTAATACCTCAGCAATTGAATTCATTCCTTGTTTCATCAGAGTTCGAAATCCTTTACTTAAGTTTTAATTTATCCATGATAAAAAATTCCAGGGAATCAATTGCTTTACTTGCCGCCTCTTTTTTAATTAAGGATACATGAATGTCTTTTAAAGCGGGTAGAAAATAATCATCGAGTCTATCCAGATAATTGGGAATCATACTTCGTTGTATGGCTGTAATCCCAAGGCCGGCTTTGACAGCTGCCATTTTACCCGCATAACTTGGGCTACTAAATGCGAGGCGCCATTTCAGGTGATGCTGATTGAGGGACTCAATCACATTACCGCGATAGACGCAAGGGGTGGGTGAAAGAATCAATGGGATTACTGCTTTATCATTGAGTGCCGGGAGCAATTCTTTTTTGCCTACCCATTCTACAGGCTCATTCCATACATTGACTCCCTCAGAAATCTGATTTTTTTCATTAGTCTTTATCAGAATTAAATCAAATTCATCCTGATGAAATCGCTTAATCAGATTCAATGTTAAATCGCATTCCACATTGAGCATTATTCTGGGATGAAGCCTTGAAAACTCCACCAGGACTTCAGAAAGCATCATGGAGGCAAAGTCTTCAGGAAGGCCAAAGCGAAGCTCGCCCTGTAGCTCCGGTGTTTTGAAACGGTCAAGTGATTCGCGATGCAGCTCGTATATGCGTTTAGCATAGCTTAAAAAAAGTTCGCCCTCTGGCGTTAGGGATAGTTCCCGTCCACGTGTAAGCAACTGTTTTTCAATTAAATTTTCGAGCTTGGCGATTTGCTGGCTTATCGCTGATTGGGTTCGGCCAACACGGGCAGCGGCTTTAGTAAAGCTTTGGGTATCTGCAACAGCTAGAAAGCATTGCAGGGTGACTGTATCTAGTGACATTAGAATCCCTAATAGAAAAGATAAATATTTTTAATTTCACTTATATCAGTGTATCTAATATAGTCTCATTGTAGCAAAACAATTTCTAATGGGGAATGATGTGAATACAATAGTTCTGTTTTTTTTATGCCTCATGTTGTCCAGTCCAATTATCGCGCTTGCTTTAAACTGCAGTTTAATTTTGCGGCCAGTTGTTGCAGCCCGGTTTGCAGGATACAGCATTGGCGGCGGCTTTTTAACTGGGGTAGGGCTGCTTTCTTATTTATCCTTGTCTCAGAATCCTGCAATTTATTTGTTAATCAGCTTCAATACCTTGAGCCTGTTGTTATGTAGTCTGGTTTTATTAGTGAGTTTTGTAGTACATCGATTTTCGTTACGGTACATGCATGGGGATAGGCTCTACAGGCGTTTTTTTCTTCTTTTATCGGCGCTCACCTACACTGCGCTTATCATGGTGCTTGCCGATAATCTGTTTTTATTCTGGGGGGCTTTGTCTGTTTCCAATATATTCCTGGTGCTGTTGATGGCACATAAATCGGAGTGGGAAGCCTCCAAAAACGCTGCGCGCCTGGCTTTTTATACGCTGGCCTCAGGTTGTTTATGTCTTTTAATCGCTTTTGTTATTTTAACTGTAACTAACAGGACAAGCTCAATTTCGTCATTGATTCAACTATCTCAATCCGGCCATTTATCCTTATTTTCGACTTCAATCGGTTTAATCCTGGTTGGCGCAGTCGTCCAGTCCGGATTGTTTCCTTTTCATCGATGGCTAATCAGTTCTTTAAATTCACCGACCCCGGTTTCTGCCTTAATGCATGCAGGCCTTGTTAATGGTGGAGGAATCCTAATCGTTAAATTTGCAGCATTGATGATACTTTATCCCGGATTTCTAACACTATTGTTCATAGTCGGTTCTATATCCGCATTGCTGGGTACTACCTGGAAGTTGATGCAGCATGATGTAAAAAAAATGTTGGCTTGCTCCACTATGGCACAAATGGGGTTCATGATGATGCAATGCGGCGTTGGCCTGTTTGCTGCAGCGATAGCGCATCTGTGTTGGCATGGGTTGTTCAAAGCCTATCTTTTTCTGAGTTCAGGCTCTGCGGTGAAACAAAAAAAATCAGAGACTAATTCTTCTAAAGGGTCTCTTATCATGCTTATCATTTCTCTTTCAGGCGGGGTAGCGGCAATGCTTTCCTTTGCTTTTGCAACAAACAAGCCCCTCTCAGTGCATGAGGCCAGCAGCTTTGTTTTGTTTTTTACCTTCATAGCTGGTGCACAACTCATGTTCACCTGGATCCGCGCCCAGCCCACGGTGTTAAGTTTCATGTCGGCGCTTCTTCTTGCCATGATTTCAGGCCTCATGTATGGCTCGAGCATCCAACTGATTCAGTGGTTAATCCCAGATATATCAGCGCTACAGGGACCTCAATTATTGATTACTCATTGGATCGTAATGGCTATATTTGGAGCTTTGTGGGCTTCCTTTAATCTTGAAGCGCATAAAAGCATAGGTCAATCAAGAGTAGGCTGTTGGTTTTACATGAACTTGTTTAACTCAAGTCAGCCCTCTGGAAAAACCGTCACCGCTTTACGAAACGATTACAACTACTAAACTTGTTAAGGAGTATCTATGACAACTGCAACAGTTCTAAAAGAACATAAGCCACTGATAATAAAGCCTAAAAAAGTTGCTGCGAACTGTGACTCTGGCAAAAGCAAAGGCCTTGAAATACAGGAGTTGGTTCAAAACGCCGCCAAATGCATCGCTCCTGTCTGGCCGCTTGAAACGTTTGTTGCCTGCAATCCTTTGCAAGGTTTTGAGGGACAAACTTTTGAAGAGGCATTGGCTCAGGTTAAAGGTAACATTAAACGCCAACGGGCTGAACGAAACCTGCAATTAGAGGACGTTAATATTCAAATGATCAAATGGTGTGGCGGCTTTTTTGATGCGGGACAAGGCAGTATTGATATGCCTTATCGGGAGAAAGGCTTTTATTTTGGATTCTTAAAATTGGTTTGTTTTGATAAGCAATTGCACCGTAATAAAAAAGAAGCAAAGGAATTTTTACAACAATTGCCCGAATCGGCAGAAGAGGCAATTAAAGTCTGCCTGCAAAGGCTTCATGTCCCAGAAATACAGCAAGAAGCGTTTATTTCAAAGACGCTTGCCTATTTACCAGGTTGGGCCGGGTTTGTGAAATGGAAGACCGATTGGCAGAATTCAAAGAAACCAGAAGAAAAGCTGATCACCCTTACTGATTTTATTGCAGTGCGCCTGGTGCTAACCTGCATCCTCTGGCCTGATGCCGCGGTTGAAAAAAAAAACCTCGAAGATGGTTCTTTGGTCAAAAAAGTGTTGGCACAATTAAAAAATAATGAAGATTCCTATCGGCAAAAGCTCTTAAGTCTGCTTTTGCCGGAGCTAAAAAAATCACAAGCGGCGGATGGGCGAAGAGCGGCTCAATTGGTTTTTTGCATTGATATTCGTTCTGAGCCATTTCGTCGTGCCATCGAATCTTTAGGGCATTATGAAACCTTTGGTTTTGCCGGTTTTTTTGGGCTCCCTGTGCGTATTGATGAACTGGATACCAATACAAATAAAGCCTGTTGCCCCGTTTTATTGAAGCCGAAATATGCGGTAAAAGAAATGCCGGCTGCTGCCAATAAAGATGATTTCGAACGTTATCAGCGAGGAAAGATGTTCATTAATCGCTGCAAAAGCCTTTATACGCAATTAAAACACAATGTGTCCACACCCTTTGCCTTAGTCGAATCCTTAGGGCTTTGGTGTGGTTTGAACATGACATTAAAATCCGTATCACCGGAATTAAGTAATCAGTCTATATCAGCCGTAAAGGCCTGGCTAAAACCTGCTATCCTCACCAAATTAGCTTATGAACTCAGTGAAACCGATGCCGAGCACGGCATGTCATTGCAGGAACAGATTAATTACGCTGAAACCGTGTTACGTCTTATGGGGCTCACTTCAGGTTTTGCGAAACTCATTATTTTCTGCGGCCACGGAAGTTCTACTGAAAATAATCCTTATGCCTCCGCTCTGGATTGCGGCGCCTGTGGTGGTAATCATGGTGGTATGAATGCCCGCTTGTTGGCATCCATCCTCAATAAACCCGAAGTTCGACATGGCCTGGAAGACCGCGGTATGCATATCCCCCTGGATACAATATTTTACGGGGCGCTGCACAATACAACGACGGATTGCGTTGAGCTTTATGCTGAGGAGTCAGTGAAGAAGCCTGTATATCCCGAACTCCTATCCCAACTTCTAACTGATTTGAAAGAAGCAAAGCGCATAACCAATCAAGAGCGGGGAAGGAAATTGAAAAGCCGCTACCCTCACAAGGACATTATGAGAAGAAGCCTTGACTGGTCAGAAACACGACCTGAATGGGGTTTGGCACGCAATGCTGCCTTTATCGTGGCTCCCCGCCATCTGACAAAAAATATCCATTTGGATGGTCGTTGTTTTTTACATTCCTATCGCTTTGAGCAGGATAGTCAAGGCGCCTTGCTCGAAACTATTCTAACCGCACCGATGGTAGTTGCCGAATGGATCAATACCCAGTATCTGTTTTCCACCATAGATAATGTGACTTTTGGAAGCGGAAGCAAGATAACCCATAATGTGGTTGGAACCATTGGGGTGATGCAGGGTAACGGAAGTGATCTTATGCATGGCCTTCCCCTGCAATCGGTCATGAACTCTGATGAGGAAGCCTATCATGAACCCCAGCGTTTATTGACAGTTGTTTATGCTCCAAAATCGATGGTTTCTCAAGTAATTGAAAAGCATAAGATCTTAAAAACCTTATTTTTTAACCAATGGGTGCACTTGATAGTTATCGATGCAGAAAGTCAGATCCCTTATCAGTTAAACCAGTCCGGGGAGTGGATTTTACTAGATGAATAGGGAGGCTTAAACGAGCCGGAATAATGCACTTCCTTTTTCCCAAGAGTAAGGAATGCATCGTATCTATACAATATTTTCCCGCTCCGAATCCCCCGCAGCGCAACCCTTTGAATCCCCGCTGCGTAACCCTTTGAATCCCCCCTGCGTAACCCCTCTCGAATCCCCCGGCTGCGTACCCCCCCTCGAATCCCCGCGGCTGCGACCGCGGGGCCCATGTCTGCTGGCCAAACATGCTTCTCAGATGAATTCCAATGTTGCCGAATAGCAATTAAAAGTAGTTAGAAACAAATCGTTTAAGCATTATCCTTAATTAATAAAACCGATATTCTAAATAGGCTTCGTATGGACCCCGCGGTCGAAGCCGCGGGGATTCGGACGGGGTAAATATTTGTGTAGATACCTATGCGTCGCTGCCGCGGGGATTCGGAGGAAAACATTTGTGTAGATACCCATACGTAAGAATGCTAGGGCAAAGATAAAAAGCTGCGGCCATCTATTGACGAGTCAGTTGACAATAATTATAGTTTCCAAGCGCTTATGTGGTTATTACAGTGTCTTAAGCAGCAGTGTGTGCAATTCAAGGATAACATGATGTTAGCAAGTAAATTATGGAAGCTGGGGGCTGTTTCAGCAGGTCTATTAGTATTCTCTTTCTCTTACTCAAAACCGAGTCAAGCAGTTGATACTTCAATTTGGGGGATGTATCAGGGCAATGCTGCCCACACAGGCTATGTTCCTATTGTTATAGATACAGCAAAGATTAAACAGATTTGGTCGGTAGATGTTGGTCAGGATGGCTTTCCCGGCATGAATACTGAAATTCATCAGGCTTCTATTGGTCATAAGTATGTATTTGTCTCAAGATATAACTATGGCCAAGCAAACTCATTAGAAGCATTTTCATTTGAGGATGGGCATGTCGTTTGGTCAGTAGATTTAAACCACTTGGCAGTTCAGCCCAGTGCCTACTCTGATGGTGTTGTTTATGTACAAACGGTGTATGGCGATTCGCGCAAGACCAGGCTCTGGGCGTTTGATGAGAATTCCGGAGAATACCTTTTTTCATCGCAGTTTCTAGCCGAATACCAGAGTTACAAGGCGCCCGTTATAGATAATGATAAAGTGTACGCAAGCGGTGGCTTCAGGGCGGGGATCGTTGCTTTTAATGCGCATAAAGCGGGTAGACTTTGGTTTACTCATTTTGATCGCTATGGTGAGGAGGCAACTGCTGCAGTAAATGAGAAGTATGTCCTTTATTATAATGCCTGCGTGATGTATAAACTGGATAAAAATACAGGCGATATTCTCTCAAAAATACAAGATGACTATTGCGAGTGGAAACGTGACTATGATCCAACTCCCGTCTTGTTTGGAAACGATTTTGCTTTCGTAACCAGCAATCAGTACTTAACCAAATTTAATCTCGCAGAAGATAAAGTCGAGTTTGCGATCAATAATGTGTCCAGCAATCCATCCGTGGACGATAAAAAAGTATATGTGATCAAAGATTCGCAGCTTACGGCAATCAATGCAGAGACAGGAGATGTGGTTTGGAGCATTGATGCGTCTGACTTTCGTAAAGTTGAAGATCTGGTAGTGACCAAAAATCTGGTTTTTGTTTCAGATAGAAAAAAAACGAGAGCCTATTCAAAATCAAAAAAACATGAGCTTGTATGGCAGGCTGACGTGGGTGGTAAATTATCTTTATCGTCTAAAGGCTTGTTTATAGTCTCTCATTCCGGAACGCTTACAGCCTTTAACATTAATGCTGACTATTTGTAGCCGTTTCCATTTTTTCCAGAGCCAGAGATGTCACTCCGATAATGTTCGCGCCGCACTAAGGCGCTCATATTTCACCCATAATTTTTTCTAAATTTGCAGCAATGAGATCTAATATATTAATTTTGTTGGTAGGGTCTGAAATACTATTACACGTAATAATAGCTAATGCGCCAGAAGCAACCAATTTCTCTTTTGCTTTTTTACTAAACAGGGGGTGAATCGCCAGGCAAATTCCACGATAACCTTGCAAGGATAACTGTTTGAGAATAGTTACCATACTTGAACCAGTCGATATAATGTCATCCATAAGAATCAGTGTTTCATTAGCACTTGAGAATCTGGGAATATCAATTTTTACTTCTTGGTCCGATAATCTAATTTTGTTGCATACTACATAAGGTGCTTTTAATTCTTCAGCTATCCCAGAGACCCATTGTTTGCTTTCGCTATCGGGTCCAATTAAAAAAGGGTAGTTTATGTTTTCTTTTATCCATTGGGCAATTTCCTTATGCGCATGTAATGTTAAAACAGGGATAGAATAGATACACGAAAGATGGTGGATGCGATGTAAATGTGGATCAACTGTTATAAGATAATCTATCCAGTTTGAAAGAAATTTAGCAAAAAGTCGGGACGTAATTGCTTCCCCAGGGTTAAAGCGTATATCTTGCCGCATGTAAGGGAGATATGGAGAAATCAGAATAATTTTTTTGGCGCCTAATTCTTTTAGTGTTTGTGCAGTAAACATCAGGGAAAGTATCTTTTTATCTGGATTGTTCATGGTGCAGAATAGAATAACTATTTTATTTCTAACTGTGGAATTGATACGCACATAGGATTCCCCATCGGGAAATCTCTTCATAACAAGCTCTCCTTCTTCAATACGGAGTTTATTAGCTAAATTTTGAGCAAAGTCTTTATTCCCAGGAAATGAAAAAATAATATAATTGTTCATAGGCACCTATTAATCCAGCATCTATTTCAACCATTCGGTAAATCAATATTAATTTTAGACCCTGCCGTTGGTAACCACATCGATCTATTTTTGTACTAAACTTTTATTATTCTGAAAATCAAGGAAGTTGGCATTCAAAGCTAAAGTATGAATCATTTTACGTCTTAGGGTACGACTGGCGAGGGGGACTAATGGATAGGGATGCTCATCAGAAGTTAATTACCTGTCTTAATGATGCGATAGAGCCATTCTCGGAAACAGGTGATTATTCATCACTTTTGGAGAAGATTGATGATGCTCGTTTTGTGATGATTGGTGAGGCTACCCATGGAACGCATGAGTTTTATCAAACACGGATTGAGATTACGAAACAGCTGATTAAGCAGAAAGGTTTTATGGCAGTTGCGATAGAAGGCGATTGGACCGATGCCTATCGAGTTCATCGTTACCTGCAAGGCTGGGATAAGAGTGATTCAGCGACTGCGTTAAATGATTTCAGGCGTTTTCCCAGCTGGATGTGGCGAAATACGACCATGCCCCCTTTTCTAAAGTGGCTTTGTGAACATAATGATACACGTAGGCCACCGTACAAGCTTGGATTTTATGGACTTGATTTATATAGTCTTAATGCATCTATGGAGGCGGTTGTTAATTATCTAATGAAAGTGGATCCACAGTCCGCTAATGAGGCCAAAAATCGCTATGCATGTTTTGATCACATGACGATTGATCCACAAATGTATGCCTATTTTGCAAATAGCAAGCTAAAAAAATCCTGTATTCGGGAAGTAATAGCACAACTTCGTGACATACAACATAATGCGTTTAAATATATTCACAAAGATGGCATTACGGCTGAAGATGACTATTTTTTTGCGGCTCAAAATGCCCGAGTTGTTAAAAATGCCGAGATTTATTACCGGTCCATGTTTGAGGGGCATGTTGCTTCATGGAATATTCGGGATAGACACATGGCGGAAACAATTAATGTTTTAGCGGATCATTTGGAACACCGCTTTGATAAACCCGCAAAAATTATTATATGGGCTCATAACTCCCATGTGGGTGATGCGCGAGCAACTGAAATGGGTGGGCAGGGGGAAGTAAATATTGGACAGCTGGTGAGAGAGCAATATACGGATACCTACTCTATCGGTTTTTCAACCTATGAAGGCTTTGTCACTGCTGCCTCTAATTGGGATATGCCCGCAGAATGCAAAAAAATTGTCCCTGGTTTTGAGGAAAGCTATGAGGAACTATTCCATCAGCTACGCTACAAAAAGTTTAGTTTGCATTTGATCGGAAATGAGGAAGTGGCTCATTATTTAAAAATTCCTCGTTTACAAAGAGCAATCGGTGTGATTTATCGACCCGAAACAGAACGTCTGAGCCATTATTTTTTTACACAGCTACCTTACCAATTTGACAGCTTAATTCATTTTGATAAAACAACGGCATTACAGCCTCTCCCCGTCAAATAAGAGCGCAAAATGGCCCAGTCATATATTTTCCTCAATTTGAAAAATATCATGTCCTTCATTAAAAAAATTTAATGCATAATGGAGTTGCCCTTTAGTTTCTGCATGTATTTTAAAAAGAGCCTGGGATTTCTCTACATTAGAATTCAGTCTTGCTAAAAGTTCAATTCCTGCGGATTTTGCATCAGGGGCTCCTGCTAATTTAGCAATAGTTGCTATATGCCGGTTATCTATATTTCGAATTAGACCGGAGTATTTTGATTTCACTGTATGAGTGAAAGGAGCTATAGGAATTTCCTTCATGCCGCCTTGTGCTTTGCATATGGCTTCAAATTTTTTAAAAGCTTCACCACTTTCAAGAATGGTTTTAGCAATTGCTAACCCACTTGAGATATTTCTTTTGGGACAAAAGTCAATCAAATGCCCTGCTAAAATAAGCGCATGTTCGCGAAGATCCGCTGGCGCATGATTGTCATTTAGAAGAACGGCTAATATGTCGCGTGCTTCAAGAGCTGGCCCAATGCCTCGTCCGACAGGTTGTGAGCCATCTGTAAATATGACTTTTATCTCTATATCAAATTGACCCGCTATAAAGTGTAATAATGCCTTAAGCTGCTCTGCTTGCCCTATTGTTCTGATCTTGGCAGTTGTCCCTATAGGGACATCAATCACAACATGGGTTGAACCCGCAGCAATTTTTTTAGAGATAATTGATGCAACCATTTGCCCCATGCTATCCAGGTTTATCGTGCGTGCAAGCCTGATGAGTAAATCATCTGCAGGACTCAGGCCTATAGCGCCGCCCCAGGTAACGCAGCCCTGTTCTTTTTCAATGATTTTCCTCATGGATGGAATATCATGAGTCACATTAGTAAACACCTCCATTGTGTCGGCAGTCCCTGCTGGAGAGGTAATCGCTCGAGAAGAGGTTTTAGGAATTAAAAGCCCATAGGCAGCAACGATGGCGACCACAATAGGGGTTGTCCGGTTTCCCGATAACCCGCCAACGCAATGTTTATCTACAATCAGAGGTAATGACCAATTGATTTTCTGACCGGTGTCAACCATCGCATGGGTTAAATTAAGAATTTCCTGATTGCTTAACCTGTTTCCCCCGCTGGCTGCAATGAACATGGCGATGTGAATATCCGATAAATGGCCTGACACGACATCTTTAATAATGGTTTCTGTTTCGAGCTTGTTTAATTCATTACCATAGATTTTGGATCGAATATAATTAACTGATTCAAGTGTTTTAGGGTGTGTGACAGTAATTTCATCGCCTTGCTGAGCCGACAAAAGCTTCCATGCATAATTAGATAAGCTGGCTTCATTGTGTTTCAGAAGATCAGTTTCTATGATATTGAGTGTGGCAATAATAGAGCGCTCATTAAGGCTAACCATCACTCTTGCCTGAGCATTAAATCCCTCCGACTTACAAATAAAGCAATCGGCACGAATATAAACAATCGGCTCTTTATAGGTGTTGATGCCTAAATATTTTAAGCAAAGCCTATTTTTTATTGTCAATTTATATCTCTCTTCATTGACCTTAATTTTAGTTAATGATGATAACTGCTGATCCGGTAAATCGCCCGTATCGTAAATCATCAAGAGCTTCATTAACTTCTTTTAGTGAATAAGTGTGAACCTCCGTTTTAACCGGAATGGAAGGAGCCAATGATAAAAATTCTTCGCCATCTTTCCGGGTTAAATTAGCAACCGAGCAGAGTGTACGTTCGCCCCAAAGAAGTTCATATGGAAAACCCGGAATATCACTCATATGAATTCCAGCGCACACAACAGTTCCTCCTTTCACCGTATTTTGCAATGCTAATGGAACCAATGCGCCCACAGGTGCAAAAATAATCGCTGCATCTAAAGGATGGGGCGGGGATTGATCCGCATCACCTGCCCAGGTAGCGCCTAATTGGCGGGCAAATTCCTGCGCCTTAAAATCACCGGGGTTTGTGAATGCATACACTTTGCGTTCTTGTTTGCATGCAACCTGTGTCAATATGTGTGCTGCTGATCCAAAACCATATAACCCTAAATGTTTTGCTTCCATTGTTTTTAACAGGGCCCGATAACCAATAAGTCCTGCACAAAATAAAGGGGCGGCTTGAACATCGGAATAGCCATCTGGTATGGGAAAACAGAATTGATGATTTGCAACACAGTACTCTGCAAATCCACCGTCAATCTGATAACCAGTAAATTCTGCCTTATCACAGAGATTCTCTCGACCGGTCAAACAAAATTGGCAAACACCGCAGCTTCCACCTAACCAGGGAACGCCTATGCGCTGACCTACAGTGAAAGAGCGAACCTCTTCTCCCAGTGCTTCAATGACTCCGACAATTTGGTGACCCGGCACTAGGGGGAGTTTAGGATATTTCAATTCCCCATCAACCACATGCAGATCAGTTCTACATATGCCACAGGCGGTGACCTTTATCAGAATTTGAAAAGGGCGGGGAGAAGGTTTTTCAATTTGAGTATAAGTTAATTTGTCATGGCTATTTTTCATCAACATGGCGTGCATTTTCATTTAGGATCCTCGCATAATATTGCAGAATCCAGATATAAAGGGATTTCACATTGCCAGTGGAACCTTTGTTCTATTTGCGATTTTAGGGATCGAGCCGCATCCAGTTCACCATGGGTGATGAATAGTTTACGAGGGGCTGTTTTGAGATGCGCCAGCCAATTAAGCATTTCACTGGAATCTGCATGTGCTGATATATTTTCTATCTGCACTATTTCTGCGCGTATTGGAATCATTTGCCCAAACATCTTTATCTCCCTCTCACCCCGAATCATTCTATCGCCACGCGTTCCGCCTACCTGAAAACCACTGAATAAAATCGTATTTTTAGGGTCAGGTGCAAAATGACGGATATGGTGAATAACACGGCCACCCGTTGCCATTCCACTTGCTGAAATGATAATGACCGGGTATTTTGTGTTATCCAAGGCAATGGACTCTTCGACTGAGTTAATATAATAAGCAACTGCGCATACCGCTTTATTTTGTTCTTTTGTTAGCCGATTTTGTTCTGCATAGCGTGCAAAAATATTCGTTGCATTGGTAGCCATTGGACTATCCACAAAAACGGGAATATCAGGAATTTCTTTTTTAGATTTTAATTCATGAAGATAATAAAGAAGCGACTGAGTTCGTCCTACCGCAAACGAAGGGATAACAATCGAGCCACCACGTTTTACAGTTCGATTAATAACTGCTTTCAACTGAATCAAGGGATCGGTATTGTCATGAATGCGATTACCATAAGTTGATTCAATGACAAAATATTCAGCATCAGGAGGCTCCTTCGGTGCAAACATTAATGGATCATTTTGTCGACCCAGATCACCTGAAAATAAGATAGAAGTATTTCCCTGTGTCAAACGAATGAAAGAGGCCCCTAAAATATGACCGCCATAATAAAATGTAGCATATAGATTTTTAGCAATTTGAATGCGCTCTTCAAAAGAAACTACCTGAAAATAGTTTAATGAATCTTCTGCTTCTTTTTGCGTATACAGTGGCAGCGCCGGGTGATGTTTAGAGTAACCTTTCTTATTTGCATATTTTGCATCTTCTTCATGGAGATGGCCGCTGTCTGGTAATAAAATGCTGCATAAATCTCTTGTGGCAGCTGTGCACAGGATTTTTCCACGAAACCCATTTTTTATTAACAAGGGAATATAACCGCTATGGTCAATGTGGGCATGGGTCAGCAATACGTAATTAATTTTTCCAGGATCAATAGGGAGGCTAGCCCAATTTCTTAACCTCAGCTCTTTGTATCCCTGGAAAAGACCGCAATCAATCAATATATTAATGTTATTGGTTTGAATAAGGTATTTCGATCCTGTCACCGTTTGTACTGCACCTAGAAATTGGATTCTCATATGCGCTCTGATTAAAATATAATTAGGTAAAGTTTGTGCGGGACTCTTCCAGATACATATTAGCTATTAAACACAAAAGAGTCCGCATTGAGCTTTGTAGTTGATGATACCAATCCAAATGTCGAAAAAGTTTGCTCATTGGGATAAGCAACT
This sequence comes from Legionella birminghamensis, assembly GCF_900452515.1. Lineage (NCBI taxonomy): Bacteria > Pseudomonadati > Pseudomonadota > Gammaproteobacteria > Legionellales > Legionellaceae > Legionella > Legionella birminghamensis. Next base: position 1,317,421 of record NZ_UGNW01000001.1, read on the forward strand.
GTCTCGAGTATTGCTGCAACCCTGGATACAAGGCTGGTATTGCTGCTTGCAATAGGATTCATCATTATTGGAAGTGCACTGATTATATTGGCTTTCACAGGAACTCATACAATAATCATATTTTCTATTGCAAGATTCTTCATCGGCCGCATAAGCTGAACTTAATGCACTAAAAAGCAGCAGTATACAACTAAGCGAAGTGTAAACTTTTCTCATTTCCTTGTCTCCTAAGGTGTCACTTACATAGAATGCCCAGTTTTATCGAGAACACTCAAATCCTGTTTATACCAAATCATAGTGCAAGGATGGTATGATTTGGTTTATACAAGCGAATCAAATCGTCTATAGTTTGCTCTAAAGTCCATTCATTCTTGAATCCTGTTAAACTTCTTAGCCTGCTTAAATCCGGTTTCCGTCTTGTAATATCGTGATATTCCATACCATAAGCCTCCTCGTATGGAATATAGATTACATCGGATTTGCTGTTCGCTTGTTTAATGACCATTTTCGCAAGCTCATTAATCGTAATTTCACGGTCATTTCCAATATTTACTATCCTGAAGGTATTTTTATCTTCAAAATTTAATAACATAAGCGCTGATAGGGCATCACGTACATCGCAAAAACTGCGGACCTGTGTTCCATCTCCGAAAATAGTGAGAGGATTATTGGTACAGGCCTGCTGAATGAATCTTGGCACCACCATACCATATCGACCAGTTTGATTCGGACCTATCATATTGAAAAAACGTACGATTGTTACAGGCAATTTGTAGGTTTTGTGATAGGCCATAGCAATCGCTTCGCTAGTCAGTTTACTGATAGCATAAAATCTCAAGGGGTTGGAAGCCGACTCAACGATTAAATCATCATCTTCCATCATTGAGCTCTTTGGGCTGGGGCCATACACAGATGACGACGAGGCGAATACCACATGCGGTTTAGATCGACTTTCTGATACAGCTTTGAATAATCGTCCAGTAGCAGTTAAATTGACTTCCATAACATTTAAAGGTTCAGTAATAACACGAAAAACCCCTATAATGGCTGCCAGGTGGTATATACATTCAGACCAGCTAACCATTTCCTGCAGCTTTGGCCAGGTCAGAATATCTGCTTGCGAGAAATGAAAATTAGGGTGATTGCTGAGATGGGCTATGTTACTCATTGAGCCGCTGCTTAAATCATCAATAACAGATACTTCATGGCCTTTTTTTATTAGTAAATCAGCAATATGTGAGCCAATAAAACCACAGCCTCCAGTGATGAGTATACGCATCTGAACCTCACTATTTTAATTTCCCTTCTATTAACCAAGATTACTAATGCTAATCACTATTAGTGATTATAACACAGGAAATAATAGATATGGCCGTTTATCATTTTTGAAACTTGGTATATAGAAAAAATATGGTAAGATGGGGTTATTTAATGTTTTCGATTTTTGGGATTCATTAAGCAGGTGACCGTTTTTAATTTAACTAACTGAATAATAAATATGCTGTTAATGGAGTAATAGCTATCATGGTACGCAGTAAAAACAATATCTTAAGTTTCGTTATTGTCTTTTTAACTGAAACAACACTTACAATTATATCAGGAAATTTTCCCCTGATTTATCCATAACCAGACGTCGAAGCTTGCAAAACATCAGAAGTAAGTTTCAAATAAATAAAGTTCATATAAATCGTTCAAATTGTGTAGGAACAAGGCTCTGATACCTCTGTGCAAAGCTTCTTCTGGATAAGAAAATACCTTACACTCTCTAATATTTCGTCCCAGGATTGTAAATCACCATTTAAGGTTAATGAATTGGGCGTTTGCTTTTTGAGCGAATTAATCATTGGCTCCGTCACAGTATAAAAATGGTCCATTCTTTTGTTTATTGCTTCTTCATTATCATCAGACCGACCGCGCTCCTTCAAATAGGCTCTCAGTGTGGTTTCCCTGGCTTCCAGATGGATGAGGGCATCAGGCTGTCTCCAGCTTTTCAAATAGTGTAACTGTAGGTTATTTCTTGGAAATCCATCAAGTAACACTGTCTTTTGCTGAGAAAAAGCAGGGTCTTTTGAGAGCGCCTTAAATACTTCGCCATCTGGAATCATTTCACCTTTGCGCATAAGCGCCTCATGGGGATGGCCAGAGCCAAAGCGCTTTTGTAAGATATTGCTAACAGATACATGATATAGCTCAGGAAAATGTCTTGCTACCGACGTTTTCCCACTAGCAGGGCCTCCCATTAAAAGAATGACTTTCGGTTTTGGGCAGGGACGAAAAAATTGATAAGGCATAAGACAGTTCTAAATAGCAATAGTGAACGTCCTTTTATCATAAGATTTTATTTAGGGCAAACTGTATAATTATCATATACAACGTTCTCAACATTAAGCTGCTGCGAGTCGTTCGAGCTTTGATGTAGAAAAAAAGGCGATCAAACAGGAGGTCAGGGCAAGTGAAATTCCAGCCATCAGATAGGCAAGCATAGCCAGCGGATTGCCCGTATGTTGAATCAGCCAGGTTACGATAAAAGGGGCAAAGCCGCCAAATAACATCACGGCGAAATTATAGCTTACCGAAATCCCGGTCGTTTGTATAAAATCCGGAAATAATGCAGCAATCATTGGTGCAAAACAGGCAAGATAAAAACCAATCAGAGAAGTAATGAATATTTGAGTCACTGCAAAAAATAGAAGCGAATGATGCAGTGCCAGATTGCTGTAAAGCGGATAAGCAAGGATAAGTTGAGCGGCGAGGGAAAATAAGGCCAGGCTGACTGGATTTCTGCGATCAGCTAATTTGCCGCCTGCGAGAATACTAGCAAGCCCTGCGCAAAGCCCTGCAAAACAGCAGAAATAAGCCTCTTTCAATGTAAACTGCAAATACAAATGCGCATAAGTGGGCATGTAATTAACGATCAGATACAGTGGTACGGTGGCGCCTGCTACAAGCCCCATCCCTAAAATAACTCTGCGAGCCTGCAGATCGTAAATACTTATTCTGATATCTGTTTTTTTGATAAAACTGCCTGTCGATTGTTTAAAACTGCGTCTTAACAAAATCCCTATCGGTAAAATCAAAAGGCCGATTACAAATGGAATACGCCAGGCCCAGCTTTCAATCGTTTGTGCAGAGAAGCATTCAGTCATTAATAAACCGACGATAGTACCCATCGTTAGTGCCAATAACTGACCAAACATTTGCCATGCACTGTAGAAGTATCGTTGTTTCTCGGGTGCCATCGTTAACAGGAGATTAACTGCGGTTCCAAATTCACCGCTGGTAGCCAGTCCTTGCAGCATGCGGGCAGTTAACAGGATGTAGGTAGCATATATGCCAATATCCTTATACGTAGGGGTACAAACGATTAATAAAGTAGCAAAGGCCATTAGGCTGATAATTACTAGCATTGCTGATTTGGAGCCATAACGGTCAGCGAAGAGGCCGAAAATGATTCCTCCCAAAGGCCGAAGGCAGAAACTGATACCAAATGTTGCAGTTGTAGAAAGAATCGACGTGACCGGATCATGGGAAGGAAAAAATAATCTGGATATAAAAACCAGCATGAAGGAGAAAACAACAAAATCATACCACTCAAGCATATTCCCAATAATAATGGCTGCTAATTGTTTTCGGCTAAGTTCCTGACTATTCATATCACCCCTGTAAATCCTTTAACTGGCTTGTATCAATATACAAAATTTGCCTGAAACTAACAAATAGGCGGCCTGTTTGAGATAAACCGCTCAGCTTAGCTCTTTCGTCAATAAATCTTTCAACCGCTCTTTTTCGCGGGTAGTCAAGTGATTACTACTATGGGATGAGATGTAAAAGGTATCTTCAACGCGTTCGCCTGCAGTCGCAATTTTTGCGCCATGCAGCAAGATGCCTAATCGCGTGAAAATACGGCTAACATGCGCTAATAAACCCGGCCTGTCCCTTGTTATTAAGAACAGGCGGGTATGTTTTAAATAGGGTTCTTCAGTAAAACTGATTTGTGGTGTTAATTTGAAATGAGCCATTGCACGAGGCACACGGCGTTTGGCAATAGAGGGAAGCTCATTGGCTTTTGCCAGTTGTTCCACCAATGCTTGTTTAAGCTCCTCCGTTTTTTCCTTATCAAAAAGCGCCTTGTGTTGTTCATCCAGAATAATATAAGTATCCAAATCGAATTGATTATTACAGCTTAAAATGGTCGCTTCCTGGATAGTTGTATGATGATTGCTTAATACTGTCGTTGTAATTGTAAAGCGTTCGTCATGATGGGGCATGTAAATGAATACTTCTGTTCCGCCTTCACTGTGGTGCGGCAGAATCATAACTAAAGGGTATTCTTTGCAATGAAGAATGGCTTTTGTATGTTTTGCAATTATTTTGGGCGATTCATGTAAAAAATAAATGCCCTGGAAATGTGCCCATATTCTTTGGGCCTGAGTGGGAAGCACCTTTTCGGCAATCAATATTTCAAGCGCCTGTTGTTTACGCGCTTCAATTAAGGCGGACTCATTAACAAAATCAGTATTTTCAAGAAGCGCCTGCTTGGTCGCCTTATAAAGTTCTTTCAGTAAGGTATCTTTCCAGCTGTTCCACAAAGAAGGATTCGTACCGCAGATATCAGCAACTGTTAACAGATATAAATAATCCAGATAATGAAGGCTGGGCAATTTGCTGCTGAAGTCCTGAATCGTCTTTGGATCATAAATATCCTGGCGCTGGGCTGTTTGTGACATTAGTAAATGGTTTTCAACCAGCCAAACCAGCAAAATCCGGTCTTCCTCCTCAAGGTTATGATTGTTGGCAAATTGACTGGCTTCAAGTGCCCCCAATTCAGAATGATCACCGCCGCGCCCTTTGGCAATATCATGGAAGAAAGCGGCCAGATAAATTATTTCCTTTTTTTTAATCGACGACATAAGCGATGCGGCGAGAGGAAATTGCCTGGAATAAACAGGATTCAGGAACCGGACAATATTACGAATGACATATAATGTATGCTGATCTACTGTGTAGACATGAAACAAATCATATTGCATCTGACCTGTTACGGCTGCAAAGCAATCCAGGTAATGTCCGAGGACTCCATAACGGTTCATATGCTGTAAGGCTTCGAACGGGTTCGAGCCTTCCTTGAAAATGGCCATAAAAGCAGAGGTCACCGCTTTTGAATGCCTGAATCGTTTATTCATTAAATAAAGATGTTCACGAATTAAACGAATAGTGCTGGCTCTTACGCCCACTATGTCAGGCTTTTTTGCAATCCATAAAAAAAGCTTGATTAATGCCTGGGGATGCTGGATAAAAACACGCGTGTGGCGAATTTCGATTAAATTGTTGGATAATTGAAAATAACTGTCCAAACGTTGAATCTGTTGTTTTTCATGGTGCACAATGGCCTCAGAAAACCATTGAAACAACATTTCATTCAACTCTCGATTACGCTTGATTACAGTGAAGTAAGCCTTCATAAATTGTTCGATGGCCAGTGAATGGGCATTGTCAGAAAAATTAAACAAACTGGCCAGCTTCAATTGGTGGTCAAAAAGCAGGCGTTCTTCCTGTTTACCTGTTATGGCATGCAGGGCGAAGCGCACACGCCAAAGGAAATGCTGGCAATTTATTAACTCTTCATATTCCTTGTCAGTAAAAAAACCGCAGCTGATACCATCTGCCAGTTTTTTAATGCCATAATGCCTTTTCCCAATGCATAATAAGGTTTGTAAATCGCGAAGCCCGCCAGGGCCGTGTTTGACATTGGGTTCCAGATTATATTCTGTTTCGCCATATTTGCGGTATCGAGCCTGCTGTTCATTCATTTTTGCCAAAAAATACTTTTCACTTGGCCACATATGAAGGGGATGAGTCTGATATTGTAATTCCTCCATTAAATTGCTTTTTCCGCAGAGAAGATGCATGTCCAGGATACTGGAGATCACTGTCAGGTCTTCCTGGGCGAGTTTAGCACAAGCCTCAACTGTAGTGATTTGATGACTGATATTAAGACCTGCGTCCCAACACTCCTGAATAAAAGCTTGCGCGCGCTGGATGGTAATTTGCGACAGTTCATCTGAGTGTAATAATAGTAAATCAATATCGGAATGTAGTAATAACTCACGCCGTCCGTAGCTGCCTAATGCAACCAGGCAAAATTGATTATTAAGATGAAGTTTGTTCTTGTAAAACAGTTCTATCAGGCTTTGGTCAATAAATTGAACCAGTTTTCGTGTAAGATTGCCAATATTGGCTTTTTGATAAAATTCCTTACACAGTTCCTCCCTGAACTGTTTAAGAGTTTGCTTTAGGACAGGCTTAGCGCTCTTCATCACGAAGCGTCAGAATTTCCACCCCGTCTTCGGTCACCAGCAGGGTGTGTTCCCATTGCGCCGACAAGCTGTGATCCTTGGTAACAACAGTCCACTGATCCGGCAGCAAGCGGGTGTGGTGTTTGCCGACATTGACCATGGGCTCAATAGTAAATGTCATTCCAGCCTGTAATATTTCACCAGTACCTGGCGTTCCATAATGTAAAACCTGTGGATCCTCATGGAAAACACGGCCAATACCATGTCCGCAGTAGTCACGGACTACTGAGCAGCGATTTTTCTCGGCATGCTGTTGAATCGCATGGCCAATATCTCCCAAGCGGATACCCGGTTTAACCATTTCTATCCCTATGAATAAACATTCATAGGCGATCTGCACCACATGGCGTGCCTTGACGGAGGGTTGACCAATAAAAAACATTTTGCTGGTATCTCCGTGATAATCGTCTTTGATTACTGTGACATCAATGTTAACTATGTCCCCGTTTTTCAAGGCTTTTTTTCCGGGAATTCCATGGCAGACCACATGATTTATAGAGGTACAAATCGACTTGGGAAAGCCATTATATCCAAGCGGTGCCGGAATGGCTTGCTGTTCATTGACAATATAATCGTGACATATGGTATTTAACTCATCAGTTGTAATACCTTCCTTCACATAAGGCTCAATCATAGTAAGCACATCAGCAGCCAGTTTGCCGGCGATGCGCATTTTATGTATCTCTTCAGGTGTTTTAATGCTTACGGGCATGACGAAGTCCATCAACAGTTAGAGCGGAATATACATTCGAAATAGTAGCATAAGAATAATGTTTCTACATCAAAGATTTGAATTTGGCGAGATTTGTCATTCCCGCAAAAGCAGGAATGACTTTATAGAATCTAGCAACCCATGTTTTGCCACATTTGTTTTCTCTTGGCTTCCCACTGGCTCATCAGCGTTTGATATTGTTGCTTTTGCTGATCATTAAGCAAATTATAAATCTGATTTTTCATGGTGATTTTTGTTTTCATCATGGAGGCCATCAAATTTGTCTTTTGCTGGATCAGTGAATCAAGTTTTGCCTGATCCAGGGTGGGGGACATTACCAGTGCCTTCATCTCTTCGCGGATGCTTTTCATTTGCTGCCAGTTATCTTTCATAGTGCTTTTTGCATTGTCTTTTATGGCTTTGATTTTATCTTGTTGATCCTGAGTTAATTGGAGTGTCTGAACCATTTCCTGCCATCTTTTCATAGGAGGGCACTGCTGGCCATTACCAGTGCTGTTATCAGTACTGCTGCTGGTTTGTGAGCTGGTTGTGGCTGGCTGATCAGTCGAATCCGTTGAGCTTGCAGCATAAACAGGGGCGGCCAATGAGGCGGTCATCATTAGGATTGGCAGCCACACTATTCGTTTAAACATGGTAATCTCCTTATTATTTTTTATTTTAATCCAGTATCGAGTATAGACTGTAAACAAAAATAATTCTTGTCATTAATTGAATTTGATTGAAAGCCTTTAAAGATGGATTCAAATCAATGATAAGATTGCTGCATGCGCTGAAATGTGATATAACTAGCGCGCTTTTAACGACACACACGTTTCGTCACATAAGGCGGGGTCCCCCAAGCGGTACTGCCACCGCCTACGCCCTGCGACTTGTTCGCAGGGTTCAAAGATCTGCCATTTCTAGAGATCCTTGGATTCTGCGAACAAGTCGCAGAACGTAGGTGAGAAATTTAATAACCCAGTGGCAGTGCCTCCGGTGGGGGTGCTTTATGGGAAGCGTGGAGGCTTAACCCTGGAGAAATAACTATGAACGTTAGTATGCGTGAATTACTGGAAGCGGGCGCTCATTTTGGGCATAGAACCCGTTTTTGGAACCCTAAAATGTCTGAGTATATTTTTGGCTCAAGAAATAAAATTCATATCATCAACCTGGAAAAAACAATGCCCATGTTGAATGATGTAGCCAATTATGTAGGCCGATTAGCTTCTAACAAAGCTAAGATTCTGTTTGTTGGTACCAAAAGAGCTGCACAGGAAAGCATCCGTGAGCATGCAAAACGTTGTGGCATGCCTTATGTCGATCATCGCTGGTTAGGCGGTATGCTGACAAACTATAAAACAGTTCGCCAATCTATTTTCAGACTGAAAGAATTGAAAGAATTGCGTGACAAAGGCGCTTTTGAAACTATGATTAAGAAAGAAGCGCTGATGTTGAGCCGCGAGCTTGAAAAGCTGGAACGCGGATTGGGTGGTATCGAAGATATGGGCGGATTGCCAGATGCGCTCTTCGTTGTGGATGTTGGTTTCGAACACATTGCTGTTGAAGAAGCCCGTCGCTTGAAGATTCCTGTCATTGGTGTGGTCGATACGAATAACAGCCCTGATAATATTGATTACGTCATTCCAGGCAATGATGATTCCATGCGCGCTGTGGATATTTATGTCCGTGTTATTGCCGATGCGATTGCTGATGCAAAAAGCGGCAATACTGTAGGCGGCGTTGCCACAGGCAGTGAATTTGTTGAAGTATCATCTGCGGAAGAAGCTGAAAAAGCTGGCGAATAATTAACTTTGTTAAAGGGGCGCGTTGCCAAAACATCTCTAGTGCTTACGCGTTAGATTGTTTTGTTAGCAACGCACCCCTTTTTACTATGTGGAGAAATGAAATGAGTATAAGTGCTGCATTGGTTATGAAGTTACGTGAAAGAACCGGCGCCGGAATGATGGAATGCAAAAAATTTCTGGTGGCAACCAATGGTGATATCGAATTGGCGATTTCTGAAATGCGAAAAGCAGGCCAGGCCAAAGCTGACAAAAAGGCAGACCGAATTGCTGCTGAAGGCGTAATTGTGATTGCCCGTTCTGCAGATGGTCGTACTGCTGTTATGCTTGAAATTAATAGCGAAACTGACTTCGTTGCCCGTGATGAGAACTTCACTCAATTTGCTGATAAAGTTGCCGCAACTGCCCTGGAAAGCGCTGTTGCCGATGTTGCTGCATTGTCTAATGAAACATTAAAAGGTACAGGCAGTACAGTTGAACAAGCCCGTCAGGAACTGGTTGCCAAGATTGGCGAGAACATCAAGATTCGCCGTATGGAAAGAATGTCTTGCGACGGCGTTATCGGCTCTTATCTGCATGGCTCACGAATCGGAGTACTTGTTGCACTGAAAAATGGTGAAGAAGCCTTGGCTAAAGACATTGCTATGCATATCGCTGCCAGCCGCCCGATGGTTGTTAACCGCGATCAGGTATCTGCTGAAGCGATTGAGAATGAGCGTGAAATCTTTACTGCCCAGGCTAGAGAAAGCGGCAAACCACAGGAGATCATCGACAAGATGATTGAAGGCCGTATCAATAAATTCATTGATGAAGTCAGCTTGATTGGTCAGCCTTTTGTTAAAGATCCTAATGTCAAAGTGGGTCAGCTGCTTAAAGAAAAATCGGCAGAAGTAATTGCTTTCCTGCGTTTTGAAGTGGGTGAAGGCATCGAGAAAAAAGAAGATAATTTTGTTGAAGAAGTGATGGCACAGGTTCGCGATTAATGATGAGTGAAAATCACCTCCAATTAAAATATAAGCGCATTTTATTAAAATGCAGCGGAGAAGCACTGATGGGAAAATCCCAGTTTGGGATTGATCCATCAGTGCTGGATCGTATCGCCAATGATGTCGCTGAATTAATTCGAATGGGAGTTGAAGTCGGCCTCGTGATTGGCGGCGGTAATCTCTTTCGGGGTAAAGCATTGTCTGAGGCGGGTTTGGGACGAGTAACAGGCGATCACATGGGTATGTTGGCCACGGTAATGAATGCCCTGGCAATGCGTGATGCCCTGGAGCGTATCGACATGCCTGCCAGGATAATGTCTGCAATTCCGATGCTTGGCGTTGTCGATCCCTATCATCGCCGCAAAGCGATTACCCATTTGCGTAATGGGCATGTCGTAATTTTTGCTGCAGGAACTGGTAATCCGTTTTTCACAACCGATTCTGCCGCCTGTTTGCGGGCGATAGAAGTAGGTGCTGATGTGGTTTTAAAGGCCACCAAGGTTGATGGGATATATAATGATGATCCAATGACCAATCCGAAAGCCACCCGTTATGATTATTTAAGTTACCGGCAGGTCTTAAGTGATAATTTAAAGGTAATGGATTCAACTGCTATTTGTTTGTGTATGGATCATGGCATGCCACTGCAGGTTTTTGATCTGTTTGCAGCAGATGCTTTGAAAAAGATTGTAGCAGGTGAACGCGTAGGAACTATTGTAGGAGCCAACAATGATTAATGATGTCAAAAATGATGCTGAAAAACGAATGAAAAAGTCCGTTGAAAATTTGCAGCATGAGTTGACCAAAATCAGAACCGGAAGAGCCAATGCCAGTCTCTTGGATCACATCCAGGTTGACTATTACGGTAATCTCACTCCTTTAAATCAGGTTGCCAATGTGACCACCAGTGATTCCAGGACTCTGGTAGTTACGCCTTGGGAAAAATCGATGGTTGCAGTGGTTGAAAAGGCTATTCTGACCTCTGATTTGGGTTTGAATCCGGCAACTGCGGGTACCGCAATCCGCGTCCCTATGCCGCCTTTAACTGAAGAGCGTCGTAAGGAGCTGATTAAAGTGGTGCGTGGTGAAGGAGAGCAGGCCAAAGTTGCTGTTCGAAATGTCCGCCGTGACGCCAATAGCCAATTAAAAGATCTGGTGAAAGACAAGCAGATTTCCGAAGATGATGAGCGTCGGGCAGGGGAAGTCATCCAGAAGTTGACTGATAAGTACATTGTGGATATCGATCACGTCCTGGCTGCTAAAGAAAAAGATTTAATGGAAATTTAGTATCAAGCACTCCGCGTCATTGATCTCTTATCACTGCGCGGTATTGATCTCCTGCCGCTGGGCTGTATTGACATCACCGCCTACGTGCCTCGGCTTGTTCGAGGCATCCAGTTCATTGTACCCTTATAAAGTCGTTCTTTGTTCCAGAGTGCTGTCCTGAGCCAGGGAATTTTTTACATCGTCATGTATTTGCTTAATACCCGGGAGATGCCAATTTCCCTCTTATTAAGGAGGTTAATTGCCAGTCTCTCCTCCTCGTCCTCCCCTGGGCCCCGGACGATTTGAAGGCTCCTCCTGTTGTGCACTGGAAGGGTTTCTACCGCCTCTGGTGAAAAATGCACCAAAACGCCCCATCATGCCAGTTCTCGGAGGAGCAGGTACTGCAGGCTGCAGTGCCTGCTGACTGGGATTTAAGGCCTGAGATCTGTTAATTCCCAACTCAGCCGCTTTGGCAAATAATTCTTCAACTCCATGGTTATCTCTGGCGCTGGTCGCTATAAATGTACAGCCTTTCTCGGCAGCAAATTCCGTAATGAGAGTGGAAGTGGCGTTTGGCATATCACTCATTGTTCCTGCAAAAATAACCGGAGTGGCTGGATTAAACCACTGCCTCAGCGATGCATATTCATCTTTTGCATCTTGCAAACTGTTAGGATCAGTCAGGTTTACCGTTATGATAAACACTTTGGCATTCGAGCCCCATCTGGTATTTCTGAATCGACGGCTTTCCATATCGCCCATATCCATAAAGGCTGCCAATGCTCTTACACCCTCATCATTTTGATAAGCCTGGGTATACCTGAAATCCTGATCTTGTACGGGTGCATCTGAATAGCTATTGTTAAAATAACGTTGCATCAGACTCGTTTTTCCACTATTTCGCGGACCGATTATTATGATAGGTAAACGCTCGTCGGTATTGGTAATCTGGGAACGCTCGATACGGCCAACGGTTACTATGTTTTGATTATTTTTCAGAATTTGTGCGTGTATTGCTCTTAATTCATTATCAAAACTGGCTTCCGTATTGTTGGGAAGGCGGGATATGTTCCCTTTGGCTAAATCAATCAGCGCTTTTATCGCACCATGCCTTGCCCCCCAGGAAGAGCTCTCTTCACTTAGTGATTCGAGCCTTGCAATGGCTTTTTGATTCTCTATAAAGGAGCGCATTTGCTCGATCATTATTTTCTGAGGAAGCTTATCCAATTTACTTTCAAAAACAGCTATAACGTGTCCAGGCGATTTTTCAGTCAATCTTTTAAGACAAGCGTTCCCTAAATTACCAAGGAAAGCATTTACTTTGGTATCGTCAATTAAAAGCAATAATGCTTCCAGAGCACCAAGATCTGCATCTTCACAATTCTCGAGCACCGGACCGATTTTAATTGTGTCGCATTCTCTTCTGTCCACATTAATGTTACTTATCAAAGGGATTAATGGCGCATAAGATGTAATCGTTTCTTTAAAATAAGGTTTAGCCAGAAAACTGTTAACGATAGCGATTTTAGCCTTGGTGCTTAAATGTTGGGTATCTTCCTCTTCTCCGCTTACCAGATTGATTAAAGCCGCAGTGTTTGGAACCAGCTCTGCGAGTTTGTTATCGCCTAATTGTTGCAAATAGATGATTTTGTCAGCATCCGTCAATTGCCAAAGCGCCGTTCTTAATGCTTTGGCATCCTGAATACTGGTTAATGGAGGGCAAACGCTGTCAACCGTCTGATGAAATTCAGGAAATGCATTGGCTGGCAGTAAACGATTTTCATTCGCTGCTCTATCCGCAATTCGCAAGGTGATACCAAGGCTTGGGTATTTTTCTATCAGACCGCTTATGGTTTCAGCTCGGGATTTTGGATTACCGTCCAGCTGCGCAAATAGCCGGGCATTCCCTGCAATTCCTGTAGTAATATCTGGTTGATAGGATATTTTTTCCTCCAGGAGCTTTGTGAAACTATCCTCTTTTTCTTTAAGTTTTTCTTCGAGTTTAGTCTTTTGATTATCTAGCGCACCCTCTTGAATTTTCCGCACAAACTCGGGAGTCCATTCCCTTAACGCCTGTTCATTCTCCCGACTGATGGTGTTTAACTCGGCGGCATTCACCTCGACACAAAATTCAGTTCTCTGAATCTCTCCATTGGCCCTCACTCCTGGATTTTTCATACGATTCCAGATTGTGCCGATATTATCCCGGAATCGGGGAGCCGTCATGGCAAACAATCGTCTACGCTCATCCTCTGTCAATTTATCCAGAAATTCTGCAAACTCGAAAATCCCTTCATTCGCATCCGCTCCAGCAATATACTCCTGTCCGCCGCGTCCTCCATGAGCTCCCCCATAACGCAGCTTTTCAATGAATCGGTTGATATATCCATACATTGAAGAATCACGTTTAACATAATCCCGAAGCTGCTGAGCTGCCTCATGAAACGCTGTGGCCGCAGGGGAATGTTTAATCACCCTTGCGCGTTCACTTTCAGTCAGTGGTTTTACTTGCCCGTCTTCCAAACTAGTGTGTTTAAACACGCCGTCCTCTTTGGCAAAAGAGAGACAATCGGACACCATAATAATACGCGGATTGTTTACATCATCACTAAGAACAAATTGCCAGGGCTTTAATTCATACAGGTCCTGACCAGACATCTGGTCCGAGAGATCAATATTAAACATTAACAGCTTTACAGCCTCTTTGTTAACAACAGGTGAGAGCCTTTCGGCAAGCAGCCAACAGATCTGATTTATCGGGGAGTGGGGATCGAAGGTATATGCCAGATCCGTTTGCTGAATGCGTTTCCAGCGATTCGCCAGAAAATCGATAAAGGGTTGGCACTCCTCTGCCGTTAGCTCCTTATCGGATTTAGTTGCCCTGTCAATTAATGCACTCAATTCTTCATAGGTTTCCAGCAGTTCGATGCGTTCGATCTCATTTTTCCAGCCTAAGCGTTCTGGTCTAATGAATTTTTTTAGTGCTTCAAGCTCTTGCCCTAATGCCTTGATGCCGGCCATAATGAACCCCGAAATATCATCTTATATAAATTATAAGCATAAATGGCAGCTTTACTACTATTCGTTTATAAACTGCGGGTTTTCTGGATTGATTTATTCAGTTATCGCAATCCGATTCCAGGTTAGATCCCATGCAAGGGCTGATATTATTTTTCGCGCTTTCAATTGTTCAATCAGAATTTCCAGAGCCGGTTTTTCTGCAGCGATAATAATCATGTTCATTGATTTCCTGACTGGCAATACCAGGGTGGACAGTTCAAAATGAGCCTTTAGCCATTTGAAAACGGGGTATTGCTCATTGCGGTTGGCCAGGTTAACGCTTAGGTAGCCATTGTTTGAAAGAGCGTTCTGGCAATCGATAAAAAATTGCGGTGTATAGCAATTGGAGGGAAAGCGGTGGGCATTAAACAGGTCGACCAGGATATGCTTAAATGGAGCCCCATTATTTTTGATAAATGTACTGGCATCCTGGTTAATGATATGAAGGTTTTTTAGCCTGTCAGTCAGGAAATATGTTTTCGCCACCTGAATAATTTCTTCACTAATTTCAACGGCGGTCAATGGAAAATGATTAAGGGCGGGGGAGAGCGCATGTGCAGCACCCGCTCCTCCCAATCCCAGTAAACAGCTCGCCCCGGGAAATAGCCTGGCTGGAAGAATCAACTGACTGATATAATTTAAGCCGGGTTTCTCTGGCTTACGTATATTAATCAGACTTTGAATTGCCGGACTACCCAGCGACAACCAGCGGAATATGAAATTATCATAAACGGAAACACCGCTTGTGCTCTGGTACAGGCAGCGGCCAGCAAAGGTTTTCCACATCAGAAATCAAGCCTGTTGAAAGGGGTAAATAGCTCCAAGTTGGAGAATTTCTGTCAATTCATCAAGGGCAAACATCACTTCTTTCACTAGTGATGGATCAACTAAATCATCTGCATGCAGTCGATCCCGGTAATGGCGCTTGATCCATTGTTCCAGTTTTAATAATAAAGACTCATTAATTAACACGCCCTGATGCATATACGCCAGTTCATTTTCATTCAGTAAGACCCGCAGGCGTAAACAGGCAGGGCCGCCGCCATTGCGCATGCTTTGCTTTAGATCCATAAAATAACAATACTTGATAGGGTTGCTGGACGCTGCCAGAATATCGTGAATTGTCTGGTTGACATGTGGGTTATGCTCGCATTCACTCGGCGCAATCAGTGCCATTGTGCCGTCTTTAAGGGTTAAGAGTTGCGAATTAAAAAGATAACTGGAGACTGCATCATCTATGCTTACCTGCTCGTCCCTGATTTCAATAATATTAAGCTCAAAATCGGCTTTACTTTGAAGTGCCTGCAATACTGTAGTCTGATCAAGGAATGCCTGCTGATGAATTAAGAGCACAGATTCGTTGGCAACGGCAATGACATCGTTGTGGAAAACGCCTTTGTCGATTGCCGCTGGATTTTGGCAGACATATAACAGCCGATCAAGATCCAGGCCGTGAGATCTCCCAATTGCAGTGGAGGCTTCATAGGTTTGCCTTGCTGGAAAGCGAACTGGCCCTGGGGTAAAAGACGACCAGAGGGCGCGTTTGCCATAAACAAATAAATGAATACCGGGTTGGCCATGATCTGCCGCAAGGCGGCTATGGTTAGCCGCGCCCTCGTCACTGGTTACCAGGCTAGCCGGCAAGGGGGAGTGATGCGCAAAATGATTGTCGTTGTTAAATATTCTTTTTAGCAGATAATGCGAGAAGTTTGCTTCCTGATGGCGGTGCAGGTTGGAAACCAGATTCGCAGCAGTAAAATGAACACGCCGATCATTGCTATCAATACTGGGGGTTACAGTGGCGGCATTTGCAGTCCACATACTGGAGGCTGAATAGGCGGCTGCCAGAATTTCCGGCGCTGTTGTACTAGCCAGTTTTAATTGCTGTTCTGTTGTCCCATGAAAGCCCATTTGTTCCAGCAGACCCAAATTAGGACGTTGATGGGGCGGCAAAACCGCCTGCTTTAATCCTAATTCATGCAGAAAGCGCATTTTATCAAGGCCTTGCAAAGCGGCAGCCTGAGGATTGGCAATAGAATGGGCATTGGCGGTCGAAGCAATATTTCCAAGGGATAAACCCGCATAATTATGGGTAGGGCCGACCAGTCCATCCATGTTTAATTCATAGTTTTTCATTGTCTATCCAAGGTTAATGCCGGGTAGTAACTGAGCAGGTCTGACCAGCATGGCGCTCTCCATGCTTGCGATGGGATAAGAGCAATAATCGGCTGCAAAATAAGCGCTTGGCCGGTGATTGCCGCTGCATCCTACACCTCCGAAGGGTAAGTTGCTCGCCGCTCCCGTAGTCGGCCTGTTCCAGTTGATTAGCCCGGAGCGGATTTGCTTATAAAATAATTCGTAATGGGCTTTGTGCTTGCTTAGCAGGCCGGCGGCCAGGCCATATTTCGTCTGATTTGCCATTACTATGGCCTCTTCAAAATCCTGATAGCGATAAACCTGCACTAATGGCGCAAAGATTTCTTCATCACTTATCTGGCGTGCATTAGACATATCAATAATGCCGGGCGATAAAAATGCCGCTTCTTCTTTCAACAATCTCATTGGCAGTAAAGCCTTACCTCCAGAGTCCAGCAGTTTTTGCTGGGCGGAAAGATGCATACGCGCATGGTCAAGACGAATCACTGGGCCGATGAAGGGTTCCGGGCGTTGCGTATATTCGCCAATAAGCAGTGTCTGGCATATTTCAGTGAATCGTTGTAAAAACGCATTGCCCTGGGCATCATTTTTAATAAAAAGCCTTCGCGCACAAGTACAGCGTTGACCGGCTGTGATCATGGTGGATAAAAGCGTATGGTAAACAGCTGCATCAATGTCATCCACCTCATCGATTACTAATGGATTATTACCCCCCATTTCAAGGGCAATGATTATCTCGGGGCGCTCGGCAAACTGCTGATGAATTTTTTTGCCGGTTTGATAGCTGCCGGTAAAAAAAACACCTTTAATATTCTGTTGTAGAAGCGCTTTTGCGGTTTGGCTGTTACCCTGTATACAATTAATGACGCCTGGCGGTAAATCACTTTCATGCCAGCATTGCATAATCAAGGCAGCCACCGCGGGGCTTAACTCGCTGGGCTTGTAGACAATGGTATTTCCCGCAAGCAGGGCGGGGACAATATGCCCATTACTTAGATGAGCCGGGAAATTAAAAGCGCCAAGCACTGCTACTACGCCATGCGGTTTATAGCGAAGACTTGCTGTCGCTTCCGCTGTTGAATTTGATTTTTCGGCATTACGTTCCTGATAGGCCTGAATGGAGATAGCGACTTTGGCAATAACAGAGCTCACTTCAGTTTGTGATTCCCAGAATGGCTTACCCGTTTCCTGGGAAATTAATTCAGCGAGCTGCCCACGTCTTTTTTCCACCGCCCTGGCAAAGTTTTGCAGATAAGCACAGCGCTCTTCCAGTGTCAATCCAGCCCAATCCACTGCGGCTTTATCTGCAGATTTAAAGGCCTGACTGATTTCAATCGCTGTCGCGTTGCGGCCTTGCCATACTAATAAATTATTGGCTGGATTAATGGAAGTGAACACAGCACCTTCTCCTGAATGCCATTGCCCATTAATATAATGACTATTCCAGGTATTTGACGCGATACTCATTGATTTTCCCCATTGCTATGGTTTTTAAGCGAATGCAAGGGAGAGAGTCTGACATTGTCTCCCTTTTTAAGTTTCAATAATTCAGCTGTTTGCTTACTTACAATGCATGTATTCCCTTTGGTAAAAATAGCCTGGCTTAGAGTGGCGCGAAAGTTCAGGCTGGTATTGGCAACAAGGAATAGTTTACTGCTCACCTCGTCGCTGAGGCTGCCAATTGTTCTTAGCTGGCTGGTTTTTATCGTAGAAATTTCTGCTGCAGGTGCCTCGATGGTAGGGCCGGCATCAAAAATATCCACATAACCTAAAAATCGAAAGCCTTCGTTCATGAGAATATTCATTGCTGGAATGGTTGATTGATGCGGTTGCCCAATCACTGACTGGGCGGCTGCTGCAAGCAATTTCACATAAACTGGGTTACGAGGCATTAAGTCTGCGATGAATTGTTTGTTCGTGGAAATGGATAACCCATCGGCTTCCGGAAAAGTCATATGAAAAAAATGGCTTCCCAGATGATCCCAAAAGGGGGAATGCCCGGACTCGTCGGAAATCCCGCGCATTTCGGCAATAATGCTTGGCGAAAAGCGATTAGGGAAAGCGGCAATGAAAAGGAAACGCGCACGCGAAAGCAATAAGCCGTTACTGTCTTTACGATAGGAGGGATCAAGAAATAGAGTGCATACTTCGCTTTTCCCCTGGTTATCATTGACAAGGCTTAAGACTTCATAATCGCTGCGAATATTTAGCGAATGACAAAATCGTGTTCTCTTGGAAAGCTTATAGGAGTAAAAAGGGCTATCATACCCGGTAGCGCCTTCGATTGCGGATGTGCCGACCACTTTTCCTGTTTCAGGATCTTCCAGGACAAAGAAATAATATTCGTTAAGCGGTTTTTTGACTTCTTTTTCAAAGGACGTACAGGACCAATCAATTCGCTTTTGCAATAATTGCCTGTCTTTGGCCAAGGTTGTAATTCCTATACCGCTGCGCATTGCCAGCTCGTATATCGCATCCAGATCGGATGGGAATGCTCGCCTGAAAATCATCATGAGTGAAGTGTCTCCAAACCGCCGCGCGCTAAATCCCGCAATAAAAACAGGTTCAATGCAGTCCTTTCAACCAGGCTATCCAGTAAGATAAACTCTTCAGCGCTATGGATAGCTCCGCCGCGAACACCCATGGTATCGAGTACTGGCAGGCCTTTCTGCGCCAGATTATTACCGTCACAACAACCGCCGCTATCCTGCCAGGAAACCGATAGATTTAATTGTTCCCCGGCGCGCCGCACGCATTCGAATAGTTTTTCTGTTTTATAGTTGATTGATTTAACGGGTCTTCCGAATTGCCCCTCAATTTTTAAACCATAATCATCTCTTTTAAGTAGGTTGTTAATCTCATTCAATTTCTTCTGGATCCAGTACTCATCCTGCGGACTACTCACGCGTATATCGAGTTTGGCTACCGCTTTATCGGGTACCATATTCAGTGCCTCTCCTCCAGCAATTTTGCCTATATTGATGCTGACACCTTCTCGCTGACCATTAAGCGCGTGAATGGCAAGAATCACTTCTGCCAGATAGCAAATGGCATTCCGCCCCTCCGAAAAAGCGCGTCCTACATGAGCTGCCTTCCCTGTTGTCACCACAGTAAATTTTCCACTGCCTCGCCTGTTTCTTGCTAAAGTACCTTTGGCATCCATTGCCGGCTCATAAATGAGACCTGCCTGGTAGGTGGATGCTGCGTTTTCAAGCCAGCTGCCTGAAAACGGTGAGCCAATTTCTTCATCCGCATTGATAAATACATCCCAACCTAATGTTTCTGCTTCTGGAAGGCGCTCAAACAACTCCAGTGCATGCAGGATAATCAGCAATCCGCCTTTCATATCGGCAACGCCAGGGCCATTTAAGGTATTTTCATTAATATAGGAAAGCGTCTGGAAGGGATGGTCGGCATGATACACTGTATCCATATGACCGCCCAGCAGTATCCGCCGCTTTATTTCCGGGCGCTTGCGGATTAATAATGCCTTTCCGCAGTCCAGGATCTCCGTATTACCCTGCATGTCGATGTTGTTAAGGGTGGGGAATGAAATTGACTCAATGGAGTCTGCAATGGAGTTAAAGACCTGACTCAGGTGATTATGAATATATGACAAACCATCTAAATTAGTAGTTCCAGAGTTCGTCTCGCAGAATTGAAACAGTTGTTTAACCATCAGCGGCTGTCTTTCACTCAGTTCAGCCATCAGATGTCTGGTAACAGGATCCATTGCATTATCCAGAAAAAAAGGTAACTAACCTTAGCCAAATTTCTCAAGTCATGCAAGACTCAAAGGGAGAAGCCTGGTATTTAACCCACTATTGGTGTGCTATGCCCGGGTTGGATCTCCTCTTCTTCATTCTTTTGAATCATCTTTTTCATTGCAAGCTGAATTTGTTTACGTTGTTCTGCATTCTGTGCAGTTTTAAAGGTGGCTATTCCCGAGTGAAGCAGCTTGGGGGAGAATGCATAAGTAATCATTCCAGCAATGATCTTCATAATGCCGCCAATAGCTCTCCAGGTCGGGTTCTTCACTTCCAGCCGGTCAGCCAGGTTTTTGTAGGAATTGACTTTTCTGGGGGAGGGATTTTCAATCAAATCGATACTATCGCTGACTGCCTGTAACAGTAAACGGTTACCGCTGGTATTCTTTTTTGCCTGCTCCTCAATCATGTCGATTAACCTGGCGGTTTGTGCAATCTGATCTTTTTTAAGCGGGAAATCACAAGTGGCTTTGTCCAGGTCAATTCTTGCCTGCTGAATACGGATCCGGAGTACCTCTTGTGCACGGTTATGAGGGCAATTGTCGTCGCGCCATTGTACCAGCCAGGGAACTTGTCCTCGAAGCTTTTCGTAATTGGCGTTAATATAGAAATCGATTGCATTCCATAATAACTCGACATGATGATTCATGCCGCGTCCTTTAACCATTGCGGGTGCTGCATGCAATCCGCACTCAAACTCCTCACGGCTCATGGGATTTTCAAGTTCAATTGACTTCATCAGATTATAATAAGCAGAAGAAACACCCGCTCTGTCTATTGCATCTTTGCAGGTAAAATTAAATGTTTTTGGATCAAGTGTTTCGATTGCAAGATTAGGAAAGGCATATTTGTTAAAATCAAACCAGATAGCCTGTCTTTGCGCCTTGCTTAAGGGCTTGTCTGCTGCCGCTCCCATTTTGCTGAAACTGAGTGACAGTAGTTTATTGACGGTTTCCTGCTCCTTATCTCCATATATCATTGTCCTGACAGAAGGGCTTATATAGAAATCCTTTATGGCTTCGCTGGAGTTGTTCGTTGCTATATTAAACAGCCGCTGAAATTCCTGGTCAAAATTTAAGTTTTCAGTAGTTGTCTGATAGTCGTTCGCAGCAAAAAGGCCTTTGTCTGCGGGCAGCGTAATTACTGCGAGATTATCATGCTCATTTTCGAGGTTCTCAAGCGCCTGGGTCATTCGCCGTTCAGACAAGCCTTCGGGATCGGAGCGATCTCTGCCCAGATTATTAAAATAAATATGTGTAATTCTTTGCGCAGGAGAAGAGGGGGAAAACATGGACGCTATAGTTGTGGATGGCTGGTTTTTTAACCATAGCTTAAATGCCGGGCTAACTTTTGTTTGCCCATCCTGTCTTTGCGCCTGTGTGCCGAACCGCAATTCCTGGGGGCCTTTTTTATCTTTGTTGTATTGATAACGCCGCTCTGTTGAAAGCGTGTTGTGCTGTGGTTTGTAATTGCGGCCAAAAGTCGCATTTACTCTTGAGGGAAGCGATTGATTATCCGCTGGGGAGGGCGCGTCATTAACACGTTTATTCCCCTTGTCAGCCAATTGCGCCTGAATTACTTTTTCAATCTTTTTATCAGTCGGCTTGTGGTTTGCCGGAATATGCTTGATAGTCTCAAACGTGGCATCCAGAATCAAGTTATTATTCGCATAGATATTATGGATAAACGCTTCCAGTTCGTGTATTTGTTGCTGAAGGACGGTGATTTCCTGTTGAGAGGAATGTCGTGAAGGATCATTTAGTCGCTCGCGTGCATCCCCAAAAACCTGAGGATGCGGGCGCAATCCCTGTCGTGTTTTTAAAACGCTGAGTTGATCCTCTAGACTTTTTTTTCGAGACGCTATTTTCTCGCTCTCACTGTCGATAAACGCGAAGAAATCCCTGTATAGATCAGCATAACGATAATCAGGTTCATACTGGTTCTGTTTTAAAACAATATTCAGTTGATAACCAAGCCTTTTCGGTAAAATACTTTGAATTGATTCCGGAAGTTGTTTTTCGTTTGTGATAGCTCTTAAATAAAGATAGCAATTATGGTTGTGAATTTGCTCACTGGAAACATTTGAGGGCATGAATTCTTTCTCTTGCTGCTAATCTCATCATTGTAAATAAGAATTCTTAAGATAATATGATGAACGCAGTGATTTTTGGTAAACTATTTTAAGAAAATAGAGAAATAAACAGTATGATTGCCAATTTTAAACTACATGACTTGATAGACGCAACGCATTCTCAGTGGCATGGGATAATTGAAGAAGCTTTGTCTGCCATGAATCCAGCTTATCTGACCCAACTCGAAAATACCGTGGATTGGCTTCCTGGAAAAGACGCATTGTTCTCTGCCTTTAGTCTGCCGCTGGATGCCACTCAATACGTATTGCTAGGGGAATCCCCGTATCCCCGGGCTCAATCTGCAAACGGTTATGCATTTTGGGATGCAGCTGTAGGGGAAATATGGAGTCCAAGCGGTTTAAGCAAAGAGGTGAACAGGGCAACTTCTTTACGCAATTTTATAAAAATGCTGTTGGTTGTGAAGGGCGATCTGGTGGATGATTTATCTCAGCAGGCCATACAAAAGCTGAATAAGACAAATTATGTGCAAACTGCCGAAGAGTTTTTTTCCGGTCTCATCAAAAAAGGATTTCTTTTGTTAAATGCCTCATTGGTTTACAGTGATGGACAAGTCAAATATCATGCAAAAGAGTGGAAGCCTTTTATGACTGTGCTTTTCAGGCATTTGTCTGAGATCAAGCCTTCGCTGCAATTTATTTTATTAGGCAATATTGCCAAACAGCTCGAAGAAACCTGGTCTTTTCCCGGCCTGGTTGCTGAGCATCCCTACAATCTGAGCTTTATAAGTAATAAAAATGTTCAGAATTTTTTTAAACATTTGGATTTATTAAGTGTAAATGACTAAATCAACCATTGACGCTCGTGAAATATCAAAATTTAATGCGCTCTCCAGCCGCTGGTGGGACAAAAACGGCCCGCTTAAAACATTGCATGATATTAACTCTGCCCGGTTGGAATTTATAGAAAAATATTCAACTATCAAGCAGTCTGTAATTCTTGATGTCGGTTGCGGGGGAGGTATTTTGGCTGAGGCCATGGCCGAAAGAGGGGGAGTGGTAAGCGGTATTGATGCGGACGATGATGCGATTATTACTGCAAATACTCATGCAGTAGCCCATAATTTATCAATTAACTATCAAGCAATCCCTATTGAGGATTTTGAAGGAATATCCTTCGATCTTATTACCTGCATGGAAATGCTGGAACATGTTTCCGATCCAGAGTTGGTGGTACATCATTGCTTTCGTTTATTGAAGCCGGGCGGCAAACTATTTCTTTCCACGATCAATCGAACGCTTAAGGCCTATGGTGCTGCAATTATTGCAGCAGAATATATTCTTGGTTTATTGCCAAAGCAGACGCATGATTATGATAAATTCATAAAGCCAGGAGAACTGGCAAGCGTTTTGAGAAGAGAGGGGTTTGAGCTCATTGCTTTAGAGGGGATTAGCTATAATCCCTTTAGCCGACAGGCACAGTTGTGCAAATCAGTGGATATAAATTATTTGATGTGTGCAGTAAAGCCCTGAGTAAACCTCTCCCGTCTTTGCGAACGCAGTGAAGCAATCCAGCATTCGGGCTTCATTCTAGCTCCGCTCTGGATTGCTTCGCTATGCTCGCAATGACGGCAAGGCTTTTAAGCCTAATTTGAATCCGCAGGGCTCGCCTTATCCGTCTTGGTATACCGATTCTGAAAACGCTGATGTGCGTATTTTGCCTGTTCCTCTGTCACTACATCCACTTCATTACCATAAAGATCAACTCGCGCCGCATTAACCTTCTGGCAACTGAGATAAGCCGGCGATGAGCTGTAGTAATTCAAGGCTTCACGCAAAGCTTTCTTACTGAAGGGGGGAGAGTCCAGACGATCATAGAATTCGATAATTTCATCGAATATTCCTATTTGTAATGGTTTTACCTGAACAGGCTTTTTAAAAAAGGCATTGGGGAAATGTTCAATTAGCCAATCGATAATTTGTAATCTGTCTTTTTTGACTAAATTATTTTGATTCATAGTTCTTACTCTATTTACTGACTTATTAGTCATATTTACCTTAAGTCGATTAATCGGTCTTATTCTAAACCAGAATACTAAAATTTTCTATCGTACTGAACTTGTTCATCCTGTTTAGTCTACATGCGTTTCTGCTCAAGATGCCCCAAGATATTTCTCAATTACTTTGAAGAAAATGTAGATTATGCAAGTTGCGTGACTCTTGCTTGTTATATAACTCTATGAATATAAAGAATATAATTTTTTTGGGGTATGCTGTGAGTATGGATGTTCTCATTAGTCGCATACTTGCATAGAGCGGACACGGCTGCTAAATTTTAAACATGACTTCAACGGAGCTGAGGTCTTTAAAAGGACTTTCGTCATATGGAAATGAAATAATCAGGGATGATTTCGGGACAGGATGTCCTGATTGGATGACTGCGAAAAGCCAGGGTAAGATACCCTGGCTTTAATTTTTTTACGCCATTGCATAATTCGTATGTGATAAATAAAATTTATCTGGGTAGTAAGCAAAAACTACCGAGCCACCTTTGATCATGTTAATCACGGGTTTAGCAAGGGTTTGGGCTATAGAAGGACAGCCCCAGCTTCGGCCAGCTCGGCCAGTTTTTTTGATAAAATCAGGTTCTACATACCAGGCGCCATGAATAACCACTCTTCGATTATAGGCATTATCATTTATTCCTCTTTCAAGTCCCTGAAGATTTAATGATAGCCCTTTAGAACCATAATAAGTATCGCGGGTTACATAGGTTCCCAGACTGCTCTCCTTGCTGGACATTGTATTGGAGAAATGTCGGGGTACGTCCATGCCGGAGTTTTTGCCATGTGCTACATAGGTATTATATAAGAGTCTTTCCTTATTCAAATCAAAAATCCACATCCGTTGTTTATTGGATGGTAAAGAATAATCAATTACGGTTAAGAGTGGTTTTTTGACGGCGCCCTTGGCTGATGCTTTCTGATACGCTGCCAGTGCAAGCTTTAATACTTTTTTGTTAAGCTGGGGAGCCTTTTGGCTAAGATGTTGTACTTTTACGCTCAGATTATTGGCCGGTTTGGCTGCGGCAGCAACTTCTGCTGTAATTGGCTGAGTCGGGGTGGAATGGGCAAAAAACAGGGCGGATAAAAGACTAATAACTGTACTCATGATACTCCTTTTTTCTTGTGAAACATTGAAAACAATGCTGTCAAAAGTTGGTAATTATATTTACAAGTGAGGTAAAAGTAAAATAACAAGAAAGATCGTTGTCCATCAGGTAGGAAAATCCATCAATTCAGAAACTTAGGTAAAGAAGGGTAACAAGATGATGATTTAAAAATGCACAACGAGTTCCTTAATTGGTCTGTATTGTGCCTGGTTTTTGTGTTTGGCAGTGCAATATAAGATCTAATTGGCCACAAATAGATCAAAAAAATATCTAATCTGTATATGATCCAAGCTTGAAATTTTCAGAAATTAATCTTGGGCGCATTTCATTTGAATGCATTCTGAATTATTATTGATTGTTAAATTTTATACCAAATTCTGTGGTGGAGAAAGTAATGCTAGTTAAGCATCATATTCAGGGTCCGGAAGGATTGCGCGCTCAAATTAATCAAGCCTATCGAATTGACGAATTATCGATAATCAGTCAGCTCATTGAGGAGGCCGCTCTTTCTGGCCAGCAGTTGGATGGCGCAAGAGAATTTGCCACCAGCCTTGTCAAACAGGTGCGCTATGAACGCAAAAAGAGTACCGGTATTGATTCTTTCCTAACGGAGTATTCTTTATCCAGCGAGGAGGGAATTGCCCTGATGTGTCTTGCGGAAGCTTTGCTTAGGGTTCCTGATAATCCAACAATTAACAGCTTAATCAAGGACAAGTTGACTGCCGCTGACTGGAAAGCGCATCGCGGTCAAAGCCAGTCGTTTTTTGTCAATGCTACGACCTGGGCACTGATGTTAACAGGAAAAGTACTGACACCAGAAAAAGCGGATTCAGTTTTAAGCAAAGCGGTACTCACAGTACTCAATCGAAGCGGTGAAGGTGTCGTGCGCAAGGCAGTAGACAAAGCTATGCGCATTATGAGCAAGCAATTTGTCATGGGACGGAGTATTTCCGAAGCCTTAACCCGGGCAAAGAAAAAAGAAGCAATTGGCTACCGTTATTCTTATGACATGCTAGGGGAAGCGGCTCTCACCAAAGCGGATGCCGAACGCTATTTTCAAGCGTATAAAGATGCGATTAAATCAATCGGAGAGCGGGCTGATCGTCAAGCCAATATTTATCAGCGCGCCGGGATTTCCATTAAATTATCTGCTTTGCACCCCCGCTATCAGGAAACACAAAAAGAACAGGTGATGCAGGAATTACCTGCTCGTCTACTCGAATTGGCTCAAATCGCGAAGCATTACGACATTGGCATGACCATCGATGCAGAAGAGTCAGAGCGTCTGGATTTATCGCTCGATATTATTGAAGCGGTATTTAATGATGACAGTTTAAATGGATGGAAGGGCTTTGGTCTTGCAGTACAGTCTTATCAGAAAAGGGCATCCTTTGTACTGGATTGGCTTGCTGATTTAGCCAGAAAAAAAGGCCGCCGTATCATGGTTCGCTTGATTAAAGGGGCGTACTGGGACAGTGAAATTAAAAAAACACAAATGCAGGGGCTGGAAGAGTACCCAGTATTCACCCGCAAAGTATTTACCGATGTATCGTTTCAGGCCTGCGCTAAAAAACTGCTTACCATGACAGATGTCATCTATCCACAGTTTGCAACCCATAATGCGTATTCTGTGGCCATGGTATTGCAGTTGGTGGGCGAATACCGCGATTTCGAGTTTCAATGCCTCCATGGTATGGGAACGGAACTATATGAGCAAATTGTACCGGCCACCCGATTGGGGATCCCCTGTCGAATTTATGCGCCAGTGGGTAGCCATGAGGATTTGTTACCCTATCTGGTTCGCAGGCTGCTCGAGAATGGGGCGAATTCTTCTTTTGTTAATCGAATTGTTGATGAAAAAGCACCCATTGCGTCCCTGGTTGAAGATCCGGTAGCGAAAGCCCGTTTATTTTTAAGCAAAATCAACCATAATATTCCTTTGCCTTCTGCAATTTTTTTACCCGAACGTCAGAATTCTTCTGGTTTCGATTTCACCGATAGAAGAGCACTGGCGGAGCTTCGTTCCTTCTATGGGAGCCAGGATTTAACGCATTGGCAGGCCAGGCCCTTATTAAATGGCCGAGAAGCAGGGCAGCTGCACCGCAGTGTCACCTCACCGCAACGCACTGATAAACCTATTGGTCAGGTCAGTGAAGCCAGCATTGAAGATATCGATTGGGCTTTAAAACAGTCGGTGAAAGGATTCCCTCAGTGGAACCATCGTCCGGTAAAAGAAAGGGCTGCCCTGGTCGAACGGTATGCAGCGCTGCTTGAAGAGAATCAAGCCCGGTTAATGGCCTTGCTTTGCCTTGAAGCGGGTAAAACCTGGAGTGACAGCCTGGCCGAGGTCAGGGAGGCAGTCGATTTTTGTCGTTATTATGCTGCCCATGCCTTGAAATTGATGGGCGCTCCCCAGTCCTTGCATGGTTACACCGGTGAACTCAATGAATTATCCCTGCATGGGCGTGGAACAGTACTCTGCATTAGTCCCTGGAATTTTCCTTTAGCTATTTTTACAGGCCAGGTAGTCGCAGGGCTTGTGACCGGGAATTGTGTTATTGCCAAACCGGCAGAACAGACTCCTTTAATTGCTGCCATGGCAGTTCAGTTGATGCATGAGGCAGGTATTCCTCAAGGGGTTATCCAATTAATGCCGGGACCAGGAGAGACTATCGGCGCGGGTCTTGTAGCTGATTTGCGAGTGAAAGCAGTTGTATTCACCGGTTCTACACAGACCGCTAATCTGATTAATAAAACCCTGGCCACCCGTGGTGGTGAAATTATTCCCCTGATTGCAGAAACAGGCGGTCAAAACGCGATGATTGTTGACTCCTCAGCCTTACTTGAACAGGTTATTATGGATGTGATGACCTCTTCATTTGGCAGTGCCGGTCAACGCTGCTCTGCTCTGCGGGTAATTTATGTACAAGAAGAAGTGTACCCAAGATTTATCGACCTGTTGAAAGGGGCAATGGCGGAATTAAAAATGGGTGATCCTCAATGGCTAAGCACAGACGTTGGGCCTGTTATCGACAATGAAGCGCTTGGTATGCTTAAGGCGCATGTTGAGCAGATGAAGAAGAACCATGAAATCATTTATCAGTGCCGCTTAAGCGATGATTGTCAAAATGGGTATTTTATGCCGCCAACCGCAATTGCAATTGATTCAATCAATGCTCTGAAAAAAGAAGTATTTGGACCGGTTCTCCATGTTATCCGCTATCCACGGAAAGCCCTGGACAAAGTAATTGATGAAATTAATGGCACTGGCTATGGGTTAACCTTAGGCATTCATAGTCGAATTAATCATACCGTTGATTACATACGCCAACGGGTTCGTGCTGGAAATTGCTATGTCAACCGGAATATGATTGGCGCTGTAGTTGGATTACAGCCTTTTGGTGGTGAAGGATTGTCGGGCACAGGACCAAAAGCAGGGGGGCCGTATTATCTGCTTCGTTTGTGTCACGAGCGAACTTATACAGTGGATACAACAGCGGCAGGTGGTAATGCCAGCCTGATGTCTATTCCAGAGGGTATTTAGCTAAGCGGTTGCCAAGCCCCTACGTACCGCGCTTTATGCGCGGTATCTACAAGGGTTTCTGATGAGTCAAAGCCATTATCCATGCACCATCATTCGTATGGATACCGCGCATAAAGCGCGGTACGTAGGCACCGACGCGGTCTTCAATAAACCTTATCCGACAAATAGCTGTTGCCCAGGTTTTAAAACATTCATATTCAATTTGGGATTTAACCTGGCGAGGTTGGCAACGCTGGTATTATTGCGTTTGGCAATTATGCTTAAACTATCGCCTGCCTTCACAGTATAAATACCGGGATTAATCTTTTCCCTCCAGATAACCAGCTGCTGTCCTTTTACCAGTGCTTTATTCGCATTTAATTGATTCCATTGCTCAATATTGGCTGCCGTAACCTGATACTTCTTTTCAATACTATGAATATCCTCTCCATTTTGGACGATATGTATAACTTTATAGGTCTGGGTCGATGCCGGTTTGTCTATTAAAGGTAAGGGTTTTGCACGATTACTCGCTATAGCCCGGGGGGCATTTTTGGTACTGGGAATGAGAATAAACTGACCATTTTTAAGGCGATCATTATGCAGCTGATTGACTTCGCGAAGTAATTTCACTGTCGTAAAATAACGCTGGGCAATAGAGTCCAGATTGTCCCCTTTTCTGACCAGATGCCTTGTCCAGCTTACCCGTTTATCTTGGGGTACATGAGCCAGATTCCGATTGAATGCGGCTACTTTTGTTGCAGGAATTAATAACTTAAATGGTTTATAGGGCGCAGTTGCCCAGCGATTGTACCCAGGATTTAATTTAATCAAGTCAGTATAAGAGATGCCGGCTAATTTAGCGGCGTGATTCAAGTCAATCTGGCTGCCGATATTCACTTCTTCAAAATAAGGCACATGGGGGATTTCGGGCAAAGAGATTTTGTATCGTTGCGGGTATTTGATAATTTCGGCAAGCGCCAGCAAGCGGGGCACATAAAAACGGGTTTCATTGGGAACTGGTAGCACCCAGAAATTCACGGCGCGGCCAGTTTGGCCACTGTTCTTAATCGCACGGGAAATCGTTCCTTCGCCAGAGTCATAGGCAGCGATTGCAAGAACCCAGTTTCCATTAAAATAGCGCCCGAGGTACTTCAAATAATTAAGGGCTGCATCGGTCGAGGGGGTTATACTGCGTCTTCCATCAAACCACCAGTCCTGTTTTAAGCCTAGATTGTTGCCCGTACCCGGCATTAATTGCCAGAGTCCTGCAGCGCCTGCCCCTGAATAGGCAAATGGATCGTAAGCACTCTCCAGCATGGGGATCAATGCAAGTTCTCCCGGTAGATCGCGTTTTTTGACCTCAGTAACAATGTGATACATATAAGGCTCTGCCCGGGCCAGTTTTTGAAGATAGCTAGGATGATTAATCAGCCACTGTATCTGGTTTTGCACTTCGGGCTGCGTCACTTCGTGATTAAGCTTGAGTTGGCTTCGCAAAACCTCCCACACAGTAGGAACTGAACGGCCAAATCCCCAGCCGAAGCTTAGATTCATTGATAAAAAAAGAAATATTCCACAAAAGTAATTGAATTTAAACTTCAATGTGCGAACCTATTTCTAAATGAAGGGTAGTCAGTTTACTAAAGATCAATTTCTGGATAAACCCTTGAAGATTATTTCCTCAGGAAAAATTATTTTTATCTTCACGCAGCTGTTTAAATACGCTAAAGGGTTCAGTTGAACCACCGCGACTCTCCGCATACTGTCTGACTGAAGGCTCTGTAGTACGTAAAAAAGGATTAATTTTCTTTTCCTTTTCAATGGTTGATGGAAGTGAGCAACGGTAATTCGGGTTTTGGAATTTCTGTATTTCCAATTGAATATTGATATTATCTGGTTCAACCTGGCTGGCAAACCGTAAATTCTGCAATGTATACTCATGACCGCAATAGACTTTGGTATTGTCCGGCAAGTCGGCCAGCCGCTTAAGCGAGGAGAAAAGTGTTTCCAGACTACCGTCAAATACCCGTCCGCAGCCCGCTGAAAATAAGGTATCGCCACAGAATAAGGCCTCGAGTTGCGGTTCAAAATAGCAAATATGGCTGCTCGTATGCCCAGGAATCTCAATCACTTCAAAATAACAACCAAGCCATCTAATGGTATCGTATCCATTTACAAAATGAACCGGGGGTGGAATACGCTGATCACTGGGACCATAAACCCATGCAGAAGGAAAAGCATCTGCTAATTCAGGAACACCGCTTATATGATCGGCATGATGATGCGTCAGTAAAATACCATCCAGCTGCAAACGATGGGCCTTCAAATAATTCAAAACCGGCTCGGCCTGCCCCGGGTCAACACAGATCGCTGACTGCTGCTCTTCATCAACAAGTGTCCAGACATAATTATCGGAGAATGCCGATACTGGAATAATTTTCATAGGCTGCCTCCCTGCAATGAATGATCAATAGCCTGTTTTTACTATTTGATAAAATGATTTCCCTGGATTAACTATAGAGCATAAATAGTCCATACCGGTTTTAATCTGGTCGTCAAGAAGATAAGGGGGGTTAATTATCCATAAACCGCAACCTGTCATTCCCTCACTGAGGGGTATGCTCAGATTAAATTCCACTCGCAGAGTTTGCCGTGCAGGGATGGCGCTTAAGTTGCGAAGCAGCTTTTCATGGAGGCGCCCATCAATAATTGGATACCATAGGCAGAAAACTCCGGTTTCAAATTTCTTATAAGCCTGCCCTATCTTTTCCGGGATATTTTTGTAATCGGTTTTAATTTCAAAAGAAGGATCAATAAAAATTAAGCCGCGGCGTTCAGGAGGAGGGAGCAGGGCGGTTAAACTATGGACTCCATCGCTATGGCTTAAATGAACCCGCTTACCCTGCCGATTCAGGGATTCTAATTGTTCGAATTCCCTAGGATGCAGTTCACAGGCTGTCAGCCTGTCTTGTGAACGCAGATGATCAATTATTAACAAGGGCGACCCGGGATAATAACGAAGCGCTTCAGTATTTAACTTTTGTACGCATTTCAAGTAATCATCCATTACCGCGGGGGCTTTTTTCCTGTGTTTCCAGACTTCTCCGATGCCCTCCCGATATTCACCTGTCTTGTTGGCCTGCTGATCCCGTAAATCATAGTGGCCTCGGCCAGCATGTGTTTCCAGAAAAAACAATGGCTTATCTTTTTGCTGTAGACTGTGGATTAGACGGCTGAGTACAAAATGTTTGACGACATCAGCGAAATTCCCGGCATGATAGCCATGTTGATAACTAAGCATATTAACTGATCAAAAATAGAATTGAGGCAATTATACGTTTTAAACGGGTTCAAGAATACTGTTGGACAGCTCTTTTATTTTTTGCACTATACTCAAATTAACATCAGTCCCTGCCATTGATAAATACGGGGCTGATTCCATCAGCAAAATGTGGGTGTAGGAGGCAGGTATGGGTTTGCGAAATGAGCATGATGACGGTCATTCCTTTAATGATTATGAATATACTCATGAAGACGAAGAACAACTTTCTCATAAAAAACGTATTCGAAAACTGCTTGAAGACCGGCTGGAAAAAAAGCGGCTGCGCGAGGAAATTGATGAGCTGGATGGTGATTTTGATTGGGATGAACTGGATAAGTAATCGAATAGTTTAATAGCCAGTTAGATACCTGGCTGCATTAAGCGTATTTTGCAGTAACATGGCAATAGTCATTGGACCTACTCCGCCTGGAACGGGTGTAATCCAGGCGACCTTTTCCACCGCTTTTTCAAAATCAACATCTCCGCAAATGCGTCCGTTTTCCAAACGATGGATTCCTACATCGACTATTATCTGATGACCTGCCAGCCAATTTATATCGAGAACCCCCATTTTTCCGGTTGCGACTACAATTATCTCCGCATTTCGGACATGTTTTTCCAGATTTCTGGTAAAACGGTGAGCGATAGTGACCGTTGCGGCTGAAAGCAGAAACTCAAGTGCCATGGGTCTGCCTACAATATTGGATGCTCCAATCACAAGAGTATCTTTGCTGCGCAAAGGGATATCATAACTTTTTAATAGTTCAATAATACCCACTGGGGTGCAGGGTCTTAAAAGAGGTGCGCGCTGGGTTAATCTGCCGATGTTATAAGGATGAAAGCCATCCACGTCTTTGAGAGGGGAGATTGCTTCGATGATAACTGACTCATTAATATGCTTCGGAAGAGGTAACTGCACCAGAATGCCGTGCGTGTTTTCATCTTTGTTGAGAAAATCAATCAGCTGCAGCAGTGTATTTTCATCGGTGTGCACTGGTAAATCATAGGCAAAGGAGTTCATGCCCACCTCGGCGCAGGCTTTCCGTTTGGCCGCAACATAGACTTCGGATGCACTGTCATTTCCGACTAGAATAACGGCGAGACCCGGAGTGGTGAGGCCCATGGATTGTCTTTGCTCTATTTCTTCCTTCAAGGACATCTTCACGCGGGATGCCAGACTTTTCCCATCCAATATTTGAGCTGTCATTGATGACCTCCTTTAATTCTGCGGGCTGCCCAAGTTATTCCCCTATCAATAGCTTAGCCGCAGAATCGGAATTTTGATGGGGCGCATTATGAAATAGTGGAAAATGATATGCAAATATTAAATCGTC
The DNA here is from genome assembly GCF_900452515.1 of Legionella birminghamensis. Lineage (NCBI taxonomy): Bacteria > Pseudomonadati > Pseudomonadota > Gammaproteobacteria > Legionellales > Legionellaceae > Legionella > Legionella birminghamensis. The sequence goes on from NZ_UGNW01000001.1 coordinate 1,350,970, forward strand.
TACGGGTAGAACTTAGCTTGAATACATCGGTTTAAGATGCTAATTTTGTTCTTTTATCTGAATATTGGCAATTTTCCGTACAGGGAGTGTTGATTGAAACTAAATCGCCTACATGCCGCCATTTTAATGGTTTCAATGCCTTTTTCTGTTTATCCGCTAGGCATGGGCGAGCTCACTGTCAATTCCTATTTAAATCAGCCTTTTAAAGCCGAAATTCCGCTTATCGATGTAGATGGTATTCCTTTAAACGGTATTAAAGCGAATCTCGCATCAGTGGAAGATTTCGAACGAATAGGCCTGGAGAGAAACGAAATCCTTTCGTTTATACAGTTTGAAGTCAAATTAAATGAAAAGGGAAAGCCGGTAATTTCTCTGACTTCATCTGAAAGAATTACAGAACCTTTCCTGCAATTGGTAGTTGATTTGGCATGGGCTGAAGGGCAACTATACCGTTCCTATACTATTCTGCTCGATCCGCCCGGCTATAAACTGGTTACTACTGTACATCGCCACAAAATTGTCCGTACCAACACAATAAAAGGACCGGGCGTTATTGAGAAACCAGTGTATACCCACATAGTGGAATTGCCCGATGCCGCCCATCAGGTTCGACAGGAAGCAAGCTATGGGCCTACGGTCGCCAATGAAAACATTTGGCAAATTGCACAACGATATGTGACCAGCGATTCGAGCCTGCAGCAGGTTATTCTGGCAATAGTCGGAACTAACTCTCAGGCCTTCACGCAGGGCAATTTGAATGGCTTGAAAATAGGTGAGCGGCTCAGAATTCCTTCCAATGAAGAAGTATCAAAAATACCCGCCGATCTGGCTAAAAAAGAAGTGGAAGCGCATGATGATGCCTGGAAATCGGGCAGTGAAATTAAACATGTCTTGTTGCCTCCATATATCGATGCCGTTGCTGGCACCTCCCAGTTTGACGAAACAATCAGGCAGCAGGCTCCTGGTGTTTCCACCGTATTACCGATTCCAGCATTTCAGCAGGATAAAACAACCCCGCCTGGATTGTTTAATTCCATCTTGCCTAAGCCCAATACCGTCGCGCAAGTGCAGCAAAATCTTAACATGAAAGCAGAAATGGACGTTAACTCTGCAGCTATCGATACAGTGCGTTCAGAAAACCTGCTATTGAAGAAACAACTCTCAGCCTTGCAAGGAGATAATAAGCAGTTGCAGCAAAAAATGCAGCAGCAAAATCAGGAGTTTTCGGAGCTAAAGACGCAGATTAATCAGTTCCTCAAGGAAAGGAAGGGCTTAAAAGCCCAGGTTCATGAGTTAAATGACGAGAATAACGGCCTTCCCTGGTGGGCCTATCTGTTGCTAATCATGGGCGGGGCGGGTATGGGTATGCTGATGAGCTTGCTGATTAACAGGAAATACCGGGAAAAGCCGGCGAGTGCCCCTGTGGCCGCCAGCCTGCCGGCAAAGCCCTGGATTGAAAGTCCTTTGCAAACAAAACCTGTTCCAGAGATAGTGGAATCCTCAGCAGAGACAATAGAGCCCAATCCTTCACCAGTAGAGGACAGCAGGGTTCCTGAGCCTGAAAAATCGGATTCAAACAAGTCTGCGATGCCCCTGGAACCCGATTTATTGCAGGTGAGTCCAGATGAAACAGTCAAAAGCTCTCCAATGGAAAGCCCATCTGAATCCGGTGATAGCAATGCTGTGGATGAAAACCCGGACGATGAGGAAAAACTCTCAGAAGCTGATTACACCGTCGAATTCGAGCCGGGTCTGTATAAGAATCTGGTCGAGAAAAAAGAGTCAGAGCCACTGTCTCCTCTCGAAGCTGACAACAATAGTGTCGATTTTGTCCTGGGCGAAACCGTACAAAAAAATGAGGGTTCCCCAGTAGAGTCAAGGACTGCTGAAGTTGAAGTTCAAAAAGAAGAACCCTTATCCAAGGATGAAGAAGATTTTTTTGCCGCAATGGATTTGGACGAAAAAGAGGCTGTCCCGGAACAGGTCCCGATTTCCTCACACCCGACAGAAAGCCCCGACGAAAAGCAGCCTGATGATGATGAAAATGCAGCAGCACTAGTCAAAAGTAAAACAGCACTGGACACACTGCTTGCCCTGGCTAAAACCTATATCAGCATGGATGATTTGCAGGCTGCCAGACAGTCTTTGCAGGAAGTAGCAGAGTATGGAAGCGAGGAGCAAAAAGACCAGGCGAGAAAACTTTTGGATGAGCTGAAAGAAAAAGACTGAGCGGATAACAATAAACGAATCAACAGGCCATAATAAACTTCAGTAGACAAAATAAAAATGGTGTATTACATTGAGCCTTTTGAGCAGGAAATGCCATGCGTATTGCCTTGGGGGTTGAATACGACGGAAGCCAGTATCATGGCTGGCAGGCGCAAACAGGCCTGCACACGATTCAACAAGTTTTAGAAAATGCCATATCCCGGGTTGCGGATACCGACATTTCTGTAGTATGTGCAGGAAGAACTGATACAGGGGTTCATGCCACAAATCAGGTCGTCCATTTTGATTGTGACAAGCAACGAACTATCCGTGCCTGGATTCATGGGGTCAATTCCTTTCTCCCGAAAGATGTCTGCATCAAATGGGGCAAAGAAATGCCGGGGGATTTCCATGCCCGTTATTCAGCGCTTTCGCGAAGGTACCGCTACATCATATATAATTCATCAATAAGACCTGCTTTGCTTAGAGGAAATGTAACCTGGCAGTATCGGCAGCTTGAGCATCATTCAATGCAGGAAGCGGCCCATTTTCTGTTAGGGGAAAACGACTATACCTCCTTCCGCTCGGTAGAATGTCAATCGAATACGCCTATGCGCAATATCCATAGTCTGGAAGTTAGCCGCAATGGAGATTTGATTATGATCGATATTACAGCGAATGCGTTTCTGCATCATATGGTACGTAATATTGCAGGCGTACTGATTGCGGTCGGTACTGGGAAAAAGCCGGTGGAATGGGTGGGTGAAGTATTGCAGGCAAGGGATCGCCGGCTTGGAGCGGAAACAGCACCTCCTTATGGGCTGTATCTGGTCAGTGTAGCTTATCCTAAGGAATATGGAGTAATCCAGGGACCACTTGGTCCGTTGTTTCTATGGAATAAATGATGGTACAGCGTGTTCGAATTAAAATGTGTGGAATGACGCGCCGTGAAGATGTTCTTCATGCGGCGCGCCTGGGTGCAGATGCAATTGGGTTGATTTTCCACCCGGCGAGTCCACGCTGCGTGACGCTTGAACAAGCCGCTGAATTACTAGGCAAGCAGCCTCTTTTTACCAATGTTGTGGCTGTATTGGTTAATCCAGAAGTGCAGCAGGTCAATGAAATTATTCACGCCTTACCCGTAAACTGGCTGCAATTTCATGGCGATGAGACACCTGAATTTTGCCGGCAGTTTGATCTGCCCTATATTAAGGCGGTGCCTGTCAGGTCTTCGAGCTGCATCAATGATGCTATGAGAAAATATGCAGAGGCTTCCGCACTGTTACTCGAAACGCCTTCGCTTGCAGTCAGGGGGGGAAGCGGGCAGGTATTCGACTGGCGTTTGATTCCAGAACAAAGGACACTGCCGATTATCCTTGCCGGCGGCTTAAGCCTCGAAAATATTGCAGAGGCGCTGAAAGTCTGCCAGCCTGATGCGGTGGACATTTGCAGTGGCCTGGAGAGTTCTCCGGGCATTAAAGATCATGACAAAATGAATCGTTTTGTCGAACTGGTAGGAGGAATAAATGAGCAGTAGTGATCTACCGGACCGCTTCGGTCATTTTGGTCCTTATGGCGGCATGTTTGTTGCAGATACATTGATGTTTGCTCTCGAGGAATTAAAGAAAGCCTATGAGTTTTATAAAAATGACGCTGAATTCCTGGCAGAACTGGATCTTGAGCTAAAGGATTATGTGGGAAGGCCCAGTCCTTTATACTATGCTGAGCGCCTGAGCAAGCAAATAGGCGGGGCAAAAATTTATTTAAAGCGAGAAGATTTAAACCATACTGGCGCCCACAAGGTCAATAACACAATCGGCCAGGGTTTATTAGCAAAGCGCATGGGGAAAACCCGTATCATTGCTGAAACCGGCGCAGGGCAGCATGGGGTCGCTTCTGCTACTGTTGCTGCCAAACTGGGAATGGAATGTGTTGTCTACATGGGATCGGAGGATATCAAGCGCCAGTCGAGCAATGTTTACCGCATGAAGCTGCTGGGAGCGACTGTAGTACCCGTCCATTCAGGGTCAAAAACCCTGAAAGATGCACTCAATGAAGCCATGCGCGATTGGGTCAGTAATGTTGATAACACCTTTTACATCATTGGAACGGTAGCCGGCCCTCACCCCTATCCGCAAATGGTCAGAGATTTTCAGGCAGTTATCGGGCGAGAGTCCCGTCAGCAAAGCCTTGAGAAAACGGGTCGGTTACCAGATGCTGTTGTTGCCTGTGTTGGGGGCGGTTCTAACGCAATTGGCCTTTTTTATCCTTTTCTGAATGATAATACGGTTAAAATTATTGGTGTAGAGGCCGCGGGTAAAGGCATTGAAACCGGAGAACATGCGGCCTCTCTGATTGCAGGTAAACCAGGCGTATTGCATGGAAATCGCACCTATCTGCTTTGCGATGAATATGGTCAGATAAAGGATACTCATTCGATCTCGGCAGGTCTGGATTATCCCGGGGTAGGGCCCGAACATGCCTGGTTACGGGATAGCGGACGGGCCGAATATGTGGGCATAGAGGATGATGAAGCGCTTCATGCTTTCCGAACTCTGACAAGGGTGGAAGGCATCATTCCAGCCCTGGAGTCCAGTCATGCCGTGGCTTATGCGATGAAACTCGCTGCTGAAATGAACAGTTCCCAGCATATTATTGTCAATTTGTCAGGCCGTGGCGATAAAGACATGCATACAGTGGCAGCAATTGATGGGATGACCGTTTAACCAAGTATAGAGTGACTGAATGAATCGTATAGATAAAACGCTGTCTGCATTAAAAGCAGCTAATAAAAAAATGCTTAGCCCCTATATAACCGCTGGCGACCCTACGCCCAGGCACACTGTCGATCTAATGCATGCTTTAGTGGATGCAGGGGCTGACGTGCTTGAGATAGGTATCCCTTTTTCTGATCCCATGGCAGAAGGGCCAGTAATCCAGGCGGCTATGGAAAGGGCATTGAACCATCAGGTGAATTGTGAACAAGTTTTAGACATGGTAAGCGAGTTTCGCCGCAAGGATAGCCAAACACCCATAGTCATTATGGGCTATGTTAACCCTGTGGAAATTTATGGCTATGAACGCTTTGCAATAAAAGCGCAGCAAGCTGGTGTTGATGGAACCATCCTGGTCGATTTACCGCCGGAAGAGAGCAAAACGGTGAGTGCCATCTGGAAAGCTCACGGTTTATACAGCATTTACTTATGCTCCCCGACTACCTCTGACGAGCGGATGAAATTAATAAATGAGTATGGGCAAGGCTATCTTTATTACGTATCCTTGAAGGGTGTCACGGGATCTGATGCGTTGGATATGAAGGCAGTCAAAGACAATTACCAATACCGAAAGACGCAGACTAACTTGCCCTTGATGGTTGGATTTGGAATTAAAACACCGCAAATGGCAGCCAGTGTATCTGAATTTTCAGAGGGCGTCATTGTAGGAGCCGCATTAATTAATACAATGATTGAAGCCTACAATCATAAACAGGACATTAACCTGGCGGCAAAAACTTTAATCAATTCGATGCGAAATGCGATAGATGGGAAAAATGATGAATGATATTAACGAGAAAAGAGCTCATTTTATTAGACAACTAGTGACTGATGATCTGGAAACAGGGAAATATAAGGAAATCATCACCCGCTTCCCCCCTGAACCCAATGGTTATCTACATGTAGGACATGCTAAATCAATCTGCCTGAATTTTGGTTTAGCAGAGGAATTTTCCGGCAAATGCTATTTCCGTTTTGATGATACTAACCCCATCAAGGAAGAAGATGAGTACGTTCAAGCTATGATTGAAGATGTAAAATGGCTGGGTTTTAACTGGTATGAGATGACGCATTCCTCGGATTATTATCATCAATTGTATGATTATGCGGTTCTGCTGATTAAAGAAGGCAAGGCCTATGTCGATAGTCTTAGTATGGAAGAAATCAGGGCTTATAGAGGCAGCTTGCAAGAGCCTGGAAAAGACAGTCCCTACCGCAGCCGCAGCATTGAAGAAAATCTCGATTTATTCGAACGTATGAAGAATGGTGAGTTCCCTGATGGTACGCATGTACTAAGAGCAAAAATTGATATGCAATCCGGTAATATCAATATGAGGGATCCGGTGCTGTACCGCATTCGCCATGCCAGCCATCAACGTACCGGTGATGAATGGTGTATTTATCCAATGTATGATTACGCGCATCCGATTTCTGATGCGCTTGAAAAAATCACTCACTCCCTGTGTACATTGGAGTTTCAGGACCACCGGCCCCTGTATGATTGGTTTATTGATAATTTGCCAGTTCCAGCCAAACCCATTCAAACCGAGTTTGCCCGCTTGAATCTGTCACATACCGTGACCAGTAAGCGTAAATTAAGGGAATTGGTTGAACAAGGTCGGGTAAACGGTTGGGATGATCCGCGTTTGCCAACCATTCGTGGCATGCGAAAAAGAGGTTATCCGCCAGCGGCCATCCGTGAATTTTGTGAGCAGATTGGAATCTCTCGCAGTGATTCTGTGATTGACATGTCCATTCTGGAGGCTTGCGTTCGTGACGAGTTAAATCGCCATGCTAAACGGGCTTTATGTGTACTTGATCCGCTTAAACTGGTCATTGAAAACTACCCGGAAGATCAGGTCGAAGAGTTGAATGCATCCTATCATCCCCAGGATCCGGAAGCCGGAAGCCGCAGCCTGCCATTTGCCCGTGAGATCTATATTGAGCGAAGTGACTTTATGGAAAATCCCCCTAAAGATTATTTTCGTTTGTCAGTGGGAGCGGAAGTTCGATTAAGACATGCCTATGTCATCCGCTGTACAGATGTAATACGCAATGAGCAGGGTGAAATTATTGAGCTGCGCTGCAGTTATGATCCCGATACCTTGGGTAAAAACCCGGTTGGAAGAAAAGTAAAGGGAGTGATACATTGGGTGTCAGTCAGGCACGCGCATCCGGTCACTGTTTACCAGTACGATCGCTTGTTCAACGATGCCAATCCGGGTCGGGAAGACGATTTCATGCAGTTTTTAAATCATGATTCCCTATTGGTTCAAAATGCGTTTTGCGAACCATCGCTGGCAAAAGCGAAGGCAGATGACGTCTTCCAGTTTGAACGTCTGGGATACTACTGTGTCAATGAGAGCGAGGCAGGGCAGGTGAAAGCCTTCCATCGCATTGTAGGGTTAAAAGATACCTGGGCAAAAATCAGTTAAGAGAGCAGGCATGTTAAGTTTATATAATTCGCTGACAAGGCAGAAGGAAATATTTCAAGCGTTAACGCCAGGGAAAATAGGCCTCTATGCCTGTGGTATAACGGTATATGATCGCTGCCATCTCGGACATGCCCGTTCGATGGTCGGTTTTGACGTCATTGTACGTTTTCTTCGCAGCCAGGGTTATCAGGTAACCTTTGTGCGCAATATCACTGATATTGACGATAAAATAATTGTTCGAGCACAAGAGCGGGGAATCCCTATTGACGAATTGACTAGTCATTATATCCAGGCCATGCACGATGATGAGCGTGCATTAAACATTTTGCCGCCAGATGTGGAGCCGAGGGCAACTGCCCATATCCAATCGATTATTCAGTTAATTGCGAAACTGATAGCAAAAGGATACGCTTATATCAGCGATAATGGCGATGTTTGCTTTGAGGTTCGTAACTTCAAGGATTATGGAAAGCTGTCGCATAAAGATCTTGAAGGTTTAGTAGCCGGCGCAAGAGTTGAAGTGGTCAAGGAAAAGCGTTCCCCGCTTGATTTCGTGTTATGGAAATCAGCTAAACCGGGTGAACCCAGTTGGCCTTCCCCCTGGGGTGAAGGGCGTCCTGGTTGGCATATTGAGTGTTCAGCCATGGCGATGCATGAGTTAGGTCAGCAGTTTGATATTCATGGCGGTGGACTGGATCTGCAATTCCCCCACCATGAGAATGAAATTGCGCAGAGTGAGGCCGCTACTGGTAAACCATTTGCCAACTATTGGATCCATGTAGGGATGCTGCAAGTTAATAATGAGAAAATGGCAAAATCACTGGGAAATTTTTATACCATTGAAGATGTGCTGAAAGCGCATCATCCGGAAGTAATCCGCTATTTTCTGCTGAGCAGCCATTACCGCAGCCCGCTGAATTACTCAGAAGAAAATTTGTCCAATGCAGCCAAGGCCTTAACCCGATTGTATCAATCTCTAAAAGGTGTACCTGTTTCAGGGAATGAAGAAATGGATACTGATTGGTCAAATCAATTTATTCAGGCCATGAACGACGATTTCAATACGCCTGTCGCTCTTTCTGTGTTGTTTCAATTGAGCCATGAGCTGAATAAAACCCGAGATCCGAGACAGGCTGCAACCTTAAGAAACTTAGCAGAAATTTTGGGTCTGCTGCAGACAGAACCGGAGCAGTTTTTACAGGCCGAGCCTGCTGGAATGGAGAAAGCGGTCATTGAGCAACTCATTTCCGAACGGGCACAGGCTAAAGCTGAAAAGAACTGGAAACGTGCTGATGAAATTCGCGATCAACTGGCGCAAAGCGGGGTTGAGTTAGCAGATAGTGCCACAGGAACCAGCTGGCGTCGCAAAAACTAGCCTTCCTATCTTTCGCTGGGCTTTATAGCCCAGCCTGCAATTGCTGAACAAATCACTTGGCAATTGCTTCATTTAAATCTATTATAAATTTTCTCCTTTATGTGATTTTTTTCTTCTATCTTTGCTTTTTTCTATTAATTAGTATCTTAATCTAAAAAAAGGATTTTATTTTGAGCAAGACAAAGATCGTTAAACTCATATTGAATGATAAGAAATCAAATCGGCATATCTTTAAAAAAATAGATCGCTGGTTTTCCAGAAAACCTGGCCTGATGAATATTCGATTCAACAGCAATTCAGGCGTGACTGGCTTGTCACTTTTTGAATATCTGCTCGAAAATAACAGAGAATCAGTCGTCCTCATGCTAATCGATGCCGAGAAACTGTGGCTAACTTTGTTGCATAAAGACAGTGAGATGCAAAACCTGATTCACTATTTGGTTAAAAAAGAGCAAGATAATTCAAGATTGTTATCTACAATCCTCAGGCATTGTCCCGGCCTGCTGAATGAGCCAACAAAAAATGGTGATACAGCACTTCATCTGGCGGTTAGGGCAGGTCACGTTTGGGCTATTAAAGTGCTCGCAATGCATGAAAAAATCAGCTTGCTCCAAAAAAATAATGATGGGAAGACAGTTTTTGATCTTGCAGCAGGTAATCGAGTCCTTCTGAGTGCTCTGGTCAGTAAAGAACTGAATCATGCGGGTTCACAAAGCCTTGGCGCCTGTAATTTATCTTTTCCATCAACCAGGGCTGAGATAAAAAGGGACTTTTCAAAATTTTGCTCCCCGGCCCTTAAAAGCAACGTACTTCCGGTTGCACTGGAAAATAGCGACATGTGGACCTGGCAGGAATTGCTAAAATTAAAAAAAAGAAATTCTCCTCAATTTGAGGACCAATATGGTTCTCTTGATGAGCCATCCTGTAATTTCCTCGATTTGATAAAGTATTATACAAAAAGTTCATCCGCAGAATATCTAAAATATCTTTCACAGTTTATTCATAGAGTGAAACAAACATCATTATCCCAAAGTCAGCTTGGCTCTGTTATCTTGCATAATGAGGGTAGTGAAGAAGTATTATTGGGCCTTTTATATGTGCTTCAACCCATTGTGGAAGAGGAATCCAGGCGCCTGTACGAGAGACATTTCCAGTTAATACAAGATTCCCTGCAGCAAATTATAATTGATGGATTTCTGCAAAAACACACGAAAGGAGAGATGCCTGTTTTTCCAGGGCTTGATGCCGATGGGCTTGAGTTACTTAAGGGGTTATGGGTTATAACCGAAATGGAAGACCTCATTTCAGAAAATGGACATTTTCTAATTGAGAAATTAAACCAGCGAATCCTGGGTTTACAGCAGGAATATACATTTGAAGAAATTCTTGCCGGGTTGCGCCTTTTGTACCCCAAATTGAATGGCAGGCAGAAAATGCTCTCCCAATATATTAATTGGCAGCTAATTTATTATAATGCTTCCATTGGAAATCTCCCTCAAAATCCATCCTTCCAACAGGAGCTTGATTCATTTACACAATGCAGTCTCCAGTTTTCTGAAGGGATGGGGATTGTCCTGAATAAAACCTCTAATGAAGTGGCTAATCTTCATAACTCTCCTCTATTCAGAAATTATCGGCAGCTGGTAGCCTGGTTGAACCATCCTGAAATACCGAAAAAAAGAATATCGTTTGACAAGTTAGTGGATAGCGCTTTAAAAAAGAAACCAGCCGAACGCGGGGCTGAGGTCGAATTGGTTGCCCATGAGCTGCGTACGCTTACGCGTGAATTTTATCGCCGCGTTTCACCACAAGAGTTTAGTCATTGCAACTGGACCAAGAAAGAAGCCTCATCAAAGTCGAGTACAATCGTTCAATATACTGATTATTTTAACAAGTTGAATGATTATTTCATTCAAAAAATTCTAACTCAAAAATCCAGGGACGTAAGCAATGCCCTGCAACTGCTTTTACAAATTGCCCAATCCCTATGTAATTTTGAGGGTGAGCAGGAAGCAGATTTGCACCATTTGATGTTAATGGCCAGTATATTGAATTCTCATCGGATTATGCGTCTCAAGCAGGAATATATGTCTCCTGCAGATCAGGAAATTTGCGATGAACTTGATGAGCTGGTTTCGGGAGCAGGTAATTTCAATCGTTTGCGACAGGTCACGAATGCCTTTGACAGCTCACTGCCTTTTTTCCCAGGCATCTTGACAGATATTACAATGGGAATAGAGGGAAATCCGGAACTTGTGCCTAAGGCGGAGCAATTAGGTGCCGTTCTTATTAAAGTGTTTCAAAAAAAATACAAAAATCAGTTTAAGTTACATAACTTTCGCACAGATATTACGGCACTGTTGGGGGATTATCAGCTTTCAAATGAAGAAGAATTATCCCATGAATCGTATATGTTATACCCTAAAAACGAAGTGCTTGATTTAAGCGTGATTAATTTTGAAACAATTACACCAATACTTGAAAGATTGAATGAAAAGTTTCTGGCGGAGGGTCTGTTGCCCAAAATCAAACTCGGTAAAAACTTCTACTTTCCGGAACAATGTTTAAAAAAAATATTATCTGCTTTTCAGAAATGGGTAAAATCTATTCCCTCATTATCTGAAGAGCAATACCAACTACTACAAAAAACGGTTTTTGCTTTAAAAGAGAGTATTTCAAGAGCATTAGAAATATATAACAATTCCTATGTAAAAAAGATGGAATATCCTCAGCTTGCCGACAACCAATATGATAATTACTTTCAAACATTTTCCCTGCATATGGAGCGTATAAAAGGATCCGCATTGAATAAAGGCGCATTGGACAGCCCAAGAGCTGCGCTAAATAAATTAAAAACGCAATTATTATTTTTTGGTTCTTCAAGATCAATGCCGGGTGAAGAAAGCCCAAGACGGCCTCAATCGCTCAAACAGGCAGAGAGTGGTTCCGCCTTGCAGAAAGAGGCGCGATGTAAAAGTACGCCGCCCGTTTTGGATGGGATCTCGGTCGGCGAAATGACAGCAAGTTTAACACCCATTGAAGAAACGATTTTTATGTCTGTGATAGGAAAACCACCCTTATAGTGCATAGGTATCACATCTATACAGTCGACTCCCCGCGGCAGCCGCGGGGAGTCAACTTAGTTAGGGCGTCTACTTGATGCGACTTGTTCGCAGTACCCAAGGTTATACTCGCTGAGCAATCCAGGGTTGATGCTTAATGCTGACTCGTTACTCTTAGTATTTCTGCAATTGAGGTATCGCCAGCGAGGACACGTTTGAATCCATCCTGACGTATGGTGGGAATTGCAGGCCTTAGATATTTCTCAATCACTTGCAGACTGTCATTTCGGTGAATCATGCCGCGCAAAGTTTCATCCATGGGTATCAGTTCATAGATCCCGCTTCGTCCGCGATAACCCAGGAAATTACATTCTTCACAGCCTTTGGGTTCAGATACTTTTGAGATATCCGTGCCAGGATTGAGATTCATCAGTTCTATCTCGTCAGGCCTTAAAGAATGAGGGGCCTTACAATAGGCGCATAGCCTCCTGACTAGGCGTTGGGCAATTAAACCGACAAGGCTGGATGATAGCAGAAAGGATTCAACCCCCATGTCATTCAGACGGGTTAATGCGCCAAGGGCGCTGTTAGTATGCAAGGTCGAAAGCACCAAGTGTCCGGTTAGACTGGCTTGAACCGCAATGTCGGCCGTTTCCAGGTCGCGGATTTCCCCAATCATTACCACATCAGGATCCTGGCGCAGAATAGCGCGTAAACCCTTGGCAAAAGTCATCTGCACCTTGGTATTGACCTGAGTTTGGCCGATACCGGGTAAATCATACTCAATGGGATCTTCAATGGTAAGAATATTGCGGCTCACTTCATTTAATTCGGTGAGCATGGCATAGAGGCTAGTCGTTTTACCTGAACCTGTAGGACCGGTTACTAGAATAATGCCATGCGGCTGCGAAATCATGTCGCGCATGATCTTCAAAATATAATCAGGCATTCCCAATAAGCTCAGATCCAGCTGGGCTGCCTGCTTATCGAGAATACGGAGCACAATGCGTTCGCCATGATTGGATGGCAGGGTAGAAACACGCACGTCAATATTGTGTCCGCCTATACGCAATGCAATACGGCCATCCTGGGGAATACGCTTTTCAGCAATATCAAGTTTGGCCATTACCTTGACCCTCGATATCACCAGTGGGGCAATTGCACGTTGAATTTCAAGGACTTCGTGCAGCACACCATCAATCCGGTTACGCACCAATACGCGGCTTTCATAGGTTTCGATGTGTATATCAGATGCCTTATGCTTAATAGCCTGTGTAAATAAGGCATTGATTAAGCGAATCACAGGCGCATCATCCTGATTATCTAATAAGTCTTCACTGGTTGGCAGTTGGTCTGCCAAAAGCGATAAGTCCATATCGTCTTCCATACCTTCGGCGGCATCGAGTACTGAGGACCGCGATTCATAGTGATGAGCCAGATGCTGCTGAAACTCCACTTCAGAAACTTCTTTCAGCTCAAGACGGCACTGGAGGGAACGCTGCAATTCAGCCAGGGCAGTAAAAGATGGTTGGGGGAGATGATAAACCAGGGCAACCCCATCTTCACGCGGTGAGGATGCAATCATGCCATTATTTTTAGCGAATCCATAAGGGATCTGCCTGGGTTTATCCTGAGTTTCCATCGTTATTTAGTCGTCATTGGAGTAATCACTACCTGTTTTATTGCACGGTTGAATGGTTTAGGCAATTCAGCCCCGCTCAATGCAGGTAAAACAATCTCATCATCACTTTGGTGGAAGCTTTCCTGCTGGCGTAAGGAATCAAGCTGATACTGTCTCAAATCATTATATTTACCGCCAGTTACCGAGAATGAATCTCTTGGATTTCTTAAAATTATAGGACGAATAAAGACCATTAACACGCGTTTTTCACGATTACGTATATTATGCTGGAAAAGTCTGCCTAGGCCGGGTATGTCACCAATGATGGGCAGCTTGTTGTCGTCGTTTGCCAGACTATCTTGGGTAAGCCCTCCCAATACAACAATATCGCCGCTTTCCACATGAACAGAGGTCACAATACTACTGATTTTAAAGGTTGGATTATCAGTATTTAGTGTTGTAGATGGATCCAGAGTGTCATTCCCTTGATCGATCTGCAATTGAATTCCCTGACCTCGCGTTATCTGTGGGCGCACATATAAATGCAAGGCTACATTGACTCGATCAAAGGTCACATAGGGGCTGGCTGTGGTGGTGCCCCCAGCATTGTTGGGATAGGTTGTTGAGGCGACTGATACCTGTTTCCCGACCAGAATTTTCGCTTGTCTGTTATCAAGGACAACAACAGAAGGGGTAGACAAAATATTTGCTTTTCTTTCCCTAGCTAATGCATAGATCTGTGCCTGAAAATCATCAATACTGGTTTTGCTATTGATAATGGCAAAACCGGGACTAAAGCTGGCAGGGTTGCCTGTTTGACGGTCCGAACCCCATTCAATCCCCAGGCTATTAATATCGCTTTCATCAACTTCGGCAACCAGCGCTTCAATTAGCAGCTGGGCTGGTTTGATATCCAGTTGGGTAATGACTGATTTTAGAATGCGGATAAGGCTGGCGGGTGCATTAACAATAATGGAGTTAGTGTTAGGCTCAGCAATAATCTGAACAGTGGGTTTGGTCGTACCCTCATTTTGAGTCGTACTGCCTGAAGTGTTGGGCGTTGCAGCAGCATTCCCCGATTGCCCACCCTGGCCTAAAGAATTATTTCCGCTACTGCTATTTGTAAGATTGTTAGTGGAACTATTATTTGAAACAAGATTGGATGCCGGATTAGTGCTATCAAGTTCAGGACGGGTAATGGTGCCTATCGTTGTTCCCACATTACCGCTGAAATTAGCCTGGGCTATACCTGCCAGAATAGGAACCAAATCCTCGGCACGCAGATAATTCAAATAAATCACCTGGGTATTGCTATTGCTCCCATTGGGATGCTGTCTGTCCAATTGGGAAATTAAAAGGCGAAGACGAATCCGCTCCGTTTTATTGCCGCTGATTAAAATGGCATTGCTTCGATCATCAGCTGCGAGCATGGTTTGTGAATGAGCTGTGGAGCCAGGCTGTGTTTTCATCAGGTCTTTTAATGTGGCAACGACATCCATGGCCAGGGCATAATGCAGGGGCACCATATCAATACCATTCGTAGACGAACTGTCGACCTGTTTGATAATTGCCGCCAATTTCCTGATGTTGCTGGCGCGGCCTGAAAGAATCAGCATATTTGACGGGGCGTAGGCGGAAACACTGCTCCATTGCGGCATAAGCGGACGCAATACCGGGACAAGCTGTTCGGAGGGTACATATTTTACCGGAATCACTTCCACCAGCATATCATCCCCGCGGGGAGGGTTTCTTAAATCATATTCGTAGTCTGATGAGACTGTTTTCGCATCAATATTAGGAATAATTTTAATTACATCGCCAGAGGGAATGGCCGCATAGCCTGAAATCTGCAGCATGGAGAGGAACACCTGATAAAGTTCCTTATCGGACATCGGCGTACTCGATACAATCGATATTTTGCCCTGTACTCGTGGGTCAATAATGAAGTTTTTTCCAGTCACCCGTGATACCTCAGCAATAACTGCCCTGATATCAGCACCGCGTAAATTCCATAATTTCTTTGTCGAGTTGACTGCGCCTTGTGTCGAAGTAGAAGAAGTTTGAGCGGTACTGGAGGACGAGGAGTCCTTGCCTAATAATTTTTGAAGTTCCTGGGCCTGTTCCAGGTTTTTAAGAGGGCCCATTTTGACTACATATAGCTTTCGATCTTTCTGATAATCAATAGTTAGCGGCTGTTTAAAAAGGGCAGACAATTTAAGCTTAAGCTGTAATGCGCTGCTTTCTTTAGGAAAGGCGCCAGCCTCAAGCACATAGGCTTTTTCTCCATCGATAGTTATTGTTTTAAGTCCAACGTCTGCGGCAAAAGCAGTGAATGTTAGAAACAATAAAGAAATAAGTAACGCACCTGTTCGCATTCAACAACCATTAAATCCATGTTGCCCCACATCATAGCGAAAAAAGAAGTGAGACAATAGAGTTTTTATTAATTATGCGTAAATACCTTTTAAAACAGGCGCTTTGAGAGTATTCCAATGCTTTTGCTTTGTTATAATAAAAAAGAATAATAGCGTTGATTATTGCGTATCAATTTAATGAGGTGTAGGAAGATGTGGTGGCTATGGGTGGACTCGAACCACCGACCTCAGCATTATGAGTGCCGCGCTCTAACCGGCTGAGCTACATAGCCACAGAGGTCGCCATTTTGTCGCGGATTGGCTTCCCTGTCAAGATATAAAATAAATTTTTTAGGAATTCACTTTTGGTGGTGCTTCTTAAGAACAAGCTTTGTTGTCTAACATAGGTTTTCCGATCCGAAGCTCCGCCACGGAGCTATCCGAATCCCCGCGGCTTCGACCGCGGGGTCCAATGAATCTTATTCAGAGCAATAATTTACTGAGCAGTTTATCCAATCTTACTCCGAAAGGCTTGTAGATTTTTCTAAGCTCATTTTGGAACCCACCATGAGCCCCGCGGTCGATGCCGCGGGGATTCGGAGGGGGAACATTTGTGAATAGCCCGGTTAAAGAACAAGCTCTAGATAACCAGAATATACAATGCCCCTGGGCCGCGCAGAACTTGTACCAGAAGTTGTTGTTTTTTCTGCATCGCAAGGTTTTGCAGGGCTTTTACATTCGGGGTAGGCTGTTTATTTGCACTTATAATAATATCCCCGGGACGTAGTCCAGCTCGCCATCCTGCACTGTTTTCAGACGCGCCTGTGACCTGGACACCGACTACATTACCGTGGAGAGGGGAATCCTGTTCATAATTGCGCAGTGCAAGTCCATAAAGGAATGGATTATTGGCTTGCAGTTTTTGCTCATGCTTTTTGATATCAGTCACAACCGCTGTAAGTGTCATTTCCTTACCGTCACGGCGTACTGTCATTTTCGCTTCGCTTCCCACACGCAGCAGGCTGATAGTCGTTTTAACCTGGGTCGCCTGGGTGATTTTGGTGTTATTAATTTGAGTAATAACATCACCGGGTTTGAGGCCTGCTTTTTCAGCGGGGGAGTCCTCATTCACCTGTGCGACTAATGCGCCCTGAAAATCTTCGGAATACCCCATAGCTTGTGCCAATTCTGGTGTCAGATGTTGTACGAATATTCCCATTAAGCCGCGGTGGATAGAACCAAACTGCATAATTTGCTGGACTACATCTTTGGCCATGTTCACAGGAATGGCAAAACCAATACCAACGTTGCCGCCGTAGGGGGAAAGAATGGCGGTGTTAATACCAATTAATTCGCCCTTTGCATTGACCAGCGCACCACCAGAATTACCGGGGTTAATGGCTGCGTCAGTTTGAATGAAGTTCTCAATACCTTCGATGTTCAGATCGCTTCGTTTCATGGCGCTGACAATACCAAAGGTTGCAGTCTGGCTGTTCCCGAAGCTGTTTAAGCCGAAAGGGTTACCAATTGCAACCACGAAATCACCAACTTCGACTTTATCCGAGTCGCCAATGGGCAGGGTTTTCAGATTTTTTGCATCGATTTTTAAAACCGCTAAATCAGTATCCGCATCGCCGCCAATCAGCTTGGCTTTCAGGCGTCTACCATCATTTAAAGTAATTGTGATCAGGTTGGCATTACGGACAACATGATCGTTGGTGATAATAATACCATGCTCTGGATCAACGATAACCCCGGAACCAATGCTTTGAAATTTTTTAGGTTTGGGTGGTGTTGCCTGCGGGCTTTCCTGATTATTATCTTCATCTTCCTCGTCTTCAGTTGGACCTGCCGGCGGAAGAAATCCCTGAACCGCAACATTCACAATTGCAGGCATTGCATTTTTAAGTACCGGGGCCAAAGAGGGCATCGGTGCTTCCTGTTCAGCTGCCAGGGTCGAAGAGGACATCAGGACCAGTAAAATACCGCTCCCCAGTAAACGCAAATGACGAAACATAATTTTTTTCCTGTTATTAAAATCTGATACTAAATAAACCATACTAAAGTAGCCATTCTACCTGTTTGCGATGCACGACGATAGGAATAAAATTCATTTTTTTGCTCAAATGTGCAGATATTAGACTGCGTTATTTGGGCAACTTTCTGGTGAATAAGCACTTTTTCAGCGATTAATGATAAGTTTGCCCGCCATTTAGACTCATCAGGGAAGAAACAATCAGCAACGAAAGGATAGTGAGTAAGAAAATAGTCATAGACTTCAGCACCCGTCTGATAACAAGACTGGCAGATAGCCGGACCTACCCAGGCAATCAGATCCTGGGGTTGGCTGTTCATTTTATTCAGAGTTTTCTCAATAATGCCATTGGCTAAACCACGCCAGCCGGCATGAATAGCGGCAACTTCACTGCCTTGACGGTTGGATAGGACGATTGGCAGGCAGTCCGCTGTCATGATAGCCAGGACGTGCTGATTGGAACGGGTAATTGCTGCATCGGCCTGGCGATTATTATCCTGCTCGACTATTATACAATCGGTGCTATGGGTTTGATCCAGCCATTCAGGTTCACGCGGCAGCTGCAATGAAGTAATCAATCGCTCCCGGTTAGCCTGAACGTGCCCGGCATTATCGCCGACATGCAGCCCTAAATTGTTTTTATCGTAAGGGGGCTGGCTAAATCCCTCTATCCGGGTTGTTGTTACTGCTTTTACGTTGGTGGGCGCATTCCAGTTCGCTTGCAAATAAGTCATCTATTTTCCTTATATTTATCCAGGGCGGCTAACAAACTAGTAAAATCATCGGGCAGGGGAGCAGTAACGCTTATCATTTCCCCGGTTTGAGGATGCTCAAAACTTAGACTATATGCATGAAGAGCCTGTCGTTTAAACTGCTGGAGCAAAGTGATTAACGATTCGTCTGCCTCTGCTGGAACGCGGGTACGGCTGCCATAGAGTTGATCGCCCACAACCGGGTGTTTGATATGAGCCATATGCACACGGATCTGGTGAGTGCGCCCAGTCAGTAATTGAACGTTGAGCAATGTAAAATACTGATATTGTTTTTTCAATGAATAATGGGTGACTGCCTGACGTCCCTGCGCGCAAACTGCCATTTTAAGTCGATTGACTGGATGTCTTCCAAACCCGGTATCGATTTCGCCGCCAGAGATTAAGTGCCCCTGGACCAAGGCAAGATAATGACGATGGATTTCACGATCCTGCATCATTCTCACGAGCTGTGTATGAACTGTCAGAGTTTTAGCGATCACTAATAACCCGGTTGTATCTTTATCAAGGCGGTGGATCAGCCCGGCGCGCGGTAAGGCGGATAATTGCGGGAGATGATGTAAAAGGGCGTTTACCAGCGTATGCTTCCAGTTTCCTGCCCCTGGGTGAACAACAAGCCCTGCCGGTTTATTGATAACTATTAGAAACTCATCTTCATAGACAATATTTAAGGGGATGTCTTCTGCTTCCGCTTCACCGGTCTTCTTCTCGGCCAATTGATCAAGCTGTAACAGGATCTGGCTTCCATGGGCTACCTTTTCTTTAGGCTTGATTATTTTATTGTCAACAGTAATTTTTCCCTGTTTCAACCATTGGCTAAGCTGTGAGCGTGAATAGTCAGGTAACATACGAGCCAGAACCACATCAACGCGTTCCCCGTGAAGCTCACGGGGAACAATTAACGCCATACTATTTTCAGTCATTAAGTGCCAGTGCCTCATCGTTCACCAAGCGGCCACGCAGGGAGTTCGGTAATGCTTCACTAATATTAACCGTGACAAATTGGCCAATTAAGGAAGAAGAACCATCAAAATTGACGACGCGATTACACTCTGTTCGTCCCGCCAGCTGTTCTTTGTTTTTCTTGGAGGAGCCCGTGACCAATATTCTTTGGCAGCTTCCGATCATTGACTGGCTATAGCGGGCAGCATTGGTCAGCAGACGGTTTTGCAAAATTTGTAAGCGCTGCTTTTTAACTTCCATTGGCGTGTCGTCAGGTAGATTCGCTGCAGGAGTTCCTGGTCTTGGGCTATAAATGAAGCTAAAAGAGGTGTCGAATCCCATTTCATGGACTAAGTCCATAGTATCCTGGAAGTCTTTGTCAGTTTCACCAGGAAAACCCACAATTATATCGGTTGACAAACGAATATCGGGTCTGATTTTACGAAGCTTTCTAATCTTGGATTTAAACTCAAGTGCTGTATACCCGCGTTTCATCATCGCCAGGATCCGATCGGAACCGCTTTGCACTGGCAAATGCAAATGATTGGCAAGTTCTGGCACTTCTGCATAGGCATTGATTAAATTATCAGAAAATGCCAGGGGGTGAGAGGTGGTAAAGCGAATGCGGCCAATCCCCTCGATAGCTGACAAGTAATGAATCAGGAGAGCCAGATCCGCTATTTCCCCGGAATTCATTTTACCGCGGTAATCATTAACGTTTTGACCGAGAAGATTAATTTCTCGCACTCCTTGAGCTGCTAATTGATAACACTCCACCAGCACGTCATCAAAGGGGCGGCTGATTTCTTCGCCGCGTGTATAAGGAACAACGCAATAGCTGCAGTACTTGCTGCATCCTTCCATAATGGACACGAAGGCTACGGGGCCTTCAGCACGCGGTGCCGGCAAGTGATCAAATTTTTCAATTTCAGGAAAACTGATATCAACCACAGGCTTTTTGGATTTGAGGCGCTCCTCAATTAAATCTGGAAGGCGATGGAGGGTTTGCGGGCCGAATACTAGATCGACAAAAGGCGCACGTTTTATAATATCGGCACCTTCCTGGCTGGCGACACAGCCTCCGACGCCAATAATCACTTCAGGATTCTGCGCTTTGAATTCACGCCATTGACCGAGTTGGGAGAACACTTTTTCCTGGGCTTTTTCCCGGATTGAGCAGGTATTCAACAATATAACATCTGCTTCCTCGACCTGTTCGGTTTTTTGCAAACCGTGTGATTGCAACAAGACTTCTGCCATTTTTGAAGAATCATATTCATTCATCTGGCAGCCATTGGTTTTAATATATAATTTTTTAGACATAAGCTTCTTCTACTTCTGATTCAATAGACTTCTTAACTCGTTTTATTGAATATTATTACAATAAGTTTCTTTAATCCTGGGCAATATAAGCAGGGAAATCAGTATACCCATGGGTAAAATACCCAATGCAATATGATAGGCTTCCAGGGGATAGACGCGCACTTTATCAACGATTTCGCCTTGCCACAACTGATCAAGGATAAAACCGATCAAGGGTTGTGCGATAGCAATGCCAACCATGTTCATCATGTTCATGAAACTTAAGCTGGTTGCCACATAGCGGCGGCTGCAAATTTCTTTGGCGACTGCGAATGCCGGCAGAAACCCTGAGGAAAATACGCCGAATAAAAATAGCAGGAATTGAATGGCAAGTTTTGAGTCCAGGGGGGCATATAAAAAAAGCAGCGAGGTAATTAGAGCTCCAATACTGCCAATGTATAAAGAAGGTTTTCTTCTGCCAATGCGGTTTGAAAAAATACCCCATAAGGGGCTGGCAATTGCCCAGCCGACGAAAACAAGCGAGACGAAATTGGCGGCGACTGGTTTGCTTATGTTCATTTTGAACATAAGATAGGGGACGCCCCATAATCCGCAAAAGACTGGAGTAGCCATATACATCAGGCCGCCATAAAGCGCTACAAGCCAGAGTTGTCTGTTTCTAACAATGGTGAGGAGGCTGGAAATTAGTGGTTCTTCATCCCCGTGATGCTCGTGGTGAGTCGGTTCCGTAGGGGAGTCTTTAGCAATAAGCAGAATCAAAATTGCCAGCAAAATCCCTATACAACCCAGAATGGTCATGCTGTCGCGCCAGCCTGCATAGTCAATAAATAAAGCCAGGGGTGTTTCCCCCCCAATTGCCCCTAACATGCCAATGGTAACCATCATGCCTGTCAAAAGCGCAAAGCGCGAGGCGGGGAACCAGTTTGCTGCCAACTTCATTGCACCAACTGCTGCAAATGCGGAGCCAAAACCAATCATCAGGCGGGCAAAACAGGCGGCGAAGAAATTTTCAGTCATGCCAAAAGCTATAGTACTGAGAGCGCAGATAAGTGTTGCAATGGTTAACAGACGTTGCGGGCCGAAATAATCCATTAATACACCGCCTGGCAATTGCATGAAGGCATAGGAGTAAAAATAAACACCAGACATAATCCCCAGTGTCTGGCTGGTTACAGCAAAATCGCGCATGAGTTCATTGCTCATCACGCCTGGCGAAACCTGTAATACCCATTCGTAAAAATAGAAAAGACAGCCAAGCCCCCAAACTATCCAGGGTTTTAGAAATGAAAGAGATTGTTTGTCCCTAGTCGGTAAGTGCTCGTTGCCGTAGGCCATTAAATGTTATGCTCCCTGAAATAATTAGACAGACAAAATCTCTCTAAAACTATTACAGCAGAATATTTTAGCCTAAGTTGAGGCTGACTGTTAAGAAAAAAATAAAATATTATCAGGATGTGCAGGAATTGTCTATTAACGGCTCAGCTTATCACTTATTGAATTTTTGAATTAACATTTGAGCCCAGGAAGATTTAAGCGCTATAATGGTAGGACTTTTCTGTTCCTGTCTTAAATTAGTTTGTTCTCACTTCCCCTGGAGAAGCTAATGGTCGAGCTCTTATCGAGAATACAATTCGGATTTAGTATCGGTTTTCACATCCTTTTCCCTACCTTGAATTTGGGATTGGCATTCTTCCTGGTGATAATGGAGGCCTTGTGGCTGAGAACTCAAAATCCAATCTACCTTCAGATCTGCCGATTCTGGACTAAAATTTTTGCATTGACATTTGGGATGGGGGTTGTTTCCGGCATTGTCCTTGCCTACCAGATTGGCACTAATTTTGGGCCTTTCATCGCCCAATTTGGGAATGTCCTGGGTGCGCTATTCGCCTATGAGACACTTACGGCTTTTTTTCTGGAAGCAGGCTTTTTAGGGGTGATGTTGTTTGGCTGGAACCGGGTGCCGCCCAGTCTTCATTTCACGGCAACCTTGCTGGTGGCGATTGGCACTACCATTTCAGCGTTCTGGATTATGTCAGCCAATTCCTGGATGCAAACGCCTTCCGGTTACGAATTGATAGCGGGTAAGTATGTTGTATCCAGTTGGTGGGAAGTTGTATTTAACCCTTCGTTTATTCCGCGAATGCTGCATATGCTTCTGGCATCGTATACCACCACCTGTTTTGTGGTGGCCGGTGTTGCGAGTTATTTCTTAATCAAAGGCATTCATGACGCAATTGCCACTACTTGTTTGTCATTTGTCATGTGGGCAGCTTTAATAGTTGTTCCTCTGCAGATTTTCCTGGGCGATGTGGTCGGTCTGGATGTTCATAAATATCAGCCCTTGAAAACCGCGGCGATGGAAGGCGTATGGGAGACCCAGAAGTCAGCTCCACTGGTATTATTTGCCTGGCCCTCACAAAAAGAACAGAAAAACCTCTATGCGCTTGAAATTCCAGGTGTCGCCAGCTTAATAAACACCCATAGCTGGGATGGTGAAATGCTGGGGCTTAAATCAGTGGCACCTGATGAGCAGCCCCGAGTAGCGCCTGTTTTTTTCACTTTCAGGGTTATGGTTGGTATAGGCTTGTTAATGTTGCTGACTGCATTGGCGGGGCTTTATTTGCGCCTGAGGGGAAAACTGTATAATACCTCCTGGTTTCATCGCTGGTGTCTGCTGGTAACGCCCCTGGGGTTTGTCGCAAGTATTAGCGGATGGCTGACAGCGGAAATTGGCCGCCAGCCCTGGGTGGTTTACAATCTATTGAGAACACGGGATGCTGTTTCTGCGATTGGCGTAGAGGAGGTCGTAATATCCTTATGCCTGCTGATTCTAGCCTATGTTGTTGTTTTTGGTTTTTACATGACCTATTTGATAAAGACGATCAAGATTGGGCCTCATGCGCTTGATGCGGATAAGTCTGAACATCACTCCTTCCAATATATGACCGACAAACCAGGGGAAGACGAATAATGCTAGCTTTTCTATTTGCGGTAATTCTGGGATTTATCATCATCATGTATGTCATTCTGGATGGCTTTGACTTGGGAATTGGGATTCTGTTCCCATTTACCCAGAGTGAAGCTGAGCGCGATAAAATGATGAACTCTGTCGCCCCGGTCTGGGACGGTAATGAAACCTGGCTGGTTTTTGGGGGAGCAGTGCTTTATGGCGCTTTTCCAGTGGTTTATGGGCTTCTGCTGCCCATTCTGTATATGCCGTTAATGCTTATGTTATTGGCATTAATATTCCGCGGCGTCAGTTTTGAATTCAGGTTCAAGGCGGATAAGTCAAAACCAGTGTGGAACTGGCTGTTTACCATCAGCTCGATTTCTGCTGCATTTTTTCAGGGTATTGTTTTAGGAAGTTTCGTACAGGGTTTTCCCATCAATGAGTCGGCCATGACCATCAGTAGTTCGGATTGGTTGACACCTTTTACCTTGCTGACAGGCATTGCCTTAATCTGTGGCTATGGTTTGCTCGGGGCCAGCTGGTTAATCATCAAAAGCGAAGGGCATTTGCAAAGAAAGATGATCCATTTTGCCAAAGGTTTTTTAATAATGGTCAGTTTTTTCCTGATTATTGTCAGCATCTGGACTCCTTTGCATAGCGCCGAGATTTTTGCCCGATGGTATAGTTTCCCGAACTTTTTCTTATTAATGCCTCTGCCAGCTGTTACGGCATTTATGATATTTCTGACCTGGCGCAGCCTGTCTTTAAAGCAGGAGCTGCGGCCTTTCATATACAGTGTGGTAATTTTCTTATGCGCCTATGCTGGAATCGGAATTAGCGTGTATCCTTATCTGATTCCGCATCAGCTGACAATATGGGAAGCAGCGGCGCCTGCCTCTACCTTGCTATTTATCCTGGTTGGTGTGGTAATTATGCTGCCAATACTTATAGCCTACACAGCGTACGCTTATCATATATTTCGTGGTAAATCGACGCAGGAGGGCTATCATTAAAATTCCCGGATAATGGCTTGCTTTCAATAGATATTTAAACTGTGTTATTCTTAGCGCGCGCAATACAGTGATATTGTGATTTAATCCGGAATCGCGTAATAATCGATATTTTCCCAAAATGGTTTGCATGTTCGAGGCTAGTGTTTATGCATGATGGTGCAGTTTTTTATACAATTTTCCTTATTTTTGCAGGAGCTGCCGTCTTCTCGACCCTGGTGTTATACACCAAACAATCCCTTTTGGTTGCCTATATTCTGCTTGGGGCAGTGTTTGGTCCCTGGGGCTTAAAACTGGTAGGGGATGTCAGTACAGTTCAGCAGGTTGGGGACATGGGTATTGTATTCCTCCTTTTTTTGCTGGGCCTTCATCTTCAACCCCAGAATCTCGTTCATATGCTTAAAAAGATAACCTGGATTGCACTAATTAGCTCTGTTCTGTTTGCACTGGTTTCCTATCTGATTGGTCTATGGTTTGGATTAAGCCATATGGAGTCTGCAGTTTTGGGGGCCGCCATGATGTTCTCCAGTACGATCATCGGGTTGAAACTGTTGCCCACCACCATTCTTCACCACCAGCACACGGGTGAGGTGATGATTAGCATTCTATTGATGCAGGACGTTATTGCAATCATCGTACTTATCCTGATTAATGGTGCCCAGCAGGGAGGGGGATATTCTCTCAATGATCTGGTTTTGGTAGGGGTTGCCTTGCCTGCACTGACATTATTTGCCTTTGCAGTAGAGCGTTATGTTCTGGTCAAGTTACTGGCTCGCTTTGATAGAACGCAGGAGTATGTGTTTCTCTTGTCAATCGGCTGGTGTCTGGGGATGTCTGTTCTGGCACAGGAAGTGGGACTCTCGGAGGATATCGGCGCATTCGTTGCAGGGGTGGCCCTTGCATCAAGTCCGATTTCCCTCTACATTGCAGAAAGCCTTAAGCCCTTGCGCGATTTTTTTCTGGTCATGTTTTTCTTTTCGATCGGTGCAACCTTCAATTTTGGTTTTGCATCCCAGGTGGTTATACCGGCATTGATTCTCTCAGTACTGATGTTAATTTTTAAACCCTTGTTATTCAATTATCTTTTATCCAAAGCGGGGGAAAAGAAAGGGGTTGCGAAAGAGGTCGGGCTTCGGCTGGGGCAGGCAAGCGAGTTCTCGTTGTTGGTAGCCAGTATCGCCTTTAGTACCAAATTAATCTCGGAGGTAGCGACCAATTTAATTCAGGCTACCACTATTTTAACCTTTATCGTTTCTTCTTATTTAGTAGTTTTAAAATACCCAACGCCAATAGCGTTATCCGACAAGATGCGTAAGGACTAATATGAAACTGTTAATTATCGTACTTTCATTACTCAGTGAGCGATATCTGATTCATTCGATTTCCCAGCAGCGGTTTAACTGGTTTGGCAGCTATTATCAGCGTATTGTTAATGCAGTTCCGCAGAACAGTTTTTTATTAAATCCTTATTTATTGTTGGCTTTGGTTGTTCTGCCTCCGGTTTTATTGCTTTGGCTCCTCCTGGGGTTAATTGGCGGCTGGTTTTTTGGTTTTATTGGATTCATGCTCCATCTTTTTATTTTTTATTATTGCCTTGGGCCTGAGAATCCTTTCTATCCAGTTAATCCAGGCGCTGCGGAGTCTGGTAATACCGAGACTGCCGAGCATTATTTTTATTCAGTGAACAGCGAGTTGTTCGCCGTTATTTTCTGGTACATCCTGGTTGGCCCTGTGGGTCTTTTACTTTACAGGCTGCTCACTTTATCCGAAAAGTATGCGCCAACCCGTCAAACAGCGGAAACCCTGGTTAATATTCTGGATTGGGTAACGGCAAGAATTACTGTCATGCTTTACTTGCTGGTTGGAAATTTTCAGCGTGGATTTGTTTTCTATAGAGAGCAATTTTTAAGTTCCCCTGCAGCAAATGAGCAATTCCTAAGTGATGGTGGGACGCTGGCTGCAAAACTACATGATGGCGACGCGGTGAGCTTAACGAATGCCCAAACACTGGTTGAGCATGCACTGGTTGTTTTTTTAGTGCTAATTGCCTTTTTTACACTGGTTGCCTGGTTATAAAAGGATTTCCAAATTACATTTTAATGAAGGAAATGTTTTAACTATGAAACAGATAGTCTATGTATTAACAGGATGTTTGTTATTCTTCGTTAGCGCATGCTCCGAGCATCGTGTTATCAGGGGAAATAATATTGATTTTGTCAATTGCTCTCAGGGTTGTGAAATCAGAAACGAAAAATGTCAGAATAGTTGTCGGAATAACTGTACCCAATGCTCTGCACACGCTAATCAAACCAGCAAGCTTAGCTATCGCCAATACCAGCGTGAGCAGGTGATTCGTGGAGGTACAATTGCGCGTCAGTTGAAATCTTACCGGGATCCACTACAATGCCGCAAAACAACTTGTAGCTGCAAGGCTGATTACCAGGTTTGCATCCAGGCCTGTGGCGGAAAAATTCATAAAGAATTGAGGGCTGCCCCAGTTTGTTAACCAATTAGATTTATGAGGAAACATTCATGGCGAATGAAATAAATACCGATATTGACCCCATTGAAACGCGTGAATGGCTGGATGCTTTACAGGCTGTGGTCAGTAATGACGGAAATGAACGCGCTGCATTCCTGTTGCAGCAACTGTTAAACAAGGCTAATGCAGAAGGCGTTTCATTGGGCAATAAAATACATACTCCCTATCGAAATACCATTAAGCCGCATGAAGAAAATCTAATGCCCCCAGATGAAGGGCTTGGAAAACGAATTGGTGCCCTTATTCGTTGGAACGCCGTAGCAATGGTGCTTCGTGCTGGCAAGTACGCTCCTGAGCTAGGCGGGCATATTGCATCCTACGCTTCGTCCTCCACCCTGTATGAAACCGGCTTTAATTATTTTTTCAAAGGCCCTAATGGCGAAAATGGCGGCGATTTAATCTATATCCAGGGACATTCATCTCCTGGTATATATGCCCGCGCTTTTCTTGAAGGACGATTATCAGAACAGCAATTAGCCAACTTCAGACAGGAAGTGGAAGTTAATGGTTTATCCTCTTATCCCCATCCCTGGCTGATGCCCGATTTCTGGCAATTTCCTACTGTTTCTATGGGACTGGGGCCTTTGCAGGCGATTTATCAGGCCCGCTTTTTGAAATACCTGGAAAACCGGGGTTTAATAAAAGCAGAAGGACGCAAGGTCTGGGCTTTTCTTGGCGACGGTGAAATGGATGAGCCTGAGTCACTGGGGGCCTTGTCGATTGCAGCAAGAGAAAAGCTGGATAACCTGATTTTCGTTGTTAACTGCAATTTGCAAAGACTGGACGGGCCAGTTCGAGGCAATGGTAAAATTATTCAGGAACTGGAAGGTATTTTCCGCGGGGCAGGCTGGAATGTCATTAAAGTAATTTGGGGCGGGCGCTGGGATAATCTTTTCGCCCGGGACAAAACAGGAATCATGCTCAAGCGTATGGAAGAATGCGTTGATGGAGATTACCAGGCCTATAAAGCAAATAACGGTGCCTATGTCAGAGAGCATTTCTTTGGCCAATACCCAGAATTAAAGAAAATGGTTGAAAACATGTCAGATGAAGAAATCTGGCGTCTCAACCGGGGCGGCCACGATGCACAGAAAGTGTATGCAGCCTACTCCGCTGCAGTAGAGCATAAAGGCAGTCCAACTGTGATCCTGGCCAAAACAATCAAGGGTTATGGTATGGGTGCAGCCGGCGAAGGCCAGAATATTACGCATCAGCAAAAGAAAATGACTATTGAACAGCTTCGTGCTTTCCGTGACCGCTTCAGCATTCCGGTCAGTGATGCAGATATTACTGAAATCCCATTTTACCGTCCTTCCGAAGACAGCCCGGAAATCCAGTTTCTTCGAAAACAACGTGAAGCCTTAGGCGGATATTTACCCGCTCGAAATGTTGCTGTTGAAGCCTTGCCAGTACCTGAGCTCTCTGCATTCTCTGCCGTTACCAAAGGGACAGGGGATCGTGAAATCTCAACAACCATGGCGTTTGTCAGAATCTTATCTGTACTATTGAAAGATAAGGTTCTGGGGCCGCGAATTGTCCCAATCGTTCCCGATGAATGCCGTACTTTCGGAATGGAAGGGCTCTTCAGGCAAATTGGAATTTACTCTCCCGTAGGGCAACTCTATACGCCAGTGGATCATGAGCAGGTTATGTATTACCGGGAAGCACGCGATGGCCAGATTCTCGAAGAGGGAATTAATGAAGCCGGCGCATTTTGCTCCTGGATTGCTGCAGGAACCTCTTATAGCTCCAATAAATTGGCGATGATTCCGTTTTACATTTATTACTCGATGTTCGGCTTCCAGCGCATTGGCGACTTGGCCTGGGCGGCAGGCGACATGCAGGTTCGCGGCTTTTTGCTAGGTGGAACAGCCGGTCGGACTACGCTGGCTGGTGAGGGCTTGCAGCATCAGGATGGTCATAGCCATATTATGGCTTCGACAATTCCTAACTGCGTGTCTTATGACCCAACTTATGCCTATGAGGTAGCCGTTATAATTCGAAATGGGCTTGAGCGCATGTTTTCCCGGCAGGAAAATGTGTTTTATTACATTACTGTCATGAATGAAAATTACATACAACCTGACATGCCTGAAGGAGTAGAAGAAGGAATTATCAAAGGAATGTACCTGCTCCATGGCAGCAATAAGAAAAAGTCCAAAGCGCATGTCCAGTTAATGGGATGCGGTACAATATTGCGTGAGGTTGAAAAAGCAGCTTCATGGTTGCTATCAGAGTATGATGTCAGTTCAGAAGTCTGGAGTGTCACCAGCTTCAATGAGTTAAGGCGGGATGGTCTTGCGGTAGAGCACCATAACCGAATGCATCCAGAGCAAGAACCTCGTGAAGCATATATTACCCAGCTTCTGGCTGGCCGCAAGGGGCCGATCATTGCTGCTACCGATTATATGCGCCTCTACGCGGAGCAGGTTCGTCCCTATATCGCAGCTCCTTACACTACATTGGGTACAGATGGTTATGGACGCAGTGATACCCGGGAGCGTTTGCGCCACTTCTTTGAAGTCGATGCAAAATTCATTGTTATTGCTGCTTTGGAAGCGTTGGTAAAAGAGGGTAGTTTGCCCAAGTCGGTGTTAGCTGATGCCTTTAAGAAATATCAGATTAATCAGGAGAAACCTAACCCGATAACGCAGTAGAATGAATCCTTCCCGCGCAAGCGGGAATCCTAATTAGCGTCAGTATGCAGCGATTACTGCTGCATCGAGACAGTTTGGCCAGTTTGCTGAGGAAAAATATGTCAGATGAGATTAAAGTAAAGGTTCCAGACATCGGAGGTGCTGCGAGTGTTGATGTAATCGAACTTTTGGTAAAGCCTGGTGATGAAATCGATGTGGATACGCCGCTGATTACATTAGAGTCTGATAAGGCAAGCATGGAAATCCCTTCACCGAAAGCTGGGAAAATAAAGTCAGTCCTGGTTAATGTAGGTGATAAGGTCTCCGAAGGAGATGATATCCTCATTTTATTAACGGATGCATTGGATCAGCCAGCGGAACAAACACAGGCAGACATTAATCCTGAAGAAGAAAAGTCAAGCTCTGCTTTAGCTCCATCAGTCAACCAGTCAGCCGAACTGAAACAACCAAGCATCCCTCAGGGCACATCTCTCCTGGCTGTTAACATCCCGGATATCGGCGGTGCATCCGATGTCGATGTGATTGAAGTGATGGTTCAGGCCGGTGACCTGATTGAAAAAGACCAGGCCCTAATCACGCTGGAAGGTGATAAGGCGACAATGGATATTCCTTCTCCGGCAAAGGGAATAGTTGAAAAAGTTGCAGTGAAAATAGGTGATAAGGTATCCCAGGGATCTCTGGTGCTTACTATGAAATCGTCTGATGAAGTCTCTACACCTGTCCAGGCTGAAACGGAAAATCTCGCTGTTGTGCCGGAGAAACCAAAACCAGTTGAACAGGAAGTGAAAAAAGCGCCGGTTATTGAAGAAAAGCCAGTAGCAGCCGGTTCTGATACTACGGCCTATGCAGGTCCTGCGGTTCGGCGATTGGCAAGAGAATTTGGTGTTGATTTAAAGCTGGTAAAGGGCAGTGGTCGAAAAGGACGCATTAGTAAAGAAGACGTCCAGAATTATGTGAAGAGCCGTCTTGCCGAGAAGCCTGCTGCATCAGGATTTTCCTTACCGGAAGCGCCCGCTATCGATTTTAGCAAGTTTGGATCAATTGAAACCAAACCTCTGAACAAAATCAAGCGTTTAACCGGGATAAATGTCCACCGCTCATGGGTAAGCATTCCACATGTGACCCAGTTTGACGAAGCAGACATTACTGACCTTGAGGCATTCCGTAAATCCGAGTCAGAAACCGCCAATAAAGCTGGCTACAAGCTTACAGTTCTTGCTTTTGTCACCAAGGTTGTATGCAAAGCCTTGCAAGTGTTTCCCCAGTTCAATGCATCGCTGGATAAAAGCGGTGAAAATCTGATTTATAAACAGTATTTTAATATAGGAATTGCGGTTGAAACCCCTAACGGCCTGGTGGTTCCTGTTATTCAGGGAGTCGACAAGCTAAGTGTAGCCGGGATAGCAACTGAAATGGCGAGATTGAGTGCGAAGGCGCGTGACAAAGGATTGATGCCAGCGGATATGAGCGGGGGCTGTTTCACCATTTCCAGTCTCGGTGGTATTGGCGGAACAGCCTTTACGCCTATTGTGAATAGTCCCGAAGTCGCTATTCTGGGATTATCGCGTTCCAGCATGAAACCCGTTTGGGATGGGAAAGAATTCAAAGCTCGTTTAATGCTTCCTCTATCCCTGTCGTATGACCACAGAGTGATTGACGGTGCAGAAGCGGCCCGTTTTACCCGTTATATTGCAGAAGCTTTGGCTGACATACGAAAGATTTTGCTGTAAAGCGATTTTGTTCGGTTTAAATAGAATATATGTGCTACAACGTTAAAAGAGGCGTCTAATGAGTGTAAATATGAAAGCTGAAGTGGTGGTATTAGGCAGTGGACCTGGGGGTTACACGGCTGCGTTCAGGGCAGCGGATCTGGGTAAAAAAGTTATTCTGATCGAGCGTTATAACACCTTGGGTGGTGTTTGTTTGAATGTGGGTTGTATTCCTTCAAAAGCGCTGCTGCACATTGCCAAGGTCGTTGATGAAGCGCATGAAATGAATGAGATGGGCGTTAGCTTTAATCAGCCGGAATTTGACAGCAGCAAATTGGTTGCCTGGAAAAATAAAGTCATTGGCAAGCTGACGGGCGGATTAAAAATTCTGGCCAAGCAGCGCAAAGTTGAAGTGGTCACTGGGGTAGGACGTTTTTCAGGCACTCATCAGATTACAGTAGAAAATGAGGGCCAGACCACCACTATCGATTTTGATAATGCCATCATTGCTGTAGGCAGTGAGTCGGTGAATTTACCATTTATTCCAGAGGACCCAAGAATTTTCAGTTCAACCGGTGCACTGGAGCTTGCTGATATTAAGGGTGATCTGCTTGTTCTTGGCGGAGGGATTATTGGCCTTGAAATGGCAACTGTCTATTCTTCTCTGGGCGTAAACGTTACTGTCGTTGAGTTCATGGATCAATTGATCCCTGGCGCTGACTCTGATTTGGTTAATGTTCTGCAAAAGCGCATGAGCAAAAAAGGCGTGAAATTCCTGCTTAAGACCAAGGTAACCGGAATAGAAGCAAAAGAGGATGCTTTGTATGTCACAATGGATGGTGAGCATGCAACCGAACAGCCCATGAAATTTGCACAAATCCTGGTGTCTGTCGGAAGAAAACCGAATGGCGGGGTAATAAATGCGGAAGCTGCTGGCGTTAAAGTGGACGAGCGAGGCTTTATTAAGGTTGATAACCAGATGCGCACCAACATACCGCACATCTTTGCCATTGGTGATGTAGTGGGTCAGCCAATGCTTGCACATAAAGCAATGCCAGAGGGACGTGTGGCTGCGGAAGTGATTGCTGGCATGAAGCATTACTTCGATCCCCGTTGCATTCCCAGCGTTGCCTATACCGATCCTGAAATTGCCTGGACCGGCCTGACTGAAAAAGAGGCCAAAGAGAAAGGTATTCGTTATGAGAAAGCGGTATTCCCTTGGATGGCAAGCGGCCGCGCTTTGAGTATGGGACGTGAAGAGGGCATGACCAAATTGCTTTTTTGCCCAGACAGCAAACGTATTCTTGGTGCGGGGATTGTGGGTCTTAACGCGGGTGATTTAATTTCTGAAGCGTCTCTGGCCATTGAAATGGAATGTGATGTGGAAGATATTGCGCTAACCATTCATCCGCATCCCACTCTATCGGAGTCTGTTGCTTTGGCTGCTGAAATTTTCGAAGGCACAGTGACTGACCTTTACATGCCAAAGAAAAAAACTGAAAAATAGCACAGAGACTCGGCTTAATTATTATTCTGTGCTAAGTTTGAAGAAAAGTTATCCAATCAATGCTCTTGATTTGAGCATTGATTGTTACAGGAAGGGTAGCCATGGAGTATTCAATACGATCCATGAGGCTGGAAGATATTGATGCTGTGTATGCTATTGAAGTACAGGGACATAAAGCACCCTGGAGCCGTGGCATCCTGGTTGACTGTATACTGGTTGGATACGATTGTCGGGTAATTGAGAAAAAGGAAGACAATCTGCCGATAATTCTTGGCTATTCAATATGTCGACAATCATTTAATGTCTGCCATATTTTGAACTTATGCATTGCCCCATCTTATCAGCATCAGGGAGTTGGTACCCAATTGCTATCCCGGCTTCTTGATATGCCGATGAGTCCTCTAATTAATACGTTTATCCTGGAAGTCAGACCCAGCAACTATGGGGCAATCCATTTATATGAAAAAATGGGGTTTCTGCGTGATGGCGTTAAAGAAGGTTATTATGAAGACCAGGCGGGGGTTGAGGATGCCTGGCTTTATAAGAAGGTACTTGAGTAATGAAATAACCGTCTTTTCGAACAAGATGAAGCAATCCAGAGCAGTTGATCAGTTAGGTCGTGTTGATTTATTCTCTGCAAGAATCTCATTAAACATTTTCGTACTAGCCGTTTGAAATCTAAACCAATGCGCTTTGCGATGCGAACCGAGTAGTTCCTGATTATCGGAATGCCATTTTTCAATGTGTTTCATTAACTGGGAATGATCACAGGCATAATTCTCTGTTGTTTCCTTATATAGCTTTTTGATGGCTTCAAATTTTTGCTGAGTGAGGGGGTTCTTCTTCTGTATTTGAATGATTTCATCCAGCCGGCGATACAGCCTTTTGGCAATAAGCAAATTTTTTGGTTCCATGTCTTTAAATGCATTAGGCGGCGGGGGGAGTACAAATAAATGTTCAGGCTGTATGATTCCATTGACTATCGTCATAGACAATGGCAGCCTGCGAAAGAAAAGCCCAGAGACCCCTTTGCCAAGATTGTCGAGCATTGCAACATCTTGCGCCATATCAATGGCTGTTGTCCGGCAAGTGTCGCGTTGGCTTAATTGACAATAGCCGGGATTAAATTGTTTTTGTAAATCCATTGGAATTGGCTTATCAAAGGAATCAAGTGCCTGCTGTATATCCTTCAGCATCGCGTAGGTCAAAAATCTCCGCTCCAGAATAACTTCATCTTTACCCAGAACCACTTTATCGTCTGGGACAATGGGAACGTAAGCTGACAAATAGCGTGGATTAATTCCTTTTTTCTTCTGTTCTTCAGACAAATGGATTAGTTTTTTAATATAGAGTAAATATGCCTGATAACTATTTTCGAAAGCCTTATAACTGACTTGTGTTCTTCGGGGGTTTTCATCCCTATGCATTATAGGTTCATCAAGTATGACGGCTGGAGTCTGAGAGAAAATTATTTCGCAATCAGAGCTCTGAGGTTTTACACCTCGCGGTAATTTATTTTTTCCATAGGCAGCAAGTACTTTGATGCCATCCGTCTGAACGGTTGCCAGATGAATATAGGAGTGCAGACTGGTTTTGTCTTTGCAGATAGAGACAAAAAAGGGACTATTGGAATTTATCTTAATCTGGTGTGCTTTCTTAGTCTGTGGTGTTGTCATAAAGTCCCTAGCTTATTTCTCAGTGAACTATAACTCAAGATGGCTTAACGCAATATTAAATCTTAGTTCATTTGGCTTAAAAATTCCTGGCAATGCAGGCGCTCAGTTTCGCCTGATAAATAATTTTTGAGCATTGCAATGGCATTCTCATAATCCTGCTGGGTAAAACTTCCGCGAATTAACTCAAATCGAAGATAGACACAATAGGTATTCAAAACATCGGTTTCGCAATAGTCACGAATACTTTTTAATTGTCCCGCCTGATACTGATCCCAGACTTTAGAGCCGCTCATCCCCATTTTTCCGGGAAATCCCAGCATATGGGCGATGTCATCCAGCGGGGCAACTGCCCGAGCCTGGTAAGCGGCAAGGACATCCATCAAATCCAGATGGCGATAGTGGAAGCGGTTAAGATAATTGTTCCAGCGAAATGCCTGCTGGTTTTCTCCATATTCCCAGTAGGTGGGCGCGGAAATACCATGGAGCAGGGCACGATAGTGTAATACCGGGAGGTCAAATGCGCAGCCGTTCCAGCTGACTAAAATGGGGGCGTATTTGTCAACACCGGAGAAAAAGCGCGTGATTAATTCTTTTTCATCCGATTGCTCATCGCCAAGGGACCAGACTTTCACTTGATTGGCATTCTGGATTACTGCTGAAATTGCCACAATCCTTTGCAGGTAATGAGGGAGAAAATCATTGCCAGTTTTGGCTCGGCGCAATGCAAACATGGCCTTGGCCGTTTCCTCGTCGCTTAAATTGTGAAGATTATATAATTTACGGCCAGAACTAACATCTGGAATGGTTTCGATATCAAAAACTAGAACACTCATGAAGCCACTGAATTCAATGATAAATCAGAAATTCTAGCACAGTTATTGCTTGTATTGATATTGCGGGATATTAGGAATTTTGTTACTAATACGCACATTTAAATCAACATGAAGTTGTCTATGAATATGAAGCGCTTACTATTAGTCGTTCCATTCCTGTTACTCACGGCCTGTATTAGTACACCGCCTCCACGTGACGTTAATAATATCTGCAGTATTTTCCGGCAATACCCCAAATGGTATCTGGATGCAAAGGACGCAGAACGGCGCTGGCGGGTACCGGTTCCGGTTCAGATGGCCATTATTCATCAGGAGTCCAAATTCGACTCGCAGGCTACTCCTAAACGGACCAAATTATTCTGGATCATCCCATGGAAAAGACCCTCGACGGCCTATGGTTATACGCAGGCTTTACGCTCTACCTGGGCTCAATACAAAAAATCTGATGGCGGGGTATGGGCAGCGCGCGATGACTTCACTGATGCAGTGGATTTTGTAGGCTGGTATGCCAACCAGGCCTATCGCCGGGCAGGCATCCAAAGGGATGACGCCTACAATCTGTATCTCGCATACCATGAAGGGGTAGGCGGCTATATGCGAAAAACCTATCTACAGAAAGCCTGGCTGATTGGGGTCGCCCGCAAAGTGAAAACACGCGCAATGATTTATCAGGCGCAAATGGCCCGCTGCGGCCGCGGCACATCTTACAGCGGTTATAAATAGCCTGCTTGCTGCATTATTTGCGGGGGCTAATTAAGGCTACAATTATGTTAGGCAGTGCTTATTAGACATTTCTGTCCAGGCAAGTTAAAATAATAAAGCCGTTTGACGGATATTGCCTTGAGTCGATAGCACCGTAATTTTTATAGATAAGAACTGCTTTGTAGGAGTCGCGAATGCGTTTAATGTTATTAGGTGGGCCAGGTGCTGGAAAGGGTACTCAGGCAGTACGACTGATTGAATATTTTGATATCCCGCAAATTTCTACAGGCGATATGTTAAGAGCAGCGATTGCCGCTGGTACTGAACTGGGTCAAAGCGCCAAAGCGGTTATGGATGCTGGAAAGCTGGTCTCTGACGAAATTATTATTCGCCTGGTAAAAGAACGATTACAACAACCCGATTGCGCCCGGGGATTTTTATTTGATGGTTTTCCGCGAACTATTCCTCAGGCCGAGGCACTAAAAACTGCCCGTATCCGCCTGGATCATGTGATTGAAATTGCAGTTCCCGATTCTGAAATTATTAGCCGACTCAGCGGCCGCCGTGTTCATCCCGGTTCCGGACGTGTCTACCATATTCGTTTTAATCCGCCTAAGGTCGAAGGCCTGGATGATGTAACGGGTGAAGTCTTGCTACAGCGTGATGATGATAAGGAGGAAACGGTCAGACGGAGACTGGAAGTTTATCATCAACAGACTGAGCCACTGGTACAATATTATCAGCAGTGGGCTGACAGTGATAGTTCTGGGGCCCCCGCTTTTCACAGAGTGTCCGGACTTGGAAGCGTCGATACTATTTTCTCCCGGATTCTGGAAGCAATTACAACCAAGGAAGAATCATGCTCAAAAGCGTGAACGAAGAACAATTAGATGATTTAATTAATCAAAAAGAATTGTTTTTAATTGATTTCTGGGCTCCCTGGTGTGCACCCTGCAAGGAATTTGGGCGCATTTACGAAGCGCTTGCTGAACAAAATCCAGAAATCAATTTTGTAAAAATAAATATTGAAGAGGAGCCGGGAATAGCAGAAGCATTTCAAATCCGCTCCATTCCTCACCTCATGATTATCAAGGAAGGCATTGCCATTTATTCAGATTCTGGAAGCATGCCAGCATCTACCCTCACAGAACTACTGCAACAAGCCAAAGCGATTGATGTAGCTGAAATTCTCACAAAAATGAATCAGGACGAAGGCTTGTAATATACCTTGTTATAATATCTTAAGAACCTTGATGCGTTTGCTTCTCAAGGTTTTATGCTATTGCATTTAATAATCTATGTGTGTTATTTGAAATCATCTTGTGTTAAAATTCCTCCTCTAAATATTCTTTATCCATAACGCTAAAGAATCCAGCTTAGGCTTGTTGATTAGTCAATTTCTCTAACAGTACAGGCAGTTTTAACAGGTAATAACATGAACTTTTTTGAAAAAATTTGTGAACTCGCTATTGAGCTTAAGGAAGAGGATATAAAAGCATTTATTCGTGAAAATAATATCAGTATTGATGTATTCAAGCCCAAAGACAATATGTCGGCTGCGGAGTTTCTGACCATTGAAAGGAAACTGGATGCCGTCAACTTATTGCTTCATCTGGGAGCCGACCCCTCCAGGGTAGCTCGTGGGGCGGCAAGAGAAGGTAACTTCTCCCTGGTCAATTATTTACTACATAGAAATGTGAGTGTAAGTCACGTCGCTCAAGGGTTTGCCCAAGGCGGTCCAAAGAACTGGCGGGATATAAAAGAATACCGAGAGAAGCTGTCTATTCATTATCAATTAGGTGCAAGTATTGATGCAATTGCCATAGGTGCAATTCAGGGTGAAGATTTTGATTTTGCAGATGAAATGCGTTTGGGCGGGGCAGATATCAATTTGATGGCCTCAACAGCAGCTGCTTACGGATATGAGCAGTTCGCAAATTATTTACGAGACCAGGGTGCTGATCCTAACTGGATTGCCCTGGGCAGGGCCAGAGGCGGATATAGCACCGAGGATCTGAGACAAGAGGGAGTCAATATCAATTACATCCTCCAGGGAGCAGCGCTAGGCGGGCTTTTGGATGAGGCCAGATCATTAATAGAGGAAGGTGCTGATCCGGAGTGGGCTGTTGAGGCCGCTATGCAAGGCGGCTATTTCTTTTTTGCTGAAGAGTGCCGGATAAAAGCCCGAAAGCACATCAATTACTTCGATAAAATCTATACTCTCGCCAAAGAAGGAAAAAAGGATGAATTACTGCGTTTGTTAAAAGATCCCTTTATAAGTATCGATGTTCGGAAACAAGGTACGGATTTCACGGCCGCAGAGCGATTAGCATTTGAAAAAAATAAAGCTGCAGTTATGTTACTGTTGGAGTTAGGGGCTAATATACATTATGTTGCAAGGGGGGCGGCCCGGGCAGGCGATACCGCATTTGCCGAGAAGTTACGACGACGCTATTCAGCAAGCATTAATATGATTGCTCAGGGAGCTGGTGAATTTGGTGATCAAATGTATATCAACTTCTTGCAAATGCATGACGCCAGCATTAGTCGTCTTGCTCAGGGGTATGCAGTAAGGGGTGATTGGCCTACTATCCGGGAGTTACAGAAAAAAGGGGCCAAATTTGCTGGGATTGTGCAAGGTGCTTTAGAAGGAAGACAGCTTAAGAATCCAAATTATCTCTTTGAAAAAGAGTTTGTCGACCTTGGCTTTCTATTACTCTATGCAGGATTATATGGACAACCCGACTTAATCAAGGAACAACAGCAGAAAGGGATGAGTGTCAATCTTTGTGCTCAAGGATTTCTTGTTGGGGGATATTTGAATGAAGTTGAGCATCTGGTTCCCTCGGGCGCAAATATTGATTACATGGCGGCTGCAGCGGCACGTAGCGGCCATTTATATCTAGCAGAGTTTTTGCGGCGCCGAGGGGCAAAAATCCATGTGATTGCCGCAGCCGCTGCAGCAGGCGGTCATTTAAACTATGCCAAATATCTTAAATCGCAAGGGGCAGATATTAATACAATAGCCTCTTCTGTTGCACAAAGTGGGAATTTTGAATATGCCAAAGAACTGTTTGAGGAAGGTGCTAGTCCATCAAGGATAGCCTGTGGCGCTGCAATGGGCGGCCATGAGGCTTTTGCGGAGTATTTCAGGGCTTTAGGCGCGGATAAACGTGAAATCATTCGCGGTGCAATCAAAGGTGGATATTGGGAATACGCCCATCGTTTAGCGATGGAAGAACCTGTCATTGATATTAATATTGTGGCTGGTATGGCTGCATTTTATTACTATAACGAATATGGCGAGTTCCTGAGGATGAATCATGGGGCAAATATTGATTGGATGGCATATTTGTCTGCAAAAGCCGGGAACTATGGTTATACAGAATATTTAAGGATGAGGGGGGCTAATCTCGAAAAAATTATTAAAGGCTGCAAAGACGGCAATTCCCAGCCTTATCTAGATTATCTTGCGACCTTGGATGATGCTAACATTCGTACAGCGCTTGCCGCCTTCACATCAGAAATTAGACCAGACAACGAAGTTCTTAAAAGTCCGGAAGCAGAGCCAAGCCAGCCCGTTCAGGGAGATGACGTAGTAGCTCTTAACGTAGACACGTTGTTTGCTGATGCGGGTTCACCGGATGACTCAGTGACAGATAGCGATCCAATGCTTCTGGAAGTCACACCTCTCTCCTATCCACCAACACCTGAGCCTAAAGAAAAAGAGCCTGTTGAGCAATCATTAAAAAGATCTCAAAAAGAAGCTGAGCTCAGTGAAATAGCAACGGAGGGTGATAAGCACATCAGAAAACGTCCCAAAAAGGCAAATGAAAAAAATGCCTTATTTAGTGGAAAATACTCCAAAAAATATGAGCGTGTTGAGCTGCCATACTTTATTGCAAAAAAATCCGAAAGTGCAAGTTATCAGAATTCATTTCAGTTCCAAACGCTGGAGTCAGCCAGAAAAAAAGAGGGTAGGCAAAGGCAAATTAAAAATTTGGTTATGGGAAAATCAAATTTCCGATTCGCCAGCAATAGAAATGATTTGCCTTCAACTGATGAGACAGTGACATTTGTGTTTGCCGGACGTCTACATGATGCCATGATCCCTAACCCATCCGCACTGGGTGAGAAGCAACGCCTTCTGCTGGTAGTGGGTAATTATGAATATGAGGGACTAAACGAATATTACTACAATGAGAATATTGAATTTTTGATAATCGATTCCCTTTTGTCGGAAACTCATGGAAATTATCATCCCGACGATATCCAGTCACGCCGCCTGGCAGCATTCATTGTTTCCTTTGAATGGCGACTCAAGAACTGTATTTATCTTGATGATAATCTTAGCCTGTTGCAGTCGCAGTCTGAATTCTCTTCCCTTTCCTCCTGGGCGGAAACCACTGCATCCCTTGCAGCGGCGCGCGATA
The DNA here is from genome assembly GCF_900452515.1 of Legionella birminghamensis. Taxonomy (NCBI): domain Bacteria; kingdom Pseudomonadati; phylum Pseudomonadota; class Gammaproteobacteria; order Legionellales; family Legionellaceae; genus Legionella; species Legionella birminghamensis. The sequence continues at coordinate 1,391,888 of NZ_UGNW01000001.1, forward strand.
GTAATAAAGCAGTGATGTGCGGGATGCAAACCTTATCCCGTCGTCCACATCACCATGAGCCCGATTACTGTTATAAATTGTTTGTTTTTGATTTTCAGCTAGCGGCCAGGATCCTGAGCCTTCGTTCTATTGAGGATGTTTTCATCCTCGGATATCCAGAGCGATATTCTGGTTATTGCATGCAGGATTTTTATTTTCAGATGGTAATTGATTTTGCTTTGGAAGAACTCATCAATGCTGAGGACGGCAATGATTGGCTGCCTCAGCGTCTTATGCATTTACCAAAATTAGAAGAAATTAGCTTGTTACGTGCCAAGCATCAGAAAAATTCAGCAAGAACCTTTACTCGTGGTTATATAGAGGACATTTACGATATTGATGTCGATAGTTTTCCACCTCCCAAGGTTAGCGGCAAACAGGCGGAAATTATGAAAGCCGCGCTTTTGCATATGAAAAAAGAAATCAAACGATGTTTAAAAAATGTGGACAAACTGCATAGGCAGGCAGAGAGTGGGGATTTTAGGGATAGCCTGGACATTGATGAGTCAATAGAAGACATCCAGGAAAAAATTAAGGGCAAAGAGCCTGAGCTAAAATCACGCACAATTAGCAAACAAAAGAAAAATGGGAAAGGGGCCTCATCCTCGAGCCTGGTCATACCAGAGAGCTGGGTAGGGTCGAAGCTGAACGAACGTGTTCCTGCCGAAAAAATGGAGGAGTTCTTACAGAAACAAGAAATTCGGGAGTATCTCTATCCTTATCAGGCAGATGCATTGCGTGCAATGGGTAATTGTGATGAGTCCAAAGGGGTTTGGAAAATTAGCCCCGGAGGCGGCAAGACGCTGGTCGGGATTGTATTATCTACGTTCCTTATTAGTCAAAATCCTCAGGGTGTGATTCACATTGTAGTCCCTACTGTCCAGTTAGTAGATCAGTATCGTCAGGAATTTAAAAAGTTTTTAAAGCGAATGGGGAATGATTGCCCCATAAAAAGCAAGAATGTTATCTCGGTAGACAGCAAGGAGAACGCTGTTTCCAAGAATTTTCTCAACAAGAATAAAGTATTGCAGAAGAAAGCCAGCGTCTTAATCTTCTGTCTGGCCAGCTATTCAAAACTGCTTGAAGATAAGGACCTGGAAAAACATCGGGCGCCATTGATGGTTATATTGGATGAACATCATCTCTATTCCAGAAAAGCCACGAAATTATTGAATAGTGGCGTGCCTTCCATAGGCTTTTCAGCGACACCGGATAATAGTCTTAAGCCCTTTTATGTATTTAATCGGGCTGATTCCCGCCGGGTCGGCACCACAGCACCTTTAATCGTTGATCGCTTATCTTTTTCGCTGGATATGAAAAAGAACTTAAGGAAACATGAGAAACTGGCGCAATTAATTTGGGTTCATCGCCACCCTATGAAAGAACCGTTAGCTTCTTACAAGGGAATAATTTTTACCTCTTCGATTAAGGAGGCAAATGAATTAGCTGATGCGATTAATGAAGTACAATTACAAAAATTGACTGAAGCAGGCAAGCCACTTTCAGTGCCGAAATTAGCTTATGCTATCCACTCAAATGTCGATAGCTGTAGAGAATGGATTGAGGATTTTAAAGCAAAGAGCCTCACCACGCCTGGTATTCGTATTGTCGTTGACATGCTGGGCACGGGCTATGATGATCAGGATGTTGCCTGGGCCATCTATGCAAAAAATAATGGCAGTTCCATTGCGAACCATTCCCAAATGATAGGCAGGGTGATCCGTAAGAATCCACGTTTTCCCAATAAAATTGCTTATTTCCTCACAGACGATGAGCTGATCCTGGATCCAGACGATACGCCCAAGGATAAGGATGCTCTGGAAATGGCGCATAGCGACTATTTTAGATGTAATCGTGAAGTCATCTATTTCGAGCTTTTAAACGCTATTGATAAAAAACGCCCCTTTGTGCACTACCGTCCTCTGTTTGAACAGAATTTGCTGGACTATAGCTTATCGAAGTGTCTGCTTTTGTTATTAAAGGCAGTTCTTTGTGAGGCAGAAGAATGGAGCAAAGGGATGCTGGATACTAATAAGACATTGAAGGAGTCCTGGCGTGACGCTCGGGGTACGGAGTTTAACCTCCTTGAAATGTTTATTAATGAAGTAATCGGATTAAATGCAGGACATAAAGATCCGTTGAAGGAATCACTGATTAATATCGATTCTTTAGACAAGCTACTGGATGTACTGGATACACATGCTCCTCAATTCCTGACACAATTGTCAGAAAAAAATGGCATAAAAGAGAGGCTGAAGAAAGTTGATGCAAACTATACGACTATTTTTAGAAAATACAGATGTTTGAATACAGAAAAGGTGTTAGGCTCTTTTATTATTTCTGAGGGACGGCAAGGGGTGAAAATAAGAACAAACCCGAACTGCTTTTTATCTCCACAGACATCAAAAGCACCGGCGGAGTCAAGCAGTAATAACGATAAAAAAGAATGCGAACAGTCTTCTCCGACCTATTGGGGTTAAAAAATAGATGCAAATCTGGATTGATGGCGATGCCTGCCCGAAGGCGATTAAGGAAATTGTGTTCCGGGCGGCAATTCGAACGCAAAATTTACTGATCATTGTTTCGAATCATAGCCTGATGATTCCTGCATCCCCTTATATCAAAAAATATCAGGTGGGTGCAGGTTTTGATATGGCGGACAGGCATATTGTTGAAAACATGAGCCCTGGCGATTTGGTCATCACAGCCGATATCCCTTTGGCCGATGCAGTGATTACTAAAGGCGGATTTGCCTTGAATCCCAGAGGCGAAATGTATACAGCAAATAATATAAAAAGCCATTTGGCGATGCGGAACTTAAATGAAGTCTTGCGAGGTGCGCAGATGATTTCCGGCGGGCCGCCTAAATTAAGCGCTAAAGAAATCCAAAGTTTCGCTAATGGTCTGGATCGGTTTTTAGCTTCTCATGTGAAGTAGCAGTTCGACGGTCACGAGAGGACGCCTTTGTGGTATCTACAAAAATGCGTCGAATCCCCGCGGCTGCGACCGCGGGGCCCATGTCTGGTGGCCGAACCTGTAATTTGAGTTGCAATGTTGCCAAGAAATAGAGGGTGAAAAGGCACAAGACTGATACCCTGAATAGGCATCATTTGGGCCCCGCGGTCAAGCCGCGGGGATTCGGATGGTGCTGCCGCGGGGATTCGGATGGTGCTGCCGCGGGGATTCGGATGGTGCTGCCGCGGGGATTCGGGTGGCGCTGCCGCGGGGATTCGGGTGGCGCTGCGTGGATTCGGTTGAGCTTCGCCCCGGTGCTCCGTAGTGCTATCCACCGTGTTGGCGGCAGTAATTTTCTAATTTTACTTTCTCTTGAACCGACAGCTCTAGTCCGAGTTTGGTTCTTCGCCATAGAATGTCTTCTGCACAGCTTGCCCATTCCTGTCCCATCAGATAATCGATTTCCTTTGTGTATAACCCATGACCAATATTTTCCCCAAGATCAGTCATTTTCTTACAATCTGCAAGAATAAATTCGGTTCTTGTGCCATAGGAACGCAGGTATCGATTGAGGATCGTAGGGTTTAGCCAGTGATATATTTCTTTCGCATGGAATTGGTATTCATTAAACGACATGGAATCCAGTACAGCACCCGGTAAGGCTATTTTTGCACTGCTTGCGGGCTGAAGTCTGGGGAAAACCGGTTTCAACTGATCAATTGCTTCACAGGCTAGCTGGCGGTAGGTGGTAATTTTTCCGCCGTAAATTGTAATCACTGGCGCTGGTGATTGATTGAGATGAAAAAGATAATCGCGGCTCAATGCTTGCGGGCTTTCTCCTGGCTTAAACAAGAGAGGCCTGACGCCGCTCCAGGTATTGATGATATCGCCATGTGTTAGATGATGTTTAAAATAACCGCGAATTAATTGAAAAAGATAATTGATTTCGAGCGGGGAGATAGCCACATGATCCAAATCCCCTGAAAAAGGAACATCGGTGGTTCCAATCATGGTATGGCCATGATAAGGGATCACAAACACAATGCGGTTATCAGTATTCTGCAATAAATAAGCATGATCCCCTTCATACAATTTATGAACAACAAAATGACTGCCCTGTACCATCGATATTTTATAATAGGATTCAATTCCAAGAAGATTGTTAAGCGGCTCCACCCAGGGGCCAGCCGCGTTAATAACGACTTTGGCATTAACGGTTTCTACCTGCTGGCTTTTATTGCGGGTTCGAAGCATCCATTGGTTATTATGCGTTTCAGCGGCAATCAACTCCGTATTGGGTAAAATAGCAGCACCATACTCTTTGGCCAATAGTGCGTTAACCAGCGTCAGACGTGAGTCATCCGTCGTGCAGTCGGAGAACAGAAATCCCTTGCTAAACTCTGGATTCAGGGCTCTGAAGTAGTCAGGCGATTTATTTCGTTTGATTAAGCGGCTTCTCGGCAATTTGTTTTTGCGGCTAAGATTATCATAAAGAAAAAGTCCGGTACGTAATAACCAGGTAGGGCGCATTGATTGTAAATAAGGCAGAACAAAGGAAGTCGGGTAAACAAGATGAGGAGCAAGGCTTAGAAGCAGTTGCCGTTCGTCCAGGGCTTTCTTTACCAGGGAGAAATCGTAGTATTCAAGATATCGGAGTCCGCCATGGATTAATTTGCTGCTGTTCGATGAAGTTTTCGAGCCGATATCGTCCTTTTCCAGTAATATGACGGAAAGCCCGCGTTCGGCTGCATCTGCTGCAATACCGCAGCCATTAATTCCTCCGCCGATAACCGCAACATCGTATCCTTTAACCATGTATTCAGCTCTCCGTCAAAAGCGTATAGAATTATTTCCATAACAATAAAAAGAGAATAGGGCATGACCTACTTACTTGCAATCGATCAGGGAACAAGCAGTACAAGAGCCATGCTCTATGAACGTAATGGCAGGCTTGTCTCCTCGAGCCAATATCCTCTTACCCAATATTATCCTGAATCCGGGTGGGTTGAACATTGCCCGGAAGAAATTTGGTCCAAAACATTGGCTGCCATGAAGGATGTTGTTAATGGCATTGATTTAAAATCCATTCTTGCCTGCGGAATAACCAATCAGCGGGAAACGGTTTTGGTTTGGAACAGAAAAACCGGGGAATGCCTGCACCGGGCTATTGTCTGGCAAGACCGAAGAACCCAGGATTTCTGTGATAGACTGCAAGCCGAGCGAGAGAATATACAGGCTAAAACCGGCCTTTTACCGGATCCCTATTTTTCTGCCAGCAAGATTCACTGGCTCATTGAAAATAATCCTGAGGTACGCCGCCTGGCGGATTCTGCTGAGCTGGCTGCAGGTACAGTAGACAGTTTTTTAATCTGGCGGCTGACCCGAGGCAAATCGCATGTCACGGATATAACCAATGCTTCGAGAACCTTGTTATTTAACCTCCACGAAAAACAGTGGGACAGGGATTTGCTTAGCTTATTTAAAGTGAATCCTCAACTGTTACCGGAAGTGCTTCCCTGTGATGCCCATTTTGGAAGCATCGACAGCTCCTGGCTTGGCGCTGAAATTCCCATCACAGGTGTTGCGGGAGATCAGCAGGCCGCCCTGATAGGACAGCGCTGCTTTAAAAAAGGGATGGTTAAAGCGACTTACGGTACAGGAGGCTTTTTGATGATGAACACTGGGGAACACCCGGTTTCATCTGCTAATCAGCTGTTAAGTACCATCGCCTACCAGGTTAACAATCAAATTGCCTATGCCCTGGAAGGAAGCCTTTATCATGCCGGGACTACCATTAAATGGCTAAGGGATGAAATGAAGCTCATTCAATCGGCTGCGGAAACTGAAGCCTTGGCCAGATCGATCAATGACAATGCGGGAGTTTATCTTGTTCCAGCATTTACAGGTTTGGGTGCACCGTACTGGATCCCCGCTTCCGGCGCTATGATCACGGGTCTTTCCCGTACTAGCAATCGCGCACATATTGCCCGGGCTGCACTGGAAAGCGTTGCCTATTTAACGCGCGAAGTCATTGCCTGCATGCAGGAAGCTTGCAGAACGGATTTATCCATTTTGCGTGTAGACGGTGGGATGGCAGCCAATGACTGGCTTCTTCAGTTCCTGGCCAATCAGTGCCGTATGACTGTGCAAAAGCCGCTTGATATCGAATCAACAGCGCAGGGCGCAGCGATGCTTGCAGCTTTGGGCTCTGCCCTATATTCCAATCTTGAAGCTTTGGAAAGCAGCTGGGAATGTGCCAGAACCTATCATTTTAATGATGATTCTGTACAGCGGAAAAGAGATTTCGATGGATGGAAAAAGGCGGTGGAAATGTTACGGGCTTGAAATAGGCCTGAGGATGAGCAAAGCGCCGTTTGCTCGTCCATTGACTGAAAAATAAATGCACAAAAAGAGATCGGATTTTTCCGATCTGAACTATAGTTAATATATGATGTGATTTGCTCCTGGAAGGATGTTGTATGGTGAAGGCCACAAGCTCCAGGATCTTTAGTCAACTTGCGTTAAATGACCATCCAGGTATATCCATTCATCTTGGTGTAATACAGATTCAAGTTGCTAAGGTTCTTCCACTTTTTTTTTCAAATGCCGAATTTCCCGTTAACAGCAGTTTTTTTGATGAACCAAACCCAAAGTATCCACCCGCCAATGTAGCAGAAAGAGATAGCCCTCAATCAGCGGTCAATTTCTTTGACTATTTGTTCACGCTTTTTTCCTCCCCTGGAGCCTCTGACCTATTGTTTCCAGAGTTGGATAATCAGGATGGATTCACCTTTGTTATTTATAACCCCTATTATTCTTATGGGCGTGTAGGCGCAGGATATGACACTCTAAGCATTGAATATGCTGATTTTAAGAGAATCAACCCTAACTGGTATTATTTAACTGACCGATTAGAGTTACTGGAAGACATTGCTGAAGCGCGTGCTGAATCGAAAGAAGATGCTAATCCTTCAGTCAGCTTCTCCCTTTCTGAATCAGGGCTTCTAGGCGGGAATAACCCGAATGCTGAAACTAGTTTTTCAGGGAGTCTGGCAGTATTTAATATGCAGAATAATGTGCTTTCATTGGCTGGAGGCTCGGGTACTATGCCCCTTACGGCCAATGATCTTCCAATCACTTACAGGGTTGAGGACTCACGGCTCATTGCACAAGCAGGCGGGGAGACAATATTTATTCTAGAAATACTGCCGAATAATGAATTTCACTTCCAATTAAACAATTCAATCGATCATCCTCTACCTGGTCCCGATCATATAGTAATCGATTTGAGCCAGTTTATTCAGATAGGCGATAATAGCTTGCCGCCAGGTACATTTATTATCACTATCAATGATGATCTGCCTTTAACGGATCCATCGAATAACCAGCAGCCTATGCTTCATGAAGACGGCCTTCCCGGAGCGAATATCGATACAGCAAATCCGATAGCAGAGATTAGCGGTACACTGTCAGGGCTGATATCCTTCGGGGCAGACGGTGATGGCGGTTTTCATTTTTTACCTGAACCTGTTTTAACGACGATACTCAATACTTTGGAATTAAGCTCCGGCGGGCAAGCACTGGACTATCAGGTAGTGAATGGCATTCTTAATGCCACAAAGCCGGACGGAAGTACTGTTTTTAACTTTGAATTAAATTTAGATGGCAGTTACCAGTTCAGTCTTCAACAGCAGCTGGATCATTTAGGATCACATTCAGTAGCCACACCCATCCCACTGGGTTTTCTCATTCAGGCAATGGATGGCGACGGGGACAGCATGACCTTGAATAACCAGTTCACTATCGTAATAGCGGATGATACGCCTTTTGTCCTGCTTTCTAACAATATGCCGGCCCCGTTACTGGCTGGCGACAGCATTTTAAATGTTGCACTGAGCATTGATCTTGCTGACAGTTTTATCCCTTTGGGAGGAGCAGACGGTCTTTCATCAGTTAATTATCATTTACAGGTTAATACGGCTATAAGTGGATTAAACGATAGTTTGAGCGGCTTGCCTGTAGTACTTAGTCTCAATTCATCCGGAGATGTGGTGGGATATGCAGGTATCAATCTTGTGTTAATTATCTCTATAGATAGCGATGCGGAACTTACATTTACGCAGTTTCGTCCACTTATTCATCCTGATCAAACCAGCATCAATGAATTAATTCAATTTCCTTCTGGACTGGTAAGCGTCGTTGCTGCAGCGGTGGATGGAGACGGTGATCAAAATAGTGCCTTTCTTGATATCTCGTCGTTAATTTCAATTCAGGATGCCGGGCCTGAATTAGTTGTCATTGATCCGGGGTCAAATGCTTTATTGGTCGATGAAGCCTCCCTGGCTGTTAATAGCTCCATTCTTTTAAGTACTTTATTTAGCAGTGACGCAGGGCCGGATGGCGGCAGCACTGATTATCAATTCCAACTGGCCGGCACGAATTCGGGTTTAATCGACAGTTTAAGCGGCCTGCCTGTTTTATTGAGTATTAATGCCGGCGGCAATGTGGAAGGCCGTGCCGGCGGTTTACTGGTGTTCACCTTAAGTGTCGATGCCAGTTCCATTGTCCTGGATTTGGATCGCGCCGTGATCCACGCCTCTGGCAATGGCACGAATACCCTGTTATTTCCTGAAGATATCATCAGCTTAGTGGCCACGGTAACGGACGGCGATCAGGATACGGTCACTGACAGTGTGGATGTGGGTGCATTGATCCAGATAATTGACGGCATACCTGCCTTAAGCGTTGACGGGAGCGTATTGGGCAGTCTAACTGTCAATGAAAACACTTTAAACAACACGGCCAGCCTTTCGCTGGCGGCTGCATTTACGGCAGCGATTGGCGCAGATGGCAGCCAGCCGATTGCTTATAATTTGCAGATTGATAATACCAATAGCGGCCTGACTGATACCTTAAGCCAGGAAATGGTGGTACTCAGCCAAAATGGAAATGTGGTGGAAGGCCGCACACAGTTGGGTGATGAGCTGGTATTTACCATAAGTTTAGCAAGCGATGGCGAGCTCTCTTTTACACAGCTACGTCCTGTAGTCCATGTCGATGGCAATGGAACGAATCTGATTAATTTTGGCAGCGGCATTGTCAGTGTGCAGGGCAGTTTAAGCGACTTGGATGGCGACAATAGTACTGCCCAACTCGATCTGGGTACTGTTATCAGTATCATCGATGATATTCCAGTCCTGACAGTTGATGCGGGTCAAATCGGCAGTCTGTCCGTTCTTGAAAGCCAATTGGGTGTTACCGACAGTGTATCGCTGGCCGCAGCCTTTGCCAGGGATTTGGGTGCTGATGGCGGTTCGGTGACTTATGGGCTGGAAATTAGGGAAAGTAATTCAGGGCTTATCGACAGCCTGAGCGGAGCCGCAGTGCTTCTCAGCAATAACAATGGGGTTATTGAGGGATTTGCCAATGGGGGGCTGGTGTTTAGTATCAGCATTGATGCCACAGGCTTGATCAGCTTCACCCAACTGCGTGCCATTGTGCATCCTGATATCAGCAATCCTGCGGAGTCTATCAGCTTCCCGGCCAATATCATCGATGTAGTGGCCACTGCCATTGATGGGGATAATGACCCGGCAACGGCAGCGATCGATTTAGGCAGCGTGGTATCCATCCAGGATGCGGGGCCTGAATTAGCTGTCATTGATCCGGGGGCAAATGCTTTATTGGTCGACGAAGCCTCCCTGGGCGTTAACAGTTCCATTCTTTTAAATACCGTATTCAACAGTGACGCAGGGCCGGATGGCGGCAGCACTGATTATCAATTCCAACTGGCCGGCACGAATTCGGGTTTAATCGACAGTTTAAGCGGCCTGCCTGTTTTATTGAGTATTAATGCCGGCGGCAATGTGGAAGGCCGTGCCGGCGGTTTACTGGTGTTCACCTTAAGTGTCGATGCCAGTTCCATTGTCCTGGATTTGGATCGAGGTGTGATCCACGCCTCTGGCAACGGTATGAATGCTTTGTTATTTCCCCAAGATATCATCAGTTTAGTAGCCACAGTAACGGACGGCGATCAGGATACGGTCACTGACAGCCTGGATGTGGGTGCATTGATTCAAGTGATTGATGGTATTCCCGCGCTGAGCGTTGATGGCAGCGTATTAGGTGGTTTAGCAGTGGATGAAAACACTTTAAACAACACGGCCAGCCTTTCGCTGGCGGCTGCATTTACGGCAGCGATTGGCGCAGATGGCAGCCAGCCGATTGCTTATAATTTGCAGATTGATAATACCAATAGCGGCCTGACTGATATCTTAAGCCAGGAAATGGTGGTACTCAGCCAAAATGGAAATGTGGTGGAAGGCCGCACACAGTTGGGTGATGAGCTGGTATTTACCATAAGTTTAGCAAGCGATGGCGAGCTCTCTTTTACACAGCTACGTCCTGTAGTCCATGCCGATGGCAATGACACGAATCTGATTAATTTTGGCAGCGGCATCGTCAGTGTGCAGGGCAGTTTAAGCGACTTGGATGGCGACAATAGTACTGCCCAACTGGATTTAGGGGCTGTTATCAGTATCCGCGATGACATTCCAGCCCTTACAGTTGATTCTTTACAAGCACCCATGCTGGTTGTAAATGAAAATCAGTTAGGCATAGCAAGTAATGCGTCTATTGCTGCCGCTTTTAGCTCTGAGTTAGGCGCTGATGGCGGTGATCTCAGTTATTCTCTGGAAATTCAGGGCGGCGATAACAGCGATTCAGGATTGGTTGACAGCTTGACAGGCGCGGCAATCCTTTTAAGCAATAATAATGGTGTTATTGAAGGCAATGCCAATGGCCAATTGGTGTTTACTGTCAGTATTAATTCTGCCGGTTTAGTCAGTTTTACCCAACTCCGTTCAATGGTTCATCCCGACGGTGGAGGAGCCAATGCCCTGACTTTGGCGGTGAACAGCCTCTTTGTTATCGCGGCTGCCCTGGATGGTGATAATGATTTGGTCACTGCCCAGCTTTCTTTGGGAGAACATTTACAGGTCACAGACGCGATGCCCTCATTAAGCGGTACTACATTTAGTGGAACAGTGCATGAGGATGCCTTGGCCATTGGCAATAGTGAGGGAGGGCAGACACTTAGCCTCAGCGGGTCTTTATCTGCGCTGGCCAGTGCTGGCAATGATGGGGCGCAATGGGGCTTTAGCGCGGATTTTAACAGTGTTTTAACTGCAAATAACCTGACAGCGAACGGTATCGCTTTAAGTTATACACTCAATGGCAGCATTTTAACTGCCAGCGCTGGCGGAATAGACATGTTTAGTTTTGAGTTAAACAGCGCAGGGGATTATCTATTTAATCTGTTGGCAGCAATCGACCATCCGCTTGCCAATGGCAACGATCTGGAGCAGGTACTGATAAACCTTGGCGCAGTGATAGAGCTGGTTGATAATGACAATGACGTGATCGATCTCGATAATCAGTTTGTGATTGCCATTCAGGATGATGTGCCTGTCCTCACTTCCAATACCGAAAATGCCAATATTTATGAAAGCAATCTGGTCTCTGGCTCTGCCATAGCTTCAGGAAGCCTGGATGCTGTTGTCGCTTTTGGCGGGGATGATCAGGGCTTTTTCTTATTCAAAGCTCAGGCAGATCTTGGTAATCTACCCGTGGTGACCGTGAATGGCCAAGCCGTCAGCTATGATCTTGATGGTAATGTCTTGTCGGCATTGGTTAATGGTTCGATTGTTTTTACGCTGGAACTTGAGGCTGACGGCGATTACCTTTTCACCCTGTTTACAGAAATCGATCATGCAGTGAATCAGGAATGGCTGGCACTTGATTTCAGTTCCGCTATTCGCGCCGTTGATCGGGATGGCGATCCTGTCGATTTGGGACTCACTCAGTTCGTTGTCAATGTGGCGGATAACGCCATCTTTAACCCGAATGCCGGCAATACCATGTATCTGACTACTTCTTTAGGCGGTGTTGTGCCAATGGAAGGGTTTTATGGGCTTTCCGCACTTGACCCGATTGAAGGGGATTTACCCGCTTTGGTAGCCGCTTTAATTGGCCCTGGGGGAATTCTGGCTGGCGGAACAACTGAGGATGCCCTGGCTTTAATTCTCGAGCAGGAAGGGGTCTTTTTTAATGAAGATATTTTAAAATTATCTGCTGACGGTTATGAAATGGCATTTAACGGCAGCGAAAATTTCAATTTTGAAACCACCTTACTCAACCAGCTCTCGCTGCTGGGATTTAGTATTGATGGTTTGCATGTCATTGGTAATCAGATCCTCTTCTCCACTGCTACTGGCGGTAATTTGCCAGGCATTGGCAGTTTTGAAAATCAGGATATCATTCTGGCGACCCAGGGAAGCGATGGTCGTTATACCTTTGAACTATTTTTTGACGGCAGCAGCCAGGGGCTTCAGGATGGTCTTTTGAACGATGGGATTTTCCAGAATCTGCTCGTTGATTTTAATATGGATGATTTTTCCTTCACCTCCAGCGACGGCAGTTTTAATAATGGTACCCTGTACTTCACATTGAGTAATCTGGTTGACGTCGATCTGGCTTATGCCCTGCAAACACTGGATATCTGGGGTGGGATTACTGCCAATGGTACAGAAGTCCTGTCCATTAACCGAACCAATGGCACTTGGGATCTTGCGTCGCTGGATATTTTCTTTAGCGGTGAAGATATTGGCCTCACTGATGAATTACTGGGTAACGCCTTGCAGGCATTAAATAATGTCGACTTAGCCGGTCTAGTCGCTGCACTACTGGATCCCGATACCCGTTTAATTGAAATTGATGGTCTGGAAGTCAAGGGCGATACGCTCTATTTTTCTCTCGCGCCTATCCTCAATGTCGATTTACTGTTCGGCTCCCTGGGTGAGTTGCTTTCCAATCCCTTTGATCCCTTGTCCGCTTTGACCTTCAGAGGCGAGGATATTTATTCTGTCAGCAGAAACCCTGGAACCCAACAGTGGGATGTTAACACGCTCAAATTATATTTTGACGGCAGCCAGTATGGTTTAGCTTCCAACGACGGATTATTAGGCGGCTTACTGGATAACCTGCCCGAAAATCTCAATGCCTTCTCCCTGACTGATGGTACTGAAGTGCATGACACTATTATGTTCTCTACAGAAGGAGGGGGTAATGAACGGCAGCTTAATGGTTATGATAACCAGACTTTAATCGAATATAATAATGGTGAGTTCCATGAATCCTTTGATTTGGCAGCTATTACTAACGGCAGTTTAACAAATCGCAATATCAGTTCAGTGCACGTTCTTGATAATGGTACAGTATTATTTACTCTTTCAACCGCCTCTACCCTGCCGGGTAATGTATTGGCAGGCACGAATGATGTGATTCAATGGAATGGCAGCAATTTTAACCTTTACTTTGATGGTTCAAGCCATGGATTAGCAGACAGCGAGATAATTAATTCCCTCTATGTTTTCCCTGTTGGCCATCCCAATGCCGGCCAGATGGCTTTTTCTTTGGCGAATGATAGTAATTTGCCCGGGGTTGGTAATTTTTCGAATGAAGATTTGATTATGTACAATCCGGTAACGGATACTTATTCCATGCTGCTTGATGGTTCCGCTGCTGGAATCAGTGATCTCAATCTGGATGTCACGGTAACAACTGATTTATCTGCGAGTGTTGCCCCGCAGCTTGATCTATTGTTCAATCCTTTGCTCACAGAATTGGATGGTCTTGTTCAGGATGCGGTAGGGGCCATTGAAACTAATCTGACCACCCTGGATGGTTTATTGCAGCAATTACAAACCGTTTTAAACTCCAACCCCATTGCTATCCTGGTTAATCTCGTAGGTGATATTTTAAGCGGGCTGGATACGTTACTGGGCACTGATATAAATGGGCTGCTGGATGGTTTATCAACCGTTACCGGCATTAATAATCTGATTGGCCAGTTAACTGATTTAGTGGACGAGTTAACGCCTACGCCCTTGAGCCTTCTGCTCAATCAAACCCTGGTTAACTCTATAACATCACTTTCAAATACAATTATCGGTCAGTTAGATGCCCTGGATGCGAACTATTTATCCACCCTGGATAATGCAGTGGATAGTGTGAATCAAGGCATACTGGCATTGACTGCCAGCCTTGAAGATGCTGTCTCAGCAGGTGCCCAGGTGCAGATTAAATTATTGGATGTTTCTGTTAATGGTTTGCATATTAAAGAAAACGGCGATTATCTCTTGAGTTTTTCCCAGGACTTGCGTGCGGATATCATCCTGAATCTGGATACCAGCTTTTTATCTGGTCTGGCCAGTTTAAACCTGGCAGTGAATACCGACACATTGATAACGGATCTTAACGATGTCCTTGACCCAATCTTGGCCCCAATCCTGGCCGGTTTGAACCTCACGGATGTGTTAAGCCCGCAACTGGATCTTCTCGGCATGAATATCTATCAATTACATCAGGATCAAAACAGCGGCACCTGGCAGTTCAGCCTTTATTTTGACGGCGTTGATCATGGCCTGGATAACGGCGGCTTAGGCAATACGGTGCTGGATTATGTAAATTCAATTAATTCCAGTCTGACAGTGCTCGACTTACAGGATCTGGGAGTATTGCATTTGAGTTCCAATGAGAATATCGATGCTATTTATGTGAATGAGCAGCATGGCGGCGCTACCATTAATGGCAGCAGTGTGGGCGATTTACTGATAGGCGATGACAATAATAATACCTTCCATGGTGGTATGGGGAATGATTTGATGATTGGCGGCAAAGGGGCGGATACCTACCAGTTTGATGCCGCTACTGTGACTCCACAAGCACCGCAGCAGGATGTCATTGCTGATTTTAAACCGGAAGAGGGTGACAAGCTTACTTTCAATAATATTTTCAACGGCTATAACTCCAATCCTTCGACACTGGGTAATTATATCAATATTTCTGTCATTAACAGTGATAACATAGGCGGGGTGAACGATACCGTGTTGAGTTTATCGGCTGATCCAGGCGGGGCAGTGGTTCAAACGATCACCCTGTTGAACTATGTACCCTCCGGTGCCGATTCTGTAGAAATGCTGCAGAACTTGTTAAATCAGGGTAGTATCGTCACTTAAAAACACGCCTGATATCCAATTATTTGATCTCAATGGGTTGCTTAGGGTTGGATGTCATCTTAAGCATAATGTCTTTTCCGATCGCTTCCAGCAGATAAATGAATAAGTTAGGCTGCCGCTCCTGTAATCGTCTTATGGCTTCATAGTCCCAATAGATGAAGTCAGCCTGCTCTTTTACTGTTACATCGGCAGTTGCAAGCTGGTTGTTAAAAAAGCTCATCTCCCCTAAAAAATGATAGGGGCCCAGTTCGATGATTTGATTCTGGAATTGCACCAGCACACTTCCCCCCGTGATCAGCAGAAGTTGTGACACGGGCTTATCTTTGATCATCAGATGGGCTGATCCAGCTTGTCCTTTCCCACTGAGTTTAATAATTTTCATGAAATCGGAAGTTGAAACATGCTTAAAAAACTTTTCTTTGATGGCCTGTAGTGTGGGGTTAAGTTCAATGGGGAACTTCTCTTTAACAATCAGAAAAATCTGGATGAAATTAACTATTAAATAGATGGCCGACCACCAGAATATGTCAGGCAGGTTATGTCTGAGACTATAATGCATATAAAGTAAGCTTGCGCAACAGGCTACGATTCTCAGATAAAGCATGTTGCGGAATAAATAGGAAAACAGTACCAGCAGTTCGGCAATATGATAACTCAGATCCATTGTTATTCTCCGATGTCCAGGATCTGATAATATCACACAAGTGGCGATGTGCAGTGGCATCAGCACGGCAATTACCTGTCCTTGTAAAAAAGCACGCCTGCTTTTAGTAGTTAACAATTGATCAAATATTGCTGAGTGTTACTATTTGCGCCCTCCCTATGCATCGCTAGCTACACAATTGTTTTCCCGCCTCGAATTCCCCGCGGCATCGACCGCGGGGCCCACACGAAGCCCATTTAATGTTAAGAACACTTGTTGATGACGACCTGTTACACCCTGTTTTGGGCAACATTGAACTTGTCTGAGAACCATGCTGCTTCAACAGGCATGGGCCCCGCGGTCAACGCCGCGGGGATTCGATTGCATTTGTGTAGATAGGCAGTAGGAAATATCAACAGACCTAATATTAATTTAATGATTTCCTGTTACTATGTTATACCAAATGACATAAATTGAGCCAAAAATGCAGCTTATTACCACAGGAAGCACAGACGAAAACGACTACAAGCAGTACCTTGATGACACCGGATTTCCCGATCTGGATCAGGATCTGGAAGATGATGTGATTAAGGTTCTCTCTTTTTTATGCAATGAAGAGAAAATGCTGGAGGGGTTGAAGCAGTTTGCCAAACAGTATTATGACTTCAAGCAGCTGGAAAACAAGGAGGGGCGTACTGATAAACATAGCTTGAGGAAATTTTTTGACGAATGGGGCAGGGACAACCATTTTAATCAGGGATCCACTGAACCAGTGCCTGCAGAGTTTCGAAGCAGCCCCGGGTTTAATTTTCCAAAATTGACCGCGGTCTTAATTGATGAGGTGAGTGCTGAGTTATTCCTTGATGTACTGTTAAAAAACGCTTACTTGTCCAGTGATCCCGGCGCCGGTGTGACTCATGGCAAGTGGTCTCATTCCATTCAATTATTTATTCTGGAAGAGGCGAGGAAATCGGGGATTTTAAAGTTAAATACTCCAACAGTGGCCGAGTTTATCACCCGAATTTCTCAAGTGAAGCCCCAAGGCACTTCTTTTACACTATGGTATGTGATTTTTGACAGTACTTTTGAAGAAACATTCACTTGTCCTGACGCAGTCGCAAGAACTTTATACGCGAATTTTGACCGCTCAAAAGAAAGTCTATTTCTAAGTAATAAATTAAAAGCTTATAAAGAGAAGGTTGAGAAGGCAAACTCTGACTATGGAAGTGAGTCTGCTGGAAGTCGATATAGTCCTTATGTGGAAAAAAGCTATGCATCAAGAATGCCAGAGTATGGTTATATTGAGGCGGACAGGACCCGAGGGTTACTATGGTTTTCGCATAAAAAAGCAGTTAATGTGCAGCCTGAAGAAGTTTCCTTGAACACGAATCAAAAAGGGATGTGAGTTTGATTTATCTTTACGCGTAAAGGAATAAATTTATCGCATAAAGCGCGTACGTCGGCACGAGGGTAAATTTTGTGAGAGTCTCTCAGGCATAAAGCGCGGGACGTAGGTGCTGATACGATGGTGAAACTTTATAAAGATCGCTCGCGAACAAGTCGTGTTAAGTATTTACAACCTCATTAAACCAGGCTAAACAAATCTTCTTTGTCATTGGCTTCTGTATCCTCCTCTTCCTCAGGGGTTGCCGCCTTAATTACTTTATCAAGGGCGGCTTCTTCTTTTGGAGTAAACAGGCTGAATTTTCCGAGAAATTGATCGAATGGTAACTTCGTTGCCAGATAGATACCAGCCAATGCCCCTAGTAGAGCACCGAAAGCAGCAACAAACAGGGCGCCTGGACCTGTTAACTGGGCCCCCATTGCCAGCCCAATGGCAAAACCCGCTAATGCCACTGAAAGAATAAAGCAGGTGATTAATAAAATTTTAACTAAAACACGAGAATACCATTTTCGCCAGCGGAAGCTGGAATCCGGATTTTCATAAAGAATTTTGGTACAGGTTTGCCGATAATATTTGATGGCAGCCAGTTTCGCAGCATTATCGCCTTTTACAAAACGCTGCAGCATATTAACCGTTTCATTTTCTATACGAAGCCGCTCTGAAATCGGTAAGTGTTTTAAAGCAGTATGCAATTCCTTAAGTGCCTTTTGCAACTCCGGGTAATCTTCACCAAGTAATGAAATAGCATAATTAACAGGTTGTTCTTCAAGATGCTGGTAAACTTTGCGCTTTAATTTCTTTATTCCTGCCGATCCTTTTGAAGGTAGATGAATGATTGGCTCAGGCTTTGCTGAGGTCACCAGGGTGTAATTAAAGCCTGATTGGCTCAACTGCGTTTTCAGTGCTTCAACATTATCGTGTAATTGATCACTTAATTGATCATATTTGGTAAGGAGCAGAAAAGTAGTCAGATTGGGTTTTGCGGCGGATAGATTGAATGCTTCAAGATTGAGGGCTTGAAAAGGGCCGCTGGAGCCGGGTGAAAATACCTCGGTCAAATCGACACAATAAATAAGAATATCAATATCCTTAATATACCGATCCCAGTCTGAAGGCTTGGCTTGTTTAAAAGAATCAACGCTTAATTCATTAATATTGAGCTTGAAGCTTGAAGATTGAACTTGTTTGGTATAAAAAAAATCAGAGGGCAGCTCTTCAGAAGAAAATGGGACATCGCGCAAATAATTAATAATTGCTGTCTTGCCTGATTTTCTATTTCCAATAACTGCGATATTGGTTTTAAAAAACATATGCCCTGATATCCTCAAATAGCTGCAGTAATATTTGTAATATTGTACACAAATTCAACTAAAGAGTCATTAATTAATTACTCATAATGATTAGACGGGTATTGATTTACTCGCAGCTAAATGAGTAAATTATCGATTTGAATCAACAGGATGTTTTTATGAAAACGAATGACTGGCCGGCAGAAGATTATGCAATTGGATCCTATGTCCAGGCCACTGTCGCACAGAGTTATCTGCAGCGACTACAATTCAAACCACAGGATAGAGTGCTGGATGTTGGCTGCGGCAATGGCAGTTTCACTGAACATCTGATCAAAATGCTTCCTGACGGTTTAATTTTGGGGGTGGATGCCTCCGAGAATATGGTTGAACTGGCTTCTAAACTCTGTGAGGTTTATCCTAATTTTTCAGTTCAGGTAATGGATATGCAATCCCTTAATTTCACTGAAGAATTCGACTACATCGTTTCGTTCTGGTGTCTACAGTGGGCCAAAGACCTAATTGCCGTCTATAACAATATGTATCGGGCGCTAAAAGAGGGTGGAAAATTATTTCTTCTTTTTCCCAGCGGAGACGATCCCTTTATCAATACAGCCGTTGCTGTGACTGAGTCCGGACAGTTTCCAGAATTAAATAATTTCATCTCTCCGGTAAACCGCAGTCAGTATAGTAATTTTAACCGATTAAATGAGAATTTAGCCAAGAATGGTTTATTTAAGAAATTCCATTTGGAAAGGAATCAGCATTCGATGCTTTTACCTTCGCTTGATATTTTTCGCAAATTTGTAAAAGGGGTGGGGTATTTTCAAGGCCAGGTTCCCCCAGCTTTAATTGATGAAATTAATGAGGCGATGGTTAGGATGTACGAAAAGGAATGTCAGGAGAAGTATCAGGGGCAGTATTATTTTAATTTTAGCCTGTATATTCTTGAGGCAGAGAAGTAACTGAACAACCGTCATTGCGAGCCCGGACAAGTAATCCAGAACGGCGCTTCATCCGGAAATTGTTCTGGGGGCTTCACTGCATTCGCAAAGACGGGATTACCTAGCAAATTTTTCCGATTGTATACGATTTTTCCCAGCTTTTTTCGCCTCATATAAGGCCTTGTCTGCGGTCGAAATAATCTCTTCTGTATTGGAGGGAACAGGAGGAATAGTCACAATACCGAAACTCAGTGTAGCCTTGTGAGCAGTTGCTTCTGCTTCAAATCGTTCCTGTATTTTACTGCAAATAAGCATTGCTTCTTCAGCGGTACTGTTGGCAAGAATGATAGCAAATTCGTCTCCCCCAATCCGAAATGATGCGTCATTAGCTCTGTTTGCAGTATTCTGAATCGTTATGGCCAGCCTTTTCAGCAGCAGGTCCCCTGATGGATGGCCGAAAGTGTCATTGATATATTTAAAATCATCAACATCCATTAATATCAAGCTACAATGATGATCGTTTCTTTTTGCGCGTCTTAACTCCTCATTAAGGCGGGTATCAAAATACCTCCTGTTATAAAGACCTGTTAAGGAATCCGTTATCGAAATACGGTGAATCTCATCAAGTGCTGCATCTTTTTCACGATTGATATTGTGCAGGCTACTAATTAAACTGTCTTTTTCCTTTCCAAGCCGAATTGTCTCCTTTAGAAGTTGTGAGGGAAACTTTGCAGTGATCATCAGCATAACAATAAAAAGGACAAACATTGTGGCCAGTATACTTTTATCCAGTATCATAAAGGAGTAATTGTACAGGACTAGAGGCAAAAACATGGGTAATAAATAGGCATAGTAGGCTGGTAAGTAAACCGAAAGCGATGCCAGGCCTCCGGCTGCCATTCCTCCTAAAACAAGCGTGATAATATTTTGATTAAATGCAGAGAAATGCTCATAGAAAATGATGTAACAAGCTCCCCATAATCCGCCCATCAGAAAGGTAAGTACAACAAAGGTGATCAGACAGGATTGTTTTTTATGAATGTAGGCTTTGCTTTTTATGCATTGACGGCTATAAATCCAGCGGAGAACACTTAAAATAAAAATAACCAGAAACCAAATGCTTGCTCCTGATATCGGTGCCCCGCGGTAAATCAAATATCCCCAGATAATTATTGATAAGAAAACATTAAAGGGAATTGCTTTAAGTGAGCTTTGCAGCAATAGTAAAAAACACTCATCCTGGATTTGGTGGTTTTTTTCCATATTATCTCCTGGCAGGATTTTAATTATTTCCTCCAATGGATGCTTACATCAATTATAGTTGAATTAGAAAAAAACCTTGATGGGGCAGTTTATAAAGCTAAATTGCCCCGATTACTGCGGTGTGTTGAAGCTCTATGTCAGGATCAGTTTCTTCCATATCCCCCATAAGCTCCGAATAATCAGACAACTTTTGTGCCTCCTCCCTGAAAGAAGTTTTTTGGTGTTGGAAGGCGTGGATCAAACGATTGATTGACATAATCATCAGCATAAATGGAGAGAGAATGGTTCCGGCAGTTCCTCCTCCAGAGAGAATTGTACCTGCTATAGTTACTGCAAAAAGTACAAGGCTTGATAAGGCCAGGAGGAATGCGATTGCAATATCCCGCTTAATAACCCGGGTGTCCTCATAGCTTGCCTGATGGATTATTTTTGTCAGACGGTGTATTGCTTCCGGATTGCCAGGCTCCTCAATAACTTTCTGTGCTGCATTCACCGCTTGCCGTAGTTTCTGAATACGCTTTAAAGAGGGTTTATCAGCCCGCAACAGATCAAGAGCGAGATCCTGTGCACAGCTCAAAACAATTTCTGCCTGCTGCTGAAGAAGTTCATGCCTGGCAAAGTGAATTGACTTTTGAAGGGCCTCAAGTGCCGCAAACAAGTCAGAAACTTCATCGGATAAAATTGTATTATCATTAAACTTTGCTGCGTTAACCTCATTTAACAAGGCAGTACGGCGATTAGCTAAATCGCTTTGATTGGTCCAGTCGTCATGTGAACTTGCGAGTCTGGAGGCTCTGCACATTTTATCCATGGAATCGAAGAAGAGCGTTTTACGTTGTTCGCTATTGGAGAAGTAATATAACTGCCCAAGCCCCACGCCAAGGCTTGCGCCTTCAGCAGAAATGATCCAGGCATGGACGGCCATTGATAGTCCATGGCTTGCAACCGCTTCAAATATAGCCAGGCCCAGAAGCGCTGCAGAAACCAGAATATGAATCACTGCATAGCTGGTTTTCTCCCGATCCGCCTGATAGCGGCTGTAATCGCTTTTCTCTACCATATCAGAGAGTTTGATGACTTCTTCTTTATTACCGGGGTTCTGGATAACCCGGGCTGTTTGATTGAAGCAAGCGGTCAATCGTCTGATTTTTTCGATTGAGATTTTTTTATCACCAAGCAGTTCTAGCACTAAATCCTGGCAGGCTAAAAACGCTTTTTCTCCTGCGTTGTAAATCACCTGATTGTGCCTGGCAGCTATTAATTGTTTTGCAATTGCATTCAATGCCGCCACCAGTGCAGTCATTTCCTCGCATAATTTCAATTTCTCTTTATTCTGCTCTGTAAAATGCCCAAAAGCGTTTGTTATTTCAATATTCAAATGACTTGTTAATTCTTTATCAGTTGGAGCGCTTTCGACTGGACGCAGACACGATAAAATTAATCTGGAAGTATTGCTTCGATTCACTAAGGTAAAATGCTCCAGGTTTTCGGAAATATAATCTTTTGTGGCGAAACGGGATCGAGCATAATCGGTGCGAAAAATACCTGCGCGCCCATAATTGACTGCATTCACAACTGAATCGACGATTGCCAGAGGGTAGTGTGCCCATGGGGATGTGTACTTGCGACACTCAAAGGCATTGCTATTGAGCAAACGTCTTAATTGTTTATGATATTTAATATTTTCAGGTTCGTTGTTGCTTTGACGAATTAAATGAGTACAGGCAATGATATTCTTGGCAATGCGCAGTTTTTCTTCATTGGCTATGCGGCTGTTATCTTTTAAAAGACTAATACTGAGCAGATGCAGACGAATTAAAAGCGAATGAAGAGACTCGTTTAGCGGGCATTCTTTTTCTTTGAGTAGAGCTGCAGTTTCTTCCAACTCTCGGGATAAATTATCGGGAAATCCATTAATTGTTCTCTGTTTGATTAGTTGCTCAACCTTCCTTGTTAATCCTGCAACTTCTGATAATTCCGCCATTATTCCCAATCATCGACTGAAGGAGTGCACAGTGTAGCAATAAAAGCTTAAGGAATTCTTAGGGCTTATCCTAAGCTGGCTTGAAAACCATCAAATAAAAAATCAATAAAACAGAGAAGAAAGCAGGCCATCCCAGAATGAACCACATTCTTGCATAGGAATAATATTTACCAGGTAATTTGCATTTAAATTCATCTGCCTGCTTCAGGAATTCATGCATTTTTATCTGCAGCCAAACGACAGGAAGCCAGCAGGCACCGGTAATAATATACAATAATAAACTCCAGATAATCCATTTACTGGTAACAGGATAATGCAGGATGGCCATTAACCAGAACCCAGTCAGCGGTTGAATGATGACTGCTGGTGCGGTAAAAATCCAATCCGCTATGACTACATTTTTAGCAGCAAAACGCATGGCATCAAGATTACCGCTCTGATTGGCACGCCACATGTAAAAGGCGCTGCCAAGGCCTGTGCCGAATAATAGGGTAGAACTAAGAATATGAATATATTTCAGAATGAAATAGGACATATGGCCGGCCTTTTCCTGGGTTTTTCTGCTCTCTGTATTCATGCAGCATAAAATGCTTTTGCTATAAATAAAAGAAGAGAGGAGAAAATTATGACATCCATTAAAAAAGATAAAGCGAAAGACCACCCCGAAATCAAGGAGATCAAAAATGTCTGTGACGTGACGCCTGATTCGGGCAAACCCGTATGCAACGCGGTTAATAAAGAAAGAAAAAAAACAACGGACGAACCCTCCAGTAAAGCCTAAAGCGGTTTTTCGCCTGGAATTATTTCCGGTGTATAAATGGGGTCCGGCTCAGGGATATTGACTGGTTCCGGCTCTGGATCATTCTCAGGATTGGGTTCTGGCTGGGTATCGGGTATTGGTTCTACCGATTCGGGTATGGAGGGAATTTCGTTCGGTTTTTCAGGGATTTCATCAGTATTCTGTTGCAAGTCGTGAGTGCTCATGATAAATATTTCCTTATGTTGATTTTAATCAATGCATAGCAATTAAAAATACATCAGCGTTCTTTCTTTTAAGTATGGCAGCTGATGGCATAAATTAACAACAGGGATGAAATAGCGGCGAGGGAAACATGTTTGAATTTGAAAAACTAAAAAAACATCACATTGAGACCGTTTTTTCCTGGTTGGCTGAGCCTCATATGCTGGAGTTTTGGGACAACAGTCAGGAACACAAAGACGATATTATCAGTTTTGTGAATGGAAGAACTACTCCTTCCAATTACTTTTCGGGAATTGTCAGTTACTGGATTGGCTCTATCAATACAAATCCCTGCTGTTTTATATTAACGTCTCCATTAACACCCGATGATATTTGTCCTCAGATCCTTGCTGATCACCGTTCGACTACCGGCATGACGTATTGCATTGATTTTGGAATAGGTAACAAAGCGTTTCTGGGTAAAGGTTATGCGAGCGGGGCGCTGCGGGAATTTATTAATTTCTTTCGTAATAGTATTGATCCCACTGCTGATACTTTTTTCATTGATCCAGATGACAATAATCCGCGCGCGCAACATGTTTATGCGAAAGCCGGTTTTAAGACCGTGGGTGATTACATCATGGACAGGGGAGTGTTTGAGGGCCAAAAAACCTGTTTAATGGTCCAAACATTTTAATGTTTTGCAGAGACTCTATCTGAATCGTCATTGCGGGCCTTGGCGAAGCAAACCAGATCGGCGCTTCATCTGGCATTGTTCTGGGTTGCTTCACTTTGTTCGCAAAGACAGAGTCTACAAATCCCGATAAATTTACTTCAAATTTCTTCTAATAATCAAATATCTAACCTGATTCCGCAATGCTATAACTTATTAAAAAATTGACAATTTTGTTGAATTTGAGACAATGGTTCAGCAAAAAAATGTGCAAAAAGGCAGGAAGATTTTTTATGCAAGCTAAAATAGAGAGCGGTCATTCAGAGGATAATGCGGTTCAAATTCCGGTGGGCATTAATCCAGAGATTCGGCTTTTGATTTGTGATATTGATAATACCCTGGCTTATTTAAGACAAGGTAAAGATGATGGTCCTGCTCATCTAAGACAAAATAGATACGCTTCTATTCTTAACCACGATCTGATAATTCCCTTATTGCGCTGGGCTTCCCTGATAATGCCGCTTGGAATTGATACTGCAAGGGACAGAAGGCTCGATAATGATATAGGCTCAAGTGGCGGCGCCTCCATCACTGATTTGAGAAAATTCTTTGAAAGGTTCAACATTCACTTCAATGACAATTTTATTATCGCCAGTGAGGATGTTACCGAGTTTCGGGACACATTGAAAAGCCAATATAATAAGCTTGACGCTGAGGAAAAGCCGCGATTTATACAATTCATAAAAGAGAAAAATGCCGACCTCCATTTTATTATGAAGTTATATAATGAGTCTGGCATAGGCAAACCCATCAAACCGGAAGAAATTTTAATTCTGGATGACAGTGAAGGAGTGATTGTCTGGGCGCAAAAGGCCGGCTTTAAAGCCCTTCATGTCAAGCATGATTTTAATGGGATAGGGACATTGGACGTAGAGTACGCTTATGAACTTGCCCGCATCCTCGGTCTGGAAAGCTATATCAAAGATGTGGAGGAGCATCCCGAAGCCCATAGTAATGATCCGGTGATTTTTTCCTCCACTGCGCAGGAATATATGGCTGCAAAAAAAGCCAGAAAAGAAAACAAGCCGGTTGTACGCCTCCCGGTACATCCATTGCTTGATGATATGCTGATGCATTTCATCAAGGATCCAAGAGAGGTACTTCTGTTATTAAAGCAGCTGCATGGCCGTGACAGTTTTTCCCAGGTTATCGATGAGGAATATGATTTTGCGGTGGATACGCAGGAAGGGCAAAGCGCATCAGTCAGGCAAACCTTGTTAGGCTATTCAACACAGGAGAATGCATTTTATCGGGTCAAGAGCTTATTAGCACTGGGAGCGTATCCAAATCAGCCATTTGATCTTTGTCTATATGAAGGGCAAGTAGAATCTCCCGGTAGAGGACTCGCTAAACCCCGGGTATTCAGACAAATCAAACCATTAACGGCAGCAGTGATCCTCGGAGATGATTTCGATATTTTGGAGGCACTTGTTAATCATAATGCGCAAATTGATTTCATGTGTGACGATAATTCTGTTCTTCAAATTGCATTAGAAAAATTCCGGGGTAAATTGCTGGGTCGAAAATGTTCTCAACTGGAGCAGCAATCTCTTTACAAGCAGATAAGACTAATTGTTGCCTCGATGCAAAAACAACATGGTTTAGACACTTATTTCAAACACTTGTATATAGCCTTCCCTGTCATCATGCAAATGGAGGATGCTAATGTTCTGGCTATTTTTTTAAACAATTTGAATGCCGGTCAAAGAAGCATTTTATATTCTTCAATTGACCTGTCAGGACGAAAAGATAATGATTTTTACCAGCAGTTGATGATTGAATTTTTCCTGGATCACCCCTTAAAATCAATAAAGAAGACAATTCCATCCAGACATTCTGGGGAAATACAAGCTGTTATAGCAGGGGAATCTTCAGCTTTTTCAGATAGTGATTATGGTGCCGCTAAAGGGGTTTTGGAGTTTCTTACACGAAGAAACGCCACTTCTCCCGGCCAGCCTAAGACTTCAGGAAGTAAGGTAATACCTGCGGGTATCTTTAGATTATCGTCTGAACTCTTTGCTGATGAAAAACTACTTAAAAGACATTTTTTTTCACATTTTTTACAGTCTTGCCTGCGCACATCCCTCAGTGGAATGCGTGTTAGAAGCCTTTTAAATATTTTTCTTTCTATTCTGGAAAATACTGAAAGCGCAGCTGAGAAAAGGAAAGGAGATGAGTGGGATGTGAATGTGCATTACCTATCTCAGGAAAACCAACTGAGTTCATGCCTGCTTGGTTGCGCTATCCAATCAAATAACCCCTGGTTTACAAATCGCTTGCTAAAAGCAGGGGTTAAACCAAACCATTACTTTGATTTGGATCCCGACTACCGCCAGGTTCCTCCACTGAATGCAGCTATTATTGGCCAATGCGATACGCAAATTGTCCAGGATCTGATAAAAGCTGGAGCTGAAATCAAAGTATGGGTTAGGAAATCATCTCAGGCCGAGAAAGAATCAATTTTAAACCTGATCATTACAAGAATTTGCAACCATGCTAATTACTCCCGCCGCAAGGAATTGTTGGAGCAGCTACAGGCTGTTATTCGAGTGATTATCACACAGCAAGGAGTTGATGCTTACTTCGATGCCTTACTGCCTGCCCGCGCCTTAATCATGAAGAGCAAGGACAGCAGGCTAATGACTACCTGTTTTGGCCTATTACCGCGTAATTTCAAAGAAAGCTTATGGTATGGGTTTGCTTCAGATAATTTGTATCCTGAGCATTCAATTGAGCCTACAGATTTCAAATTAAAATATGATATGGAGTTTTTCTTTCAAATGAAGGACGAAGAGTTGCCCCTGTTGAATGGGCGCTTTAAACGCGTCCTTTCATTTATTCAGCCGGAACGCAATTTGCTTCATCCATGGCGCTTGCGCCTGCAAGCTGCATTTCCGAATGTTGAAGAGCCAGTCACCATGGAGAAAACGCCAGAAAGCCGCTCGCTTGCATGGCTCGTAGAGTCACAGGAAAAAGATGATCCCAAGCCGCTCTTAAAACGCCTTGAGCAATTCAGCCTGTATATCAATCGCCTGGCTGAGACCGTTATAATTGACTCAAACCAGATAAAAAGTTTAATGCTTTCCTGCTATTTTGCAGTACAAGAACTGCTAAACTCTTCCATTTTTAACCGTCATTTCTCACAGCAGCTCAAGCCAATTGAGGAGCTATATGATTTCCTAAAGAAATCACTACAGGGCTCCCTGACGGCAGAGTATCAGTCCAAAAAGCAGTCAGCAATCAGCCTGTCGCATTATCGAAGCTCCAGGAGTGCATTGTTTGGCGCCGCTCCTGTTACCGAGGTAACACCAGATAGTTCAGGGGTGGGCTTATCGTCAAGCCGCTAGGCTGGTTCAGTAATGGTCCCCCCGGTCGCAGCCCTAAGTATCTATACAAATATTTCCCCCGTCCGAATCCCCGCGGCTGCGACACCGAATCCCGGGGCACCGACACCCCGCGGCATCGACACCGACACCCCGCGGCATCGACACCGAATCCCCGTGGCACCGACACCGAATCCCCGCGGCATCGACCGCGGGGCCCATACCTGTTGAAGTAGAATGGTTCTCAGACAAGTTTCAATGTTGCCAAAGAATAGGGTTTAACAGGTAGTCATAAACAAGTGTACTTAACATTAAAATTGGCTTCGTGTGGGCCCCGCGGTCAAAGCCGCGGGGATTCGATAGCTTTTAATTCTCATGCACTTGTGTAGATAGCTATAGGTCGAAGGCGCGGAGATACGTAAAAGTGGTAAGTATCCAGCGCTAGCAACCGTATCCCCGCTGCTTCGTGTACAGCCCAGCTAAACTCTACTGACAAAGCTTTTGCAGATAGTCATAGGCTTTTTTTGCGTATTCTAAAGGAGGGGCTTTTTCCGGATCTTGCTCCGCTTCAACGAGCAGCCATCCCTGGTAGCCCATTTGTTTAAGTTCAGAGATAATTGGGGCGAAGTCAATCATACCATCTCCTGGCACTGTAAAAACTCCTTCGCGCACCGCATCCATAAAACATAGTTTTTCCTGAACCAGCTTATCATAGACCGCCTTGCGTATATCCTTTAAATGCACATATTTAATTCGATCCCTGTATGTTCGTAAAAGCGTCATGGGATGAATTCCAGCTAAAGCCGCATGACCGGTATCCAATAGTAAAGAGAGAAGATCCGGACTTGTATTTTGCATCAGAAAGTCAATTTCTTCTGCATTGAAAACACCGGTGCCCGCATGGTAATGATAGACAAGCTGCATATCGTGGTCATGTGCGATGCGCCCAATTGCATGCAAACCTTGGATTAGGTTGTTCCATTGCTCCTCATTGAACACGGGCTTGGTTTGGCCCAGTACCGGCTGCGTTGTTCCCTGGATGGCATGCCCGCATTCACAGACGTTAATAAATTTTGAGTCCATAGCACGCATAAAGCTCATGTGATCCAGAAAGCGGCTTAGTGTTCGCTGATAATTTTCCTTTTCAGTGAAATGCGTGCTAAACCAGGCGCTGCTTAGCTTAAGGCCTGTTTCATCCAGAGTTGCCTTCAGGAAAGAAGGATCGCGGGGAAATTTGTTCCCTAATTCAGTTCCTTGATAGCCTGCTTGTACCATCTCACTGATGCATTGTTCAAAGCTGATATCGCCTCCGAGATGTGGATCGTCATCATTACACCAGTTAATTGGAGCAATTCCCAGTTTCATATTGCCACTCCTTAGAACAGTTTTGCATTTTCGATTTGTAACTGCATTTTGTCATAAGCCGCTTTTACTTTTTCAGACTTTGAAACTTCTGCAATGCCGACGCGCCACCATGTTTCATAACCGCGGCTCATCGTCCCCGGCAGGACAGGCAAAACAATAACTGTGCTCAGAATGCTTTGTCTTGCGGTTTCCAATGCGGCCTGGAAATTGTCGTAACTGTCTGCATAAATGGCTTTTGCCCCTAAAGCTTTCGCATACTGACAAAAGTCAATCTGAAGGTAATCCCCACTTAGCTGGTTGTTTTTCTGGGATCGGTAGCGAAATTCATTGCCAAATCCCATACTTCCGTGGGCTTCCTGCAGATTGCGAATGCATTGATAACCATGATTATCGAATAGAATGACAGTAATTTTCAGCCCTTCCTGGATGCAGGTCAATAATTCAGAATGCAGCATGATATAGCTGCCGTCGCCCACCAACACATAGACTTCGCCGTTTTTTTCCCCTTTTGCCATCCGTACACCCAAACCGGCAGAAATTTCATAGCCCATGCAGGAATAGGCATATTCAAGATGATAATCCTTCACCGCTTTTGATTGCCATAAACGATGCAAATCGCCTGGCAGACTGCCAGCAGCACCAATTATGACATCTTCTTTACTGGTAAACTGATTCAGTAAGCCAATAATGGCAGTCTGATGCAATCCATTGGCTGTATTTGCTGGGAGCGAACATACCTTGTTTACTTCGTTCTGCCAGGTCAACCGGGTTTGTTGAATGTGATTTTGGTATGCAATGGATGTTTCATAATTACTTATCGCTTTCGATAATTGGACAAGCCCGGATTTAGCATCACCTTTTAAAACCAGACTATTCATTTTGATAGCGTCATAGCGGCTGATATTCAGATGGATAAACTGGCAGTGTTCATTTTTGAATCCCCATTTTGAAGCAGTAGTAAAATCCTGCAGGCGTGAACCGACCACTAAAATCAAATCCGCCTGGGCAGCCAATAAATTAGCGGCTTCAGAACCGGTTACTCCAATTCCGCCAACATTCATGGGATGTGATGCGGGAAGGGCGCTTTTACCTGCCTGGGTTTCTGCAACGGGTATGTCGTGCTTCAGGGCGAACTCAGCAAGGGTTTCTGCAGCCAGGGAGTAATGGATACCCCCACCTGCAATAATGAAGGGTTTCTGTGCTTTTGCCAGTAAATTAGCTGCCTCATCGATAGCTTGCTGGCTGACTGTTTCCCGATCAATCCGCCATATTCGTTTGCCAAAAAAGCTCACCGGATAATCATAGCTTTCTGATTGGACATCCTGGGGCAGGCAGAGGGTCACTGTGCCGGTTTCCGCTGGATCTGTGAGAACTCTAAATGCATTCATACAGGCAGTCATTAGTTGCTCAGGTCGTTGAATTCTGTCCCAGTATTTACTGACCGGTTTGAAGCAGTCATTTACTGAAACCGTATAGTCATGCGCTGCTTCCAATTGCTGTAAAACAGGATCGGGTTGGCGGCAGCTGAAAATATCGCCTGGAAGTAAAAGCAAGGGGATGCGATTCGTTGTTGCAGTAGCTGCTGCTGTAATCATATTGGTTGCGCCGGGGCCAATTGAAGAAGTACAGACAAATATCCCCAGACGGTTTCGTTGTTTGGCAAAAGCAGTGGCTGCATGGGCCATGCCTTGCTCATTATGGCCCTGATAATATGTCAGCCCACAGGCATCAAATTCCAGTGCTTCGCCAATGCCAGTGACATTGCCATGCCCGAAAATACCAAAAACGCCCTGAACGAAACGATATTCGATACTATCGAGTTTTACATATTGATTAGCGAGGAAGCGCAGTAAAGCCTGCGCCATGGTCAGTTTGATGGTGTTCATTAGATAGTGCTCTTCCTAAATAAATTTCCAGGCTCTGCGATTCGCTATGGGCGAACGAGTCCAATCGTGTTCTCTGACAAAAACTGGCTGTTTATACGCCTCATTAGGCAAATGCCTTATAACCCACAGGGTATAGAGGGAATATCCCGGGGCGGTACAATGGGCATGGGTCTGGTTGGCTGAAATTTGATAGGTATCGCGATGATGGATTCGGAGAGTATGCTCGCCATTTTCCGCCAGTGCAAAGCCTCTTGGTTCTGAAAAACGATAATGATAGATTTCAGGCTGAGGGTGATAATGAGATGGATAGCTCGACCAGCGTCCCTGAAAGCTGATAATTTCACCCACCACCAGATTAGATTGCGGGCGATTACGTTTATCAAATACGGTGCGAACGATACGATAAGCCGTATTTTCCAGCTGCTGCTGGCCTCGATGATCAGTTTCCAGCATATTGTCCTCAGTAAAAATTACAGGCTCAAATCGGTCGGAATTTTCTGTTTCCATAATCATCAATTCACAATCGCTAAGCGCATGCACAGACGCTTGCGTATTACTTGGGCAGTGAAGGACGGTTGGATTTTCAGCAAAATAATCGCAGCGCTCCGCCAGTACTTGCTGTTGGTTAAAATGAAAATTGACCCTTCCGGTCATCAACAAGGCTGCAAATTCAAATAATGGGTTAAATTGAAAAGACTCTCCCTTTCTCAAACGCAGTGAATGGAAGTTCATTTGCATTTGATAAGGATTGTCCGCCATTTCCACAATTGGATTAATCCCATCTTTAAATGGGCCAGCAGTAATTATTTGCGGCGTTTTTTTATGCAGCTGACCAAGCACCTCGCTTTTCCAGACTAAGGGATCTTTCGGATACTCATGAATAAAATATTGATGTTCTTCCCAATAGGGCATCGCTGGTGCACATCCATGGCGGGTAACCAGCAAAGCACCACTGGCATTTGCCCACTGCAGTGATGTGTCCCAGCATTCCCCTCTTAACAAACCTCTTAACAGACCTGCCATAAAGCCATCGCCGGCACCTAATACATTAAGAACTTCAACAGGGAAGGGCTTTGAGTCAAGAGGCAGGGGAGAATCTTTGAAGTAAACCCGGCATCCTTGCTGGCCTCTTTTTACAACAATCGGCGCGTGAGTCAATTGCTGTAGATTGGCGATAGCTGCCGGTAAACTATCCTTTCCTCCGGCCAGTAATACTTCTTCCTCGGTGCCAATAATCAGCGAACAGCCAGCCATAACCTGCTGGTAAATTTCAGTCACTTTTGCTGCCGGCAAATAACGGGTTTCACCATCGCCGACCGAGGTGAGATTCCACAAAACAGGACGGTAATCCAAATCCATAATGATTGCTGTGCCAGCTTTTTTTGCAAGTTCAAGGGTATGCTGGGTCGTTTCTAACATAGCGGGTGTGGATAAGCCGGTACCCGTAAAAAGAAGGGCTTTGGCGTTTTCCATGGCAGCTAAATCGATATGCTCCGGTTTAATCTGCATGTCAGCACAATTATTGCGATAGAACATTAGCGGAAAGTGATCGGGTGGATTAATACCCAGCAGGACCAGTCCGGTAAGATGGGAATCCGTCTCCTGAAGCAGCTCAGTATTTACCTTTTCTTTTAGCAGCGTTTGCTTGAGAAAAACACCCATTTCATCCCGGCCGACACAGGAAAACATCTGGCAGTTCAAGCCGAGTCTGGCAGCACCTACAGCAATATTGCCTGCACAGCCGCCGAGATATTTTTTAAAGCTGCCCACATCGGAAAGGGCTACGCCAATATCTTCCGCATACAAATCCACAGCGACCCGCCCCATACAAATCAGATCGATAGGGCGGTTTGTCTTAAAATTGATAAATGCTGACATGTTCACTCTCTAAAGAATTACAGTTTTACCGGCGCATTCAGTCTTAATGATTCTTTTGCTGCCTGAGCAATCCGCAATGCCTGAAGACCGTCATGAGCCGAAACCAAAGAAGAGGTTTCAGAAATCCAGCTTTGGTAAAAAGCAGTCATTTCAGCAACGAAGGCTTGCTGGTAGCGTTCAAGAAAAAAGTATTGAGGATTGGCGGAGTGGGTGCCGTTAATGGCATAACTCACCACATGATGGGCCGTCTGGTTCCCAGCAAAAAGCATCCCCTCGGCACCCAGCACTTCAATTCGCTGGTCATAGCCATAGACCGCCTGGCGGCTATTATTGATCATACCCAGTGCGCCGTTTGCAAAACGAAGTTGTATCGTTGCCGTATCCACATCATTAAAGGCTTCAAAGTCTGGATTAATAAGAATGGCTCCCGCTGCATATACCTCAACGACCTCTGAGTTTGCTAAAAAACGCGCCATGTCAAAATCATGGATAGTCATATCCATAAAAATGCCGCCTGAGCTTGCACAATATTCTTTGGAAGGGCAGGCAGGATCACGGGAGGTAATACAAATAAGCTGGGGCTGGCCAATCTCACCCGTTTTTATCCGGTGTTGTAAATTTGCAAAGCTGGGATCAAAGCGGCGGTTGAAGCCTACCTGAAGCAGGGTTTTATTATTATTTAATATTTCAATCGCCTTCAGGATATCTGCCTCGCATAAGCCTAAGGGTTTCTCACAGAAAATAGCTTTTCCTGCTTCACTCGCCTGAATAATCTGATTAATATGAAGATCCGAGGGGGAGGCAATTAATACAGCATCAATGTCTGGATTGAACAGGATATCTTCGCTGTTTCTGCTAACCATTGGAATTTGCAGGTCGCGTGCCCAGTGTGTATCCAGCTGAGGATCAGCAATTGCGGCCAAATGAAATTGCGGTAATTGCATTTGTAAATTCGCTGCATGTAATTTTCCAATACGGCCTGCGCCAATAATTCCCATTCGACATTTTTTATTCATTAGATTTCCCAGTTTAGTGCTAATTTATTTTTCTGTTTGCTCAAAGAGTCAGTATCTTTTCCAAGATTGCGGATTTTGTTCCCGCTCAACAGGTTTTCTTCAATTTTTTCCAGAGAAACACCGGTTGTTTCCGGGATAAAATAATAGCTAAAGAAAAAAGCAAGCAGACAGAAACCGCCATACATTGAAAAGGTCAAGCCTGGTCCTGTCTGAGTAAAGAATGTCATAAACGAAATGGAAACCAGAAAATTTGCCAGCCATTGAATAAGGGTGGCTATGCTCATTGCAAATCCGCGCACTGCCTGAGGAAATATTTCAGAAATTATTACCCAGAATAATGAGCCGACACTAATGCAGTACCCCATAACATAGAAGCAAAAAAACAGGAGGATGAGACTCGGCGGCATGCGATTGAAGAATAATGCAATTGCAAACAGGCTTAGGCTGGCAAGCATTGTTCCATTTAATAATAAAAATCGGCGCCCAAAACGATCTACGAACAGCAAAGTAAAGGCGGTGAACAGAAAATTAACTACCCCAATCATAAACGTGGCAAGAAGGGCGGTTTGAATTGATTGAAATCCTGCCTGCTGAAAAATCATCGGGCCGTAATACATCAGCACGTTAATGCCGGAAAATTGCTGAAAAATACCCAGCAGGATTCCTACTGTAAGCACGGAAAAAACAGGTTTGCTCAGCAGCAGCGATTTGGATCGTGCTAGAGCGGGGATATTCATCTTGATCTCCATGATCTCGCTGCGCAAATCTGCATCATGGGGTCTAATCACTTTCAAGGCGTCAATTGCTTTTTCCAATCCCTTTTTTCTGAATAGCCAGCGAGGCGAGTGTGGTACAAAAAGCATACCCACAAATAACAAAATTGCAGGTATGACCCCTGTCCATAAAATCAAACGCCAGCTTGCAGCGACACTATCAGTCAATAAATAACCAATCAGGTAGGCAATAGCCTGGCCAAAGGTCAGTGCCAGGCCATTTATCAGCACCAGCGTGCCTCTTTTCTGGGGCGGGGAAATTTCTGCAATAAACAATGGGGCGATATAGGAAGCGATTCCTATACAGACTCCGATAATAAATCGACCGGCTAACAGGGAATTAAGCGTATTTGCAAGTGCACAACAGGCGGTTCCTAAAATAAATCCCAGGGCTACGGTTTTGAGCAGGGTTTTTCTGCTAATTTGGTCAGCGAGATAGCCGCTAAGCGGAATGCCGACGATTGACCCAAGAAGGCTAAAGCTGACTACAAGCGACCACTCCCATGAACTTAGTGAAAGCTGGCGAATGATTTGCTCCTGAACATCAGCAATCACACTTGAATCAAAACCAAATAGAAAACCACCCAAGCCTGCGATCATTGCGACCAGTAACATGTATTTACTAATATTGCCATCCATTGCTATATCCTGTCTCGCTGTTGAGGTGCTTGATGTGGAAAGCCCTTCCTCCGGGAATTGGGTTCCGAGGCAAATGGTATCACTGTCTTTTGCAATAGAAAATCCTATTGCAATTTTTATTTAATTCACCGACTATAAATTTTTATTTTTTAATCACTTATCATGCTTCCGAAACCTAAAAAACGCTGGTATTGGCTCTTGCTGATTCCTAATCTGGCTGTTCTGCCCTTGCCCTGGTATAACCGCCTTAATCCGACCTTATTCGGAATGCCATTTTTTTATTGGTACCAATTGCTCTGGATTTTTCTGGGGGCGATAATCGTTGCAATCGTTTACTGGATGACTGAAGATTCTGATACAGAATCCACGGGGCACTGAATCGAGTCATTGGAATTGAATCGACTTCCCGGCACCATTCTTTATTTCGAATCCCCGCGGCGCAGACCATTGGAATGCCGCGGTGCAGACCATTCGAATCCCCGCGGCTCGACCGCGGGGCCCATGGCGGGCTCAAAAAAGAGCTCAGAAAAATACAGTTCGGGCGGAGTTACGATTGAATGATCTGCTTGGTAAATTGGTGTTCTGAGTATGATTCATTGGACCCCGCGGTCGAAGCCGCGGGGATTCGAATGGTCTGCGCTGCGAGGATTCGGTTAGCTCCGCCGCGGGGATTCGAATGGTCTGCGCCGCGAGGATTCGGTTAGCTCCGCCGCGGGGATTCGAATGGTCTGCGCGCGGGGATTCGGTTAGCTCCGCCGCGAGGATTCGAGTGGTGTCGACCGTGAGGATTCGAATGGTCTGCGCCGCGTGACCCTGTTATTTAATATTTATAATAACGTGTGGGATCTTAAGGAGAAGAGATTGTCTCTAACTATGCTTTTGATTTTTCTGGTCTTATTCTTCCTGGTCAGTGTGCTAGGATTTATGGCTGTTCATTGGCGAAAATCCGAAATGGACTCTTTACATGAGTGGGCTTTGGCCGGACGCAGCTTTGGTACAATCATTTCCTGGTTTTTAGTGGGTGGGGATTTATTCACAGCCTACACGTTTATTGCTGTCCCTGCATTTATGTATGGTGCAGGCGCAATTGGTTTTTTTGCAATACCCTATACGTTTATAGTTTATCCGCTTGGTTTCCTGATCCTTCCCAGGCTCTGGGCTATAGCTAGAAGGCATGGATTTATAACAGCAGCTGATTTTGTACGAGCCCGATACGACAGTCCCTTATTGTCATTGCTCGTAGCGCTAACCGGAATAATCGCTACAATGCCATATATTGCTTTGCAATTGGCAGGAATCCAAATCATTATTGCGGCCCTGGGTTTTCCAACTGCTGGCCTGGCAGGCGAAGCGCCGCTTATTATCGCCTTTATTATTTTGTCGGTTTATACTTATCGCAGCGGTGTCAGGGCGCCTGCATTAATTGCTATTGTTAAAGATGTCCTGATTTATATCACGCTCATAGCAGCCATTGTCATTATTCCGGCAAAGCTCGGAGGTTTTTCTGCGATTTTTGCCAAAGTGCCCGTTGATAAATTGCTTTTAAAAGCACCTGCTAATGGAAATATGAACCAGTTCAGCGCTTATCTTACCCTGGCTTTTGGTTCTGCTCTTGCGCTGCTTTTATA
Source organism: Legionella birminghamensis (assembly GCF_900452515.1). Classification (NCBI taxonomy): domain Bacteria; kingdom Pseudomonadati; phylum Pseudomonadota; class Gammaproteobacteria; order Legionellales; family Legionellaceae; genus Legionella; species Legionella birminghamensis. The sequence goes on from NZ_UGNW01000001.1 coordinate 1,428,689, forward strand.
TCCACACAGCGTTAATGTCATTCTTAGTGCTAAAAGTAAAAAAGCAATCCGAAAGAATATGATTTTTCTAGGATTTTTCTCGGTCTTACTAGGAATATGCGCGCTTCTTGGCTATATCGCCCTGGCTGCTGGTGTAGAAACAAATCCTCGATTTACTCCTTATTTCCAATTATATAAAGCGAATTTTGCTGTGCCAGCACTTTATCTCAGCAGTTTTCCAGACTGGTTTCTCGGTATCGCTTTCGCGGCTTTTGCAATTGGTGGTCTGGTGCCCGCTGCAATCATGTCTATTTCTGCAGCTAATTTGTGCACGCGAAACATTTATAAAGAATACATTAATCCATTAGCCTCGCACCAGGAAGAAGCAAAGCTGGCGAAGATTATTTCCTTATTGATTAAAGCAGGAGCCCTGGCATTTATTTTATTTTTGCCGCTGGATTATATTATTCAGCTCCAGTTACTGGGAGGTATCTGGATTATCCAGACCTTTCCCTCTGTTATTGTTAGCTTGTATACGCGGTGGTTTGATCATCGTGCACTGATTTTAGGGTGGCTTGCTGGAATAATTACTGGAACCTGGGGAGTTATTTCATTGCATTTTAAATCCTCAATCTTTCCGCTGGCAATCGGGGATTATATAATTCCTGGATACTTATCCTGCTATGCTTTAATTCTTAATTTTTTAATTGCTGCTTCAGGAACCTTGGTGGCGAAAATAATGCAAGTCAGATCCTCTCATGACTTGACAATTTCATGCAGTGAATAAGCAAAAAAAGACTTATTTTGCCTATACTTAATATATAGAATTGCTGTTTTTGGAGTGTGTTATGGACATTACAATTTTCCTGGCGAAAGTGATTGGCTGGTATTTGGTAATAACCAGTTTGTATGTTTTTTTCCGCCGTAAAACACTGGTTCCATTGATCAATACAATGGTTGCTGATTCGCCCTTAATGATGTTTATGGCCGTTTTAACATTAATTTTAGGTTTGTTGCTGGTTATAAGCCACAACGTTTGGGTTCTTGCCTGGCCTGTCGTAATCACTGTTGTTGGCTGGCTTGTTTTATTGAGCGCCTTACTTCGGTTGTTCTTTCCCGAACAGGCCGTCAGAATGGCTCACTGGTGGTCAGCACATGCGAATGGGATGTTAGTGATGGCCCTGGTTTATTTATTGATAGGCTTGTTTTTGTTATATAAAGGGTATTATTACCTGTTCATCATCTGACCACTATTGCGAGCCTGGGCGAAGCAATCAGATCGAGGCCTGGATAATGTCCGGGACAATTGCTTCACTTTGTTCGCAGAGACGGTGCCTGTTCGCGAGCCAAAGGCGAAGCAATCGAGATCGAAACTACATACAACGTTTATTTGCGTACTTGCTACAGACATGTGCAAAATAATATTTCAGGTTAGACACAAATAAATCGCCTTCCTTTTCCATCATAAATATTCGCTCTGGCTGTAATTCCACATAATTGGAGGAGCGAAGAATTCCAGGATAGATATTACTGGCATAGGGGTTAATCCATTTATCGAGGAAGGGCAGGACAACGGAAGGATCATTAGAGTAAAAACGGTTGTAAATATCCGCCAGGAGGTCATTTTTCAGTGCATAATTGCTTTTGAAAAAATAGTTTCCGCGATCCTGATGATACAGGGTATAAGTTGTTTTTCGCGTACTGTTTTTATAACCGGCATTGACATTCATGGATATAATAACGCCTTTGGCACTTTCAATGTCAAGGCGGGTACCCAGTAAGTCCGAGCCATTATATTCAGCCAAATAATTGTTCAAATAATCAATGGCATTGTCAGAAAGCGGATCGAAATAGGCGTTAATAAGGAAAGAGGTTGCCAGATGCGTTTGTGGATCATAGCTGCAGGAGATATAAATATTATATGTAAACTTATCAGCGGTTATCCTGGACACGAAAGCCTTATCAATCGCTCCATTGACTTGATCGCAGCTGATGTTTTGATCGCTTACACTACCACTAATTCGAATGATTTGTGTGGGATAGTCAATACTTCTCTGGAGATTCTTTTGGTAGTCCGTTGCTTTATCCTCTGTGGAGTATTGCCGGACAACCGTGTTTTTATCCACGGAAGGGGTGACGGCTATGATGCTTTGACTGTTAAGATCTGTATCGGCAGAAGCCGATAAAGGGGACAGCAGCAGAGCCGCATAAAATAATCTGAACTTCATAACAACCTCCTAGTTGAGAGTTAAATCCTTTTAACGCCAATGAAGCATGTATGAATTTTCAGTATACCCGAGATGCTTGTTGAATCAACCAATAAAAAATTGTCCGAAAGCATATAATTAATATTTTGTTAATGTTAATTGGTTACACTTGCAAACTATGAACTATATCTCCAAGGCTGGAAATTTCGAGGTCTTGCAATGCGCCAAATTGTTATCCAAAACTTAATTATCGAGCGGTTTAACGCTGCCGGGTCAACCAATACTCTGTCAAAGGGGACAGCCAAGGCTTTTGCCCACTACATATCGGGTCTGGGTGTATCTGATGAAACCATTAGCAATCTGATAATTCCCCGTCTGGTAACTCATATTGCAGGACTGAAAACTGCAGTCAATAAATTCGAATACAAACCTTTTATCAATACTCTTATCGCGGATGCTCATATTGTTGTTGCCCAGGCGCCGCAAAGAGCCAGAAAAGATGTTAGCCTTGCCCAGCGGCGAATAGATAGTTTGAGCCGTATTCTGGCAGTACAAGACTCGATTAGCCCTTGCTCTGCGGTTTTACTACACGAAGGTAAATTTGTTATCAGCTCTAATTTTCCTCGTATAGAGGGTGCCAATGAAGAAGAGATGGTGGAAAACTTCCATAAAATGATGAGCGATCGGGTTGGGATCTTGCAACAATTTATCCGCACAATTGAAGCGAATCATTCAGAGGTTCATATTCAACCTGCCAAAGATTTTCAATCCGACAAGAGTGAGTCTGATGAATATGAAATTGTTTTTAATATGAAGGCTCATGCGCTCGCGGCACTTACTGCGCGCCAGTTAGGGGGTGAGCAAGTGGGTGGACACGGAAATGTTCTTCCCGAACATAAAAGCAAGTATGTGAGTCCCCGGGAACATTTGCAAAATGCATTGCTGAAAGTGGCATCGGCTTATTTATTGGCTAAGTATTACGATACATACGCCGGGTTTACAAAAGAACAGGCCAATGCATTAATGTCACCCAATTTTGTGCTGCTCGTTAGATCAAAAGAATTGGGAAAGGGAAACTGGCATGCAGAACAATTGCAGGCGGATTACCTGCTTGAAAATCATTTGCTGAAAGGCCAGCCCATTCATATTGGAATTTCCAAACTCTGCTGTCAGGCTTGTGATACGGTCCTGTCACATTATAAAGATATTCAGTATCGCGGCACTCACGGGGTAAACTTCCCTGGAGTCTACGATATGGTGAATGAAGACGTTCATCGAGGAGTCGTGACTAAAATGAGCACTCATCTCTGCGCCAGTGATAGCGATAGCGAGGTTGATTTGAGTTCTTCGAACCACTCCCTGACCAGTTCTGTAGAGCTAAGTGTATCCAGTGATTCATTAATGATCGAGCCAGTAAAACCGCTTAGTCTTAAGCGCTCAGTTGAATCACTCAATGAAAGCGGATATTGCTTTTTTTCTGTAAAAAGGTGCTCAGCATACCAGTCTAAGCGTTTAACCGTTTCTCAAGATGACGTCTCCACCACTGCGCCAATATCGGCGTAAAAAAGGGCTTGCTGGATAAAAAATGCTATTTACTGTAAAATAATTAAATAATATGCGAATAAGGAGTTCTTTGGTGCCTCGTAAATCTCGATCACCATTAGTAGAGACGTTTGAAGTTGGCGAGAGCAGAGTCAATGACCTGCCTGCCAATAAAGAGAGAAGCTCACCGTCCTCTATTCGTGAGGCTCTTGAGCTGGCTAAATCGCAACGTGATCTATGGTCAGAAGATGAGTTAATGCGTCAGTGTAGTTTCGTGGTTATTTCCAGTGCCACAGAAATGAAAACACTGATTAATAAATGGCAGTGCTTCTTTTTTCACCAAGAGAAGCTGCCAAATCTGGATGAAGTTAGGGATATGCTGACCAGTGAAATTGAAGTATTTCTGAGTTTGCATTCCTATGCTCAGGAAGCCAGCCAGCTAGGTTCTTACAAAGTCGGGGGTTTAAAGCCTATTCAGTTGCTTTTTAAGGGGGTAAAGGACTGGTTAGATTATTTGCAGTCCTCTTGGAATACGGGATCCAGGCCTTACTCCAATCCACTCCGGCCTAAGGTTGAAGCATATTTAATTTTTTGTCTGAGTTTTTCAGATCAGGTTTATCAGATTTTAAACCCTGCTGTGCATAATTCGAAGCAGCCAGAGCCAATACTCTTAGATTTACTGTTAAGACTGATGGAATTAGCAAATGCTGCTTATACGTTTGCTAGGAGTAAAAATGCTGACCTTAATACAGAAGTAATTAGATTGTCTAACTCCTTTGAGATAGTCAATCCGCAGGATGCTGATAAGCTCATAGAAAATTTCTTGAGAAATATCAATGAAGCCAGCGGACCTTATTATGTGCCTAGAGTAAAGTAGTCGGCCCATTCTAAAATTCTATTCTTCTGTTTCTTTTATTCGTTCGAAAGACGGTTTAGACGCCATTGCCATCGTGAAGCAGTCCAGATCGAGGCGCCATTTGTGATAAAAAATGATTTGTAGGCTGCCTCCTGCTATTGTAAACTTCAGGAATTGAAGTAGCAATGAAAGGATTCAAGACAGTATGTCGGTCAAACACAAACCCTGTAATCTCATCTTATTTGGTACTCACGGCGATTTGGCACGCCGAAAACTCTTACCCGCCCTCTATCAGCTGGAAAGCTCGGGGATGCTGCATCCTGAAACCTTGATTCATGGAGTGGCTCGCGAAAATTTTGATCAGGAGTCGTATGGTAATTTTGTTGCTTCCAACCTTAAAAAATTTCTGACCACCCCTTTTAACAGTGCAATATGGGATCGCCTGGCTTCGCGCCTTCGTTATTCCCAGCTGGACTTGTCGCAGGTTGATGATTACCAGAAATTAAAACCGCAAACGGATAACTATATTCCAATCGGTTATTTTGCAACGCCTCCTTCTTTATTTGGTCAGATTGCACAGGGGATGGCTAAAAATGGTCTGGCTGATCCACCTGCCCGCATTGTTCTCGAGAAACCCATTGGCCAGGATCTGGCTTCGGCCATTGTGATTAACGATCAGGTTTCCTGCTATTTTGCAGAAAACCAGATTTATCGTATTGATCATTATCTGGGTAAAGAAACCGTTTTAAACTTACTGGCATTACGTTTTGCCAATTCCCTTTTTGCAAACAACTGGGATCACCAATCTATCGATCATGTGCAGATCACTATTGCTGAAGAAGTGGGAGTGGAGGGGCGCTGGAGTTATTATGACGATGCGGGCCAAATGCGCGATATGTTGCAAAATCATTTACTGCAGGTGTTATCCCTGATTGCCATGGAGCCGCCGATTAGCCTGGATGCAGACAGCATACGCGATGAAAAATTAAGGGTGTTAAAGGCCTTGCGTTCAATTAATCATGCCAATGTGCAAGCCTCCACTGTGCGGGGGCAATACACGGGTGGATTTGTTAATGGAAAGGCAGTGCCTGGTTATCTTGAGGAAGATGGGGCGCGTTCGGAAAGCAAAACTGAAACCTTTGTCGCGATGAAAGTTAATATTGACAACTGGCGCTGGGCCGGTGTTCCTTTCTATTTGCGTACGGGCAAGAGAATGCCTAAAAAACACAGTGAGGTTGCAGTTTATTTTAAAGCGCCGCAGCATAATATTTTTCAGAAAACCTATAAACAGCTTGCCCCTAACAAACTAATCATACGCCTGCAGCCTGATGAAGGCGTGGAAATTCAGATCATGAATAAAATTCCGGGGCTGGGTGAAACAATGCAGCTACAGGAAAGTAAACTGGATTTAAGTTTTGATAAAACATTCAATAAACAACGAATTGCTGATGCTTATGAGCGCTTACTGCTGGAAGTAATGCTGGGTAATCAATATCTGTTCGTGCGCCGTGATGAAGTGGAGCAGGCCTGGAGCTGGATTGATGGTATTCTGAAGGCCTGGCAGGAAAGCTCAGAATCACCACGCCCATATCAGGCTGGAACCTGGGGGCCTGCACTGGCAACCAGCTTATTAGCCCGAGATGCACACAGTTGGGATGAATAATGGACTTACATCGTTTTGATAACCGGGAAATACTTAACCAGGAATTTGCCCAAAAACTAGTGCAGGTGCTTGAAGAGGCGATTGAGGCAAGGGGTGCGGCCTATCTGGCGGTTTCGGGAGGTAAAACGCCGGCTGAATTGTATGAGGTCATGGGGTATAAAGATTTAAACTGGAAAGCAGTGACCATTATCCTGATTGATGAACGCTGGGATGCTGAGGACAAAAAGGACAGTAATGCCTGGATGCTCAGAAGCTGCCTCCTGAAAAATAAAGCCGCCGCCGCCCGCTTTATTAGCCTGCATACGAATAATCCCAGCATTGAAGAGGCTGTAGAGGAAGCGGAAAAACAACTTGCTGCTATTCCAATGTTTGACGCTGTTTTATTAGGAATGGGGGAAGATGGCCATACGGCTTCCTTGTTCCCAGGCAGTAGAGAACTTGAGTATGCTTTATCCAATGCCGCAAAAGACGTTATTGCATTAACACCGGTACATGCCCCATTTCAGCGGATTACCCTAACAAAACCACGGCTGTTAAGAACCAGAAAGTTGTTTTTGCATCTGGTTGGCGATAGTAAACTGGCTGTTTTTCAACGGGCCTTGACTGATACTGATCCTTTAACAATGCCCATTCGTGCCTTTCTTAATCATCCTGCAACCCGATTGCAGGTCATGTTTGCCCCGTCCTGAGGTTTTTATGCATTTGCTTATCAAAGAAGTAACGGAAAAAATCAACGAGCGCAGTTTCCATTTGCGTGAGAAATACCTGCGGCAGCTGGAAGCAGCAAGGGGACAGGGACCTCATCGAAACCGCCTTCACTGCGGTAATCTGGCGCATGGATTTGCAGCTTGTATTCAGCATGAAAAACAAATCTTAAGAGAAATGAAGCGGCCTGATATAGGCATTATTTCTGCTTATAATGACATGCTCTCTGCGCATCAGCCCTACGAGCATTATCCTCGCCTGATCAAAAAAGCCGTTGCTGAGGCGGGGGGGATCGCCCAGTTTGCAGGCGGTGTTCCGGCAATGTGTGATGGCATAACCCAGGGCCAGCCAGGGATGGAGTTAAGTCTGTTAAGCCGCGATGTTATTGCAATGGCCGCGTCTATCGGCCTATCGCATAATATGTTTGACGGCGGTTTGCTTCTTGGTATTTGTGACAAAATAGTTCCAGGTTTGTTAATTGCTGCATTGTCATTTGGCCATTTACCTTTTATTTTAATTCCGGCAGGGCCAATGCCTTCAGGGATTTCCAACAAGGAAAAGACAAAAATTCGTCAGCTTTATGCGGAAAATAAAGTGGATAAGGAGAAACTGCTGGATGCTGAGGCTGCTTCATATCATTCCCCGGGAACCTGCACTTTTTTCGGAACAGCGAATTCCAATCAATTATTAGTTGAGCTTATGGGACTGCAATTACCCGGCTCCTCTTTTGTAAATCCTAACACTCCATTGCGAGAGGCGCTAACCAGGGCAGCTGCTGAGAAAATAATCGGATTAACCGATTTGGCGGGCGATTATTTGCCCATTGGCAAAATTATTGAGACTAAATCGCTGGTTAATGCCATTGTCGGCCTATTGGCAACCGGAGGTTCCACAAATCATACCATGCATCTAATTGCGATAGCCCGTGCGGCGGGATTGATCCTAAACTGGGATGATTTTGCGCAACTGTCGAAAATTACTCCATTGCTTGCCCGGATTTATCCCAATGGCGAGGCAGACATAAACCAGTTCCAACAAGCTGGAGGAATGGCTTTTCTGATAAAAACACTGCTTGAGAATGAGCTTCTGTATGAGGATGTGCATACCATCGCAGGCTTTGGTCTTCTGCGTTACACTGAAAGACCCGTTTTAGACAATGGGGGGTTAAGCTGGATAGATGCTGAATCGCACTCCGCTGACCTGGACGTTTTGCGTCCTGTAGGGAAGGCCTTCCAGGCTCAAGGCGGATTGCAGGTCTTATCAGGCAATCTGGGGCGGGCTATTTTTAAAACGTCTGCCGTGGCCCAGGAAAATCAGGTGGTGGAAGCGCCTGCACAGGTATTTTCCAGCCAGGAAGCATTTGAGGCAGCCTTCCAGGCCGGCGAGCTGGATAAAGACTGCATTATCGTGGTACGTTTCCAGGGACCCAAAGCCTGTGGCATGCCAGAGTTGCACAAATTGACTCCAGCTCTGGGTGTTTTACAGGATAAAGGGTTCCACGTTGCATTACTGACTGACGGGCGGATGTCAGGTGCCTCTGGAAAAGTACCTGCCGCAATTCACATGACTCCAGAGGCAATGGATGGCGGACTTATCTCAAAAATTCAGAATGGCGATATGATTCTTATCGATGGAAAAAGAGGCATTGTTGAATTGCTGGTATCTGCTGATGTGTTAAACACGCGTGAAGCCGCTGCCTTTACATCAGAGAATGTCAGCGGTATGGGTAGAGAGTTGTTTATTCACTTGAGGACTAATTTTTCAAGTGCAGAGGAAGGGGCCTGCAGCCTTTTTCCCAAGGAGCCGCTGTAAAATGCCCAGAGTATCAGAAAACTACGCTATTGTTGCCGATATTGGTGGTACGAATGCGCGATTTTGCCGGGTTGAACTCAATAGCCTGACAATTGATCAGATTAAAATTTTATCTTGTGCCGATTATCGCGGAATAGAAGATGCCTGGATACATTATCTGGAAACATCGAGTGTAAAAGTTGTCTCTCAGGCAGCTATTGCTATTGCTTGTCCTGTTAATAACGAAATCATTCGCATGACCAACTCCCACTGGCAGTTTTCAAGAGAGTTAATAAAGCAGAAACTCGACCTTAAACAGCTGTATATACTGAATGACTTTACTGCTACCGCGATGTGTTTGCCTGTATTAGCAGCAGAACATCGATTGCAGATTGGTAATGGCTTGGCTGAGTCCGGGCAGAATAAGTTAGTACTTGGGGCTGGAACCGGATTGGGTGTTGCGCAGCTTATTTCCTCTGCCCATGGATTTATGCCCTTGGCAGGGGAGGGAGGGCACGCCGATTGGGCCGTACAAACTGAGCAGGAATGGTTTATTCATCAATATTTATCACGCAAGTATGGGCATGTTTCTTCCGAGCGTATTTTATCCGGTACTGGATTAGAGGATATCTATACTGCACTGGCGGCATATCATGGGAAACGGGAACAGTCATTATCGGCTGCTGAAATTGCCCAAATGGCCCTCAGCAATTCTTGCAGTCTTGCCTCTGCTGTTGTAAAACAGTTTTTTGCAAGTCTGGGAGGTTTTGCAGGCAATCTGGCCTTAACGACCAATGCTTTTGGCGGTGTGTATCTGGCTGGAGGGATTGTCCCTAAGCTCCTGCCGCTACTGGTTGAGAGCGAGTTTCGCGAGCGTTTCGAAGATAAAGGGCGTTTCAGAGAGTTTAATCAAAAAATTGCAACATTCGTTATTACTGCAGAACAACCTGGATTGCTGGGAGCCGCTGCGTACTTAAAACAAAGGATGGTTGAGGATGGATTCTTTTAAATGGGAATTGTCAGCGGCGGAGGTTTTTTCGGCCAGTGCATTAATTCCGGTGATTGTAATTAATGAGCTGCATAGTGCTTTGCCGCTGGCGGAGGCTTTATGGGCGGGTGGCATACGCATCATGGAGATAACGCTTCGCAGCGATGCAGCACTTGAAGCAATTCACTTGCTAAGCAGGGAAATGCAGTCAATGCTAATTGGCGCCGGTACGGTGCTAAATGCTTCACAACTGGAGCAGGCAGAAGCTGCTGGTGCGGCTTTTGCGCTTAGTCCGGGAAGCACACCCGATTTGCTCGCGGCTGGTGCAGCCTCTTCAATTCCCCTCATTCCTGGCGTATCGAATGTCTCGGATATTATGCTGGCTATGGATGCAGGGTACAGTCATTTTAAATTTTTCCCCGCTGCGGCAATTGGCGGAACCGCTGCATTGAAATCTATTTACGGGCCTTTACCAGGCGCTGTTTTTTGCCCCACAGGGGGGATTAATGAAACGAACTGTCTGGACTATCTGGCATTGCCTAATGTACAGTGTGTTGGAGGTTCCTGGATTGTGCCTGAAAAAGCAGTTCACGAAAGAGACTGGCCGCTTATTACAGCGTTGAGTAAGAAGGCCTGCGCAATAATTAAAATGTAGGTTGGGCAATAAAGTCCAACAGGGAAAGAATGATCATAATTAAGGATAGGAAATGGCATTATTAGTTGCAATTATTGGATCATTAGCAGGTTTTTTATTTGGTTACGATGAAGGGATCATTGCCGGCTCTCTGGCATTGGTAAAAGAGCATTTTGCCCTTAGCCATACCGATGTTGGGATAATGACCTCGGCCTTGCCTTTTGGTGCACTACTTGGTTCGATGCTGATAGGTATTCTGCTGGTATCCCGACTGGTAAAATATTTTGGCAGGAGAACGGCATTGTCGGCTGCGGGACTGCTGTTTTTTCTTGGTGCCCTTGGCGCTTCACTTGCTGCCGAAGAGTGGGTGTTGATTGTTTCGCGTTTTATTCTGGGTGTTGCCATAGGTACTGCCGCAGTGATTACACCCCTGTACCTGGCAGAAACTGCACCAGAAAAATGGCGGGGTGCAATGGTGGCTATTTATCAGCTGGCCATTACCATCGGAATTGTTTGTGCCTATTCCATTAATTATTTATTAATAGAGCAAAATGCCTGGCGTGCGATGTTTGCCTCAAGTGCTATTCCAGCAGCTCTCCTGACAATTTTTATTTTGTTTTTGCCGGAATCTCCGCGCTGGCTATATAGTGTGGGCAGAAAAAAAGAAGCAGCGAATGCATTGCAGCGTCTTAGAAAAGAAAGCAGCAGCCATGAGTTGCAGCATATTGAGTTGACTTTGAGCCGGGAGCCGCATAAACAGGGCTGGAAGCAATTGTTCAGCCGTTCAATGCTGCCGGTTTTATCGCTGGGCATGATGTTGTTCTGCCTGCAGCAATTAAGCGGTATTAATGTCATCATCTATTATGCGCCCGAAATTTTTAAGAATCTCGGGTTTAATAATGCAACTGGGCAAATTCTTGCTACGATGGGAATTGGTCTGGTAAATATGCTGGTGACTATTGGCGCCATATTCTGGGTGGATAAATTAGGAAGGCGAAAACTACTGTTAATCGGTTTTTCTGGTGCCTTTATTAGTCTTTTCGCTTTAAGTTTGTTTTCTTTTTATCAGACCTCCCTGATTGCATCGCTCTCCATAATCTGTCTTACGGTTTATATTTTCTCCTTTGCAATCAGTATTGGCCCAATCCCTCACATTTCTATGTCCGAAATTTTCCCACTGCATGTACGAGGGGCAGGGATGGGTTTGTCCTCCATAAGCAATTGGGGTTTTAATACCCTGGTCGTGTTTAGTTTCCCACTTTTACAAGCGGGCATTGGTATTGAATATACATTCGCCCTCTATGGTGCAATTTGTTTCTTTGGATTAATTTATACCTATTATTTTATGCCTGAAACTAAAAATATGAGTCTTGAAACGATTGAGGATTATTTGATGAGCGGCAAGCCACTGAAAGAGTTGGGACGCTCGGATGCTGGTTCTGAGGTGTTTGGGGATGGATTAGCTCGAGGCTAATAAAAAAGCCGACATCGGTGGTATCAAGGCTACATAATTCTAATGTAGCCTTGATACAGTGTTTAGTTGTCCAAAGCCTCTCTTGCCTGTATTGCCCTTAATACGGCAACATAGCTCCAGGTGAGAGAATAAGCACCTTGCTGCGCGCCTGTCACCAGGTTAATTTGTTCACTCATCAACATATCGGGTGCATAGTCCTTAACAAGGCGTAAATAAGCGTCACCTGTCTGAATATAATGCTCTACGATATCCCTGTTATGCTTATGAGCCAACTCTTCCTGGGCAAGTGTATAATAATATTCTGCTATGGTCGCTGTAAGAATAAACCAGGGATTCCCTTGGCCGTTATTTACATAACCATCATAAGTGTCTCCGGGATATCGACCGAATAAAAGCGCATTTTCATATTGTTCGTTAATAGGGTACAGCGATTTAAACTGCTCTCTAAGTGCTTTAACAGTGTGTTTAACAGAAGCCGCCCGAGGCGAAAATACATCGTCATGGGTATTGCCCAACAGCACTCCCAATATAACTGCGCTATCCAGCTCGGATGTTTTTTGTGGGCCGTCATGAGGAGGCAAGGTCGCCTGAATAATGTTGTTTTGACAGTCTATGTGTTTATAGAGGCGTTTCTCAATCAATCGGGCCTGTTCAGAGTAATACTGGGCGGCGAGCGGATCATCAAGCTGTCTTGCAAAGACAGATCCTTCAAGCAACGCTTTTCTTTGTACCATTGCGGTGAAGAAATGATCGCCCAACACCTCCTCCCAAAGATCAAAATTTTTATCCTGCCAATGATGGGCGGTATATTCCAGATCCATTTTAATTGTACCCATATCATCAGGATTTAAGCCCTGAGAATAGAGATGCTCCCGTACATAAGCGCTTTCGCCATCAACTAATAGGCTATTTGCAAATCGAATCAGTGTCATTGCACGTATTGCAGGGCCATCATTTTGAGGACGACCCCAGGGGCCTGTATAGGGTTGGGCTGCTAACGGGCTGTCAGGCATATAGAATTTAGGTTCGCCCAAAATATCCTGGCCGGGTAAGGGATCATTCTGGTGCTGGAGTCGTTCGACCCAACTGACGTAACTCAATAAACGTTGTTTGCTAGCTTGATCCCGCGACTGCTCATACCAGGATGCTATCAGGTTCATTGAAATTGCAGAATCACGCGCCCAGTCGTAGTAGTAATTGGGATTACTGCGCGAAGGAGAGGCCATAATTGCACCTTCCTGTGTGATATTCGCAGCGAAATTATTCTTAAGCGCATTGATTTCGTCTGGGGTGAAAACCGAGGCCACTGCATTGCTGACAAATGTTATAAACCCTACGATCAATAAAATCCTTTTCATAAATTTCCTCTAGTGATGCCAAGATAAAAACCCTGACATATTACAGGAAACCCGCGACAGTGGCTATAAGCTTAACGGGAAGACCAGATAAATCGCCTATGGTCACTCAGCGAAGCTCAATCGAAGATAATTCTGGATTGCTTCACGTTGTTCGCAAAGACGCCTGTGCTTGACATTGTTATCAAGCACATGATTCTCAGGGGCAAATGGCAATGATTTCGGCTAATGCAATCGTCTCTACCACCTGCGGTTGGGATTGAACAACAATGTTATTCACAGTGCTGTTGATTGTGGTACTTTCAACAACTGATGTGGTAAGAGTAATCGTTTCCGAGGCAATCTGAGTATTTCCTTCGGTTACGGATGCACTGCTGCTATCTGTAGTCCCCGCAGAATTGGTGTTGGATTGGGTGGTATCATTATAGTTCCAGGGAATCGGGCCTGGTGTAAAATTTCCGCTGCTATTGAAAGAACCACTCGAAAATTGCTGTCCTGGCCCTACAAGCTGGTTGCCTCCCTGTACTAATCCCTGTTTTACATTCAGGTAAGTATTGCTTGGTGTCGCTATAGCCTGAAGTTGTGTACCTAAAATTGCGAGTGCTACTACCGGTGTTTTAATACTTCCTTTTTTCTTTTTGCTGGAAGTGTATTCGATGGCGCCTTTGTCCAGTTTTGTCTTGAATTCTACATTCTGCTTACTGGAATAGGAGACAATCTGGTAGCTGGTATTCTCTTGTATGCTAACCAGTGAGCCGTCCGTATATTTTATCTGGGCCTGTGCACCGGGACCGGTAACGATAGTATCTCCGGTAAACACCTGGGAGCCTCGACTTAGAGCACGTTCCTTGCTTCCCTGCTGTGCAATCACCTTATTCGATGCAACAAGAACAAGCGCGGCAGGCTCAGCAAAGGCCTTCCCGATAGAGAAAATAATAATAAGCAGCAGTATTTTTTTCACATTCATCCCTATTATTTTATTTATGTATATGAATATAAGCCCCATCCCAGTTTGCAGGAGGAGGATTATTTATAAACCCGTTTATGCGTTCCAGATACATACGGTAAATATATCGCTCTGGGAAACGGGAAATAAGTTGTTCAAATGCCATTTTTGAGTTTAACCAATCCTGTTTATAATAACTTTGCAAAGCTTGTTCATAATCCTGAATCTCATCAACAGTTTCTTGTGGAATATCAGCATAATACCCCTGGGGCTCGTAAATTGTCACTGCTTTATGAGAGCCTTTCACGATCACTTTATCGACCGGCAGCCAAAGGATGTCTTCCTGGTTTCGGCGGGTCATTTCAGGGACAAGAATATCAACATGATAAAATTTCGTTAAATCCTGTAGACGTGAAGCCAAATTAACCGTTTCACCAATAACGGTATAAGACAGGCGAAACTTCGATCCCATATCGCCGACATTCATGATACCGGTACTAAGTCCCATTCCAATCTTAACCTCTGGCAAATTAAGCTGGTTTAGCTGAAGGTTGATTTCAGGCAGTTTGGCTTTAATGGCTAAAGCTGCTTTGACTGCATGCTGGCAATGTTCATCATCATGCAATGGAGCTCCCCAGAAGGCCATTACCATATCCCCTACATATTTATCGATAGTTCCCTGATTATCGAAGATAATATTCGTGATGGGCGTAAAAAAACTGTTTAACAAACGTTTGAGCTCAGTCGCATCCAGTGATTCGCTCAAGGTTGTAAATCCGCGGATGTCAGCAAAGAAAACAGTCATTTCCCGTGATTCACCTTCAAGATGTGCTTGTTCGGGATGATCCGTAATCTCCTTCATGTACGAAGGAGGAATATACTGGCCAAATAACTGTTTAATTCTATTCTTGTGGCGGCGTTCCTGAATAAAAGAATAAATAAAATTAGCCAGTGCCTGAAGCGTAATTAAGGACAGGAGAAAACCCGGCGCGACATAAATACTTTTATAATTAAAGACCAGGTAACTGACAAATAAAATCAGGCTAATGAAAATAATAAATAATAGCGGGAGAAGAATGGGGCCTAAAAATGGAAATAACAGAGCCAACAGAATCCCCACTGTCAGGATAATCCCTACTCCTTTATTGGTATGCCAATCAAACTGGCTGCTTATCTGTTTCTCGAGAATACCTGTAATAATATTGGCGTTCATTTCAACGCCTGGGAAGTTTTGTGACAGAGGTGCCTGATGCAGATCCCCCAGCAAAACCATTGTCGAACCCAATAGCGCAATGGTTCCTGATAGCTCCTGGGCAGATACTTTGTTTTGTATTATATCAGTGGCTGAATAAGTGGGAATTGTTCCAGGGTTCCCCCAAAAGGGAATCAGCAACTGCCCCTTGGAGTTGGTGGGAATAAATATACCACCGACATTCAGGCCATACAGTTCTTCTTTCCCCTGAACTGTATGAGTCAGTAAATCAATGCTGTCAGTTAATAGAAAGCGCATGACCGTAGAGAGGGCAAGACTGGCGTAAAGACGGTTATTGTAAGTGGCCAGTAGTAGGCCATGGCGGACTGAACCATCCAGGTCGGGAACATTGCTAACGAATCCGGCATGATGAGCCGCTTCAAGAAATAAAGGCAGGATTCCATTGTAGCCTGAAAAATGAAAAAGATTGAGCTTCATGATATCCGCTGGATTGGTTTTGCTGAGGGACAATGGGGCAGGCAGGGCAGGTTTCTTTACCTCCGAATCATCATGAAAGAGAAAGCCAAGTATAACCTCGTTCTCTGATAATACCTTTGCAAACGCCTTATCGTTATCCACTAATGGAATGGCCTTTGACAGTAAAGGGATTAATTCGCGGGACAAAGGTTGATTATTCAGTTGTTGCAGCTTGTGCTCCAGTCCCTGTGCAAAATTAATTTCCGCCTCTGATAAAACAATATCAAATGCCATTACAACAACCCCGGCCTTTTTTAAATTGTCGAGAAGGGTAACGAATTTATCTCTTGGCCAGGGCCATCTTCCCTCGATCTGGGTAGACTTGTCATCTATATCAATAATAACGACGCGATGTGGCAGACTTTTATTGCCGACGGTCAAATGCAAGATCTGATCATAAATAAAGCTGTTGCTGCGGATAATAAACTGATCTAGATAGGGGAATACTTTTTTTTGCAACGCAAAAACAAAAGCCAGTAATAGGAAACCGATGCCAAACTGTATCCATTTTTTCTTCAAATGTTTTAACAAGAGAGAAAAACTCCATTTTTATTTTTTTAATGCCTGAGCTTGCCTCCTCTGTAGAGGAGGGCCGGATTATGCCATATTCACATTAAGGGAAACCATTGTCAGGTTACTATGGTATACATCAGTTCGTTGGCTGTACTGATGTTCAATCCGCAGGGTCAATTGTTTATATTTGAATGATAAACCGCCTCCTGCACGATAACCATTCTGGTCGAGATTAAACTCAGGCAAGGCGCCTAAGAATTCTCCCGAAATACTGGAGCGATTGTTTTCAAACTGTAATACCTGTATTAATCCAGCATTAACAAAGGGTTGCACCCAATCTTTCAATTGATAACTTAATTCGGCATTTTCAAGGGCAAAACTCGATTTATTACGTAAAAATGGAACCCTGGTTGTACTGTTATTTGGAATAAAAACATAGTTAAAACTGTCTTGATTAACCTGGCTGTATAAAACACCGATACTTCCCAGAAACTTCCAGTCGCGGAAGGAATGGCTGTAAATCCCATTAACACCGCCAAACCAGTTATCACTATTACTCCGCGCGCGGCCTTGCTGTTGATATTCGGTATTTTTTGCAATCAATGTTGAATAACTAAGCGAATTATGTCCAAGACCGCCTACAACATCGAGCAAGAGATAGGGTTTAATCGTTTTTAGCAGTCGGCCATAAACAGAGTTGTTACGCACAACCTGATGCGTTTCACTGGGAAAATTTGGGTTAAGCAGTAGGGATGAATTCACCTGGCTGTCTACTTGATAAATCGAGAGCCCTGCATTTAAATCCTCTCGCAGGCGAATATTATTGCTGCCCAGCATGTATAAATTTAGATGCCCGGAAAACCGGTTAAAATTCGAATCGCTGGTAGAATTAAATTTAAAGTTTTGATACCCATAAAGTCCATTGAGATTATAACCCTTTTGTTTGGAACTGGGTGATGCAGTTATATCTTGATTTACAGCTTTTGCCGCATGGACCTCTGAAAAAGCTAATAAACAGAGAAGTGAATTGGTAATTATTTTTTTATTCATTGTTTCTATACTAGTGTTGAAATAAGTTCTACCGGAAGTGTGCATGAAAATACATTTCATTCATCATAAAATCACCTTAACCAGCAACCAAGTACGCGGGACCTTGTAAAAGTGTTGCACCAGAGTTCATACAAGACTCCAAATTACCCGTTAGAGAATTAATATTACATACGGTTACTGCGCCGCCAATAACCAAATTGCTGATATAGGCGCGGTTATTAATAGTGTCCAGTGCGATACCCATTGGGTTAAGAACAGTACTGGTTCCAGAGTCCACGCATCCCATAAGATTTCCGGTAAAACTGTCCACATTGCATTGAATGATCTTCGAGATATTTTGATTGGTGATATATGCAATCGTTCCAGTAGAGTTGAATGCAATTCCACGAACCCCGTTGAGCCCTGTTGCTCCGGAAATAAAACAGCCACTTAACAGGCCTGTAACGGAGTTGATATTACAAATGCGAACTGTGTTTGTACTCAGGCTTGTAATATACGCTAAGGTTCCTGCTGAGTTGATTGCAATCCCCCCTGCTGCGGGAATCGCCCCTCCAGAATTGACACATCCACTAAGAGTGCCCGAAGGAGAGTTTATGGTGCAAACAGTAACAGTACCTGTGAAGTTTGCAATATAGGCAAATGTTCCAGCCGGATTAAGAGTAACTTGCTGAGGGAATGAAAGCCCGGTAGCCCCGCCATCAATGCAATTGACAAAAACACCGGAGCCTGGGGTAACGTCGCATTTAGCAAGGGATTGGGTAACAACATCAGGAGACTGGTTTGTAATATAGGCGATTGTTCGAGCTGGGTTAAAAGCTATGCCAATGGGTTGTCTGGTTGACGCCTGATAATTGTTGCAGCCTGTAAGCTGGCCTGTTGCAGCATTTATGGCACATTGGGTTATTCCGCTGCTCAAGCTAGCACCATTTGGAACATACACATAAGCTGATTGTATAGTTATATTGGCAGTCGCAATGATTGTATTTGTGCCAAAAATGGGAAAATCAGTGGAAGGAATGGCAGTTGTTCCTGCCGTAAAGCTTATTGTACAACTTCCACCGGGCGCAACTGCTGAGCAATTATTGGCTGTCTCGCTGATATTGCCCGCAAGGGCTGTTCCGGTAAAGTCCGAATGAATATCAAAGGCCGGAAAGCCGGAGTTATTTGTTATTGTAAGCGATTGAGTATCCCCTGGAGCTATCTGCAGTGGAGAGCCAGAAACTGAGATATTCAATGATGTTGGGGCAATTACCGCCATGGTAACAGTAGTTGTGGTGGCATTTGTCCCTACAATCTGGACAGAAGTGGGGGGGTGGACCATGTTTCCGGGGTAAAAATAAAGCGTACAGCTTGAACGGGGAGGTAAAACTGCGCATCCGGTCACATTTTGACTCACATCCGTCCAACTGGCTGGTAAAATTGCATGAATATTGGAGGCTGTTGTTCTGAATGAATTGTTGAATAGGGTCAATGTACCAGGAACACCTGAGGTAGCTGTCATTTGAATGACGCAGGCCGTAAGATTCTTTTTGCCGTAACAATAGTCGCTGTGTTGAGGTATAGAAAGAAGGGCTTGATTCTCAGATACCGGCTTTAGGGCAAGCATGCGGTCTTTGGCAAGCGGTTGAACACAAAAAGAGGGGTTTGCACTATCATCCGAATCAAACTGGCAAAGCAATGGGCCTGTATGAATGGCCTTAGGCAATTCAGAACCTATTATTTTTAAATTTAGAATGCAGGATTTTCCCGCTGGGAGTGAAATGGGTTGCTCGCAGCTATTCTTTCCCTCGATAAGCTGTGTTATTCCTGTGACAGGCACCATTTGGAGTTTGTGCGCTGTCTTTGAATGATTTACCAAACGATATTTTATTGTGACCTGACTATCAGCAGGAATTTCCGCAGAAGTGGGGGTTAAGGGTATGAACTCGAAATAACCTTTAGCATGCGCTAAGGGAGTTGACAGAGCCAGAAATAAAAATACTGTCTTTAAAAATAAGTTCTTGAGCATAAGATTGTTTTAAATTAAAACCATTATTGCCTCAGGTTGACTGAGCGTATTTTAGTAAGCGATCTATTATCTACTCCGATTTAAAGAAGAGTCAACAATTCTGATTTTATTAGCACTGTTACTGACAGGTTTTGTTTATACATAGCCATGTTGTAAAAAAATTGATTGAAATCAATAGATATTATTTTCAAAGACACTAGAAAAAATGAGAGTCTTCGACTATATACTAATAAACCATACTAATTTAGCTAAGGTCATATTATGGACATAAAGCGATATGTTTTATCAATCTCACTATTGACTGCCCTGAGTTATCCCGCTTTTGCAACCACCCAGGAAGGGGAAGAGGCTTATAATCAACAGCGTTATGACAAGGCTTATATTCTTCTTTCTGAAGAGGCAACGAAAGGCGATCCAAAGGCTCAATATTTGCTGGGTAAGATGTATTATAATGGACAAGGTGTGACCTATAATCCCCAAAAAACAGAAGAGTTGCTGCTCGCATCAGCCAATCAGGGGAATGTGGATGCAATGGTATTACTCGCCGGGTTTTACTGGTATCAGAAAACGCCTGAAGGTTATGCCAAGGCATTAACCTGGTATGAAAAAGCGGCTTCGCAAAATAATGCGGATGCACAATACGCTCTGGGCTATATGTATAACTATGGTAATGGGGTCCCGCAAAATTACGATACAGCAATGTCATGGTATAAAAAAGCGGCTGATCAAAACCATTCCGATGCCCTGCTGTCAATCGGATATATGTATGATACTGGTACAGGTGTGACAAAAGATCTGCCAGAAGCGATTAAGTGGTATAGCAAGGCAGCCGATCTTGGAAATGCCAGTGCACAATATAATCTGGGCTCCATTTATGAGTATGGCGACGGTGTGCCAAAGGATGAGAAAAAAGCATTTGACTATTTTCAGAATGCCGCTGATCAGGGGCATGCAAAATCTCAACTGGAATTAGGCAGTTTCTATGACACCGGCAAAACGGGCGCGGTAGATTTGCAAAAAGCTGCCTATTGGTATCAAAAAAGCGCTGACCAGGGCAATCCTACTGCCCAATATAATATTGGCGATATGTATTTTTACGGAGATGGCGTCAGTAAAAATCTGGACACAGCAATGACCTGGATAAAAAAATCAGCAGAGCAGGGTTTTGGCAAAGCACAAAATCGTCTTGGAGTGTTTTACCGAGACGGCATCGGCGTATCTGCTGATCCGGTAGAGGCCTATGCCTGGTTCAGCGCGGCTGTAACCAATAATTATGCAGATGCCAGTAAGAATCGGGATGAATTGGAAAAGAAACTAACACCAGATCAACTAACCAAGGCGAAGGATTTATCCGATAAATACACTAGCCAATACCAGGCACCTAAATAAACCCTGTGTTATTGGTATCCCAAGCCGAATCCCCGCTAGACATCACACAGCGAATCCCCGCGGCTGCGACCGCGGGGCCCATGGTGGGCGTAAACAAGAGCTCAAAAAAACTACAATCCTGCCAGAGTAAAGATTGCATGAACTGCTTAGTAAATTGGGGCTCTGAATAAGATTCATTGGGCCCCGCGGTCGGTGCCGCGGGCTGATATATCCCCACAAATTTGATAAAAATAATTGCAGTTAAACTCGAGTAATGATCTAATTCCTTCTAATAAAACAGGTTGGGATGAATGATGGAAGCTATTGATATTTTACATACTCATTTGATGGAAGAGTGCCCTTTTATCCATGGTAAACGTTTACAGGCGGTTATGGATGTGGCTTGCTCTCTTCAGAAGAAGCAAAACCTATCTCTAACAGCGATAGGAAAAGGATTATCTGGCGACATTTCATTAAAGCATAAAATTAAAAAAGTGGATCGCCTTGAGGGGAACAAGCACCTTTATGAAGAAATCGGCGCAATTTATACAGGTCTTTCCAGCTTTCTATTTCAATACCTTGCTTTTCAAGAAGATGTTCCTGTGTTAATCGATCTTTGTTATTTAAAAGATGATCATGATATTCAAATGTTAAGTGCAGAAATTGCGCTTAAAGGCAGAAGCATTCCCCTGTATCGAGAAGTGTTTCGCTCCGGGGGATTATCTGGACGAGCGCACTCTTTTTTACAGGGATTAATGCCCTGTATTCCAAAGAACAAAACCGTCATTTTTATTATGGACGCAGGATTTGGTGAAGACTGGCTTAAAGCAATAGAGTCATTGGGCTGGTTCTGGTTAACTCGGATTAGACAAGGAAAAATGCTAAAACTTGGCGCTGATGAAGAATGGACTACAGTAAAAGACTTCGTCCCCCAAATATCGGAGAAAACGAAAAGTTACAATCAAGCCTTTATCATGAAAGACCATAATCGTGCATGTCGCGTTATCACCACACAACGTAGTCCTGGGGAAAAAAGAAATCTGAGTCGAGTTCCAAGGAATGATAAAGCCGGCTCTAATCATTACCGACGTTTGGCACGAGAGCCATGGATATTGGCAACGAATTTACCTAAAGAGACTTTTAACGCCACCAAAGTAGTGAACTATTATTCTAAAAGAATGCAAATAGAACAATCATTTCGTGACGTTAAAAGCCATCAATTTGGTTTGTCAGCTCGCTATGCAAGCACTAAAAGCATTTATCGCTGGGGTGTCAAAATGTTATTGGCTGCTATTGTTCAGCTGATGTTTTGGATAATAGGCGTGATTGCCCATAGCCAAAATTATCAAAGGGTTTTTCAGGCTAATACCGTCAGGGATAAAAAGGTATTCTCTTACTTCTATTTAGGACAATTGATGGTTGAATTTGACAAGATACATGAGCTCGTTATTGACCATGAAAACTTACCAAATCTTATTGAACAGGAGTTGGCTAGAAAATGGTAATTTTGTGGGGATCAGTCAGGCCGCGGGGATTCGAGGGAGGCGTGCCGCGGGGATTCGAGGGAGGCGTGCCGCGGGGATTCGAGGGAGGCGTGCCGCGGGGATTCGAGGGAGGCGTGCCGCGGGGATTCGAGGGAGGCGTGCCGCGGGGATTCGAGGGAGGTGTGCCGCGGGATTCGAGGGAGGTGTGCCGCGGGATTCGAGGGAGGTGTGCCGCGGGATCGAGGGAGGCGCACCGCGGGGATTCGGGTGTCGATGCCGCGAGTTCGAGATAATCCTCAGCCCTCTGCGCTAAGATGCTTTTCTACACGGATAGTACTGGCAGCAGGGGCAATTGCATCTTCTGCTTCTATAAATCGAACGATATCTCCTATTTCCAGCTTTTCAAAATCATAAGCAACAACACTGGCGCTGGTGAATCGGATTCTGCGGCCATCCAAGGTTTCAATAAATCCATAATCAGCAGGGGGGTAGATTTCTGCAATTTTTCCCTGTGGTGCTGATTCGTGATGCTTGACATGCCCGCGTATTTTTCTGACATGGCTTTGGAGCTGACGCTTCATTGCATTAAATGCATCGCGAATGGCAACATATACATCTTCATGCGCGTGTTCATCGCCATGGGATTTACTGACAACCAACTCTGAACCCGGTAAAGTCAAATCAATTCTAATGTGATAAAGATTGCCTTTGTAATGATGGCGATGTTCGGCTTCTATGACTATATCGCAGCGCATGATTCCTTGATAATAACGCTCAAGTTTTTGAGCCAGATGTATCGCTTTTTCTTCAGCAGCCTCTGCCCGTTCCATGTTTCTGAAAACAACATTGATAGGAAGTTTCATGGGGTCCTACCTCCATTGTAAAGTTTATTATTAAAATAGAATTATTTCATTACTCTATATTTAGTGTAGAGGAGATTTGGCCATAGTGAAAATATATTCTGGTTATAACCCTTCTGAACCCTCCCTTATGAGGGTCTATAATAATAGAAAGAGTGCCGATAAAGGAGAATTTCATGGATAAAAATCATAAGGAAAAGAAGACTGATCTTCCAAAGACTGATGAAAAAAAAACTGAAGAAGGAAAAGATACTATTCCTGAAAGTGAAAAGGATTGGGACGATACAGTTAAGGGAACTTTTCCTGCCAGCGATGCTACCGCCCAATATTAACTCATTTAAATAAAATAATAGCGGGTATAACCCGCTATTATTTTGCACTCGATTATGGACTTACAGTAAAATATGTTTCGTCATACGCATAACAGGTCCATTGAACTTGTTTGCCGCCGACTTCAACATTAACTACTTTGCTGCTTAATGAAGCGAGGTTAGGTTGTTGTTGCAGATAACAAACCTGATTTGTTCCACCAATCGTTACATAATTGTAGTCAGTTGTCGCAGTGTATGTATCAGGAACATAATAAACGTCACCTTTTTGTTCCAGCACTACGGGAGAGCCTGTAATAACTACTTTATCAGCGAAGGTAGCAGCGCTAAATAACATAGCCAGAGCTGCACCAGCCAGAGTAATAATCTTCATTTGCAAATCTCCTTATTTACATTGATAAAGAATCTGAACGTAGAGTGCAGATTGACAAACAATATAATCGCTTATGCATTCATAACAACTGACTCTACTAGCGGATTTAAATTGTAAACTTAAAGCAGTTTACTTGTTAAGTATAGTTTGAAAATCAAAAATTTTAAAACTATCTCTCATTGAGTTAGTAGTCTTGGATGCCAGACAGAATTCTTTTTTTTTCGTCAGTAAACAGGGCGCAAAACAATCAAAAAGATCAAATGTAAATCTCAATTATACTTAAGATAAGTGGATGTTTAAAGGAATGCATCATGAAAACACTGGAAGTTTATGTAAGAAAAGAATGGATTGACCAAAACACCTCCCGTCAACGCTACAGAGCGCTTACATATCAGGATCCCTTATCAATGCTCACTAAGAGCGCCAAGGCAATTCCAGCAATTGGTTTAGCGGGGGCAGGGATGGGCAAAAATTTGGCAAATCAATCCCTTTCACTTTCAAACTATGGATTGCACACACTTAAAGAAGTACATAATGGCATTGCGAATGTTGGGAAAAATGAAGATTGCCGCTTTAATACCCCTGTTGATATGTCAGGCCAGAAAGAATTAAAAAAAGCAGTTGATTTGCATGGGGCTTTACCCTTTTCAAAGATTTTTATTGTTACTGATGATAATGTATCGGAAGATCTTCTGGATAGGGGTGTAATTTTTCATAGTAACACTGAAGCAACCAGGTTTGCTGGGATGTATACAAGCCTCGATGATTATATGGCTTCTGATTTTTATAAAGAACCTTCAAAACTAGTATCTGTAATAATTAATAGAAAAGATCTGAGCGTGTTTAAGATGGAAATGTCAGCCTATCTTCATCAACGAGAAAACAGTTGGAAATCTGCATTTCTGGTGGTTCCTGAGCTTAATGCACATAGCTTTAAATTCACTGACAATGAAGATGGTACTTACCGTATCGATTTTCCAAAGGATATATCCAGGAAGGAATACCTGAAATACTTTAAACAAACAAATGAAGCAAGCCTCGAATCGAATCCTTCATCTGATATTGAGCTTAGCGAAATTAAGCAGCCTAAGAATAAATGGCAATCCTTTTCCGACTCAGAAAAAGAAAAAGAAAAGGAAACTGAAAGCGAAGAATTGTCTTCTGATTCAGAAGAAATTCCAGAAGAAGAGGAACTGAATTCACGGGGGCGGGTATTAGCAAGTTCGATGGAGAAGGGTGAATTTCAGGCAGAAAGAAATCCTCATTTAGAAGAAGAAAATACCCAGGATGCTTCCGATGAGTTACGCAATCCAGGAGTTAGACCTACGCCTTAAGGAAGCGCTGACGGGCTCAGTAAAATATAGCATGAGGATCGATACTGCTACTGGGATATTTTTAACTATTGATCCAAAGGGCTCCAGCCAAAAATTCGGCAATTGGACACTGATAATCAGCGTATAGATTAGGATAACAATGAGCTGAACGATACAGTTCAGCTTTGTGCGGTAATTAAACAGGAGGCTGATGGCGATCATTAGATTGACTGTGGAAGCACCATATAAAAGAACCGGGTGCCAAAAACTGTCAAGGCCAGCTTGTGTTAAAAGCATATAGGAGGTTTCTCTGGCAAAAAAAGCGCTGGTAACTGCACTTGCTAACCACATGAAGACCAGGCTAATTCGAAGCAAAGGCCTAAGCCAGCCTAATCTTGCTTGCAGAAGATCAGCTCTGGTGCTGCTTGTTTTAAAAATTTCTTCCTCGAAAGATTCAGGACTGACATCGGAAATCTGATAAAAGGCGTCTGTATCTGCTTTTGTAGCAGTATTGCTGCTGCCTAGCATGCTAAGTGCTGCAGAATTAAGTTTGGATGAAGAACTTAAATTTCCAAACCATGCAGCAATTCGAATAAAAGTGATTGGAACAGGCAGGCAGACCGTTTTGGGTAGGTTCAACCATTTGCGCAGGCATTTTAGGATAGCTTTTATTGATAAGGCGTCTGAGGAAGCCGCTGTTAAAATCATTGAGTGCTTAAGACTCCTTTCGCATAAATTTGAGATTGCGGCACATAATTTATCAATATGGATTGGCTGTAACTGTTGTTCTCCTTTTCCAGGTAAGAAAATAAGTGGAAATGAGGACACCGTCGTGAATAATTCCATTCCCCCCTCTGCTCCAGGCCCATAAATGAAGGAAGGCCTTAAAATTATGGATTGTATGGGAAGCTGTAAGAGAAAATTATCAAGTTCCAGCTTGCTTTTGGCATACTCCGTATCATAATTTTCGATGCCCAATGCCGAAATCTGAATAATTCGTTTTACGTTTGTTTTTGCGGCCGTCTCAAAAATAATGCGTGGTGAGTTGAAATGTACTTGCCAGATTATTGATGCATCTCGATGATAAAATATGCCAATGCAATTGATAATCACATCAATATTATTTAAGCGGGGAAACCATTCCTCAATGCTTTGGGGAACGTTAAAATCACATTCTATAATTGAAGCCGATGGGAAGAGCGATTTTGCCAATTCAGGCTGACGGGCAACTGCAACTATCTGATGTCCCTGATCCAAGAGTTTTCGTATCAGATGAGTTCCTACAAACCCCGTTGCTCCAAGCACCATAATATTCATTGATTATCCTGTTTCCACTGTTTTTTTCTATATCCTGTATAACCTCCCAGACAGCTGCTAATCGCCCCATAGAAAAATGTCAGAAAGCTGGCTTTGGGTTCAAGTGTAACAATACTTATATTTCCATGCATGACTGAAAAACCATCGCGTAGTTCTAAAGAAGATCGGACAATACGAATGCTGACCTCTCTAAAATGGGTGCTGGTAAACTGAATACCATTATTAAGCAATATAATTAGCACGATCAGCACAATTGACCAAGCGAGAAAACCAATCAGGAATCCGAAATTCTCATTTCCAACTTTAAAGGAGTAAAGTCTGCCACTGATGAAGCCGGTACAATACATAGCAATGACATAGGAAAATGCGAGGAGAAAAAAAAGAGAGCTGGTATTGCTGCCATGGGGTGCTATCAGGTAAATGTTAATTAATAAAACGCAAAGACCAAGCAGCAGCGAAAGAAGTAAACCAGCCGCCGCACCAATAAACAGGGGAATCCAGCAAAGATAGTATTTATTCATTTTATTTTTAAGCGTCATGCCTATATACAATTATATGCTGAATCACCCGCTTTGCTAGCACTTAGTGCGAGAGCTGGTTTGCTTTATCACATTGGAGAATAATCCATTTCCAAATCTTCATCTCCATGATAGCCAAGATCGCATGACAATATGGAATCAGGATTGGCCGTTTTGAAAAACCCAATATCAACCCCTGAACAGGATCTTGATAGGGAACCTGGTTTCAGCAGTTTGGTTTTTTGCTCCTTTTTCTCAGGATAAGGATTCATCAAATCGTCACTGCTGGCTTCAAGTAGATCAATCTCATAACTTGGCTCTGTTGCTGGTTCCTCTGTTACGGCAAACTGAAAACCCGATTCGCGCAGGGCATGGCGTTGTTTTGTCTTGGAGTCTTCTGGCAATAGCAGGCTGCCTGATGCGGGGGTTGTAGAGGCAGTGCTACATGCTTTCATTAATAAAGTGGTTTGGTACAATATTATTGAATAGCGGTACTCAAAAACAATTTCACCCACTACGCAAGCCATGAATTTTGTAAGGGGGCTGGACATATTGTAAAAAGAAGTTTCCGAGCTTTCCAGAAAGGGATCTGAATGTTCAAGCGCGTTCCGTAAAGGAATCAGATCGTCCAAGCGGCTGTGCAATACTGGACTGATTTCTTTTAAATTGCACTGACCTGCCAGTTTGTTCAAACCCGATATAATTTGTCCCAGCAAGTAGGCAATGCTTTGCGAAAGTTTGATATCGTCTTTCATCTTTTCTTCAAGAAGAACTTGCAAGCTGCCAATAGAAGAGCTGGTGATTTGCTCTTGAACAAGTAAATCGCCAAGCAGTTCGAGTCGATTAATCAAGTTGTCCAGGGTTGCTGTAACAGAATTGCTATGATGGGACTCGGCAGCCCAAAAGGATTTTGCCACTTGTTTAATTACTGGATACAAGGTGTCCATCGCCTCCGTCTGTTTTTCCTTTAAGCGTTTTTTATGCAGAGCCGCGTCATTTTTTTCCTTATTGTCCACTTCTTTTTTAAACTTGCGGAAGGATTTATCGGCTGCCGTTAAAGTTGCCCTTACCTTGCGCGTTTGCTGAATATTGAGTCCCTTTGTAAACACATCGAGAAACTCAGAAAGTGGAGATGTATTCTTTTCAAAGAAAAAAGTTACATCTTTCCCAAAGCATTTTGTCAGGGTTTCCCTATGGGCGGGATCAATTAAATTGGAAAGCTCCTCTAATTTTTTATCGTTTAACAAGGGGTTTTCCATCTCTCTGACTTGAGTCTTCTTTGGCGGGTGATAAAAATCAACTATTGACTGCTTATACAGCTCCATGTCTTTTTTCCAGTCATCATAGCCTGTTTTCGTATCCCTGACTTGCCAGTTCAATTGACTTTCGCGGGAAACAATCAATTCATAGACCGCACCCCGAAAGATCTTCAGTTCGTCATGCAGCTTTTGGATAAGGACAGGATCTTTTTCCAAACTGTTTAAAACAGTTATATACTGCCAATCTTCTGGGTGGCAGAGACCATTTCTGATTTTACCAATCAATTCAACATCAATAAGATCAAGGTTTTTTAGCTTGTTTCCCCAGTTTCGCGGCATAAAAAATTCGCCGATATGTTCCAGGGTCCTCAATAAGGACAGTCTATTTTTAATGCTATCGAAATTCTTATAGCCATGGATTTGTAAACGGGTATGCGGGGACAGTTGATTACTATCTTTCATTACGCACAAAGAAAGCTTTTGCTGCTCTTCGCATTCTCGCACTCTTTCTGAAAATGTTTTGGAAAAGACAGGGGCATTCTGGCCATTAGCCTTTTGAGACTGCTGCATCAACTCTTTGACGCTGATGATATTGTCTTTAGCATTCTTAAGCCAATTTAGTAAGGTATCTTCGTCATAATTTTTTATTAATGTCTCTACTGAAATTCCATTTTCTTCAATAATTTCAGCGTCATAAAAAGCTTGCTCTCGGTCTTGGGGCAGTAAAGCAATGAGTCTTAATGTGAGAAAACTGTGTTTGCTAAACCAGAGCAGTGTCTGTAAATTTTTCGGTTTCTCAAGAGGGGTAATTGGAGTGCCTTTGGCGTGATGTTCCTGGATTTGCCTGAAAAAATTATAGAGTGAATCCATGTCTTTCGCCAGGATATCGGCAAGATAATGCCTCACCAGTGCTTTGAAATGGGTCATTGCAGAATGGAATTGAATGAGCTGCCTTTGTTTTTCAAGATTGTGATTGAAATTATATGGAGCTATGGTAAGTCCGGCTTGACCATTGGTTTGAAATACATCGCCTGTTTCAAAAATCGCACTCAGGAAATCCAGTAAATACCAGGAATTCTCACCCCAGGGTAAATACTGAACCAAAAGGCCGCGTTCATTACGGGGAAAACGATAGATCGTTTCAAAAACCATCCGTAATACCATAACAGAGTCTTCAAAGTAATAATCATTTGCCGCATTTCTGAATGTCTTTTCACAGACCATATTCAGGCAATCCGCCATGTTCTTTACAGGCTTATCAAAAAGGCAAATAATCTTGTCGGCAAGCGTTGAAAAGCGTAATTGCTGACTGGCGGCACTGTCAGTGAAATATTCTTCCTTCAAGAAAGGAAAAAGTTCACCAGTTTTGAGCATGTTCTGCCTTAAAAATTCAATTAAACGAAGCACCCAGGCTATACGGGCGGCGTAATCTTCTTTCATCTTGGAAGAATGCTGGCTTAAGAGCAGCGCTTTTTCTGCAAGGTAGCTTTCGTTACATAACAGTGAGGGTGGTAATACACCATCATCTATAATGTCATGGGAAAGGATATCCTGGGGGGTTTTAGACTTTGCAGCCATGAGGATTAGGGTTTGAAATTGAATAATAGCTAAATGCTCTTGAGGAAAGCAGTCAAGCTGGGCGGGTAATTCTTGCAGGGAACAAATGGCTTGCGCAAAATGGCCCTGCGAATACAGCTGTTTAGCGGGTTCAGTTGCTAACATGAGTATTTCTCTCACGAGCTGGCGGACTCGGTTAATATCTTTATCTGTTAGCTTGTATGATTTATATTTTTTGTCTGATACAAGATTTGCGGAAATTATTATCGCTTCGTTATATTGGCTATCGTCTTTCAAATTTCGTATTTTTTGTAATAGACCTTTGAATTCTCTACGCAATTCTCTCTTTTTAGAACCCACTGCTCTTACCTGCTTAACACAAAAAAACAAAGTATACAAGTTGATTCGATATTGGTCAATATGATTCGATTGGTTTCTTGTTGATATTTTCTCTCTAATTCTTTCTTGCCCATTGCCTGATTCATAGATTATATTGAGTTTTGTTTGCTTTGAGGCTTTGTTTGGCAGGCTTGCCTGATTATAGGGATATATTTGCATCCATGTTTAAATTTTGCTGCATACCTCTTTGTTTATTGCTTAATTCATGCATGGTTGGTCCCAATTATAAAGAGCCGCCAAAGCCTGTCGCAGGGCATTGGATTGAAAACAGTCCGGCAGTGAAAGCAGCACCTAGTCAAACTGCCAACTGGTGGAATGTATTTAATGATCCTGTTTTAACGCAGTTAATTCATCGGGGTTATCAAAATAACCTGTCATTACAGATTGCTGGCGTAAGAGTTTTACAGGCAAGGGCGCAATTAGCGCAGTCAGTTGGCGAACTCTATCCTCAGCAACAGGCAATGGTTGGTGATTATACCTACTACCGCATAGGGGGCAGCGAGCTCCAGACAGTGCTTCCTTCCAGTTTCGAAACCGCATCTCTAGGCTTCACTGCAAGCTGGGAACTGGATTTCTGGGGAAAATACAGAAGGGCTATCCAGTCTAATGATGCTGTTTTTCTGGCGTCATTGGCGGCCTATGATAACGCATTAGTCACCTTAACAGCCGACATTGCGGACACATACGTCAACATTCGTACCATTGAGCGGCAAGTTGCCGTGACAAAAGCAAACATTCAGCTGCAGTCTACCAGTCTAAAAATTGCAAAAGCCCGCTATCGTGGCGGCCAAACCAGTCTTTTGGATGTGCAGCAGGCAGAAACTCAGCTTACAGAAACCCAGGCCAGCCTTCCTAAATTGCTAAGTGAATTGCAGCATCAGAAAGATATTCTGGGCCTGTTTATGGGGACTGTGCCCACACAGGTCAATCCTTTAATCAGTAAAAGCCGGGGAATACCCAGGGCTCCATCGCAGGTTTCTGTTGGTATTCCCCGAGAAGTAATTGTGAGACGCCCTGACATTTATCAGTCTCGAATGGAAGCGATTGCCCAGTCCGAAGCGATAGGTGCCATAAAAGCGAACTTATTCCCTGCGTTGACATTGAAGGGGAATTTTGTTTTTTCTTCAAACAGCATTGGCAGTAATTCCATCAGTGATCTGTTTAACTGGTCCAATCGCAGTATCACAGCGGGCCCTTCCTTAACCTGGCCGCTGCTTAATTATGGCCAGATTACCAATGCGGTGCGGGTTCAGGATGCTGCTTTTCAACAAGCGCTTTTGAAGTATGTTAATCTGGTTTTACAGGCGCAGCAGGAAGTTCAGGATAATATCACTCGTTACATTGAGAGCAGGAAATCAGTTTATTTTTTACAGCAATCCGATAAGTCAGCCAGAATGTCTACCAAACTGGCATTAGTTCGTTATAAGGAAGGGGAAGCTATTTATACCACCGTCCTTGATGCCGAGCGTCAGCAGTTAAGGGTTGAAACATCGCTGACCAATGCGCAGGGCGAGGTGGCAAAATCTCTAATTGCACTTTACCGTTCATTGGGCGGAGGCTGGCAAATCAGGGGTTGCAACGACATTCTGCCTAATTATATCAAGCAGCAAATGGCTGAAAGAACGGATTGGGGTAATTTGCTGAAACAGAAAAATCATCAAATGCCTAACACGCAGCTCGATGTATTAAAACAACTTTATCTTCCTAATTGGTAATAATGATGAGTCCTGACAAGAGACAAAAAATAATAATAGCAGCGTTTGTAGCAGGGGTTTTGATCATCGGCTATCTTTACAGCCATTTTAAAACCAAAGATAACACTCAGCCCGTGCCTGCGCCTGTGGTGTATTTCGAACATCCCAAATCCATGAAAATTGGAGATTATGTTAGCCAGACTGGCAACACAGTTGCGTTTAATTCAGTTAATCTGGTTGCACGGGTTGAAGGCTATCTTGACGCAATTAAATTCGTTGATGGCTCCTTTGTCAAAAAGGGAACAGATTTGTTTATTATCGAGCCTCAACCCTATCTCGATAAAGTCGATGAAGCGAAAGCAAGCCTTGAGGCACAAAAGGCGGCTTATGCATTTGCGGTTGCAGAATATGAGCGTCAGCAGCAGATGTATAAGGAAAATGCCACTTCCTTAAAGAACGTTGAAAAATGGGGTGCCAGACGTGATCAGACCAAGGCGGAGGTCGCCAAGGCAGAGGCTAATCTTAATTCAGCAGAAATAAATTACAGCTATACACATGTGAAAGCACCTTTTGATGGACGAATAGGGCGTCACCTCATTGACGTAGGAAATCTGGTCGGTCATGGAGAAGCTACTGAGCTGGCAACAATTGAACAAATTGATCCAATTTATGTTTATATCAATTTAAACGAACTTGATTTGATCAAATTGCGCGAAGCTGCTAAGGCCAGAGGAGTCAATGCGGCTAACATCAATACCGTACCCGTTTATGTGCGTATGCAAAATGAAACCGGTTTTCCTCATGAAGGAAAGCTTGATTTTGTCAACACCGGCTTAAATGCATCCACAGGTACAATGCAATTTCGAGCCTTGCTTCCTAATAAAAACTACCCTCTGGTGCCCGGATTGTTTGTGCAAGTACGAATTCCTGTTAAAAAACCATCTCCGCAGCTGACAGTACCTGATACTGCCGTGCAATATGATCAAATCGGAGCGTATCTGCTTGTTGTGGATCAGGAGAATCTCGTGCAAATGGCAAGAGTGGAGATTGGTGCTCTTGAAGAGGGGAACCGCGCCATCCTCAAAGGGATTAATGCCCAGGATAAAATTATTGTAACGGGCACCCAATTCGCAACACCTGGAAATAAAGTGGATCCAAGAATACAACGTTCTGACAATACGTCATTAGTACAGAGTATTCACTAAATGTATTGCTATTTCTGGCCAAGGCTGGAGTGATAGAATTTAAGTGAGAAAAAACAGAAATGATTTCGAAATTTTTCATTGAACGTCCAGTATTGGCCAACGTGATAGCGCTTCTGATTGTATTTATTGGATTAGTCGCTATTGTGGTTTTGCCAGTGGCCCAATACCCCGCAATCGTCCCGCCTACGATTCAGGTTACAACCACTTATCCTGGTGCCGATGCAAAAACACTGATTAATACGGTAGCCCTGCCCATTGAACAGCAGGTTAATGGCGTTGAAAACATGCTTTATATGCAGTCCACAAGCACTAACAGTGGGACATATAATCTTATTGTTACCTTTTCAATTGGAACTGATTTAAATTTTGCGCAGGTCCTGGTGCAGAATCGGGTGCAGGCGGCAATGGCGCAATTGCCGATGGACGTCCAAAAACAAGGTGTTCTTGTTCAGCAAAAATCAACAGCGATTTTGCAGTTTATTACTTTGACTTCTGAAAATGATGAATACGACGGCCTCTTTCTCGATAGCTATGCCACAATCAATATGCAGAATGAACTGGCCCGCTTACCGGGAGTGGGTAATGTCATTATCTTCGGTTCGGGTAGTTATGCAATGCGTGTCTGGCTGGATCCACAGAAAATGATGGCTTTTTCACTGAATCCCAGCGATGTATTGAATGCTATCAATTACCAGAATAAAGACGTATCCGCCGGGCAGGTGGCGGCGCCGCCGGTAGCTGGCAAAGAATCCTATCAGTTTACTGTCAATGTGCCTGGCCAGCTCAGTGACCCGGATGAGTTTGCCAATATCATCATTAAAACAGTCGATACACAGCCGGATGAAAATGGGAATGCCAGCAGCTCGGCCCAGGTTGTCAGAATACGCGATGTGGGCCGGGTAGAGCTGGGATCTTCAACATACAGCCAGCTTGCCAAGCTCAATGGTAAACCCGCTGCGGCAATTGGAATCTTTCAGCTTCCGGGTGCCAATGCGCTTGATGTAGCCAAGGAGGTCCGTGCCACGGTTGCCAAAATGGCAAAAAAATTCCCACCAGGCCTGCAATATTCCATCCCGTTTGATACCACTGTTTTCGTAGAAGCCTCAATCGATGAAGTTTATAAAACGCTTTTCGAAGCCGGTATTCTGGTATTAATCGTTATTGTTGTTTTTCTGCAAAATTTTCGCGCCTCACTGGTTCCAGCGACGACAGTACCCGTGACGATTATCGGCACTTTTTTTGGCATGATGTTGCTAGGTTATACTATCAATCTGCTGACACTGTTCGCAATTGTCTTAGCAATTGGTATTGTGGTGGACGATGCAATCGTTATTGTGGAAGGCGTAACGCAGCATATTGAGCGAGGGCTAAGCCCTAAAGAAGCGTCTATCGTGGCAATGAAGGAATTGTTTGGGCCGATCATTGGTATCACCCTGGTTCTCATGGCCGTTTTTGTTCCTGCCGGCTTCATGCCGGGATTAACAGGATCCATGTACGCCCAATTTGCTTTGGTAATCGCAGTGACTGCATTGATTAGCGCGATCAACGCGATGACTTTAAAGCCAACACAATGCGCCTTGTGGTTGAGGCCAATTGATCCCAACAAAACCAAAAATGTTTTTTTCAGAGCCTTTGACCGTATTTATAACCCCATCGAAGAACGCTATTGCCGGTTTATGGATCGGCTCGTCCATCACAGTAAAACGGTTTGTCTGATTGGCGCTTTACTAGTCGCTGCAGCAATTTTTGGATTAACCCGTATACCGACAGGATTTATCCCTATTGAG
Source organism: Legionella birminghamensis (assembly GCF_900452515.1). Lineage (NCBI taxonomy): Bacteria > Pseudomonadati > Pseudomonadota > Gammaproteobacteria > Legionellales > Legionellaceae > Legionella > Legionella birminghamensis. The sequence goes on from NZ_UGNW01000001.1 coordinate 1,463,592, forward strand.
GATCAGGGCTATCTGGTGCTGAGCGTTCTACTCCCTGATGGTGCAAGCCTGGGGCGGACCGATGAAGTATTGGACAGGTTAAGCACCGAAATATCCAAAATTGGGGGAATCGCTAATGTAATCGGTATCGATGGAATTTCTTTATTGGATAACAATGCCAATCTTGCCAATTCCGGGGTTTTATATGTCATGTTTAAAGACTGGAGTGTCAGGGGGAAAGACGAGGATTTACTGGCCCTATATACCAAATTAAGTGATATTGCCAAAAAAACCAGGGATGCCAAGGTACTGGTAGTGGTTCCGCCGCCTATTCAGGGTTTGGGTTTATCAGGAGGTTTTCAAATGCAGGTGGAACTGCAGGACGGTAGTTTTGATTATCAGAAACTGCAAAGCGTAACAGATAATCTGATTGACCGCGGAAATCATGATCCTGTCCTGCAAAATCTCATGACCTCATTCCGGGCTAATGTACCCCAGGTTGCGGCACCAATCAATCGTACAAAGGCAGAGTCGCTGGGTGTTACAGTAGGGGACGCATTTGGTACATTACAAACCTATCTCGGGTCAAGTTATGTCAATCTCTTTACCAAATATGGACAGGTATTTCCGGTTTATGTGCAGGCTGAAGCCGCCTCCAGGGGGCAGATTGATGATTTGCGCAATTACTATGTCAGAAACAAACAAGGGGATATGGTGCCTTTGGGAACACTGACGGATATTGATAGGGCGGTGGGGCCGGGTATTATTTCACTGTATAACCTCTATCCCTCCAGTAGCATCAACGGCATGGCGGCGCGCGGGTTTAGTTCGGGGCAAGGGATCCAGTCGATGGAGGAAATGGCTAAGAAACTACTGCCGGCCGGTTTATCCTATGAGTGGACCAGTACTGCCTATCAGGAAAAAATTGCAGGCAATCTGAGTTATATTATTTTCGCCATGTCTCTGGTGCTGGTTTATCTTATTCTCGCAGGACAATATGAAAACTGGCTGACGCCCTCGGCTATTATCTTCAGTGTTCCGCTCACGCTGATTGGTACGGTGATTGCCTTAACCGTGTTAGGCCTGGCCAATAATATGTACACCCAAATCGGTTTGCTGTTATTAATTGCGCTGGCGGCTAAAAATGCCATTCTGATTGTGGAGGTTGCACATGAACAAAGGCATATTCATGGGAAGTCAATAATTGATTCAGCTGTTATCGGTGCGAGAACCCGCTTTCGTCCTATTCTCATGACTTCTTTTGCATTCATTATGGGCGTTATGCCCCTGGTGTTTGCCAGTGGGGCGGGTGCCAATGCCAGACGCTCTATTGGTATCGCTGTAAGCAGCGGGATGCTTGCTTCAACTTGCCTGGCTGTGGTTTTTGTTCCAGTTTTTTATGTGCTATTACAAACCTGGCAGGAAAAACGACAGGCAAGAAAGCACCCAGCCATTATTGCAAACGAAGTGCAGCAACCCAGTACAACGCCATAAAAACGCTTCGATCTGGATTGCTTCGCCAAGGCTCGCAAAGACGGTTGGCAGAAGGTTTTCTTTCGATCAAAGCTTCTGTATTATGAATAAGTTGACTGTCTATCAGTTCAACAAATTTCTCACAGGATTAACACGGAGTTTTACATGTATAGACCACATGGGCATCAACCACAAACGAATACCGGGCATGTAGTACCGCACGGACAAGTCCCCTCTTCGGGGAATGTGATCTCACACAGCCATGTTCCGCCTCACAGTCATCACCAGGGACACAGCCATAGTCACAGCCACAACCATAGTCATCCTACTCCAAAAGTATATACTACTGGCGGTTATGGGTCTGTCAGCACAATGTTCGGAGGATGCCCCCATCAAACGCCGCCTCACGTCCATGGTCATGACGATCATTATCAGCCGCATTCGCATCACTCACATCCCTGAGACTCCAGCCCTGGTCAGCCTCACGCTTACCAGGGCTATGAACAATCACCGAGTCGCAGCAATTATCAAAGATAAGATATAAGAACAATAAATTAGAATTAACAGGCCGCCGTGCCACCGGGTAATTGTTTTTTTATGGCGCATGTTAAACCAGAACAGCAGTAAGGTTGTTAACAACATTACTGGCATATCGCGCCAGATTATGGCATGGCTGATTGCAGAGGGATGGATAATACCCGGAAAGATCAGAACGGATAACAGATTAAATAGGTTTGAACCTAATATATTGCCAATTGCGATATCATCAGCTCCCTTAAAGGCGGCAACCAGGGAGGTGGCCAGTTCAGGAAGGCTACTGCCAAGCGCAACAATACTTAAGCCAATAATCAGGTCACTCATGCCCAGGGCATGTGCAAACTGAGTGCAGCTGCTGATTAACAAATTGGCGCTGAAGGGCAGTATAATTAATCCAAGCAAAAACAGGGCGATATGATGTTTAATGCTATGCTGACGTAAACTGGCGCGCCAGAATTCATCGGTCATATGACGCTGTGGAGATGACTCCCGGGCTGATATAATTAAATAGGCGGTAAAGATTAAACAAACAATTAATGCCAGGCAACTATCGAGAATACCCAGGTATCCATCCAGCATCAGGGAATATGCAAATAGCATCACAATGAATAATAAGGGGAATTCTCTCTTGAGAAAGCTCGATTGTGCATTCAAAGGTCTCAGCAAGGCAATTATCCCCAATACTAATCCAATATTTGCAATGTTAGAGCCGATTGCATTCCCCACAGCCAGATCGACATAGCCATCCAGTGATGCTGTCACAGCAATTACAATTTCAGGGGCGGAGGTTCCCAGGGCTACCAGGGAGAAACCAATCAAAAGGGGAGACAACTTGTAATAATGGGCAATGCCTGCTGCACCGACCACCAGATGATTGGCAGACCAGAGCAGGGCTATAAAACTAATGAGCAATAGAAAGAAATGATACATATCCCAGACTCAAAAAAATTAATCTATTGATGATACGTTAATTGGCAGGCAAGACAATAGTTGCTGGCATATTTGTCTATTGTGGGGCGTAAGGCTCCCGCATCCGCAAGTCCTAATAATATTCTAATTGTGCATATAGTTTTCAATTGGCCGCCTTTATGGTAGAATAGCCTCGCTAAATAATTTTAATAATTAACCAGGGTAGGTATCGAAACTCTGGGATCTATATCCAGGTGCGATTATGTTTTCCAATCAATATCGCGTATTAAGCGATGCAAAATTCAGGCGGTTTACATTAAGTTGTATGCTGGCTATGTTCGGTAATGGTTTAACTTATATCATTATGGTCTGGGCATTGATGCGCTTTGATACGTCTGTCGTGTCGACTTCTATACTAATGGCGTGTTTCTGGTTGCCGAATGTTTTGCTGGGTCCTTTCTTTGGTGTTTTGGCAGATCGCTGGAATCGAAAAAACCTCTTATTGATTGCAAACGGTTCTCGCGCCCTTGTTCTTTTTGGCTTTGCCTATCTGGCAAATAATCACATAACGCCCACTGCCATTTACATCCTCGCGACACTTATCGGAACGCTGTTGGCTGTCTACATTCCTGTGGCTATGAGTTTTGTAAGGGAGCTGGTTTCAGAGGATGATTTGCTATCCGGTAATGCAATGGTTGATATTGCCTACGAATTGGGGGCGGTTGCTGGAATGGGCGGTGCTGGTTTCATTCTAGCAACGGCATCCTTTGCTGGATGCTTTGCGATCAATGCCGTTTGCTATGTTGTTGCCACCTTGCTGCTGTTTGGGATCCCTTTTGTTAAAAAGGTGAATAAAGAAGAGATAAGACCTTCTTTTTTTACGCAATTTATAGAAGGGGGCCGATATATTCTTGCTCGCCGAAGACTGCTCTTGCTTTACGTAACACAGGGATTGTTTTTCGTATGTTATATGACAGCTCCAGTATTACTAGCGCCTTATGCGAAAACGGTTTTAAACAGTAACGTGACACAGTTTGGTTGGCTTGAGGCGATGCTTTCCCTTGGAATAATTCTGGGCGGTTTCTTTAATCCATGGCTGGCCTCTGCTTTTTCAATGTTCAAAGTGATAGTGGTTGAGATTCTTGCAGGAATCCTTGGCTTTTATTTGTTTAGCCACACAACGAATATTCATCTGGCAATTTTTTATCATTTCCTGATAGGGCTATCATTCTCTTCCTGGGCATTGTTAACCACCCTGGCACAGGAAATGACTGCACTGGATTATCAGGGGCGTGTCCAATCCCTGTTCAACAGCCTCTCCGGTGTAGTGATTGTGATGTTTTACTATTTACTGGCCAAATGGAAGGATATTCCGGTTCAGAAATTGTATTCAGGAGAAATAGCCCTGCTTTTAGTTGCACTGATACTTTTGGGATTGGCGATATATGGAAAATCCAAGGCTGCAAAAACACTGGAGCCTGCCGAGGAAGAACTTTCTTTTGAATAAACACTATCGGGGTTTTCCTTCGAAAAAATGTTTTAAAATATCACTCACTGGCTTGGCTAACCCCAGTTGGCCAAGCTCTTCTCCCTTATACCAGCCCCCCTGCTTTTCCGAGGCAAAATTAGCTATAGTTCCCGTGGCTACCGCAAGTGCCTGAATCTTTAAATGATAATGGCTAAAACTGTGTTTAATTTCGAGAAGGGGCTCGATTTGTTGGCAGTCTATAAAATAGTGGTCCTGGAGATAGCTTGCCGGATCAACATTTTCGTCGATTACCGGCAAACACCAAAGTCCGCCCCAAATGCCATGAGCCGGTCTTTTCTCCAGGTAAATCTGGCCTTTTGTATTGTGAAGCAATAGAAACTGTTCGAGTTTGGTTGGCAGACTCTTTTTAGGTTTTTTCTCCGGGAAGTTCTTAACCTGATCGTTGAGATAAGCTTTACAGCTGGCACTCAAAGGGCAGCCACTGCAGTTTGGATTTTTCGTGGTACAGCAGGTTGCCCCCAAATCCATAATCGCCTGCGTATAGTCAGCACAGCGATAGGAGGGCATACATAGATTGGCATGATGCCAGAATTGCTTCTTCCCGGCCGACTGTTCTGGCCAACCAGAAAGCATAAAATAACGGGCAAGAACGCGCTTGACATTACCATCCAGTATTGCTTCCGGCAAATTGAAGGCCTGGGATAAAATCGCCGCAGAGGTCGATTGACCGAGACCGGGCAGCGCCATCAGTGTCTCAAGTGTCTGGGGAAATTCCCCGGAAAATTCCAGGGCGATAATTTGTGCACAGCGATACAAATTGCGCGCACGGCTGTAATAACCGAGCCCTGCCCACAATGCCATAACCTCATCTTCGGCTGCCATGGCCAAATCAGCCACTGTGGGGAAGCGCTCAATAAAGCGCAGAAAATAGGGGATAACGGTCTTAACCTGCGTTTGCTGCAACATAATTTCCGAAATCCATACCCTGTACGCTGAGCGTGGATGCTGCCACGGCAGATCCTTGCGTCCAAATTGATCAAACCAGGCTAGAAGCGGTTGGGTGAATTGGTGTTCCAGTAACGATTTATCCATAATCTTTAGTGTTTAAAAATAGATATAAATTGTGCTTTTAATTTCTTTACTGGTTGGGCAACAGAATTAATAAGCCAGAATTTGCCAAGTTTTGCATTGATCTTTTTCAGATCTGGTATGACCTGAGGTTGTGTCAATGTTCCATGTACCAGTAAAGGGAAGTTCCCCCCAAGCATTTGCTGAACCTCCTCAAGTTTGCCATTGCCTGCCAAAACAGTTGTCAAAAGCTCGGCTGATAAGGAGTAGTCTGAGAGGTTTAATTTCCCATTGCCTTTTAATTGAAGTTTATCAGTCTGCAAAACGACTGAATTAGTATGCAGATCATTGTCACTAAGCTTGTATTGCATCGAAAGCAGTTTAAAGCGGGTATGCCCCTTGTTTCGGGCTAGATCTGCAAATTCCCTGAAATCAAGCATCTTTTTCAAATCGTCTGCCGGCATAGAAAATAACTGGTCAACTTTTTTACTCACTTCATCAATAACCTGATTCAAATTGACCGTATCAATCCTGCCGTCCTTTATCATAATGCTGCCTTCAGCCTGTGTATACTTTACATCCCTGAAATCACCCTCTGCATGCAAGGAAAAATCGAGTTTGCCTCTGATTAATTGCTTGCCGAGTAAATCATCGAGTAGTTTTTGCGAGTCAAGTCCAGCGGCGGTTTGGTTTAACTTCAATTGGCGGTTTTCAAAATTATAATCCAGATCGCCAACCGATTCTCCTTTATAAAGGCTAATGGTTAAGGGGCTGATGTTAAAGCGTTTTCGTTTCAGAGACGCACCGCCCTGAATGCGGTTGATAGCAAGCTTGCCCATCAGAATATCTTGCAACTGCAATTGCCCGTCAATAGCGAGCGATTGCCAGTTGCTCAGTGGATCACTTAAAAAAAGCGGAGAAAACCGGGTCTTTCCTCTGAATTGTATTTGAGCCTTGGTTTTGCTGTTACCTGAATTAATGAGGCTCATCGCTGATTTAAACTGGATTGGAATGCTTAAGTCCTGGAAATTTAGTTCTTCAGTACCGATTTGGATATTGGAAAAAGTCAGTACGTTGTCCTGATTATGGATCCTAACCAATCCCTTGCTAAGCAGGAAGCGATTAATGGCAAAATGATTCTCCAGGACTGGGGCAGAGACGCTATCCGTTGATTTTGAAGGTTTGGGCAGGGTGGTTAATGAGGGCTGGGAATAGATATCGGCGCTGAACCCATCTACTTTAAATTCACTGAATACTAATGCACCTCTTAATAAAGGAGTTATTCTCAGGTTGAGTATGAGGTTGTCCAGCTTTGCATTAAAATCAGGCTGAGTGCCGTCACCAATTTCCAGCTTTGAAATTTTGATACCGGGCTGAGGGAGTAATTGCCAGCCGATATCGCCTTTAATCACTGTCTTCTTATGGGTCATAACCGATAACTGGCTGCTTACGTATGTGCGGATATTATCGGTGCTCATTGCCTTGCCAAGCAGCCAGAGGGATATAAGCAGGGCTGTGGTAAGCCCGAGAAGACTAAGCGTTAGCTTCTTAAGGAAATTCATAAAAAAGGTCATGCTGTAAAAATTGGAAGCATAGCGATTCAAATACTGCTGTCAAGAATTATTCAATAAAAAAAACTCAAATCAAGCGTGGAAATAAGCTTGATCTTAAATTTTTCCAAAGGTAATCTGATAGTCTTCCCCATGAAAAATGGAAGGAAATAGACGTTGATTTTGCTTTAGGGAAGTACTCAGGATGAGTTCGAATAAATCAAGGAGAGCGTCATGCGGCCAAGCGAATGGGAAGTTGTTATTTTAAAGCCCAGCAAACTTTTTTTGTCTTTTTTAGCTTCACAGTTACCAGAAGTAGACTTACCTTCATTAAAACAGTTGCAAACTGATAACACCGCTTATGTCATTAAGAAGCAAAAAGATGACGAAGCGACACTGGATGAAATCGAACGCCATTTTACCTTTATGTTTCGGCATGAAATCAGCCGCTGGTTAGGCCAGGATGCGCGTAATGAAATTGAAGGCAGTTTTCTCGATTTTTTATGCTGTTTTAAATTCGAACTGCATTCGCAAATTGTCCTTATGGAAGAGAGTATGGAAAAAGGGCAATCTTTGTTGAGAGTTAAGCCGCGCTCTGTGCTGCTTAAGTGGATGCGTTCTGCGGTTGATGAGCAAAGTGAGCTGATTGAAGTTCTCGAACATATCAATCTTTCACAATTAGCCGAAAATGCTACTGTTATTGTGAAAAATTTCAATAACTTAAATGAAATAAAGCCCTTTCTGAAACAATATTACCGGCCCATCTTCGAGGCAGAAATGCTGCGGATGTGTGAGAACTCTGATCAATGGCCAGAAGTCGACTCATTTGAGGAATTCAACCGGTATTTTATGGTAAATGTCCATTCGCAACTGGTGCATTTGTATTAAGGAGAAGCTGTTATGGAACCAATAACTATAGCCATTATCTGTGCAACAGTATTTGGTGTCGTATCCGGCCTTGCTGCATTTATCAGACAGCTTATTCTCAGTCGCGACAAGAAACTAAATGACAAGGCGCAAAAAAAGGCATTAAACCAGGAGGCGCGAGAGCTTGAAAAGCTCCGTAACCAAATGGTTGATTTCAAACGCCTTGATTCACACTATCAGATGCTGGGTAACAACAAAGATGCCATTCAGTATCTTGATCAGAAAATTGAAGAAATTTTGAAAAGAAAGTACGAATTGATTGAGCGTTATGCCCAAATAACCACGAAAGAATCAGCAGAAATCGTTGCTGGAAATTATTCGGAAGAACGAAAGGAACTTTGCAACAAGCTAAAAGCTGAAATTGATAGTGAACTGGCGTTTTATGACAGTGAGCTGCAGCAATTGCAAAAGAGACGCGCAACGCTCTGGGATTCTCATTCGGAACTACAGCATAACCTGGTAGATCAGGAAAAGCTTAGAAACGAACATCTGGATAATTTGTATCAACAACATACCAGTGTTTTAGAAAAGGTGTATATAAGACATATTGAAAACACAGAGACAATAGCCAAAGACAGCATTGATGCAGGCACTCAGACATTCAAATCCTTGTTTGCATCACCTATTCAATACCTTATGAACTTATTTAAACCCTCCACCGGACTTACTGCGGGGCAGGCGCAAAAAGAAGCTGCGGCCAGGGACGCCGTGTCTGATGTTGAAGACAGTATTAACGACCCGGGAAAAGATTCGTCATTTAAAGTGCAATTCAAGCCTGGATTCAGAAAGGTTGAACTCACTTGACGGCATATAGCCGATAGCAGTACTAGAGAGGAACCCTGGCTTCAACCTGCCGAATCCCCGCGGCGCAGGCATCGAATCCCCGCGGCATAAGACTATCGAATCCCCGCGGCGTCGACCGCGGGGCCCACACGAAGCTATTTAGAATATCAGTCTTGCCAACTAAGGAGCATGTTTAAAAAGACCTGTTTCTGACTGCCTTTTCAATCGTTATTTCCGGCAACATGGCAACTCAGGGAGCATATTCCACAACAGGCATGGGCCCCGCGGTCGATGCCGCGGGGATTCGGCTGCATTGTGTAGATAGCTGTGGGTCGATGCCGCGGGGATTCGATAGTCTTATGCCACGGGGAGCGCTAGCTTCCACTTCAACAAATGCCAGATATTAGCCCAACTGTTCCGCTAATTGATCACCATTATGGATTTTTATTTATCAATTTTCATTTGTCAATTGATGGTAAATTATGCATAATCCAATACATCAAGTAAAAAGGAATCAACCAATGACATATATCAAAAGGAATGAGCAGGGAGAAATATGTGCTTTATTTGATAAGTTTATGCCCGGATTGGAGGAAGTAAGTTTTGATAATCCAGATGTGATCGCCTTTTTAAATCGATGTGAAGGAGATCATAAATTCAGGTTGATTCAGTCCGATCTGCAGCTTATTCGTGTGCTGGAAGATTTAATAGAGCTTCTGATAAGTAAAAATATCATTTCAATCACAGATTTCCCCCAACCGGTCATCAACAAGTTGTTGGCAAGACAAGGAATTCGTAAAAAAATTTCTGGTGCAATTGGTATGGAGTTTGAAGATGAAAGTTAAAGTATTACTCGCAGCAGCTGTGCTTGGTTTGAGTATTTCTCAGGTGAACGCAGCTAATATTGATGAGTTGTTGCCCAATGAAAAAAATACAGTGGAAATTTTTCAGAAATTTTCGCCCAAAGTTGTTTACGTACATCGCTTAACCACGGTGGTGAACCACTCTTTTGAACGAAGCAACGTGCCTGCTGGCGCCGGCTCAGGAATTATATGGGATAATCAAGGTCATATTGTCACTAACTTTCATGTTGTCAATGGCGCTGATGGATTAAGGGTCAGCCTCGGGAAAATGACTGTTCCAGCCAGAGTAGTGGGAGTGGAGCCCCGCAAAGATATTGCCGTGTTGAAAATTACCTCTCCTCAAGCCCTCGAATATTTGAAAAGTTTTGAATCGTTTCAGTTAGCACATAGCAATGACTTGTTAGTCGGACAAAAAGTCATGGCTATTGGCAACCCTTTTGGCCTGGACCACAGCCTTACTGTCGGTGTTATTTCCGCATTGGGCCGGCAAGTCCCTGGTGCCGGAGGAGTCAATATTCGTAATATGATTCAGACTGACGCCTCCATTAACCCTGGAAACTCAGGTGGGCCATTGCTGGACAGTAAGGGACGTTTGCTAGGGATGAATACCGCGATTTATTCCAACTCAGGTTCTTCTGCTGGGATTGGTTTTGCAGTTCCTGCTGATGATATTGAGCGTATAGTCCCCCAGCTGATTAAAAATGGCAGGGTAATGCTTTCCGGTATCGGTATTCAGCGCGTAGAACCCAATGTGGCTTCCCGCTTGGGTATCACTAACGGTATTTTGATTGGCGATATATTACCGCGCACGCCCGCAGATACAGTCGGCTTGAAGGCTACTTATCGTGATCATCTGGGACGTGTTGTCCTTGGGGATGTGATTGTGGCATTAAACGGTCATCCTGTTAAAGACTATGATGCTTTATATCAGTTATTGATCGATATCAAAGTAGGCGAGCCGATTACCCTGACAGTGAATCGCCATGGTAAAAATCTTAATTTCAAGATGAAAACAATTGATATTGCTGCTTACTAAATAGCTTAGCGTCTTTGCGAACGGATGAACGCAATCCAGAAACTGTGCCGAAACAGAGCCCCGATCTGGATTGCTTTGCCTTTGGCTCGCAATGACGGGCATCGTCTTTGCGAACGGAGTGAAGCAATCCAGAAATTGCGTCTAAAATGACGAAGTCAATATTAAGCACCGTACTCCTGACGATAGGCTTCAAGCGTTTCAAGCTCTTTAGTCATTTCTTTTTGCTTTAAATAATCCACCAAATCATGGAAATTAATAATGGAAAGCACATTTATCCCCTGCGCTTTTATTTCCTGAAGCGTAGAGACATCGCCCTTACCACGCTCGCAGCGATCCAGCGCAATGATAACAGTGCTAAGTCGACCGCCGTTTGCATTAATCAATGCCTGAGACTCCCGAAAGGCGGTGCCTGCGGTAATCACATCGTCAATCATTACCACCGGCCCAGAAAGCGGGGCGCCGATTAATTGCCCGCCTTCTCCATGATCCTTGGCTTCCTTGCGGTTAAAAGTGACCGTTGCATTGATATTCCTTTCGGCCAGGGCGATTGCTGTTGCTGTTGCAAGAGGAAGCCCTTTATAGGCCGGGCCAAATAACTGGCGGCAATCTGCTTTTTCTTCGATCAGCCTGTTGGCATAAAACTGGCCCAGCGTTTGAAGCGTGCTGCCATGGTAGAAAAGGCCGGCATTAAAGAAGTAGGGGCTGAGTCTGCCGGATTTTAGAGTGAAACTGCCAAATTTCAATACACCGCAATCCAGGGCAAATTCAATGAACCGTTCTTTGCTAAATCTATTTAGTGTGTTCAAAAAAAAATCTCCACGAATGTTTTTATAAAAAATCCTTAACAATCAATAAAAAGCTGTTATGCTAGAACAGGCCTTTAGCTTTAATATCATGAAGTATTTTAGCGCAAATGGCTCATACAGGATATTTATTCTAAGCTTTAAATGTGGTATGTCTATTAAAACAGACATGATATGACAGAAGGGGATTGTGATGTCGCAAAGAGAAAGTGGAACTGTAAAATGGTTCAATGAGAAAAAAGGATTTGGCTTTATTGTTAACCAGAATGGTGACGACATATTTGTCCATTATAAAGATATACAGGGTGCAGGATTCAAAACGCTTCATGAAAATGATGCAGTCACCTTCGTTCTTGATAAAGGACCAAAAGGATTGAAAGCTCAAGACGTGGTAGTCATTTCTGAATAAATTATCCCTGGTAACAAGGATAGTTCAGTATACCAGCTAAGCCGTTGCTCAGAGAGTCAATAACTACCTCTCCCGAGACGTTTTGCATTGATAAATCAGTATACCTGAAAGACAATGCAGTCTCTCTGTGCACTCCTGTTTATTTATTTCTTGACCAATATCTGCAGCACTCGTTATTATCAGCATTTATAGTAACTTCAAGACTATTTTACCTCCATTGTAGTGGATTGTGGCTCTTGCATTACCAACAATCTCCTGAATACCCCAATTAACGAGAGGAGAGATTGCATGGACTCCGAAAAACGAGTAGCAGTAATCACCGGTGCAGCCAGCGGAATCGGATTAGCGGTAACTGAAAAATGCCTGGCCGAGGGAATGAATGTGGTTATGGCAGATATATCAGTGACTAGTTTATGCGACAAGGTTGAACAACTAACCGCTAACTACGATTCTGATGTACTGGGTGTCGTCTGCGACGTCAGTCGTCCGGAAAGTCTGAGACATCTTGCCAGGCAAACCATCGAGAAGTTCAATCGAGTCGATTGGTTATTCAATAATGCGGGCATCAGCGGGCACTTAGCCCCTTTATGGGAGTTGACCAATGAACATCTCCGTAAAGTAATGGACATCAATCTGTTTGGGATCATACATGGCACCCAGGCGTTTTTGCCATTCATGTTTAAGCAGACTCATCGCTCGCATATTATCAACATGGCAAGTCTTTATGGTTTATGCAGCGGTTCGCAAATGACCGCCTATGCAATGTCAAAGCATGCCATTGTTGCTTTGTCGGAATCATTGCATTTTGATCTGCAACGGCTTTCAAAACCGGTTGATGTGTCTGTTGTCTGCCCTTCATTCGCAAATACCCAGCTGCTTAGTAATTCCTCGCCGCTTCATAATAACAGATTTCATGACATGCTTAGCGAGTTAATCGCCAGAAGCCGGCCAGCAGAGGATGTTGCTGAACATATCGTTAAAGAAGTAAAAAATAATGTGTTTTATATCTTGCCCGATCGAGAAGTCAAAGAATATTGCGAGCAGCGCACTCAGGCGATCCTGGAGCAAACGCCTCCGCATCAGCATAGCCTAGAAAAAATTGTGTCTTCTTTAAGCCGAAGGGCTGCGGCGGTTGAGTAGTAGTAAAACACGAATCCCGTGAGGATTCGTGTTTCAGCGTTGACGCGCTGTGTTTTGTTTTTCTCTAATGAGGCGTGGGGGAGTTATCTCCTTCTTTATCAGGCTCTTTATTTATAACTCCACGGTGCTTGGATAATAAACTAGCTTCTCTCGCCGTTGTAGTCATGCCTGTGGGTTTCGTACTGGCTTTAAAAAACGAGTGGTGGGTGATTGAACTCGAGCTTGAAGTTGATTTCGGGGGAGCAGGCATTAATGGATCGAGAGCGGTTACATCATAATCATCTGAATCAGAGTTAAGTTCTGGATTTGGGGTAACTCCAGGCAAACTGGACGCTTTGCCCAATACAGTAGGTGTCGCCGCTTGAGGCTGGGTGGGAAAAGATTTTGCTTTTTGCGCATACTTGGACATTCCCATTTCCGTATCCCGTTCTTTTCCTTTTTCGGGATCTTTCTCTTTACCCTTACCAACAACCATCTGCGCCAAACTACCCATACGTTCCATAAAACTTTCTTTTTTACTTGAAGTGGCCGATATTTCATTTACCTTTTGGGGTCGCGGCTCTGCAACGCTCCCTATATCTCCTGGACGATAATGATCAATGCAATTCACTTCACTGCAATTAAAGTTGGCAACATAAGCCTGCTCATAATTAGAAATAGGGCGGCAATCCGGCGTTATTAAGTCTGTGCCGGATTGGACAGTTTTAACTATAGTTACTGCGGCCATATTTTTAACTTCCGCTTTGTAATCAATATTCAGATTTCCTGTTCCCTCTAATGGGGTATAATAATGAATCACTTTCGCAATGGGGGTCCCGTCGGGATTCAGGCTGCCCTCATAACGAATTAAATGAAGTCTGATATTGGAAGGTATTAAACCAGGGTACATTTTTAAGTAGGCATGTAATGCGTCAAGGATTTGCGCTTTATCATCCAGTATAAAAAAGTCATGTTTTTCACCATTATCATCAGGAAATCTTTGCGCGAAATCAAACATTTGCGCAAAGGCAATAATAAGCTTTAAGCGATCATGCATCCATTCAGGCGCTTTAAAATTGTTTTCTCGGGCTGCCTTTACTTTGTTTGCATCATAATCATTGGCTGCATCCAGAAAACCAAGGATCACCTTCAGTGAGCTGCCATAGGGACTATTTGTGAAAATATCAGACATTAGCATAAAGCTTGGCGTAGCACCAATATGCTGGCTGAACAACCGATAATAATGAAAGCCTGAACCCGATTTGTTGATATTGCTATTGGTCATATCGTCACTTAGGGATTGTCTGTTACTGAACAAGTATGTGTCGGTCGATGCGTAAAGATGTTTATTACCATTAAAAAGTGTGATAACTGGCTGGTTCGATGCAATAAATTCCTGATTGAGCTTATCTAGATAATTTACTCGTGCAGCGACTAGCTGTTTTAATTGTTCGACACCTAGCTTGTCTTCATCCTTTCCCTCCGGATTAATACTCTTCACTTGCTCTGCGAGTGCATTTTGCAAGTGGGTAGTTTCTGGTTCAACGCCTTGAATTCTGCGATAAAAAGCAGGATTCAGTAAACAGTTATCTAAATCAACAGCAATCGCGCGTCTTCTAGGCATAATCGGTTCTCGCAAGCCATGTTGTTGCTTACATTAAAGCACAAACTGACTAAAATGTCATCAAGGTGTCTAGTTTGTACGTGCATTATAAACGGCTTATGAAAAAAGTGACACCCTTGTTTGCAGGGTTTCTAAGCTTGTTTCTTTCTCTGGATTGAAGTGAACATAATTTATAAACTATTCACAAAATATTTGCTGGAATGCTAATTTAAAAGTATTCAGGTTTGACATCCCCACTGTTTGTGATTAACTTAGCGGCTTTATATTTAAATTGAATAAATAGAATGAGATGGCGTGAATTATTAGCAAAAAGAAGTTTTCTTCCTCTCTTTGTCACTCAGTTCTGTGGTGCATTGAATGATAATGTTTTCAAGTTGTCCATGTTAACCCTTATCAGTTATCATTTAAGTACCTCTCAAAATCAATCGGAACATTTTCAGGCATTAGCCGGCGCCTTATTTACGATTCCTTTTTTCCTTTTTTCTGCTACGGCCGGGCAACTGGCTGATCGATACGATAAAGCCCTGATTTCACGCGTGGTAAAATTACTGGAAATTGTTTTAATGATTCTTGGCAGTGTTGCCC
This sequence comes from Legionella birminghamensis, assembly GCF_900452515.1. Classification (NCBI taxonomy): domain Bacteria; kingdom Pseudomonadati; phylum Pseudomonadota; class Gammaproteobacteria; order Legionellales; family Legionellaceae; genus Legionella; species Legionella birminghamensis. Next base: position 1,478,746 of record NZ_UGNW01000001.1, read on the forward strand.
TTTATCGCGGCAGCATTATTTTGCTGATGCTGACATTGACTGGCATGGGAATTCACTCCACTTTTTTTGGCCCAATCAAGTATGCAATTCTTCCTGATCACTTGCCCAAAAACCAGCTGCTTGATGCAACGGCACTCATTGAGGCCAGTACTTTTCTTGCGATTTTATTGGGTACAACACTGGGTGCTTTGTCGATAGGCAATACCAGTTCAAAGGTTCATTTTGCAGTATTTTTAATCAACATTACAGCGATTATTGGTTTTCTATTTAGCCTGTTTATTCCCAGGGCGCCTGCTTGTACAGCCAGCTTCAAGGTTGACTGGAACGTATGGCGGGCTACCAAAAACATGCTCCGGGATGTTATTCATAATGCCAAAGTCTTGCCTGCTATATTAGCTATTTCCTGGTTTTGGTTGATAGGGGCGGTTATTTTAACGAAGCTGCCGGATTATACGCACTATACTTTACGGGCTGACACCACCGTTTTTGCACTTTTCCTGACCTTGTTTTCGATTGGTATTGCGCTGGGGTCAATGGCTATCAGCCGATTTCTTGCAGGTAAAATTACAATACAGTTTGTTCCATTGACTATGCTGCTCATGACATTGTTTGCAGCCGATCTTTATTGGGCCACCCCAGCATTAAGCAGCCAATTACCCCTGCAAACCCTGATACAATTTATGCTAAAAATCCAAAACTGGCGCATCATCTGTGATTTTTTCTTTTTCTCAGTGTGTGGTGGTTTATTTGTGGTGCCGCTATACACCTATTTGCAGATTTCCTGTGATGAAGGACAAAGAGCGCGCACTATTGCTGCAAATAATATTTTTGGCGCTTTATCCATGGTCATTGGCAGTTTGCTCATCATGGTGTTATTGCAATTTAATATTAATATTGCGTCAATATTTATTATCCTGGCTGTTTTGAATGCCCTGGTAGCAGCGGCGTTTTGGGCTACATTGATTTATAGTAATAGAAAGTTAGGCCTGCAAGCCGGATGAAAGGAGGAGCCTTGATTACGGCTCTGGGCGCAATCGAGGCTGCCTCTTAAATAGGCTTATTTTCCCGTCAACCAATCTCTCGCTGGCAAATAATTACTGTATAATTCCGCCTCCGCAGTGCCTGGTTCAGGTTCCCAGTCATACTGCCACCGCACCTCTGGCGGCAAGGACATTAAAATGGATTCAGTACGTCCTCCCGATTGGAGCCCAAAGAGGGTGCCCCGGTCATAGACCAGATTAAATTCCACATAGCGTCCCCGGCGATAGAGCTGAAAATCTTTTTCCTTTCGCGTATAACTCTGGTTTTTTCGCGCTTCTACGATAGGAAGATAGGCTTTCAAAAAATGATTGCCAATGCTTTGCACTAATTCAAAACTCTTGGAAAACCCCAGTGAATTAAAATCATCAAAAAAGAGACCGCCGATCCCTCGGGCTTCCTGGCGATGCTTCAGGAAAAAGTACTCATCGCAATTTTTTTTAAAGGCAGGGTAGATCTCGGAGCCAAATGGATCACAGGCATCTTTGGCCGTCTGATGCCAGTGGATGCAATCCTCTTTGAAAGGATAATAGGGGGTTAAGTCAAAGCCGCCTCCGAACCACCATACTGTTTCGTTATGCGGGTTCCTGGCTAGAAAATAACGCAGGTTTGCATGTGTTGTCGGTATGTAGGGGTTGCCAGGGTGAATAACAAGCGATACACCCAGGGCATCAAAGTTGCAGCCTGCCAGTTCCGGACGTTGGGCAGTCGCCGAGGGAGGCAGCTGACCTCCATAAACATGGGAAAAGTTGACGCCAGCTTTCTCAAAAAGGGCGCCGTCCTGCAAGACTTGCGTGATGCCTCCGCCTCCCTTGGGCTTTTGCCATTCATCCCTGATAAAAAGAGCTTTGCCGTCAATTTGTTCCAATGCACTGCAAATACCCTGCTGTAGCACAATCAGATAGTTTTTTACAAGTTCAATACTGTTGGAAGGAAGTTCGTGTGGGTTCATTATGCGCCCCTCTGCTGCTCAACTCAATCTGGCACATTAATTGCTTTGGCTTTTACAACTAATGAAGGAGTTGCTATGGTTGATTTGGATACTTATTTAGGCATACATTCCAAAGCCCTGCTGGTTAGAGAGCAGCGTGCTGCCCAGTTAGCTGCGAATCTCTCCAATATCGATACCCCTAATTACAAGGCAAAAGATATTGACTTTAAAAGTGCTCTGGAAAATGCCATGGGCTCTTCGCCCGCACAAATGGTAACTGACCATTCAGCGCATATCAACGTTTCCAATCATTTTTCAGCACAATTAAAATTTCGGGAGCCCAACCAGATTTCACTGGATGGTAACACCGTTGATAAAGATCTGGAAACCATGGAGTTTGCAAAAAATGCACTGTCCTATCAGGCGTCCCTGTCTTTCCTCGGCGGCAAAATTAAAAGCATGATTATGGCATTCAGAGGTGAATAATGTCTTTAGGTAGAATATTTGATATTGCCAGCTCGGGATTGGCTGCTGAAACAACCCGGATGACTACCAGCGCCAGTAATATGAATAATGCAAATGTTACTGCCAGTAATCCTGATGACACTTATCGCGCCCAATATCCTGTATTCAGCACTGTACAGGAGCAGGCAGGGGGCTTACTGAATCCAGGCATCAGGCCGGGTGTGAAGGTTTCTGGAATCTATGAAAGTGAAACCCCGCCGGTAATGCGCTATGAGCCAAATAATCCACTAGCAGACAAGGATGGCTTTGTATATGCGCCCAATATCAGTTATGTTGAAGAGATGGCTAATTTGATTTCAGCTTCACGCGCTTATCAAATGAATTTGGAAATGATCAATACCACCAAACAATTAATGCAAAGAACCCTGCAATTAGGTGAATAGTAAGGACAAAATTATGTCGATGGACCAACTGAATGGTGTCAATTCGATAGGCAGTAATATGAATAATCCGGGCAATAGTTTGGGACAAAAGGATTTTCTCAAACTGATGGTTGCCCAATTTAAAAACCAGGATCCCACCAGCCCTAAAACGAATGGGGACTTCCTGGCACAGCTTGCTCAATTCAGTACAAATGACGGGATAGGAAAAATGCAGGAATCAATACAACAATTGGCCAATTCCTTACAATCCAATCAGGCGTTGCAAGCTTCATCCCTGGTAGGTCGAAAAGTTTTGGTGAATAGTAATATCGTCAAATTATCGACAGAAGGGGAGTCAAAAATTTCAGTTGATCTCCCTGCTCCGGTAGGCAAAATGGTGGCATCAATTTATTCGGCAAGCGGTGAGTTGATCAGGCAGATTCCGTTGGGACAACACGGCGTTGGCTTGTTCGATTTCAGCTGGGATGGTATGAACCAGCAGGGCGAGCGCGTTGCAGCGGGCGATTATGCAATCCAGGTGAATGGTATTTTTGACGGTAAGGAAGTCGCTTTAAGAACAATGACTGCTGCTAATGTGGATAGCGTGAGTCTGGGGCAAAATGGTGAAGGAGTTAAACTCAATGTGGCCGGATTAGGCTCTGTAACTCTGGATCAGGTAAAACAAATTACTGCCTGACAGGTAGGATACAGAAAACAATGCAGGAGGCGAATCATGGTGTTTGGGACAGCGATAAGTGGAATCCAGGCTGCTTCAAAAGACTTGGAGGTGACAGGTAACAATATTGCCAATGCCTCCACGTATGGATTTAAAAGCTCACGTGCAGAATTTGCGGATGTCTATTCCACAGGGTCTTTTGGCGGCGGACGCTATGCAATTGGTAATGGCGTAAGGCTCGGACGTGTGCAGCAGATGTTTGGTCAGGGGCAATTTGTATTTAGCAATAATAGTCTGGATCTGGCAATTAACGGTTCAGGCTTTTTCGTTTTAAATGATCAGGGTTCTAGAGTCTATACAAGGGCGGGTGCATTTGGTGTTAATAATGAAGGTTATATTGTAAACAGCTCCAACCAGCGTCTGGTTGGATATACTGCGGACAACAATGGAAATATTACGACACTATCTGGAGATTTAAAGGTAGAGACTGCCAACATCAATCCTCAGGCTACCTCAGTGGTAACCTCTGGGTTTAATCTGTATGCAAATGCCACACCGCCTGCTGTCGATTGGTCCGGTGGAAGTAATCCTGCGACGGATACCTATAATAATGTCGCATCATCCACTGTTTATGACAGTTTAGGCAACTCGCATGTGCTGTCGATGTATTTCATCCGCGCCAATGCGGATGCAGTTGCAGGCGATCCCAATGCGGCTTCGCCAGCGGGAACGGCTAATCAATGGTATATTGCCTTCCAGATTGATAATCAGAATGTGCCTGCCAATGTCGGTCCTCACAACGCTGATAATTTATTCCGGGTAAATTTTAATTCAGATGGTTCATTTTCTGGTGTTACAGACACGTCCAATACGCCGCTGGCTAATAATTTTATCTCATTAGGCCTTGCATTAAATAATGGTGCAAACCCCTTAAGTTTTAATATTGATTTATCGGATACTACCCGGTTTGGCAGCCCATTTGCGGTGCAGGAGAATGTGCAGGATGGATATACAACCGGCAGGTTGGACGGCCTTGACATCGATGAGGCTGGTATTGTGTACGGACGATATACCAACGGGCAATCGCGTGCCATGGGGCAGGTGCAGTTAGCCAATTTTGCAAATCCGGATGGTCTGCAAAATCTTGGGGATACCAACTGGGCAGAAACATCCGGCTCAGGACAGCCGCTTATTGGGGCACCGGGGACGGCCAGTTTAGGCTTGATTCAGTCGGGGGCTCTTGAAAATTCGAATGTGGATTTAACCAGTGAACTGGTTAACCTGATTACCGCCCAGCGTAATTTTCAGGCTAATGCACAAACGATTCGTACCGCTGATGCGCTGGCGCAAACCATTATCAATATTCGTTAAATGGAGTAGAAATGGATCCGCTTCTTTACAATGCAATGAATGGTGCCATTCATACCATGGATCGCCAGACTTTAATCGGTAACAACCTTGCTAATGCTAATACCCCCGGTTTCAAGGCTGATATGGCCCAGGCTAACAGTCTCTACTTTAATAAGGAAACTCTGAAAGGCGGTGCACTGGTAGTGGCCGATGTCAATGCCAGTGATTTTACACCGGGGCCTTTAATGACCACCGGACGGGATCTGGACGTTGCGGTGCAGGGTGAGGGTTGGTTTGCGGTGCAGGACAGTTCAGGAAAAGAAGCTTACACCCGTGCCGGCAGCTTCAAGATCAATGAGAATGGGATGCTGACCACATCTCATGGGTTGCCCGTTCTGGGTGATGGCGGTCCGATATCGATTCCGCCTGCCCAGAGCATCGAAATTGGCAGTGACGGCACCATCACGATTGTTCCACTGGATGGAAAACCGGATGAATTGGCTGTCCTTGACCGCTTAAAGCTGGTAAAGGTTAAAAATGAGGAACTTATCAAGGGCGGGGATGGTCTGATGCGGCTTCAAAAGGGTGGTATTGCCCCTGCTGATGCTGATATCATGGTGGTTCCGGGCACTTTGGAAGGCAGCAATATTAATCCGGTCAACGAAATGGTTAATATGATTGCAGTTGGCAGAGAATTTGATGCGGAAATGCAGATAATTCAGACAGTCAATGAGAACTCCCAGAAATTGGCGCAGATTTTGCAAATTTAGTCCGGGATAAGTGAACAGGATTTTAAGGAATAGCAATGGAACCTGCACTGTGGGTCAGCAAAACAGGGTTAGAAGCCCAGGATAAAACGATTGCCAACATTGCCAATAATCTGGCGAACGTCAATACGACTGGCTTTAAAAAAGGCCGCGCTGTTTTTGAAGATTTGATTTACCAGAATCTTCGTCAGGCGGGTGCACAGGCTACTCAAAGCACAGAAATTCCCACTGGTATCAATATGGGTACTGGCGTGCGCCTGGCTGCAACCCAAAAAGTATTTACTCAGGGAAGTATACAAAATACTCAAAACTCACTGGACATTGCTATCCAGGGCCGCGGGTTCATGCAGGTGCTTTTACCGGACGGTACCCAGGCTTATACACGTGACGGCACTCTGCAGATAGATTCGCAAGGACAAATCGTTACAGCTGATGGCTATGTGATACAACCGCCGATTACTATCCCTGAGCAAATGATAAGCCTTACCATTGGAACAGATGGTACTGTCAGTGCCTTAACCGCAGGGAATAATATACCCACCCAGATTGGGCAAATTCAGCTAACCGATTTTATTAATGCTACTGGCTTACAGCCCATTGGGCAAAACCTGTTTTTAGAAACACAGGCCAGCGGCCCGGCGCAGACAGATAATCCGGGTAATAATGGCCTTGGCACGCTGCTGCAGGGATCGCTTGAAGCCTCCAATGTCAATGTGGTCGAGGAACTGGTCAATATGATTCAGGCCCAACGTGCCTATGAAATTACCGCTAAAGGGATTCAGACTGTAGACAATATGTTGCAGTACTTGACGCAAACGGTCTAACGGATTCACATTCGATGGGTATATTACGCATAGTATCAACCGGAGTTTTAATCAGTCTGCTTGCAGGCTGTGAATTGTTTCATCCTCCCGTGGCAGGAACTGATCCCGAATATGCGCCTACCTATCCGGTTACACCGGATGTCAAGAAAAGTAAATACATGAGTGGTGCGATTTATAGCGCTGAAACAGCTTTACCATTATTTGAAACCCCCCGGGCAAGACATGCCGGGGATATCGTGACAGTGTTACTGATTGAAAAAACAGATGCCAAAAAACAGGCCACCACCCGACAACGTAAAAATGACAAAATGCAAATTCTAACTGCCAAATTTATGGGAAGGCCTATTGATTTTGGTTCTGGCTACAGTGCCGATTTTGACATTAATGCCAAGCGTCAATTTGACGGTGATGGGCAGTCAGTACAGAACAATAAACTGGCAGGCAGCATCTCAGTAACGGTTGCCAAGGTACTGGCGAATGGCAATATGGTTGTCCAGGGTGAAAAATGGATTCAGATTAATCAGGGTAAAGAATTTGTACGCTTGTCAGGAATTATCAGGCCCCAGGATATTTCACCGAATAATGTAATTACCTCCGATCGAATTGCTAACGCAAGGATATACTACGGCGGCACGGGACAAGTGAATAACACTAACGCACAGGGCTGGTTTTCGCGCTTTCTCTGGGGGCCCTGGTTCCCTGTTTGACGTCATCGGAGTGACGATACTGCCGCTTATTTTAATATGGATAATACATGCGACGAATTGTTTTAGTCTTCTTATTAAGCATTGCCTGCGTTCATGCGGAACGCATCAAGGATGTTGCCACACTGGCAGGCGTACGTACCAACCAGTTGGTAGGCTATGGCTTAATAGTTGGCCTTGATGGCACAGGTGATAGGGCAGGTACCAAATTTACTGAGCAGAGTTTTGGTAATATGCTGACTCAGTTAGGAATTAATATACCACCCGGGACAAAACTGAATTCAAAAAATATTGCTGCTGTTATGATTACGGCCAATTTGACCTCTTTTATGAAGAAAGGGCAGACAATTGATGTCAATGTGTCTTCGATTGGCGATTCCAAAAGCCTGCGTGGGGGCACCTTGCTGCTGACTCCTTTAAAGGGGGCTGACGGACGGGTCTATGCAATGGCCCAGGGTAATATTGTAGTCGTCGGCCTTAGCGTTACCGGCGAAGACGGCTCGAGTGTCACCGTCAATGTTCCCAGTGGAGGGCGTATTCCTAACGGGGCGACCGTGGAGGTTGATATTCCCAATCCCTTCTATTTTTCCCGTACCCTGACTTACAATCTGCGCGTGCCGGATTTTACTACGGCAAAACGGATGAGTGATGCCATTAATGAGATGATGGGTCCAGAGACCGCCCATCCAGTCGATGCGGCATCAGTTGAAATAACGGCACCGAAGCTGATGTCACAACGCGTTGATTATGTATCTGTTCTGGAAAATATAGAATTTTTGCCCGGCGAAGCGGAGGCGAAAGTTATTATTAATGCCCGTACCGGCACAGTGGTTATTAATCAACTGGTTAAAGTCAAACCAGCTGCCGTGTCGCATGGTAACTTGATTGTAACCATCAGTGAGAACCCCTTGGTCAGCCAGCCTAATCCTTTTGCCAATGGAAGAACAGTAGTCACACCCGAAACCCAAATTAATGTGCAGCAGAAAAACAATCGGGCTTTTGTCTTCACACCCGGAGCCAATTTGCAGGATATTGTGAAGACATTAAATTCCGTAGGTGCGGCTCCCGGCGACATAATAGCCATTCTGGAAGCTTTAAAACAAGCTGGGGCACTTAACGCTACATTAATTGTAATCTAAATGAAATTGAAGCTTATGAAGCAATAGGTATGGGAAAAACAATGACAATAGAAGGCATTGCGATTAGTGATTTTAAGCAATTGAATGATTTGAGATACAAGGCTCAAACCGATAGCAGGCAAGCCTTGCCTGAAGTATCAAAACAGTTTGAAGCGATATTTTTGCAGTCCATGTTAAAAAGCATGCGCATGAGCCAGCATTTTATCGACGATAATAACCCTTTAAGAGGCCGGCATCAGGAAACCTTTCAGGAAATGCTCGATGGGCAATACGTAAGCAATATCACCAGTGGACAAAGTATTGGCCTGGCGACCATGCTTGCCCAGCAGCTGGGAAAAACCTTAGGCGATGCCCAGGCCAAAACGGATACGGGAGCGATGCAGCCCATTTCAGCTGATCGCTATATTACTGGACTCCATCCTGCTTCTCCATCGACCAGTCCCGAAAAGGCAGGGACGATCGATGAGTTTGTTAAATCTGTCTGGCCCTATGCGCGCCAGGCTGCAAGCCTAATCGGTCTTGACCCCAAGGTTTTGATGGCTCAGGCAGCACTTGAAACAGGCTGGGGAAAACACATTATCAAAGATGCAAATGGATTAAGCAGCAATAATTTATTTAATATAAAAGGGGCGGGCAGTGATCAGGAGAACTCAGTCGAAGTGAGTACGACTGAATATATCGCCAACACCCCTATTAAAATGAATGCGTCCTTTAAACGTTATGCTACGCCCGGCCATAGTTTCAGCGATTATATCAGCTTGATTAAAGGGAACAGCCGCTATGAGGCCGCTCTGGCTAATACAGCAAATCCTGAACGGTATATCAATGAATTACACCAGGCTGGCTATGCAACAGATCCCTCCTATGCTTCCAAGATTTTATCAATATATAATGGAGGTGAGTTGCAGCAGGCTTTGGAAAGGAATGGCTGTGTATAAAATAACTGTCAAAAGGAGGAAGACAGCATGGCAAATATTTTAAATATAGCGACCTCCGGGCTTTTGGCGTTTCAGCGTGGTCTGGATTTGACTGCCAATAATATTTCAAATTCCCGAACCCCGGGATATACACGTCAAATGCTGCTTTTAAAAAGCTTGCCTTCTCAGCGATTTGCTGGTTCATTTATAGGTGCAGGTGTAAGCCCCGCCGATATAAAGCGTAATAGTGACCGTTTCGCAACTCAGCAAGTACGTGAAACCCTGACCAATAAGGCGCAATACGATATCTTCTACGAACAGGCCTCTCAAATTGACAAGCTGCTTTCCCAGGATGGCAGCAGTATTTCAAGCACCCTGCAAAACTTTTTCAATGCCTTGGGACAGCTTAATGAATCGCCCGATAATGCCGCTTCGAGAGGTGTTGCTTTCAACCAAAGCCAGTTATTAGTCGATCAATTCAGAACAATGCAGCTTCGTCTGGATGAATATCAACACAATAACAGCCAGCAATTGCAGGAAGCTGTGAATCAGGTGAACCGCCTAACTGCCGATATTGCCCAATTGAACGAAAAGATAAGTGTGACGGGAAGCGCGCCGGAATTACTGGATAACCGCGATGAGCTATTGCGCCAGCTTGCACAATATACGGATGTCATTGTGGTTGATGAAGGGAATGCTGGTATTAGTGTTGCAATCGGGAGTGGAGAGCTATTGGTCAATGGAACCAACCATCGTAATCTCGCAGTGATTCCCGGGTTGAATGGTCAGAGCGGTTCCCGTCTGGCCATTGAAAATGGAATGGCTGCGATTGATGTGACTAATAATCTCCATTCAGGAATGATTGGCGGATTGCTGGATTATGAAGAAAATGTCTTGAAGCAGGCCAGTGAACTGCTTGGTCAAATGGCAATTGGCCTGGCAACCCAGTTTAATCAGCAGCAAAGACTGGGTATGGATATGAATAATGCGATCGGTAAAAATGTATTTACTGATTTTAATAATGCGAGCAGCCAGACAGGCCGCTCGTTTCCTTCATCCAATAATACCGGCACCGGGGTATTGTCTGTGAGCTTGTCAGATATTTCCCAATTAAAATTAAGCGACTATGAACTGTTTGTCACTGACACTGGAACAAATGAAGTACGTATATTAAGAAAATCCGATGGTCAGTCCATGATTATGAATCTGACCAGCGCACCCCCTGCACCTCCGGCAGGACAATTGTCCATTGACGGCATGACGATTACTGTAGATAACCTGGGTAATATGGCTAATGGCGATCGCTATTATATCAATCCCACGAAAGGCGCTGCAGGTCAGCTCGCTTTAGCTATCAGCGATCCTAAGGATTTTGCCCTGGCTGCTCCGGTTCGTGTTCAGGCGGCAATGGGAAACTCTGGACAGGGACGCGCTCAACTTGGGGATATAATCGATACCAGCAGCGTCAATAAAGACTTTCGTATCGAATTTATTTCAGATACTCAGTATAACCTTCTGAATCTGACAGACTCAGTCAGCAGCGGTCCTTTCAGTTTTACTCCGAACTCAGACAACCTGGTTCAAATACCAGATTCCTTGAATCCATCCTATTCAATTATTCTTTCTGGTAACCCGGTTGCCGGAGATCAATTCAATGCTTCTTATAATACGAATGGTTTTGGCGATAACCGTAATGGTTTGAAGCTTGCAGCTATACAAAAAGAGACGATGTTTGAAGGCGGAACGGAAACACTGTCCGATCGGTATGCCAATCTTTTGGCACAGATAGGCAGTAAAACCAATCAGGCTAAATTAAGAGGGGAAGCGGCCGATATATTGCATAAGCAGGCACTTGATTTCAGAGACAGTAAAAGTGCAGTAAATCTGGATGAGGAAGCAGCAAATCTTATCCAATTCGAACAGGCTTATCAGGCGGCCAGTAAATTGCTTTCGGTAGCCAGTGAAATGATGGATGTCTTATTTGCAGCAATGAGGTAGGTCATGCGCATATCAACGAATCAAATTTATAGACGGGGTCTGGATAATATTCTGGAGCAACAACTCCAGGTATCCAAATATCAGGGCCAATTATCCTCAGGAAAGAAAGTGCAATCCCCTTCAGACGATCCTGTTGCGGCAGCAAAAATCAGTTTGATGAAGCGCCGGATTGCTGCCACTGAGCAGTTACAGAAAAATAAAGAAGGTACTCAGGCTGCGGTCAGCCTTGAAGAACAGATTCTAGGCAACACGGTCAATGTTGTACAGCGGATCAGAGAACTGCAGGTACAGGCAGGCAACTCGGCGCTTTCCGATGCTGATCGCCTGTCAATTGCCGGTGAGGCGCAGACTTTACTGAATCAATTGCTGGACTTATCAAATAGCCAGGATGGCAATGGGTACTTTATGTTTAGCGGCGGGCAAACAGGAACGCAGGCTTTTGCCAGGGACAGCAGCGGTCAGTTTATTTATAATGGCGATGATACTCAGCGGTTCCAAAGCGTTACTGATAGCATGAAAGTCGCTTTAAGCGATCCTGGCTCTGATGTATTTATGCGCATCCGCAATGGCAATGGCTACTTTTCAATTAGTCAAACAGGATCAGCTAACACTGGCAGCGGGGTAGCCACTTCCGGCAGCATTGTGAACTCCAGCTCCTATGTTCCTGATGATTATACCTTGCAATTCAGTTTAAATAGTGCCAATCAACTGGTTTACATGGTCAGCGGTGCCAGTATGGGAAATGTTATTCCAGCAACTGGAAACCCTGATGATGCGCCTTTATACACAGAGGGAGAGGCGATTAGTTTTAATGGACTTCAATTTACAATCAGCGGAATGCCTAATCCAGGAGATGATTTTTCAATAACTCCAGCTAAAAATGAATCTGTCTTTTCAACAGTGCAGCGAATGATTGACAATCTGAAACATGCGAACGTCACACCAGCGGATAAGGCGGCCATACAGACTGAAAATAACCAAATATTAGATCAGTTAGATAGCAGCCTCGATAATCTCCTTTCTTTTCAGGCGCAGACAGGCACGAGGCTTAATCAACTGGGTATTGTAGAGAAACTCAATGATGATCTGTTATTAATCAGCCATACCACCCTGGATGGATTGGAAAATGCGGATTTAAACGAGGCAGCTGTCAATTTAAATCTTCAGCTGATTTTTCTTCAGGCAGCGCAACAAAGCTTCGCCCGAATCCAGGGTTTGACGGTTTTTAATTATTTATAATCAGTTTGAAACGAATCCCCGCGGCGAAGACCCATAGCTATCTACACAAATATTTTTCCCGCTCCGAATTCTCGCGGCTGCGACCGCGGGGTCCACACGAAGCCTATTTAGAATATTGGTTTTGCTAATTTAGGATAATGTGCGAAAGACTGGTTCCTAAATGCTTTTGCTATTTACGGCAACATTGAATTCCTCTGAAGAGCATGTTCGGCACCAAACATGGGCCCCGCGGTCGCAGCCGCGGGGATTCGACTGCATTTGTGGATAGCTATGGGTCTTCGCCGCGGGGATTCGAACGACTTTGTCGAGGGGAGGGGGAAGGATTACCCAGTCCCTTCTTTCCACAAAAACGTTTTTAAATCCACTCGCCCGTTTTCAACAATCACACCTTCTTCCTCGAGTTTACTTTTTTGTATCGTGAAATAGGGAGAATCTTTGGGGAATGGGAGTTGACCGTTTGATTTAATAATTCGATGCCAGGGAAGTTGATGTTTCTCGGTGCAGGAATGAAGCAGCCAGCCAACTCCTCGGGAGCCTCGTGGATTACCAGCCAATTGGGCAATAAGTCCGTAAGTAGCCACTTGCCCTTCAGGCACTGATTGGATGAGTTTAATGACTGTATTTGAGAATCCAGTACGCGTATTATTCATAAATTTTGCTATGACATCGGTATTCGGCAAATTATGATAGTAATTGTAATCGGGTACAACTAAAAGACGTTGACAGGCTCAATTAACCGTCGATTTCCCGAGACTCAAGGGACGATTTCTGATAGCTAAATCCATTAATCGTCACGAACAGAACGCCTAATAATGAAAAAATTATATAAAAGTGAGTCAGATTACTATAGAAAATGTTGATTAAAACACTACCCAATAGGCAACCTGCAACAGTAAAAAAAGTGAATAGTGAGATTTTAAATCCCATTGGCTCAGGACTACTTTCTACAATCAGACGATTGTAAAGAGGTAGAGCAATACCGGCAGCAATAGTCAAGAGGAGCAAAGGGATAATCAAGCAAACTAAACTTTTATCAAATAAGAGCGCAGAGACCAATGAGAAGCTGCTGCTTAGGGCAACTAACATTATAATAATTGAATTGATCGTTCGCAAAGAGAAGTGCTCAATCCAAGAACTTGCTAATTGTGTTCCAACAAAAAAGCCCATAAAAATAATGAATTGAACGATACCAAAACACATAGGGGTTTGATGAAAATCGATAACGATTATAAAATTACCCGCAACCATCCAGGCTGTCATTGCTGCAAATAGCAGGCCCAAAGAAATAACAGGCTTCATAAAAACCCAATCGAACAATAAACAGGAATAGTGGTTAACCAGGCTGGCGATACTGAAATCTTCTCTCTGATTTCCAATTGTCTCAGGCATGCAGCGGTATAATGGAATTAATATAATTAATACCCAAATGGCTAAAATGATAAAAATCCATTGCCAATGGGCGAATAATAAAATAATTGCCCCGAAAAGCGGGCCAACAGAAGGCGCGAGTATAGTAATACAGCTCATCCATGCCAGTGTCTTAACTGCATGTACTCTATCAAACATTGAATGAATGGTTGCATAACCAGTAATAGTTAATGAAGGCAGACAACTCCCCTGGATGAAGCGGGCAAGCAAAAAGATGTAAAAGTTTGTAGTGAAAGCACAAATTAGTGAGCTTCCGATAAAAACACAGGCACCGACCAACAATACTTTCCTGCGGCCAAATCGTTCTGCACAAGGGCCTATAATCAATTGAAATAACAAATTGCCCAGAAAAAACACGGTCAGCGTAAGGTACGCCCCTGATGGTGATATATTCAGTGATTTGCTTAGGTCTATCAAGCCCGGGACATAGGCATCATTGGCCATATAGGAAGCGACTTCGTAAATTACAAAACAGAGAGGGAATAAGAAATCTTCATTTTTTGCTGAGGCACTCATTATGATCTCTAGTTTTAGGGTTAAAAGGTGTCATTGAAAATGACACCTTTTAAGTTAGTTTAAAGATTGATGTGAAGATTGGGCAATATGTATTAGATATTGATCCATGAGCGTAATTGCGACCATTGCTTCCGCAGACGGAATTGCACGCATTCCTATGCAGGGCTCATAAAATCCCTTGCGTTCAACAATGGTTGTATCGCCATTAATTGTCTGGGTCTGAGCAGCCAAAGGGATGATCGTTGTCGGTTTTAAGCAAATGCTCATGTGCAAGTCTTGACCTGTTGAAATGCCGCCTAAAACACCACCGCTGTTATTAGACATAAATCCATTGTTATTCATTTGATCGCGATGCTCACCCCCAGTTTGGGTAACGCAGCCAAAGCCGGCCCCTATCTCAAACCCTTTAACGGCAGTAATCGACATTAAAGCATGTGCCAAACTGGCGTCTAAGCGGCCAAAGACTGGTGAGCCCAGACCAGCTGGAACATTCTTAACTACAATCCCTAGTAAGGCACCAATTGAATCTCCCTTTGCGTATAATTGATCAATATAGTTAGTAATCTCGTCAATCTGGGTGTTGTTAGGGCAAAAATAAATATTTTCACGAATAAATTGTTCTCCAGCAAAATGCAATTTTAATGTTCCAATTTGCTTGAGATAAGCATAAATTTGCAACCCAAGTGTCTTTTCCAGAAAAATTTGTGCAATTGCACCGGCAGCAGTACGCGGTATTAAATCTCTGGCGGCAGCTCGTCCCCCATCCCGATAATCTCTATTTCCATATTTTCGATAATAAGTATAATCAGCCTGTCCGGGTGAGAATATTTCACGAGATCCCTCTATTTCTTTTTTGGGATGGTCATTCACAACACTTAAAGCGATTGGAGTGCCTGTTGTGGCTCCCTCAAAAACACCAGAAAGTATTTTTACCTGATCACCCTCGGGGCATAAAGAAGTAAACTTTTCTTCCCGTTTAGATTGTTTGTCCAAATAAGTTTGAATTAGATCATTATTAAGAGTTAAATTAGGAGGGCAGCCATCCACAATACAACCTATACCATCGCCGCGATTTTCTCCGAAAGAAGTGACACGAAATAAAGAACCAATTGTATTGCTCATTATCATCTCTCCTTGATGTGCCATATTTGTTCTAAGAGTGACAAGAATGGCTCGAGTTAATACATATTGTAGATTATAAATATCATGCTTATATAATTTGGATTATTGCTAAGCAAAGAATATTTTTAAATCCTCTGCTACATTTAAGGTGAATGGAATGAGAAGAGGTTATCATGGACGTTATAAACAGCAAGGCTTCCAAAATTAAATGTCTGGTATGTGATGTCGATGGTGTATTTACAAACACCTCCATCTTTCTCGACTCCGAAGGAGAGCAAATGATCGCTTTTAGTTCTATCGATTGTTTAGCAGTAGAAATGCTCCAGTCAGCAGGCATTAAAGTTGCTATTTTAAGTACTTCGAAAGCACCTGCAATTGTAAATAAAATGTCTGAATATGGGGTAATTTGCTATACACGTCTCGATAAAAAATTGCCAGCTTATTTAAAGTTAATAGAGGAGTTTGACCTTCAAGAGGAAGAAATAGCCTATATCGGTGATGACTTACCCGATTTGCCTATTTTCAAACGGGCAGGTTTATCCATTGCCGTTGCCAATGCGATGCCGGAACTTAAAGAGCACGCCGATTGGTCAACCGCTAGAAAGGGTGGAAATGGTGCAGTTAGAGAGGTAAGCGAACTGCTTTTGCGCGCTCAAAATAAATACCAATATATTTTGCAATATTATATGGAATAGGCTGCTTGATGCACTTAATTGCTTCTGTAGCCTTGCTAAGGCATGGCTGGCGCGCCTAAGAAAGAAATTAATTCTCTTCCTTAGGGGTTGTAATAGTTGTTTTTAATAATTTTTCCATTGTGTCTGCCCTCAATGGTCTGCTAAGCAAATACCCTTGAATCTCATCGCATTCCTGATCTTTCAGGAAATTCATTTGGTTCTCACTCTCAACCCCTTCAGCCAATACACGGAAGTTGAGGCTTCTCGCCATTGCGATAATCGCTTCTATTATCACTTCATCACTTCTTGATTTGGAGATGTTTTGTACAAATGACTGATCAATCTTGAGTCGATCAATATGTATCTGTTTTAAATAATTCAGGCTGGAGTTGCCAGTACCAAAATCATCCAAAACAATTTTTACCCCTATTTTGTTTAATTGATGAATCATGCGTTGAACTTCACTATGGGTAATGATGACATTTTCAGTAATCTCAATCTCAAGGTATTCGGCAGGTATCTGGTATTCCTTTAGAATGGCATCCACTGTTTCTGCAAAATTCAGTTGCTTCAACTGCTGTGTAGCCACATTCACGGCCACCCGTATATAGGGAAGTCCGCGCTCGCGCCACTCGACGATTTGGCGGCATACTTCACGGATTACCCATTCGCCAATCGGTACGATAAGCCCTGAATCTTCAGCAACTGGAATAAAATCAAGCGGCAGAACCGTCCCTTTTTCTGGATGCTGCCAACGAATTAATGCTTCCAGGGCCAGTAAATGATTCTGCTCCATATCAAATTGGGGCTGGTAAAGGAGGAAAAACTCTTGATTGGAAATCGCACGCCGAAGCTCATTTTCCTGTTTCAAACGTTTCAGGCTTTGATGATTTAATTGATTAATATAAAATTTAAGTTGGTTACCACCTTGCTCTTTTGCCATGTACATTGCCAAATCAGCATGCTTTAGCAGGGTATTGGCGTTTTTACCATCAGTCGGATAAATACTTATTCCAATACTCGCACTGGTATTGATTTCATTTCCTAAAATCTCGAAGGGTTGTGTAAACAGCATGAGGATCTTGTGCGCGACAGTCAGGCTTGCATCGGATTGCGCCAGCTCGGGGATTAACATAACAAACTCGTCTCCCCCCAGGCGGGCCAAAGTGTCTTCCTCACGTACTAGGGAAGAAAGTCTTTTTGCGACTGCGCATAGCAGCTCATCGCCAAATTGATGGCTATAACTGTCATTAACCAGTTTGAAGCGATCCAGATCAAAGAAAATAATGGCAAAATAACGATTATGTCTTAATGAGGAGGAAATTGCCTGTTGGATACGGTCATGAAGCAGTATGCGATTGGGCAAGCCGGTTAATGGGTCGTGAGTTGCCTGATATTCGAGTTTTTGTTCGAGTAAGGCCTGATCGGTTATATCCCTGAAGCTCCATACTCTTCCTACTGTGACTTGATTTACTTTGTGAGGTTGGGAGCGGCATTCAAGAATAGTACCTGTTTTGAAAGTAACAACGATTTGACTAGTATCATTAATTTCAAGAGACAAATCCTTTATCTGGCGCAAAAATTCTTCTGATTCCTGTAATTGCTCAACCATATATTCCAGCATTAGGGTTTCGCTGCCCAGATCCATAATCGACTCAGGGATTTGCCACATATCGACAAACTTGGTGTTGAAATCTATAATTTTCTTATCGAGATTGACAACCAGAATACCGTCAGCAGACGATTCAATTGTGGCACGAAGGAGAGAGAGCGATTGCTGTAATGATTCTGTTCTTTCCTTTACAATTCGATTTAGTGATTCAGTATGACTTCTTGACTCTCGGGCTAAAGCCCATTTTTTAGTCAAAGCACAGGCCAGCTGACGAACCGCGACTTTATCAAATGGTTTTTTTAGCACCAGCAAGTTATCTGTCATGCCCAGATTGGAGACAGTTTCTTCCCAGGAGTAATCCGAATAAGCCGAACAAATGACCACCTGAATGTCGTGGTCAATTTCCCACATGCGTTTGATGGTCTCTATCCCGTCCCATCCAGGGGGCATGCGAATATCAACAAAAGCCAGAGCATAGGGATTGCCCTCATCATAGGCTTGTTTAATTTTCGCAACACCTTCAGCTCCCTGCGAGGCTGTATCAATTTTGAATTCAGGCAATAAGTTGAGAACCTCTGTCTGCTGACTCTCTCCAAATAACTCCCTATCCAGTTTATCAAAAAGGGGAGAACGCTTTTCCATCGTCAAAACTTTTATGAAATCCTGATGGATGGCGGGATTATCATCAATAATAATAATACGAAGTTCTATTTCATTCATTGAAAATCCGTTTCGTTTCGAAGTTATTACTGTGACAGGGAAGGGTCAGCTTGAACACTGCCCCTTTACCCAGGCCGTCGCTATGAGCTGTCAACCGACCCCCCATTTCCTGTGTTGACAGGCCGGAGCTATGTAAACCAAACCCATGGCCATCTTTTTTAGTAGTGAATCCAAAAGAGAAAATTTTATTCAAATTTTCCGGATCAATTCCCGTTCCATTATCTTTTACAGCAATACTGATAGTATCCGCATTTTTTTGAGCGATTAATTCTATCATCATGTTTTTATTGGTATTTTTTAATACCGCATCTTTGGCATTGTGTATTAAGTTAACTAATATTTGCAGCAGCTTAGATTTATCGGAGATAATAAAGATAGGCTCAATTAAGTCTTTTTTAATGGTAATAAAATTGTCACGGCTAATGTTGATGGATAATTGCAATGCGGTGTCTATTATGTCAGGAAGAAAAATTTTTTCTTGCATACCAGGTACGCCGCTTAAGCATTGCTGCATGGATACGATGTCTTTAATATGACCCAAGTCTTTGTCAATATTGCTAATCTCAGCTTCGCATTTGTTATTTGTGTCCAAAATGAGCTGAATCAAAGCGGTCATATACTGGGGGATTAATTTTCCTTTAGGGTGCTCACTCAAAAACTCGACTAAATTGTCCTTGTTTTGAAGGATCATCTCGACTATTTGTAAGAGTTTCTGGTGATAAGGTTGTTTGAACTCGTCCTTTAAGATGTGGATTGAGAGATTGGAGCTGTTTAAAATATTGCCAATGTTATGCAAAATGGAGGTAGCCACTTCAGACATTCCGGCTCGCCTTGCAGACTGCATAAATTGCTGATTCAATTCATGTATTTTTTCTTCTGCCTCCTTTTCCTTTTGTATATCCATTATAATCCCTGCCAGCTGCCCGGGTTCCTCAAGGCAGTGGCAAATGACGTGATACCATCTGTAATTGCCTTCAGGATTTTTTATTTTAATTTCACAATCGTAATTGACCTGCTTTTCAAATGCTTCTGTAACCAGATTTCTAAGTAAATCGCGATGCTCAGGATGTACAAGCTTGAAAAACTCGTCATAGTCGGGCGCTGGATAAAGGGGATCCAGTTTAATAATCCGGTAAAGTTCCTTTGACCAAATGGTCTGATTTGTAGTGCGATCGTAAAACCAATATCCCATTTTGGCAATGTGCTGCGCCTGTTCCAATTTCTCATTAAGCATTTGCATTTCGCGGGAGGAAATATCCATTGAACGTTCAATCAGGTAACGATCCTGGTCTGCTTCCTGGTAGGATTTATTAATACGCGAGAGAAATTCTTGCCATTTCTCCAGATCGGTAGGCAATGAATCAGTTCTAAATTGCAGTCGATTTAGCTGTCGGGCTAAAAGTTTATGCACTTCCATCATATGTCTCTTTTGTTAGCAGAAACTCAGTTACAGTTATCCTTTAAGCTTTAATCACTTTCATAATAGGTAGTTAATGTCATAGTCTGATTATGCAATTCGCAATTACCCAGATTAAAAGGGGATAACTCGCCATAGGAATAAAATCCTATCTGGGTTGTACCAGGGGGAAGCGCCTCCAAAGTCGATTCGGTTTCTTCTTCAGTTCTTTCCCCGAGTAAAAGTCTTCTGCCTACGCAGCTAACACCAATGGCCAGAACCGGGCTGGTAAACGATTCATTTTTATCAAACAAACGATTTTTTGCCAATTCGCCTGCTTCAAAGGCACTGGTAATTAAACGATCAAAATTGGCACGCATTAACTGAGCCTGATAACCCATCGGTATGTCGCCGGCGAATATTAATGATTGAGTTTTTTCATCGACACCCAGAATAGTCCTGACTAACTGCACCGGGTTTTTTCCGTTATTGCTATCTTTGATTGCTAATGGATAAAGAAGCCCTGAAGCCGGCAGCTCCGCGGCTCGTTCACCTAAATATTCTTTATAAAGGTGAAGGGCAGGCTGGTTATCTAATTCATATAAGATGTTGCCCTCGGAGCGGGTAATCCTTCTTGCAGGCCCAAAAATATCCCATCCTCCTTGTGAGGCATGGCCTACCTGAATGTGGTTTCCATAAAACCCCAGGGCAATCACATAGTTGTCAATAATTTCTCCATTGCAAATGATCCAGGTATTTCCAAAGTTGCTGCCGTCAGCCGCCAGCCCGCCGGTGATAATGAGACCGTCAGTTGCGTGCGCGTTTAACCCCTTTACAAGCGCTGTCCCATTGACAGTCAAACCATCGGATAAAACAAAAATGCTCCGCAAAGAAGAATCACAGAGTTCCTGGGCAATTAACTCACCCGCCTGATAAGATTCAGAAATATGTTCAACTTTAGCACTGCATAATCTAAGCCGGGTTTTTTCAAATTTAACAACAGCCACAGACAGGCTATCATCGTGAATATGAGATCCAAATATTTCACCAGCAGTAGAACAACCGATTATCTTGGCTTTTTTATAAGTATCAGCTAACTGTTTAAGGGGGGCCTGGTAATTAAGAAAAAAAGGGGAGGCAAAAACCAAAACCAGGGTTTGCTCCGAATCGATTGGTGGAAAATCCTCAATGCTCCATCCTCTGTTCCTAAAATATTGAAATGCTTGAATTTGCATGCTTTCCTACTAATGATTCATTCATCTAGGGAAAGTATAGTTTATTCTATGTACAATTTCTCGAATGAGCTACTCAGCTATCTCGAGATCATGTGCAAGAAGCCGTCGATGCGCACGAAAATAAGTTATAGGGGACTGTTCCAATAGATCGGTTAGTTTTTCCATGTATATACAGGCAAAGCGATCGACCTGGTACGCAAAATAACTTTCTTCCGCGCCTGCACGAAACGTTCTTCCCCATCGTTTATTGTAAAAAGTCTGTTGTTTTTGCAATAGGGATGAAATATCAGTGTCTATGGCAACAATCTCCTGTTGCAGTTGGCTTAATTGAGGTTTTCCCTTCTCGAACTGGTCTTCAATAATTTTTGAATGAAGTTCAACATACTGTTTTTCGAGCTTTGTCTTCATCTCCATTGCCGCAATAATTTCCTGTTCTATAGGCATGGAGTTCGCTTGCGCCTGAATTTCCTCACCTAACTCCTCGACAACCAGCGCAGTACGCCAGTTACAATCTTTTTTCAGACGAAGGATATCGCCATAAATATGATCGCCAATGTAGAGGATTTCATCGCCGTTCAACTTCAAATCGTCAGTAAATTTTCTGGCATTACCACCTTGATAGATCCCATGTGTGATCAAACCAGTCGTATTGGTCATGGTACCATCCTGCGGATTAATCGTCAGAAAACGTAGATTGTCATAAAAAAAGCGGGGCTTATTGGCGAGTGTAATGACTATTTCAAACAAATCCTGCCAGGTTTGATTATTTTCAAGAAACGGGTTTATGGCAAAGTCCAATAACAGTTTCGAGTAATAATAATCTGAGTTCGTGAGTATAAAAATTTTTTTACCGTAATGTGTATAGCGCTTTAAACCGGCTACCAGTTCGGGATCTTTTTTTACAAATTTTTCGAGATGTTGTGCAATGTGGTTCTTAATGCTTCCATCCGAATGGGCGGTGTCGACACACTGAAGCACATCTCGGGCAATTTCAGAATAACTGGGCAACTCATCGGGATGCTCGTCTTTATAATCAACTAGTTGACCATATAGAACACAAAATGCAATGGAGAAGGAAGTGTCGATTGCCATGTAATTGCTGTCTTTCAAATCGACATAAATACTGCGGTATATTTCCTTTTGTTCTGCAAAGCTGATAAGACGTGTACCGTGATAGCTTTGACGTATGGCGCCATAGCGGCTTAATTTCAGAATATTACCATTTTTGCTATCAATAATTAGCCCGCGGATTGCATCCGGAAAATTGAAAGTGAAGTTTTTTACCGCCGAAGGGTATTTTTTTTGTTCAGCAAGTTTGTTAATAACAATTTGATAAACCAAGGCTTCAAAATTTTCTGTATTGTATCGAATAAGCGTATGATCCATATCCAGACCAATATACTTAATCTTTTTCATATTTAATATACGGTTTACAAATACAGGTTGAGGCATTTAAATTTCCTTACAAATTAAGACAAGTCCAAACTAGTTTATGCGTAATGCTTCGGCCACAATTAAAAATCTGGGCGCAGCAGAATTTTAAGATTCCGCGAACAAGTCGCGGAACGTAGGATGTGGCTCACTTCGTCTAGACTCAGCGGCTGACACGCCTAGGTCCTTCGGCTGACACGCCTAAGCCCAGCGGCTGAAACGCCTAGACCTTGCGGCTGACACGCCTAGGCCCTTCAGCTGACACGCCTAGGCCCTTCGGCCCACTCACCTACGCCCTGCGGCTTGTCCGCAGGGTCTAAAATCGGGCGTTAGCGCCAAAGTGTATCAGAAGCTTTATCTGATAGTAAGCTTTAGAAAGACTGACAGCCTTTTTCTTTCTCGATTGTATCTTTGATCTGATATCCGGTTTTTAGCCGTTATGATAATCTACTCAGCAATGAGACCATAAGGGCGGGAGAAAAACAATGCCAATATCATATGATGATTTCGAGAGGGTCGATATACGATCGGGAACGGTGGTTAAAGCAGAACCCTTTGAGCGGGCTAAAAAGCCGGCTTATAAACTGTGGGTGGATTTTGGTCCGGAATTAGGCATTCTGCAAACCTCTGCTCAAGTCACTGTACATTACACGGTCGAATCACTACCGGGCAAAACGGTTGTTGGTTGTGTCAACCTAGGCGAGAAAAATATTGCCGGGTTCACGTCGCAGTTTCTACTCCTGGGGTTTTCGGATTCAAATGGCGCAATCTGTCTGGCAACCATTGATCCAGCTGTCCCCAATGGCAAGAAAATGCATTAATTGATGAGGCATGACTGTTCAGGAGTTTCCACAAGGAAAGACGTCTCGGTGTTTGAGGTGGTGTTTTGAATTATAGGCAGTATGATCTAAAATGGCGCATCAATTTTGCCGTGGACTTTTATGATTACAGTCAAACAACTTCTGGATTATCTTTACGCTTTCGAACATGCCGCTTTGAATTTACCCGCAGGCACTGCAGCAGAAACAGTTGAAACAATTCAGGTTGAATCACTATATAGTTTTCAGTTTTTTTGGCTGTTTATCACAAAAGATGAAAATGCAGTGCTCCCTCCAAAGGATGTTCAAGCGATAAGAAGTTACTTAAGCCTGCGTTGGGAAACGCTCAAAAAGGAAAATATTGCCTATTTTCGTTTTCCTTTTTTACCTATTAATCAATTTTGCCTCAAGATAGCGGAGAGTATTGCCGAGCCAGAGGAGGCAGTATGTTCGATATTAATGCCGGGTATTATTGGCTTAAACAGAGAGGGCTTATCACTAAAACTTGAGACAGAGGACAATGGTCAGTTTCAAATCGATGCTTTTATTGTCAACCAAAGCTATACCCGATTAATCCCTCTGGCAGAGATATTTCAAACTGCTGCACTGGATAGTAATCATGTGCTGGCGGATTTTCAGCCCGAAGGGGCGAAGCCGTCCTATGAGCTCGGTGGACAGGATTTCCTGAATTTGGCCAATGTAGCAGGGAATGCGAGCAGGGCGTTTATGCAGGCCTTAAAGGCGAATCATGTTAAACGCTACGATGATAATTCATTGGGCTTTGCGATAAAAAAGTTAGCGGTCGAGCTTAAAAAGGCATCGGTATCGGATGCGGGCTCAGAAGAGCTGATTAACAATAAAGTTATGGGCGATGCGGTGAGCTCGTTCTACAACCTTTGGAAAACGCTTTCACCAGAGCTGCGTTTACCAGAGGAAAAAGACGCTGAATCAAGTGAGAAGCGTTTTGTGAAAGTAATAACACTCACTAACTACGGGTGTAAAAATTTAAATTTGGAAAGCTACTTTTTGACGCTCTTTTTTCATATGCAATTGCCCTTGACTGAGGAAGAAGTTACGCGTGTGATAGCAGAGAATATATTTCCATGTGCCGATCAGATTTCTAACATTCTATTGGAATTTCTTAACCAGTATCCAACACTTTATCATATTTCAATCAATGCAAATAGAAATGAAGAATGCGCCGCATTGGCGCCGATGGCTTCCTTGCTGCCTGATGTAATCAAGGCGTTAGAGCACCGCTCTCCAATATGGGAGAGCAGGGACAATCTTGATTCCCAGTTCATGGAGCTGCTTATAAAGAGTCCGCAGTGTCATCGTCAGCTTGATCCATCATTATTTATAGCATTGCGAATAAAGAGTTATAATTGTTGTCGGCGTCTGATTCAATCAAGAATCTGTTTAAAATCTGTCGCTTCCCTGAGTAATACTCGTCTTGCCAGCTTCGCTTATGAATCTAATCTACATACGCTGATTTTGTCTTTTTCTGAAGCACAACAACAAGTTATTGTGGAAACGCATTATAAAGACCTGATTCGGGAATATAATGACGCGGATAAATTGCTCACATTAACATCACAGCTCTCTCAGGCATCATTAGATTTTCTAAGGAGGAAATATGCTGAAACACTGGCGCCTGATATTTGTTCAGTAGAAGACTTGTGTAACCTAACAAAAAAGGTTGATGGTATGATAATCGATCTGGTGTTTGAAAAATTACAAGATAAATATCCTGAATTGCTAAGTACCAGTGAAAATGCACTCAAAGCTTTAAAGTTTTTTTCAAGAAAAGGAAATCAACAAGAAAAAATTATTTGTTATATCAACCCCAAATTGTCTGAATGGATAACACCAGAAAACTTTTGCACGTTCAATTTCTGGCTTGTTCACTCCATTCAATTTTCCAGCCTAATTGCAGACCAGATTAAAAGCCGAATTAATTCATTCGATACCTGGAAAATGGAATATATCCGCTGGGGGAAAATCGACGAAATACAAACGATATTACGAGAGCAGTTGATTGATCAGTTCTCCACAGAGCTAAACGATGGAGCCACGCTGCAGAGCGTCGTGGAAGCAACCTCCCCAGTTGCGCGCATTACACTAATATCGCAATATAAGAAGTTAATTAACAGTAAAGAGTTATTTACACAATTTGCAAAAATTCTCCCAGAACAATGCAAGCAAGCCTATCTGAGAATGATCGAATGGGAGCGGTTTGCAGGCTCTATAGACGAACTTAAAGAGATTGCCGCTTTCTTCCAGTGGGATCAAATTCAAAGCCTGATTTCTACCCGGTTTTCAGCGGAACAATTAAAGTGTACTGAAGAAGAGTTTTCGGCCCTGTTACCAGGCCATTCACCAGAAGAAGATGAGCTTATAAAAAATTTTGATCAAGATTATATAATCTATGAGCTAGAGTCATACATTTCAAAAAGACAGTCAGCAAGGGGATTACGTCTTTGGGGTATTGATAAAGACATAAAAGTGATAACGGCTAAAAAATTAATTAATGAGTTGAAATCCAGCGCTCTGATTTCAGAACAGATCAATGTACTAAGGGACGCACGAAACCAGCTTAGGCTGTTCTACTCATCAGGCGGCGATGAACTCGAAGAGGTTATCGCCGGGATTCTAAAAGGCAAGAAGCCTTCTAACTCCAGCAGTTTCCATGAAATGAGGTTTGCTCGTAATAGGTTGCTTTTAGAAGAAGAGGAGAGACGACACTCATCGACCAGGAGTTCCTTGCGATAGAGGGGTAGAGCAAAAGTGTGTTCGCTTTGAGAGATTTGAGATTAGTCATACATATCTGTTCCGTTCATACTGAGCTATATAAAATAAGCTCTTATTTTATCAATCAATTGTGATTTGGTTCTTACCTCAAGCTTTAATTTGCAGCTTGAATTACATCTTGGAGAGCTAGCATAAAGATTTATCAGACCAGATTCAATTTGCACCCTGAGTGCACCCTGAAAAATGATTTTGCGCGAGAGAAATTATCGCAACCCATTGATTCTATTGGCGTCCCGGAGAGGATTCGAACCTCCGACCTGCCCCTTAGGAGGGGGCCGCGCTATCCACTGTGCCACCGGGACTAATTTTACAGGAGCAAGTCTACCCTTTGAGAAGGCAAATGACAATCAGATTTACATTTCGCTGTAGTTAGGACCTCCACCGCCTTCCGGGGCTACCCACACGATGTTTTGCATTGGATCTTTTATATCGCAGGTTTTGCAATGAATACAGTTTTGGGCATTGATTTGCAGGCGGGGGCCTTGTTCATCTTCGAGTATTTCATAAACGCCTGCCGGGCAATAGCGGGTTTCTGGAGAGGCGTAGGCTTTATAGTTAACCGATATGGCCAAATCTGGGTCTCTCAGTTTCAAATGAACAGGCTGATTTTCTTCATGGTAAGTATTCGTCAAATAAACAGAGGAGAGCCTGTCAAATGTTAAAAGGCCATCGGCTTTGGGATAAACCAGCTTTTTACATTTGTCGGCTGGAAGTAAGCTGCTGTGATCCGCGTGGTTTTTTAATGTCCAGGGGGATTTGCCCTGGGTAATATAGGTTTCCCAAAATGCATTGGCAAGACCAGCCCAGAGGCCATGACGAAAGGCGGGGCGTATATTTCTTACGCTGTACAATTCTTCGCTTAACCAGGATTGCTTCACCTTTTCTGTATAAAGGGTGAGTTCCTGTGGGGAGGCCTTGTCGTTTGTCAGGGCGGCAAAACAGGCCTCTGCTGCCAGCATGCCGGATTGCATGGCAGTATGGATTCCCTTAATTTTGGGAACATTCAAGAATCCTGCTGCGTCTCCAATTAAAGCACCGCCGGGAAAAGTTAATTTAGGTAAGGACTGCCAGCCTCCTTCATTCAAAGCGCGGGAGCCATAGGCTATGCGCTCGCCGTCCTCAAGCAGGGGACGGACGAAGGGATGGGTTTTGAAGCGTTGCATTTCATTGAAAGGGCTAAGCCAGGGATTTTTATAATCAAGTCCAATAACAAATCCAAGTGCCACTTGATTATTTGCCAGATGATAAATAAATGAACCGCCATATGTCTTGGTATCTAAAGGCCAGCCTATTGTATGTATGACAGTTCCTGGCTTATGGCGGGAGGATTTAACTTGCCAAATTTCCTTAATCCCGATTCCATAGGTTTGAGGCTGTACACCCTGCCGCAGCTGGTAGCGGTTCATTAAATTCTGGCTGAGTTGCCCGCGGCAGCCTTCTGCAAAAAGAGTCTGTTTTGCTAATAAATGCATTCCTGGCTGGTAGTGGGCTGTTTCTGCCCCCTGTCTGTCAATACCCACATCCCCGGTGGCAACGCCAATAACTTCGCCTTTGTCATTATAAAGAATTTCTGTTGCAGGAAATCCGGGATAAATTTCACAGCCTAAATTCTCAGCCTGTGTTGCCAGAAACCGGCATAATTCGCCAAGACTGATAATAAAATTCCCCTCGTTTTTCATCGGGGAGGGAGTGGGTAGGCGAAAACTTTTTTTAGCTGTCAGGAAATAAAATGAATCATCAGTAACTGGGGTGTTCAGAGGCGCAGTTTTCCAGCTATCAGGCAATAATTCCTTAAGGCTTCTTGGCTCTAGCACCGCTCCAGACAGAATATGAGCACCTACCTGCGCCCCTTTTTCGAGAATGCAAACACTGATTTCTTTACCTGCTTCTGCGGCAAGCTGTTTAATCCTAATGGCTGCTGATAAACCGGACGGGCCAGCCCCTACGATTACCACATCATATTCCATCATTTCGTGTTCCACACCGAATTCCTTAAGTAAAACAAAAAAATAATGATCGCCTGTCTGTTTCTCAAGATCAAGCTTTCTCAACGGTTAGTTGATGATTTCTGGGATACTAATGTTCAAATATGCATCAAATTGTAGTATGATCGGGGCTCTACAAATAAGAGGATGGGTAAATGTCTCTTGATAACTTCTGCGCTCGCGGCTTAACGCTCGATTTTTTTTCTTCTCGTGACTTCGAACAGGCGGATGCCTCCGATGAAAACCAGTATAACCTGGCACAAGCGCGGAATGTGCTTCGCGCCTTGATGATGGGATGGCATAAAGATTGGAAGAGCCTTCTGTCCTGGCGCGCATTTAATGCCATTTTTGTTGAGCGGGATCATCAGCTTACCCGCGGGATGCGTAAAGCGTTTCAGGAAGGTTTTAATCACATCTATGAGCAATTAAAGAATCAAAAGCTTACAGAAGAACAATTCAATCAGGCTTATCTCTATTTAAGTAACTGCTTGAGCTTGCTTCCCTATTCAGACATAACTGCTTATGAGAGCTTCCATATTCCCCAATATGTAAACGGTCAATGGGTGAGGGTAGAATATAAAGTCACCCCGATTGAGTTGACACCAACCTCTGGGAGGAAGAAAGTCACTTTAAAAAATGATGATCGTGTTTTTGCCTATGGCTTATCGCCTGTTAACAATAAGGATGCTGAACCCCATTTAATTTGTATGGGAACAACCTATCTTGCCGGGCAGGGATTTTGGGAGCAGGTTACAACTGATCTTGAAGCGTTTGAAACAGCCGGGAAATCGTTATACCGCTCAGGAAGTCCCTCCGCTATCCGCTGGATGGAAAAACAAGATAAAAAAGTGCATGTTTGCGGCACCAGCCTTGGCGGCGCCCTTGCTGAATTATTAGCTATCCATCGGGGGGATCTGATTTCCCGGGTTGATGCATTAAATCCTCCTGGACTTTACAAAGGCCTTAGAAAAAGCCGTTATGATAATTGGGATAAGCTGGTTGCTGAGGGTAATGCCCCAGAAGTCTACATTCAGAAACAAAAAAACGATCCGGTTTCGAAATTTGGCGAGTGGAAGAATGAGTGGATCATTTTAGAAGTGACTCCGGATGAAGAGTTTGAAGGGCCAAATCCTATTGCTGCGCATGCCTTAAATTATGCAGGAGGATCCGGAACCGAAATACATCAGATCAACACTGAGGAAGATAATAAAGAACGCAAACGCAGGAACTTCTGGCTTTATATTCTAGCACGCAGTTTGTTTTACTATTTAGTCATGTTACCGCTTCGCTACATCATCATTCCAACGGTACGCTTTATCTGGGAACATAAGCTGCAACTGTTATTTTTCATCCCTCTGGTGGCAATATTCTATCTGTTTCCTCCTGTGGGATTAGGGCTGACATTTAGCTTGCTGGGAGCTGGAACCGTCTTGCTTATTAATGCGGTTTTGTCAGCAGCAATTACCAGCTATTTTATCGATGGTTGTTTGCGTTTTATAGCTGATCAGATAACTGGAAAAAATACAACCATTTTGTCACGCGCCATGAACTGGCTGAGTCAGTATCCTTACCTAAAATATGCGACGTATTTTGCTCTTGGAGCCGGGTTTATTGCCTTACTCGCTGCTGCTGCTTTTTTTCCTCCATTTATGCCGGCAGTGATTCCATTATTAAAACCAGTCATTATTCTGAGTATTTTAAGCATACCGCTCATTGTGAGCATTGTTTACAAAGCCGTTGTAAATACACTGTATTTATTCGGCTTGAAAAAGCCAGAGCCAGCGGAGTGCCATGATCCATCGCTGCCAAGAAATGAAGAAATGGATATCTATGCCAACACGCAGGAAGCAGAGTTCAGCGTTCGTGAAATTCACGATTATTATCATGCAACTCGCTGTATGTTAAAAGGGAAATCACTGATTCGCAGGAAGGATGACAAGCTGGTTGATTCAGACGTTGAATCTGGAAAACCAAGAAAAATCAATAAAAAAGAAGTGCTTAAAATGTGGGATAAAGAGGGCGATCGTGATAAGAAAGTCAAATGGACAATCAGCAAAGCAAAACTATTTCATATTAATGAAACTAATCGGCTCCTGAGCAAATTTGGTAGTAAGCAGGAACGCTTAATGGAGGAATTGCGTGAGGAGAAGGACAGTTACAGATTAGGAAAACATCGCTAATTTATTACTAGTATTTAAGGATTAATTTTCCCTTAATGTTAATTCCTTATACTGAGTATATAGATAGTAATTGGTGTAATGTATGACTCACACAGAATTCCTGAATTGGCTCGATAATCTTGGCCAACTCAATCCGGTACAGCAGGAACTGTTAATTTTAATTGATGAACTGAAACAAGCTTCATATGGCGAAAATAAAGAAGCAGTGATTTCACATATTGATAATAAACTGCGGCAAATGATAGCTATGGGCCACAGGACCGTTTATCCAGGCAGAGAAACTGCTGGTACACTGTTAGAAGCATTTCAAAGGGAACGGGTGCAAAACGCATTTTTCAGATCCCGGACTGCTGTTGCGTCCATTCAAAGAGTATTGGAGAGTCTGCCTTCTGAAACTAGCCTTGACAGGATGCAAACTTTTTATACTCGAGTAATGGACTGGTGCCAGTTTGCCGCGAGAGATAGCGAAGGCGAGTTAGTCCCCTTGAGTGAAGAGGAGAAAGAAGCGGTCAGAGCAGTTTTTAACCGGCTTGCGACTGAAGAAGTCAAGCAAATCCTGGCCGCAATCCATGTTGTTAATAATAATTTATCCTTGGCAACAGCTAATGATCGATATATCTCAGCAACTTCTTCCAGTGTAAAGACAGCCATTGCTTCAATGTATAATTATATTTTGGAGCCTAACGAGCGAGCTGATCCTGCGGAAACTCTACCTCCGGAAGAAGAGGCTAAACTCTCAATTCGCGTAGGATATAGTTCTTTGACATTTTATGCCCAGAAGTTACGTCAAATTCCTGGCCGCAATGAAGATATGAAGTTACTTCACAGGAAAGCGGAACTGCTTAGGGATCTACACGAGTTCGGTTACAAATCCTCTCCTGATGTGGATTGTTTTATTGAAGCGTTGATGGTTATTCCAGAAAAACACCTGGGATTTTTAGAACAGGCCAAAGAATTAAGGAGAGCTGTCTCTAATTCAGAGGGAGCAAATACTGTCGCCAGGGAGCTAGCCAGAAACGAGATTAATCAATTAACAAATAAATGTTATCAGTTTTTTGAGGGTATTCAAACCGATGAGAAAAAGACTGCTCAATTTATGCTTCTTGCCCATGAAGAATTAAATCGAATTTCATCGACTTTTCGTACACATTGTTTACCCGAGTATAGTATTCCTGACCCTGATAATAAAATAGCATCTGTGCTGATGCGAGATGCGGATGCGACAGAATTTGTTCGGCAGTTGTATTTAATGCAACGGAAAATTACGGAAAGTAACGGTGAAGAGAAACAAAACCAACAGGAAATACTTAAAGCACTGGTGGACGGGGGGGCAGCCTATTATTCCAATTTGAAAACCCGTTATTCAAGAAATGCCTTCCTGAACTATTTGCAGCTAGTAGGTCTTGACAGTTTTAAAACAGCAAAAGAAGCGCAGCAGTTTATGTCCTTTCTTTCTTCATTACCTAAAGACGGGCTTAACCTATTTTCGATGGTCACTGATTTTCGTCTGAAGGTCAATGAAATGGAAGCAAGGGATCCATCCAAATACAAGATGGCTGCTGAGACTGCCAGAACTGTTCTTTTCGATCTAATGGCGCGAAGTACGGAGTTCTTTAGCCAGCCCAGAACCAGGGTATTATGTGAAGCATACAAACTGGATTGCGAGGGTATAATTAATAATGCACGCCCAATACTTGAAAAGCATCGGGGCGGTAAAAATGTGTTGGCCTGGTGCGCAATGATTCTGACTGCTGGTATTATACCGCTTGTAGTGGCAAGCTATAACAAATATGCACATGGGACTTTTTCATTTTTCCCATCTACAGACTCCAAGAAGAAAGTTGACAGTCTGCAGGCTGCAATTAATGCAATTCCAGAGCCAAGTGAGGAAAATAATGGGACGACAGCGAGTGGGGATTCAAGCACACCGGTTCCTTGATATTACTATGCTTTGAGAATATGTCAGATTTTAGATAAGGACTCATTATGACTGACCGAAACCATTTTGATTCGAATTCAGAGCAATACCGAGAATACCGGCCCCAGTATCCGGATAGTTTGTATACTTTTTTATTAGAGAAAACCCCGCAGCATAATACGGTATGGGATTGCGCAACGGGAAATGGGCAAGCGGCTTTACCATGGATTAATCGTTTCAAACACATCATTGCAACTGATATCAGCCAATCTCAACTAGATCAGGCTTTTCAAAGTGCTGCAATAGAGTATCGCTGCTGCCCTGCGGAAAATAGTGGTATAGATGCTCATAGTGTTGATTTAATCACGGTTGCCCAGGCGCTTCACTGGTTTAATTTTGATTTATTTTATGAAGAAGTCAGGAGGGTAGCCAAACCCTCTGCAATATTCGCAGCCTGGTGCTATTCCCTGGGGCAAATAAACTGCAATCTGGATATTATTATCAAAAATCTTTATGAAAACATTTTAGGTGAACGGTATTGGGCATGGCAAAGAAAATTCATTGATGAACATTATGCTAGCATTCCGTTTCCCTTTAAAAAAATAGAAACCCCTTTATTTTTCATTGAAAAAGAATTCGATCTTGCGGGGTTTAAAGGCTATTTGAATACCTGGTCTGCCGTGAAAGAATATCAGCTGAAAAATAAAACCAACCCCGTCGAATTAATTTCTGATGAATTAACACTGGCATGGGGGGCGCCTGATCAAATCCGCCTGATGCAATGGCCGGTTAGTTTATTAGCAGGCCATGTAGAATAAATTCACCTCCTGTCACGGGGAGAAGATAGAATTAAAATCCTTCGAGGACAATCTTTCCCAGCGATTTGCCGCTTTCAATTAACCGATGTGCTTGCTGAAGATTTGCCGCATTAATTAATCCAAGGTTTTCATTCAAAGTTGTTTTAATTTTCCCTGAATCAACCATTTGAGCGACCTGACTGAGAATTTCGTGTTGTTTAATCATATCGGGGGTTTTGAACATCGAGCGTGTATACATCATCTCCCAGTGAATCGATATGCTTTTCAATTTAAACAGTTTAATGTCCAGGGAAAGCGGATTGTCAATGAGGGCAAATTTTCCCTGGGGCTTCAAGCATTTGACCAGCTCTACAGCGTGCTGATCGGTATGTGTCAAGCTAATCACATAATCAACTGCCTCTATGCCTGATTTTAGAAGCTGTTCATGTAAGGGGTTCTGATGAGATATGACCAGATCGGCACCATTTTCTTTAATCCACCGCTCTGATTCAGGACGCGATGCTGTGCCGATAATCCTTAGGGATGTCAACTGCCTGGCTAATTGCACTAGAATGGATCCGACACCGCCGGCTGCCCCAGTGATTAGCAGGATACCCGTATCTTCTTTATCAATCTGCAGGCGATCAAAGAGTAATTCCCAGGCCGTAAGAGTGGTAAGTGGCAAGGCTGCAGCTTCTGCATTGCTCAAACTCTGTGGTTTTAATGCGGCAATCCGTTCATCAACCAGGTGAAACTCGGCGTTACTTCCCGGTCTTGTTAAATCCCCCGCATACCAGACCATATCGCCTTTTTTAAATAAGCTGACATCCTTACCGATGTCTTTGACAATACCTACAGCATCCCACCCCAAAACTTTGTAAGAACCCGTTTCTGGCTGTATATTTAAACGCTGTTTGCAATCAATAGGATTTACTGCAATTGCCTGAACCTCAACGAGCAGGTCATGCGCCAGCATGACGGGTAGGGGTAAGTCAATGTCTTCCAGAACATCCGCTGTGCCAGCCTGTTTATAACCAATCGCTTTCATACTCTGTCCTTAGTGATAAGAATAAAGTTTGATTATACTTGAATTAGGATTAAATCTGAGAGGATTAAAGTATGAATAAATGGATATTGCTTCCTGGACTGTTATTATTCAGTTCTTGTTATGCAGCAGTCTACGATTCGCCAGAAATGGCGATGACGGTGGATAGCTCCCAGTCGCGTTTTGTAATCAGTTTGCCTTCGAACCCCACTACCGGTTATAGCTGGACACTCAAAAATTATAACTCTAACTTATTTAAGTTGCTGTCCAGTCAGTTTCATCCTTTAAAACCAAAATTAATCGGCTCAGGAGGTAAAACAGTATTTGTATTTCAGGTGTTGAAGGGGGTGAAATTACCGGTTAGAAGTACTTTTGAATTCTTTTATGCGCGTCCCTGGGAGCCTGAAAATGGCAGAACCCAGAAGGTGAGAGTTAATTTTCAAAAGGGATTAAATACCGCTGCACCGGTGATTGGAGAGTAGGTTTGATCGAGTCGCAGGTTTCGATACCGTCGAATCTTCCGGCTTTGCTCGCCCACCGAATCCCCGCGGCTTTGAGCGCGGGGCCTATACGATGCCTAGTTGAATAACAATCCTGCAAATCAGCTTTATTTTCAAACCTAATTTAGATTGTTAATTATGGTTCAGCAGGGATGGGCCCCGCGGTCAAAGCCGCGGGGATTCGGAGTTGGCAAGCCGCGGGTTCAGGGTTGTCGAATTCCAGCGGTTGTTGCCTTATTGCGTTGTCTTCTTTCTGCGAAAAGGCAAGTAGCGTGCCTCCCAGAACTGATCGTTAATCAGCTTCACCAGGTTTTCCTCCTGATTGATTTGCGCCAGTCCCTCTTCAATCGCTGCTTCGGCCACTCTAACTGCTATTTGCTTGGCGACGAATTGGGCATCATTTAAAGAAGGCAGAAGCGGGAGGAAGCTGTCTTTTCTGCATGGGGAAAATTCGCTAAGTGTTTTCGCTGCAGCCCAAATCATTTTTTTGGAAAGACGCGTTGCCTGAACTGTTAAAATTCCCAAACCAATGCCGGGGAATACCAGTGCATTGTTGCATTGGGCAATTTCAATCAATTTATTTTGGTATTCCACTGCGGGAAAGGAGGTGCCTGTCGCGACCAACGCCCGGCCCTGGCTCCAGTGCATGATATCGGCTGGTTGCGCTTCGCATTTTTCATCGGGATTGGATAAAGGAAAAATAATGGGGCGTTCGCAGGTCTGTGACATTATTTCAATGATATCCTGTGAAAATGCACCGGGTTGTGCTGAACAGCCTATTAGTATCGTAGGTTGGACATGTCGAACGGTTTCAGTCAGGGAAGGGTTTAAGCTGTTCAAGGTCCATGACTGGATTTCGCTTCGTGAACGAGCATAGGGCTGTTGTGCTTCGGTGAGTTCAGAATCATCCTTTATTAGTAGCCCCTGTCTGTCGATTAGCCAAAAACATCGATACGCTTCTTCCTTACTTAAGCCTTGCTCGACTAATGCATCGACAATTTGATCGCTGATTCCAGTTCCAGCAGATCCGGCTCCGAATACCAGAATTCGATGTTCTGATAATTGTCTTCCGCTAATATCACAGGCTGCCAATAAGGCCGCAAGGGTTACCGCACCCGTACCCTGGATATCATCATTGAATGTACATAGTTCATCCTGAAAGCGCTCCAGTATCCTTCTGGCATTGCCTCGGCCAAAGTCTTCCCAATGCAGGAAAGCATTTGGAAAATGCTGATGAACGGTTTTCACAAAAGCATTGATAAACTGATCGTATTCCGCGGCAGGTATCCTGGGATGGCGGCAACCTAAATAGAAGGGATCATTCAGAAGTTCCTGATTATTGGTGCCTACATCAAGAAATACAGGCAAGGTGCGGCTGGGGTTTATCCCTCCGCAGAGCGTATAAACCATCAGTTTGGCCACGGGAATATCCATGCCGCCAATCCCCTGATCGCCAATGCCAAGAACACCTTCACCGTCTGTGACTACAATCAAATCAATTTCAGGGTTTGAACGATTACTAAAAATCTCATCCAGCTGGTTCTTATCGGAGTGGGCGATATACAAGCCTCGGGGTTGGCGGTACTCATGGCTGAAACGCTTGACTGCAGTACCGACAATAGGGGTGTAAATCGTAGGCAGCATTTCGCCCAAATGCCTGCTCAGCAATTTATAAAACAGCGTCTGATTTTTGTCGTGCAGATTGTTCAGATAGATATTTTGCTGGAGCCGGGTTTGATAACTTGAGTATTGAAGATAAGCACGTTTGACCTGCTCATCCAGGGTTTCAACACGATGAGGCAACTTTCCCAGTAAGCCGAATTCACGTCTTTCATCCTGGGTAAAGGCAGTTCCTTTATTCAGTTGAGGCAATGTTAGTAAGGCTTTGCCGGTGATTGAAGTTTCAATAAACAATTCATCGGTTTGTTTGTCACGGCCAACGCTAAAATCCAGCATATTGTCAAGTCTGTTGGTTAGAAAGCTGACAACAATACCTAATTGTTAGCATTTATTCAATCGTAGCACCGATAGATTATGCTTGAATCAAAGAGAATTTTGAAAAATCATTGCAGAGTATTAACCACCTAACAGCATGGCATATATAATTGACTAATGATAATATGCAGGTTTTTAGCATTTGTGAAGAGGTTGGGATGATAAAACATTTTGTCTGGGGGATGGCTGTTCTTCTCTCCACAAGTTGCTCGGCCCGAGACGAAAATTATTATCGACTCAATCCTGAAAAGGTCGAGCAGGCATTAAAAAGCTGTCCAGCAATGAGTCCCGGCAAGATTAGCTGTAATGAATTAAAAGCTGTCTCTGCCCGTCAAAATCAACTGGCTTATGAGTTACAGCTTAGTCCTCAGGGGTTCGGACAACGCATTCTTCTCTTGCAAATCAAATTGGCAGAGCAGAAGCAGGCTTTAAAAGAGAATTCCAGTCAACCTGAATTGAAGCAATTGATTAGTCAGAATGAGCAAAAGCTGGCGGAATATCTGGCAATCGTAAAATGGTTAGAGTCTCCTGAGAGTTAATAATGAGAATATTAGTTAGTAATGATGACGGCGTTTCAGCGCCAGGTATACGGGCTCTTGCAAATGAAATGTCAACGCTTGGTGAAGTCTGCGTGGTTGCTCCTGATCGTAATCGAAGCGGTGCTAGTAATTCATTAACCCTGACCAGGCCTTTGCGTATCAGGCAAATGGATAATGGCTACTATAGCGTCGATGGAACGCCTACTGACTGTGTCCACCTGGCGCTTACCGGTTTTCTTGAGCCGACTGTTGATATTGTCCTTTCTGGAATTAATGATGGCGCCAATCTGGGCGATGATATTCTTTACTCTGGTACAGTTGCGGCGGCAATGGAGGGAAGATATCTCGGTTTGCCAGCCATTGCATTTTCCATGGCTGGTGAAAATATCCAGCATTATGATACGGCAGCTACTATCGCAAGGCAGCTGGTAGTAAAAATGCATGCCAATATGCTGCCTTCGCAAACCATTTTGAACGTGAATATCCCTGATTTACCTTTAAATCAAATCAAGGGATTTGAAGTAACGCGCCTGGGAACGCGCCATTGTGCAGAACCAACGTTTTCAGAGCTTGATCCGCGTGGACGGCCAATTTACTGGATTGGACCATCTGGCTCTCAGGCAGATGCAGGACCTGGAACTGATTTTTATGCAATCAGCCGGCAATGCGTATCCATTACTCCTTTGCAACTGGATATGACGCATTATAAAGTTTTTGATCAGTTATCAACATGGGTGGATAAATTAAATTGGGAATAATGAAAATCTTTACTCATCTATATGACAAAATGGTGAGATGGTCAGGACACGCTCATGCGCCTTATTACCTGGCTGGCGTTTCATTTGCTGAATCGTCCTTTTTCCCTATACCGCCTGATGTCATGCTGATTAGCATGGGCCTGGCTAATCCACGGCGCTCATGGCAGTATGCATTGATTACCACGCTTTTTTCAGTGCTAGGCGGTGTTTTTGGTTATTTGATAGGTTATTTTTTTATTGAAGCCATATTGCCCTGGATTGAAAGTTCATCCTGGAGCAGCAATTTCCATCAGATCCAGCAATGGTTTACGCTACATGGCATTCTGGTGATTTTTATAGCTGGTTTTTCACCCATTCCCTACAAATTGTTTACCATTGCCGCTGGCGCGATGAGCATGGCTTTGCTGCCATTTATTTTTGCATCTGCTTTGGGAAGGGGCTTACGTTTTTTCCTGGTTTCTACAATTATGTATTTTTTTGGGGATAAACTTCATAATAATTTGCGTCAATATGTTGATATCATCGGCTGGAGTGTATTAGTCGTGTTGATATTAACTCTCTTGATTATGAAATTGCTGTCATGAGATAGAATATGCCTGCTTTACTTCTCTTACTATTAGTCTGCTTATTATCGGGTTGCGCGGTAAGTCCTCGATTGGCGCCTGTTGAAGACATTCGCTCGAGATGGAATCTAAGCCATAAGGCCGCCTATGTTGTGCAAGCGGGGGACACTTTATATGCGATTGCATTTCGCTTTGATAAAGATGTTCGCCAACTGGCGGCCTATAACCATTTACGTCTTCCTTATTCGATTCGTGCCGGGCAGATTATACGCTTAACACCTAATGGACAGATCCCCCGATCAATCCGGCAGCCTCTTCAATCCGCGAAAGCGGCAAAAACAACGCAATTTATTAAAGCGAAACCAATTTCTGCCGTAACCTCCCCCGTAAGCTATGCGGGTGGAAGTTGGAAGTGGCCTGCCCTGGGCCGTGTTACTGCTGGCTTTAATCCTCAACAGGGAAAAAAAGGCATAGATATTGCTGGTAGTAAAGGGGCGTATGTTTATGCTTCAGGAGACGGGGTGGTTGCTTATTCCGGGAATGGACTCTCTGGTTATGGTAATTTAATTATCATAAAGCATGAAGGTCAGTTTTTAACTGCTTATGCTAATAATTTGAAAAATAAGGTGAATGAAGGGCAAAAAGTTAAAGCGGGACAGATTATTGCCGAAATGGGAGTTATTGACAGGCAGTTTTGGGGCGTTCATTTTGAAATTAGGAAATCAGGTCAGCCGGTTAATCCGATGCTGTATTTGCAAAAAAAGCAATAGTGACCTAATTTATATAATTTACTGACTAATTTCGAATGATACTGTGTGTATTTCGGGCAGATATAAACACAAGGGTGATAATCATGCAAGCCGAAGATGAATCAATTAAAGAACCAGAAATCGCAGAATCTGAATGGGAAGATCCTGCAGAGGAAGATTCATTGCTTTTGGAAGAGGATGGACCAATAACTGCTGAAGAGGTGGAGCCGGATTTTAGTGACGAGGAAGTGTTTCCAAGTTACCAGCGCGGCAGGCAAACATCCAAAGCAATGGATGCCACTCAATTGTATTTAAGCGAGATAGGCTTTTCGCCCTTACTTTCAGCGGAAGAGGAAGTTCATTATGCTCGCTTGGCATTAAAGGGCGACGTTGCTGCACGCAAGAAAATGATCGAATCCAATCTTCGTCTCGTGGTAAAAATTTCGAGACGTTATTTAAACAGAGGTCTGCCTTTACTGGATTTAATTGAAGAGGGGAACCTTGGCTTAATGAAGTCGGTTGAGAAATTTGATCCGGATAGAGGTTTTCGATTTTCGACCTATGCCACCTGGTGGATCAGGCAAACTATTGAGCGGGCTATTATGAATCAAACCCGCACCATTAGACTGCCAATTCATGTCGTTAAAGAATTAAATGTTTATTTACGTGCAGCACGCCAATTGACTCAAAAGCTTGATCATGAACCCTCAGCAGAGGAAATTGCTGAAATGGTAGATAAGCCTTTGGAAGATGTTGAGAAGTTGCTGGGATTAAACGACAAAGTTGCTTCAGTGGATACACCAATCGGCTATGACGACAACAAATCCTTATTGGATACGATAGCCGATGAAAATAGCGTGAATCCAGCTGAATTGCTGACGGACGAAAATTTGCGGACCCATATCGAATCCTTACTGGATAAATTAACAGAAAACCAGCAGCAAGTCATAGCCCGACGATTTGGATTGCGCGGTTTTGAAAAAGCGACGCTTGAAGATGTGGGTAAGGAAATCGACCTGACACGCGAGCGGGTTCGGCAAATCCAGGTTGAAGCATTAAAGACATTAAGAAGTTTATTGGAAAAAGTAGGGTTAACCCAGGAGGATCTTTTTTAATCCTCAATATATACTTTATCTAAGGATAATCTGCTCACAGGTAGAGTAAATAAATGAGGGATGTTAACTGGTTCCAGGATGGGCCTTTGCCTGCAAATACAATATATGGCAGTTATGATTATAAATTAGTAATCCTGTCATATATAATTGCCGTATTGGCCTCCTATGTTGCATTGGATTTCGCAGGTAGATTAAGAGTCGAAAAAAATTCTAGGGATAAAGTATACTGGCTTCTTGGCGGCGCATTCGCAATGGGAGCCGGTATCTGGTCCATGCATTTTATCGGTATGCTTTCTTTTATCATGCCAATGCCAATGGGCTATGACTTGTTCTGGACAGTTTCCTCGCTTCTGGTTGCCATTGCCGTTTCTTGCTTCGCCTTGTATATCCTAAGATCAAATAATCACTCTTTTATAAATCTCGCTATTGGCGGAGTCATCATTGGATTTGGCATTGCAACAATGCACTATATGGGCATGGAAGGGATGCGGGTTCATGTCCAGATTCATTATATATTCTCAATCTTTTTATTATCTATCCTGATTGCCATTGTGGCATCCGAGGCTGCACTTTGGCTTGCGCTTGAGAGTAATAGGGGTACGTCCCGAAAGCAGTTTTATACGAAATTGTTAAGCGCCCTGATTATGGGGGTGGCTATTTGTGGCATGCATTATACGGGTATGGCAGCAGCAGTATTTACCCCGCTGGCTCAACATGTGCATATCGAGACTGTTAATCAAAATCTTCTTGCCTTTTTTGTTGCCGGAATTACCGGATTAATCATCAGCCTGGCGCTAATGGTGTCTACCTATTATAAACAGATGCTTAAGGTAGTCCAAAATGAACGGGAATTCGTTAATGCCATTTTAAATAATCTGGATGATGGAATTATCGCCTGCGACGCGAATGGTAAAATAACGGTATATAACAAAGCCTTGAAAAGTTACCAGCAGGTTCCCTTGGGAAAAGATCTGCGGCTTTCTGATTACCTGCATTTTACCTCCCCGAATAACCAGGTATTAGAGGATGAGGAAACCCCTCTGAAGCGGGCCTTACAAGGTGAAAAAATTCATGGTTTGGAGTTATTGCTGAAATTCAACAATGGTGAAGTACGTAATGTTATCGTAGATGGGCAGGCGATTACAGGGACCGATAACTCAACAATGGGCGCTGTCATTGCCATTCATGACGTTACTGATCTTAAAGAAACAGAAAAAATGAAAAGAGAATTTGTTTCTGTCGTTAGTCATGAATTAAGAACGCCGCTGACTTCTATTCGTGGCTCATTAGGCCTGGTTTTGGGCGGGGCGGTTGGAACTTTTTCTGAAAAAGCGCAAAAACTTCTGGATATTGCCAATAAAAATTGCGAGCGCCTTTTACTATTGATTAATGATATTTTAGATATGGAAAAAATTCAGGCCGGAAAAATGGATTTCAAACTTAAGCAAACCAATTTAGCCAATCTGATACAGGATGCTATCCTTGCCATAAAAATGTACGGTGAAAAATTTAATGTCTCTGTACGCCTGGAAAAGATGTTTCCCGATATTATAGTAGAAGTGGATCCGGACCGTTTGATGCAGGTGATGGCAAATTTATTATCAAATGCGATTAAATTTTCCCCCACAGGCGGTGAAGTGACTGTGTCAATGAAGCAACAGGGTAATCAGGTCAGGGTGATTGTTACGGACTCGGGCTCTGGTATTCCCCTGGAGTTTCAATCACGTATCTTCCAGCAATTTAGTCAGGCCGACTCCTCTTCTACCCGGGGAAAAGGCGGTACAGGGCTTGGTTTGAGTATCAGTAAAGCCATTATTGAGAAAATGGGTGGCCAGATTAATTTTAGCAGTCAGCCAGGAGTAGGCAGTCAATTTTATTTTGATTTAAATAATGTCTCAGTCCAAAAGCCGCTACCAGAAATTCCTAAAATTGGTTTGCAAAATGCCGATAGATTTTTAATTTGTGAGGATGATCCGGATCAGGCCAAATTTCTGGGCTTATTAATGGAAAGTGCCGGTTATGCCGTTGATATTGTGGAGTCGGTTGCACAGGCAAAAAAATGCCTAAGCACAACCCAATACAAAGCCATCTTGCTGGATTTAATTTTACCCGATCAGGATGGCATCAGTTTTATAAGAGAATTAAGAAACTCCGAAAAAACGAGGGAACTCCCTGTCATTGTTCTTTCTGTTATCGCCGAAACCGGGCATTCGATGATTAATGGAGATGCGATTTCTGTAGTTGACTGGTTAGATAAACCCATTAATTTTGATAAATTATTACAGTCCATAGGTAAAATCAAAACAAAAATTAAAGACAAAATACCGGTGGTTTTGCATATTGAGGACGATATTGATATGCAAAAAGTAATTCGAACTGTACTGGATTCGGAAGTTAAATTAACTTCAGTATCTACTTTAAAAGAGTCAGAGGAATTATTGGCTAAACAAACATTCGATTTGATTATTCTTGATTTACTTTTGCCAGATGGAAGCGGGACTCAACTGCTGCCTTTGCTTGCCGAAAAGCATTTGCCGGTGATTGTCTATTCGAACACTGAATTGGATGAGGAGTATTCCAAATATGTCGTTGATGCACTGGTAAAATCTAAAACAACTAACGATGATTTACTCTCTAAAATAAAACACCTGTTTAATGGACAACAACAGGAAGGGGGGCATTATGTCCAGTAAGGAATTATCCAGTATTTTATATGCAGAAGATGAGGCAGATATCCGGGAAATCGCACAGGTAGCTCTTGAGGACTTAGGAAACTTTAAAGTTATTTTTTGTAATAATGGCTTTGAAGTGCTTGAGGCAGCCAAGGGAATAATCCCGGATTTGATTTTGTTGGATGTAATGATGCCGGGTATGGATGGTCCTTCCACTCTAATGGAGTTAAGAAAGATCCCTAAATATGACAACATTCCCGCTATATTTATGACCGCTAAAATCCAGACAGAGGAGGTGGAACAATATAAGTCCATGGGGGCTGTCGAAGTGATTGCTAAACCCTTTGATCCAATGACTTTAGCAAGTGATATTCAGGCAATCTGGGATCAAATATGAAAGCCGAAATTAAGGAAAAGTTACAGGCTTTATTTACAGAGTATGCTAGAAGCCTGCCGGAAAAACTTGCTCATATCAACAGGGAATGGGCTAATCTAATGATTCATTGGGATAAGGTCCTGTTTCAGGATTTCCACAGAACCATTCATAGCTTATGCGGTTCGGCAGGTACTTATGGCTATGATAATCTGTCAAAAGCAGCCAGAAAACTGGAAATAGTTTTAAAATCGAAAGTATCACAAGACAGCCTCCAGCAGGAAGATAAAGAGGAGATTGATTTTCTCCTTGACCAATTGCAAATGGCATTTATAACAGCAGAACCTGAATCGAAATCAGCTGTTTCTCAGGATTTCCTTACTAAGAATGG
Source organism: Legionella birminghamensis (assembly GCF_900452515.1). Classification (NCBI taxonomy): domain Bacteria; kingdom Pseudomonadati; phylum Pseudomonadota; class Gammaproteobacteria; order Legionellales; family Legionellaceae; genus Legionella; species Legionella birminghamensis. Next base: position 1,522,559 of record NZ_UGNW01000001.1, read on the forward strand.
AAAAATAATACTGATAGATAATGATCGGAATTTTACAAATGAATTGCAGGATAATTTAATTGAAGCAGGTTACCAGGTCTATGCAATGGGAAGTGAAGAAAATATCAGCCAGAATTTCTTTGATATATCACCTGCTGCACTCATTGTTGATATTGAAAATATCAGTGAGGGGACAAAAGATTTCTTGTTTAAACTTTATAATAATGAAAAAGTGTCGATTCCCTTATTTTGCACTGCTTATAGTGCTGATATTTTAACAAGGCTAAAGGCAATACGCCTTGGCAGCAGCGCTTTCTTTCAAAAGCCGATGGAATCTACTTATCTAACGCGAAAACTTGATCAGTTCTGCGCCTGCATGCCCAGTGAGCCTTACAGGGTTCTGGTTATAGACGATTCACTTTCACTGGCTGAATACTATACGCTGATTCTAAAAGAGTCAGGATTAGTTGCCCAATTCATTACCAACCCGCTGCTTCTTATTGAAACAATAGAGGATTTTCAACCGGATGTGTTATTGATGGATGTTTACATGCCCGAGTGTTCCGGTCTAGAACTTGCCGTCGTGCTTCGTCAGGAGCCCCAGTATACGCGTTTACCGATTATCTTTCTGTCAACTGAAGATGACCGGCTTAAACAATTGTCTGCATTAAATCTTGGCGGTGATGACTTTTTAGTAAAGCCCATTGTGCCCCAGCATTTAATTAAAACCGTGCTTTCAAGAGCCAAACGGGCGGAGATTTTGAATTCGTTTATGACAAAGGACAGCTTGAGCGGCTTGTATAATCATACCAATATCCTGCAGCGCCTGGATGTTGAAATTGCTCGTGCTAACAGACAGAATGAACAACTGTCCTTTATTATGGCTGACATTGACCATTTCAAACTGATTAATGACAATTATGGCCATCCAACTGGCGATAATGTCATCAGGAAGATATCCTCCCTCCTTTTATTATCCTTTCGTAAAACCGATATCATCGGCCGCTACGGCGGAGAGGAGTTTGCCATCATTATGCCTAACACCAGCCCTGAAAATGCGTTTCGGGTGATAGAAAATTTTCGCCTCAAATTTTCGAAATTCCTGTTTCAATGCAATAAGCAGAATTTCTCAGCAACGGTTAGTGCGGGTTTATCCTCTTTTCCTGCGGTAAAAGATATGAGCAGCCTGGTTTCCGCGGCTGACCAGGCTTTATATGAGGCCAAGAGGAATGGCCGCAATCAGGTTGTTTTTGCAGATTCCCTGGTTAATCATTGATTTATCACTCGTACGGAAAAATCCTGCCAGCATTTGCTGTAATCTCTTTGCCTGCCAGGATGCTGCATGGCCTGCCCGCTGACACGCCAGATATCTCTGGTTTCAAACATGAATGCCAGGGTATTTTCATAACGCACAGGTTTTAAATCGGCGGATATCGCTTGCAGATAGCTCTCCGTATCGGGTCCATGTGAGCTCATACAATTGTGAATACTCACTCCTCCCGGTAAAAATCCTGATTTTTTTGCATCATATTCCCCCCTAATCAGGCCCATTAATTCATTCATAATATTCCGATGGAAGTAGGGGGGGCGAAAACTGTGCTCTGCAACCATCCAGCGGGGTGGAAAAATGACGAAATCAAGATTGGCAACACCCGGAGTGTCACTTTCAGAGGTAAGTACAGTAAATATAGACGGATCAGGATGATCAAAACTGACGGTATTAATCGTATTAAAAAGGGATAAATCATAACTGTAAGGCGCCAGATTACCGTGCCAGGCAACCACATTCAGCGGTGAATAATCACACAGGGCTGACCACAAACGATTTTGAAATTTACAAATGATTGTTACCTCAAAGTCAGGAGACTCAAAAGCGGCTACAGGGTAAAGAAAATGCCGGGGATTTGCCAGCGAGTTGGCGCCGATTACTCCCAGTTGAGGTAGGGTGAGCGGTGAGCCGGCATTCTCGCACAAATAGCCGCTGGCTGATTCAGATTTTAGTTCCACACGAAATTTGACCCCTCTGGGAATGACTGCTATTTGTCCAGGTTGAATTTCCAACCGTCCAAATTCGGTCAGTAATAGTAATGTGCCTTCGTAAGGAACAAACAATAATTCCCCGTCATGGTTGGTGAAATAACGCTTAATCATTGACTGAGTACATTGATAAATCCAGGCATTAACCATCGAACTGCCAGCCAGTGGAAATAGTCCATCCACAAAATCAACTTCAAATTGTGGCGCAGAAAGAGGAGACCATCGGTAAGGATTAGGTGCCTGAAATTCCAGCAAGTCAATTAATTTATCCGTTTTGTAAGGGACATAATCATGTTGCTTGACTGAAGGAGCTGTTTTATAAAGCCAGCTATGCAGGTTAGAAGCCCTTGCTTTGGTAAATGCCGAGCCGCTTAGTTGTTCGGCATATAATCCGTAAGCACATTCCTGAGGGGAGTTTTGCTTATCAGGCAGTGCACCTGAAATTGCCTCTGTTTGATGGTGGTTTCCGAATCCAGACAAATACACTGTGACTCTCCCTGCAGATTATTTATTCTTAAGAATATCCCGATCATTTCAGACTGTCGAGAGCATAATTCTGTCCTCTGATCCTCTATGCCATCATTGACTTGAATGTTATAATTCACCCCATTTCGATTCAGTGTTGAGGTGTGTCGTGGCTGGTCATAGTAAATGGGCAAACATAAAATTCAGAAAAGGTGTGCAGGATGCCAAACGGGGTAAAATTTTTACCAAACTAATCCGTGAGATTACCGTTTCAGCCCGTATGGGCGGCGGAGAGGAGTCTTCTAACCCGCGGCTAAGAGATGCGGTAATCAAAGCGCTGAAAGCCAACATGAAGCGGGATACGATCGATAATGCCATTAAGCGGGGAGCTGGCGGTCTTGACGGCGATAATATGATGCAGATGCGCTATGAAGGCTATGGCCCAGGCGGTGTTGCAATTCTGGTCGATTGTCTCTCCGATAATAAAAATCGAACTGTATCAGAAGTACGACATGCATTTACCAAGCACGGTGGTAACCTGGGAACCGATGGCTCGGTTGCCTATCTCTTCAATAATCAGGGGGAGATTTTATTAAGCGCCGGGCAATCTGAAGAAGCAGCCATGGAAGCTGCAATTGAAGCTGGAGCTGAAGATGTGTCGGTTGATGAAGGCCAGGTTGAAATTATCACTGCTTCTGAGGATTACCATTCAGTCCTTAATGCTATGCAACAAGCTGGGTTTGAAGTTGAGCAGTCCAGCCTGACCATGCGTGCACAAACCATGGTTCCTGTAGATAAGGAAACGGCGGAAACTTTGTTGAAGTTAATCGACATGCTGGAAGATCTGGATGATGTGCAGGATGTTTATAGCAATGCGCAATTGCCGGATTCCATGTTTGAATGACCATTATCCTAGGGATAGATCCTGGTTCAAGGGTTACCGGATATGGAATAATCCGGGAAGAGAAACGCAAGCTGGCCTATGTCGACAGTGGCTGTATCAGAACATCGGAAGGGGAGTTAAGCCAGCGGCTATTGGAAATATTTAATGGCATTTGCCATCTAATGGATGATTACTCTCCCACCGAAGTCGCAATCGAGCAGGTTTTTTTACACCAGAATCCTAGCTCTGCATTAAAGCTTGGGCATGCACGCGGCGCTGCCATGGTGGCCGCAGCATCGCATCGTATCAAAATCAGCGAGTATTCCCCCCGAGAGGTGAAACAGGCCATAGTTGGTTATGGTGCCGCAGAAAAGGAGCAGGTGAAGCGGATGGTGGTCAGTTTGCTGATGCTGAACAAGGCACCGCAAAGCGACGCGGCCGATGCGCTAGCTATTGCCATCTGCCATAGTCACAATCGACGGGGCATTGGGGCTTTAATTGCTAAATCAAAGACAGCGGGAGCAGCTACATGATTGGATGGTTACAAGGAACCATAATCGATAAAACCCATCCGGGGCGTTTTGTAATAAACGTCAATGGAGTGGGTTATGATGTGGAAACATCTCTTAATACGTTTTTTCAACTGGAATCCAGCAGTAATTCCATCATATTGCATATTCATACCATTGTCCGGGAGGATGCTTTATTACTGTATGGATTTGCTGACAAATTGGAGCGGTCCTTATTCCGGGCATTAATCAAAGTCAATGGCGTAGGGCCTAAACTGGCCATTACTATTTTATCCAGTATTTCGCCTGGCGAATTCATTCAAACCATCGTGCAACAAAATGCAGTTTTCCTCACTAAATTGCCTGGCATCGGTAAAAAGACCGCCGAGCGTTTAATCATTGAAATGAAAGATAGTATCGAACAGTTAATGTCGACAGAATCGCTCGACATTCCCAAACGTGAGCAAGTAGCCAATCCCCGGGAACAGGACGAAGCTATCCGCGCCCTCGAGGCATTAGGTTACAGGCTGCAGGAAGCGACCAAAGTAGTTTCCCGTCTGGATGATGGCACTAAAAGCTGTGAGCAACTAATTCGACAGGCTTTGAAAGAGCTTGCGGGAAGAGCAGTACTGGGTTAACGAATCTCCGTAGTGATTGATTACGCGAATCCCTGCGGCACCGCCCCATAGCTATCTACACAAGTGCATGAGAATTAAAAGCTATCGAATCCCCGCGGCTTCGACCGCAGGGCCCATACGAAGCCAATTGAATGTTAAGCACACTTAATTTATTACTACCTGTTAAATCTTATTTTTTGGTAACATTGAAACTTGTCTGAGGGCCATGCTACTCCAACAGGCATGGGCCCCGCGGTCGGTGCCGCGGGGATTCGATTGTCGGTGCCGCGGGGATTCGATTGTCGGTGCCGCGGGGATTCGATTGTCGGTGCCGCGGGGATTTCGATTGTCGGCGCCGTGGGGATTCGATTGTCGACCCCGCGATTCGATTCATCTAAAACAGGGGAAAAAGAACCCTTACAATCAGGCCAGTCCCTTCCTTGGGCGATTCCAGTTCCACTTTTGCTCCATGCAAATCGCAGATTTGTCTGACTATCGCAAGGCCAAGCCCGCTTCCTGGACTCTTATTTCCAAGTACTCTGAAAAAGCGCTCAAAAACTCGGCTCTGTAATTCCTCGGGAATTCCAGGACCATTGTCTGAAACTTCAAATATAAGCTGATTTTCTCTCTGGAATACCCGAACAACAACTTTTCCATTTTCCTTGCAGTAACGAATCGCATTGTCGACCAGATTACGTATTAATATGCCGATAGCGGTAGAATTGCCGTCTAAAACAGGCAGATTGTCGTCATGCTCAAACTCAAGCTCAATTTGCTTCTCCAGTGCGCTTGGAGCGAGCATAGCCATAATTTCACGAGCGACTTTTATGAGGTTGACTTCATCAACATCGTTGATGCCTGTAGAGCCTGGCACTAATTTACTCATCGTCAAGAGCTGTTGAACAATATGCGTACTCCGGTTAACGCTGGCAATTAATTTGTGCAGTGCTTGATTCTTCTCATCAATATTGCCCGTGTTTAAGGCAACCTGTGCCTGGGCTTTCAAAGCAGCCAGCGGCGTACGCAGTTCATGGGCAGCATCCGCTGCAAAACGTTTTTCCCGCTCGAAACCTTCCTGCAGCCGATAAAATAACTTATTTAACTCATCAATAACCGGCTTGATTTCCTCTGGGACTTCCTGCAGGTCAACTGGCTCAAGATGTGTAGGGGCTCTGTTCGCCACTTCCTGGGCCACGCGGTCAAGGCTGTCTAGCCCGCGGCCGATAATAATCCATATTAATAAACCGGAGAGGGGAAAGGTAAGCAGCATGATATATAAATCATCCTGGGCGATGCGGTGTCCCAACTCATTACGGGTATCATAGCGTTCGGCAAGCACAGTACGAATGCCCGCTTTGTCATTATACGTTGTAAAAACGCGCCATTTCTGATTCGCTAGAAACCGATCGCTGAACCCATCGATTTCAGAGGTTAAAGGTATTTTGGGCGCAGTAGGTGAGTGAAGCAATAACTTGCCGCCATTAGTCCAAACCTGGAAATTAAATTTATCCATGTAATTTTTAGGCGGTAGATCATTTAAAAAACCGACGCTGATAATAGTTTTCAATTTTATCTGGAATTACCTCCAGTGCATCCTGAATTTTGGCAAGAGGACGCTGGTGTAAATCATCACCCAGGAGCGCCTGATAGGAGAGTGCAGAAACGGCCATCAGGGTATCAAGATGTTCCTGAATATCCTTCTGGTCAAGATAATAATTACCAATAGCAGTGAGAGTTGTTGTAATGGTGATGGCTAACAACAAATTTATTAAAAGGAACTTGCGTATTGATGATTTCACAATAGCTAACTACTCTCACTTTTATCGGTTTTTTCTGCCATGTACCCTACGCCGCGTATTGTACGGATAAAGTTTGCGTTGAGTTTTTTGCGCAGATTGTGAATATGTACTTCCAATGCATTGCTGTCCACATCTTCATCCCAGCCATAAATACTTTGCATTAATTGCTCCCGGGAAAGAACCTGGCCGCTGTTTTCCAGTAATTTTTGCAGGAGTGCAAATTCGCGTCGGGGAACATTAACCATCACATCATCCACATAAACAGAGTGTGCGGCAGGATCAAGGGTGATATTACGGTATTGCAGAAGCGCATCAGCCCTGCCTTGAGAGCGCCGGACCAATGCTCTGACCCTTGCGCTAAGTTCATTCAAATCGAAAGGTTTAATCAGATAATCGTCAGCCCCGGTATCAAGCCCCTTGACTTTATCTTCAACAGAATCTCTGGCAGTTAATATAATCACAGGCGTTGCATTGCCATCGTTCCTTAATGATTGCAGGAAACCAAGCCCTGATAATTTGGGTAAACCAAGGTCCAGGATAATCAATTCAAACGATTCTGATTTTAATGCAGCCCGGGCTGCTTCGCCATCCCTGAGCCAATCAACTACATAACCAAACTGTGTTAAACCGGCCTTAACTGCATCTCCAAGCAGTTCGTCATCTTCTACCAATAGCAATCGCATCACAGCTCCTGTTTATTCAAGGCAGACTCTTTCTTGAGTCACCGGAGGGTTGATCACTTGCGTCTTTATCTAACATGTGCCTGGTTAAATAAAGTGCTTGAAGAAATACAAAAATCAGGGTAAAGCCTGCACCACCAAATAATTTGAAGTTAACCCATACATCGGTACTGTAAAAATAGGCGACATATAGGTTTATGGCTCCCATTATCGCGAAAAAAAAGAACCATGCATAATTTAGACGATACCAAATTTTAATCGGGAGTTGAACATTATTTTCCATCATTCGCTGAATAAGGGACTTGCTGCTTACATAAGGTGATAATAGAAACGCCAAAGCAGTTAACCAGTATATTCCGGTCGGTTTCCATTTAATAAACCAGGGGTTATGAAAAAATAAGGTTGCGCCGCCAAGAACAGCAATAATCGCGAAACTGATGACATGCATTTTTTCAAAACGCTGATGCTTGAGGCGGTACAAAAAAACCTGTAGTAAAGAAGCGACTATAGCTATTGCTGTAGCGGTGTAGATGCCAAACAGCTTATAGCCAACGAAAAAAAGGACGATAGGAAAAAAATCAAACAATAATTTCATAATGCTTATATGAGGTTACATAATGTTAAGTATAACACACGATTTAAAACCAACTTGCAAGTTTTCATTTCTTGATCATGAAGAAAAAATATAAAGACTTCTCCAATCCCGTTGCCTTGTATTTCTGAACATAAAAATTTATAGTACGAGCAAAATTTGAAGGATCGCGCTGATATGGTAAATAATCGTCGTCTTGTATTCCTGGATTGGTTAAGGATATTTTCAATTACTTCTGTAGTTGTTGGTCATAAATTTTACCCTTCCTTGGCACAATATTTGAGCGATGGGTCAGTTCATGGATCGCTTAAAACGATTATTCGACTAATTTTGCCTTTCTGTTTGGGTGGGGGAACCGGTGTAATTGTTTTTTTTCTAGTCTCTGGTTATGTCATTACTTATGTGTTGCAATCTGAGCAGCCCTTAGAGTTTGCCTTAAAGCGTATTTTCAGAATCTATCCCTTATTCATTACTGCGTTACTCATACAAACGCTTATTCACTATCAAATAACTAAAGCCCCTATTTCTTTACAAACATTAGTCCCTCAGTTGCTACTCATGGGTGATATATTTAAAGTACCCTATATGCTGCTCGGAGTGGAGTGGACTCTTCGAATTGAAGTTGCGTTTTATGTTCTTATGTTTTGTATGCGCTATGCTGGATTATTATCCACCTATCAACGTTTTTTCCCCGGAATACTTATTTTGCTGACGTATTTACTCGGGATCGTAACGGGCATTCCTGATGGAAGCTATGGCGGTTATGGGTATTGGAATATGTATGCACCATTTTTATTACTGGGCAGTGCTTTCCTGCTTTATGAGAAGAAATCGGCTAGCGGGACATTTCTGGTTTTCTTTGCAAGTTTTGTACTCATTCAATGTTGGCAGTTGACCATAATCTATTCTCCAGGTCTTAAAGATATGGATTTTGTATCGCTAGGCTTTCTTGTTTTTCTCACGGCCTGGCTATTCCGGGACTCAATGCATATGAACAGGCTAGGTTTTTTTATTTCTGAATTAACTTATTCCGTCTATTTATTTCATAGCTGGTTGTTTGATCAAATTAAAACAGTCCCACTCTTTAGTTCAAACTTAAAAGCACTGATTGTGTTGATTTTATTTTGCATTGCCATGAATAAACTAATCGAAAAGCCAGGGATTCGATTGGGTAAATCGATGTGGAGATGGTTGGAGGAGCGCAAGAGAACGCCAGTTGTTAATGGACAAGTATCCTAGCACTATTAAGGTCTGTTACCAACTTACCCCGTCCCCTACGTACCGCGCTTTATGTTATGAAGAAAAGAATAAGCAATGCACCATCATTCATGGTTACCGCGCATAAAGCGCGGTACGTAGGGGTGGGGGACATAGACTCCTGACGGTACATAGGGGTGGGGGACATAGACTCCTGACGGTACATAGGGGTGGGTGACATAGACTCCTGACGGTACGTAGGGGTGGGGGACATAGACTCCTGACGACGGTACGTAGGGGTGGGGGACATAGACTTCTGACGGTACGTAGGGGCGGGGACATAGACTTCTGATAGTACATAGGTGCTGGGCGGCGCATAGAAACCAATAAGGCCTAATGCTTTCTGGCTAACCGCCAGGGTAGTAACACAAAGAGGATTAGGCCTCCCACCAAAAACATCTCGTAAGCAAATACATTGTCGATTGGAATCTGGCTGGGAGGTATGAAACCAATTAACATAGCGAATACGCAGCATAGGGTGCCGGTTCCCGCGACTATCCACATCATGATATTTCCGCCCGGTACAGTATACGCGCGAGGCCTTTGCGGGTCGCTATAGCGTAATTTGATAGCGGCAGCAAACATAAACACATAAACCAGTAAAGCCATTTGAGCACATAGATCACTAAGCACCCAGTAAGCTGCATTAATAGAGTCAAAAAGAATAAATACAGTGCTCAGCAATGTAAAAATGATCCCTTGCGCAACCAAAACTCTTACCGGCGCATTGTGTCGATTCACTTTTGCGAAATAAGCGGGTAAAGAACCATCTTCTGCTGAAACCAGCAAGCCTTTGGTGGGGCCAATAATCCAGGCTGAAACACCGCTTAACCCGCCCAATATAACCAGGATGGCTATAACCGAAGTCATCCAGGGCATGTGATAGGCTTTGAAGAAAACAGCATAAGCATCAATCAGCCCCGAAACAACGCTCAGGCTTTCATTGGATACAACAATTACAATGGCAAGGGAGCCCAATACCAGAGTGGCAAAAATCAGGATAGTAGAATAGAGCGTTGCCCTGGGATAATCTTTTTGCGGGTTTTTGACTTCTTCGGCATGAACCGCCGACATTTCCATGCCAATTAATCCGAAAAGAACTACAGTAAACAGCGATAGATTGCCCAGGGAGCTGAAATCAGGCAGCCAGGAGTTATGGATCCCGTCAGCCAGCGGCCGCCCCTGAAAAAGCCACAAAGCGCCTAGGCAGATGATGCCTAGCATAGGTATGATTGTGCCAAAGATTGCCCCCAATATACTGACAATGCTTGAGAGACGCATGCCGAAACAATTTAAAAAGGTAAACAGCCAGAACAGTCCTATAACCGTACTTAATAAATAGACTTTACTGTTGGCAAGCTGCGGCGCAAATAAATAGGAAAAGGTTGCTGCAATAAAGGCAAGAATGGTTGGATACCATACCACATTATAAATCCATTGCAGCCAGATAGTAATAAAGCCCGCTCTTTTACCGAAGGCTTCACGAACCCAAACGTATAGACCGCCGGTATTGGGATAGGCTGTAGCCAGTTCGGCTGCTACGAGTGCAATGGGAATAAAAAAAGCAAAGGCAGCAATTAAATAATAAGAGACTAGGGAAAAGCCCAGTTTGGCACTGATAGGTAAAGTGCGTAAACTGTCAACAGCTATTACATTAATCATAACCAGAGAAAAAATGGATAAAACTTTTTTGGGTGATTGCATGTAAAGCCCTTCTCGCAAGTAACAGCGAAATTTAGCAGTTAATCTGCGCAAAATCAATGAAGTCAGGATTAAATCTAGCCTTGAGGGGGATAGCGCATTATGGAATATCGATGCATGAACCCAGGCGGCTTGCTGTGATGAAGGAGACTCCCGCATGTGGGGAATCTCCCGACAGGATTACTGTGCCAGATTTCTCAAAACGTATTGCAGAATACCCCCATGTCGGTAATATTCCAGCTCGTTTGCTGTATCGATTCGGCAAAGCAATTGAATTTCTTCTTTTACGCCATTGCTTCTTTCAATTGACATTCTTAAGCGGACTCCAGGTTTTAAAGAGTCATCTACAGCAATGCTGATGCGTTCGTCGCCAGTCAGATTCAGTGTTTTTCTAGTGGTTCCTTCCTCGAATTGCAAAGGTAATATCCCCATTCCAATCAGATTGGAACGATGAATGCGTTCAAAGCTTTCGGTAATCACTGCTTTGACGCCCAGTAGATTGGTTCCTTTGGCAGCCCAGTCGCGCGAAGAGCCTGTACCGTATTCTTTTCCTGCGATTACCACTAGTGGATTACCATTGGCCTGATATTTCATTGAGGCATCATAAATAGACATGACTTCGCCGGACGGAATATAGCGGGTAACACCGCCTTCTACTTCGGGAGTCATCTCATTACGGATTCGAATATTGGCAAAGGTGCCTCTCATCATGACTTCATGATTGCCTCTTCTTGAGCCATAAGAGTTAAAATCCGCTTCACTAACGCCTTTGGATTTCAAATATAAACCTGCAGGTGAGTTTGCTTTAATCGAACCGGCAGGGGAAATATGGTCGGTAGTAATCGAATCGCCCAGCAAAGCCAATACATAAGCATTATTTATAGACTCAATCGGCTTGGGCTGTTTTGGCAGGTTATCAAAGAATGGCGGATGCTGAATATAGGTGGAGTTTGAATCCCACTCGTAAGTAGTACCGCTGCCTGTTTTGATTGCCTGCCAGTGTGCATCACCCTGGAATACCTCGGCGTATTCTTTTCTAAACATCGCGCCTGTCACCTTGCTTACTTCAGCAGCGACTTCCTCATTGCTCGGCCAGATATCCTTGAGATAGATTTCTTTTCCAGAGGCATCTTTCCCTACTGGCTGTGTATTTAAATCAATATTAGTGGTACCAGTCAATGCATAGACAACTACTAGTGGGGGTGAAGCAAGCCAATTGGCTCGAACCTGTGGATGAACCCGGCCTTCAAAATTACGGTTTCCTGAAAGCACAGAACAGACAACCAGGTCATTTTCGCTGACGCTTTCGGCAATTTCATCAGGAAGCGGCCCAGAGTTTCCAATACAGGTTGTACAGCCATAACCAACCAGATTAAAGCCTAATTGATCAAGGTAAGGTTGTAATCCGGCATGTTTTAAATAATCGGTGACGACTTTAGATCCGGGGGCTAAAGATGATTTTACCCAAGGCTTGCGTAGCAAACCTTTTTCAACTGCTTTTTTAGCGACCAATCCAGCAGCCATCAGTACGCTTGGATTTGAGGTATTGGTGCAACTGGTAATTGCAGCGATGACGACATCGCCATGGCGTAATGTAAATTCATTGGTTTTGACAGGAAACTCTTTATGTTTTTCTTCCGCTTTTCCTGCTTGTGTCAGGAAACTGTCAAATTCGCGCGGCAGAGTGGCCAGATTGACTTTATCCTGGGGTCGTTTGGGTCCAGCAAGGGATGGTTCTACAGTAGATAGATCGAGGCTTAGGGTATCTGTAAATACAGGATCGGGCGAGTTCTGGTCATACCACATTCCCTGGGCTTTGCAATATGCTTCAACCAGCTTGATGCGATGTTCCTCTCTGCCTGTCAGCTCCAGATAACGCAGGGTTTCTTTATCGACAGGGAAAAAACCGCAGGTAGCGCCATATTCAGGTGCCATATTGGAAATAGTCGCACGATCAGCCAGTGGTAAAGCAGCAAGGCCTGAACCATAGAACTCGACAAATTTGCCGACAACGCCTTTTTTACGAAGCATTTGGGTTACAGTGAGAACCAGATCAGTTGCGGTAATCCCTTCTCGCAAATGCCCAGTTAGTTTAAAGCCAATAACTTCTGGAATAAGCATGGAAACCGGCTGGCCTAACATAGCCGCTTCCGCTTCAATACCGCCAACTCCCCAACCCAGAACGCCTAAACCATTAATCATAGTTGTGTGCGAGTCAGTTCCAACCAGCGTGTCTGGATAAGCATAAAGATTACCGTTATATTCACTTGTCCAGACGGTTTTGCCCAAGTATTCAAGATTCACCTGATGACAGATACCAGTTCCTGGCGGGACTACCTGGAAATTTGCAAATGCCTTTTGTCCCCAGCGTAAAAACTCATAGCGTTCTTTATTACGTTGAATTTCAATTTCAGTATTAATGCTCAACGCATCGGCAGAGGCAAATTTATCCACCATCACCGAGTGGTCAATTACTAAATCAACAGGCGAAAGAGGGGAGATTTTGCTGGCGCTGCCCCCCATTTTTTCAAGTGCTGCGCGCATGGCGGCCAGGTCAACAACTGCAGGAACCCCTGTAAAATCCTGCATCAGTACACGTGCTGGTCTGTAGGCAATTTCATGCTGGGATGTTTTAGCGTCAAGCCAATCAGCCAATGCTTTCACATCGTCGACAGTTACAGTATGGCCGTCTTCAAAACGGAGCAAATTTTCAAATAATACTTTCAGAGAGTAAGGTAAACGGCTGATGCCCTTGAAATGCTTGTTTTCTGCTTCTTTAAGGCTGAAATAATGGTATGTTTTACCATCGACTTCTAACTGACTTCGAGTTGAAAGACTATCTTGTCCAACTATCATAAATCGACTCCAGAGTTCAAAAAGGCTAATCATAGCTTAAAAATCCAAGCTTTTCATCGAAAAGAAATTTAATAAACGGGGAAAAACATATTTTCAAAAATAAAATATCTTTGCTATTAATAAGTAATAAATGCTTTGCATGCCAAAACAAGGATGTTTTTATGATTAATCAAGTTCCGGCGGATAATTTTATCCTGGTGCCAGAAACTGTTTCTGCCGAAGCTGTTGATGAACAATCTGCAGGTATCAGTAATTTCTTCCTGGAGCTGATAACTCAATATCTCTCAGATGCGGATCCGGAAGTTATTCAAGACTCTAATGAAAATGAAGTGATTCTTGCCAGCGAACAGGACATGGCCACTAACAGTGAGGCTGCAATTCCGACTTACATGCCTTTTAATTATGAATCGCAAGGGGTTGAGATTTCAGAAAAAGAAGAGCAGGATGAATTGACCCTTAATCCGGCTTTAGCATGGCTAACCGCCGCTAGCTATGAACCCCCAACCAGGCAAGAGCTGCAATCTATAGCGATATCCAATGCTGGGATTGAAATAGCTACATCTAATGAAAGCCAATCTATTTTGAAAGAAGGCCAAGGCTTGTATCCTGTTTCTGTTGAGAGTAATGGTCAGAAATTAACTGTAAGAGAGAATCCCGCTTTACTGACTGCAAATTTTTCGGAGGATGAACCTGGTTCAGATAGTGAACACATTGCAATCCAGACGAGGCAACCAGATGAGGAGAGCAACAAAATAGCGGATGTTTCCGAGAGGGTTTTTGAACCCGAACAACAACCTGTCCTAATTGAAAATACAACTCTCAGGATGAAAACTGACTTTGAACCTTTCGATTTTAAAAACCAGCTATCAAATGTAAAGATGAACCACTTTGAGCTGCCAACCAAAGTGCATGATGCAGCCTGGCAGGATGAATTTAACGGAGGACTGGTCTGGCTAAGTCAACATAAGATTAATCAGGCAGTGCTCAAACTGAATCCTGTGGAACTGGGGCCGGTAGAGGTTAAAATTCATTTGGCTGAGGAAGCCGCAACAATTGATATTAAGACTCACAACTTACAGGTTCGGGATTTAATTGAGCAATCTCTCCCGAGGTTGAGGGAAATGTTAATGGATCGGGGCTTGCAATTGGCAGAAGTGAATATTGAAACCGGCGATAGGCGCTCGCATTCACATACCCAAGCACAGCAGAACGAAGAGGCCGCATTTTTCGAAGAAGAACAGACCCCTGTTGTGATTCAACAGAAAAATGGGATTGTTGATTATTTCGCCTGACAGAACTTGAGGGTGCTATGAGTGAATCCCTGTGGGCACAGACCTATGGGCATACATACAAATGCATTAGTTATCGAATCCCCGCGGCGCCGACCGCGGGGAATCGGAGCAGAACGTTTGCGCAGCCAAATGTGCTTGACCTAACTAGCAACGTCTGACACACCGAATAACCTGACCATTCCATTGATTAATTAAACAGGTTTTCCTGCAATGGCCATAAGGACGCCATCCTGTCCAGTAGTTTTTGTAATAGTGTCGGTTATAATAACGAGGACCATAATAAATATACCCCGGGCCGTAATAATGTCCGGGATATCGATACCAGTGCCCGCCATAATAGTAAGCTAGCTGTTTTCCTGCCAGAGTAGTCTGAGGACTAGTTGTATTAACTTGTGCTTGTACAGATTGAATGGTTCCGAAAGTCATTAATAAAACCAGCAATGCAGGCAGCATTTTACTTGTCCATGCAATATAATGCTTCATTTTATAACTCCCTAAATCAAATGGTGCCTAATTAAGTATAGTCCCAATGATTGCCGGAGTGTCTTAATTTGTAACAAGCAGGTTTATTATTGGTATGAAAATTTTTAATGCGATCGAGAAAGAAGACTTCTTAGCTAATTATTGGCAAAAAAAGCCATTTGTTTTTCGACAGGCCTTTCCTTCATTTGAAAGTCCAATCAGCGGGGATGAACTGGCCGGCCTGGCAATGGAAGAAGAAATTGAGAGCCGTCTGGTTTGGCAAACGCCAGGTAAACTGCCGGGCTGGCATTTAAAGCGTGGCCCTTTTTCACGCAGTAATTTTAAAAAGCTGCCTCCGTCGCACTGGACTTTACTGGTTCAGGCTGTTGATCGCTTTGTGCCTGAAGTAATGGAACTTCTTGATCAATTTAATTTTTTACCCCAGTGGCGTGTTGATGATGTAATGATAAGTTATGCAGCGAACGGGGGAGGGGTTGGACCGCACTATGATAACTACGATGTATTTCTTCTTCAAGCGCAGGGAAGGCGAAGATGGTTATTAACTACGCAACACTGCCATCCTGCTAATTATTTGCCAAATCTTGAGCTGCGGATAATGAAACAATTTGAAGTGGAAGAGGAGTTTATTCTTGAGGAAGGGGATATATTATATCTGCCGCCTCACGTGGGACATAATGGAATATCACTCTCTGAAGAGTGTATGACTTATTCTTTTGGTTATCGAAGTTATCCGGCAAAGGAGTTATGGGATAGTTTCAGTCAACACTTTTGGGATGAAGCCAGCTTTTCAGAATTATATAAGGATCCTGACTGGTCGGAATTGAAGAATAGTGCTGAAATTCCTGGAGAGGCAGTAGAGCGCGCGAAAAAACTGCTTAAAAAAATGATTGATGGAAATGACGAGCAATTCAGCCGGTGGTTTGGATGCTTTATTACTGGCCTGGATGAACAGGCTGAAGGGTTTATACTGCCGGAGAAACAGAGAAAGCGGAAAAAGTTTCTCAGCGCAGGCGCATTGATGCGTAACCCCTTTAGCCGTTTTGCATATTATGAAACCCCTCAGTTCGAATTTTTCATTAATGGTGAATGCTGGGATATCAAGGATGTTTCCTCAGATTTAGTCAAGCTGGTTGCAAGTAACCGGATTATCTCCACTGAAGAATTATCGCAGTTCATTGATAATGGCCCTGACTACTCTTTTTTAAACAACTTATGGGAACTGGATTTATTGACCGAAGTTTAAGGCATAAGTTTTGCATTAAGAAGCACACTGGCTGGTTTATCAAGGATACTCATGAACATTAAGTCTATTGTTTCGGCTGCGCTCCTTTTGTTCAGCTGCAATCTTTTGGCTGCCGAGAAAGAAATTGCAATTACTATTGATGATTTGCCCTTCGTGGGTTCTGCCAATAATGATCCCAAAAAATTGCAACGAGAGCATGATCGCTTCATGGCCATTTTGCAGGCACTTGTGGATCATAAAGTGCCGGCAACCGGTTTTATTATTGCCGGCAGTATTGAAAAAGGGCAATGGGAACTTTTGGAGGCATTTCGCAGCCAGGGTTTTCAGCTGGGAAATCATACTTATTCTCACCATAGCTTAAATGGCATGGCCGCTGAAAAGTACATTGAAGACGTAAGAAAAGCGGATCAGATTTTACAGCCGGTTATGACCAGCCCTAAATATTTCCGCTATCCCTATCTTGCTGAAAGTAAAGGGGACAAGCGTGAAAAAGTGTATCAGTTTTTAGCCAAGAATAATTACACCATCGCACCTGTAACGGTGGATAGTAAAGATTTCATTTTCAATAATCAGCTATTCGCTATTCCTTACCGTATGCGCCCGCAAAGTTTACCGGCGCTTAAAAAACGATACCTGAGTTACATTTGGGGACAGACATTAAAAGCGGAAGCTCGCTCTAATAAACTGCAGCCCGGATCAAGTAAGCAGATTCTATTAATCCATGCCAATCTGATTAATAGCCATTTTCTCGGAGATATTATTGATATGTATCAGAAAAATGGATACCGCATTGTCAGCCTTGATGAGATAGTAGGCACAAACAACATGCCAGTAGCAGGCGAGATTAGTGGGGCGGTAAGGGGTTTATTCAAAAACTAGAGGTTCATCTTACAAAGCTGAGAAATCCAACCCTGCGATAAATCAAATCGAACGCTCGAGACGCCGCTAAAGCGAATCAGCCGTCGCTGCCCATTCGAATTCCCGCGGTCACAGCCCATAGCTATCTACATATCCCCTACGCCCTGCGACCCTGCGGCTTGTCCGCAGGGTCCCAGTGTTCTCTATTAGTCTTCTGGATCCCTCGGACACAAGCCGAGGGAAGTAGAAGCTAAGAGCAGACTGTCTTTTCAGGGATGTGTAGATAGCTATGGGCTGTGACCGTGGAAATCAATCGAATTGCTTTGGCAATTTCTTCTCTGCATGGCGCGGTAGAAATAACCAGTAATGCCCCGGGTTTTTCATTAATCCTGCCGTATAAGTGGCCTCTTCACCCTCTCCCCAGAAGACATCTCCGCGCACCTGGCCACGAATTGCACCACCAGTATCCTGTGCAATCATTAGTCGCTGAAAGGTCTGAGGTTCTGGCATATTGGCAGCTGGGTGGCTAGTATCCAGCCAAAGCGGCGTTCCCAGAGGGATCCATTTTCGATCGACAGCGAGGGAGTAACCTGGTGTAAGTGGTACTCCCTGAGCGCCCATCGCGGCACTGTTTTTAAGTTGCTTGAAGAATACGAATGATTCATTTTTATTGGTGACCGGCAAAATTTCATCAGGATGGGCTTCAAGATAGGCACGGATGCTTTGCATGGAGGCATTTTCCTTGGTCATAATGCCTTTCTCTATCAATACTCTCCCAATGGGAGTATAAGAGGCGCCATTTTCCCCCGCATAACCGAGAAAAATGGTTTCACCATTGGGCAATTTTACAATTCCAGACCCTTGAATTTCCAGATAGAGACGATCAATATGACTGTCAACCCAAAGCAAAACGGGGGCATTTTCTTTGAGGACGCCCTTATTAATTTCTTCTCGCACATGGAATGGTAATAATTTACCATTAACCACCCGGCCCACAAGACGACGATTAATACCCTTGTAGCCGAAATCGGCGGGATTTACTGTTACGATATTATCGGGCAAGCCATAGATTGGGACATTGAACTCACTGGTTTTAGCCAAACTACCATGTAATAAGGGTAAATAATAACCAGTAAATAGCCCATCAACGGGCTTATCCTGAAAGAATTCAAAGGGAACAAACCACTTACGAAAAAAAGATCGGGCTTTTTTTTCATCCACTTTGGAAAGCTTCTTTGCTGCTTTGCATGCGGGCAACCAATCTTTCACTTTCAATGGGATCTGATTACTTCCAGCATCAGCCTGAGGGTCCTGCTTTAAAAAGGTGTTACATGATAGTTGAAAAGTAAGAAATGACTTTTTGAGGCTAGCGTCTTTCCAGCCAGGCAACTGTGAAAATTGCGCCCGTTTAAGCTGAACCGGGCCAGGCAGAACAGGCTTATCAATTGGGATCTCTTGTACAACAGATGGGGGGACGACTGAATCAGGGGCACTCAGGGGCCAGAACTTATAAAGAACAACGGCAGACAAAAAAAACAGCAATAAGGAAAATGAAGAGAATAGTCGTTTCATGAGCGAGCAAAATATGATCTAAGTGAAATCAATTGCAGCAATTTATCACTTTTTAGAAAATAAAGCTACCAAGCTCAGGCCGATGTCATCCGTCTGTCCATTTATTTCCTAATGAATTCAATTCGTTGCAAATAGGCGGTCAACAGCTTTATTTTTTGAATCATATAACGAAAGGAATTCGGCCAAGCCGCTAGATGCTATTTTTTCTCCCAATTGATACATGGTATAACATTCAAATTTATCTTTAATCGAAGCGACATGCCGCTCGACCGTTTTACGCGATATGCCTTTGATGTCAGCAATCAACTCGGCAGATTTTCCCAGGCGGATCCATTGCAGCAATTCACGCTCTTTGGCAGTTAAGTAATAATTATGTCCGTTGAGCCACTCGAAGCTGTTCTGAGCAACTTCTTCTAATTCAATAGTCCGTGGGTTTGCCTTGACAGGAATTACCTTTCTGCCTGCAGCATTATGGTCAATATCAATATTGGCAGGTAAGTTATATACTGCGGCTAGCTCGGGAATAGCCTTCATACAGTGGCTAAAATAGTCAATAAAAGCATGCAGCGAATCCATTTTTTCCAGATAAATCTGATTAATCCCACTTTGATTCAGAGGCGCGCTGAAATGATAGCAATGAGTCATTTCGGGAGCATGTGCGGTAATCGTCAGTGTATGGCTTTGGTTAAATAATGCCGCCATTTGATACAATGCTTGTGTATGGCAATCCTTTTCCAAATAATCCCAGAAAGAGTATTCAAATTTATTATTTTCTTGGGTATTGTGATAATGAACATCGTTTTGTGCATGATTTAAGCGCAGGTATTCGGACGCATACTCGGGTCTGGATCCCAGGCAGAAAGCTTCTCCGCTTGCATTCACGGCGGTATAGCCAAAGAAATTAACACCTAATTTTTCCAAAGGATTACAAATGGTTTTCAATATTTCGTGATGGGCAATACTTGGATTTTTCAGAATATGATCGACGTTCATTTAAGCTCCTTTATCGAGTAGGGGAATGATAACATACAATTTGTATAAAACAAATACAAATGGTGCTGTGTGTCGACTGATTTTGCAAAAGGTGTCCGTTTTACGACATTCCGCTGTTCAAATAATAATCATAAAATGGCATCACTAGCGAGGTTGGAAGAGGAAACGAAATGAAATCGAAAAATGAAAATGCTTTTTTTGACAAGAAGCCATGGCCCAATAGCACTGCCGATTGCCCAGATGATTACTAATGACCACATTGTGATTGACAAGGGATTCGGAAATGGTCAGTTTTTGCTTGAATTACGGATGATGCTGAATAAAAAAGCAGAGCAGCTTAAGAAAGAGGGAAAAATTAAAGAAGCTGAAAAAAGGGCCCGGCTAATTGGTATTACTGCTTTCGATAAAGAAGTACGCCGTCATGCCTGTGAAGGTCATGCCTTTAAAGAGCAGAGGATTGAAGTGGTCAAAATGAAGCTGCCTTGTCATTCGGCACGCATCCAATTTTTTGATGATACACCACAGTATGATCCAGTAAAATTGCATGAAGATCAGAAGGCTCTTGATTTTTTAAAGGAGTTGCAAAACAAGGTAGACTTTGTTTTTGATACTTTTGGTTCTTCTACCTACAATATTAGCTTTCAAAAAACTGCAATTGAATCAGAGGTTGAAATGCTAAGACCGGGTATGTAGGTTATTGCCTTTATATATTTATATATACCGAATATATACCGAATCCCTGCGGTGTCGACCCATCGCTATCTATACAAATTCTTCCCACTTCGAATCCCCGCGGCAACGACCGCGGGGCCCATCCCTGGTGGCCGAACATGCTCTTAAAGTGTGCAATGTTGCCAAAAATAGAGAGTTAAAAGGCAAAAGACTGATACCTGAATAGGCATCATGTGGGCCCCGCGGTCGTTGCCGCGGGGATTCGCTGTTAACTATGTCCAACACGTTGCAACTTCCGTGAGCACTCGCTTGATCCTAAGGCACATCCCTTTGTTTTTCCCCAGTATACAACTGCCGAGGTCTGCCGATACGTGATTTGCTGGCAACCATTTCCATCCAGTGAGACATCCAGCCAACTGTTCTTGCCAGGGCAAAGATAACGGTGTACATATTGGTTGGGATACCAATTGCACTTAGTGTAATCCCTGAATAGAAATCAACGTTTGGATAAAGCTTTTTCTCAATGAAGTAGTCATCTTCGAGTGCAATACGCTCAAGCTCCATCGCTAATTTGAATAGGGGCAAATCATGGGCTCCCACAGCGCTCAGCACGTCATAGCATGTTTTTCTCATTACTTTGGCGCGCGGATCATAGCTTTTGTAAACCCGATGGCCAAAGCCCATCAAGCGGAAGGGATCATCCTTGTCTTTAGCGCGCTTGATGAAATGATTGATATTTTTTACATCACCAATTTCTTTGAGCATATTCAGACAGGCTTCATTAGCGCCGCCATGGGCAGGTCCCCACAGTGCACCAATCCCGGCAGAAATACAGGCGAATGGATTGGCTCCGGTTGATCCGGCTAAACGTACGGTTGAGGTTGAGGCATTTTGCTCATGATCCGCATGAAGAATAAAGATTTTATCCATTGCATCAACGATAACCGGATCAGGCGTAATATCTTCAGAGGGCACCCCAAACATCATATGCAGAAAGTTTTCTGAATAAGACATTTTGTTTTGAGGATACATGTAAGGCTGGCCAATGGAATACTTATAGCTCATCGCTGCCATAGTAGGCATTTTTGCAATCAGGCGAATAGCAGAAATATACCGATCCTGCTGGTTATTCAAATCCATTGAATCATGGTAAAAGGCTGACAAAGCACCTACGATGCCGACCATAATCGCCATTGGGTGTGCATCACGACGAAATCCATTCAGAAAGTTATACATTTGCTGATGGACCATCGTGTGATTATTAATCAAATTAACAAAGTTGGTTTTTTCACCTGGATTGGGCAATTGACCATTCATTAACAAATAGCAGGTGTCGAGAAAGTCTTTCTTCTCTGCGAGTTGCTCGATGGGGTATCCACGATACAGCAAAATCCCTTTGTCTCCATCAATATAAGTAATTTTCGATTCGCAGGAAGCAGTGGAGACAAAACCTGGATCGTAAGTAAAATATCCTGCTTCACCTAATTTATTGATATCAATGACATCATTGCCAATAGTTGGCTTTAATATCGGTAATTCAATAGGCTCCAGGCCGTCAATACAAAGTTGTGCGGTTTTTTCTGTCATCGCGTCTCCTCATAAATTGTTGACAGCCAGCGCTGCATTAAGCGCAGAACTATATAAAAATGCCAGGGTTGAGTCAATTTATCATTTCGCCTTGTGTTATGATTTAGTATGAAACAGTTTGATTATTCTTCACAGGGTTTTAATCAAAATTGAATTGCCCCTACTACTAAAAGCATAACCTAAAAAAAAATCGATAGCGCATATCTGTGGCAGCAAAGGCATTTTTATTCATTTGGGTGGCTCTCTGTGGTATAATTCGTGGTTTATTTTGAGTGATGCAGAAGGACGCCAGTTAGCTATGATCAATTCAGCAAAAGAAATCATCCCGGTCAACATAGAAGACGAGCTCAAACAGTCTTATCTCGACTATGCCATGAGCGTTATTGTCGGCCGTGCCTTGCCAGATGTACGCGATGGTTTAAAACCCGTTCACCGACGTGTCCTGTTTGCCATGAGTGAATTGGGAAATGACTGGAATAAACCTTATAAAAAATCCGCTCGTGTTGTGGGGGATGTGATTGGTAAATACCATCCGCATGGGGATACCGCTGTTTATGATACGATAGTACGTATGGCGCAACCGTTCTCCATGCGTTATATGCTGATTGACGGACAAGGTAACTTTGGATCAGTCGATGGCGATATGGCAGCTGCCATGCGATACACCGAAGTGCGTATGTCAAAAGTGGCTCATGCACTGTTAGCAGATCTGGAAAAGGAAACGGTTGATTTCAGTCCTAACTATGACGAGACCGAGTTTGCCCCTGTTGTTCTGCCCTCACGTATTCCCAACTTACTGATTAATGGTTCATCAGGTATCGCAGTCGGTATGGCAACGAATATTCCGCCCCATAATCTGACTGAAGTCGTGAATGCCTGTATTGCACTGGTTGCAGAGCCCGATTTAACGCTTGAAGACATAATGGGTTACATACCCGGCCCTGACTTTCCAACCGCTGCAATTATCAATGGTAAAGCCGGTATTCTGGAGGCTTATCGAACCGGCCGTGGCCGAATTTCAATTCGGGCAAGAACTGAAATTGAGACGGACAGTCATTCTGGCCGCCAGGCTATCATTATCAATGAGTTGCCTTATCAGGTGAATAAAGCGCGTCTGGTTGAAAAAATTGCCGAGCTCGTGCGCGACAAAAAAATTGAGGGAATTTCCGGGCTTCGCGACGAGTCTGACAAGCAAGGTATGCGTGTTGTTATCGAACTGAAGCGTGGTGAAGTGGCTGAAGTAGTTTTGAATAATTTGTATGCCCATACCCAAATGCAAAATGTATTTGGTATCAATATGGTGGCACTGGTTGATGGTCAGCCGCGCACACTGAATTTAAAGCAGATCCTTGAATATTTTATCAAACACCGTCGGGAAGTAGTTACAAGACGTACCATCTTCGAATTGAAGAAAGCCAGAAACCGTGCCCATTTATTAGAAGGTTTGGGTATTGCCCTGGCTAATATTGATGAAATGATTGAGCTCATCAAAAAATCACCTACGCCGCAGGATGCCAAAGACGCGTTGCTGGCCCGGGAGTGGCAGCCAGGATTAGTCAAGGCCATGCTTGAAAAAGCAGGCAGTGATGCCTGTCGCCCTGATGATCTGCCGCCAGGATTTGGCCTTGATGCCAGTGGATACCGATTGTCACCCGCCCAGGCACAGGCAATTCTAGAACTGAGATTGCATCGTTTAACCGCCCTGGAGCAGGAAAAAATTATTAACGAGTTTGAGGAGCTGCTCAAACAAATCAAGGATTTAATGGACATTCTTGCCTCTCCTGAACGCTTAATGCAGGTTATTAAGGATGAGCTAATTGAAATCAAATCCCAATTTGGTGATGCCCGCCGTACTGAGATTACTGCATCCCAGGAAGATTTAACTATTGAAGATTTGATTACGGAAGAAGATGTTGTTGTTACTTTATCTCATCAGGGCTATGTGAAGTATCAACCGATTTCTGCCTATCAGGCGCAAAGACGTGGTGGAAAAGGTAAGTCGGCGACGAATGTCAAGGATGAAGATTTTATTGAACGTCTGGTCATTGCAAGTACACATGACACGCTGCTTTGTTTCTCAAATCACGGTAAATTGTATTGGTTGAAGGCTTATCAGTTGCCGCTCGCCAGCCGTATATCCCGCGGAAAACCCATTGTAAATATTTTACCGCTGGCTGAGGATGAATCCATCAATGCCATGTTGCCTGTAAGAGAGTTTAATGAAGGCTATTTCGTATTCATGGCTACCCGCTTCGGAACGGTTAAGAAAGTGTCCCTTGATGCATTTAGCAGGCCTCGGGCTAGCGGAATTATTGCAGTGGACCTCGACGAAAATGATCGGCTGGTCGGTGTAGATATCACTGATGGCAGCAAAGACATCATGCTCTTTACTGATGCTGGAAAAGTGATCCGATTTGATGAAAAGTTGATCAGGCCAATGGGCCGTACAGCCCGTGGCGTGCGCGGAATAAGATTAGGGGAAGGCCAATCAGTCATTTCACTGGTTGTCGCAAAACCGGAAGGAACGATTCTGACGGCTACAGAAAATGGCTATGGAAAGCGGACTGACGTCGAAGAATACCGCATATCAGGACGCGGCGGCCAGGGGGTTATTTCCATCCAGGTCAATGAGCGTAATGGCAAGGTGGTCAGGGCTTTACAAGTGAGTGACGGTGATGAGGCGATGCTGATCACTGACAAGGGAACGCTGGTGCGTTTCAGGGTTGATGAGCTATCGATCATAGGCAGGAACACGCAAGGAGTCCGCCTGATTAATGTCACTTCCGGCGAGCATGTCGTTGGTATGCAGCGCATAGAAGATCTGGGTGTGGCCGAAGGCGATAGCGATGCCGAGGATTTTGAAATGGATGATTCCGATGAGTAGGGGGTACAACTTTGGGGCAGGCCCCGCAATGCTCCCTGAAGCGATACTGACGGAGGTCCAGGCTGAGTTATTAGACTGGAACAATACCGGCATGTCGGTGATGGAGATTGGGCATCGAACCAAAGAGTTTACTCAAATCATGGAAGAGGCAGAAACCCTTCTAAGAGAATTGCTTGCGATTCCAGATCACTACCATGTGTTATTTATCGCTGGTGCGGCTCGTACCCAATTTGGCATGATTCCACTTAATTTCCTGTCAGGAGACAGAAAGGCCGGCTATTTACAAACAGGGATCTGGTCGGAAATGGCTTATGAAGAGGCCTGTCGTTTAAGTAATGCTTATAGCGTGTGCCAAGCGGATAAAGACTATACTGCCATTCCTGGGCGCTCAGGTTGGGAAATTTTACCTGACACAAGCTATCTGTATTACACACCGAATGAAACAGTGAATGGCTTGCGCTTTGCCGAACTTCCAAAATTCAATGATATTCACTTAATAGCAGACATGACCTCCTGTCTGCTAAGCGAACCCATTAATATCAATGATTATGGAATGATCTTCGCTGGCGCACAGAAGAACATAGCCAATGCAGGTTTAACGCTGGTCATCGTGAGAGATGATTTGATTCAGCAAATCAATAGTCTAACAATCCCAACTATGCTGGATTATCGAACATTCACCTCCACCCGCTCTATGTATGCTACACCGCCAACCTTTAACTGTTATCTGGCGCTCAAAATGTTTCAATGGATCAAAGGGCAGGGAGGTGTTGGTGCTTTACATCAATTAAACTGCATGAAATCCCAATTATTATATGACTTCATTGACTCCTCCGACTTTTATTATTGTAAAATTAAAAAAGAAAACCGCTCTTTATTGAATGTTTGTTTTAATCTTGCTGCTTCCCATCTGGAAAACGAATTCCTTGCAGCCGCCAAAAATGACGATTTGCTTGCCTTGGCAGGCCATCGCACAGTAGGTGGTTTAAGAGCAAGTATGTATAATTCCATGCCCGTTGCCGCTGTAGAGAAATTGATTGATTTTATGGCCAGATTTGCCAAGGAACATAAAAATGAACGTTAGCAGTAGTTTTATTAGTACCCCGGTTGCTGCCATTAATGGCGATATATCGGTTCCCGGTGACAAATCTATTTCACATCGCGCAATTATCCTTGGCTCCATTGCCAAAGGGACTACAACTATTCAAAATTTTCTTCAAGGTGAGGATTGCCTCGCAACCTTAAAGGCATTTCGCCTGATGGGCATTGAAATTGAGGGGCCATTCGAAAATAAGGTGATTATCCACGGAAAAGGAAAATATGGTCTTTCTGATCCTAAGCAGCTAATCGATTGCGGCAATTCTGGAACCAGTATACGCCTCCTGGCCGGATTGCTGGCAGCACAGCCGTTCAACAGCATATTGACAGGTGATGAGAGCCTTCTCCGACGCCCAATGGAAAGAGTAAGCCGGCCCTTGACTCAAATGGGTGCTGATATCGTTACTGAACACGGCAGGCCGCCCTTAATGATTAACGGTAATCATGAGCTAAAAGGAATTCATTATGTGATGCCTGAAGCAAGCGCACAGGTTAAGTCCTGCCTGCTCCTGGCTGGCATGTATGCAAAAGGGGAGACTACTGTTACAGAACCTGGATTTACCCGTGATCACACCGAGCGAATGCTGACTACTTTTTCTTATCCCATACAGAAATGCGGCCATCACATAACGATAAACTCAGAGAGTGAATGTATCGCTACCGATATTATGGTTCCGGGTGACATCTCGTCTGCCGCATTTTTCATTGTAGCTGCCACCCTGATTCCCGGTGCTGAGATCCTTGTTCGCAATGTAGGAATTAATCCAACCCGCACCGGGATCATTCAGATCCTCAATCAAATGGGCGCTCATATTGAACAAAGTAATAAGCGCCTGTTTGGTGAGGAACTGGTAGCCGACTTGTATATTCGACATGCACCGCTTGAGGGTATTGATATCCCAATGGAATTAGTCCCCATGGCGATAGACGAGTTCCCTGTCATATTTATCGCAGCGGCCTGTGCTGCAGGGCAGACGCGCCTGCATGGTGCTAAAGAGCTGCGCAGCAAGGAAAGTGACCGGATAGGGGCTATGGTAGAAGGATTAAACCGGCTGGGGATTTGCGCGCATGCATTCGAAGACGGCATATTTATTAAAGGTGGACGTCTTGAAGGAGGAGAGGTAAATAGTCATGGCGATCATCGCATAGCAATGGCATTTGCGATTGCAGGGGCAGTTGCAAAAGACAGCATTGTTATCAGAGATTGCAAAAATGTGGCGACTTCCTTCCCTGATTTCGTCAAAACGGCGCAGGCCCTACAGTTAAATATCCAAGAGGTACATAATGACGAGTGAGAAAAAAGCGCCTGTAATAACCATTGATGGACCTAGCGGAACAGGCAAGGGAACCATATGTCATATGGTCGCTAAACATTTGAACTGGCATGTATTGGATAGCGGCGCCATCTACCGTGTGCTTGCCTATGCAGTGCGATTAAAGGGAATCGCTTTTTCTGACACAGACGCGATGGTTAATCTTGCCAATCAACTGAATGTAAAATTTGAAATGGATGCTGAAGAGCAACAGGTTGTGCTTGACGGGAAAAATGTTTTTGAGGCCATTCGCAGTGAACAGTGTGGGCAGGATGCCTCAGTGATTGCAGTTATTCCAGAAATACGGGCGGCTTTACTTGAAAGGCAACGTGCTTTCGCAACAGCCCCCGGCCTGGTCACTGATGGACGTGATATGGGCACCGTTATCTTTCCAGAGGCCATTCTTAAAATATTTTTGTTTGCTTCAGCAGAAGAAAGAGCGAAACGACGCTACAATCAGTTGAAAGATGCTGGAATTGATGTTAGCCTCGCCCAAGTTATCGAAGAGTTGGCTCAACGTGATGATCGCGATGCAAAACGGGTTCATGCACCATTAAAACCTGCAGCGGATGCAGTGTTAATCGATACAACTGGATTAACGATTGTACAAGTCTTTAATAATGTTTTAAAATTGATAGACGGGCATTCGTTCTTTCGATAATAAGCAGAGCAGGAATAATTTGCATATTCGCGAAAAGCTGCTTATGCTTAGTCCAATGTTTGTAGATTGTTTGCAAACGTGTTTGTATGGGGGGAAGAGTAATCTGGAAATTACGCTTCCATTTTTTTACTAAAGAGTTTATTAACATGTCTGAAAGTTTCAAAGAATTATTCGAACAAAGCATCGCTGGTGCCCAATTTTACCCTGGCGCAATTATAACTGCCAAAGTCATTGATATAGATGATGATTTTGTCACATTGAATGCTGGTTTGAAGTCCGAAGGTATTGTTGCTGTTGAAGAGTTCCATGATAAAAATGGTCAATTGGAAATCAACATCGGTGATACTGTTGAAGTTGCCCTCGATTCAGTGGAAGACGGCTACGGCGAAACCCTGTTATCAAGAGAAAAGGCCAAACGTCAGGAAGCCTGGCGCAAGCTGTCAAAATGTCATGAAAACAATGAAACTGTTACCGGTTTGATTTCAGGCAAAGTAAAAGGCGGCTTCACAGTTGAAATTGGAACAATTCGCGCATTTTTACCAGGTTCTTTGGTTGACGTCAGACCTGTCCGCGATCCTTCTTACCTTGAAGGCAAAGAATTAGAATTTAAAGTCATTAAAATGGACCTGAAGCGCAATAATATTGTTGTTTCTCGTCGTGCTGTTGTCGAAGAAGAAAGCAGTGCTGATCGACAAGCATTACTTGAGTCCTTACATGATGGCCAAATCCTTAACGGTATCGTTAAAAATCTTACTGACTACGGTGCATTCATTGATCTCGGCGGTATTGATGGGCTTCTGCATATTACCGATATTTCCTGGAAACGTGTCAAACATCCAGCTGAAGTATTAACTGTAGGCCAGGATGTTAAGGTTAAAGTATTAAGCTTTGACAGCGAACGTAATCGTGTCTCTTTAGGCATGAAACAATTAGGCAATGATCCCTGGGTTGATTTGGTTGATCGTTATCCTGTCGGCAAAAAATTACAAGGTAAAGTCACTAACATTACCGATTATGGCTGTTTTGTTGAAATTGAAGAAGGCGTTGAAGGTCTTGTTCACATGTCTGAAATGGATTGGACTAACAAAAACGTTCACCCAAGCAAAGTCGTTTCCATGGGCGACGTAGTGGATGTTATGGTTCTTGAAATTGATGAAGAAAGACGCCGCATTTCTCTGGGTATGAAACAATGCGTGGGTAATCCCTGGCATCAGTTCTCCCAATCCCACAGCAAAGGCCAGAAAGTTAGCGGTAAAATCCGTTCTATCACTGACTTTGGAATCTTCATTGGACTGGACGGCGACATTGATGGATTGGTTCACCTTTCTGATATATCCTGGACTATTCCTGGTGAAGAAGCGGTCAAGCAATTCAAGAAAGGTCAAGAGCTGGAAGCAGTTATCCTGGCCATTGATGCAGAAAGAGAGCGTATTTCTCTGGGTCTGAAACAACTTGAAAGTGATAACTTCTCAACCTTTGTTGATGAGTTCACCAAAGGCAGTGTTGTTAAAGGACGTGTTACTGCTGTCGATGCCAAAAATGTAACTGTAGAATTGGCTCCAGAAATTTATGGCACAATCCGCGCTAATGAATTATCTGAAGACCGTGTAGATGATGCTAGCCATATCTGCAAGGAAGGCGATGAAATAGAAGCGAAAATTGTCAATATTGATAAGAAAAATCGCAGCATTGCCCTTTCTGTCAAAGCAAAAGATGCTCAAGAGCAAGCTGAAGCTATCAAGAAATACTCCAGAAGTGGAGAAGTTGCTTCAACAACTCTCGGTGACTTACTCAAAGAAAAAATGGCAACCAAAGATTAATTCTTTGTGTCAGTAAAAAAGCGTAGTTTATCTACGCTTTTTTTTTATTTTTACAATTCTTAGGTCAGGGTTTAATATGTTCCATGCTAAGAATTGAATTGTCCTCCTGCGAGGGATGATAATATTTCGTAAATTGATGCATCGTTTGCATAGGAAGGTAAATAAAATGCGTTTACTTATGTTTTTTGTTTATTTAATTCTGATAATTGTAGGTGTGACATTTGCAGCTCTAAATGCGAGTTCCGTACCGATCAATTTGTATGTGAAGACTTTTACCATGCCAATAGCTGTATTAATGGCGATAATGCTTGCTTTAGGGCTTATTATTGGTTTTTTCCTTGCATTGGGCAAATATTGGCGTCTGAAAGTTGAACTATCAAAAATGCGCAGTCAACTCAGGCTCACTGAGAAGGAAATCAAGAACCTGCGGGATATTCCTCTTAAAGATCAACACTAGGCAATTTAAAGTACTGCTGAGTATTGTATGCTTCGGTATAGTTAATGCCCTCCAAAAATCATATCAAAGCCTATTGGAGGGTAATCTTATGGATGAGGAAACATAGCACCATTTAGGGCCTTGGGCCGCTTGCTCTATAACTGGCTTATCGATCCTCCAGAAGGGAACATTATAAATAAGGAAGTAGCAAGTTCTACCGTTAAATTTGCCTTTTAAGAAGGTTTTTTAATTGGGCTGAATTTGATAGTCTATTGCCATCGTTCTGAAACAACGTATTTTGAATGCAGCACTTGTCTTTAAAATCCAGGACTTTGTGAATTAATGGAGCGTGTTAATGATTAACTTATGGCCCTTGTTATTGCCTGCTGCTGCCTGGTCCGGTTGGTGGGTTGCAAGCCGTAACTATTCAGGTAAGAAATCCGAGCAAAACAACAAACTCTCCCGGGAATATGTCGTTGGATTAAATTATCTTCTTAATGAACAGCCGGATAAGGCAGTAGACATTTTTATTAAACTGCTGGAAATAGACAGTGAAACTGTGGAAACCCATCTTGCTTTGGGCAGTCTTTTCCGCCGTCGCGGTGAAGTTGACAGGGCCATCAGAATTCACCAGAACCTGATTGCCAGACCGCAGTTAAGTCTAGCTGATCGCAAACAGGCCTTACTGGCATTGGGCCAGGATTATATGAGTGCGGGTGTGTTTGACCGTGCCGAACGTATTTTTCTCGAAGTGGTGGAGTTAGGCGGAAGCAAAGAGGTTTGCAGTTTACAGGGCTTGCTTGCCATTTATCAGCAGGAAAAAGCCTGGGAAAGCGCACTGGATACCATCAAAAAACTGGAAGTTTCGACTGGCCAAAGCTTTCACGCGCAGGCCGCCCATTATTATTGCGAAATAGCTGCGCAGGCGCTGAAGGATAACGCCATTGAAAAAGCGCAGAATGCGACCAGGCAGGCCTTAGCGATTGACAAGATGTCAGTTAGGGCCAGCCTATTGCAAGCTTCCTTGGACATGAAGTATGGACGCTATAAGCAGGCAATTCGATCTTTAAAACGGGTGCCGCAACAGGATCCCGAGTTTATCACTGAGATCATTGAGCCTTTGGTGATATGCCATAAAGAATTGGGTGCTATGGATGAATGTGTTGAATTCCTTCAACATACACTTGAAAATCATCCCCGTGCTTCAACCATTTTCGTTATTGCAGAATATTTAAGGAATACTAAAGAGATGGATTCTGCCATTGATTTTGTATCCGAAAAGCTGGGCAGTTATCCATCAATCCGGGGTATAAATCGATTAATTTTTTGGCATCTTGAAACAGCCCATGGTAAAGTACGCGACAAATTACAAATGTTATATGATATCACGAGCAAATTTCTTGATAATAAGCCCGTCTATCGTTGTGGTCATTGTGGTTTTGGGGGGAAGCATCTCCACTGGCATTGCCCAAGTTGTAAACAGTGGGGTAGAATGAAGCCTGTTCATGGTTTGGAAGGTGATTAGCTGTATCCGCAGCAGGTCCTAATATGAATAAAAATTACTGAGAGCATTATGCAATTTATTGATTTAAAAAAGCAATATCAGCTCATCGAAGCCGATATTTTAAGAGGTATTCATGCGGTGTTAAATCATGGACAGTATATTATGGGGCCTGAGATTGCCCAATTAGAAAGAAAATTGGCTGATTTTCTCGGAGTAAAGCATGCAATTGTGAATGCAAGCGGTACGGATGCATTACTGATGGCCTTAATGGCGCTTGAAATTGAGCCAGGTGACGAAGTCATTACCAGCCCATTCAGCTTTTTTGCTACTGCTGAAGTCATTACATTGTGTCAGGCTAAACCGGTGTTCGTTGATATCGATCCCCTGACTTACAATATCGATCCACAAAAAATTGAAGCGGTAATTACTCCGCGTACAAAAGCAATTATGCCAGTTAGCCTGTACGGCCAATGTGCCGATTTAACTGCAATTAATGCCATTGCAAAGCGCCATGGACTGGCGGTGATTGAAGATGCTGCTCAAAGTTTTGGCGCAACTCACCATGGTCAATATTCCTGTGCATTATCAACAATCGGCTGCACCAGCTTCTTTCCTTCTAAGCCTTTAGGTGGCTATGGCGACTCAGGGGCTTGCTTTACCGATGATGATATCCTGGCTGAGCGATTGATTGAAATTCGCAACCATGGACAGAACACGCGTTATAACCATCGACGTATTGGCATTAATGGCAGGATGGATACAATTCAAGCCGCCATTTTAATTGAAAAAATGAAACTGTTCCCCAATGAGATACGCCTTAGACAGCAGGTAGCGCAGCGTTATGTCTCATTACTTGCTGATTATGTTCGTACACCGCAATTGTCTGCTGAAAACACCAGCGTGTATGCGCAATTCACAATTGAAGTTGAGGATCGCAATCAATTTCAAGCGAATATGCAAAAACAGGGGATCCCAACGGCCGTGCATTATCCAATTGCCATGCATCAGCAACCCGCACTTGCCTTTTTAAACTACAAAAAAGGGGATATGCCGATTGCAGAACGCACCAGCGAACGGGTGGTAAGCTTACCTATGCATCCTTATCTGACATCCAAAGAGCAGGAAGAAGTGGCTGATGCTGTAAAAGCTGCCCTGCAACAGAGTACGGAAGTGGCTGTATAAGCATGTCCAAATTAATTATTGCACTGGATTTTGCTGAGAAACAGGATGCCCTGGATCTGGTTGAACAGCTGGATCCTTCCCAATGTGCCCTCAAAGTAGGCAGTGAAATGTTCACATTGCTGGGTACGGATTTCGTCAGTCTATTGGTTGATAAGGGCTATAAGGTCTTCCTTGATCTGAAATTTCATGATATTCCCAATACTGTTGCGCAAGCTTGCCGTTCAGCCGCGCAATTGGGTGTGTGGATGATTAATGTACATGCCAGTGGTGGCAGCCAAATGATGGTGGCGGCAAGAGACGCATTGGAAGGTAGCCGAATCAAGCCTTTATTGATTGCAGTGACGGTACTTACGAGTATGAATGAGCAATCGTTTTCAACTCTGGGTGTTTCAGAGTCAATCGAACGCCATGTTCAGCGTTTGGCTAGTATGGCTTGTGCAGCAGGCTTGGACGGGGTAGTGTGTTCTGCCTTTGAAGTGCCGCAGATAAAGCAGATTTGCGGTGAGTCTTTTCTAACAGTGACGCCAGGTATCCGATTAGCGTCAAATTCTCATGATGATCAAAGCAGGGTGGTAACGCCAGTTGAGGCAATCCAATTGGGTAGTGATTTCCTGGTTGTGGGACGTCCTGTAACTAAAGCCGCTGAACCTGCTAGAGTGGTAAAGGCAATTTTACAATCATTAACTTAGCATTGATATGTGCAGTGCATCAAAAGATTACAAACTTAGTCGTGATGTATTGCACTTCTCGGGACTACATTCCTAATCAAATTCACCGTCATACTATTCATTTCTTATAAAAAATATGCTAGTTATAAAATTAGATAAGCAGTTTAGCAACTGGTCAGGATTGGCAGAACCTGACGCCTCTCTGTTAATGTTTACGGATTTATCTGTTCGATGCAACATGAATTGATTTCGAACTCCATTTTAAGTAAAGGATTACTCTATGCCAAAAGAGCAGGTATTAAAGGAGTTAATTTCTCAGAACAGTGTTTTTCATCCTAATAGCCAATTACTAAGGAAACTTGTACTTACCGTTTATTATGGATGGCTGCGAATCAATGGACAACCGCCGGACAAGCAGTTTTCTTTGGCCGATTATGTGTTTGATGAAGAAAAATTTGTTATTGATTTTAATGGGCTAACTGAAACAGCACGTAAAAAATTTAATCACTGGCTTTGGAAATCTCAGGCGAATAACGCGCATCGCGCTTTTTTAAGCAGTTCTGCAACGACTGATTATCGTGGATATACCGCTGAGGTGGGTCTAAGTTGGTGGGGAAGAATTGTTAACTGGGTATTTTATCGAAAAAAATCCTATCAATGGCCTTTAGCACCAGTAGAACTTACTTTTGATTATCAGCTGAATGGGATTGAAATCTGCAAGGGAAAACATGGTCTTCTGGTTGGTTTGAATCAATTTTGTATCGAGACTCAAGCAAACAAATATCATCAGGCAGGCGATGCCCAGGAAGAGCCTTTGCTAAACACCAAGCGTGTTCAGCTAACTGATGAGATGGTAGGAAGCTTGCTTGAGCTGGACATTGAAAATCAGGACTATGATTCAATATTAAATCAGCCCCATCCGTTTTCAATTGAAGTAAAACAGCCTAAAAAGCGCATGAAGGCTATGTATGAACACCGCAAAGTTGAACGTTTTATTACTCCACCAGCCTGGTATCAGCGAGTTTGGGAATGGACTAATTCATTTTTTAAGAAAAAAAAGGAATGGAAAAGCAAGGCTCAAAACAATTTCCATTCTATCCTCAAAAAGGAAAATGCTGAGGTTCTGCAGCAGGCGCATACCGGTGAGATATTAATCATGGAGAAGCGTCCTGAAATTGATACGATGGTATTCTGTGGCGGTGGCGCCAAGATTTTCGCTCATGTGGGAGCTTATAAGGCCTTCCAGGAGAGCGGTATCCAACCGAGCAAATTTGCAGGCAGTTCTGCCGGTGCAATCATGGCAATATTGTGCTATCTGGGCTATTCCTGGGTCGAAATTTTTGGCTTTTTCAAGAGTTTTAAAGAGGAGAATATTGTTCATTATAACATTGATAGTTCAGGCATCTCGGACACGGATGCCCTGAAAGCGGCCCTTGATTTTATGATCATCAAAAAAGTGAATCAGATTCTATCCGAGTATGAGACGATTGCTGGCAAGGAAGCAGCAAAAGAATTACGCAGTCTGGTTTATGAACCTGGAGTCATCACCTTTGAATCGTTAAAACGCTTAAAACAAGCATACCCAAAATGCTGTTTAGGGGATGAGTTAATCGTTACAGCAACCAACAAGGAAAAAAGAAAAACAGTCTATTTTTCATATGGTCATTCACCGCAGAAAGAAGTAAGCAAAGCAGGTGCTATGTCTTCCAGTTTCCCAATTGTATTCAAGCCTACATTATTACCGGATGGAAACACATACAATGATGGCGGTATTTTAAGTAATCTGCCAACTGAAGCCTTTAGCGATGATAAATCTACTTTTCTGAAGTCAGATTATGATAATTGCTTAAAGCTCGTTGCCTTTCAATTTGATAATGGGCCGGAGCGCAGTATCCTGAATAAGCTGGTTCATAGAGTATATCGCGAAAATTTTCTCTGGAACTGGATTTACGGTTTATTGACTGGGGTTCGTGATCCGGTGAGTGGATGGGAAAGAGATCGTCTGAAGCTGTTACATTACAGCGGACAGACGGTATTAATTCCTATTGGGAATGTCAGCGCCACACAATTTGATATTTGTGCCGAAGATCAGGAAAAATTATTAGAGAAAGGCTATAAGGCAGCTAAACGGTATATCGATAGTCATTACCAGATTTCTGAGAAGGGCGCGCGCAATGCAGAGTATTTACATGTCAAATTTTCAGGTATAGATGAAGCGATTTATTATAGTTGCTACCGAGGACACCGCGATTGGTTTGAAGCCTTAGCAAAACTCGGATTGTCACGGGGCATCAGCGAAGAGAAAATCGAACAATTGAGGCGCATGTATTTCAATTCTTCCGAAAATAAAAAGGAAGAGTCGTCCAGGTCGGACAAAAATAAGGGGGGGTTGTTTGATAATCAGCTTCCCAAAGTCATTGAAAAAAAAGCAGTAAAAACCAATATGCGCATTTTTCAAGCCATTTATCCGATTTTTTTAGAAATCCCTTATGAATGGATAAATAAGAGCAGTGATTTGAAATTATATAAGGATGGACGTCATGCAAATACCATTCATTCACCTTTGCGCTGTCTTCAGAGTTTAAGCCAGATAAAAGGCAAAACGCATATCCTGTTTCATATATTTGTGGAGTTACTAAAAAATCAGACGCAAAAAAATATCGAGGAATTGTGCAGACAGTTTAAAATACTTGAAAAAGTACTGTCCTATAAGAAAGAATTAAATCATCATGCGCTGTTCGATTGCTGGAATCTTTTGCCGCATCAGGTGAATCGCATACTCAAAATTTGTGAACAAAAGGCTTGGGATGCATTGGCAGCGCTCTGTGAATCATTAAAAATCGGTGAAGAACCCCTTCAGGATATTGTTTACGATGAGCCAAAAGAGAAAGACGCTTGCATGGATAAATGGTATCTTCATTCAGTCAGAAAGGACATTCCCGTCGATAGCTGGTATGAGCAGGGCTGTGGTTACACAATGAGTGCTTGAACAGGCTGACGTAAATTTGGCTGGGCTTTACACCCCAGCCTACAACTCATTCTCGCAATTCGGTCGCTGATCTGGCACAATTTACAGGAATAACCGCATTTGTTTTATCCATGAATAAAGAATTACAGCATTACTATTTGCAACAGATGGGCATTGAACTTTGGCAGGAACGAACTGCGGGGTCCGGTCAGCAACCGGACTTTGATGATTTGGACCGTCTTTGCCAGGAGGTTGCTTCCTGTCAAAAATGCGGTTTATGCAAAACGCGAACACAGACGGTTTTTGCGCGTGGTAATCCCAAAGCGAAACTAATGGTTATTGGTGAAGCGCCTGGTTATCATGA
The DNA here is from genome assembly GCF_900452515.1 of Legionella birminghamensis. Lineage (NCBI taxonomy): Bacteria > Pseudomonadati > Pseudomonadota > Gammaproteobacteria > Legionellales > Legionellaceae > Legionella > Legionella birminghamensis. The sequence goes on from NZ_UGNW01000001.1 coordinate 1,559,532, forward strand.
GGATCAGCAGGGAAAACCCTTTGTTGGCAGGGCGGGGGGCTTACTGGATCAAATGTTAAAAAGCATTGGTTTTGCAGAGGAAGATGTTTATATTGCCAATGTATTAAAATGTCGTCCCCCGGATAACCGGGATCCCAGCGGCGAAGAAATTGTCAAATGCAGCCAATATTTAAGCAGACAAATCGCGTTGGTTAAACCTGCGGCTTTATTGGCAGTAGGTCGTTTCGCCGGTCAATTCCTATTAAAGAATAATGCCAGTATGGCGCAAATGCGTTCGAACACGCATTATTATGAGAATACACCTTGTATTGTCAGCTACCACCCTGCCTATCTGCTAAGAAAACCGCTGGATAAAAAGAAAGCGTACAGCGATCTGCTGCAATTGAAAACATTACTATGTTAGGTCGTATCCCTGTTATCCGCTTTAGAGGGTTTACCTTAGTTGAAAGCATGATTTGTTTAACAATCATTTTAATATTAATGACAATTGTATCCCCTCTGCTAAAAAGCAATGACCAACAGATACGCCTTAAGGCATGCAAACAACAACTCATACTAGCACTTCATTTTGCCAGAAACCAGGCCCTGCTTTCAGGGAAGCCACTGGCATTACGTGCGGAGCCTGACAGCGGCGATTGGTCAAAAGGGATGGTTCTCTTCTTTGATAATGCTTCGCATCAGTTTGAAACTAATCTGTTACAGCATCAATGGCATTGGAATTGCCGAAACATTGCAATCAAATGGCATGGATTCCAATCCAGCCAGTATCTTGTCTTTGCAGCCACTCCCATGCAAGCCGTAGCTAGCGGACGATTTGAGCTTAGCTCAGAAACGCAGGGAATAGATGTAATCATTAATCGTCTGGGAAGAATCAGGGATTTGGGAGCTGAATCTGCGCCCCATCCCCTATGATATAATTATAAAATAGTAATTAGTATGAATCATTATGAAAGAAAAAGGATTTACGCTGACTGAACTGATTGTGACACTCTGTATCGCTGCAATTTTTATCTCGGTGGCAGTCCCGGGATATTATTCTTTAATTCAAAATAATAAAGTAGTAGCCATGGTAAACCGCTTGTCAGCCAGTTTGAATTTTGCTCGAATGGAGGCCATTAAAAGAGGGGTGCGCGTGTCGGTGTGCTCAGCGGGAAATGCGTCTTTAACGGCCTGTGGTTCAGCAACGCAATGGGCTCAGGGTTGGATTGTGTTTGTAGATGCCAATAACAACAATCTGATTGACAGCAATAATGATTTGGTCAAAGTGAATGAAGCGTTACCCAGTGGCACTCAGGTTAATGCCAATTCCAATATTGTCAGCTACGATAGCATGGGTTTTGTTTCCAGTGGCGAAATGAATCTTTCGGTTACGGCAATTGGTTGCAAGGGAAACAATGCGCGCGCCTTGAATGTGTCTGCCAGTGGAAGACTAAGCATCAGTCGGACTGCCTGCCAGTAACTTGTTTTTTCTTATGGTATACTATCGTAAATTTTGAATGAGATTATCTCCCATGGTTCAGGAACAAAGCCTGATGCCGTCCCCTGAATGGACTTCCTGGCTAACCCACAAGACGGCATTAACTGAAAAATTACAGCATGAGACGGGCGAAGCCCGCTTGAAACTGATTCAGCAAATCAAAACAAATTGCAATTGGTGGGACCGATTTTTTCTCGGTATTTGTGAGAAAAATGTAATTCATCGTGATGTATTGATGGCCTCGCAAGATCAATATTGCTGGTTTGCCCGTTCTGTAATCCCTCTGTCAACCTTCGATCAAAATATGGTTTTTTTCGAGCGGCTTAAAACTGAATCACTTGGACAGATGGTATTTAACAATCCAGTCGTTAAGCGAGACTGTTTAAGCCATTATTTTATTGATAAAAACAGTCAGGAGTACCATTGGATGACTCCTGAATTACGGCAGAATGCGCCTCTTCTCTGGGTACGTTATTCCCGGTTTCTAATTAATGAAAATTTTCCATTTTATCTGGTAGAAATTTTATTGCCTGATTTATTGAGGATTGCAAAATGAATTGGAATGCTTATTATCGACTAGGGCGTTTCGATAAACCTGTTGGTATTTTATTGTTATGGAGCCCCTCCGCATGGGGGTTATGGTTTGCCAATCAGGGGCATCCTCCATTGATTTTGTTTCTGCAGTTTCTTGCCGGGACCATTTTAATGCGGGCAGCTGGCTGTGTGATTAATGACATTGCAGATCGAAATATTGATTGCCATGTTCGCCGAACCCGGCACAGACCCTTAACCGCAGGTGAAATTCCGCTCAAAAAGGCCTTGATTTATTTATTTCTGCTGCTGTTTGCAGCTTTGATGATTTTAATTCAGCTGCCGTTAGCCTGTACTTATTATGCCTTGTTTGCACTTTTAATCACGATCATTTACCCCTTTTGCAAGCGATTTATGCAGGCGCCCCAGGTCGTTTTAGGGATCGCATTTTCAATGGGAATTCCGATGGCTTACGCTGCTTCAGAGGTTCCGCTTGATAAAACTGCAATTGGTTTACTGCTTATTAATTTTCTATGGACTCTGGCTTATGACACTGAGTATGCAATGGCTGATCGCGAGGATGATTTAAAGATTGGGGTCAAATCAACCGCGGTTTTATTTGCGGATTACGACCGTCTGATTATCGCTTTGCTGCAAGGGCTTTTCCATACTTGCTGGTTATATTTAATTATAAGTGCGGGATTTTATAATCGCGTATTATTGCTGTGCTGGCTGGCTGCCGGAAGCAATTTGATATACCAGCAATACTTGATTGCAGATCGTGCTCCAAATGCCTGCTTTAAAGCATTTATAATCAACTCCTGGTATGGATTGATTTTATGGCTGGGCATGGTTCTAAGTTTTTGAAATTATCTCAAAGCCTGACCAGCTCATCTAATAAACTGCTTGCACCAATTCTAAAGAAGCTGGGAGAAAGCCTTTGAGATGGAGCTTGCTTTGCTTGAGGTTGAAGGGGTTCTGATAGGTTAAACCCCAGGGTTTGAGAGCCTAGCATTTGCGAAGCCATTTCTGCATAAAGAAAGGCATCTTCAGGCTTACGAATACCGCCTGAGGCTTTAAAACCGACCGGTTTACCGGATTCTTTGATGGCTTTTAGCAGTGTATAGGCGGATAAGGGGGTTGCACCTGCCTCAATTTTACCGGTTGAAGTTTTTAAAAAATCACAGCCCAGATCAATTAATTCCTTTGCCAGCGTATACAATATCGCCGGTGATCTGAACGCGCCAGTTTCTATAATCACTTTAAACAGGATTCGGTGATATTTGCACAAAGCCAAGGCTTGTCTGCATCGTTCTAATGCCGGTTCCCGGTATCCATTCAAATAGAGTGAATAAGGAAAGACATAATCGATTTCATCAATGGGATACTCGGATAGAAGATCCTCCAACTGGGACATTACCATCGCTGCCGGCTCTTCTCCGCTGGGGAAGTTGAGAACTGTTGCCCATTTACAGGAGTTTTTTTCTGATAGCCAGGCTAAATGCTGCGGGTATATGCATAGAGCCGCAACATTAAACTGCTCGCCTTTTAATTGGAGTTGCTGAATCTGTTCTGCTGTCGCCTGTTTGTCCAATAGAGTTAAGTCAATACAGGATATAATCGTCTGGGCAGAAATCTCTGTTTCAACTACCTGTCTTTCCATGAGAAACTCTTCAAATTCAGCGTTTATGCTCATGTCAGGCTGGCAATGAATTCTTTAATCAGAATATTTAGTCGTTCAGCAGCCTGATTCGCCATAGCGACAACTGCATCATGGCTATGACTGCAGCTGGCAAGACCAGTGGCATGATTCGTAATTGTAGCGATAACCGCTACTTTCATACCGCAATGATTAGCAACCAGCACTTCAGGAACGGTTGACATTCCCACAGCATCGGCACCTAAAATACGGAATGCGCGAATTTCAGCAGCGGTTTCATAATTCGGGCCAATCACGGCGATGTAGACACCCTGATGCAGACTTATATTGCTTCTTTCTGCAATTTCAAGAAATTTTTCCCGCATGCTTTCGTCATAGGCATTATCCAGGGGGAAAAAACGCGGACCAAACTCATCGTCGTTAGGACCAACGAGCGGATTTCCGGGTTGAAGATTAATATGGTCAGTTATCAGCATCAATTCCCCAGGCCCGACCTCTTCACGAAGCGATCCGGAAGCGTTAGTTGCAAGAAAATATTCACAGCCCAGTAATTTTAAAGTGCGGACGTAATTCTTCACAATCTCATGGTTTAAGCCTTCATAGCTGTGTGCGCGTCCCTGCAAACAGGCGACGTTGACGCCGGCCAATCTTCCCAAAACCAGATTACCGCTGTGACCCTTCACCGTTGTACTGGGAAACCCGGGTAAAGCGTCATAGCTAATGGTAACGGCTTCTTCAATCTGTTCAGCAAAACTTCCTAAGCCAGAGCCTAATACTATTCCAATGACAGGCTTGAAATCTGGCACTATTTGACGGATTTTTGCAGCAGCCAGGGAAGGGGTATTTGCATTAATTTCGTTCATTTAACCAACCGATTAAAATCTAAAAAAAGAGGATGGACTATACTGGGTAACGCTGATTATTTCAATACACCCGGGTAGGTTGGGCTGTAAAGCCCAACATCAACGCTTTGTTGCTACAGGCAGAATAATTCTTACCTGCAAGCCGCCACCAATTCGGTTATAGGCTTTAATTTGCCCCTGATGTAAACGGACAGCCTTCTGGGCAATTGACAGGCCAAGGCCGTAACCACCGGTTTTCTTTTCCCTGGAGGTATCGACCCGATAGAAAGGATTGAAAATTTTCTCAAGCTGCTCTTCCGGTACTCCTGGGCCGCGGTCACAGATATCAATTAGCAAATTGCCTTCTGTAAGGCCAAGATGCACGCTAACTGATTCATCGGGCGGCGAATAGCGCAATGCATTCCTGATGATATTTTCTATCGCCCGGTGAATCAGACGCTCATCAATAAATAACTCGCAGTCTAGGCTGTCCGCCAGAGTAACCAGCGGTTTTTCATCGGCAAATTCGTAATTTGCATCTTCAATTATACGCGACAATAATTCCTTGATATTGCAGGGCGTACGATGGAGATCATCGACTGATTTATCAAGACGGGCAAATTGCAGTATTTCACTGATTAAAGAATTCAAACGCAGACACTCTACTTCCATGCGGCAGAACTCGCTGTCAGCCGCTCCCTGGGCTTTCTTACGGCCGAGTTCGATGGCAATCTGCAATCTGGCTAATGGGGAGCGCAACTCATGGGAAATATCCTGCAGCAACCGCTCTTTAGACAGGATAATTGTTTCTAGTTTTTCCGCCATTCGGTCAAATTCGCCGCTAAGTTCTGCAATTTCGTCGCGGCTATGCCCCTTAAAACTACCGACGCGCGTATTTAATTTACCTGTGGCAATTGACTTGGCTGCCATGCGCAGAGAGCGAAGCGGCTGGGTCAGGTAAATAGAAAGCAGATAGCAGATGAGGCCGCTAATGAAAATGGCGATTGTTAGTCGAATAGTCAGACCTGCCCAGGGTATTTGTACAAAATGGGCCAGTGGTTTTTCACTGACGGCAACCAGACGATAGGCTCTGCCTGATGTGGAGAGGATTTCATGGCTGACAATGATTAGGTTGCCGTATTTAATCATTCCGTCATCGAGTTCTTCTTTGACCAGATGATTGGTAATATCTTTAACCACTCCTGGTGGTGTTTGATTTCCAATGATTTCACCAGTGCTGCAGATTAAAAATAGTTCCATATGCCTGGCAATTCCAATTTGCGCCAGCCAGGTTTTCAAAGCGCTGTGTTTGCCCGACTCAAAAGTGGCCACTGCGGCATTGGCATAACTATCCATGAACACTTGTTCACGAACCGGTATTGATGATTTCTGTGCGATTTCGCTGGTTACCCAGGCGGTGGTGATAATAATTAAAATGGTAGCAAGCCAAAAAGAGAGAAAAATTTTCCAATACAGACTACGCATTAAACATGTACCCAAAACCGCGAACGGTTTTAATGAGTGGTTCTCCTTCCTGGTTATCTCCTAATTTGGTACGCAGGTTACTGATATGGACATCAATACTGCGGTCGTAAGCCGTATATTTACGCCCCAGCGCATACTCGGTCAGCTCTTCCTTGGAAAAGGCTTGTCCAGGTGACTTAATCAGCATTTCCAATATATTAAATTCGGCATTGGTTAATTCCATAACGCTGCCATGGTGCGTGGCAATGCGCTTGGAGCAGTCCACAACAATATCATGATGCTCTATAACAGGGCGATGGACGGGCGCTTTTTGGGTACGGCGTAGTATGGCTCTCAGGCGGGCAACCAATTCGCGTGGATTGCAGGGCTTCGGTAAATAATCGTCAGCGCCAATTTCGAGGCCTACGATGCGATCAATATCGTCCCCGCGGGCGGTTAGCATTAATACGGGCGTTTCGAGATGTTCCCGAATTGCTTTTAACACTTCAAACCCATTGAGTTTGGGTAACATGACATCAAGAATGATAGCGTCAAAGGATTGATTAAGCGCTTTTTTGACTGCGGTCTCACCATCGTGGACACAGACAACATTAAAACCCTCCGGTTCGAGATATTGTTCCAATAGATCGGTTAATTCAGTGTCGTCATCAACAATCAAGATATTACTGTTCATGTTAATTAATCCTGTAAGTCTCTTTTCTGAATACTAATCACAGCGCGAAGGATTGCTCCAGATGTTTATCGCGTGGCCGCTTGTCCAGACAGGATAATAGCTTTATCCGTCGGGCATCTGCATTAATAACCTTAAACTCAAATTGATCCAGGGTAATTATTTCGCCGCGTTTAGGCAAATAGCCAAAACCAGCCATCACGATACCTCCTATGGTATCATAAGTTTCGTCACTGAAATTGCAATTCAGTTCTTCATTGAACTCTTCAATAGGCATATGCGCTTTAATAATATACTGCGAATCGCCATGCGCTTTTATGTAGGCTTCCTCGTCAATATCAAACTCATCAGCAATATCGCCAATGATTTGTTCGATTACATCTTCTATGGTAACAAAGCCGCTGACAGCGCCATATTCATCAACGACTAATGCCATATGATTGCGATTGCTGCGAAATTCGCTCAATAATACGTCAAGTCTTTTGCTTTCTGGTACGAAGGTAGCCAGTCGGATAACATCGCTTAAATCGAGCTCTTCATCTGTTTGACCATGAAATCTTAATAAGTCTTTAGCATGCAAAATGCCGATAATATCATCCTCACTGTCACCCGTAACCGGGAAGCGCGAATGGCCAGAACTGGTGACTGTTTCGATGATTTTCTTAAAATCATCATTAAGCGAGATAAAAGTGATCTGCTTTTTAGGCAGCATAATATCCCTGACGCGCATTTGGCTGAATTGAATAACCCCTTCAATCATGGCCAGTGTTTCTGAATCAATAAGGGAACGGATTTGAGCATCTCTTAAAAGACTAATCAACTCTTCTTTATTTTGCGGTTCGACCTGAAGAAATTGTTTCAGCCGTACAAACCATGAGCCGCCTTCATCCTCTTTATTCAAGATGGTTATCCTCTTCGTTATAGGGATTACTGAAACCGAATTGCTCAAGCAATTGAATTTCCTCCTGTTGCATCCGTTTCTCATCTTCTGCTTCAATATGATCATAACCAAGAAGATGGAGTACACCATGAATAATGATGTGTGCCCAGTGGGATTCCAGTGATTTTTCCTGTTCACGGCTTTCTTCAGCCAATACAGACGGGCAAATAATCACATCTCCCAGAAAAGGGAAATCAAGTTCAATATGGGGAGGAATAACGCTGGGAAACGCCAGGACATTGGTTGGCTTGTCTTTTTTACGATAATTTTGGTTCAGTGTCCTAATCTCATCGGAATCAACAAAACGCAATGTTAATTCAGCAGAATCCTTATGGGCGAGCAGCGCCGATTGTGCCCAGTTAATGAGCTTTTCTTCTGGAAAGGGTAAAGGGTTTTCACAGGCAACCTGCAAATCAATGTGATAATTCATTGTCTATCATCCTCGGATTGCTGACGCTCATAACAATCCACAATTTTGGATACCAAGGGATGCCTGACGACTTCCCTGCTGGAAAAAGTATGAATAGAAATATCGTCGAGTTTTTCAAATAATTTTACTGCATGAATTAAACCGGAATCCACATTTTTGGGCAAGTCTACCTGGGTCATATCGCCAGTGATCACCGTTTTGGATCCAAACCCCATTCGGGTCAAAAACATTTTCATTTGCATTATTGTCGTATTTTGTGCTTCATCAAGAATAATGAATGCTTCATTAAGTGTCCTGCCGCGCATAAAGGCTAAAGGCAAAATTTCTATTACGTCACTCTGAATAAGCTTCTGTGCCTCTTTAAAACCAATCATTTCATAGAGGGCATCATAGACAGGGCGAAGATAGGGTAATACTTTCTCAACCAAATCACCTGGCAAAAATCCCAGTTTTTCACCTGCCTCAACGGCTGGCCTTACAAAAACCAGGCGTTGGACTTCCCCTTTTTCGAAGCTTTCAATGGCTTTTGAAACTGCCAGATAAGTTTTTCCCGTACCGGCCGGGCCAACCGCAAAAATTATATCATGTGTATCAATACTGGAAAGATATTCCGCCTGTTTGGTATTTCGAGGCAGGATAGTTTTCCTGCTTAGTCTTATAGGGTGATGCATATGTTTTTTTGATTCCTTGATCAATAGTAAGGATTGCACATCATCGCGGCTAATCGGCTCATCTGCCATCTCATATAAATTGATAATGATGCTGCCGGCCTGATTGATCGCTTCTCGTGAGTGACCAGATAATGAAAATCCATCCTGTCTCGTCTTAATGGACACAGAAAATGTATTTTCAATGAGGGAAAGGTTTTCGTGGTAAATACCACACAGGTTCGCAAGCCTTTCCATGGTTAGTGCTGGCAAGTGAATATGTTTATTGTGGGGTGTACTGCTCAATGCAATATTTTTGAAATAAATAACATACTTTAAGAATAGTCTAAATGAGGGGTGTTTCGCAAGTTGTCTGGCACAGATGACAGGATAGTTTAAAGCTGGCAGATCGCGATATCAAGCTTCGCATTGCTGTCCCTTATTTCCCGCATGGTATTCATTTCGCATAAGCTCAAGCTTAAACCATGATGCCCTAATTGCATTTTGGGAATTAATCGCGGTGATTTTTCCATGCGCAGTAAAATCAAATGACAGGAAGAGCGGGGGGGAGTTGTTGCTGGTAAAACCCATTGATTAGGCTGATCTGGAAATAATCAGCGCTGTTTCTTAATAAACTCAGATATATACGCACTGTATCGTGTAAAAGGCGTAGGGAGTTTAGCCATTGGCTTAATTGCTCTTGCCGTATTTCCGGATGCGATTCCATCCATAATATTAATTGCGGAGGATGAATCTCACAGTCAAGATGCTGGCTGGACTGTGCTGTGCGAATTGAGTGGAGAAAGGGATCCTGATGGATATCTTCTCCAAACCGGCCTACCGTATGTGAAAGGATTTGAATTTGGGTAAACAGCCGGGCATAGAGCTCCGAGGAAATCGTATTGGTCTTGTTGACACTATGTTCTATACGCATTAATTCTTTGAGAAATCGGCTTTTCAATTCCGGTTTCTGAATCAGGTGAATGGTTTCAATGACTTTTTGTAAAGCATAATGGTGTATAACAGGGTGATGCTCGGTACAGGCTTCATCGATAATCCGATGCAGGCATTCAAGACGCAAAGCAATTTTGGGCAAAAAATGGGTTGCCAGTTGAAATGTAATGGTTTCTTGCTGCATGTAGGAAGCTATCCTTAGCCGATTCAAATGGCTAAAATCGGATTAAAAATAAGTCGTTTTCCTATGATCGCTTTAGCATGGCCAATTGTAAATACTTGTCATGCAAATTTTTGATATTATTTGTTAATTCCTCCAGGTCGCCATTATTTACAAGCAAATCATCGGCAATGGTTTTCCTGTCATCAATACTGGGTTGGGATGCAATAATTTTTCGAGCTTGCACTGCATCACAGTTATCCCGGGAAATAACGCGGGCGATTTGTACTTCCTCATCCGCTATTACTGCCAGAACCCTATCCAGATAGGGGTAGTCTGTCCTGTTTTTCAAAAGGGGAATTTCAATGATGTTATAAGCTGCGTTAGTATTATGGCTGATGCGTTCTTCAATGGCTTTGCGAATGAGGGGATGTAATAATGCCTCTAGCCACAATCGCTCCTGGGGATGATCAAATATAATCTGGCGTAATGCCGACCGATTCAGTTCATTTGATTCAAGAATAACCTCAGATCCGAAGTGTGTTTTGATTGCCTCATGGGCAGGGGCATTAATTTGGGTTAATTCGCGCGCAATATTGTCGGCAATGATAATATTGGCGCCAAGTGATTTGAAAATATTAATCACTGTGGATTTGCCGCTGGCTATATTACCCGTCAATCCAATATTTAACATGAACTAGTCCTGCTGATTAATATTTTTACAGGTTACAATGTTTACATAGCAGGTTTCAGGCACATTGCTATGGCCGCGGCAATAATCTTTGGCCGAAAAAACCGCATCATCGCGATGGCGGAAATAAACGCTTAGCCAGGGCTGTGCATCGCTATCCATGGCAGTGCATTGCCAAAGAGGGCTAATCGAGTTGCCGTTGACATAGCCGTCGCAGTTTGACCGTGAAATTTTACAGCTTAGAGGAAACTGGCTCTCTTTTTTACAGGCATCAAAGGCTTTATTCAATGCAGTCAATTCATAATTACTTATTCCCAGCCACTGCTTTTTAGTCTGATCCTGAGCGCGGCACTCCCAGTTTTTTTCCTGGCTAACCACCGACTCCGCAAATCCGGGGATGCCAGCGCAAAGTAGTAATAGTGCAATTGATGTTTGTTTTATCATGGTTTAGCCTTATAACGAATTAAGCTCAGAAGTTCATCCAGAGTCATAGCCTTTGCAAAATACCAGCCTTGCATCCAGTTTACTTCTTTACTTACTAGGAAATCATATTGTTCTTTAGTTTCAACACCTTCTGCAATTATGGTTAATTCCAACGTATTGGCAAGGTTTATAATAGCGTGGTTTAACGTTTCTGTAATTGCGCCGGTACCGATTGCCTGGATAAATAACTTATCGATTTTAAGATAGTCAAAGGGAAAATGCTGAAGGTAGTTAATGCTGGCATGCCCCGTACCGAAATCATCAATGGCAATCGAAAAACCTAAGTTTTTCAATTCCTGCATTTGTCTGATGATTTGCGGATTATCTTTATCAAGAAACTCGCGTTCAGTTAACTCGAGTATAAGTTGTTGCGGACGTATTTTATTGGTTTTGCAAAATCCATAAAACTCGGAAAAGAAGTAGGGGTGATTAAAATGGCGTGCTGACAGGTTAAACGCAAGATGAAAATCAGGGTATTCATTCAATAACTCTGATGTTTCAGAAAGTGCCCGTTCAATGAGTTGCCAGGTTATGGGAATAATTAAGCCTGAGCGCTCTGCCTCTTCAATAAAAAAATCCGGCATAATAATTTCCTGCGCTGCTGTTTTCCAGCGAATCAGTACTTCTGCGCCGGAAAACTTTCCCTGTTGCGCATGCCATATAGGTTGATAAACCGGATGAAAATGCTGGGAACGAATAGCATTATTTAGGGCATAGCTTAGTGAAAGGCGATGATTAATCAGATGAGAGAAATAAAAATAAAGCAAAAGTAAAAGCAAAAGCAAACTTAGGTTAATAATCAATGCTTTTAATACAAAGAAATTACTTATCTTTACCGGTTTTGCAGTAAAAACGAGAAGAATATTGTTGGCATTTGTCAGGTTTTTTTTAAAAACAATTGAATTCTGAATTTTATTCTGAATACCTACTTCTGTAAGCATGTGTCGCGAATCATTATCATAAAGGGCAATTCTGTAAAAAGAATGATTCTGCTGCTCAATGAAATTATTAATGACCTTGTCTAATACAAGAAGACCCAGGGAGTAGGCGCCCATTTGCTGCTGTATCAGAAAAGCATTGGACATACCGGTTCCCAGTGTATACGGTCCAGTTAATGAGAGACTGTAATGGACGGGCTGGGGTAAATTGATAGCTTGCTTAATGGTTGAACACACAATTCGATTGTTGTTGCTGATTATTACAGCGGATACCGATGGATTGTTATATAACTTTTCAATCAGTTTTGGTGTTAAATCCTGGCAGAAATTGAAGCCAAAAGAACTGGATAAATTGCCAAATTCATCCAGGTTTCTATAGATAAAATTATCAAGATTTTTAGTGATTTCACCAGCTTCATCGGTTAATTTATTCTGATGTTGAATATGTAATTGCTGCCATTGATAGTAAAACGTACCGATCAAAACAATTAAACCAAACACCAGCCAAAGAATAGTGAATTTTGTAAAAAAGCTGGAGTATCGGAGATGATCGGTGTTCATTCTGCTTAATTAATGGACTTATCGGTACAGGGCATGAATAGAGTTTAATGTGATTTCAGCTAATTTAACAATGGTTTCCTCATCACTGTTTAAAGGTGGAAGCCAATAGAGGGCATTGTCCAGAGGCCGCATTAAAGCTCCCTGTGTTAAGGCCTGCTGATAAAAGTAAAATCCGGGCCTTTCATGAGTTGAGCCTGGTACAAGATCGGCTGCAGCCATGGCACCAATGGATCGGACATTGGCCAGTTTGCCCGTTGCCGCGGCGATATCCCTGAGCAGGGCATACATGAGATTACCTAGTTTCCTCGCTTGTGCAGCCATATCTTCATGCCGCATCGTATCAATCGTGGCTAATGCCGCACTAACGCCAAGTGCGTTAGCACTATGCGTATGTGAATGAAGAAAAGAGTTCCCTTTATTATAGTCTTGATAAAATAACTGATAGATGGCGTGATCAATAAGCACACAGCTTAAAGGTATTGCGCCAGCGGTTAACCCCTTGGATAAGCAAATCATATCCGGTTCAATATTGGCATGCTGAAATGCAAACCATTCACCGCTTCGGCACATGCCGGTCATGATTTCATCCACAATGAGAAAAATCTCGTTTTCCTTTGCCCAGGCCGCCAGTTTTGAGAGAAAATCGGCGCTGTAACAAAGCATGCCGCCAGCACCCTGGATAATGGGTTCAACAATAATCGCGCAGGCAGTGGATTTTAATGTTTCAAGTGTATCCTGTGTCTCATTCCAGTAAGTATTGCTGTCAAGCCAGAGAGGGTCTGAGGTATCCCGGACATAAGGGATGGTTTGAAGAAAATGGCAGCGTGGTCCAAAACCTTCATAAGGTTGTTTATATATTCCAAGATCACTGACGCCAAGTGTCCCTAGGGTTTCACCATGATAGGCATTTTTTAAGGCAATAAAATCTCTTTTTTTTGTATCTCCTTTTAATTGGCAGGCATGCAATGCCAGTTTAAGGGCGATTTCTACCGCCGAGCTGCCGTCGCTGGCAAAAAATGAATGCTGTTTTCCGCTTAGAAGGGCTAATTGTTCTCCCAGTTCGGCGAGTGCCGGGTGAGTTGTATTAGCAGCTATAACTTGTTCGAACCGTTCCATTTGCTTTTTGATAGCATCCTGAATGGCAGGATGGCCATGGCCTAATGATTTACACCACCAACTGGAAATGGCATCAATCAATATGCCCTGATCCGTATAGAGGTAACTTCCCTTCGCTTTATTGACAATTAACGGCGGGGAGAGTTCAAAATCTTTCATTTGCATGCAGGGATGCCAGATATGTCGTAAGTCTTTATCAATACAATCTGTGTTAACCATGTTAAAGATGCAGGTTGACAACCAAGGCAAACACTTTATCATGCTGCGGATAATAATAATATGTATTGTTCCGATCGCCGTCATTGCGAACGCAGTGAAGCATCCAGTCTGGTTGTTCTATATGCGCCGTTCTGGAATGCTTCGCCATGGCTCGCAAAGACGGAGGCAAGAATAATTAAGTATGAGGTATTAAATAATGATCAGACCCGAAGGTGGCTGGAGTCTTGAGCAAGTAGCTGCTGTCTATTCTCAACCGTTTAATGATCTGATATTTGCAGCACATCAGACCCATCGTGAACATCATTCTCCAAACAGATTGCAAGTCGCCACATTGCTTAGTATTAAGACCGGGGCCTGTCCTGAAGATTGCGGCTATTGTTCGCAAAGCGGCCATTATAAAACCCATGTTGAGAAAGAAAAGCTAATGGATCTGGAACAGGTTCTGCAGGCTGCCAGGGAGGCTAAAGAGGGTGGTGCCAAACGTTTTTGTATGGGGGCTGCCTGGCGCTGTCCGCCAGATAAATCCCTTCCCAAGCTTAAAACCATGATCGAAGAAGTGAAAGGGCTCGGTTTGGAAACCTGTATGACCCTGGGCATGTTGAACGAGGAACAAGCTGTATTCCTCAAGGAAGCCGGGCTGGATTATTACAATCACAATATTGATACTTCCCCCTCGTACTATAACAAAGTAGCCACTACGCGTACTTTTGATGAGCGTTTACAAACACTCGAGCATGTACGGAATGCCGGAATCAATGTCTGCTGCGGCGGCATACTCGGGCTGGGAGAGACCAGAGAGGATCGCATAGAATTTCTGATGACGCTTGCCAACATGGAGGTGCCTCCCGAGAGTGTGCCGATTAACCGCCTGATTCCCGTAGAGGGGACCCCCCTGGCAAAAGCGAATCCTGCAGAAGGCATTGAGTTGGTACGTACTATCGCAACTGCCAGGCTATTAATGCCTGCCAGTATGATTCGATTGACTGCAGGAAGAACGGCAATGAGCGACGAGCTTCAGGCCCTGTGCTATTTTGCCGGTGCAAACTCCGTATTCGCTGGTGATAAATTATTAACAGAGGAAAATCCGCAACGGGCGAAAGATAAAACCTTGTTTGACAAGTTAGGACTGGAAACCAGTCTGGCATGAAGCAAACGATAGATCGATATCTGGATTCCATTAAATCCAGGGGATTGTATCGCAGCCGGATCCTGGCAGAGAGAAAAGGATTTTGCAATTTCAGTTCGAATGACTACTTGTGCCTGGCTGATGACAAACAAGTGCAACAGGCTTTTCAAAAGGCATTTGAAAAGTACCCTGTCGGCAGTGGTGCTTCTCAGGCTGTCTGTGGCTATCATACTGCCCATAAGATGCTTGAAGATGCATTCAGTCAGTTTATGGATGTAGATGGCGCTTTATTATTCAGCTCAGGCTACGCTGCCAATTTGGCGATTGTATCCATGCTGGCAAAGCTGGACACTCACGTAATAATCGATAAATGCGTACATGCTTCCTTTTATGACGGCATTAGTCTGGCAGCTGCCAGATATACACGGTTCCTGCATAACGACAGAAATGATTTGCTTAAAAAGTTGGCGCAACAAGACAATGGCGGGGTAGTACTCTCAGAAGGAATATTCAGTATGAGCGGTCAGCAGCCGGATTTAAGGCAGATGGCTAAAGATACCCACCCTCACAATTATGTATGCATTATTGATGAAGCACATTCATTCGGCGTCCTCGGGGAAAGAGGGCGCGGTGCAACAACTTTTTATGGCTTGAGCCAAAAGGAAATCCCCTTACGCATTATTCCTTTTGGAAAGGCTATGGGAGCCCAGGGCGCGATCGTAATTGGTCAAGGCGAATGGATTGAAGCTTTATTCCAGTCAGGCCGCTCGACTATTTATTCCACTGCCATCAGCCCGGCTCTGGCCTATGGTCTTCTTTATTCACTTGAGGCTTTAGAGCGGGCGGATGAAAAAAGAACGCATATAAAGCAACTGATTACTTACTTTAAAGGTAAAATTCAAAAGTCCCCTTTGCGCTGGCGCGACTCATCGACTGCTATTCAGCAGTTACAGTTAGGTTGCCCCGAGCAAGCCGCCAATTATACTACTCAATTACTGGAGAGAAAAATAATATGCCTGTGTATGCGCGAGCCTACCGTGTCCCGAAGAGAAACGGGGTTGCGTGTTGTTTTAAACGCTAATCATTGTCAGAAAGATATTGATTATTTATTTGCATCCCTGCATGAGATTTATGAAAATTAATATTAATACAATGGGTAACTCCCTAAACCGCCCCCTGGTTTTTTTCCATGGCTGGGGATTTGACCAGCAAGTCTGGCATTCTACCGCTCTGCTGCTGCAGGAAAAATATCATTTGTATCTGGTTGATTTACCAGGTTTTGGCAATTCAGGCTTAGTGGGCTGGGAAGATTTCAAAAAATGCCTGCTTCGTTATCTGCCTCAGGAGTTTGCCTTGATTGGTTGGTCGTTGGGTGGATTGTATGCGACACGGCTGGCGCTTGAAACGGATCGCTGCAGTCATTTACTGAATATAGCGGCTTCTCCCTGTTTCATAAAAAAAGGAACATGGCCGGGTGTTGAGCCGGGCATATTAGAAAAGTTTTTTGCAAATATCGAAATAAATCCTCAAAGAACGCTGCAAGATTTTGTCGAATTACAGGCCCGCCGTAAAACACAGTTTGTACCAAAAAGTCTACCGTCTTCCAGTGCTTTAAAAGCGGGGCTACAGATTTTGGCAACATGGGATCTGCGTGAAGCCCTGAGAGAAGCTCAGTTCCCAGTGGCTTATTTATTTGGCAGGCTTGACTCAATTACACCTTCCAGTGTTTTAAAAGCAATGCAAGACGCCTATCCGCAGTTTGATTATTATCTCTTTAAAAAATCAGCCCACATGCCGTTCCTGTCTCAACAGGAGGAGTTCATCGGGTTATTGGAGCGCTTTATTCAATGAAATATTATTTCATCACTGGAACAGATACCGATTGTGGTAAAACCTATGTTACCTGCCAACTACTCGATTATCTCAAGAGGAAAACTAAATCGGCACAGGCCTTAAAGCCGGTGGTTACCGGTTTGACAATCGAAGATGGCAGAGCCTTTTATAGCGATTTAGAACAGCTAAAGCAACATAATGCAATCTCTGAAATGGAGATTAACGGATGGAAGTTTGCAGAACCCGTTTCACCGCATCTTGCAGCCGCTGATTTAAGCGCAGAAAAAATTGCTGATTTTTGCAGAAAAAAGGACTATCAGCAATTCGAGTACGTGTTAATTGAGGGGGCAGGGGGCTTACTGGTTCCTTTAAATGACCGGCAATCCTGGATAGATTTTATTCATTTGATGAATATACCCGTCATCCTTGTAGTTGGTATGAAGTTAGGATGTCTTAATCATGCCTTGCTTACGGATAGTGTATTATTCTCCAGTCGATGTAAGTCTGCAGGATGGATTGCAAATGTATTGAATCCGGATATGCTTGAAATTGAAAAAAATATCGCTACCTTAAAAAAACGCCTGCGGATGCCCTATCTTGGACGCACTGATTATCAGAAAGGGCTTATAATTGACGAAAATACAGGCACAATCTGATTGTCTGTCTTGACTTTAGTCCGTTATAATTAATGTGATTACTGGCGCTTATAGATTACTATGAGCATAATTCAACTTAATGTATACACCGATTGGAGCGTATGATGCCAATTTATGAGTATGAATGCACAAGTTGCCATCATCATTTTGATTTGATGCAAAAAATAAGCGATGCACCAACCAAACAATGCCCGCAATGTTTTGAAAATACTGCCGTAAGACTGGTCTCGGCAGCGGGTTTCCAATTAAAAGGAAGCGGTTGGTATGTGACTGATTTCAAGAATAAGAATAAACCGGCTCAAAAGAAAGAGGCCTCATCAGAAGGCTCTTCCGGGAAAACCGAAACCACTACGGAAGGCACGAAGGGCAAGGGTGAATCTGATTGAAATCCAAATCCCTGCGCAGCTTTATTCTTGCAGGATTGGTTGTTTGGTTGCCTATCCTCGTAACGCTGGTAATACTTCGATTTCTAATCGATCTGCTTGACAGCACCATCGCTCTTTTGCCTCAAGCCTATCAGCCGGAAACTTTGATCGGCATGAGGATTCCTGGCCTGGGTGTCATTCTGTCACTGATGGTTTTAATGGTTACTGGCATTATCGCAACTAATTTTTTTGGACAGCGGCTGGTTAGTTGGGGCGAAGCGGTTCTCGCCCGGATCCCTCTTGTTAGAACAGTGCATACTGCTGCCAAGCAAATAATTCAGGCTATTTTTGCAAGCAACAGCCAGGCTTTCCGCAAGGTAATGCTGGTCGAATATCCGCGTAAGGGTTTGTGGAGCCTTGCTTTTTTAACTGGCTCAACAACGGCGGAATTAACGAAACATTGCCAACAAGATATGCTGTCATTGTTTATTCCAACAACACCAAACCCTACCTCGGGATTTTTGGTTCTGGTTCCTAAAAATGAAGTAATTGAGCTTCAAATGAGTGTAGATGAAGCATTAAAATATATCATTTCTCTCGGCGTCATGCAGTCTTCGACCGCTGACTTTATCAAACAATAGTTTAAGAATAGGTGGCTCCTTATGCGATCGCATTATTGCACTGAAGTAAATGAAACAATGATTGGTGAAACCGTTGCAATTTGTGGCTGGATTCATAATCGACGCGATCATGGGGGAGTGATCTTTCTTGATGTGCGCGATCGTTCCGGTCTGGTTCAGGTGGTTTACGAGCCCGAGCTTTCCGCCGTATTCCAGTTCGCCGAAAAATTGCGGCATGAATATGTGGTGCAGTTGAAAGGGACTGTCCGCAGCCGTCCAGCAGGAATGATTAACGAAAAAATGCTGACGGGGAAAATTGAAATTGTCGGAACTGAACTGCAAATTTTAAACCAGTCCGAAACGCCGCCATTTCTTCCTGACGAGTTCCAGATTGTCAATGAAGATCTCCGCTATCGTTATCGCTATATTGATTTACGCCGACCGGATATGCAGCAAAATCTCATTCTGCGACATAAAATGAATCGCGCAATTCGGGATTATTTAAACGAGCAGAATTTTATCGATATTGAAACCCCCATGCTTACCAAGGCTACACCGGAAGGGGCGAGGGACTATCTGGTTCCTTCACGCGTCCATCCTGGCCAATTCTATGCCTTACCCCAGTCACCGCAATTATTTAAACAGCTGCTGATGATGTCGGGTTTCGATCGCTATTACCAGATAGTCCGTTGCTTTAGGGATGAGGATTTGCGTGCTGATCGTCAACCAGAATTTACCCAGCTTGATATTGAGATGTCGTTTATCGATGAGAACTGCATCCAGAACCTGATTGAGGGGATGTTGAAAAAGGTATTCAAAGATTTATTGCAATATGAATTACCTGAAAAATTGCCGCGGATGACTTTTACAGAAGCAATGCGTCGTTTTGGAAGTGATAAACCTGATTTACGCATACCACTGGAATTAATTGATATCGACGATTTGGTTAAAGGCTGTGAGTTTAAGGTGTTTGCTGATGCAGCAGAAAATGCAAAATCACGTGTAGTTGCCTTAAAATTGCCAGGTGGTTGTGAGTTAACCCGTAAAGAACTCGATGGGTATGCTGATTTTGTAGGAATTTATGGTGCAAAAGGCCTGGCTTATATCAAAGTGAATGACCGCAGCCGCGGCTATGAAGGACTGCAGTCGCCCATTCTTAAATTTTTGAATGAGCCTATCGTTGAAGCGATTTTAGATAGGGCGCAGGCCGAAACAGGCGATGTTGTCTTTTTTGGTGCTGGCTCGAACAAGGTCGTCAATGAATCAATGGGCGCATTAAGGGTGCGTCTGGGCCATGATCGTCAATTAGTTCAACCAGGCTGGCAGTTATTATGGGTTACTGACTGGCCAATGTTTGAAATGGACGAGAAAGAAAATCGCCTTCAATCCATGCATCATCCTTTTACCTCGCCTCAGCAGTTAGATATTGAGATGATGAAAAATAATCCGGAGCAAGTACTGGCTAAAGCTTATGATATTGTGATCAATGGCTATGAAATTGGCGGTGGTTCAATACGGATTCATCAATATGAATTCCAACAGGCTGTATTCAGGTTATTGGGAATCGATGAGCAGGAAGCAAAGGAAAAATTCGGATTTTTACTCGATGCGCTGCAATTTGGCTGTCCTCCTCATGGCGGTATTGCCTTGGGAATAGACCGATTGGCGATGCTATTAACTGATTCAACATCCATTCGCGATGTGATCGCATTTCCAAAAACACAATCAGCTTCCTGCCTGCTTACTGATGCCCCTGCACCGGTTAACGAAATGCAGTTGAAGGAACTGGGAATTAGATTGGCGCCAATGGCAAAGACCAAGTAGAATTTGTTTGATAACCGTCATTGCGAGCCTATGGCGAAGCAATCCAGATCGGGGCTCTGTTTAGGCACAGTTTCTGGATTGCTTCACTCTGTTCGCAAAGACGGGCTATTAGGCATTTGCCTGCATTAAGAACAATGTGGTACAATTTTGAATTAATTTGTCAATTTATTGTAGGAAAATTGACTTAATCGATAAGAATAAAGTGAAAAAAAGTCTAAGGTTATTGATAATTGGTTTTCTGCTCTGCTGTTCAGCGTTTTCATTTGCCAGCGGCAATGGCAGCAGTCAACTTATTGAGTATTTAACTCAGGAAAAAAATAGTTTAACACTGGCAATCAGTGAGATTAAAACATTGCCGGCTCCATCCAGTCAGGATGAGTACCAGAAACGCTCCCAGGAAAATAATGCCATCATTGCATTAAACAAAGCTAAAATAATCAGCCTGGAAAATTTTTTAAGCAATCAGAAAAAGCTTCAAGCCGATTTTAGCCAACGCCTCAAACAACTACAGCAGTTTCCTTCCACACAACTACCACAAACCAGTTCCCAGGAAAAAATTGAAAAAATCAATACTCTCAATGAGATTAATAAAAAAACAATTGATTTAATCAACGAAAATCTCAAGCTGGCCCATCGCTATCAGGAAATTTTGCAAACCCAGAAAGACCAGCTAGAGCTTTGGAAATCCAAAGAACAGATGAATGAGGAGCTTGCAAGCCTGCATACACAGGAGGATAAACTGAATGATTCACTGCAAAAGCTTTTTCAAAATAGTTTAAAACTGCAGCAGGAAATTAAAAGCAGCAGTAATTTCAAGGCTACTTACGGGCTTGAAGCGCGACTGCTTTTAAATAACCAGGTTATTAACCTTACCCAGCACAAAATTGCTGAATTAAACCTGCAAGGCAAGTTGGCAAAAGCAGACTTCCTACTGCTGAAAAGCCCGGATATCCGAACCTTGCAAACTGTAACTGAAATTTATAAAAACATGATTAGTCAGTTATCAGAGATGGAGCAATCGCTTAAAAAAATGGTGGTCATGCTGAAAAATGAATTGCCTCATATTAGCGATGCCAATTTAAAACAGCAATTCAATGCCTTGCTACGAGTAGTTAATACTAGAATCGCAGGCATTACAATCCAGGAAGAAACTTTACAGGAAGATCTTGAAAATCATCAGCAGGAACTTAAAAAACAACTGGCTGTAAGGCAAAGCCTCTCAGAATACCGTATTGATAGTTGGCCAGAAATTTTTAATCAGTTGGTGCACATACCCACACAATTTTATAACTATGCAAAATCTCTTGCGTTTAAGGCCAGGGACAATTATCTCTGGCTCGATACCTTCCCTGCTACTTTGATTTGGTTGGGAATAACCACGATTTTGTTAGGCGCATTTGCATTAGGCAGAGTACTTAATCGAACGAATGATAAAAAGCGATCCCGTTTGTCAGGCCATCTTTATGATGGTGCATTGAGTTTATTCGAAAAAAACCTACCCCATTTAACCGCTTCTTCGATTATTTTTGTATTGCTCTATGCCAATTATGTTCCATTTTCGAATTACCAGATGCTGTTTAATCTGATGCTGGTCTGGTTAACTTTTCGAACACTGATTTTGATTGCAAGGCGTTCGCTTCTAGAGCGAATCAGCGACTCTTCTGGAAAAGATGTGCGTTTGTACTATCGTTTTAAATGGCTGTTAATGGCAGGCGGCTGGACAACTGCGCTTATGGTGTTCAGCCATCAATTGCCGCTTCCTATTTTAATCCAGGATATATTTAACCGTCTGTTTATGCTGTTTTTACTGGCTGTATCCTTGGTGATCTGGAAAAGCAAGGATTTCATTTCGCATTTACTTCAACCTTTACTGAAATCCAAAAGACGATATCTCAGGCATGCAATTGTCTTGCTCGAGGTTTTGATTCCCTTTACTGTATTAACCACCGCATTACTCGGACTCATTGGCTATATAAATCTCGCCTGGACAATGAGCGTTTATCAGGTGCAGATTCTGATGATCATTACCGGCTATGTGCTGCTTAGGGGGTTATTATTCGATGCGCTGGAGCTGCTGTCAGAATGGATGATTTCCAGTTTAAATAATGGTTGGTTATGGACTGAGGTGTTTCTAAAACCAATCGACCGAATATTTCGGCTGACCCTGTTAATTGGATCACTGTTTGTTTTATTCCAGCTGTTTGACTGGCATTCAGACTCTCTGGTTATCAGCAAGATTTCCCAATGGAGCGAATATCCTATTGTTAATCTTTCAGGTATTCGAATTACTGCGACCAGCATTCTTGAGTTCCTGGTGTTATTTTCAATTTGTGCATGGATTTCAAAATGGACACGCGAATTCTGTTATCGTTGGCTTTACCGGGATGCCAGGGATGCTGGAATTCGAAATAGTCTGTCAGTTTTCACTCAGTATGCAGTAATTCTGGCAGGAGGTTTTATTTCCCTGAGAGTATTGGGGCTTGATTTTAGCGGAATGTCCATGGTAATTGGCGGTCTGGCAGTTGGAATGGGATTTGGATTGAGAGATTTTGCCAGTAACATCGTTGGCGGATTGATGTTGCTCATTGAGAGGCCAGTCAGGGAGGGGGATTTGATTACCCTTGGCGGCTATGAAGGCAAAGTGGCTCATATTGGCATTCGTTCCATGCGTGTATCTTCCTGGGATAATATGGAAGTATTGATCCCTAATGCAGAAACATTTAATAAGCCATTCACTAACTGGACCCATCAGGATAGTATTATCCGCACCGTTGTGCCTATCAAAGTGAGCCGAGCGGATGATCCAGGTCTAATTCAACAGCTTATTTTTGATGTGCTTGCGACAATCCCCGAAATTGTGCCTGAACCGCCTGCCCAGGTTTTTCTAAAGCAAATCGACGAAGCATTAATTGAGTTTGAAGTGCGCTATTTTATAAATGTTGAGTTCCATACCCGCTTTGAAATTCGCTCCAAAGTATTGTTTGCGGTGATGGCAAAATTCAAGGAAGCCGGTATCAAACCACCCATTCCGCCAATTAGTGTTGAGTTAAAAGAAAAAGAAACTGATTATGATCCTTTTGTCAGGCAACAACGCGTTAAGCAGCGAGACCGAACTACTGAGTCGGTGTAGTGAGATTGCAGGCTTAAGCTTTAATCAGCTTGCCCAATTAACAGGATTTAGCATTCCGCAAAAGCAGAGCCAACGCAAGGGCTGGACGGGTATGGCTATTGAGATTGCATTGGGTACCACAGCGGGCACCAAGGCTGTGCCCGACTTTGAGCACCTTGGCATTGAACTAAAGACCATTCCACTTAATGCCCAGGGTAACCCGGCAGAGTCCACTTTCGTAACCAGTATTTCACTCACCACTATCCATCGGGAAACCTGGCAGCATTCCCAGTGTTATCAAAAATTAAAGCGTGTATTATGGTTGCCAGTTGAAGGCGACTCTGCAATTCCTTTCGAACAAAGGCGAATCGGGAGCGCTTTCCTATGGTCGCCGAGTGAAGAGCAGGAACGAATTTTGGCGGAAGACTGGCTGGAGCATTCTTTAATGATTGGAACCGGGCGTCTGGAAGAGATTGATGCCTCGATGGGGGAGTACCTTCAGGTGAGACCTAAAGGGGCGAATGCGCGCTCCTTATGCGATGGTTATGACGCGGAAGGCATAAAGATCCGTACACTACCTCGGGGGTTCTATTTGCGCGCAAGTTTTACACGGGCATTGATTAAATAATGTAGACATATGGTTCATTTTGGATGAATATTGTGGCTCGTGGCAATTTTTAATCATTATGATGAGTGTATATGAAGAAAATACTAACGATGTTAAGCCTCCTTTTTTCATTATCTGTTTCTGCCTCTTCGCAAACCGTTCAGAATGATGCAGCCATTCAACAGACTATTCTGGAATTTATCAATAATTATCGTGCCCAGCATCATCGTCCGCCTTTGAAACTGGTACCCCTCATTTCATTGCAGGCGCAGCAGCACAGCATTGAAATGGCGCAGAAAAAAATGTCATTCGGACACCAGGGATTTAATAAACGAATCGACGTGTTGTATAAAAAAATTAAATTATGCCGAGGTGGTGCTGAAAATATTGCCTATATGAAAATATCAGCAAGAGAAGTAGCGAAGCGCTGGACCGAGAGCCCAGGACATCGGGCCAACATTCTTGGCAATTATAATTTAACAGGAATTGGGATTGCGCGTATTCAGGGAGGGTGGATTTATTATACCCAAATGTTTATTCGCAGCGATGATCCTGCTTATGCTGGGAGGGGCTAGTCTGAATTCCCGGTGGATGGAGAGATGAGCCCCGCGGTCATTGCCGCGGGGATTCGTCTGCTATGGGTTCAATAAGTTCAGTAATCCCCGCGGCCCTTGGTTCGAATCCCCGCTGTCCTTGGTTCGAATCCCCGCTGTCCTTCGTTCGAATCCCCGCTGTCCTTCGTTCGAATCCCCGCGGCGCCGACCGCGGGGCCCATCTCACCAAATAACACAGCGCTTCGGATTAACCATTGGGCTATTGTCACTAATCCCAAAAGCGGCCTGAAACTGAGGCATGTTTGCTAAAGTACCATTGACGCGATAAATCATTGGGGGATGCGGATCAGTTAGGATAAGATTTCGCAATTGTGCCATACGAATATTGGAAGCCCAGACATGAGCGGTGCCCAGAAAAAATTGCTGGTCGGGTGTAAAACCATCGATAGTTTGTGCTGTTTTATATTCTTTTGAGTTTTTAAAGGCCTTGTAGGCGAGCGTCAAACCGCCTAAATCTGCAGTTGCCTCCCCCATGACCAGTTTCCCTTGCACTGACAAGTCATCGACTTTATATTGCGAAAATTGCTCCATGATGCACTGCGTAGCTGCGTTAAATTTTTTCAAATCCTCCGCACTCCACCAGTTTTTGAGATTACCGTGGCCGTCAAATTGAGCACCCTGATCATCAAAGCCATGGGTTATTTCATGGCCAATGACGAAACCTATGGCTCCATAATTAACTGCCGCTGGAGCCTTTGGATCGAAAAAGGGAGGCTGAAGAATGCCGGCAGGCAAGTTAATATTGTTCATGGATGGATCATAATAGGCATTAATAGTTTGCGGCGTCATGCTCCATTCGCTGCGATCGATAGGTTTACCGATTTTATCGAGGTCGCGTTTTACCAGGAATTCACTGGCGCGAATCACATTCAATACATAAGGGCCTCTGTCAATCTGCAGTGTTGAGTAATCCCACCATTTATCAGGATAGCCTACACGTTCTTTCATCAATTCCAGCTTCTTAAGCGCAGCCTTTCGTGTGGCTGGCGTCATCCACTTCAAGGTTTTTAAATCCTCCCTTAAGGCCTGTTTAATATTGTAAAGAATTTCCAGTACCTGCTCCTTTGATGCAGGTGGAAAATACTTTTCTACGTAGATTTTCCCGATCGCAAAGCCTAATGCCTGACTTTCTGTATTGACCACTCTTTTCCAGCGGGGTAATAACTTCTCAGTCCCTGTTAAAATCGAATTCATGTGAAAATTCTGTTCAACAAAAGGCTTGGAAAGATAGGGTGCAAAAGCGTCCAGTACATGCCAGCGCAAATAGATTTTCCAGGTTTCGAGTGGTACTGTGGTTAATAGCTCATTCATTTTCCTGAAAAAAACAGGCATAGCCATATTAATATGGTCGATGTGTTCAAGTCCTTGCTGTTTAAAAAACGCTGGCCAGGAAAATTGAGGTGTGAGTTTAGACAGTTCGGTGATAGACATCATATGATAAATGGCGCGGGGATTTCGCTGCTCGATTTGAGTCATTGAAGCCTGGGCCAGAGTGGTTTCAAGCTTCATAATGTCATTGGCTTCCTGGACTGACTTCGCGGCATCGCTTCCTGCCAATTCAAGCATTTTGGCGATATGGTTCACGTAAGCGATACGAATATCCTGTGATTTCTTATCGGTTTTGGTGTAGTAATCCCGATCGGGAAGTCCTAATCCCCCCTGCATGGCGGCAGCAATCATCTCCTCGCTATTTTTAAAATCCTGCATACTGCCAAAATTGAATAAGGCGCCAACACCTTTGAGTTGTAGTTTGCTGATGACATTCTGCAAGTCTTCGTTGTTTTGAATTGAGTCTATTAAATTAAATAAACCCTGAAGCGGTTCGATCCCTGATTTGTTAATGCTGGTTTCATCCATGCCACTAAAATAAAAGTCTCCAATTTTTTGCTCAATACTTCCAGGCGGGAGATTGCGGTCATTGGCAAATCCAGTCAGCATTTGATGAATACGATCCTGAACGGTTTCCTGGAGGATATAAAAACTACCCCAGACTGCATATTCAGGGGGAATTGGATTTTGCTTTTGCCAGGTACCATTAGCATAGGCAAAAAAATTATCGGCGGGGGATACTGTTTTATCAAGCCAGTTCAGATTTAGCGGATCAGCCTGCTCTTTGGAAACAGGTATTTCAGCCCGCACGAAAGAGCTAAGCAGGGCAGATATTAAGATGATAAATACCAAGCGCATAAATATAATCGCTATTTATTTTGAATATAAAACAGAGTTACAAAATATTGCTGCAGATGCAAGTGAATTATTTGCAATGATTTCTTGTCTATATTTAGAATATTTTCTATAATTATAAAAAACAGTTGGGGAATTCTATGAAAATTGCTACAAGTCCTGCTGTTTACGTTTCTGACGCTGTCGCCTGGAAATCGCTAAAAAATCTGATGGAGCGCTTTCATTTTGATAGCGATGAGGCGTGTACATTAATGGGCGATATGGCAGCATCAACCTATTATAAAGGGATTAACAAATTAGAAGGGCGCTTATCAAAGGATGAAAAGGAGCGTATCTCCTTACTGTTGGGAATTTATAAGGATTTACGGATTTTATTTATCGATAGCGTTCAAGCTTTCTCATGGATTGAGCGGCCTAATGCTTTACCGCCCTTTAATGGTCAAACGCCCAGAGCGTTTATGCTGGATGGCAGCTTGTTACGTCTGGCAGATGTACGCCGATTTCTTGATTACTGGCGGGGATATTAATGGATTATGAGTATATTCAATACAGAGCTAAAACACATCGTTTGATTCCTTCCCGCTATCCGCCGGTCAGTCTGTTTGATTGGGCTGAAAATGAGGAAGAACTCGAACAGATTGCCCTTCTTGAGGGCTTGACAAATGATCGCCTGGCGGAGGAATATGGCAAAATTTCCCTGGTTCCCAAAGGGGACTGGGTATATGGTCCCGGTGCAACGCCGTTGATGGCTGCCTTTACCCACTTTGGTGTTTCACGTTTCAGTGATGGCTCATCCTATGGAGTCTATTACGCGGCTGACTCTGTTGAAACCGCAATTGCTGAAACCAAATTTCACCGTGAACAGTTCCTGGCCGCATCAAAGGAAAAACCCTGCATTATTCAAATGCGGGAGTATCAGGCTAAGGTGACCAAAGAGTTGATTAATATTTGCAGCGAGAATTTTGCCGCATTCTATAATCCCTCGCTGGAGTCGTATGCAGAAAGCCAGGAATTTGGTCGAACTATCAAGATAAATAACGAATGGGGTATTTTATATCCCAGCGCCAGAAAGGCGGGTGGAAAATGCATCGCGGTATTCCGGCCCCCGGCATTGACTATTCCCGTTCAGGCGGGACATTATGATTATATCTGGGATGGGAATTGCATTTCGGAAATCAGAAAGTCTATCCTTTGTATGGAGTCGGCATAAACCAGGGGAGTTACCGTGTTCCTTAAATACTATTTCCTGATATTATTATTACCCGGTTTACTTTTTTCACCACTTGTTAGCGCGGATACGGATAAGCAAAAGCCTGTCATTTTGATTATAAAAAAAATGCCCTATACCATTAATGGGCATAGTACTTCGCTCTATCGTATCGAGCAGCCGGATGGAACCTGGGGATTCCATGGGAAAGAAGGCGAATTTTTTGGCGATAATCCAGGAAACTGGATGATGCACTGTCATATGTTATATCATCAGGCGGCAGGTATGATGACATTTATAAATTATAAAGGTGTTAAAGTTCCTAACCTTCCTGGCGCCCATTAACCACTCAATAAAGCGGCTTCCGAAGAAAGCCGCCCATCTCCATGCGCCATCTTGCGTACAAGCTTTTTTGAAAATTCGATTCCCTTGTTTTCAACATACCGGTGTATTAAATAAGCTGTCAGTAGTACCAGACCTAATGAAGAGACTGCAGAAAACCAGAGGTTCCCTGTCTTATGGTAGAACACCAGAAAATAACTATAACCTATGAATCCATGTGTCAGGTAAAGTGGATAGGAAATGTTAGCTAAACCGCTTAGGATTTTACTATAAGGCAGGTAAGGATTACTGGCAGATAATAATAAAAAGAATACGAGAACGTACAAATGGTTGACAAATATTTCACTTCCAGTCCAGTCGCTGTCCTGATTTATGTGAAGTGAAAGGTAGTTTAAAGCAAGTAAGAAAATTGCAGATAGTATTCCGGTTGTATAAGACCATTGCTTGCTAAGGGTGTAATAAATGCTTGTACCGATAAACATAAATCCAAGATAAATTGAATTTACGGATAAAATCTTATTTAAATGTCTTATCCAGCCAGCCTCATGCGGCAATCCGTAACTAATCTGGTAGGCAATGACTAAAATCGAAGCTAAAATGAGGAAGCTGGCGGGTTTTTTCTCGATCTGGTAATAAAAAAGCAGGAAAAAAATTAGATAAAAATGCATCTCAATTTCCAGTGTCCAGGTAGAGTATTCGATGAATGGGACATTCATCAAATCTCTGAATAGTAAGAGATTGCTGATTATCACTTTAAAGCGTAGAAAATGGGGAGGGGTAGCGCCCAGATAATAACCTGTTAATATCATGACCAACGAGGCTAATATTATGCATACAATGACGGTAGGATAAATCCTGAAAAGCCTGCGTATCAAATATGAGCGAGGATTGGTTTTTTTAAGTGAAAGTGGAATGACATAGCCGCTCAAAATAAAGAAAAGACCTAAGCCAAAGTGAACACTGGAAAAATGATTTAAACCGAGGGTTGCACTGAATATGCCCAGATATTCATTAAGTAATGCCGCTGAAAAATGAAGCTCATTATGTGGGAAAAGCATATTGGCAATGGCTTGAGGATTTGTAAGTAGCCCATACCAATGGGTATAAACCACTAACAAACAGGCAAGTATTCGAGCTAATTGGAGAAACCAAATTTTATGCTGATTGAGTTCCATTTTGTCTTTGTTTAAAGTAATTTGAATCGGCATGCTAACAGATATCATTTATAATGAGAAATCCGAGTTTGATTATTAACAGCCCGATAGTTAAGATTCGCTTAATATTTGAAGCGTATAATTTTAGCTGAATATTCACAAATGACAGAGCAATAGAGCGCGTATGGCCAACCCCTTGAATGCAAAAAAAATCCTCGGAAAATTTAAAGAAAAAACAATTGAAGAATTTTATCTGGATAGTAGTAGTACTGAACTAATTCTTCCACAGGACTCATCGATTCCCTGGGTAGGTGCTGCAAAACGAAATGATGTTTTTCAAAAGCAGGTTTTTACTCGGCCTGAAAGCAGCGCGGAGGTTAGTTTCATCCGTCAAAATGGCCATGAGCATGCAATTCTGTGGAAAAGCTCGGCGGAGAAGATCAAAGAGGCTACACGTTGGGGTATCATAAAAACCGATTCTCTGACCAGTAAAATTATTGGTTCATTAGGGCAATACCGCGTGATCGCCCATGAACAAGCCGCCAAAGGTCTCGCGAATAACTCTCTAGATCTCAAACTTCGACTGGTGGGACATTATCAGGATCTCTTTGAAGCCATGCAGGATCTGGAGTCCCTGGTTAACCGTAATAATTCTGCCAAAAAAATTGAAAAATATTTTGAGCGGTATATTCAAAAGCTAGAAGGGATTCAGAGGAATTTAGACACCTATTTTTCAGATATCGATTGTCCAGGTTATGACAGCACAACCTTGAGGCATCTGCGTGAGGATATAAGCGCTTCTATTAATCGTGCCCGATCTTTTTCACAGAAAATAAAGAACAGTCCCGGAAATCTTCGCCGTTTTAATCGAGGACGGGGACATGAATCCATTCTTGAGTTTATCAAACAGCAAATTAATCAGAACTTATATCAGTTGCAAGGAATTAATCAGGACATCAGCTTTAGTACGAAGCGTTATTTTGCCCTGACTCGAGGCAATCTGAATGATTTTATCGAAGATGCACGAAAAGAACTCGACGATCACCTGCCCGACTTGCGAAACCCGGTCAACCCTTGCCACCATGGGGTCTTTGCCATAAATCCGGAAAAGGTCGTAACTTACGATTTCGGTAAAGAAGAGTTAAGTCCTGCACGTGAACGGCAGGTGCTATTGGCTATCAGCTTTATTGAAGGCTGGGACAGCTTGGAACTTAAAAAGGGAGAACCTGCCAGAGTTAAAAATCACCTTGGTGAAGAAGAGCTGGATACAATCGCCGCAACTCGATGGAAAACACATCGGGGTTTTATTCCGCAATTGAAAAGTATTGCTTATTTCCTGCTAAATTTTGTTAAAAGCGTTGTTTTGCCAACCAAAGCCTGGGAAGAGGAAACCTGGAAGAATAAAGGGTTTCATTTGGTTGCAGCAGAATTGAGGGCGCATGCAAAACCTAATCAGCCTATCTGGGTTGCCCCCTATAATTTTTTTAAAAAAATTGCTTATGCCATTCGGGATATTTTTAGCGGGATCAGGGATTTCGGTGCAAATCTTGTTTTTCGTTTACCAGCTGCAATGCTTGAAGACTGGCAGGCAAGCTCCACACTACCTGAGCTTAATGAAACCTTATCCGAGGTGAGCAAGGAATGTCAATCGATAAAGGAAATAGAAGGAGAGCGTCTAGAGGATTTACTGAAACGTTGCGGAATTAAGAAAAGATTTGAGTTTAATAAGGATAGTATTCTGGCAGAAGCCAGTTATCCTTTAACGGCAGGTGAGCAAAATGACATCCTCACTGCAGTTGCCAGAGGACTCAATGGCTTTAGCAGTTTTTTTACTCATGGTTTCAATAAAGATCCCATATCGGGAGTCATTTTTACCCTGGGTTATGCAGTAGGTGCTGCTGTCATTTTCATGCCAGCCTTTAGTACGGCTATTTTCGGTGCTGGTTATGTGAACTGGCTCAGTCATTTCTCCTATGCTTTGGGGACTTCCAAGATCGCAGCCACTGTAGGCGGCGGGTGCACACAGGCCCAGATTTTAGCAATGGGATGGGATGCTATTATGCACGGCCCAAGCGGGGTAGCGGCAAATGCTGCTTATCAGTTTGGCGAAGATCCCTTAACAATTGCTGCTTATTGTGCAGCGGCTTATGGTATTGGCCATCTATTAATAAATGGTATTGCAGGGCATAAAATCCCTTGGCTTAGCAATGTTATTGCAGAAGACTTGGGAACCAATAAAAGTTTTGGGACTTTCTTCTTTGGGGGGAAAGTTGGGGTAATGAGTTATGAGGCTTTAGTGACGGAGGCGGAGGAACACATCAAAGCGAATGTGCCTGTACTCAGGCCGGAAGATATCAAGCAATTCAAGGAAAGTTTTTATGCTGAGCATAAGCCGACTATTGATCGTTTTATGCTGGCTTATTTCCTATCGTCTAACGCGGAGGAGATTCCGAAGCTGGATTCCAGGCAGCTTTTTGAATTATCAAGGCAAATTGATAAGCATTTTTCCAGAGAAGACAGCCGCTCCCTCAAGAAAATTTTATATCCTGAAGGGGCTAAACCTTCAATCGCTTTTCAGTTATTCTCATTGCCATTGAGTTATATCCCGGCTATTTGCCGTTTCGCCTGGTCAATCGTTTTAAGCCTGGCAGCCTGGACCGTGGAAAAACCGCATCCCTGGGAACCAGTTAAACGTGCTGGTGGAGATCTGTTTGAAAAGACTAAAAGGGACCTGACGCGGTTAATTACTTTTGCGAGTTCAATGACATTTCTGTTCTACAGCGGATTTAGTTCTCTTATTAAATCATTTGTGTATACATTTGCTATGGGCATTGCCCGCATCGCTGCAGTGTTTGGTGCAAAACCTGGACATAGCACGCACAATTTCTTTGCCGCAGCACATAATTTTATGAGACAGATTGGCGAGTTCCTATATCCTGTACGAGCTGTTAAGGATGTTACAATCGCAGATCCGCGAGCAACAATTGAAAAAACAGAAGCATCTTATGCCAAGCTTTTAAAGCAGATCTATAAATCCCGTAAAGACAATCCTGGTGAGGTGAATAACCTGCCTGATGAACAGGACAGTGCTGATTATAGTTTTGATCTAAGAGGAACCGGTACTGCTTCAAACGATAATTCAGCCGGGGACGCTGATCCAGTTCACAAACAGAAGGTAATTCGTTAAAGTAGTCTTGATTAATTTTTTTAGGGATAATCATGACTACTTTAAAAGCGGCTATTATTTTAACTGCATTGGTTTCTGCAAATGCCTGGGCAGACACTCCTGCTGATGTCCAATCATTAAACACACAAATTCAGGGCCAGTTGAAACAAATGCAAGATCAAAACAATACGCAGATCACTACTCTGAATAATCAAATACAGGCACAGATCAAAGATGTCCAGAATAAACTGGAAAATGAGATTCAGAAAATGAATACGCAGACCCAGGATCAGATCCAGCAGATACAAACCAGCCTGCAACAGCAGATTGCTCAATTACAAAAAGAGGTTGAGCAAATTAAAAAGTAGCAAAGGAGGCGCCGCAGGATTCTAAATACTGCTGCGCCTTGTTTTTTTAAGCCGGTGCCTTTTGAAAACGATTTAATATGTGTTGACCCATACCACGGGAGAGCTCTTCCTCACTTAAAAAATAGGTTGCGTTAATCTCTTGTGCGAGCATATTTTTATCTTCTTCATTCTCAACACGAATTGCTATTTCTATTTTAGGATTTAGTTTTCTGGCAATATCAGCCATTTGTCGAATGTTAAAAATGTCTGAGGTAGCAACAACCAACATTCCCGCACGAGCAACATGCGCTTGTATTAGTGCCGCGGGCTCAGATGCGCTTCCATAAACAGCGGGGGTTTGCTGAGCCCTGATATATTCAATTAATTCACGATTTTGCTCGACTACCACATAGGGAATTTGATTAGTGGTTAAAATAGTGGCTATCCGTTTTCCCACCCGTCCATAACCTATCAGTATAAGATGGCCAGACAGGTATTTTTCTTCTGTAGTGTCAGGTAGTTCGCTTAATGGATCTGCTTCTTGAAACATGCGAGTGAGAAAAGGAAAGCAGCCAAGCCAGCTTTGTAGAAAAGGGATTGACTTGAACAATAGCGGGTTAATAGCTATTGACACTAATGCCCCAGCCAGGATTAATGCCTGGCCTTCTACAGGCAGCAGCTTGAGTTGTACCCCATGGCCGGCAAGGATAAAGGAGAACTCTCCAATCTGTGCAAGACTGGCCGATACTATCAGTGCGGTGTTGAGGGAATAACGAAAGAAAAGAACGAGAAGTGCAGCCGCAATCGATTTTCCAAACACAATAATCAGTACAACAGTGAGAACACGTAATGGCTCCTCAACAAAAATAGAAGGATTGAATAACATTCCCACTGAAACGAAGAATAAAACAGCAAACGCATCTCTGAATGGCAATGACTCCTCGGCTGCACGTCGACTGAAGCGGGATTCCCTAAGTATCATGCCTGCAAAAAAAGCACCCAGCGCAAAGGATATATCGAATAATTTGGCTGCCAGGAACGCAATACTGACTGCTGCGGCAATGATGCACAGGGTAAATAGCTCCCGCGATCCCGTTTTGGTAATTTGCCAGAGCAGACGGGGAAGACCCCATCGGCCAATAAGCAGCATGATTGCCACAAAGGATGAAATTTTTAACAGGGTAGTCCCCAGACTGATCCACAAATTTTGGCCTGAGGTTTGAGTCTCGGAAGTACCAAACCAAAGCGCGATGAAGGGAAGAAAAACCAGCGCGATGACCATGGCAATGTCTTCAACAATTAACCAGCCTACTGCTATTTGACCGTTAATTGTACCTAATAGTCCCTGTTCTTCCATCGCCTTGATAAGAACCACTGTGCTGGCGACCGATAAGGCAAGACCAAAGACAATGGAATGACTTGGTTCCCAACCCCAGAAATAGGAGACCAGTGCGCCAAGGCAACTTGCAACCAGGATTTGCAGCAGGGCGCCGGGTAAAGCAATTTTGCGGGTTTCAAGTAATTCGTCAATTGAAAAGTGGAGGCCAACTCCAAACATCAGCAACATAATGCCTATTTCAGCAAACTCAGCCGCGATATGGGTATTTGCAACGATTCCAGGAGTAAAAGGGCCAATAATTATTCCAGCCAGCAAATAACCAACCAGTGTGGGTAGTCGAAGCTTGATTGCAAGAAAGCCCATGATCAGGGCTAGGCCCAAGGCAGTTGCAAGTGTTGTGATGAGAGGCAGATTATGAGTCATAAAGCTCCGTACATTTATAATAATTAATTTATAGGAACCGCTTGTCTAGGCTCCGGGCATTTCGATGGCAGCGGCATCTATCATCTCGAATCCCCGCGGCAGCGACCGCGGGGCCCATCTTATCGCTAAAATTCGGTTGATCCTTAAATGGATCCCGCGGTCGCAGCCGCGGGAATTCGAGCGGTCGCAGCCGCGGGAATTCGATGCGGTCGCAGCCGCGGGAATTCGAGCGGTCGCAGCCGCGGGAATTCGATGCGGTCGCAGCCGCGGGAATTCGATGCGGTCGCAGCCGCGGGAATTCGAGCGGTCGCAGCCGCGGGAATTCGATGCGGCCGCAGCCGCGGGAATTCGATGCGGTCGCATCCCTGGGAATTCGATGCGGCCGCATCCGTGGGAATTCGATGCGGCTGCAGCCGCGTAGATCTAATAGATCCCCGGGGCAAGTTATTTCTGCTTGCCTTTACGACTTATATGATTTGCTGAAGCCTGGGCGGTCGGCATGATTGTCAGTTCGGCAATATCCACATGAGGCGGACGGGTCAGGCAAAATAATACTGCTTCCGCAACATCCTGGGCTATCAGAGGGTCAAAATCCTGATAAAAGTCCTTGGCTTTTTGTTCATCGTTCCAGCGGACCACACTAAACTCTGTTTCAACTGCGCCCGGTGCTAGCTCCGATACTCGTACAGATGTTCCTAAAAGATCCATCCGCATTGATTTAGTAATGGCACGGACGGCATGTTTACTGGCACAGTATACATTGCCGTTAGGATAACATTCCTGGCCAGCGATTGAACCGATATTCACGATATGGCCTGATCCTCTCTCAATCATTTGTGGAATGATGCAGCGGCTAACATACAGCAGACCTTTAATATTGGTATCAATCATTTGTTCCCATTTATCAATGTCGCCTGTTTGCATGGGATCGCTTCCTAAAGCTAACCCGGCATTATTGATTAGAATATCAATTGTTTTCCACTCGTCAGGTAAATGCAAAAGTTGCGCTTCAACATCTGATTTCTTGCTTACATCCAGGCCAAGGATTAATGACCGGCAGGAAAAATCATTTTCCAGGGATTCTGCAAGTGCTGCCAATCGATCTTTTCTGCGTGAAGCCAGGATTAGTTTTGCCCCTTGTTGGGCGAGTAAACGGGCACAGGCCTCACCTATGCCGCTTGAGGCGCCGGTTATTAAAGCTGTTTTATTTTTCATTCTACGCTAACCTGTATCATTATTGTTATCTGCATACTTATTTTGAAACAGCTATGCAGTTTCTACCATTTTGTTTTGCTTCATAAAGCGCTTTGTCCGCTTTGGTGAAGAGTAATTCGTAGTCATCATCAATTGCTGGAATCATATTGGCGACACCGATCGAGACTGTCAGCTGATTGGAAATCGGTGAATATTCATTTTTAATGCATAGATTATTGATTGCCTCTTTGATACGGATGGCAAACTTTTCGCTGTCATCAAGCGATGTGTTATACAAAATAATTACCATCTCATCTCCGCCATAACGGGCTGCCAAATCCGACTGACGCTTTACCTCCGCCTTGAGGGCTTTTGCTATCTCCTTCAGGCATTCATCACCATAAAGGTGGCCGTAAGTATCATTGCAGTCTTTGAAATAATCAATATCAATCACCATTAAGGTCAGGGGAAGCGAAGCACGTTTTGCACGGATCCAGTCAGCAATCAGACGCTCCTGAAAATACCGGCGGTTGGCCAGCTGCGTTAACTCATCCGTAATGGACACAATACTAAGCCGTTGATTAAATTGTTCCAGTTTGCTATTGAGCTCGCTCTCGTGGGCCAGGAGCTCAATATTTTTGCGCAACATTTTCTTATTAACGTTGAAAATGGTACTGAGATACCCGAGGAAAACAATAAGGACAATGCCGATTAAGCGTGCATCATCCTGAGGATCGGTTAAAAATCGATAAATAATAGGGAGAAAAGTTGGAATAACAAAGCTTGCATAAGCAAGTGCTGAAGCAGCCATGGAAATGGTGCTTCCAGTCGCTAGTCCAGCAAAGAACAGAAGTAAAATCATCTGCTGGGAAATCGATATATCATAATAGAGTGACCAGTAAAAATACCCGAGCATGGCACCTAAAATAAAGCCGGTAATGACCAGACTGTAGAAATAGAATTCTCTTTGGGCAGGATTTTTGGGCGCAACAATGGCTATAAACAAGCGAAGAATTAGAATACCGCATAGAACCCCCAGCCATAAACCTGTGTCATTGAGGGGGACGCCATGATAGCCTAGATAAATAACAATTAATAAAGCCAGAAACAGTGTAAACCAAATGGCCCTGGCGGTATTGACGAATAAATGCTCCATGAGTTTTTCTTTTACTTTTACGGTCATTGAATCCATGCAGCTGGCCTCTTCGCTTTAAATAGTATTCAAAGTATTTATTAAGTATAATCTAAAATTTGCATGAAAAATAAGTAAAAAATGCCTGACGACATGGAAACCGGTCACTCCAGCAGAGGCTTGGCAGCAGGAGCTGTCGCTACTGTTACGGCAATCGCGAGTTATGCAGCCCTGAAGAAAGGAAATATTCAAATTGCGTTTTTATGGTATAAAAACGTTGGCGGTTGTGGTCTGAATTTCTACCGCCTACAGGCAGATGGTCATCGCCATCGTTTTTTTGCCATTGATTACCATCGATTTAAAAATTCCCATACTGGAGAGGAAATGAATGCCCTCCACTACCATCGCGGCTCATCGGTCAGGGAGATAAAGCTACATCGTCCCTACGAGGGGGGATGGTAGGGCTATTATTCTGGTTTTTGTTAAATAACCTGTGCTCGCTGGATGCATACTTCAGCTCCGCTTGTGGTGTATTTACATAATTCAAAAACCCCTCCAGCGTTCGTTTTGCTGATGGATTTTTTTTACAATACGTTATCAGCTGATTTTTAAGCGCTGTGATTGTTAATCTAACATTGAGCTTCACAGGCGTTTCTCGAATATCAATCTCTAATCTTAGTGCCTGAATCAAAACTGCAATCTCCTGTTTTAGGGTGACTGCCGGCACTCTTATTGTTGCATCACAAGTAATTTGTCCATTAAACAGGCGCTGTACAGTCTCTTCATTTTTGCTGACCAATACCAGTTTAAGTGTTTCACCTTCGTCAAGCGGCATTTTTAGTTTATCGCGCATATAAGTGATGGGATTAAAGTTGCAGGCACTCATGTCTTCAAGATTGTCTACAATCAAAACCCCTTGCTTGTCCAAGGCTTTGTAAAAGCAATCATCGATGTATTTTTCTTGATCCTTGGGTGATAAATTAACCAGTGCCGCTGCTTTTATATAAACGGTTCTATCAGAATACTTAGGGAATAAGTTTAAAGAGCAGCTCGTGGTTCCTGTTCCTGATTTACCTGTGACATGAACAAGCAGGGGGCTTGAATAAGGAAAAGTGCTTTCTATCTCGAGAAGTTGGGACAGGTTTTTCTGCATTCTGTCATTCCAGCAGCAGAAAATACGTGATTGCAATAACTCCTGTTCGGTTTTTTTTCGTCTATTTTTTTTAAGTGCTTCTTCAAGGCAAATTAAAAATTGTTCATCAGTCAGCGGTGCAATATGGCTGGTCTCTTCAATTTTCAACACTCCCTTATCAAAACTAACGAGTTGGGTAATGCCGAATCGCTTCATGGTGCTGTCAACAAACGCTTTAATGCCTGCACCGCTTAACCCTTCGGATTTTATTGCAAGCGCTTCTATATCAAGGGACGGAGCTACTTTATTTTTCTTCTGAAGCCTGCCTAAATACAAGCCTAAAATGGCCAGGCGATCTTCGTATTTTGGCAGGCCAATATTGATATGTACATCAAGGCGTCCCGGACGGATTAATGCGTCATCCAATCGATCAAAATAATTGGTTAAACCAATAACCATTAAATTGTCTATTGCTTTAACACCATCCAGATAAGTCAGTAGCGTTGTGGTTAAATCGGCTTTTATTTGCCTATTGAGGTCTTCGCCAGGACTATCACGAGAACATACCAGTGCCTCTATCTCATCAATAATAACCACATAGGTGGCATTGGGATTCTTATGGGCTTCTTCAAGAATACCCCGCAGGTTCTCAGTTGATTGGCCTACATATTTAGAGATTAGCTCCGGACCATTGATGACTTTTACATTCTCTTCGCCAATAAAATCCCTGGCAATCGTGCGGGCAATTAATGTTTTACCAGTGCCTGGAGGGCCATACAATATCCCGCCACGGGGTAATCGCAGCTCCGTTTCTTCCAGTTGTGCTGGAGAAAGTGAGCGGGGAATAAATAATTGCTCGACAATGGTTTGCGTTTCTTTTGTATATCCTGCGACTCCATGCTTGTCCCAGGTCAATGTTATTTTTTCCCTGATTTTTATATATTCAGGGATTGGGGCTGGTTCCTGAACTGGTTGAACTTCTTCTTGAACTGCAAAGGATAATGGTGGCAAATTAATTGGAGCCGTGGTTGATTCTGTTCTTCCGCCAGGTAGAAACTGAGACTGATGTTTCTCTACCTTGTAGACGGGAAACCATGGGGGCGGTGTCATCTTTAAATGTTGAAACAGCAGGGCAATTTTAATTAATTCATTTTTGTTTCCGGCCACTTCTGAATCAAACAATATCTCCTCATCAATAGAAAGTTTTTGATAATAGTCATTAATAATCCGCTCACTGATCTCATTTACCGAATACCCTTTTACACAGGCTAAGCTATATGCCTTAAGATGTGCGTCCAATTTCTCAGTGGAGAGATTAATTCGACGGTTTCGAGAATACTGATATTCTGCCAAAAGGTTTAAGCATTCATAACATTCTTCAAATCGCTCCAGTTGAAGGAAAATTTCAGCTTTAAGATTTATTGCATGGGTATAAACTCTCGAGACAGCCCCTGAAGGATTTTTGATATTGCAAAGGACAGCATCAATTACTGTTAGAGTATCCTCAGCTGAAAATGCCTTTCTATAATCATCAAGATAGCAGCTCATTTTAAATTTATGTTGTATGTGAGTGCTCAATGATAATTTGACTAATAATTCAGAGAGAGTTGTTTTATATTTCTCTTTGTTCCCCTTCCATTCATAGCATGCCAAAAGGCGAGTGAGTACATGAATGTATCGTAATCCTGCAGTGTGGGAGGCTGGGTTCAAGGACTGGTAAACTATTGTAAGTTCCTCAATTGCTTCATCAATCTGCTTGTTCTTGTAATAGAGTTCTGCAAGATCGAGCCGATTTTCAAGCAATTGTTTCTTGATTCCGCCTACATCCACTGGTCCTGAAAGAAAGGAAAATACTGACTGGGACTTTTTTAACTGGTCTTCAAGATCTTTTATGCCTTGTTTTATTTTTTCAATTTTTTCACGCATAGGAACACACCTCCCTGTGACGGTTTTAGCTGTTGGGTACGTTGCTCTTATCTCAGTTTAATGAGGAGAAATATTTGATGCCGTATTCCTGAATTCCTCCAGCTTACGTGCAGCCCAATCGGGAAACACAAGCGCTGCCGGCTGTTGGGATTTAAACAATCCATGAGCCTCAATCAGTGAACCGATTCCACGAACAGTAAGAGATAATAGATAAATAGAGAACAAACCCAGAATGAAGAGACGGGCAAGCTCGTTTTGAGTGAAGTCTTGTTTTGGCGAAACGGATTTTTTATTTTCATGCAAACTATCAAGTGCAATAACACTGATGCAAGTTGTTATCATAAATTGAAAAGCTTCTACAGGGGATTGCAAAGTGTTTCTCACTGATTGCTCAAATACTCTGAGACTTCCCTTTAACTGATACACAGGTGAGTTAGGATACGCGTAACAAGCTTCCAGCCAAAGCAAATCCTCAGGTGTTAGCCAGTCATCCACATTCGCTTCCCAACGGCTACTTAATTCAAGTAGGCCGAACCTGTCGTGCCTATTCTTATTGTATTGCCTTTTGCTGTGTTCAATATAAATTCTTATCATTTTCTCTTTGATGGGAGAGGCGCTTTCCTTGATACTTTTTAGCAAATCACTGAGTACCCATGGTGTTAAATAATCGGATAATGATTTCTCGAAAATTTTTTCAATCACTGCATTTCTTTTTTCAGAATCCGGAAGATATTTTAACATCCCTGCATCTTGCATCAGGTTAATAATGGTAAATACACAAATGTCCTTGTTTAATTGCATTGTCAGCTCGAGATGATCATCCAGTTTTTTACACAAGTCAGTTCTCACCGTCTCGTCTTTTGAATGTTTTTTAAGAGCGGCCAGAATAAAAGTAAGTGTATATATGGCTAGGACTTCGTCTTCACTGCCATCGTGCTTTGAAGTTCTAATGCTTTCAGGTAAACCCCAAAAACTTTCTGGTGGTTGTGTTCTTCCTTTGTTCGCCCTGCTTATAGCGATACTGACAATTTCTTCAACTTGAGTAACATTCATTCGATACACCTCCATGATTTGGATTGCTATTTGGACAGTGTATTATATAAAAATACAAATTGATTTGCTATTTTTTATGTAATCCGGGCTGTAAACCCAGATTACATTCCAACTACAATACTTGGGAGAGATGAGCGCTTTCTTCAGGCGAATTCTCTGTAACAGGATGATTATTAATAAACCAGGAACCAGCGGTTGAGGCAGATTCTTCTGTCTTGGTTTGCAGTTCCTCTCCCGCATCTTTCAGGGCATCTGCAATAAAGTTCTGCATGTCTTTATTTAAAACCGCTTCGCGCAGTAAATGAGATCCAAATAAATCATTTGCTGATTCTGGTTCTTTTTGGCGCGGATAATAATTTACCTGAAACGAAGGGTGCTGCAATTTATCCTTATGTTTCTTATTCAGATTTTTACGGATATTTAATGTAATATTGGCCATCCCATGATTAAAATCAGCGGTTATGCATTTATTTAACAGGTTGGTGACGGCAATCACTGTATTAGGATAATTCCTGGCATTTGCGCTGTCTTGAAGTAACTTCACGCTCTCGGCATCAAGCGTATCTGTCTTTAACGCAAAATAAATAATTGAAATGAGTGACTCCTTGGTGCTCTTTTTCGCTTCGTTTGCAAAATATTTCTCCACGAGTGATATTTGTGATCCTAACTTATATTGGAACAAAGCATAGATAGCCCTGCATCTTACTTCAGGATCAAAGGCCGGCGACCGGCAAATATGAGCGACCAGGAGGGAGTAACGCAAATTATCCTCTTCTTCAATTTTCTTGACTGCAAATTCAAGCAGATATAATTGTTCGAGGAGCGACTGTGAATGGTCATATTCATTGGCTGAATTGGATAAAAAGTCTTCTGTAAAAAAATCCTCAATTTGAGGCAAAAGTAAATCCATGTAATGGCAAGACTCATAAATAAACTCGCCTGAATAAGCCTTGTGATAATGTAATCTATTTTCTTCATTTATCCCTAAATTGATTTGCGGTAAGTGTTTGGCTATAAACTCCGTCGTGAAGCCTGCTGAAGCGATGCTGGACGCTATTTTTTCTTTTATGGTTTTTCCAAGTGCTAGTAGAGTTTCCCGTTTTCTAATCACTTTCTGGTTTCCGAAGCTGAACTGGGCGGTCATCTTTGCATGGCTGCTGGACAAATGATCAGCTGCTGATCGGTTACACTGTAAAAAAAATAAGGCTTGTAAGATCATAGCAGCCTGGTACCGCAAATCCAGATCGTTATGTCCAAGGAATTCTTTCAAAGCAGGATAGAAACTGGTTTCTTCAATTGGCGTCCGGAAATTAATTTGCGCATTCGCTTCAATGCTTAATTGAAGATATAAATGGCATTGCCTGAGATTCTTAATGATAGAGGTAGGGGAGAAGGAAAGGCTTATGAAATGAAACATTTTTGAGAAAATATTTTCAAATTGAGCTGAAAATAGACTGCCTATTTCCGGATGATGGCTATACTTTTTCTTAATTGCATTGATACCTTCCCATAATTCATTATGGATAAGTAGTTGTTTGGAAATAGCGCCTAATAAAATCTCAACAAGCCGTTTTCTGAAAAAGTTATCTGTAATATCCATTAATACGATCAGGTCGCGAACGCGGGCTGATATATCCCCACAAATTTGATAAAAATAATTGCAGTTAAACTCGAGTAATGATCTAATTCCTTCTAATAAAACAGGTTGGGATGAATGATGGAAGCTATTGATATTTTACATACTCATTTGATGGAAGAGTGCCCTTTTATCCATGGTAAACGTTTACAGGCGGTTATGGATGTGGCTTGCTCTCTTCAGAAGAAGCAAAACCTATCTCTAACAGCGATAGGAAAAGGATTATCTGGCGACATTTCATTAAAGCATAAAATTAAA
Source organism: Legionella birminghamensis (assembly GCF_900452515.1). Classification (NCBI taxonomy): domain Bacteria; kingdom Pseudomonadati; phylum Pseudomonadota; class Gammaproteobacteria; order Legionellales; family Legionellaceae; genus Legionella; species Legionella birminghamensis. The sequence continues at coordinate 1,602,583 of NZ_UGNW01000001.1, forward strand.
AAAGTGGATCGCCTTGAGGGGAACAAGCACCTTTATGAAGAAATCGGCGCAATTTATACAGGTCTTTCCAGCTTTCTATTTCAATACCTTGCTTTTCAAGAAGATGTTCCTGTGTTAATCGATCTTTGTTATTTAAAAGATGATCATGATATTCAAATGTTAAGTGCAGAAATTGCGCTTAAAGGCAGAAGCATTCCCCTGTATCGAGAAGTGTTTCGCTCCGGGGGATTATCTGGACGAGCGCACTCTTTTTTACAGGGATTAATGCCCTGTATTCCAAAGAACAAAACCGTCATTTTTATTATGGACGCAGGATTTGGTGAAGACTGGCTTAAAGCAATAGAGTCATTGGGCTGGTTCTGGTTAACTCGGATTAGACAAGGAAAAATGCTAAAACTTGGCGCTGATGAAGAATGGACTACAGTAAAAGACTTCGTCCCCCAAATATCGGAGAAAACGAAAAGTTACAATCAAGCCTTTATCATGAAAGACCATAATCGTGCATGTCGCGTTATCACCACACAACGTAGTCCTGGGGAAAAAAGAAATCTGAGTCGAGTTCCAAGGAATGATAAAGCCGGCTCTAATCATTACCGACGTTTGGCACGAGAGCCATGGATATTGGCAACGAATTTACCTAAAGAGACTTTTAACGCCACCAAAGTAGTGAACTATTATTCTAAAAGAATGCAAATAGAACAATCATTTCGTGACGTTAAAAGCCATCAATTTGGTTTGTCAGCTCGCTATGCAAGCACTAAAAGCATTTATCGCTGGGGTGTCAAAATGTTATTGGCTGCTATTGTTCAGCTGATGTTTTGGATAATAGGCGTGATTGCCCATAGCCAAAATTATCAAAGGGTTTTTCAGGCTAATACCGTCAGGGATAAAAAGGTATTCTCTTACTTCTATTTAGGACAATTGATGGTTGAATTTGACAAGATACATGAGCTCGTTATTGACCATGAAAACTTACCAAATCTTATTGAACAGGAGTTGGCTAGAAAATGGTAATTTTGTGGGGATCAGTCAGAACGCGGGAAGCATCCATAGATGTAGAGGAGGATGAAGCAAATCTGTCCAACATAACGGATGCAAGATGCGACAGAATTCGGCGTTCCATTGCAGAAGATGGTTTATGTAAGCGTTCAACTAATTCCTTAACCGTTTTTGGCGGTTCAAAAGCATTTTTCATTATTAATTCCTTTTTTAGTGATTTTCAGCCAAACGTTATAGATAGTAAAGGAAATATACTTTTTGTGCTATTACCTTCATTGGGGACTCCATAGGTATCTACATAAATGTTTTTCCACTTCGAATCCCCGCGATATCCCCCGAATCCCCGCGGTATCCCCCGAATCCCCGCGGTATCCCCCGAATCCCCGCGGTATCCCCGCGGTATCCCCGAATCCCCGCGGCACCGACCGCGGGGCCCATGCCTGTTGAAGTAGCATGCTCCTCAGACAAGTTTCAATGTTGCCAAAAAATAAGATTTAACAGGTAGTCATGAACAAGTGTGCTTAACATTAAATTGGCTTCGTGTGGGCCCCGCGGTCGCAGCCGCGGGGATTCGGATGGTCGCAGCCGTGGGAATTCGGACGTGAACATTTGTGTAGATACCTATACGCTCACCAACCACCATAGTCCCCACCACCACACCCCCGCCAATAGCAGATAAGTGCCAAACTGCAAACACAGTGCCACTAAAAACCAGATTGGATGCATTTCCTGCACCAGTTTAATGAGCTGCTTTAGTTCAGTAAAGTAGAGAAAACCAGAGCAAGAATAATGAAGAATAATAAAAAAATAATCCATTTTCGCATAAAAAGTCCGTTTATTCGTTAAAACCGTCTCTCCTTAGTATAGAGAACTGTGTGTAACTCTAATTTTATAGCAAATTTAACCTCGAACTGGATAAATTTTAAACCTATTCTATATTATAAATAGCTACTTAAAGGGAGTTAGCAAATGAACAAAAGATACAGAGATGCACAAACTGGTCAATATGTTTCTGAGGCTTATGCCAAAAAACATCCTAAAACGACTGTAGGGGAATCTGTTAAATCGGGGAAACCGGGTAAACCTTCAAGAAAAAAATAAGAATTGAAAGATGCCTGACAGATGTCAGGCATCTGCTGTCTAGTAATTGTCTTCGTAGTCTTTTCTGAATTTTTTAATTGCATCTTCAGCCTGTTCTTTGGTATAGCCATAGTGTTTTTGCAGTTTTCCAAATAATTCCTGCTGATTACCCTCAATAACATCCAGGTCATCGTCAGTTAGTTTACCCCAGGCTTGTTTCATCTTGCCTTTTACTTCTTCCCATTTTCCTTCAAAAATATCTTTATTCATGGTTCTCTCCCTGATATGAATAACTATTTAACTATTGTAACAAGTAAAGACTAGACATAAAAGGAGCAAATTGCAAACTGGGGATGTTCACAAATCCAGCTCTTTGCATACCAGAGACTCAATGGATTCATCGGCTGCTTCGCCAGAAAGAGAGGTTTTCATCTCATTCAATTGCTTAAGCATTCGCCTGACAAATGCCTGGTCGCCAAGTAAATTTTCAATCATTTTTCCAAGCTCAAACGCATTGAAATCATATTGCAATAGTTCTGGGGCGACCATTTTATTGGATAGCAGATTACAAAGGCCAAAGTATTTAACTCGGATGACTTTCATAGCAACAATGTAAGATAACAGATTGCCTTTATAAACAATGCACATAGGCTTCTCGAGCAGTGCGGTTTCAAGGGAAGCAGTACCTGAGGCGACTATTGTACAATCACTGGAAGCAGCGGCCTCGAGCGAGTTGCCCTGTAAAAAGCTGATATTGGGGATCTCCGTTTTGACATAATGCCTGAGCAATTCTGGTTTTAATGTTTTGGCTATCGGGATAACAAAATGTAAATCATTTCTTGTTGCATTTAATTGCAGGATGGTTTTTACAAAAACCGGCATATGATGATGGATTTCGTTTTGCCTGCTTCCGGGTAACAGGGCAACCAGTTTACGATCCAGAGGTAAACCCAGCGTTTTTCGTACTGAGGCAAGATCATCAAATTGGGGAATTTTCTTAACCAGTGGATGACCGACAAAAGAGACAGGAACCTTTGCCTGCTGGTAGACTGCTTTCTCGAAAGGCAGGATGACAGCCATTTTATCCACGCAGGATTTAATAGTATTGATACGCTGTGGTTTCCAGGCCCAGATCTGGGGACTGATATAATAAATAATTCGAATGTTAAGCTTATTTTTTGCGAATTTGGCTAGCCTTAAGTTGAAGCCGGGATAGTCAACCAGTATTAATAGATCTGGCTTGGTATCTTCAAGGTGTGCCTGAATGGTCTTGAATGCTTTTCTGATGACGCGTAAGTGTTTTATAACTTCAGTTAGTCCGGTTACTGCATAACGGGCCAGATCGCTGACCAGATGGACGCCGGCTTCCTGCATGTGTCGACCACCGATACCACTGAATTGTAATGAGCCGTCATGTTTTAATAGATGACGAACCAGTTCTGCGGCATGCGCATCGCCGGATTCCTCTCCGGCGATGATTGCAATTTTTTTAAATGTAGGCATGGCGACTAACCAGATTACTTTGAATCAGACTGGTAATCGTCGCTGCTGTCGATAAGGCATCTCGCCCTTCCTGGCCGCTAACCAGCGGTTTGCTGTCGCTGAGGATACAGGAAATGAATGCTCTGATTTCTTCGAGCAGGGCATCGCTTTTTTCAAAAACGGATTCATGCCGGGTTATATCCGGGATGCCGGGAAACATTTCGCCATCGCCTTTTTTGAACAAGGCAAATTGTTTATTGTGATAGTCAATGGATAAATAGGAGTCGCGTTGAAAAATTCTGGTTTTGCGCTCCGTTTTGAAGCTAATACGGCTGGCGGTGACATTGGCAACACATTGATTGGCAAAAGTGATGCGGGCATTGGCGATATCAATTGATCGGGACAGTACCGGTGCGCCCTGGGCGTCAATATGAATAATCGGGCTGCTGACAATAGACTGAATGATGTCTATATCGTGAATCATCAAATCAAGGATAACATTGACATCGGTTCCACGTGGATTGAAAGGCGCAAGACGCTGGGATTCAATAAACAAAGGATGCTCAAGGTATTCGTCCAGGGCCAGGCGGGCAGAATTGAAGCGCTCGAGATGGCCTACCTGCAATTTGACCCGATGATGGGCGGCCAGACTGATCAATTCATCAGCCTGTTCAACCGTTTCGGTGATTGGCTTTTCAATCAAGACGTGAATACCTTGCTGTATAAAATCTTTGGCGATATCAAAATGCTGATTGGTTGTGGCAGCAATACTGACAGCATCGACCTTTCCAAATAACTCCTGATAATTGTGGCAGGCCTGAACGTCCAGTTCATTGGCAACCGATTCGCAAACAGATGGATTGGCATCACAGACAGCAAGCAATTCGACATTAGGCAGCAGCTTATATTTTTGGGCGTGGAAGCGGCCTAAATAACCAACACCAATAACAGCACATTTTAAAACTCGCATACAACATCAAAACTGGTAATAAATTTACAGCTATGATCGCATTTCCTGGATGATAAATCAATTTTAAAAGGGTATTATCTGCCTCCTGGTCAATAATAAGAATATGATGATTATGTATATCGCCGGTGTAGATGAGGTAGGGCGCGGTCCATTGGCAGGTCCGGTTGTGACGGCTGCTGTTATCCTCAGGCATCCCATTGAGGGGATCACTGACTCGAAAAAGCTGACTCCTGCAAAGCGCGAGGATTTGGCAAAGAAAATTCAGGAACATGCCATTTGTTTCGCTTATGGCCGTGCAGAGGTTAGTGAAATTGACCGTATTAATATTCATCATGCGACTTTACTGGCAATGAAGAGGGCTGTTGAAGCATTGAAGGTTCTGCCGGATAAAGTATTAATCGATGGCAGGCACCGCCCCTTAATTTCCATACCGTGTGAAACAGTCGTCAAGGGCGATCTGTTGATTTATGAAATTGGGGCAGCCTCTATTTTAGCGAAGGTTGCCCGCGATCGGGAAATGGTTGAGTTAGATAGCCTATACCCCGGCTATGGTTTTGCAGTTCATAAAGGCTATGCAACAGAGATGCATCGTAATGCGCTGGAAAAAATGGGCCCCTGTCCTATCCATAGGCGTTCCTATGCACCGGTTGAGGCTGCAGATATAAGTTAAACGCTAAATATCGAAACCCGACTATACCTCCGAATCCCCGCGGTATCCCCCGAATCCCCGCGGTATACCCCCCCCGAATCCCCGCGGCAGCGACCGCGGGGCCCATGCCTGTTAAAGTAAGCATGATCCTCAGATAAGTTTTAATGTTGCAAAAAAATAGGGTTTAACAGGTCGTCATAAACAAGTGTTCTTAGCATTAAAATGAATTCGTGTTGGCCCCGCGGTCGAAGCCGCGGGGATTCGATAGCTTTTAACTCTCATGCGCTTGACCACGGGGATTCAGATCTGATTTCACCGTATATTATTAAACAAGATACGATGTGTGCTAATCGACATTAAAATTCCAAAGCCGGCTAAAAAGGTAACCATTGCGGTGCCGCCATAACTGACTAAGGGCAGGGGGATCCCAACGACAGGAAGAATCCCCATCACCATGCCAATATTTACGAAGGCGGAGAGGAAAAATGTCATCGCAAGGCTTGCCGCCAGGAGGCGTGTATAGCTTGTCTGGGCTTGTATGGCAATTTGCAGGCCGCGAAATGAAACCAGGATAAATAAAACAATAAGCACCAGGCTGCCAACAAAACCGAACTCTTCACCGCAAACAGCGAAAATAAAGTCAGTCGCATGTTCCGGCAGGAAATTTAAATGCGATTGGCTCCCTTCAAGCCAGCCTTTCCCGAACAATCCTCCCGAGCCTATCGCAATTTTGGATTGAATAATATGATAGCCAGAGCCCAGAGGATCTTGCTCGGGATTTAACAGGGTGAATATTCGCTGCTTTTGATAATCATGCATCACATGCCAGAGCAAGGGTGCTGCACAGCCAATCAGGACTCCGGCAAGCACTATAATGCGAAGCCGTATCCCTGCCAGAAAGATTGCGCTCAAGCCGGCAGAGACAACCATAATCGCGGTTCCAAGATCGGGTTGTTTGGCAATTAACAGAGCGGGGAAAAAGATCATTATTGAAGCAATTATCAGGGTTTTAATGTCGATGGGCACGGGTTTTCGATCAAGATACCAGGCCGTCATCATTGGGATTGCCAGTTTCATGATTTCAGACGGTTGGAAGCGAAATACACCCAGATCAAGCCAGCGCTGCGCGCCTTTGCCAATTTTACCCATCACCATAACAGCAAGTAGGAGTGCTAATCCGGTGCAGTAAATCCAGGGCGTCCATATTTTATATTTATGAGGCGGGATTGCTGCAAAAACAAGCATTATGGCAAAAGCAAAAAACAAACGCATGCCCTGGCGCATAATCATACTCATATTCTGATTCGATGCGCTGTAAAGAATAATCATGCCAAACATAACAATAGATAGAATCAACACCAGTAATGGCCAGTCAACATGCAGGGATTTGGAAGTAAAACGGTAAACTGGACGCATCGTGTTCGTATTCATGAGGGTTCTTTCCCGTTTTTAAGTTGAAAATAGGCATCAAGAACTTTTCTGGCGACCCCTGATGCGGCTGTATCATTTTCCACCATGACGGCAATAGCAATTTCCGGGTTTTCTACCGGGGCAAAGGCAATAAACAGCGAGTGATCACGCAAATATTCTGGTATTTCTCCCAATCGTTTTTTTTCATTTTGCGGCAAACTGAACACTTGCGCGGTGCCTGTCTTCGCTGCAACAGAATAGGGGGCATTACGCCCAAACCGATAACCCGTGCCTTCATTATTCGTAATAACCGAGTGCATCGCTTCTGCAATAATATTCCAGTAATTATCATCTTTTAATTTAATGGGATATTCCTCGAGCGGTGTGTAAGGATGAACCTCCTCATTATCACTTTGAATGGATTTTGCCATTAAATGAGGGCGGAAGCGAATGCCCTTTTGGCTCATTGCTGCAGTGGCATTAGCCATTTGAAGAGGGGATGCAAGCATAAATCCCTGGCCAATCGCTGTAATTAAGGTATCTCCGGGATACCAGGGCAGCCCTTTGCTTCGCCGTTTCCACCGATTATTGGGAACAAGGCCGGGAGCTTCCTCATGTAAATCAACATGGGTGAGTTGGCCGTAGCCAAACTGAATCAGCATATCTTCAATTGAGGCAATACCCATGCGATGACCCAGCTGATAAAAATAGGTATCACAGGAAACTGTAATGGCTCGTTTAATGTTAATAATGCCATGCCCTGTTTTTTTCCAGTCCCGATAGGAATGGCTCACACCGGGTAGTTTAAACCAGCCTGGGTCGTAAACACTATAATTGGTATCCACGACCCCTTTTTCCAATCCTGCGAGGGCAATAAAGGGTTTAATGGTGGAGGCCGGTGGATACAAGCCTCTGACTGCCCGATTATATAAAGGCCTGTCTTTGGCATCGGACAGTCTTTTATAATCCTCAGAGCGAATGCCATTTACAAATAAATTGGGATCATAGCTGGGTGAACTGACCATTGCCAGAATATCGCCGTTATGTGGATCAATCGCCACGACTGCCCCGCGCTTGTCTTTTAATGCCTCATAAGCAACCTGCTGGAGACGGGTGTCAATGGTAAGGTACAATTTTTCACCTGAAATAGGATTTTGTTTGCTGACTACTCTAAGGGTACGCCCGCTTACATCGGTTTCAACCTGCTGATAGCCTACCTGGCCATGAAGAAGCGATTCATAATATTTTTCAATACCGGATTTACCGATAAAATTGGTTGCCCGATAATTAGTTGGATCAACATGCTGTAATTCCTGGACATTGATGCGGCCCACATAACCTAAGAGATGAGCGGTTACTTCTCCCAAAGGATAATAGCGCATCAATCTGGCCTTGATACTCACCCCGTCAAACTGATGCTGATGCGTTGCAAATAAAGCCACTTCGTCCTGAGTCAACTTCAATTTAATAGGAATGGGCACAAAAGAGCGATTCTGCGCTCTCGCCTTTTTAAAACTTTCCACATCATCGTCTGAAATGGAGGGAAGCAGCGCTTGCAGCTGCTTTAAAGTTGTTTGCATATTTTTGACGCGCTCTGGAATAATTTCCAATACATAAACAGGCACATTTTCTGCAAGAACGACTCCATTTTTATCAAGAATGATGCCCCTGGGAGGTGCAATCGGAATAATACTCATCTGATTTTTCAGGGAAAGCGTTTCATAACGTTTGAATTGGGATAATTGTAAATAAGCCAGACGGGAAATAAGAATGATGCTAAAACAGATGACTAGTGCAATTAAAAGATTCAGGCGAAAAAGATGCATTCGTGATTCGATACGGTCATTTTTTACTGATTGATTAAATCGCATCTTTTAACATTGGCTCAAGCACTGGAAGGCAGGTATCTTACCTCAATTACTCACTTGTGATAAGGGTGATTATTAATAATTGACCATGCGCGATAGAGACTCTCAAGCAAAATGATTCTGACCAGAGGATGTGGAAGCGTTAAAAGTGAAAGCGACCAATGCTCATTAGCTCGCTCAAGAACCTGAGCACTGAGCCCCTCCGGTCCGCCAATAATAAAGCAGACATGGCTGTTAACCATCTGCAGATTCTCAATTTTTGCGGCCAGTGTTTCGCTGCTATATTGTTTGCCGTCGATAGCCAGTGCAATGACATGTGAGGAGGAAGGAATAGCCGACAGAATTGATTCGGCCTCTTTTTCCATCATTCTTGCAAGATCACTGGGCCTGCTTCGTTTGCCTAATGGTATTTCTACCAGGTTTAAACTGGTGGCTTCTTTCAGGCGTTTGGCGTATTCCTTCACACCTTCGTTAACCCATGATGGCATTTTATTGCCACAGGCAATAATCGTTATTTTAAACATTTGGCTGCGTTATTTTTCCCACAGGGCTTCCAGATTATAAAATGCGCGGCTATCAGGCTGCATGACATGAAGTACATAATCACCAAAGTCCACCAGCGCCCAATCGCCAAATTCTGTGCCGTTCTCGGAAAGCGCCGGAAACCCATCCGCCTTCATTTTTTCCATAACAAAATCAGCAATTGATTTGACATGGCGTGATGAGCGCCCACTTGTAATAATCATGTAATCGGTAATAGTTGTTTGCTGCCTGACATCCAGGACTTTTATATCATTCGCATGAATGTCATCAAGATAGGTAAGAAGCTTGTTAAGCTGAGCAGGGTAATCAGACATGGAATTTTCATCTTCAATTTTAGAGGGTGCTAATTTTAGCAGAAGCTTCGCGCTCCTGCTATTCATTTTACCACGAGTCATTAAAGCGGCTTGGCGAGCAGTAATTTCCGGATCAGTAAATTCAGGGCAATGCAAATTAAAGTCGCTACCAGCAGGATTATCAATAGTTCTGTAAATGACTGCGCATAATAGGTTTTTAAAAGTGAAACAGGCAGAGCTGAGCCGCCCTCAACCGAAGTTAAATTAGCTAATTTACCGGAAAGGAAGCCGCCGATCCCCAGTGATACGAAGAAAATACCCATCATCGTGCTTACTTTGCGCCTGCTGGCCAATACTGTAATCGCCGACAGACCAACGGGTGAAAGTAGTAATTCGGCAATGGAAATCAGCAAATAAGCAGGGATGAATAGCCACGGGGATAGCAAATGACTGTGACTATCGCTTACACAGACGAAGGTGATTAATCCATAAGCAAGCGTCATGAAAATCATTGCCATAACAAATTTATTACCCGTACTTAAACCGCTCTGAAGCGAATCCAGGCGCGGCGATCTGCGTGATAAAAAATAGCCAAAAAGAAGCATCCCAAAGCTTTGGATACTTACATAATAGGGTGGTGGAAAATTGATTCCAAAGAGCTGTGGTTCCACAACACGCGAAATAAGCAGGGTTAAGGAAAGAAACATCTGAAAATAGAATGCCCAAAACATCACGGAAATAATGCAAAGCAGGCCTATGACCATTGTTTGTCTTGCCTGGATACCCGTTTCACGTTGAATAGTGGTTACCAGATAGGCGAGAGAAATAATTACTACTGTGCCGAATGCTGCATTGGCAATACTTGAAAAATTCAGAATCAGAAATGCAGCACTCCACAATCCCAGCATAATCCCCGCTGCCTTTATAAATTTACTGATTTGAAATTCAAAGGGATGATAATCTTCTATTTTATAAAGTTTGATGCCAAACCCAAATACGAAGAGGGAAATAATCATTCCAAGCGCAGCGCTAAAAAAGGAAACACCCCAACCAAAATGTTCATTTAGCTGGCTTGGCAATGTTGTTCCGAGAATAATGCCGCTAGTAATTCCCATATAGAAAATCGTAAAACCGCTTTCTCTCCTGGTCGAATTTGGGGGATATTCATTGCCAAGCAATGAGGAAATATTGGGCTTAAGAAGGCCTGTACCTACTGCAATACCAGATAATGCCGCCGTCAATAGGGTTGGTGAGGAAAAAAAAGAGAGTAATAGATAGCTAAAAAATAAGCAGACAGCGCCTGTCATAATTGTTCTTTTTTGACCCAGTAAATGATCGGCTATCCAACCCCCTACGAGAGGCGACAAATAAGTAACGGCGGTAAATGACCCGACCAGCGAGTATACCTGCTCATCAGGCCACCGATAGTGGAGAGCCAGATATAAAGCAAGAAGCGACTGCACGACATAAAAACCATATCGCTCCCACATCTCAGTGGCAAAAAAAACTTTTAACGAAGGGGGATGATTGTAATTAATAGTGTTCACGATAGTCATCTTAGCGTACATTAGGGAAAGTGTATCATGCAGTTTATGAGTTTTCATCCATATAGTCGTTTAACAAAATTCAACATTCGCTTATCAGGAGCAAATTGTGGTTCGATATTGTCTGTTCATAACACTGGTTTTATTTTACTTTCCCCTTGAAGCAGAACAAATGCAAGCCCAGGCAAATGAGTTGCAAAAAAGCCATTTCCTAAAAATAGAGCATTTCAGATTAACCAGCGGGAAAACGCTTAGGAATCTAAAACTGCACTATTTGACTCTTGGAAAGCCAAAATATAATGAGCGTCACGAAATTACGAATGCAATTATGTTGTTCCATGCGACTATAAACGATTCAAGTTCATTTTTGCAGTCATCTCTCGCCCCATTTCTATTTAATAAGGGCGCTCCTTTTGATGCCCAAAAGTATTATATTATCATTCCAGATGGGATAGGCGCTGGTCAATCCAGTAAACCATCCGATGGCTTATATGGGCAGTTTCCAGTTTATGGCTATAAAGATCAAATTGCTGCGAGTAAAGCCGTATTGGATTCCCTAGGTGTTAACCATCTTAAACTGGTTCTTGGCACGTCCATGGGGGGAATGTTAACTTGGCTATGGGGAGAGACCTATCCCGACTCGACCGATGTATTAATTCCAATCGTCAGTACGCCGCTTCAAGTATGCGGCAGGAATTTTATCTGGCGTGAGATGATGCTTGCTGCGATTCGCAATGATCCTTTATGGCTATGGAAACTATAAGCTGCAGGCAGTCCCTCATGTATGGAGAGATACCGTAGGCCCTTTAAACAGTATCATGCTTGGCACAGCTGAAATGTTGCGCGGCGCTGCAAATACACGAGCCGCTGCGTTGGAAGAGTACAAACAATTAGTCAATTCTATTTCCAGCTCTGATCCCAGTGACTGGTATTATATATTCAACAGCTCTTATGATTATGATCCGGCACCTGGGTTGAGTAAAATTAAAGCACAGGTTTTAGCAATTAATTTCAAAGATGATTTAATTAATCCTCTGGAATTCATCCATATACCTGAAACGGGTAATATGCACCATGCTGTTTTACCCGGAGGCTTCGGCCATTTAAGCTTTGCGCATGCAAATCTGTGGATCAACCCTGTAAACCATTTTCTGGGGAACTTACCTGAATGGGATAAGTTCTGAGATATTCCAGCATTCAATTCTCTGGTGTATGCTATCACCCGTTAGATGGACTAGGGAGCAGTACAATGAGTGTGGAATTAGGAAAGGGCCGTTTGGTAAAAGCCAGAACAGGAAAGGAACTGGAGGCTAGAAACTGGTTGACGGAAGCTGCTTTAAGAATGTTGTGTAACAATCTGGATCCTGAAGTTGCAGAAAAGCCTGACTCACTGATTGTATACGGCGGACTTGGTAAAGCAGCCAGGAACTGGGATTGTTTTGATGCCATTGTCAGAGTCTTGAAAAAGCTGGAATCCAACCAGACCCTTTTAGTTCAGTCCGGTAAACCAGTCGGTATTTTTACAACCCATGAAGATGCGCCTCGCGTATTGATTGCGAATTCAAATTTGGTTCCGCATTGGGCTAACTGGGACCATTTCAATGAACTGGATAAAAAAGGCTTGATGATGTACGGCCAAATGACCGCAGGAAGCTGGATTTATATCGGTTCCCAAGGCATTGTCCAAGGTACTTTTGAAACGTTCGTTGCTGCGGGAAAAAAACATTATCATGGGCATTTAGCTGGAAAATGGATTCTTACTGCAGGGCTTGGCGGCATGGGCGGTGCACAACCACTTGCTGCAACGATGGCTGGAGCCAGTATGCTAGCAGTGGAGTGCGATCTGAATCGAATCAATAAGCGTCTGCAAACCCGCTATCTGGATCGCAGCACTGATAATCTCGAGGAAGCTTTAGCCTGGATAGAGGAGTCGACTCTTAATAATACGCCTGTTTCTGTTGGTTTATTAGGTAATGCTGCAGAAGTTTTTCCTGAGTTAGTAAGGCGCGGTATAAAACCGGATTTAATCACTGATCAAACCAGTGCACATGATCCATTGAATGGCTATTTGCCCAGGGGATGGACATTGGAAAAAGCGGCAGCCATGAGAATCAGTCACCCGCACGAGGTTATTGAGGCGGCAAAATTATCTATGGCTGAGCAAGTCAAAGCGATGCTTTATTTTCTAAACCAGGGAATTCCTGTTTTTGATTATGGAAATAATATTCGTCAAATGGCCTTTGAAAGCGGTGTGCGCGATGCCTTTCTAATCCCTGGCTTTGTTCCCAGTTATATCCGGCCCCTGTTTTGCGAGGGAGTAGGTCCTTTTCGCTGGGTTGCCTTATCGGGTGATCCGGAAGATATTTATGCAACAGATAGAAAAGTAAAGCAGTTATTGCCAGACAATAAGTCACTGCACCGCTGGCTGGATATGGCTAAAGAAAAAATCAGTTTTCAGGGGTTACCGGCCAGAATCTGCTGGGTAGGGCTGAAAGACAGGGCTAGATTGGGTCTGGCATTTAACGAAATGGTCAGAAATGGCGAGTTAAAAGCACCTGTGGTCATTGGTCGTGATCATCTCGATTCAGGCTCTGTTGCCAGTCCCAATCGGGAAACAGAAGGCATGTTGGACGGCAGTGATGCGGTCTCTGATTGGCCTTTACTTAATGCCTTGCTTAATTGCGCCAGCGGGGCAAGCTGGGTGAGTATCCACCATGGGGGAGGGGTTGGAATGGGGTTCTCACAACATGCTGGCATGGTCATTGTTGCAGATGGCACGGAAGCGGCTGCTCGTCGACTGGAAAGAGTATTGCACAATGATCCTGCTTCCGGCGTTATGCGCCATGCGGATGCAGGATATCCACTGGCGCAACAATGTGCCCGGGAAAACCAATTGTGGTTACCAATGATGGAAGAGGAATGTGCCCATGTTTGAATCTGCCAATATTCTACCTGGTGAACTAACCCTTGCCAGAATCAGGAAGCTTTTGACCTCCAGACAGCCAATAAATCTTGATGATCGATCTCATTCACTTATAGAAGCTTCATTCAGGGAAGTAGAATCGGTTATTTATAATGAGAAAATTGTTTATGGCATTAATACTGGTTTTGGATCCTTAGCCTCCCAAACAATAAGCACCGAAAATCTAAAGCAACTACAGCGAAACATTGTCCTGTCCCATGCCTGTGGAACGGGTGAGTTACTGGATGATGAAACGGTCGCCTTAATCCTCTTACTGAAGATAAACAGTCTGGCGCAGGGATATTCCGGAGTCAGTCCGGCGCTGCTGCACGCCTTTATAACCCTGTATAATCACCAGATCTGGCCTTGTGTCCCTGCTAAAGGGTCAGTCGGCGCTTCTGGCGATTTGGTGCCTTTGGCTCATCTTAGCCTGCCATTATTAGGTGTTGGCAATGTTCGCTACCAAAATGTTGAAATGCCCGCAGAGCAGGGTCTTGCTTTAGCCGGATTAAGTACTTTGGAGTTAGGCCCTAAAGAAGGCCTGGCTTTATTAAATGGTTTGCAGGTTTCTGCTGCATTATGCTTACAGGCTTATTATCAGTGTGTACAGATGTTTGAAGCAGCAATCATTGTCGGCTGCCTGTCTTTGGATGCTGCACAGGGAAGTGACACGCCTTTTGACGATCGTATTCATCAGGTACGCGGCCATCAGGCGCAACGGGTGGTGGCAGGGCTTTATCGCGAGTTATTAGCTGGCAGCGAAATCAGAGAATCACACCGGGCTTGCAAGCGGGTACAGGATCCCTACTCATTGCGTTGCCAACCGCAGATTATGGGAGCTGTGCTGCATCAAATGAACTTTGTCAGAGATACCTTGTCGGTTGAAGTTAATGCGATCACTGATAATCCGCTGGTCTTTACCAAAGAGCATGAAATATTATCGGGCGGGAATTTTCATGGCGAAGCCTTGGCGATGGCCGCTGATAATCTGGCGCTGGCTATTGCGGAAATTGGGGCAAATTCCGAACGGCGCATCGCTCTGTTAATCGATAAAAATTTCAGCGGGTTGCCAGCGTATCTGGTCAGGGAAGGGGGAATAAATTCCGGTTTTATGATTGCCCATGTTACAGCAGCAGCCTGCGCAAGTGACAATAAGGCCCTGGCTCATCCTCATTCAGTTGATAGCCTGCCGACATCCGCTAACCAGGAAGATCATGTCTCTATGGCTACAAATGCCGCAAGACGATTGCATTTGATGCTGGATAATACAAAAACCATTTTGGCAATCGAATTGTTGGCTGCTTGCCAGGGGCTGGATTTTCATAAACCATTGGCCACTTCAAACAGTTTGCAAACTTTTTATAACAGCGTGAGAAATGATGTTGCGCATTACGAGTCAGATCGTTATTTTGCTCCCGATATTGAAGCAGTAAAACAGAAAATATCCCAGGGAGAATTCAGAATTCCTGAAATGATGTTACACTCCCCGCTTTATTAAAAAACGAATGAATCATGATTGTTGAAATTTATACAGATGGAGCATGCAAAGGCAACCCCGGTCCTGGCGGATGGGGTGCGCTGCTGCGCTATAAAGGTCAGGAAAAAAAGATATACGGCGGTGAAAATCACACAACCAATAACAGAATGGAGCTGATGGCGGCCATCCAGGCATTAGCAGTTTTGAAACGCTCTTGCCAGGTTGAATTGTATACTGATTCTCAGTATGTCAGACAAGGCATGACCGGCTGGCTTTTCCAGTGGAAAAAAAACGGCTGGAAAAACTCAAAAAAAGAAGCCGTAAAAAATGCAGATCTCTGGCAGCAGCTCGACGCATTAGCCCAAAAGCACCAGATTAACTGGCATTGGGTTAAAGGCCATTCCGGCCATATCGAAAATGAACTGGCTGATCAACTGGCAAATCTCGCAATCAGTGAGCTGCAACAGAACTAATCTATAAGAGAATGAGAGAATATTCATGCGTCAAATTGTCCTCGATACAGAAACCACCGGTATAAACCATGAAGCAGGCCACCGCATTATTGAAATCGGTTGTGTCGAGCTTTTGGATCGGAAACTAACTGGAAATCACTTTCATGTATATATCAATCCTGATCGCGAAGTAGACGAGGGGGCTTTCCGAGTTCATGGTATCAGTACAGAGTTTCTGCAAGACAAGCCTCGCTTCAAAGACATTGCCGATGAATTTCTGAAATTTATATGTGATAGTGAGCTTATCATTCATAATGCTCCCTTCGACGTGGGATTCATTAATGCCGAATTAATGCATCTAAAACATCCAGACAAACTTAATAAATATTGCAATGTTCTCGATACATTAGTAATGGCAAAGGAAAAACATCCTGGACAGAGAAATAGTCTGGATGCACTTTGCAAGCGATACGAAATTGATAATTCACACCGTCAATTGCACGGAGCGCTTCTTGACGCGGAAATCCTGGCTCTGGTTTATCTGGCGATGACTGGTGGTCAAACCAGCCTATTTGGCAGCGAGCTTGAGGAAGAACAGCAAATTGTCATTGAAACCGAAACCATCATCAGTGAAATAAAACATAATATTCCCATCTACCATGCGAGTGAAGAGGAATTGTCAAAGCATAGTAATTTTATTGAATTTTTGGTTAAAAAATCTGGGGTGAA
The DNA here is from genome assembly GCF_900452515.1 of Legionella birminghamensis. NCBI lineage: Bacteria > Pseudomonadati > Pseudomonadota > Gammaproteobacteria > Legionellales > Legionellaceae > Legionella > Legionella birminghamensis. Next base: position 1,619,041 of record NZ_UGNW01000001.1, read on the forward strand.
TCGTTGGGAAGAAACAACAGAGTGATTTTAGCTGGCGAAGACAAACTTCGTTCCCCGCGGCGCCCTCCGAATCCCCGCGGCGCGCCCCCCGAATCCCCGTGGCGCCCCCGAATCCCCGCGGCTGCGACCGCGGGGCCCATGCTGGGCTCAAAACAGAGCTCAGAAAAGTCTATAATCCTGCCAGAGCAAAAGATTGAATGAACTGCTTAGTAATTGGGGCTCTGAATTAGATTCATTGGACCCCGCGGTCGCAGCCGCGGGGATTCGGCTCAGGTCTGCGACTGCGGGGATTCGGCTCAGGTCTGCGATCGCGGGGATTCGGCTCAGGTCTGTGCTGCGGGTTGGGTTGCGACATCGGCGTTTTTTAAAACTTGCGCTTGATATTCGCCGCGGCAAGAATTTTCGTTGCAATTTCCTCAATAGAGAATCGGGTGGAATTGAGATAAGGAATATTTTCATGTTTATACATTGCCTCCACTTCTGCAATTTCCAGACGGCATTGTTCAGCGGACGCATATTTGCTGTTTGGGCGCCGCTCGGTGCGGATATGTTGCAGGCGTTCGGGATCAATTGTTAGGCCAAATAATTTTCTTTTATAAGGCCGTAATATATCCGGGAGATGATAATGGATTGTATCTTCTTCCGTAAAAGGGTAATTTGCAGCCAAAACGCCAAAATGTAAAGCCATATAGAGGCAGCTGGGTGTTTTGCCAGAGCGGGATACGCCTACAAGTATGATGTCTGCTTTGTCATAGTCCCGCACTTTAATACCGTCATCATGCATTAGCGCATAGTCTACAGCTTCAATTCGGTTACTGTAGGATTGGGAATTGGCAACACCATGAGTACGGCCTACGGTGTAGGATGATTTGGAATGCAGTTCTGATTCAAGGGGGCCAATAAAGGTATTGAACAAATCAAAAACACAGCCTTCTGCCAAGCGAATGGTCTTTGCAATTTCGGTATTTACAAGCGTCATGAAGAGCAGGGGCTTTACGCCAGTTTCCTTGTAGCAACGATTAATACGCTCCACCACATTTTCTGCTTTTTCAAGCGTATCTACATAAGGAATAGTTTGTTTTTCAAACACAATATTTTCGAACTGGGTCATTAGGCTATTGCCCAGGGTTTCAGCAGTAATGCCTGTACCATCAGAAATCATAAAAACAAACCGCTTCATTATTCGCGCCTTTTGGTTTGGGAAATTCGATCTGTCGCCATATTACAGAATATATCCATACTCGGCAAACTTGGCAAGAGGACGTTCTTCTGCTATGTTCAATTTAATCATACAGTTACAAGATATCTAGGAATGACAGAATCAAATCCCAAAGCAAGGAATCTGCAGGCTATTGCCACTGAAATTCAAGCTATCGCCCAAATTGGCCTGGCGTACAGTAAAGACCAATTTGATCTTGAGCGTTATCAGCAGCTAATGCGAATTGCCGCGGAGTTGTTTTCACCCCTCTGTGATTTGAATTCAGATCATTTATCTGTAGAGTTCCTGACTGAAATTGGCTATTCCTGTCCTAAAATAGATGTAAGGGCATTTATCCGCAAGGATGACCAGCTATTACTAGTGAAAGAGACCCAGGATAGTAAGTGGTCTTTGCCTGGCGGATGGGCAGACGTTAATATGACGCCCTCTGAATGTGTCGCCAAAGAGGTGCTGGAAGAAACTGGATTGGTTTGCCGGGTGAACAGACTTCTTGCTTTATGGGATACAGCAAAACATGATCATCCGCCGCATTGGCCTTACATTTATAAATGTATTTTTGATTGCAGCGTAGAGGAAGGGGAGTTTTGTGCTAGCCATGAAATTAGTGAAGTCGGCTTTTTCCCACTTGCTGATTTGCCACCATTATCGCGCTATCGAATAACTGCTTCGCAAATCGAAAAGCTGGTAAAATTACAGGATAGCGGCTCAATATATACAGTATATGATTAGAGGATTAGGCTATGGAACCGAGTCGTTTTGGATATAATAACAAGTTGTTCGTAATCGGAATGGTTTGTCTTGCCCTGGGCATGGTTCTAATCTGCTTTTCGTTATACCTTTTCCCCTATCTCATTTTCAGCTGGGTCTATGATGTTCCTGAATTTGCAATTACTTTCCGCCAATGGCTAGTTGAAAAATTTGCAATCAGTGAAGCGGCTGCCGGTTGGAATATTTTTATGATGTTCTTAATTCCCGGTCTGATTGCCGGATATATTTCCTATATCACCTCAAATTCAATTGACAACAAAATCCATGGTCTGGAGGAGCCTTCAGAAGAAAAAAAAGAGCAGACAAAAAACCGGCTGGAAACCGTTACCTTTAGCAGCAAATTACTTGTATTAATAATTGGGGCAATAATGCTTGTTCTTTTTGTTGATTGGTTAATGTTTTCAGTATGAGTTGGCGAGCTCATAAATTACACAAACGAATTCAGGAGTAGTCATGTCTTTTTTTAAACGATATAAAATAAAGTCCTTGAATAAAAAGCTAAAAGCTTTACAGCAAAACCGTCTAAGTACTCAACCCACAGAAGAAGCGCTAATTAAGGAACGTGCAATATATAAAAATCTGGTCGACATTTATAAATCACTGAGAGGGAAGAAGAAATATCCTTTTGCTGATCAAATGATTCGTGAATGTTTACGGGCGGCAGCTTCAATTGATGATGCGGAAGCGCAATATACATTAGGCAAAGAGTTGCTGGATGAGGCTAAATTCAGGGAACAACTGGAAAAAGATAAAATTTTTGCCAGTACAATTAATGAGCGCCATATGAATCAGCTCTATGAGGAAGCCCATGCCTATTTAATTGCAGCGCAGAAATTAAATCACATTCAGGCAAAACGCTTGCAAGGTCTGGCTTATATTAATGGCTGGGGTGTTGAGGCTGATCGGGAAAAAGGCTTCGAAATGATTGTTGCCAGTATCAATCAGGAAAACAGTTGGGATAAGGTACCTCAAATCTTCGCGTCCCTGGGTTTAAATAAACCAGAGTTTTTCTCGGCCTTGACCAAGTTAAGGGCCAAGGGTTAGTCCTTTAACCGTCTTATCGAGCAAAGCGAAGCAAATCCAGAAGCGATGCACGGACAGGGTTCTGATCTGCTTCGCCAAGGGCTCGCAATGACGGCGGTCGTATTAAAACCAGAATCCAAGATACCAATGAATAATTGTCTTGCCCCAGAACAATACAACCATTGCCGCAAGACAAAGGAATGGCCCGAAAGGGATGGGTGTATCACGGCTTTTATCATGCATTCGAAGATATATAATACCGACAAGCGCGCCGCTAAACGAGGCTACCAGTAAAATCAAGGGGAGCATAATCCAGCCAAACCATGCGCCAAGCGCTGCAAATAGTTTAAAATCTCCATTTCCCATACCGATTTTGCCTGTTGCCAAATAAAACAACTTCATAATCATCCAGAGAAAGAGATAAGCGCCTGCAGCTGAAAAAACGGCATTGGGCAAGTCTGCAAATAAATGCTGCGTATTGGCTAAAAGACCTAGCCACAATAAGCTGAGCGTCAGATTATCGGGAAGGATCTGATGTTCAAGATCGATATAGATCATGGTAATCAGAATCCACAGGAATAGAAGAATGAGCGGAAGAAACCAGTTAAATCCAAATACCCAGGTGGCATAAAGACTAATAATGCAGGTTAAAAATTCAACGAGAGGATATTTAAAAGGAATGGGCTGCTTGCAGAATTTGCATTTCCCGCGGAGAAAAAAATAACTGAATAGAGGGATGTTGGCAATTGCAGGCACTGTTTTCTTGCAGGAGGGGCAAAATGAACGCGGTAAAAACAGATTAATTTTCGTATCCTGCTTCGATGCTTCAATGTTTAATAAACACTCGCATTCCTCAGTCCATTGCTGTCTTAGCATAATCGGCAGGCGATAAATGATCATGTTCAGAACACTGCCAACCGACAATGTAAACAGGGCCATAAAAACATATAAGACAAAGGGAGGCAGCTGAGCGAGTTGATTAAACATTCAATTTATACCACGGAGCCAAGTTTAAAAATAGGTAGATACATAGCGACGACTAATCCACCAACCAGAATTCCCAAGATTGACATAATTATCGGTTCTAATAAACTGCTTAATGCATCAACCGCGTTGTCGACCTCTTCCTCGTAAAAATCCGCGACTTTCCCCAACATTTTTTCCAGGGTACCCGATTCTTCACCGATAGCAACCATTTGAATTACCATGTTGGGAAACATGCGGGTATTTTGCATGGCCAACTGCATTTGCTGGCCTGTGGATACGTCCTGACGGATTTTATCGGTCGCCTCAGCATATAAAATATTACCGGTTGCACCAGCTACAGACTTCAGGGCATCGACAAGCGGTAAACCGGCGGCGAAGGTAATGGATAAAGTGCGGGCAAAACGGGCGATGGCGGCATTTATCATAATAGTGCCGATAACCGGTATTTTAAGGATGCTCCGATCGACAGTATGGGCAAATTGCGGCGAATGATTCCTAAAATGAACGAAGGCATAGATTGCGCCCCCCATAATGCCAAAAATTAAATACCAGTACTTTTGAAAAAATGCGGATAAGCTGACCACACCACGGGTCAAAGCCGGTAAATCCGCGCCAAAACCTTTGAATAAAGATTCAAACTGCGGAACAACAAATATGAGTAGAGCTGCCGTTACCAATATAGCAACCACGAGCACAGCGATGGGATAGGTGAGTGCTTTTTTTATCTTCTTTTTAATTGTTTCAATCTTTTCTTTATAGGTAGCAATCTTATCCAGCATAATATCCAGAGAGCCTGATTTTTCACCGGCATCAACCAGATTGGTGAATAACTCATTAAAATAAGCAGGATGCTTGGATAAAGCCTCCGCCATACCTGTCCCTGACTCAATATCTTTTTTTATATTGTCCAGTAGTTTTATCATCCGGGCATTACTCTGACCTTTGGCAACAATATCAAACGATTGAATGAGCGGAATACCTGCCGCTATCATTGTTGCAAGTTGGCGGCTAAAAATGGTGATATCTGCTTGTTTGATTTTTCGGTTTTTTCTATCAAACAATGGTTTTCTTTTTTTTACAATCTTCTTAACGATATAACCTTGCTTATATAAATCCGCTTTTGCAAGAACAAGACTTTTGGCGTCAATAATACCGTTTACCTTTTCTCCTGCACGATTTATCCCTTCCCAGCGAAAGCTACGCAAATTGTTTTCTACTTTTTCCATAGATTAATCCATTGTGACGCGGTTGACTTCTTCTATTGTTGTTATTCCTTGTTTTATCTTTTCCAATCCTGAATGATAGATAGTCCACATTCCTTCGGCCTGGGCTTGTTTAAGTATATCAATGGATGTGCCGCCAGACATAATTAATTCACCCAGTGCTTTAGACATAGGCATAACCTCAAATAGCCCAATTCGACCGCGATAACCATTTTGATTGCAAATTGGGCAGCCAACTGCCTTATAAATTTTTACCTGCCGGCTATCTTCCTCTGTAAAGCCCAGTTCAACAAGGCTTTTTGGTGTCACGTCATCACGAACAAGTTTACAGGCGTCACATAATTTACGGGCTAGCCTTTGCGCAATTAACAGGCTCACTGAGCTCGCAATATTAAATGATGGGATCCCCATATTGACCAGTCTGGTGAGCGTCTCTGCTGCGCTATTAGTATGCAAGGTAGAAAGAACGAGGTGTCCGGTTTGTGCGGCCTTAACAGCAATCTCGGCTGTTTCAAGATCACGGATTTCCCCGACCATTATTATGTCCGGATCCTGACGGAGGAAAGCTCTTAATGTATTTGAAAAGGTTAATCCGGCTTTAGGGTTGATATTCACCTGATTAATACCAGGTACTTTAATTTCAACGGGATCCTCAGCCGTTGAAATATTACTTTCTTTTGTATTCAGAATATTCAACGCCGTATACAAGGTAACAGTTTTACCGCTTCCTGTCGGGCCGGTCACGAGAATCATTCCCTGCGGTTTTTCAATCGCTTTTATGAAGTGCGCTTTTTGTAATGGGCTAAATCCCAAGGCTTCGATTCCAAGTCTTGTAGAACCTGGGTCAAGAATCCGCATTACCACTTTTTCACCTGCGATAGTAGGGCAAGTGCTCACCCGAAAATCGATCGAACGGGCCCGCGACAGTTTCATTTTGAAACGTCCGTCCTGTGGAATCCGTTTTTCAGAGATATCCAGGTTGGACATAATTTTAATCCGCGCTGTAATACGGCTTGCCAGGCTGATAGGAGGGGCCGCAACCTCATTTAAAATTCCATCAAGGCGGTATCGAATTCGGTAATCCCGTTCATAAGGCTCAAAATGAATGTCAGAAACTCCCTTTTTGATCGCTTCGAAGAGGATTTTATTAACAAACTTGACTACCGGCGCATCTTCGGTGGCAACATTACGTTCAGTTTCTTCCTCTTCTGCATTGATTTCAACATCATCAAGCTCGTCTTGAACGTAGTCACTAAGACCCTGGGTTTCTTTTTCATTCAGCAGACGCTCAACCAGTTTTGTCAGCTTATTGCTTTCGACAATAATGGAGTTAGTATGAAGACCGGTATGAAATTGGATTTCTTTAAAAGAAGCTTGTTTGCTTGGGTCATCAGTCGCCAGAAAAAGATGGTTCCCACGGGTAAACAAAGGAAGAATTGTATGACGGCGTATTAATTTTTCATTAACCAGAGAAATGGGAAGCGCTTCAGGGTCAACACAGTCCAGATCAAGGAAGGGCAATCCAAAATTCTGGGCAACTATTAAAGCAACTTGCTGAGCGCTTAGAATGTGATTTTGCACCATATACTGCAATAAAGTTTGCTTATTTTGTTGAGCCTGCGTCTGACATTCAAGGACTTTGGTCCTGTCGATGAGATTTTCATGGACCATTAGCTGCGCAATACCTTGTAGCCTGTGTTCTTCCGTTGTTATAGCCATTGGTTCAATAAGAAGTTAATTCTATGATTACTATAGACAAAAACTCACTTGAATGCACGAAAATGGAGAGGTTTATCCGCGGCGTTTATAAGTTCTGACGTTTCGTTTTGAATTCCGGCGGCAGCGCCATCCGAATCCCCGCGGCAACGCCATCCGACTCCCCGCGGCAACGCCATCCGAATCCCCGCGGCAACGACCGCGGGGCCCACACGAAGCCTATTTAGACTATCGGTTTTGCTAATTTAAGAAAGACTTGTTCCTAACTGCTTTTATTTGCTAGCGGTAATATGGGATTCTTCTGAAGAGCCTGTTCGGCCAACAGACATGGGCCCCGCGGTCTGCGCCGCGGGGATTCGACTGCATTGGTGTAGTTAGCTATGGGTCGATGTTCCGGGGATACGGATATTTTATCGCCGGGATATCTCATGAATGAATGATACTTGTGACTTGCTGTTTCAGTGGCCCTTGTGATACAAAAGAAGCTGGGTGTGTAACCGGATTAACGCTTGTCTGTAGAAAAACAAAAAAGCAGGTTTCGAATGCTGGATGAATGGTTTTCAACAGAGCCAGGCTTGACGGTATCCAAAGCTTTTTATCAGGAATTACATCCTTTAAAAGACTTGCTTCACGGGGAATGCCTGTTACAGCTGGGTAGCTGTGGACAAAATGAATGGCTGCCATTACTGCGATACCAGCATAAGTGGATTGCAACACCGCATTTTAACGCTGCATCAAGCACTTTTATTTCTGCGCTGGACCAACTTCCGCTAGACAGGAACTCGGTTGACTGCGTTTTGTCACCTCTGACATTGGAAGGTACACTAAGCAGGGTCAATCTGGATGAAATTGATCGTATACTCAAACCAATGGGCTATGCGGTTTTTATAGGCATTAATCCAGTCAGTCTGTGGGGCGCGCGCCTGCGCTGGTCAAATGATTTTTGTTTTGGCCATACCAAAAGTTATCCGCGTTCCGCTTTTTCTATTAAAAGAGGGATGCTTCACCGGGGTTATGTTCAATGCCATTTATCGTATTTTCACTATATACCTCCCTGTGATGACCCCCTGTGGATACAAAGGCTGCAGATTTTAAATCATTTAGGGAAAATGATTTCCCTAGTTCCTTCAGGATTTTATTGCCTGGTCATGAAAAAATTCCAGGAAGAACCCATTCAGCCTCAATTTCTGACATTCAAGGAACAGTTGGCTGAAATGCGTATTCGTCCCATCCAGCAGGGTTGTAATTCAGAAGGTCGACATTAATGGGCTTGTATTAAGGGATTACATCAATCCGGCAAATTCGGTATAATCCCGGCGAAAGATATCAATCTTTCATCGACTACACTTTAGACTATCTACTTCAGGTTAAATTATGTCCAAAAAAACGATTTACCGTATTACGTTCAATCATCAGGAAACAGTGTATGAGATCTATGCTCGTAAAGTTCACGAGAGTGAAATGTTTGGTTTTCTTGAAGTAGAGGATTTTGTATTTGGCGAAAATACATCGCTGGTAGTCGACCCATCTGAGGAACGTCTTAAGCTGGAATTCAGTAACATTAAAAAAACATTCATCCCGCTTCATTCGATTTATCGGATCGATGAAGTTAATAAACAGGGAGTAGCTAAAATTAGAGAGCATGGCAAGTCGGAGGCCAAGGTGAGTATGTTTCCAGTACCTAATAAAAGAGAATAATACTGAAAAGACGACGCTTGCAACTTAATTAATTTAATTTTAGGAATTCTGATGTCAATACCGGTTAATATCAAAGAAGTTTTCGAAAAATCGACCCGTCTTTTTAGTACAAAAGAAGTTGAAGCAGCACTTGATAAAATGGCTGCCAGCATTAACGAAGTCTTACACGACAAAAACCCGGTCCTTTTGTGCGTTATGATTGGCGGCCTGGTGCCTATGGGAAATCTTTTGCCCCGGCTTAATTTTCCCCTGGAGGTAGATTATGTTCATGCAACCCGCTATAACGGTGAAATCCGCGGCGGGGAGCTCATTTGGAAGGTTAAGCCAAGTGTCAACCTGGAAGGACGTACCGTTCTGGTTGTCGATGATATTCTGGATGGCGGTGTCACTTTGGCCGCAATTATTGAGGCTGTTAAAGAAATGGGAGCAGATTCGGTCTATAGCGCTGTATTAGTCGATAAATACCATAAACGGGTTCCAAATGGCTTGAAGAAAGCCGATTTTGTAGGCCTGGAAGTCGATGATCATTATATTTTTGGTTATGGTATGGACTACAATGAATACCTGCGTAATGCACCAGGCATTTTTGTAGTAGCGCCAGAACACGAGTGATCAGATCTTAAAAGTAGAACCCTGATCGGAAGAGTTCCAGGAGTTCTACTTTTGCCTAACGTTCTGTCAAAGCATTTTCTTTGGCTTTTAAAATCGGTTTAAGCAGATAATCCAGAACCGACTTATGTCCGGTCAAAATATCCACGGTTGCCATCATTCCAGGAATGATATAGAGTGGCTTTTTTTCTGTTCCTAAATAATTTTTCTCAGTTCTCACACGAATAATATAATAAGTTTCTTCTTTTTGCTTTTTTTCATCCGTAATTGTATCGGCACTAATCTGCTCCACTTTGCCCGGCAGTCCGCCATAAATGGAGAAATCGTAAGCGGTAATTTTCACCATGGCTTCCTGACCCATTTTTATAAAACCAATATCGGAGGGTTTAATTTTAGCCTCAATGAGGAGGGTATCATCCAAAGGAACAATTTCAATAATATCCATTCCTGGCTGAATAACCCCGCCAATCGTATTGACCTTAATTTGCTTCACAATCCCTTTAACCGGTGAGCGCACCGTGGTTCTGACCAGCCGGTCTTTGTCAGCCAAATGCGCTTCATTAAGGGCTGCCAACTCCCCTTTTGCTTTATTCAATTGCTCCAGGGCCTGCGATTTAAATTGAAATATTTTACCCTTTAATTCATTCACACTGCGCTGCAAACGCAGGATTTCCACTTCGGAAACGGCTCCCTTATCAACCAGAGGTTTTGATAAATTAAGCTCTTTAATTGCATTATTGAGAGCCTCTTTCATCTGCTCCATTTCCTCTTTTCTTGAGCTAAATAAAGCTTTTTCAGCCTCCACCAGGCCCGGGTTCTGTTTGATAAGATCAGAGGGAATAGACATTTTAGAGTCAGCCATCTCGGCATTTAGTCGAATAATCTGAATCTGTAAGGCCGCCATTTTCTTTTGAGCTTCGTTAAAAGTGGCCATAAACCGGGTATTGTCAATTTGCATTAAAATTTGATTTTGCTGGACAATCTGTCCTTCCCGAACATAGAGTTTATGGACAATTCCGCCCTCAAGATTTTGAATAATCTGTATCTGGCTGGAGGGGATAACTTTACCTTCCCCTTTGGTTACCTCATCCAGGATTGCAAAATGAGCCCATAAAACTGCCACGCATACAAAAATAATTGTTCCCCATAGTATCAAATGCGAAAATAGACGCGGTTTCTCAGCCATTATTTTTTTCCTTCTGAATGCTCATACCTGAACGAAGGGTTGCTAATACCGTTTCTTTGGAGCCATTAGCAACCAGACGGCCTTCTTCAAGAACAATGATGCGATCAACCAATTCAAGCATGGATAATTTATGGGTAATTAAAATGAGGGTGTGTTTAGGTGTTAAAAAATTACTAAGCTGTTCTTTTACATAACGCTCGCTATTATCATCCATTGCAGAAGTCGGCTCATCCATGATGAGCAAATGAGGATTGCGGAGCAGAGCCCGGGCAATCGCAATCGACTGGCGTTGCCCTCCAGATAATTCACTGCCTTTTTCGCCGACCTGCCGGTCAAATCCATCAGGGTGTTTATTAGTGAAGCTGCCAACGCCGCCTGCATTAGCGGCTCGAATTAATGACTTGTCATCGATAAATGGCGCACCAATAATTATATTTTCCCTCACGCTGCCATAAAACAAGCTGACATCCTGGGGCACATAGCCGATCTGCTGACGCAAGTCATCAGGATTAATCTGCCGGTAATCGGTATCATCTAATAAAATAGCGCCATCTGTAGGGAGGTATAATTTTAGAATCAGCTTTGCCAGCGTTGATTTACCAGAGCCAACCCTCCCAATTACCGCCACTTTTTCACCTGCTTTTATGGCAAAATTAATGTTCTTCAAGATAGGTATTTTTTGATCGCCGTAATCGAATGAAACTTGTCTAAATTCGACATTACCAGCCAGGGCAGGGCGATGCAGATAATGGGATTCCTCAGAGACATCAAGCGGAAGCTGCATTACCCGGTTCAGGGATTTAAGCGCATTGACTGACTGATAGTAGCGGGTTAATAAGGAAGCCACCTGCGACATAGGAGCCAGGGCACGGCCCGTGAGAATAGTACAGGCAATCAAAGCACCCATGGTCAAATTGCCCTCACTTATCATATATACACCAGCGATGACCATAATAATGGTCGCAGATTGCTGGGCAAAAGCAGTTACATTCATACTGATATTAGACACGCTTCTTAATTTCATACCCGTTTTTGCGGATAGCCTAATCAGCTGCTCCCAGCGGGATTGTAATGCAGACTCTGCGCCCACTGTTTTTACTGTCTCTATATTTGCCAGGGACTCAAAAAGGGTGGCCTGTTTTTCAGCGGCTAATTGATACGATTGCTTGGTCAATCGGATTAATGGCAGCTGCAATATAAAACCAACCAGAAAAATAATGGGCACAATAATCAAAGGAATAAGGAAAAGATTACCTCCTATGAAATAGATAACCAGAATAAAAATAGCAACAAACGGTAAATCGACGAGCACTGTCATTGTTCCTGAGGTAATAAAATCGCGAAAAACCTCAAAGGACTGAACCGTATTACTTAAGGCGCCTACTGACTTCGGCCTTTCTTTCATATTGACGCCAAGGATCTGCTGGAATATGGAGGCAGAAAGCTCTACATCACTCCGCTTACTGGCCTGATCGATAAAATGCGCGCGGAGCGTTTTGAATATGAAATCAAAAAGGAATACCAGACCAACTCCGCCTGCGAGGACCCACATTGTTTCAATGGCGTGGTTTGGAACTACCCGGTCATAGACATTCATGGTAAAGAGGGGGAGAACCAATGCAAAAATGTTAATCAAAAGGGACGCAACCAGCACTTCAGAGTAGAGCGGCCAGGATTTGACCAATACCTTCCAGAACCAGTTTCTGGAACGTTTGCCAACAGTCTCTTCAGACCGGGTGGTGAATTTGTACTCAGGTTGAACCAGGAACACTTTCCCCGTATATTCAGACAGGATGTCTTCTGGCGCAATCAATTGATTGGGATCCTGAGGTTTGAAAACCTTTTTTTGCCCTTTTGAATCCTGAATAAGTAAACAGGCCTCCTCATTTTTTAATAGCAAAATCAGAGGGAGGTTTTCATCTGTAATTTTATTAATGGCAATATCCTTTAACTCAGCATTCAGGGAAGCTCGGGCCGCTGCTCGTGCAAACAGGGCTGGGCTTAGTCGATTTCTTTTTAAGGGAAGCCGTGCCGAAAGCGATTGTGCCGAATAGGGATTTTGGTAAAATCGGCTTAATAATACAAGGCAGGATAATAAAGAATCATTTGCAGGCAGCGATTCCTTATCAATAGATGACCAGGATTGTTTTCTAAACATTGTCATAGTTATGATCTCATTCTTGAGACTGCTTGTTTATATTTCCTTTTCACTAGGCAGCTCTTCAGCATGTTCAGCTTTTTCAAATGGCAGTTTATAATAGCTCAGAGCGAAGGACGTAAATGCTAACAAAGCCATGACTAATAAAAAGAATAGAATATTTTTATTCAAAAATGACAGGGCAATAATCCCCATAAAAAACGAACTTAAATTGAGTAGAAGAGAGTAGAGTGAAACTTTGATGATTACTGGTTCATCATTACTTTCCACTGCCAAACGGCTAAACACAGGAAATCCGACTCCCAGGCTAAATACCATGGGTAACAGAGTGGCTATAAGCGTTGTTAACGTGAAGAGCCCCGTGATACTGAAGATTAGTGCCAGCAAGCCTGAGACCAGTACAATTATACTGCATAATGTGGCGATGCCCCTTAGCGCATAGAAACGTAACAGCCAGCCCAGACACCGGGTTCCAAGAATGAAAAATGCGAAAATGAGGCCTTGGACAATACCGAAGGTAATTGGGTCATATTGTAGATAACTGATTACGAAGAAGGGACCGCAAATACTCCAGGCTGTCAATCCTGCAAATAGCAGACACCAGGCCGATGCGGGTCTGATAAACAGTGGATCCATCGTAGTTTTCCAGTATTTTTTAGCAAGAAGCTGAAAACTGCTTTTTGGTGTATCCGAATTAGCTGTTTCAGGCATTAATTTAAACAAATAAATTAAGCAATAGGTTGCACCCACGGCAAGAATAAGAAAGATCCAGCGCCAGCTGGCTAGTTTCAAAATCAAGGCTCCGAGGAGTGGGCCGATGGCAGGGGCAAATACAGTAATGCTACCCATCCATGCAATGATTTTGACTGCTTGTTCCTGATCGTATAAAACATGAATAGTGCTATAACCAGTGATTATTAAAGAAGTTATCGCCATCCCCTGGAGAAAACGGGCGATTAGCAAGCTTATAATTCCTGGAGAAAATGCCGCAAGAAACGATGCAGCAACAAAAAGCACGCCACCCCACAGGAGAATCTTTCGCCGGCTATACTGCTCTGAAATTCCTCCCAGTAAAAGCTGGGCGAAGACATTGCCTAGAAATATCAGGGTCAAGGTGAGCTGTACCAGACTATCGCTGACATCAAACTGCGTTGCAATTGTCGGCATTGCCGGCAAATAGGCGTCAACCGATAAATAACTGATTAGCTCATAGCTGACCAGGAACACGGGGAACAGTTTTTTATTTGAAGAGCTTAGCATCTTTCTGCCTTATTCGTATGAGCCGGGATCCAGCCTTATTATTTTTCCTCGATTTAATCTTGAAATTTTTAGTGTGTATTTATTTAACTATTAAAGACAGGCTGTGCTTGCAAGGTATCCCTCCAATGCCATGTCAAACTTATCCTGGCCAAAGAGTATAATCTCGCATATCTCGCGGACAGCACCTTCGCCTCCTTTGCGCTCAGTAATCCAATGAGCCCATTCTTTGACTTGTTGTACTGCATTGGGAACAGTGACACCCAATCCGACCTGCTTAATAATCATTAAATCAGATAAATCATCGCCAATGTAGGCAAAATCATCATCCTGTAACTGCAATTCCTCTTTAAGCTCTATATATGCTTTACGTTTGTCAATTTGACCACAATAACATAGTATGCCTATTTTCTGCATCCGCTCATAAATTACATTATTATTGGATGTAGTGATGACCGCCAGATGGACGCCTGAGGCCATTAGCATTTGCATGCCGATGCCATCATGGGCATTAAAGGCACGCATGTCTTCGCCGCTGTTGCCTATGTATACTTTACCATCGGTCATTACTCCGTCTATATCGCAGATAAGACATTTCACTTTTTTTGCACGTTCAAACAAATCGCTTTTATTTATATGATTCATTTTATTTTCCGAGACAGTTTATTAATCGAGAGTAATGCAATCAGGTTTTAGAATAATCATTATGCTCAACTCTCAGTATAGGAATAATTTTTTGATATTTCACAAAATGGAGCATATTTTTTAACTTGCTGAATTAATTAAAATAACGGGAGCAAATAAACTGAGGGCAATCCAGACTGGCAGAGGCACAGCCTTAGTCTGGATTGTTTCAAAAAAAGACAAAAATCAATCCGGAAAGAGTAAATGTGTTTTATGTATATCGTCATAGATTTGGCCGATAAGGGCATTTATACATGAAAACTTAATCTCGTCCCGCATTTTGTGAATAAATTGAATTTCCAGGGCTTCTCCATATAAATCACCCGAGAAATTGTAAAGAAAAACCTCCAATACTTGCACAGAACCCCTAACTGTTGGCCGCCTGCCAACACTGGCAATTCCCTGATAGCACTGGCCGTTTTTACGCCTTGCTTTCACATAAAAAATTCCGGAAAGACAGGGATACATGTGCTCAGCGTCGATATTGGCTGTGGGGATTCCCCATTGACGTCCGAGCTGATTTCCTTTAATAACGCGCCCCAGATAACGATAATCATCCTCCAGTCCATGACTGAAATGATTGCAGTCGCAAAGCTTGTCGAACTCATCAAAATGAATAGAGAATGCTTCGGGGTGTTTTGATACCAGATGAACCTTGAGCGGAACATCTGGCTTTGCCTGACGGGGATTCTGGGAATAAGCAAATTGCTCGTTTTTATCAGCTGCAGGATACTTATCATAAAAAATCTTCATATCAGCACCTCATTACAATAGTCGCAAGCCATCCTGTTGAAAATCCCTTTATTCAGGATCCCAGCGTTTTACCACCCCTGATTCAATATC
Source organism: Legionella birminghamensis (assembly GCF_900452515.1). Lineage (NCBI taxonomy): Bacteria > Pseudomonadati > Pseudomonadota > Gammaproteobacteria > Legionellales > Legionellaceae > Legionella > Legionella birminghamensis. The sequence continues at coordinate 1,634,412 of NZ_UGNW01000001.1, forward strand.
AAACAAATCAAGTGCACGTCCAACGCTGTGTTCTACAACATCAGCAACTGTTTGCGGGTTATTGTAAAAAGCAGGCATAACCGGACAGATGATTCCGCCTTGCATGGTTACTTTCACCATATTTTCGAGATGACCAAGATGTAGGGGAGATTCTCTGGTCATTAATACCAGTTTTCTCCGATCTTTTAACATAACATCAGCAGCGCGACCGATAAGATTAGTACTGATACCATGTGCAATTTCCGCCAGAGTTTTCATTGAACAGGGTGCTACAATCATACCTATTGCTTTAAACGAACCGCTTGCGATGTTGGCACCAATATCATTAATAGGATGGTAGACATCGGCCATACTCTTAAGATCAGAAACGGTAAGTTCTGTTTCATATTCTCGAGTTAATTGTGCTGATTTACTAACCACTAAATGAGTTTCAATGGGTAAAGGACGTAAGATTTCAAGTAAGCGGATACCATATATAATACCAGATGCACCACTTATGCCCACGATCAGGCGAGGGTTATTCATCATCCTTTTGCTCCTTTTTTAATTAATAAATAATATTGACTGAGTAAAAGTCACTGTAAGTATAGCAGCGTTTTTTTTCATTGTAGGTGCAAGAACCGTTTGTAAGTTCAATAAAAAAGTTTGGCTGTAAATTTATGCTACTATTCAAGTCAGGAACTATTACTTGAAAGGATTCGCATGGATAAGCAATACAATTCGACTTTTTCTGCAGGAAATCACTATTTACACACTGAACAATGGCTGGATAAACACTCATCAGGTTTATTGCTTATAGATGGACAATGGGTTAAAGCCCATAATGAAAAGTATTATGAGGTTATTAATCCATACACAGAGGAAGTGATTGGCAAGATTTCAGATGCGGGCCTTGATGACATGGAAAAATCGATTCAGGCAGCTCGTTTTGCTTTTGAACATGCATCCTGGGCTGATATATCTCCGCAGCAGCGCTGCAATTTCCTTCTGGAAATAGCCAGCTTAATTGAGCGTGATGCTGAAGAATTGGCTTTAATTGAAACGCTGAATACCGGTATGCCGATCGGGTTAAGCCGCATGTGGGCCAGTTCTGCCATTGAGCTATTTCGCTATTATGCAGGATGGCCGACAAAAATGTACGGCAAAACAAATCCAGGGGTTTCCTCCGTTATGAGCTTTACCTTGCGGGAACCTTTAGGTGTTTGTGCACTCATTGTTCCCTGGAATGCACCATTTGGAGTTGCCGTGCAAAAAATAGCTCCAGCATTGGCCTGTGGGAATACCGTAATCATCAAACCCTCTCCTTTAACGCCCTATAGCATCATAAAACTGGGTGAGTTGATGCTAGAAGCCGGTCTGCCTTCTGGTGTTTTTAATATTTTAACATCCAATGCCGGGAGCGAAGTCGGTTCCGGTCTCGCTTCACACCCTAAAATTGATCTGCTCTCCTTTACTGGCTCTACAGCAGTCGGTAAGGAAATACTTGCCCAATCGAAACATAATCTTAAAAAAACTATTTTAGAGTTAGGCGGAAAATCACCCAACATACTTTTTGCCGATGCTGATTTGGAGAAAGCAATCCCGATAGCCGTAAATGCCTTTTGTTGTAATTCGGGTCAGGTCTGTATAGCAGGCAGTCGGTTATTTGTACAAGAAGAGATCTATGATAAGGTGGTGGATAAGATATGTTCACTCGTCAGTCAGATCAGGCTTGGCTCGCCTCTGGACGAGCAAACACAAATGGGGCCTTTAATTTCCTATGAGCATCTAAACCGAGTGTCCAGCTATGTTGATATTGGTGTTGCTGAAGGCGCTACTCTTAAAGTTGGCGGTTATCAGGAAAAAAGAAAAGGATTTTTCTTCAAACCGGCTATTTTTACTGACGTATTGCCGAATATGCGCATTGCTCAAGAAGAAATTTTTGGGCCGGTACTTTGTATTATGCCTTTTAAGGATGAAAGAGATGCTATCCATCAAAGCAATGCGAGCGAATATGGATTGGCTGCATCTGTATGGACCCGTGATATGGGCAGGGTCAACAGAATGGTAAAAAAACTGCAAGCCGGATATGTTTGGGTCAATACCTATTTTGAAGCAGATGCCATCTCCCCCTTTGGCGGTTACAAGCAATCAGGACTGGGAAGGGAGCTTGGAGAGGAGTCAATTGACATGTATACACAGATAAAAAGTGTGGTGTTAAGAGGCTGATACAGCGATTCCTGTAACATTTAAAAAAATAACTGAATCTCCACACTCGAATCCCTGCGGCTGCGTCCGCGGGGGCCCATGTCTGACAGTCGAAAATGCTCTCAGATGAATCCAATTTTGCCGAAAATAGCAATTAAAAGGAATTAGGAATAAGTCTTTCAAACATCATCATTCAATTAGCAAAGCCGATATTATAAATAGGCTTCGTATGGGCCCCGCGGTCGTTGCCGCGGGGATTCGGATGGTCGTTGCCGCGGGGATTCGGATGGTCGTTGCCACGGGATTCGGATGATCGTTGCTGCGGGGATTCGGATGATCGCCGCGGGGCTCGGAGCTGGTAGGCATTTATACCAGCATCCCTGAAATAAAAAAAACCATCTTTTTTTCTACACAAATCAAAATATAAATCTATAGTTAATTAAAAGAATAAAGAGTAAGTTTGCCAGCCATGGACGAAAAATATCTTTTAGCCGCGTTAGAACAGGCCTCTATGGGACGGGGAATCTGTGCACCAAATCCTAGTGTAGGTGCAGTTGCTGTCCGAGATGGGGAAATTATAGCCCGGGCATTTCATAAAGGAGCAGGTACTCCTCATGCAGAAGTACTGGTATTTGAGCAATATCCAAAGAATTTGGATGGTGTCACCCTTTATGTAACCCTGGAGCCTTGTAATCATTGGGGACGTACGCCACCCTGCGTGAATGCCGTTATTGCACAGGGCGTTAGTAGAGTGGTGTATGGTTATCGTGACCCCAATCCAGTTGTTATTTCAAATAATACGCCTTCTATTCTTGCTGAACATGGGATTGAGAGCCGTTATCTCCCCTTAAAAGAAATTGATGAGTTTTATCAAAGTTACCGGCATTGGCGGCACACAAAGAAACCATTCGTCAGTACCGCAATAAAACAGAACATCAACGAAACAACTTTCAAAGCGGATACTAAACTATCTGCTTTGCATTTTTTTAATTTGCAGCGAAAAAATACGGATGTCGTCCTGACCTCTGCTCAATCAGTAAACGACTACAATCCATCGCTTAATGCGTGTATAGAAGGAGTTAACTACCCAAAAAATATTGCCATCCTTGATGAGAATTTGCAATTAAATCCTGAGGCCCACATCCTGAAATCATCCAAAAAAGTTTTGATTTACTTCGATGAAGGAAATGAACCCGTCTTACATAATAGTTTAATTACTTATTACAGCATAAAAAAAGTGAATACCCTTGAAAGTCTTAACCAAATGATCAGTCATTTGGGTGAGCTTGGATACCATGATATATGGGTAGAGGGAGATACTGAACTTTTATCCGCTATTCATCAAGCACAACTCGTCGACAGAACCTATATTTATAAAATCGCAAATCAAAAAGGGCTTAAAGGAGAAGATCTTGCCAATATATATATGAAAGGCAGTTTAACTCAGGAAAAAGAAGCGCTAATAACCTGGCAAAATGTGGGGGATGAAACCATACTTTGCTGTGATTGGAGGAAATGCTAGTGTTCACAGGTTTAGTCGAAAAGGTGGGAAGGGTTTTGGCCAATACCCCTGGAGCTTCCGGGAGAAGGCTTGTTATAGATGCATTTATTCCGGAATTACAGGAGGGAGAAAGTATTGCCGTCAATGGGACTTGCTTGACCTGGTTGCCTGAATCGCCTGCACAGTTACAGTTCGATGTATCACCAGAGACACTCGATGTAACGACACTGGGAAGTCTGCAGGAGGGAGAGCCTGTCAATCTCGAACGAGCCATGATGGCGTCAACACGCTTAGGGGGCCATTATGTTTGTGGCCATGTCAATACAACTGCATTTTTGAAAGAAAGGAGGAAAGTCAGTGGTTTTACCGAACTTGTAGTAAGTGGTTTTTCTGAAGCTCAAAGGAAATATCTCGTACCAAAAGGATCGATTACCTTAGACGGAGTGAGTTTGACTATTAATGATGTTAGAGGACGAGAAATCTCATTAATGATTGTGCCGTATACACTCGAAAATACCACGCTGAAGTTTATTGGAGAAGGAAAAAAAATCAATGTGGAGTTTGATTATATAGCACAAATTGTTGCATACAATTTGTCTCTAGTAGGTTAATTTTTACAGATATTTTAGGGGTAAAAAATATGAATAGTGCCTTTGCATCAATAGAAGAAGCTGTTTCAGCCTATAAAGCGGGTCAAATGATCATTTTAATGGATGATGAGGACCGGGAAAATGAAGGGGATTTATGTATCGCTGCGCAATTCGCAACGCCTGATGCAATAAACTTTATGGCTACACATGGCCGCGGATTAATTTGCCTGGCTATGGAAGGTGCAATAATCGACAAGTTTAACTTGCCGATGATGGTTGCAAAAAATGGTTCGCCTTTTGGAACAGCTTTTACAGTTTCCATTGAAGCTTCGACAGGAGTAACAACTGGAATTTCAGCCTATGATCGTGCAAGAACCATTCAGGTGGCGGCCGATCCTAACAGTAAATGCGGGGATCTTATCTCCCCAGGACACATCTTCCCATTACGCGCCCGGGACCGCGGGGTATTGGAGCGGGGCGGTCAAACAGAGGGAAGTGTTGATTTGGCAAGAATATCAGGCCTGACTCCAGCTTCTGTCATTTGTGAAATTATGAATACAGATGGAACGATGAGCCGCCGGGATACCCTGAAGTTTTTTGCGAAAAAACATGGTTTGCTCATGATTACGATTAAAGCCCTTTTGGAATATCGTATCCGTAATGAGACACTGATACAGCCCCAGGCAACTGTTAATTTGCCAATGAAAAATTATAAAGATTTTCGTATGACTGTATTCTCTAATCAACTGGATAATTCCGAACACTTCGTTCTCATTAAGGAATCAGTTAACAAAGATATACCTCCCTTGGTTCGTATCCACTCTGAATGTATTACTGGCGACGTTTTCGGCTCCTTCCGCTGCGACTGCGGTATGCAATTACAGAATTCAATTGATCGAATTGCTCAGGATGGGGGTGTCTTAATCTATCTGCGCCAGGAAGGTCGGGGAATTGGTCTTGCAAACAAGCTGAAAGCCTATGAATTGCAAGAGAAGGGTTTGGACACAGTAGATGCAAATCTCAAACTTGGGCTGCCAGTTGATAAGCGGGATTATGCAATGGCATATCAGATTCTGCGCCATTTAAAAGTAGACTCAATCAGACTTTTAACGAATAATCCTTCAAAAATCGAAGACCTTGAAAAATATGGCATTAAAGTCGTTGAGCGTATCTCCGCGCAAATGCCTTCCACAACGGAAAATCATTTCTATCTGAAAACAAAAAAAGATAGATTAGGACATTTTCTTAACCTGGGTGAGGATGTGTTATGAGACAGTATAAAAACACTGAAGAAAAGGGAATTGTCGAGTCATTCCCGGTTGCAATAGTAATTAGTCTCTTTAATCCCTCAGTTGCGATGCCCCTTCTTGATGGGGCTATAGAGCACTTGCGGAAAAGAGGATTCAAAGAGGAGCATATCACTGTAGTTGAGACGCCCGGGGCTCTTGATATCCCAATTTTTGCGCGAATGTTAGCGGCTGAAAACAAGTATGAAGCCATCATTGCACTTGGATCCATCATTCATGGCGAAACCTATCACTACACCTGGGTAGGTCCACAAGTATGTAAAGATTGCCAGGATATATCCAGAGATTTTGATATTCCTGTAATTTTCGGCGTATTAACCACTGAGCATGCATCGCAGGCGATGGAGGCATTAGGCGGGCGCTATGGACATAAAGGGGTGAACTGTGTTGATTATGCTGTTGCCATAACCAATGTTCGACGTCAGCTCGCTTCAAGTCAATAAAGTATATTTGAATAAGTTGGGAGAAAATAATGCAATATTCAAAGCCGGCTGAAGATCTTAAGCCAGTGAAGTCTTTTCCTGTCGCAATAATTACAAGTCAATTCAATGAAGATGTTACGCAAGCACTGAAAGAAGGGGCAATTGATCAGCTGCGCAAACGCGGTATAGAAGAGAAGGACATTCTTTTATTTGATGTGCCTGGGGCAATTGAAATACCCCTTGTGGCGCAACGCATTGCCAGTAAAAAAATGGCGAAAGCTATCATTACTTTAGGATCAGTCATCAGAGGCGATACCAGCCACTATGACCTCGTCTGTGATGTAGTCAGCGACGGATGTATGAGAGTATCGCTCGACCACAGTATACCCGTTCTTTTCGGTGTTTTAACCACTGAAAATCACGAGCAAGCCTGGGATCGGCTCGGCGGCAAATTTGGCCATAAAGGTAGGGAAGTTGCTGACTGTGCAGTGGCTATGCATGAACTCTTAGTCACTCTGGGTTAATTCTCAGATATTGATAAAGAGTTGAGACTGTTGATGTGGGGTTTGGCTTGTCCCTAGGCCCCACTTATTAACTATCATTCAATAGCGGCAACTAGTAGTGAGTACCTTCTATGGCTAATGAGTTCGAACAGTTTGAAAAAAGAAAGCAGGATCATATCAAGTTAGCATTAATGCCCGAGAATCAAACCAATGATTTAAGCAGCTTTGATAGGCTGCATTTTATACATGAAGCCCTGCCTGATCTTGATTTTGATGAAATCTCAATTGAAAGCACTCGTTTTGGCCGACCTGTAAAAAAACCCTTTTTAGTCAGTTCAATGACCGCCGGCCACTTAAATGCTGCTTCCATCAATAGAAACTTAATCGAAGCCTGTGCAGAAAAAGGTTGGGCCATGGGCGTTGGATCACAGCGACGTGAGTTGACTGATCCAGAAGCGGCTTTTGAATGGCGTTCATTACGACAGGATTTTCCAAAAGTCAGCCTGTACAGCAACATCGGCATTGCCCAATTAATTATTTCACCAGTCACCGACATCCAGCGAATTACGGAATCGCTTCAAGCCGAAGCATTGATAGTGCACTGCAATCCTCTGCAGGAATGTATTCAACCGGAAGGGGATACTACTTATAAAGGCTGTTGGACTGCATTGGAAAATACTGTCAAAAATCTTGGATTACCCATTATCGTTAAGGAAACAGGTTGTGGATTTTCACCATCCACCATAGAAAGACTAAAAGATATTGGAATTTCCGCTTTGGATGTCAGTGGGCTGGGCGGCACGCATTGGGGGCGTATTGAAGGGCATCGCGCTGTGAATGATCCTGTCCGATATCAGGCTGGCATAACGTTTCGCGACTGGGGCGTGGATACTGTTGATGCGGTGAAAAATGCAGCTGGATTGAACCCCGCTTTTGAAATTTGGGGCTCAGGAGGCGTTTTAAACGGCTTAAACGCTGCCAAGCTGATTGCACTGGGCGCAAGTACTGTTGGTTATGCCAAACCAATGCTGGAGGTCGCCTTGCAATCTGTCGAGCAAGTCAACTTGCGCATGTCAACTATTGAGTATGAGTTAAAGGTAGCCATGTTTTGTACTGGAAGTCGCGTATTAAGTGACTTAAAGGGGAAATTATGTGCGTAGACGATGATTTATCAGAATTGTTTCACGGGTTCTCCAAATTAAATACGCAAGAGCGCTTCGAACGTCTGGTCGCTCTGGGCATTCTTACTGGGGATGACATTAGCTATTTATCTAGCGGCGGTGTGCGGCATATCGATTTGTCCGAGAAGCTGATTGAAAATTCCATTGGTTATTTTCAGCTGCCTCTGGGTGTGGCGACTAATTTTCGGATTGATCAGAAGGATTATACGATTCCTCTGGCGGTGGAAGAAACCTCCATTATTGCGGCTTTATCGAAGACAGCGCGTTGGATTAGACGGCAGGGTAGCATTGAAACCAGAATAACTGGCGAGGGTATTATTGGTCAGATCCAGCTGGCGAATATCAGGGATTTTGAGCTTTTTACGCATATATTTACAGAGAACCGTCAGCGGCTGATTGAGCTGGCCAATAAAGAAGCCGCGGCAAATATGGTTAAGCGTGGAGGGGGAGTTACTGATTTAACGCTGAGGCGCGTACAAAAAGATGATGAGCGGGATATGGCCATTATTCATTTAACGCTTAACAGCTGTGATGCGATGGGAGCTAATCTGATTAACCAGGTTTTGGAATATTTAAAAGAACCGATAGAAAGTCTGACTAATGAAAAAGTAACAATGTGTATTCTGTCTAATTTAAATGATCAGAAACTTACTACTGCGAAAGTGATTATCAACGACGTAGATCCACAGCTTGGTCATCGTTTACAAGAGGCATCCCTTTTTGCTGAGCTTGACCAATATCGTGCAGCCACTCATAACAAGGGGGTTATGAATGGTATCGATCCCGTATTGATTGCTACCGGAAATGACTGGCGTGCCGTTGAATCAGCTATGCACGCTTATGCATGTCGAAACGGGCGTTATCAGGCAATTACAGTTTGGCGATATAAAGATGGAATACTCACAGGTGAATTAACCGCCCCTATTATAGTCGGTATTGTAGGCGGGGTGACCACCTTGCATCCAACTGCCCGACTTTGTTTGAGTATGATGAAAATACAATCGGCCAATGAGCTCTCGCGAGTCATTGCTGCTGTCGGCCTGGTGCAAAACCTGGGTGCCCTTACAGCTTTATGCACAGACGGGATTGTCAAAGGACATATGCGCCTGCATATTAATAATTTGCTGATGGCCGCTGGAGCAAGCAGCGATGAGTTAGAGGCTTTGAAAGAGCGTCTGCAAACTTATCTGGCCGCCAATAAGCGGGTTAATTTAAGTGATGCCCAGCTATTACTGGATGAGCTGAGGACTCAGCGGAAAAATTCTGCTTCATTATAAGGATATTAAAGGAGATTTATATGAGCGAAAATAAAACAGACTCACCAGGTTTTCTAAGTAACCCTTTTTGGGAGTTTTCGATTTCGGTTTATAATAATCCGCGTATACATGAAATTAGCCTTTCTTTACAGGACGGTGACGGCGCGAATGTCAATCTACTATTATATTGCTGCTGGTTGGCTTATGCCGTCGAAAACTTGTCCCAAGATGAATTCACTAAAGCCTGTAAAACGATTTCTGAATGGCAAAAAAACGTGACTTCAAATTTACGTCTGGCACGCCGCGCTATCAATGATGCAGGAAAGGAAAATCAAGAATGGGTTGGGCAATTTATGAAACAATTGCTTAATATTGAAATTATGTCTGAATCCTATCAGCAGAATTGTTTGTATTTAGCCATTAAAAACAAATACAGTAATGCTTGTAAAACTGATATAGAAAAAGCAACGCATTATATGATTTGGCTCTACGAATTAATGGGCTGCCCGGTTGACGAAGCCAAGAAAAAAACATTTCAAGAGTATGCAAGAGAAGTGTTTTCCCCTTTGAAAGGGCATGCAAATCAATTGTAAACTTGGATTTCCCCTCTCATTCGCTAGCGGTGGGAGGGGATGGTTGATTAAGCGGGGTCTTTCAATGCCCTTCTCAGGATCTTACCAACATTTGTTTTAGGCAGCTCATTAACGAATTGAATTACCTTTGGAATTTTATACCCTGTCAAATGTTCCTTGCAGTGGGCAATAATCTGCTCTTCAGTCAATGAGGGATCGCGTTTAACAATAATTGCTTTAACGCGTTCTCCGCTTTCTTCACAGGTTACACCAACCACTCCGACCTCAAGCACCTCCGGCATCATACTAATCACATGCTCTACTTCATTGGGGTAGACGTTAAAACCAGAAACAACAATCATGTCTTTCTTGCGATCGATTAGATAGACGAAACCGTTTTCATCGATTTTCGCTATATCCCCAGTACGCAAAAATCCATCATCCGTCATTACCAGGGCAGTTTCATCCGGACGCTGCCAATAGCCCGCCATAACCTGGGGACCTTTAATACAGAGCTCTCCAGTTTGATTAAACCCTAGCTCCTCACCCTCATCGTTTCGAACGGAAACGTCCGTAGAAGAAATGGGCAGGCCAATGCTTCCATTATATTCATCCAAATACATTGGGTTAATGGTTGCAGCAGGGCAAGTTTCGGTTAGTCCATAGGCCTCAAGAATACGGCTATTGGTCATCTCCTTCCACTTTAAAGCCACGGCTTTTTGTAAGGACATTCCCCCGGACAATGCCAATTTGGCATGGCTAAAATCAATTTCACTGAAAGCGGGGTTATGCATCATGGCATTAAACAGGGTATTAACACCGGTAATGGCGGTAAATTTGCTGTTTTTAATTTCCTTAATAAAATGGGAGATATCGCGCGGATTAGTTATCAGTATATTTTTTGCACCCGCTTTTAAAAATGTCAGGCAATTCGCTGTCAGCGAAAATATATGATATAGCGGCAGGGCCGTTACAATAATATCCTGTTCACCCAAATTCATTGGCTTAATCCAGGCAAAAGCCTGCAATACATTGGCCACCATGTTTCCATGGGTCAGCATTGCTCCCTTGGCAACTCCTGTGGTTCCCCCTGTATATTGAAGGAAAGCAATATCGTCGTGGTTCAGCGAAACAGCTTGCAAGGGTTTATTGCTGTCCTGATTAAGCGCCTCATTAAAGCTGATAGCCTGCGGCAGATTATAGGCTGGTACCATTTTTTTAACGTATTTGACAACCGCATTAACAATTACACGCTTTACAAAGGGGAACATATCGCCGATCTGTGTGACCACAATATGCTTAAGCATTGTATGTGGCAGAGACTTCTCAACAGTTTTTGCGAAATTGGCCAATACAACAATAACTTCGGATCCCGAATCGTTCATCTGGTGAATCAGTTCATCAGCGGTATAAAGCGGATTCGTGTTTACTACCATATACCCGCCACGTAAAGCACCGAATAAGGCAACCGGGTATTGCAGCAGATTTGGCATCATGATGGCAACCCGGGCACCTTTTTTCAGGCCGAGTTGCTGCAGAAAAAGCGTAAATTGACGGCTTTTTCTATTTAATTCGCCATAGGTCATTTCATGACCAAGGTTTTCATAGGCAACCTTATCAGCATGTTTCTCGCAGGCTTCTTCAAATAACTGGGCCAGGGAGCTATATTCATTCACATCTATTTCAGCAGGCACGCCTTTCTGATAATTTTTAAGCCACACTTTCTCCACAATTGTGTCCTTCTGTTATCTGTCCTCTCATGTTAGTATAAACAAAAAATGCGACGGTGGATATCAGAACAATGACAGATAATTTATTGAAATCTCATGCTTTTAAATTAAAAGGAAGATTATACACTTTTACGGTGATCCAGTTATTATCTACAGACAACACTTTATTTCTTAATCAATTAAAAGAACTGATAGAAAAAGCCCCCAGATTATTTGATAATACGCCGGTTGTATTGGATTTTAGCCAGTTACAAAGTGAATCGATTGAGCTTGAGGCATTCTGCAAGACCCTTAGGGAACACAACCTTTTTCCGGTAGGGGTTCAGGGTGCTGATCCTTTGTTGTCAACTCTTGCCCAATGTAATGGATTAGCAGTTTTGCATGCATCCACCAATCATGATAAACCGATTCATGACGACCAGCCTGAAGAACCGCATCACCAGGAAAGTCTTAAAACCAAGTTACTGACTACGCCCGTGCGTTCAGGCCAGCAAGTTGTCAGTAAAGGCGGCGATTTGATCATTACCGCTTCTGTCAGCCATGGTGCTGAGTTATTGGCCGATGGCAATATTCATGTCTATGGCACCTTGAGAGGGCGTGCACTAGCTGGCATTTCCGGTGATAAAAATGCCCGGATCTTTTGCCAGGCACTGGATGCAGACCTTGTTTCTATTGCCGGCTTCTATCGCTTAAGCGATGCAATTGAACCCTCTTCCACACCTTGCCAAATTTATCTTCAGGATGAGCATATCCATATTGAACCCCTATGTTAGAAGCTGTTTTTATTTCAGATTTGCATTTGCACCCCGATGAAAAAGGAATCACCCGGCGTTTTGAAGCGTTTCTGGCATGGATAAGTACTAATCCCAGCCGGAAGCTCTTTATTCTCGGTGATTTTTTTCATGCCTGGGCAGGTGATGACAGTTTGGATTCCTGGAGTGAAGGAATTGCCGAGTCCCTTGCGAAACTAACTGCCTTAGGCATTGATACCTTTTATATGCATGGAAACCGTGATTTCCTGATTGGCTCAAAATTTATTAAAAAAGCCGGATTAAAATTACTTCCTGACCCAGCAATTATCGAATTGGACGGTCAACGTATCCTGTTATCCCATGGGGATCGGTACTGCACGCTAGATAAAGCCCACCAGCGCTTCCGGCGCCTGACAAGAAACAGGCTATTTAATATTCTTTTTTTAAGCCTGCCCCTGAGTTTTCGAAATCGTATGGTTGAAAGCGTGCGCCAGCAAAGCCAATCCAATCGTTCGCTATCTTATGATGTGATGGATGTGGTTGCCGAAACCTGTATAAAGGAGATGCAGGCATATCATGCCCCTGTACTCATTCATGGACACACCCATAAGCCTGCAACCAGCGAGTATCGGGTGTCGGAAAGTTCTGTGCTGTTGCGTTATGTATTAAGCGACTGGGATAATACGCCAAAATTCCTGTGCTTTGACGAAAAAAGAGGATTGGAGTACGTGGATTTGAAGAGTAGCTGAGGGCTAGTTCACCGTCATTGCGAGTCAATACGAGGATAGTGTAAAGAAATAGCAAAAAAATCTAAATTTGAAAGGGAAGGCTCATATGATAATGTATTCTAGTAAAAATTATTTATCATATCATGTTAGAAGATGTGTTATTATTACAAGAATAGAGTGTATTTTATACAGTTCATTTGGGTGAGGGGATACTAGTTATGGGTACTAAAAAAACCGATATTGAAGCCGATCTGCGCGTGCGTAAGGGGCTTGCTGAGCGCGATGCAGCAATAGAAGCCACGAGAAAAGCCAAACAGCAAATTGTCGCTTCCGAAGAGGCTTGGAGCAATGCCCAGCCTTACTGGGATGATGTTGGAAAAAAAGCGGAAGAATTAACCAGTCGAGGAATGGACGGATACACAGAGTGGACAACAGGAGCCTCAGAGATTGCTAATAAGTTTATGGCAATCAATATCGCATTACGTGTTACTTTCGAAAACAATCACCCGGTTGAAAATTTAATTATTACGCTTGCATCCAAGGCTGTTGATTTCGCTAAAATCGGCGCGGAGAAATTAGGCGTCTACACACCAAAGCCAAAAGCCAACATCGATTATGCCGTCAATTTTGACAAAGACGGTAAAATAAATATTGATTATCGTTATTCTTCAGATGAACTTCCTAAAAATGATCCAAACGATCCTAATGCCGATCCGGATAAGGATCTCAAAAAGATCATGGATGAGGGTTTTATATTCTGGTTGAATGCCAAAGGATATAGAAAGGAACAAGACGGTACAGTCGTCAACAACAGCACTGGAAAAACCATGACTGAATCTGACTTTAACGACATCAACCAGGACGACGAAAGCGGATTGAAAGCCTTTTTCGAAGGTCGATTTAAAATGGACTTCGAGAATGTATCAACTCCTACCGTTGGTGGACCTTAGCCAAATCTGCCCCGCGGTGAAGACTTATTAGAATCCCCGCGGCGCAGCCTCTTCGAATCCCGCGGCGCAGTCTCTTCGAATCCCGGCGCGCAATCTCTTCGAATCCCGGCGCGCAATCTCTTCGAATCCCCGCGCGCAGTCTCTTCGAATCCCCGCGGCTGCGACCGCGGGGCCCATAGGTATCTACACATCTTTGAAAACACAGTCTGCTCCTAGCCTCTACGTCCCTCGGCTTGTCCGAGGGATCCAGAAGACTCATAGAAAATCATTGGACCCTGCGGACTAGCCGCAGGGCGTAGGGGATGTGTAGATACATATGCTGGGCCAACTCAGTATTCACCGAGCGAGCATATCAAACAGGTACCCCGCTATGAAATCGAAACATTTCATCTTTAGCTAATATTATCGTATTCTCAATCGCCAGAAAGAACTCTAGACGCTCTTCAACTCCCTCACCATACAAATGCGCGAGTTTCATATAATCCTGGAAATGACGTGCCTCCGATTTGACCAGCGAGGAGTAGAAGCGGGTTAGCTGGCTATCATCGAGTAGAGGCACCAGTGCGTAAAAACGTTCACAGGATCGTGCTTCAATTATGGCGCCGACTATTAATTGATCCCTTAAGCGATCACGACATCCCCCCTTAGTGACATGTGCATGCATTTTCTGCGCATAATTGCAGGACTGCAGAGGGCCGAAGGGATAATTTCTTTCCCGCATTAGATCCAGTACTTTTTCAAAATGCAAGAGCTCTTCCCTGGCTAAAGGCGACATAATTTCAACCAGCTCAGGTAGCTCAGGATATTTGCTGATCAAATTAATTGCAGTTGCTGCCGCTTTGCGTTCACAATGCGCATGATCTAAAAGCAGCAAAGGAATATTTCTCAGTGCAGCAGCCAGCCATCCGTCAGGCGTAGGTGTTTGTAAAAAATCAATTAAAATTTGCAAATCATTATGAATAGGGCTTAGCATGTGGTTATTCTATAATTCAAAAGAGTGGGTTATAGCATAGTTAGCCGTATGTCCTCAATTATCCGAATTGAGATTTCCTGGTTACATTTATATTGGACAGATGATGAGCGAAGAAAAAGTAGACACTGATTTATCCAAATGGTTTTCAAGTTATGGATTGATTACCGCAAAACGTATACTGGAAAATTACAAAATCAAGCTGGTGGATGAGGATTTACTTTATGCATTAAAAACGCCAAACAATTTCTATCATACTATCATGCGCATGCCCTTAAAAAATGTATTTAATGGGATCATCATGCAGCAGGCCCGTGACTATCAGCTTTACGCTCAAAAATTATTTATCGATTATTTACTATCCGGGGAAACAGGAAAGGTAGAAGAAGCCCCAGGCGGTAATACACGCGATGATCTGGAAGCTGAACGACAAACCCTTCTCAAGATAAACGAGGCATTCCATATTGACGAGTTGGCCCAGGAACAGCTGATTTCTGAAAGCCAGAGAAAGCTCAGGCATTATGCCGAGGAATGGCAAAAGAAGCTTTTGGAAATAGCCAAAGAAGTGAAGCATAAGTTAATTGCTGATGGCATCAACAGGCCTGAAACCACATTCGTGCAGCTTCTGACCAGTCTCTTGGTTCATTACGATTTTGCAAAAGGTGATAGTTCAATCAGTAAAGACGTATGGGCAAGGGCAGAAAAAACCCTGGAAACATCGCTTGACTCTGAACAGCATCAGCTCATCATCAGTCGAATCAGTGAGTTAAGGCCAATAGCCAATGAAACGGAGCAGGGTTTAACTGACTACTTCGGTCAGGGTATTCAAATGGGTTCCAAAATGCGCAATTATAGGAAGGTCTACCACGATTTAATTATTCGTATCAACGAGTTAATTAAGTTACTTCCCGATTACCGGATTGATGAAGCACAGGTACAGGAAAACCAGGAATCCCTGCTATTCGATGCCAGTTTAGGCGAAGATAAGAAATAGGAAGAATTTCAAAAGAGTTTCGTGTATAATAACGCGCTTTAATGAGAACTGAATGGAGTGACGATGTCTACTGAATTAACCCTGTCCATTATCAAACCCGATGCGGTTGCCAAATCTGTAATCGGAAAGATTTACACACGATTTGAGGACGCAGGACTTAAGGTTGTTGCTGCAAAAATGATGCAATTAAGCAGAGAACAGGCTGAAGGTTTTTATGCAGTTCATAAAGCCCGCCCATTCTTTAATGATCTGGTTAGCTTCATGATTTCTGGCCCTGTGATGATTCAGGTATTAAAAGGCGAGAATGCCGTAATGAAAAACCGCGATCTGATGGGTGCAACCAATCCTAAGGAAGCAGCTCCTGGTACAATCCGTGCTGATTTTGCTGACAGTATCGATGCCAATGCTGTACACGGTTCTGATAGCGCTGAAAACGCGGCTACTGAAGTGGCTTTCTTCTTTGAACCCCATGAAATTTGCGACAGATAAATTTTAAAATGTAACCTTGATAAGCGCAGCGCTTCAAGGTTACATAAGCCTGTTTGCGTATCCGCAAACAAGCTGCAAAAGAGGTGAGCGGACTATAATGTAAAACAAGCGTTTACTTTCTAATGCTGCGAAGCGTGCTGTTCTCTTTGAGGTTGTCATAATGTCTAGTAAAATTAACTTGTTGAACTTAAATTATCAGCAAATGCAGAACTTTTTTATGGAGATTGGTGAAAAAAAGTTCCGTGCTCAACAAGTCATGCAATGGATTCACCAGGCTGGCTATCATGATTTTTCTCAAATGACGAATCTCGGGAAAGCACTTCGTGAGCGTCTTTCGCAAATTGCTGAAATCAGGCTTCCTGAAATTGTTACCTGTCAGCAGTCAAAAGACGGTACTTGTAAATGGCTGTTAAAACTTGACTGTGGTAATTGCATTGAAACAGTATTCATACCCGAAGCCAATCGCGGGACTCTCTGTGTCTCTTCACAAGTAGGCTGTGCCTTAAATTGCAGTTTTTGCTCCACAGCAAAACAGGGATTCAACCGAAATCTCAGTACGGCTGAAATCATTGGCCAGGTTTGGCTTGCAGTAAGAACATTGTCCGAGGACAATGGCCACCATGATAAACATATTACCAATGTGGTCATGATGGGAATGGGGGAACCATTGCTCAATTTTGACAATGTGGTGGCTGCAATGGATATTATGATGGATGATCTGGCCTATGGCTTATCCAAAAGACGAGTTACATTAAGTACCTCTGGCGTTTTACCGGAGCTCGAGCGTTTGAAAAAGGTCAGTCCGGTTGCCCTGGCTGTTTCACTGCACGCACCTAATGATGAGCTCAGAAATGTTTTGGTACCCATTAATAAAAAATATCCACTTGAGCAATTAATGAAGCTATGCAAGTCATACTTCAAAGATGAGCCAAAGCGCAAGGTTACATTCGAATACGTTATGCTGAAAGGCGTCAACGATCAGCCCGAGCATGCCAGGCAGCTCATTAAATTGCTAAAAGATGTTCCCTCCAAAGTGAATTTAATTCCGTTTAATCCCTTTCCGTTAACCCAGTACGAGCGGTCTTCACAGCAGGCAATTGATACTTTCCGTGATATATTGGTCTCTAAAGGGATTAACACCATTACCAGAAAAACGAGAGGCGATGATATTGATGCAGCCTGCGGCCAACTCGCCGGCGAGGTGAAGGATAGGACCACTCGCTCACAGAGATGGCAAAAATTACACTTTCAACCCAAAGAGAAAACAATTAATCAAACTGAAAATCAAAGCTAAGTCTTTTTAAATTGCTTTATTCGCGGTTATAATGGGCGCTCTTTATCATAGTGGTGAAAAAATTGTGTTAATCGGTTCACGGCTTTTATTACTGATACTTTGCGGATTGCTTCTATCTTGCCAGCATAATTCAGAGGTTCAGGCTGAGAAAAAACTGGAGACACAGAAACGGAATGATGCCGCCTCATATAATGTTCAGCTGGGGATGGCTTATTTGAAACAGGGCGATATTCCTCGTGCCAAACGAAAATTGCTAATGGCAATGGATTTAACGCCGGATTCCCCAGATGCAAATGTAGCCATGGCTTATTATCTCGAGAAAACTGGCGATAAAAGTAAAGCAAAAACATATTACCAAAAAGCCCTTGCCCTTGCCCCCCAGAATGGTTCCCAATTAAACAATTATGGTGCTTTTTTATGCCGCGAAGGCCAGTACCAGGAAGCTGAAAAATACTTTCTGAAAGCGGTAAATGATGTCCAGTACATACACACGGCAGGCGCATATGAAAACGCCGGGCTTTGCGCTGAGCAGATTCCTGATATTCCCAAGGCTGAGGCATATTTTCTTAAGGCATTGGAGCATGATTCACAGCGCAAACAGTCGCTGTATGAGCTCGTAAACCTGGAAATGAAACAAAATAAAACAGAAAAGGCACTTGCTTATTTGCAGCAATATAAGGAAATTGTCAACAGTGACGCTGTCCTGTTAACAAAAGCAATGGACGCGGCGCACGAAACAGGACGCTTTGACATGGAAGAGAATTACAAACAGCGCCTTGGCAAGTTAGAAAGATCAACGGACTATACCGGAGAAAAAAATGAATACGACACTATTAATGGATGAAGTTAATCAGAGTAATCAGGAGCTTCCTGGTTCGCAATTAGCTCGTATACGTGAAAAAAAGGGGTTTAGTCAGGAATATGTTGCAGGAAAGCTTCACCTCAGAGTAAGAGTCATTGAGCTATTGGAAGCTGATAATTATGAACAGATGCCTGAGCCAGTATTTATCAAGGGTTATTTACGTGCTTATGCCAAGTTGCTGGGGATTTCTGCAGAACCATTCCTCACGACTTATAATAGCCTGTTTAACTCTGAGAGAAAGCTTGAAAAAGCGTTATGGCAAAGCAAACGTGAGTCTAATCGAAAAGAAAAAGCCGTACGCTGGTTTACTATTATCATCGCATTGACAGCCGTGGTCGCCGTCGGTCTATGGTGGCAGAAAAACAAGACCAATCAAACGATTATCAGTGCAGAAAAAACTGTTGAAGAAAAACATCTATCTGTAAATACTGAGGCTGACAGTAAATCGACTGAACTTTCACAAATGCAATCCATGTTTAGCACTGATTCTGAAAGTAATTCTTCGGAGGTACAAGGTGGTTGAGAGAATGCAAGCCATCAGGGGCATGAATGATGTATTGCCTGAGCAAAGTATTCGTTGGCAGATGCTCGAGCAATTATTCATGCGCTGCGTTACCCGCTATGGCTATCAGGAAATCCGTTTTCCAATTGTTGAGTCAACACAGCTTTTCAAACGGTCAATTGGTGAAATCACCGATATCGTTGAAAAGGAAATGTATACATTCAATGATTTAAATGGGGAGAGTATCAGTTTAAGACCTGAGGGCACCGCCGGATGTTTAAGAGCATGCCTGGAACATGGTTTACTCCATAATCAGCAGCAGAAACTTTGGTATGCGGGTCCAATGTTCCGTCATGAAAAACCCCAAAAGGGCCGGTATCGGCAGTTTCACCAATTTGGTGTTGAAGCATTGGGAATGGCAGGCCCCGCTATCGAGCTAGAGTTGATCGCACTTTGTTACCGACTATGGGAAGAATTGGGCATCAGGCAACATGTCCAACTTCAAATAAACAGTTTAGGTGAGCTTCGCGAGAGGCAACGATACAAAGAAATTTTAACTGACTATTTGCATCAGCATTTTGAAAATCTTGATGAAGATAGCAAACGCAGGTTATATAAAAACCCCTTGCGTATTCTCGATAGTAAAAATCCAGATATGCAGCATTTGCTGGCCAATGCCCCTAAATTAGCTGATTCGCTTGGTGAAGAAAGTAAACGGCACTTCGAGACACTTTGTGCGGGGCTTGAGAGGCTGGGTATCAATTATACGATTAACCCCCAACTGGTTAGAGGGCTGGATTACTATGGCCATACAGTATTTGAATGGGTTACTGATCAATTAGGCAGCCAGGCAACAGTCTGTGCTGGGGGACGTTATGACATTCTTGTCGAGCAATTGGGAGGAAATCCTACTCCAGCAGCGGGTTTTGCTATTGGTGTTGAACGAATGCTGTTATTATTGGAAACGCTTGGCCTGACGATGCAATCGCCTGTTTATCCAAGCTTTTTTATTGTAGCGACCGGGGAAAAAGAATTAATTCAGGCCCTGGTGATAGCAGAGCAATTAAGGGCAATTAATCCCTTATGGCAAGTATTTACCAATACAGCAGGAGGCAGCTTTAAAAGTCAGTTTAAAAAAGCAGATAAAAGCGGGGCTGATTACGCGCTTATTATTGGTGAAAACGAGTTGCTCAATGATGAAGTCAGTATTAAGAACTTGCGTAATCATGAAGAACAAATCACAATCTCGCAAACTGCTTTGGGTCAATACTTAACAGATCATCTTGGATGATGACAGGAGAAGATAAATGTCAGTGTATATGACAGAAGAAGAACAATTAGAAGCGATCAAAAAATGGTGGAACCGCCACAGTACCCTGATTACTATAGTACTGTCAGTGATTCTGCTAGCGATCTCTGCTTACAAATATTGGAACTGGCATGAAGCTAAAGTGAGCATGCAGGCATCCAATGCTTATGAACACATGATGGTTGCTTACTCCAATAAAGATAATAAATCAATTAAGTCTTATGCCAATGATTTAATAACCAATTATGGTGAAACTGTCTATGCAGATGCTGCGCGAATGATCCTTGCTAAATTGTTAATTGCACACAATCATTTTGGAAAAGCCCGAAATATGCTGGATGACGTGGCTTCCCATTCTAAAATGAAAGCTTTGAAACAGGTTGCCCGTATCCGAATTGCACGGCTTCTGGCTGCTGAAAAAAATTACGATAAGGCACTTGAGGCGTTAACTGCCATTGAAGATACCGCTTATATGCCTGTTGTAAATGAATTAAAGGGCGACATTTTTGCTGCAACAGGCCATTACCAGCAGGCAATCACTTCTTACAAAGAGGCGATTACCGAAGTGCGCACCCATGGTATCGGTAATTTGTTTCTGGAAATGAAGACAAATGAGTTAGCGGCGTTATCTCAATCCAGTACAGCAAATAGCAATTTACAGGCTGCATAATAATAAAAGAGGTCACATGTTTAAAAAAAGTTTATTATTAGTTCTCATTTCAGCTCTAGGCGCCTGCTCTACAGTTGATGACTATTTACTGGGTAAAGATAATACGCCAGCTCCTGCTGAACTTGAGCCTATTAAGCCTAAAGTTGCCTTGACTGAAAAATGGACTGTTCCAGTCAGCAATGCAAAAAAAACAGCCAATTATTTAAAATTGCAGCCTGTTATCTTGGGAAATACAATCTACACAGCAGATTCCAGCGGTGCGATTGAGGCCATTAATAAGATCAATGGCAAGCTTATCTGGGCAAGAAAGCTGGATAATGTATTAGTCAGCGGCCCCAGTGTTGGAGGAGGCTACATTGCTGTAGGTACTGAGGCGTCCAAATTAATTGTTCTAAAGCAAGCAGATGGCAGCGATGCATGGCAAGCCAGTGTATCGGGAGAGGTTTTATCAAAACCTGTAATAACCCAGGGCAAGGTACTGGCCAAAACGATTGACGGCAATTTATATGCCTTCAATCTTGCTTCTGGCGAAAAACTGTGGGTTTCTGATCATGGTGCGCCTGGGTTGGTTTTAAAAGCCAGTTCTTCTCCGGTTATTGTAAATAATCAGATCGCATTAGTCGGCTATTCAGATGGTAAAATGGATGCTGTTGATATTCAATCAGGCCATGTTATTTGGCAACGTAGTATTGCTTTTGCCAGTGGTGCCAGCGATGTTGAACGTCTGGTCGATATCGATGCCGATCCTATTGTTGAAGGCCAAACAGTCATCCTCGGTAGCTATCAAGGCTATGTAGGCGCTTTCTCCTTAAACGACGGCCAGTTTATCTGGAGAAAACCTGCTTCCATTTATAAAAACATGGCAGTACAGGGAAATACACTCTATTTGACTGATAGTGAGGATGTGGTCTGGGCTATCAATAAACAAAATGGTCAGGTGAATTGGAAACAGGTTGCCTTAAAAGCACGAGGATTAACTGAACCAGTAATTTCAGGTGATCGCCTTCTTATTGGAGATAAAACAGGCATGCTGCATGTGCTGTCAGCGCAAACAGGTGAATTTGTTTCCAGGACAAAACTAGGAAGTGCTATCACCTCAACACCCAGCGTTTCAGGTAAAGATGTCTATGTAATGACCAATAACGGCAAACTAAGCCGATTTTCAGTAGGGTAAGCATGATTCCAGTGGTTGTATTAGTGGGCAGGCCCAATGTTGGCAAGTCCACACTTTTTAATCGTTTAACCAAAACTCAGGACGCTCTGGTTGCTGATTTTCCGGGATTAACCCGGGATAGGCAGTATGGGCAAGCAGAGTATAACGATAAGCCTTTTATCATAGTAGATACCGGAGGTGTCGGTGTTGATGATTTGGCAGTGGATGCCCTGATGTCCAAGCAGTCTGCAATGGCGCTGGAAGAAGCAGACGTCATTCTGTTCCTGGTTGATGGCCGGGATGGGCGTACGGGAATTGATGAAACCATTGCTATGCAATTACGCAAACTCAGTAAACCCGTTTATCTTGTCGTCAATAAAACAGATGGCTTGGATGAAGAAATAGCCATATCCGAGTTTCAGCAATTGGGTTTCGCAGATATCTATCCAGTCTCTGCAACCCATGGTCGCGGAATGACCTCTTTTCTGCAGCATCTTACGGCCGAATTCGAGCCAGCTGTGGATTTGGAAGAAGAGTCGCCTGATGAAATAAAAATAGCCTTCGCAGGTAAACCCAATGTCGGGAAGTCGACTTTAATCAATCGCATTCTGGGTGAGGAGAGGGTGGTTGTCTATGACATGCCAGGTACCACTCGCGATAGCATTTCTATTCCTTTTGAGCGCGACGAGCAGCGTTATATTCTAATTGACACAGCCGGTGTACGTCGCCGAGCACGTGTCGATGAGAAAATTGAAAAGTTTTCAGTTATTAAAACCCTGCAGGCAATTAAGAACTCTCACGTCTGTCTGATGCTGATAGATGCAAAAGAAGGTCTGACTGAGCAGGATATGCATATTCTAGGCTTTATTATTGAAGCAGGTAAGGCACTGGTTATCGCTGTCAATAAATGGGATGGCCTTGATGAAGAGCACAGGGAGCATGTTCGCAGCGAGATTGATCGCCGCCTTCATTTTGCAAAGTTTGCCAAAATTCGTTTTATCTCTGCACTACATGGTAGTGGAGTAGGGTCTTTATTCAAAGATATTAAAGAGGCATTTGCTTCAGCGGTACAGGCATTTTCAACACCAAAACTCACTCGACTGCTCCAGGATCTGGTCAGTCAGCATGAACCTCCTTTAGTTCAGGGACGGCGTATTAAATTAAGATATGCGCATGCCGGCGGACATAATCCCCCGATTATTGTTATTCACGGCAACCAGCTGGAATCTTTACCCGGCAGCTACAAGCGATACCTTACCAATGCATTTGTTGAACATCTGGGATTAGTCGGAACTCCTTTAAAACTGGAATTCAAGGGTAGCGCTAATCCATTCAAAGATAAGAAAAATAAACTAACGGGCCGACAGATTAAAAAGAAGAGGCGCCTGATGAAAAAGGTGAAAAGTAAATAATCTACAGATCAAATCCTGCAAGATTTATATCTCGTTACAACGATGCTCAAATCCTGCGGCACTGAATTTACCGAGTTCTGTGGCACTGAATGTACCGAATCCCCGCGGCTGCGACCGCGGGGCCCACACGAAGCCATTCAATGTGAAGGAACACTTATTTATAACTACCTCTTTAATCCTATTTTTGGCAACATTGAAACTTGTCTGAGAACCATGCTACTCCAACAGGCATTGTCGGCCCCGCGGTCGATGCCGCGGGGATTCGGTTAGCTGCGACCGCGGGGATTCGGTTAGCTGTTGCCCCTGGTTTCGGATTGGACGTTGTCGCAAATTCGAAAACGCCGGCACCAGAATTCGAACCTTATAAGCGATAATTATCGTGTCCCTTTCCTGCAATTAAAATCAAAACTTGATTTTTTCAGTTTAAAGGACTATCTTTTATTGTGCGATGCAACAAAATTGGGGAATATCATGATTATGGAAAATTATATGAATCAGCTGAATCAATTGGCCAGACAAATGCAAAAACCGATGGAAGAAATGATGCAGCTGAATATTAAAACACTGCAATCCTTTCAACCTAAAACAGAACACTTACAAAAAATTGAGCGACCCGAAATGCTTTGGGAGCGTCAGATATGTAATATGATTGAGTCTGGTCATAAGTGGCTTGATTATGTTGAAAAATCATTCGAGATTACTGAACGCGCCATGCTTCAGTTTGTAAAAGGTTTCGGCCAATTCCGCGAGGATTCTCAGACAGGGCATAAAAGTGCTTTTGATACTGCAATGTCGAATATGAGTCATTTTAATCCCATGACTGCCTGGCAGGATGCTGCAAGCCAAGCATTAGATTCCTCTGCAATGGAAGGTATTGATCCGACTCAGATCGTTCGTGAAGTAGCTGAGTCAGCCGGGATCCCTCGATATAAAAAAGAGCCTCTGAAACCAGCCGGTAATGGGTCCGTTGGGCAAACCAAGATGGGCAAGCGTTCTGAAAAAGGGGCTGATAAAAAAGATAAGCATTAATAGTTCATGCCACCAAACATGATTCCCCATTGCCCTTTGCATGTAGTCCGGATGTCTATAGGCGGACTACATCCAATGAGGATATCAGACAAATGAGAAAATAAATGTCTTTCTTTCTATTCGTTCAAATTCTTTTTACGCTAATCGGAATTATTCTGCTTTTTATCGCCTTTAATATGCTGCGGCCTAGAGAAAGCGAACAAAAACGAATCCAGGATCAATTCATATTTTACTTAGGCCTGGGTCTCTTTTTTATTTTCTTTCCCTTTATTGTTGATTACTTTATCGCATAGAAGGCATTGCCAGGTGATAAACGATTTATCACCCTTAATTTGCTTTGCGGTAACCATGAACTAAACTTATTTTAAAGCCTCTTCCAATGATATTGGTATGGGAAAAGAAACCGAGTATAATTCACCTGAAGATCAACCAGAACCGACCCAGAACAATTTTAATAATCGAAGACATTCAAAGATTATTTTAAATACCGAGCAGAGCTTACATGAAATGATTCCGCAGCAATTAACGGGAAAAGGGGGAGGAGGTAATGCTGTACGCAGAGCTAAGCGAGTTTATTCATATCAGCCCTTAATTGCATTGCCCGATAGGTTGTAGCATCATATGCGGTAAAAGCCATAGAAATTTAGATAATTGGTTGAATTTGCTGTTGCGTGCAATTTGAACACAAGGTAGGTTTTTGTGATTCCGTTTCCATTTCTTCTTTTCTTTCGACAGAAAATTCCAGATTATCTGTATCTTCAATTTCGACCTTGAGGCCGCAGTTTTCACAGTGCTGTACAAATGCCATGGTATGATTTCCCTTTCGATATATTTAGCTGATATATATAGTTTAGCTTATTTGACCGGTTACAATTTTAGCCTATTATAATTAGCTAATGAAAATGATTAAATGTCCAGGGAGATGTCAATGGCAATCTGGTTCAAGGAAGTTACGCTTGACGATCTTAACCGCTTTGGAAAAAACAGCATGTCAGAATTTCTTGGTATACAATTTATTGAAATCGGAGATAATTTTCTGAAAGCCAGCATGCCAGTTACTGAGCGCACTAAACAACCATTCGGTCTGCTTCATGGTGGTGCTAACGTCGTGCTGGCAGAAACAATTGCCAGTACTGCAGCAAACGGTGTTATCGATTCGAAAAAATTTTATTGTGTTGGTCTTGAGATCAATGCTAACCATTTACGTGCCGTTACCAAGGGCATTGTTACAGCAAAAGCTTCCCCAATTCACATTGGACGTACTACCCAGGTTTGGGAAGTGGATATTTTTAATGAAGAAGGGAAGAAGACTTGCGTATCAAGGATGACAGCCGCTGTAGTAGGGCGATAGGCCGTCTTTGCGAGCCTTTGGTGAAGCAATCCAGATCGAAGCTCGATTCTGACTATTCCTGGGTTGCTTCACTGCGTTCGCAACGACGGGTTTAGCAAATGAAACTCAAACTAAACTGTAATTCGTGAGTATATAAATAAGACAGTTTAGGATAGCCGTAGCCCCAGGGATCGGGCATGGCATTATTAAGCCTGCTTTTACCCCAGTCAGCAAACTCATAACCTAAACCTACTTGCCAATGGGGCGACAGGTTTTTCTGAACACCAGCGCCTAAAGTAAACGCAAAACCCTGGGTAGTATTGCTCTGATAACCCAGCTTGGCCAGTGCTATCCCGGGGTTAGCTAAATAAACAGGGGGGTGTGTCTCGAAACTATAGGCATGATTAAAGCCGATACCAAAACTCCCGCTTAAATAAGGTTGAACATAATAAGCAGGATTTTCCGTGGCTAATAAGCCTTTAATGGCTACACGGCTATGGTTAATGTGATAGCTATAATTCGCTACGTTAGGAACAGCAACCAGATCCATCGTCCCATTGACTTCCACCTGACTGGCGCCTGCAAAAGCAAGCCCGAGACGGCCAATCATATTGTTAGCGACCTGATGCTGCAGGGCAAGAAATACCTCACCCGTGCCGAGAGTTCTTGCATCTTCACTTCCTCTGAATCGAGCTACTTCGTCAAAATTAACCGGGTAAACATACAAACGTCCCAAAGTCTGATCATCTCCAGGCCAGGCCCAAGCTGGCCCGGCACTTAGAGTGATCACTTTAGACCATCCAATCAAATAGGGCTCATCTTCCATAATGCCGTCAGAATAACCGTTTGTTGATAATAAAATCCCAATCGCTAAAGAAATTGGCTTATTCAACCTCATCTTTTGTCCTTTGATTTATAAGAATTTATACAGCGTCTATTAAACGTTGAGTCTTCTGATGAGTCAATCACTATTTTAATAATTAAGAGTATTCCCCTGTATTGAGGTGTATTACTTATTTCGTTAAAATCCACAGTTTTCGGAGATTGCCTTGAGAAGGATATCATACGGACTACTGGCTATTTTGTTTGTAAAAACCTCAATCGTTTTCCCGCTAGATTATAATGCCTGTGATCCGGTTCTCGGTCCGGTGCGGATTCAAAATTCGGCTGAAGAAACTGTATTTGATCATACTAAAGGTTGTCCAATTACAGATGGCGATTATTCTGACAACCCGGCCAGGCCCTTCATTGCAGCAGATCAGACTGTATGGTGGTTTGCCAGCAATTCAAAAGGTTATTTCAAATCCGCAGGAATACCGGTTTCACAAGGGGCTAAGGACATTATTTCCAATCTGGTACGTTACAAGGATAATGGGCAATGCTCGGCTTGGCTTCAGAGTCGATTTAATAGTACTCCCAATGAATATCCGGTAGCCAGTTACAATAATGAAATATGGATGGTTTCACCTTTCACCAGTGACGGACAAAATATATTCACATTTGTCCATAATGAATACCATATCATCCCATCCAACGTGACCGATGTGTATGGAAATCTGATAGGTGCAATGTCTACAGATGGAGGAAGTAGTTTCCAGGTATTTACTAATCCACAGCAGCCTGGCTTTAATTTGCCCCTTATCGCTTCCCCTTATGCATTTACCAGCGGCAAAGGAGGGATGTTTGCACAAAGCAATATTATCCAATGGGGGGATTACTATTACGTATTAATCGAGCAAAACCTGCAGGCATTTAGTAGTTCAGCACCTCCTGCAGGTGTTTGTGTGTATCGGAATGATAATCTGGCTAATCCCCGGGGATGGCTGGGTTTTGACGGCGAGAAGTATACCATTCCACTTGTTCCCGAGTATCCTTCGCAAAATCCTGAGAACCCGGAACAATATTTGTGTCATCGGGTATTGCCCAATTATTACCGTTTTTCATGGACTTACAATACCGTTCTCCAGAAATTCATTATTATTGGATTGGATACTGATTATTCGCAGTCAGGGCAGCCTATTGAAGCCTTTGTTTATACGCTGGCCAACCTCGACCCGGATACCGGAGTCCTAAGTCCGGCAACAAATACCGGTTCATTATTCAAGGAATATTTTCTGCTTCAAATCACCTGGTTTGATGAATGGCAAAATGCCGGTAATGTTTTTGGTCAAGCCTATCCAGGCCTGCTTGATCCGACCAGCCCGGAGAATGGCGGAGATAGAAACTTCCAATACTCCGGTGCCAACCCTTATCTGTATTACACATCATTATTCCCGGCAGAAGAAAACCATGGAAGGGATAGAGATGTTGTTCGTCAGCAGCTGAGCGTTGAGAATTGCCTTCTGCAATAACAACTGCTGTAATTAATATGATAAAATGCCATCCTGGTGTAGAAGCAATTAACGGTTGAGAACCTTATTATGAGCCTGCTATTGGGAAAAAAATATCAAAGCCAGCCAGATGAATCCGAACTGGGGCAGTCTTCGCAATACGATACCCATTATAATCCTGATCGCCTTTTTGCTGTTTCCAGAGAGGGCAAGCGCAGTGAAATTGGCGTTGATTCTTCTTCGCTTCCTTTTTATGGGTTTGACTGCTGGAACCATTATGAGGTGTCATGGCTTAATGAAAAAGGTAAGCCTGTCGTTGCACTGGCTGAAATTATTTATGATTGCGAGACCCCTAACATAATCGAATCAAAATCCTTAAAACTCTATTTTAACTCATTCAATAACACTCGAATTAAGGATAGCGAAACCCTGCGGCAAATCGTAGCGCGTGATTTATCGGCGCGTATCGGGGGGAAAGTTGATGTTCGAATCCTTTCCCTGAAAGATAAAGAACTTAGTTTTATCCAGTCAATGCCGGCTGGTGAATGCATAGATGAACTCGATGTTACTTGCTCCGTCTACCTTGTTGAACCAAACTATCTTTTTACTGAGGGAGAGAAGGTTGAGGAAGTCCTTTATTCTGATTTATTAAAATCAAATTGTCTGGTTACAAAGCAACCGGACTGGGGCTCAGTGCAAATTGCATATACGGGTAAACAGATAAACCGCGAAGGGCTGCTAAAATACCTGATTTCTTTCCGTAATCATAATGAATTCCATGAACAATGCATTGAACGGATTTTTGTACATATTCTGAATCGTTGTAAACCGGAAAAACTGACCGTCTATGGGCGATATACAAGACGGGGGGGGCTGGATATTAATCCTTATCGCTCGACAGAGAAGACTGTTGTAAAGGGGCTAAATCAACGATTAGTCAGACAATGAAGGCGTCCTGTCACCTGCTTAATTTATAGCCGATATCGTAGTTAATTAATAAATATTGGCTATAATTTGTTAAGACTCATCATTGAAAAAAAACATGGGCCTCAGTGTCTCCCAATTTTCTCATTTGCTGAAGGTGCTGACTGATATTGGAAAATCACTTTCTGCCGAGCGGAATCCTATCGTCTTATTAGAATCCATATTGAGGAAAGCGCAAGAAATTACGAATGCAGATGGCGGTACTTTGTATACCTGCACGTATGACAATAAACTCAAATTTGAAATCCTGATAAATAAATCGATGGGACTTCATCTGGGTGGAACGAGTCAGAACCAGGCTAGGCTCGAAGATCTGCCTTTATACAATGAAAGAGGCGAAGCGAATAGGAATATGCTTGCTCCCTGGGCTGCTATCAGCAGGAAAACAGTTCATATTAAAGATGCCTATAAAAACAAGCGCTATAAGCTGTCTGGTACAAAAAAATTTGACCAACAGATGAATTATCATTCACAGTCATTTTTTGTGGTCCCCATGACCAACCATCTCGATGAGGTAATCGGCGTTCTTCAACTGATCAATCCTATCGATCCGAAGACCAAAAAAATCACCACTTTTTCGCCATTAAAACAGCATTTGGTAGAATCACTGGCCTCGCAAGCGGCAATCACAATTACCAACCAGCAGCTCATTCGCGACCAGAAGAATCTTTTTGATGGCTTAATACAGCTTATTGCCAAGGCAATCGATGAAAAATCACCCTACACTGGAAATCATTGCCGACGAGTGCCTATTATCACACGGATGATCGCCGAGGCCGCTTGTGCAATAAATCACGGCCCCCTCAAGGATTTCAGCATGACTGAAGATGAGCTATATGAACTGGAAGTCGCTGCCTGGTTACACGATTGCGGAAAAATTTCCATACCCGAGTCTGTGGTGGATAAATCTACCAAGCTTGAAACAATTATGGATGGTGTAAAGTTAATCGATATACGTTTTGAAGTATTGAAAAGGGATATGATTATCGAAAATTTACAACAACAAATTAAGGGCTTATGCGGCGAAACCTATGATTTATCCAATGATCAGAAGTTGCAGAAAGCACTGGACGGTTTGTCCCAGGAACGTGAATTAATCCATCAACTTAATCAGGGCAGGGAAGATACATCCGATGATGAAATAAATGCCATGAAAGAGATTGCCAGGCGTCAATTGATTTCTGAGCATAATCAGTCAGAAAACTTTCTTAGCGAGGCTGAAATCCAGATGCTGGAGATAAGGCGCGGAACTCTATCGGCTCAAGAAAAAGAAATTATTAATAATCATGTCAGTGTAACCATCAAAATGCTCGAGTCTTTACCTTATCCTAAAAGCCTTCGCAATATTCCAATCTATGCAGGAAGCCATCATGAAAAAATCGATGGAACTGGTTATCCCCGAGGCCTGACCAGTGAGCAATTTCCTCTAAAGGCGCGTATAGTCGCTCTCGCTGATATTTTTGAGGCGCTGACTGCAAATGATAGACCCTATAAGAAAGCTATGTCATTGGAAGAAGCACTAGCAATACTCAATCAAATGAGAGTGGAAGGTAAAATCGATTCCGATTTGGTAGATGTTTTTATATCCGAAAAAGTGTATGAACGGTTTGCCAGGGAGTATCTGTAATTAAACGCATAGCATTGGAAGAATATCATGATGATGCAGCTAATTTTATTTGCGATAGGCTTTGTTCTTATTCTGAAGGGTGGCGATCTGTTCGTAAGCTCAAGTACCGTCATTGCTTTTCATCTGAAGATCCCACGATTTATTATCGGAGGAACAATAGTAAGCCTTGCTACAACAGCGCCTGAATTTGTAGTTTCAGCAACGGCAAGTTACCTTGGCGATTCAGGTATAGCGCTGGGTAATGCCCTGGGCTCCGCGATAGCCAATATAGGCTTAATCGTAAGCCTGACTGCAATCTTAGCGCCTGTCTCTGTTGAGCTTCTTCCTTTTAAAAGGCGGTCACTATGGATGTTAGCGACTACGACAATCGTTTTTATTTTTGCCTGGAATCTTGAAATCAGCCGTTGGGGCGGATTGTTTCTGGTTATCTCTGCACTGATATATCTGCTGTTAAATCTGATAAAAGCCAGATCTGAACGACAAAAAAATAAGTCCTTAGAGCCACAGGCCACCCCTGAAATGAATGTGCCAATGATAAATGCAGTGATGCATTTTCTCCTAGGTACAGTTTTGGTGGTTGCTGGAAGTTGGTTACTGGTTAACTCAGGAACTGCCATTGCAACCGCCTTAAAAATCCCTTCATTTATTATTGGATTAACCGCGGTGGCCGTTGGTACATCGCTACCCGAATTAATTACAGCCATTACGGCAGCCCGGAAGCAGGTTACGGACTTGTCAATCAGCAATATTATTGGCGCTAATATCCTGAACCTGGGCCTAATTACTGGAACAGCCGCAATGATTAGACCTCTGACGATGGATCTCTTTACTAAATACTATGCATTCACTTGGGTATTCATCATGATTATTGGGATGATGATAATTTTTTGGAAAACCGGAAAGATGACCAAGCGCTCAGGGATCATCATGCTTTCACTATATGGCCTGTATGTAATCGGATTGCTAATTTTCCCCTTTTTATAATTACATGTGTTGCTGGGCACTCAGTATTTTCAAAGCTAAAGCAAAAAAGATAAGCGCAGTGAGTTTATTAAATAAATTTTGAATTGCATCGCTGGAAAAAATGCGTTCTTTTAAATAGGCAAATAAGAAAGCATAGACAAAGTTGATAATGGTGCCCGATATCACAAAACAACATCCTAATGATAATAATTGCAGCCAGATGCTTCCACGCTCCACATCAACAAATTGCGGCAGAAAAGTTATAAAGAAAATGCCCACTTTGGGATTTAACAGATTGGTAAGCACTCCATTCTGGTAGGACTTCCAAACTGACACTGTTTGCTTTTCGGTTTTTAGAGATTTTTTTTGTGAACCAAGGGCTTTCCAGGCCAGGTAAAATAAATAAAATGCCCCCGTTATTTTTATCAAATTAAAGATAAAAGGGGACTCCTGTAAAATACTGGACAGACCCAGCGCTGAAGCAATTGCATAAAGTGCAATACCGGTACCGATGCCGATTGTTGCAGCCGCCCCGTGTTTAAAACTATTAAGACTTTGACTTGCAACATATAAAACATCATTGCCTGGAGTAAGATTCAGAATAATTGTGGCCGTCAGAAAGAAAATAAATTGAGCTGAATCTGGAAACATAATGCTTCACTCTACCAAGCAAGTTTGAGTGCATAATGATAATAGAATTAATTTTATATGAGCATTTATTTATTTTAGAACAGGGGTTCTGCGTTGAAAATTCTGGATTATCCATCCCATACCCAGTGCAATATCGCATCACATAGACATATTTAGAAGCATAATGACCAAAGATATCCGTGCGTTTTTACGCAAGACCCAAACATCGCTTACAAATCTTTTGAAGGAACTTGACTCCACAGGACCTGTGCAAGCAATGCCTGAAAAAACAATTCAAGCCTATGTGAAACATTGCCGCAAGGTTTTTAGTGAATTACCCTCAGCAAACCTTGCCGAGGCCTTGGAAAAAGCCCTGAAAGCTAATTGGGATTTAATAAAAGGCAGCCTGCTGTCATACACGGCTTTACCGTATCATCCTGTGACTAAAATATGGACTAAAGCTGCTCAACTGGTCGCTTTGTCAAAGCCGGTATCCAGTAAGCCTGCAAATCCGCTTTTGTATTTAATTCCTGATTTACAGTGTGTCGAGTCTATTCATTTTTCCTTTCCAGATTTGGAACCAGTTTACAACGCTTCGACCGGACAATGGGAAATGGATCTGCTAAAAATTCTATCCACTCATATCCAAAACGACGCTGGCACCCATCTTATCCCTGTGGGTAGTATTTTCATACTCGGAGAGGAGGGGGGGGCAGGTTTTCCACCTATTTTCAACCCTTACGTCAATGACGATACTGAGCGCTCACTGGATCGTTTAAATGAAAAGGAAACCTTGCGTCTGTTCCATTATTCATTGGACACACAGATCATTTATGAGTCCAAGCAGCAATATGATGCCATGGCAGTAAATAATAATGATTTGTTAGGGAAGCTGACTTTCCTTCGCCAAAAAATGAAGGAAAATAGTGCGAATGGCCGTGGGAGCGAGCTCGTGGCAGGTGATTTTTTTGATAAACATTTGATGGATTTTATTGCCTGGTATAACGCAATTGAGGATCACTCAGATGAACCATATCAAATTAAACAGTTTATACAGACCCTCCGCGATTTCAGTGCACCAGTGCTAAATCCATTCAACAAAGTGCTTATTACCAAAACCCTTCAAAGGGTTGCAGAACTGCCCTCAGAGGATAATCAGTTTTTTAAGGAATATTTTGAGCCGCTTAAAACGATTGAAGCAATGGATAATCCTAATCAACAACAATTGGAAGAGGCTCGGGAGATTATCTACAAATTACTGTCGCAACTGGGCATTATCACCTCCCTGACTCATAAGCCTCTGGAGCGAGCGATTCCGCAGGCTCTTGTGGACAAAGCATCGAAACTAAAACGCTATGCTTTTAGAAAAGACAATCGGGAAAATCCAGCCACATGCCTCAATATTCTGGGGAGTAAGCTGGATAAATTGCTCGTTACATATCGCGATGTATTAGCTAATATCAGAACCAGCGCGAATAGGCAAGAGTCACTCACAGAAGAAGCGATTAAGATATATCGCTCGGCGAAGGAAACGTTCAAGAAAAAACTCGATACCAAGGAACCATTAAATGGACATGACAAACTACCATTAACCCATCATGTTCTGAAGAAATTACAGGTAAGAATCTCATTTAACAGACCGCAGGATTTGGTAGTTTTAGAAAACCTGTCACCTGATGAAATTATCGAAATTTTTAGAAATCCCCTGTTGGTGGATGCATTACTCCATCAAAACAATCGCGACCAGCTCATTCTGTTCGCTCTTACTACATCAACTGAGAAGTTAATCGCGCTTCTGACAAGTTTAAGCCAGTCACTGCTTAAATCATCCAAAAAGCATTGGGGACACCTAATCCCATTAATAGTTCATCTCACAGAAGCGCTGGAAGTCGAACAATGTCAAACCATTTATGATCCGCTGAAGCATTATCTTGCCAGACTATGCATTGACAAGACATCCCAGTTTGAACGCAATCTGATTGATCAGATTAGCTCTGCAAAACAAGGTGTCCTGTGGGGCTCAATTATTGATGAGCTTTTAAGGTTGACTACAACAGCAGAGTCTTTTTGCAAGGTTTATGGAATACTTTCTTTGAGCAATAATGAAAAAATGAAGTTTTTTTTCAATCAAATGCGAGAAAGGCTTCCGGCTTTGATGAGAACAGTAACTTCTCGCACATTAGTATTTGAGAAGCTGTCAGATAATCATCGCCAATTAATTTTTCCGAATGGGCTGGCCGATCAATCCGATAATATTAGAACACTAAACCAGTTTATGTCGGTTTATGATCACTTACACTTCCATCAACAAGTAAATCTGTTTAAACATCATAAAAATACTATTCCCGGATGGATTAACTCTTCAATTCATTTATTACAACTGTTCAGAATATTGAATCCTGCTGAATTTGATGAATTAATTTTAGAGATTCAGATCGATAAACTACCAAAAAAAGCAACTGTCAGCGAGGTTCGTTCTGCACTTGAAGGCAAGTATGAAGGCCGTATCCCCGGGCGATATATTGATTTGCTTATTACATTAACTGACTTGTCCGCTGTATCTTCTTTTCGCGATTTAAAAAATCTTATCGAACCGATGCATCTTATGCAAATTCGTTCAGATGAACAAGATCGTCAGTTTTTAATGAAAGCACAGCAGCATATTAGAAATGTTTTTAACAGTATTGAACCTCGGCTCGACACATTTTCATGTTACTCAACTTATGATATGGCCCAAGTACTCAAAGCAGTCAACATTGAGCAACGTAATGTCATATTCGACCGAAAATTACTCCCTAACTTAAATACATTGATCCAAAATACAAACGATTGGAATAATTTGCTGTTCTATATATCTCCTGAACAACGCAATATTGTTAATCGCTATGTATTCAATAATCTTCCATGGCAACAACTCTTCACCAAACTGGATGACTTTATTCGTGCGCCATTCCCGGTTCTTGAGTCAGAGCAGATAGGCGATATACTCTCAAGCTGCAAAGAAGTTTTACAAAGAAATATTAAATCATTTGGCTCTTTGACCACTTTTCTGAGGAAATTAAGGTGCCCCAAAGAAGATAACAAATTGGTATTTGATATGTTTAAAGGCCGTTTCAAAAGCTGGGTAGGGAAGAGTGCAGACACCATCAGCACGCTCTTATCCTGTCTGGCTCCATCAGAAATTAAGGAGGCCTTCGAGCTGTTGAAAAATATCATTCCTAAACATATCAAGTCAGCAAGAGACCTTGTTTCGATTGGCCGCTATCTGACAAAACAACAGCTAAGTAGAATAAGATCAAGAATCAAATTTGAAACGAACGAGCATTCGCTTTTAGTGACATTAGCGGAACTTAACCGGCTGGATGTTGATGAGCGTGCAGCAACACTGGCAAGTATTTTCGACTTCCTTCCCCGGCTAATTTACTCACTCCAAGATCTTTCTGATCTCAGAGAGTATTTAAGTGCAGGCCAATACTGTGAATTATTTTTAATGTGTTTTGATAAGCTCACAGCTGTTCAGAATTCTAATGGTATTAACCGCAGAACCCCTGCCTTATCAAGCGCAAGCGATTATTTGCAGCTGCTTCAGTCATTGAAGTTCGAACAGGCTTGTGCAATTTATTCCTTAATAGTCAGTAAACTTCCCGAGCACTTTGCCAGACACATTTTTCTTCTCCAGCTTGAAACGTTTAATGAATCTCCTGAGAAGTTTATTGGTTTTTGCAATAATGCGCATTTCCAGCTGTCCACCTGGATCCGCTCAATACCAGACCTTATCTTCTTTATGGAGAAAGGTATATTCCTTAATACTGAATTACTTCTCAAAGCGGCCCGGCCCATCCTGCAAGCAATTAATCCCTCTGCCAGCGATATTGAAAAGCTAAAACAACATTTATCTGAATTTGAATTCAAGGAAGTAATTGCCTGTTTTCCAGAGAAACCTGCGGATGAGGAAAATCGAATGCAAACCGATTCGCCTGGGCGTAATCGGAATGCTTTTTTTGGGCTTAAGCGGAAAAATGACGCTGTTTGCCCGACAACTAACAAACGGCCGCGCCTAGAAGATAAGGAACATAACCTTGAGAAAGAAAGCGAGTCCACAATTTCATCGGACTTATTAAATTTTGAAATGGATGAGGCACTCGATGACTGGTTGTTGGGTGAAACCACGACTGAGGGCACTATAGAGCTGGAAACAGGATTTGTAATGTAAACCGGACAGTTGTTGAAAGAAGAGTGGATGCTCAACTCTCAGCCACTTACTAAGTCTGATTATTTTGATAATCAGACTTAGTGATCTTGGAAGTTAGTGGGATTTCTTAACTATCGAACCCCGCCGCTGCGACCCACAGGTACCTACACAAATGTGTAAAGCAACAAAGTATTTTTTAAGTCGAATCCCCGCGGCAGCGACCGCGGGGCCCATGCCTGGTGGCCGAACATGCTCTTCGGATGAATTCAAATGTTGCCGAAAAAAGCAATTAAAAGCAGTTAGAAACAAGTCTTTAAATATTATCCTTAATTAGTTAAACCGATATTCTAAATAGGCTTCGTGTAGGCCCCGCGGTCGATGCTGCGGGGATTTGGAATGGGAAAACCTCGTGAGGAACTTTAAATCCGCAGGGCTAAGGAAGTTTCAAGAAAAAGAAGATGTCGGATTGAAATCCAAATTTAGACATAACAAAAACCGACTCCCAAGCACAATTATTAGGATGTGTACTATCAAAAACTTTTTCCCATTCTTTTTGCTTATGGGTAATTGAGCCGATAATTTGATCCCATTGTGCTTTGGAGTGACCAGTTATTCTATTTAAACCATGTAATTAGGAGTTTATTAATTAAATTCTTTTCTATTGTCCCTCTCCATTTCGCTATCCACTTTTATGGCTGATTTTGCATGATAAAAACCCAAATGACCTAAAAAAGTCACCGGAAGTAATCGTTGCATATTTAGTGCTGTGTAAAGTTCGGATTGTTTATCGTTTAAAATCGATGCCAAATCGTCCCCCTTTCCAATATTTAATACCGCGCTAATTATTAACTGAATTTTTTCGCTGCTATTATACCAGTAAGGGTTCCAACTATTTCGATGCTCAGCTAAGCGGTCAATCAGGTTTATAACCATATGGCCTATTTTTCCCTGATTATTTAATATTGTAATTGCTTTATCATAATCACTTAGCTCTGCTTCCTTTGGAGTAAACACTAATTCTGAAGTGTTTAGCCGTCTTGAGAGTTGCTCTTTAATATGCATATAGAAGTCATTGATTCCGGCATCAATAAAGGGAAAATTATCAGCTAATTCATTGTATAGTTTCGGGGACAGTTTGAGCATATTAGGTAGCGGTATAGACGATGCCTGTTCAAATAATTTATTGAA
The DNA here is from genome assembly GCF_900452515.1 of Legionella birminghamensis. NCBI lineage: Bacteria > Pseudomonadati > Pseudomonadota > Gammaproteobacteria > Legionellales > Legionellaceae > Legionella > Legionella birminghamensis. The sequence continues at coordinate 1,672,019 of NZ_UGNW01000001.1, forward strand.
CTCTTGGATTAAGGGTGCGTTATCTGCAAATTCTCCATCTTTCTGTTCAGGAAGTTTCCCTAATTTATTTCCAAATTTAATAATAATTGCTATATGGCCTAAAAAATTAGAAACAATGTCGAAAGCCTCTTTTGCATTAACAGTTCGATCTCCAACCTTCATTGTTAGAGGAAGTTTTTTTTGTTCGTTTTTCGCCTGCTCGTAGTTGACGAACTCTGTAAGCAATTCGTTCAATAGAGGCATTAATTTTTTGGCATAAAAATCCTCATAAGAAACTGCAGCTGTTACATATTCATGTATTTTTGAAAACTCAAGGACTCGTTCTATCGACATATTAGTAGTGTAGGACTCAAAGCCTGATAGTATTTCCTGCTGTTGCGACGGAGTTAAATCGCCATCGAAATGATTTAACAACGATTCCAGATTCGATGGAGTAGCTAAACCTGGCAATATAAAATGAAAGTGTTCATGCTTGCTCTTGCTAAACAACCAGGAAAGATGCTTATTACGTTTGTTGTGCGCATAATCATGCATCGCACCCTCACCCACGGCGAGGGTGGGATAGATTACGCCCAGACGATTATAGCGCTCATTGAACTTATCCAGTTCGTCAGAGGGCACGTAGACTGTAATAAACCGGCCATTAATTTTAATTTTTTTAATGAGTGAATTTTCAGGAAATCTTTTTATAAACATATCAGCTGCTCCATAATAAGTGGTTTATTATAACATAGTCTGTTCAATATGTAATCAGTTGAGCGGTTTGGCTGAAGATTATCCTTCATACGGAATCAGATGATGTTTGATAAATTAAGACAAGAAGGTTTTGCATGGAATCATAAACGCGCGGATAAAACCGAAAAAGCGGTTAATCAGGGAAAAGTCTGAGGCACTGGCTCAGCCCACTGCAATCAACGAATGTTGGTCTATGGATTTCATGCATGATCAACTAGACAATGGTCGCTCTTTTCGATTATTCAATGTCCTTGATGATTTCAATCGAGAAGGCCTTGCTATCGAAGTGGATTTTTCTTTGCCGGCAGAGCGCGTAATAAGAACACTGATTAATTATTGCATCATAAAACGATGACTACATTGAATACACTAATCCATTAGTACCTTTAATCTATATAATCAGACTTAGTGTTCCCCGTCGGAATTCCCGCGGCACTGACCGCGGGACCCGCTACTAGAGCATCGTAGCGATGGCGAATAATTTACACTTGTATCGTAAAGAATCCTACATCCGCAAAGCTGAGGAAGTTTCGAGAGTATGTTCTAACTCGTCATCATGATTAGTGAAGTTCAATTTTTTAAGGTTACGGTTCATTCGTTCATTGCTTAGTTCTCCGACAATATTAGCCAAACTCACTTTATCGCTCATTATTGTTTTGGCAAGATCAAGCACAGCCTGGCCTTTTTCTTCGTTCTGCTTAAGAAGCCGGTCTAGATACTGCGCATCTTTAAAGTGGCCAGCTGCAAATAACTCCGTATAGGCCAAAAGCGTTTGCTGTTGCGTTACTAATTCCTGTGTCAGTTTCTCTAACTTAGCCGGCTGGTTTACTATATCACCTGTAAGCTGATATATTTTTTCAATCTGGGCCTCAATCTCCCGTCTAACAGAGTCCTCGCAACCTTCAGCAATATCACACGCAGTAAGGGCTAAAGCCAGACTTTTCTTCAGCTCTTCCATAGAAGGTTTTGTATCTGTATTACGGTAACTCTCTAATGAATGGACATTTTTTTTCATTGCATTAAAGAAACTGACGGGATTTTTCATAGTGTGATCCTAAATAAATTGATAAAACCAGGCCTCAATGACCCTTAATTGCCTATTGTATTCATATTTTAATCACCCGGCAATCCATTCATACGCATGGTTGTAAAACATGACCTACGTATTGAAGAATCACAAAACGAAATCACTAATGCCATTAATTTAGGACGCTAATCATATTTGTCTGGGTATTGATGAGCAAGATGCCCGGACTCTTTGTCAAACAGGTGGACACTCCCTGCCCCTTTATCTTTCGACCAGCTTCCTAAAAATTCCCAAGATCCAGTTCTTATATAGTGCTAATATATGGCAAGCGAGATCAAGAGTCTTCACCCGAGATAAATAAGAATGAGCCGAAGAAAAAATCAGCCTGTAATTAAGGTCACTAAAAGAGATCCTAATAATCCTTAAGGCGGATCCTCATCGTCACCCAAAAGTCGAACCAGGCAGAAAAACTGGAGCTTCATCATCGTGGCCCCCCAATCATGCTAGTCACACTCCAAGTTACCACCTGCTTTAAAAGTTCAACAGGAATAGCAGCTTGAATGAACTAGTGCTCTGTAGTTATGTTATGAGCGCAGCCCTGTTATTTATTGCAAGCCTAAATTGGTTACGACGTCTTCTATGACTTTTTTATCCGTTCCTTGAAAAGCCTTATAGGTTTCATTTGATAATCGACTTTCAAAAAAGCACACTTTCCGGCGTAATTTTTCAGCCCTTGAACGCCGCTCCGAAAGGGTTTGTACCGCTTCACCTTCAGTGGGCTTAGTTAAAGCATCAGCGAGTGAATCTATAGCTTTTGATAACGATGTTTTTGCTTTTAATAATTTTGTTTCTTTTTTAGGATTACTTTCATGACTCACATAATCCTTAAAACTAGTCACCAATCGCAAGCGAGTGGCGTAATGGCTCGTTTTATATTGTTGAGTTCCGCAAGCTTGCTTCAATTCATCGTGCAAAAAAGGCTCTGCATCTTTTTAATGTTTCTTTAAACTTATGTAAAAATAATTCGCTGGTCAATAAGCGTGTATCAATAATAATTTTTCTAAAAGGCCCCCGATTTTCATTGCCAACTGTCACAAAAGCATCCGAGCTTACCAATCGGGCCAATGGACCAAATGCATTATTATCTATAGGGGGAAACTCGCTAGTTATCGACTCTACTAGTTGCTTTGCTTCATTTTTTGATATATTTAAATAAAAATATGTCTCTAAAAGGTAGCCGAAATTATGAGCGCCCCGGTCAAAATGAGACTTAGTTAATTTTGCTTTGCTTTGAAACATGTTTAATAAAACCATTCCCACTATATCGCACTTGAATTTATCCAAACCAAATTCTGACAGTATTTGGTCCAGTTTAAATTTAAAGTCCCGGTAGAAATCAGTTTGATTAGTATGGCATCTATAAGCAAATGCTGCGCGTGGCTCTTGCATTAACTCTGCTATTTTTTCATAAATTTTATCTTTGTGCTCAGCAATTAACTGCAATGGAATTTTAATGTAGTAATAACCATAATAATTGCTGAAAATGCCTGTGATGGTTTCTACATTAAAATATCTTTTTAAAGCCGCTACATACTGAGAGCCTATCTCTTTGGTTAGTGCAATACGAATACATACATGTTCGGGCAATAATTTTTTTCTTCGTTGATAATTATGCTCTTCTACCACACTCTCCACATAACTATCGTGATGTAATTCGGGTTTAAATTCAGGTGATTCTGCTAATTTAAATAAAGCATGTTCAAAAACATGTCCTGTATCTAAGCGGATAGAATAAGTGGTAGATAAATACTGATTAAATTCTTTAAAAAACTCATTGTAATTCATTATTGCTTCCTCGATAAACTAATAAATGCGTACTCAAGTCGTGGCAGTCCGTTTTAACTTGTTGCATTCAACATTTCATCATCCATACAAATGTTCCCTTCTCTCGAAAATAATAGGATATTCAATGTCACCGCTCGGTTGAATTATATTAATATTCTGGTTTGCCCACCAGAGGCTCTTCATCCACACAATGGCTTCATCAAAAAATCCAACTCTCACTTTATTATGTTTGCCTGTTTTTTTAATTCTTTCTGGACGATAAATGCGTTTATCAATTCCAGTCCGGTGAAGTTATCAGCCAGTATCGCGGTGTATTTCGCTGACGTTCTATCAAACAGGTGGCACTCCCCTGCTCCGTTTCGACTCACTTCCTAAAAATTCCCAGGATCCAGTTTTCATATAGTGCTAGTATATCGCCAGCGAGATGAAGCGTCTTCACCCGACCCATGGGCCAATTATGAATAAAATACAATGACCCAGCTAGAAGGAACATTGTTAGAAGAGCTTTGGCATGCCATGGATCATGACAATAAATTAGTCATTATTAAGGAGCTTGGTTCATTACTACGGGAAGTTCATACTCTCCCGACACAGGGTTTGGAATCGATAGACGGCCAGTGGAAGTCCTTTATTCGAAGTCAAATAACATCCTGCGTAGCACATCATAGAACTAAAGGTTTACCTACTTCCTTATTAAAACAAATCCCTTCTTATATTGAATCGGTTAATGAATCTTTACTTCAAATTGAAAAGCCGGTTATTTTAACTGGAGAATACACGCCGATGAATTTTTTGGTCACAAATACCGACGGAACCTGGCATATAACAGGCTTGATCGATTTTGGCGATGCAATGCTAGGTCATTATAAGTATGATTTATTAGGGCCAGGTGCATTTTTGATACAGGGTGATAAAGAACTATTACAGACATTTTTACGGGCTTATGGATTTCGGGTAGACAAGCTTAATGGCGAACTGAGTCAACAGTTAACTGCATTAATGCTTCTCCATAAATATAGCAATCTGGAAATTCAAATAAGAATTGCTAGCATCCTCTATGAAAAAACTAGAAAATTTAGTCTGGGGATTTTAATTTATAGGGTTGATTATGCCCCCTGCAAACCACTAGTTTTAGTTTTACCCGTAAATTGCGGGAAAAGTTATCCGAAATCAAAAACTGCACTCAATTACCGCTGTTTTTACTTCATTTAATTTGGTCACCGAATCAGTATTAAATTGAAAGAAAAAACATCGTCCTTGTGTTGCAAACAAATTTCCTAAATTTGCGATGGAAAGAGAGACAAGTGTTATCATAAAATTTGCCAGGAATTCTTTATATCCTCGATGGTGTTTAAGCTTTTCCTGAACATTGGAGGTTTCCCTGGTACAATTAGTCTTAAAATTCTTTTCAAGCAGGTCACTGGTTTTTTCAGGTTCGGCAATACATGAATCTAAATAATTTTTAATTTCCTTTCGGATAAACAGCTCAAGCTCGCCTATCTGCTTTGACTCCAGCTCAAACCCTCGCCCCGCCAGGTTCTTTGCTTTTAGAGTTAATAAAGGAATTTTATTTACAATGGGTGAAATGGCGCCGAAAGCTTTTTCTGCATGATTCTTCAGCGCGTATTCTTGAAGCTGCTCCAGGGTTAAAGAAAAACCTTTTGCGAGTAAATAATTAATAACTTCCCGGCTATTATACTTCACTGCAATATTTAAAAATTCATTTCTGTAGGATTCACTCGCGCGTCTTCTCTGAGTCACTGAGACAGGTTTCAATTCGTTCCACAACCCCATGCCATCATTAAATAAAAAATCGACTACAGCTAAACGATCTTTCTGAATTGCCTCATCCCTTAGAAATTTTTTATCTTTATAATTATTTAAATAAGGTATTAATCCCTGTGTCTGCCCATAACTTTGAATTATAAAACCCTTTCGCTCATATTGCGGCTGATCTCCAAGATAGGATAGCTTGAGCAGTTCTTGTAACTGCTCAACATTGTCCTGGTCAATTGCTTCCAGCGCTTGCATTTTCAAGGAGGAATAGACTGTTTGATCGTAGGGAGAAAACATAATTGGACGGCTGTTATTTTAATTTTTTCAAAATTATATCATAGGATTCAAACTCTTTTTATTAAACTGTAAGCGTCCGTGATGACTGACCTGTATAAGCATGTATAATTACCTCCGCATGGATTAACTTGCAATCAGCTTTATAACAAGGAGATAGGATGTTTAGTAAGCGTGAGGATACAAGCACCCGATTTACGGATCGGATTGAGTTGAATAAGGTGGGAAATCATTTAACAACACTTCGCACACGCACACGGGGCATGCAAGCTTCGGCCATGGATGTGGGTTCACTATCGTATGATAAATACCAAATACTTCAAAAAATTTTAAAGGACATTGATACCTTAATCGCTGAATTTAATGACAGAGGCCCACAAAGCGATCCTGGGAAAGAGTTGAGGGAAGTCAGGGAATTATTAATTGAAATTCACCGTGTCATTGCCAAAATCTCCATACATCATATACAAACTTTATTAACGTTCAGGAATGGTACCCGCAATAATATCAAGCAGGTTATTCTATATGGTTCTATGGGAGCAGGTATTGCGGCAGGAGCTGCTTTATCAGGGCCAGTAGGTGCATTATTTTTGATGTTTGGCGGAGGTTACCTGGGTTCAAAAACAAACCACTATGCGGGTCTCTCGGGGGCTGAAAGTTTACTGCCAGAATCCATGAAAATACTGGAAAAGATCGGTAGTTCTGCCGGTGAGGCAATAAAAGCCATTAGCAAAACACTAACGCTAGTGGATTCGAGCATACCTTTCTTTATGAATAGCCAAAGTACCTCAATTACAGAGTGTCACTTTGAAGACAGAACGCTGTTAGATTCAGAAATAAAACCTGGAATGATGTATATCTGCAGAGCGGATAAGAATGATTTTCTGGCTTATGCCTGGAGGAAGGAAGACGGCTCCGTTAAGAGGGTAAATCTCAATGATTTTATGCAGGACGATGAAAAATTCAAGAATTATTGTGGTGTTGAAAAACTGGACGAATCCAGACAAAAGGCCTTTTTGGCAATACTGCTTCAAGGGAGCAACCGGTTTAGCCAATCCCAATACGATGAAAAGTTTCAGACCCACCATGAATGTTATCAAAGACTATCAGCTTCTGAAATCTGAGACAGCTATTCCTGTGGGTATGCCAATCCAGGGATTGGCATACCCATGTAGAAATTACAGCACTGGATCAGAGAGCCTGTTCAATGATGTGCAGAGTCCAAAACAAGTCCATGGAAACTTGAATATCAGCATATAAAAGCTGTATTTAATAAGCGCACCCTGCTTTTTATTTTAAAAAAACGAGACCCAGCTCTTCACTTATTATGCTTATTCTGTATAATTGCTGGTCACAAAAGTTTTAATGGGTATCGCATGCCAAGAAATAGATCCAAAGGCCTTTTCTGGAGACGGGCTTTAATAGACAGAAAGGTTTTTGACCGCTATTCCAAGGATGAGCAAAAGATAATAGAGGCTGTCAAGGCTTTATTAAACAATGGAACCCATGGAACGAATTATGAAAAATTACGGGATGATTTGGCGAGCGCGCGTTTAAACGATGCGGATAGAATTTTATTAACGAATTACGAGCTCGACGGTCAAAACAATCTGTTGGTCATCGATGCAGCCGAATGGCATGAATATAAAAAATCGCCTGCTTATAATGATAAAAATGGTGTAAAGAATTATCTCGTCAAAAATAAAGAGTCCATTGAAAAACGCATTCGCGAAATGATGGCGGAAGAGGCTGCAGCCGCGCAGTCGCCTAAGCCCCCTGCCGGCAAGCCCGAGCCAGTCATCCTGGATTATTATAACCAGCAATTCATCCGCCTGAATTTAAGCCAGCAATCCGTTTTGCAATCGGGCTTGCCCCTTGTCGTCAGCGGTGCACCGGGCTCTGGTAAATCCTGCGTGGCCATTTCCATGCTGCGGCAATTGGCAGCGCAGCTGCCTGAGGGATCTGAGGAAAAGATCCTTTACTTGACAGAATCCCCCCGTTTGTTAAAAGAGATGCAGGCCATTTGGGAGTCACTTGAGCTTCCCCGGGACATGCAAAGGCGGGTTGAGTTTAAAACCTATGCCATGCAGGCGGCGGAAAGCCGTGCCGAGTATGTAAAAGACCGGACAGTCTGCACCAAACTGGAATTTGAACACTGGTTTAAAAAGTATGTCAGTGACCGAAGAAATGAACTCAACCCAGCATGGCGAACACCAAGGGTAAAAAAGGCAAAACCCAGGATGATCCCTTCCTGAAACTGGATGGGTTTTTAAAAAATCAGCAGACGATTTACCAGGAGTTTCGCCTGCTGTCGGGTTACTAAAAAAAAGAATATATCAAGCTGGGCAAGAAACAGAGTATTTACAAAAATGAAGAGGACAGACTTTGGATCTACCGCGCCTACAAAGCCTATCTCAATCATCTTGACGGCAGCCAACTGGTTAATTTTGACTTTCTCCATCTGAATGAAAAAGGAAAATACCATTCAGTAGTGGTTGATGAGGCACAGGATTTATCGCGATTACCCTTGAAGGAAATACTGCATCTGGCAAAGGAAAAACGGGTATGCTATCTGATGGATACGCATCAAAGCCTTTTTGATAATAAGTCCAAACGTCCCTATCTGCTGGGTTTAATGGGTTCCAATGCAAAGCATATCGAATTGCCCCATTCCTACCGCTGCCCTGCAAATGTTGTTCATTTTGCCAATAGGGTTATCCGCCTTAAAAACTGGCTGGTTGGCGGTCGTGCCGACAAGCTCGAGCAAGCCGAGATTATCCCTTCTCCGGAGCAGGAAAAAATCCCTGGTACGGTGGTCTGGGTAGACAAGGAAGAAGAGTTTGAACGCTTAAAAGAAGCGGCAAAGGAAAGTGATTTTGCCATCATAACCCTGCCCCAATACGTTGAAGAGGCGCGTCGTAAATACGGATCCGCCCTGATTTTTACTCCCGAACAAATCAAAGGGCTCGAATATAAGAAAGTGCTGCTCTACCGCATGCTCGATGACGAGCTTTGCTATGAGGCGAATAAAAAAATCAATGGCCTGTCGGATGAGGAGTTAAATTGCCTGACCAACCGTGCCAAAGAGGGTTGTGAAGAAGATCAATTTGGCCCTCCATTCAACAAGTTTTTTACCAGTTGTACCCGTTCGACCGCGGACTTATACATTGACCAGCCAGAGAAGCATGCCACCAGGAATCTGACCCGGTTTTTTAAAAAGGGGATAAAAGCCGCTGAGTTGCCCGTGCAGAATAAAGCCCCTAAAACAGAGGCTGAGCGATTGGCCGACTGGACAGAGGAGGCCCGCCGTCAATATGAGGAAGGCAATATTGATATTTCCAAAAATATCTATGAACAATGCTTGAAGAATAAAATACCGCAGGCCGATTTTGAGTCCTTTCTAATCGCACAAAAGTTAGTTCCCGAAAAAATCGAAGCGCAAGCTTGGCCTGAGCCTGAAATAAAGCCGGAGCCAAAACCAGAGCCAAATCCAGCTGCTGAGGAGCAAACAAGCGAAGCTTGCCCAAGGAAGAAGAAAAAAAAGCGCTCCAGGAAGAAAGCAGCTGCGGAACCAAGAACTACAGCGGGACTCTCACTTCAGCCCAGGACCGGAGCAATTGAGGGAAAAACCGCTAAACCTGCCAAGAACAGCGCGATGAATGTGTCCCCACTACAGCAGAAAACTGTCGATAAGCTGATAACGGTTATGGAACAAGGAACGATTAAGGAATGGCAAAACTATCTTCAGCGTAAGCTTAGTTGCCCAGTTATGTATCAGACGCTTGTCCAGGGTTTAGCAAAACAAACTAACTCTTTTGAGGTTTTAAATTTTATTAAGGAATGGAAAGCTCTGCTCCAGAAAGAGTGGGGGCGGTTTTCAGAGGTAATTACCAATGAGTTATTAGCCGAAGAGTTGACTAAACACATCCCTGAGTTTCGCGATGTCAATGTATTTTATTTTTTTGCTATGGATATCGATTTTGTCAGTCAACGCTGGGATTTCTTCAAATCACGGATTAATGAGGAGATGTTAAATAAGCGGATACCGGGTGGAGTATCCGCTTTTTATTTATTATGTGGTTGTGGTACCGACAACAAAGCAAAGCTAAGGGCATTGTGGAAGGATCTTGCAGGTTTTGTGACGAAAGAAAACTTGCATCAAATATGTGCAGACTCCCCATATAAAGGGGCATCCTCATTTTATTGGCTATGTTCAGATATAGGCATCGAGATCCTGGATCAGTATTGGCATATTTTTATGCCTTCGATAACAAAAGAATTGCTGTTTCAGGAAATTACAGGCTCAGATGAAACCCATGAAGGAAAAAGTCCGCTGTATCGCTTGTGCATAATCCCAGAGGGAATCAAATTTCTGGATAATCACTGGGATTTTTTTGAACCCTTCTTTAGCGAAGAAATTTTTAAGCCCTTAGGAAACAAGCATCCACTATCCATTTTTCAAGTATTATTTTACAGAAATGGTATTGAATTAATTAAAAAACACTGGCCCCACTTTTTATCACTTATTCAAAAAGAAATGCAAAGCCCTGATGAGCGGGTTAGTGAAGCGATTTTATTTGGATTGAGTTCCTCCCCTGAGGGAGTGGCTTTTCTGGAAGAGAAATGGGATTTTTTCAAATCTATTATCAATGAAAAAAGTTTCATAGCAAAACCTTATCGTGATTATCCCTCAACTGGAATTAGTTGTATCTACCATTTATGCACGCATCCTGAGGGACTTGCCTTTCTAAATAAGCATTGGTCTGATTTCGCCCCTTATCTTAAAAAAACGCATTTATCTGAACATTTTACAGGAAGCCGTCAAACGCCTCTTCATTTAATTTGTGACTACGCCGAGCGAGTTGCACTGATAGATGACCACTGGGATGATTTTGCCCGTTTTATTACCGAAGAGTCACTGCACCTGCCAATTACAGGTAGCAACACGTCTACAGGGAAAACACCTTTTTATTTCCTGTGCCAAAGTGGGCATGGAATTAATCTTATTCAAAAACACTGGGATTTTTTTGAGCCGCTAATTACAGCAGAAGCCTTGAAACAGACTGCAACTGGAGCCGTTAAGGAGAAAGGATTAAGTGTTCTGCATTTATTATTTAGAAATGCCGCAGGTTTGGAATTATTGGACACGCATTGGGACTTTTTCGAGCCCCTGTTAATAACACAGAATCTGTTAAATGTGACGGTAAACCACGCGAATCAACGTATAACACCAATACGCACCCTATTAGACTCTAAAGAGGGAAGAATACTAATTCAGAAACGTTGGCCCCTTTTTTCCAGGCCATTCGTTTCTGAGGGTGAGAATATTAGCTTTTTCTACTGGTTATGCTCAACATCATATGGACATACATTGCTCAAAGAGTATTGGGAGGAGTTTGCTCATTTATTTACTAAGAAGGACTTGCATACACCGTTCTGGTCCAAAACCTATAACCGGGAAATCACAATATTTGAGAATTTTCTTTGTGTATCTGGTGGCGCGAAGTTGATCTATGAAAAATGGGAAACGTTTGAACCTTTAGTTGGCGATAAGGAAATAAACTTCCTTGTTTCATTCCTAAATAAACAACTCGATAATCAGCAATCATCTTCCCCGCAGGTTACAGAAGCGGTAAACAGGAATCGCTTTTTTAAACCAGGCAATGAAAATAGCAGTACTGTTCCCGCAACACCGGGTTTTAGCCATCAATAATATAACCCCGCTTTTATGCACAGAACAGATTGAGAAATGGCTGTGCATCGTCTTTTCTCCCTTTGCATACAGGACTGTAACATTCTATACACATTGTTATCCACAGATTTTGCGGATAACAATATTGTGAATAATATTAGGGATTGCGCTTATAAGTCTTTATTATCAAGGAGTTGCAAACAGAAGAATAAGGAGAGAGTTTATTGTTGTGAACAGCTGCGGAAAACTTATCCACAGCGCCCAAAATTACAATGTAATCTTGGGAAGTGAATTGTATCTCCTTTTTATTAAAATAAACAGTCTTGACAAGCTGTAGATGTATTATTTAATTTATTTTTTTTATATCTCTTTAATTATTAGAGATAAAATATAATTTTATCCATTTACCCTTTCTATTCAATACCTCTTGCTGGCTCAACTTTACACACTAATCAGCATTGGAAGAATCCTGGTAAGGGTTATGCCCTTTCTACAGCCAGAGATAGTGATTTATTTCGCGATTGCCAAGTCAAATGAAATCTGGTATGTTGCTATTCGTCGTGTCGCCGCTCGTTCGCGATATTCCGGGAATTAAGTAAGATAGCTAGACTTCACAGATAGATCTTGAAGCATATGCATCAAGGTTCTTTTCCTATGTAAGCTCCAAGCCAGTATTCTGAAATGGATTTGAAAGGTATGGTAAAAATAAAAAGATTTTTCTCTAACGAGCTGTCAAAGCTATTACTCGTTTTTTTAATCTTGATACAAGCATGTTATGCTGACAAAGAAAATGTGCTTACACTGGAAGCAGATGATCAAGCTGAAGCCCTCTTATTCGTTAAACCTGAAAACTCTTTCTGCTATGGTAACAATAATTTCCAAGCATGTTTAAACATGATTGCTGGCTCCAATACCCCAGTGGCGTTAACAATAGTTAATCGCTCAAGACGAGTTACCGCTTATGCTATTCAAGCTATCTTGCCTCCGAATATGGGGGTCACCCAAGACGCTACAGGCTGTGCAATTTTACTGCCATTAGCGAGCTGCAGTTTACGTTTTCTCCCAGGCACTAATATCTATCCTCAAGTTTCTGTAGCTATAATAGGCACAAATGCCGCCACAACTTATGTTACTATGGAGGTGCTGCCCCCCACTACATTGAGTATTAACGTAGCAGGTTCACCGCTGGTTATACCTAAAGGTGATAACCGCTCGTTAACGATTACTAATACATCAAATTATCCCGCTTATGCCATTCATTCGAATTTCACCGGCACGGCATTGGATGGGCAAGTGGTTGAATCGGCGAATACATGTGCTGCGGTAGCGCCTGGGGCAAACTGTATGATTACCTACACTGCTATTAACACAGTCGTGCCGCCTACAAATTTTCCCATATTTGGTTCAAATACTCTTGCTGTAAATGCTAACATTTCTGTAACCTCCCCTTTTGCTTATATTACCAACAATGTCCCGTCCGGAAATATCACTCAATGTTTAAAAAATTCTGTAACCGGTGAATTAAGCAATTGTAGTGTTATGGGTCCATTTCCAGCCATCAATAACCCTAGCTATATTGTTTTTAATCAGACCGACACGCAGGCTTATATTAGCAACTCCTCGAGTAACACCGTCACTCAGTGTTCTGTAGCCCCCTTAACAGGTACCTTAACAAATTGTACAGATTCGATTATAGGCGGGTTAACTAACTCATCCGGACTATCACTGAACCCAACAGGCTCCTTCCTCTACATTCTTAATTCATCCGGAGCTACTCCCTTAATAAAATGCCCGATCGATGGAGTGGGCATGATCAATACTGCAGGCTGTATCAATTCAGGGGCTACACCGCCTGCAGGGCAAGCTCACACAGGAATTACTCTCAATGCCGCAGGAACGCGTGCTTATATTGTCAATCAATTCCAGACTACAATATGTGATGTTGATCCTGGCACCGGGCAATTAATCGGTTGTGTTAACCCCCCATCTGCAGCAATTACTTTTGCAAATGGGAGCCTAGCATTTTATGCCAATGAAACCCTTGCCTATGTAGCCGTAACTTCTTTGAACTCGGTTGCCAAATGCAATGTGCTCAATACCGGAGTGTTAAGTGGCTGCTTTACCGCGGGAGGGGCAGTTACTAATCCTCAAAATATTGCGATAGATGAGCCTAATAACCTTATTTACATCAGTGATAACTTAGGTGTTTCAAAATGTCAGATTAATCCCGTTACAGGAAACTTTTTTGACTGTATGGTTTCAGGGGCTGCTGATCTAAACACACCTGATGGCATCACATTAAATTAAGGTAAAAAATAATAAACAATCACCAATCCCGGGGCTTTCTGGTCAACTAACATACACGTTAATCATCGCATAATCTTTAAGTGCTATTATGAATATTAATAGTTATTGAGATTACATGATGGCCAGAAAATTTCCTGTCATACATGAAAAAGCTGTGATAGCTCATTCACTCAAGGGAAGCCCGGTAGGAGAGGCGCCTAAAGCAGGTGATCCTCAACCCGTATCTGTAATGCCTCTGCAAGAGCGGCAAGAAATGGTCGAGCGATTAGAAAAAAGTATTTCTACTCTCATGGATGAAGCCAAGGATGCCCATGAAGCCAATAATCTAATGCATAATGATCCTGACCATATTACTCGCTTGAGCACTAATGAGTTCTTTTTTTATACTAAAGAGCCACTGACTTTAAAGGAATTTGAAGAGCTACAAAACAATATTGCAAATAGAGCTAAATCCATGTCTGAAGGGGTTCAATTAATTCTCGGCTCCTTTGGAGTAAAGACAGATGATGGTAAAGTGATGAATGTGACTCCACATATTAGTTGTGGAAACCCACCCGAATTCCAGCTCATTGTCAAAAGTAATACCTCATCTGTAGACGTCCGTTATAAAGAACCCGATGGTATGGGGGGAATGGATACACTTCCTGTGTTAGATAATCGGAAACCGTCAATACCTATGCCGCAAATTACCATTGACGGCAAAGTTAAAGACTTCGGCTTTAATAATATAATTTCTTGCAAAACGCCTGGCGGTACTCAATTTTTAACAGCTGTAGACATATGCTTAGACCACGACTATGGTGTTGCAAAAAAAAACTATCAGGAGCTAATAAAAAAAGATCCTGAAATTTTAAAGCAACCCATTTCTCATGTTGTGGTATCTAACTGGATCCCTATAGATAAAACTAACTCTCTTGGCTCCTCTGTAATGCATGTTGATCCTGTCTGTTCACCACAAGGATGCAAACAAGGAATTGCTCAACAGAAAAGCGCTCCACGCAAGCTTGAATTTGGCAATGACCTGGTTACTGTTTTTAATGTTGTGGGTGAGAAAGTTCATCTTCTCGTCGATTATGTAAAAAATACTTATGCCTATAAGACAACAAATCCATCGGGAGGACGCGATCATAAATCCTATACCGTTTCCCTTGATAAGGTCGAATTCCAAAAATCACAAACTAGCGCTGATTTTGCCACTTTTAAAAACAAATATCAGGCTCATAAAGGGGATTATCTAAAAACTCTTATTTTAGATGACTTGCAAAAGCGAATAGAAGGCACTACTACAAAAAAAGAATTAGCCGATTTAAAAGAAGAATTAGCGCATTCCTATGAGGTAGATGTGTTAAAGAAAGCGCAAGGCTGGGTTACCGAAAAATTTAGCCTTAAAACTACTTCGCAAAAAGCACTCGAAAAGATGCTGGAACAACAAGAAAAATATTTATCCGAGACCAATCCCAAAGTGTCAATTTAGGGACTTGATTAAAATAGGCTAAACTTTACTACTATGAGAAAATAAGGAAAAACATGAGACCCGAAATATCAACCAAACTAGCTGCTAATCAAAATCCCCTTAAGGTTAATCTTGCTGGATTAAACATAAAGGATAGTGAGATTTCAGAAATAATGGCGTATATAAAAATAAATAAACCTGCTGCTATCAAGATTGATTTGGATAATAATCATATTACTGATAAAGGGGCCAAAACCTTAAGCGACTATTTTCGCGAGTTTAGCGATGTTCAAGAAATTAGTATTCAGTATAATAAGATTGGCAAATCAGGAGCCATTGAATTATTTCGTCTTAAAAATGATTTCTCTAAACTGGATATATTGTTTCATGGAAATAAAATTACTAATGTACGTGAAATGGATGACATTGAACAGTTAGCACGCTCGGGGACATACAGGCCTTAGGATTGTAATCTCTAAATCATAGATTAGAAACAACAACAGCAATTAAGACCAGAAATCCCAGGGTGCGGCGAAAGTAATTCACCCCACAGGTTATCTCCAGCCATGCCCATGTAAAGATAAACCCAAACCGGAGCATATGAAAAATTAAATGCATTTTTGGCTGACTACTACTCCAAAGTAAATCTAATAGCGCGAATACAAACCACAGGATTAAAGGCCAGTTGGGAAGCTGGAATATGACTACTCGGTTTTGACTGTCTTTAAAAAAATCAGAAAATTTATACATGTTTAGTTTCTTATTCGCAAAAATAGGAGGCTGATATAGTTTGTACGTAACAGTCTATTCACACAGTTATCCACAGATTTTGTGGATAACTGATTTCTTGACAATCAAGATATTAAGCCTAATAACCTGCTATTATCAAGGAGTTATAAAATGTATGATAAGTAAAAAGCTACTTGTGGTGCACAGGTGAGGTAAACTTATCCACAATATCAAGGAATTGGATATGGTTTTTGGAAGTGCATTGTATCTTCTTTTTTTAGAAAGAAACAGTCTTGACAATTTCAAGCTGTTGTATTTGCATGCACCTATTTTCGTATCTCTTTAATAATTAGTGATAAATTTATTTTGGCTAATGCGAAGATTTACATGGAGATGATTTGGATACCGCGAACAATCGCGGTACGTAGCGGGTTAGCGCGTAGGCTGCTTAAATGCCCCTTTAATTTTACTGAAAAGAACATAGACTGCAGTTGCGGCGGCTCCAGATAATAAACCAGTCAGAAGATCCATGCCTATTGAAACAGGGAATGAAACACCAGTCGTATACTGATGAAGAAATGGCAGTCCATGCGCAATAATACTTCCTCCGACTAAAAACATAGCGATGGTTCCAGCCATCGCCAGAAACTTCATTAGAATTGGGGCTGCACCAATTAGCATAAGCCCAATCTGCTTTATCGGCTTTCTTTTCTCGCGTAAAATGAAACCCAGATCATCCAGTTTTACAATAAATGCAACCAAACCATACACTCCAATAGTCATAATAAGGGAAATTGCAACCAAAACCATAATTTGATTGACCAAGGATGTGTGAGTAACAGTGCCTAAAGTAATGACGATAATTTCCGCTGACAATATAAAATCAGTGCGCACTGCTCCCCTAATCTTTTCCCTTTCGAATTGATGCTCGTCCATTTCTTGGATTGTTAATACTTCTTGGGTGCTATGAGCGTGCGCTTTATGAAGCTTATGTAAAATTTTTTCAAATCCCTCGAAGCATAGATACAAGCCTCCTAGCATTAGTAAAACTGTAACCAGTGGAGGGATAAAAAAACTGATAAGGAGAGCCAATGGGATTAATATTAACTTGTTAATAGCCGAGCCCTTGGCTACTGCAAACACAACGGGGAGTTCTCGATGGGCATGCAGGCCAATCACCTGCTCGGCATTGAGCGCGAGATCATCTCCCAATACACCCGCAGTTTTCTTGCTGGCTATTTTAGTCATCAATGCGATATCGTCAAGTGCATTGGCGATATCATCTATCAGTGTTAATAAGCTGGTTCCTGCCATACGGTTTCCCTAAAATTTAACACGCAGACTAAAGCGTTCATAATAAAAAAGCCCCATCAGCATAACTGACAGAGCTTTTCAAAATGACTGACGATCTTACTTGGCTGCAGCGGCGGCTTTCTTTTCTTTTTCTTTGGCAATTACAGCTTCAGCTACGCTGGCCGGACAAGGCGCATAGTGAGAGAATTCCATTGAAAACTGGCCACGGCCTGAGGTAAGCGTACGTAATGTACTGATATATCCAAACATTTCTGAAAGGGGAACATCGGCTTTGATGCGAACACCTGCAGCACTTGGTTCCTGACCAGAGATCATTCCACGGCGACGGTTCAAGTCACCAATTACGTTACCTACATCTTCTTCGGTACTGTAAACGTCAACTTTCATAATGGGTTCCAGCAGTTGTGGGCCGGCTTTTGGCATTGACTGACGGAACGCCCCTTTTGCTGCAATCTCGAAGGCAATCGCAGAAGAGTCGACCGCATGGTAGCCCCCGTCAGTTAGGTTGATAACAACATCTAATACCGGGAATCCAGCTAATGGACCAGTATCCATCATTGAACGGAAGCCTTTTTCAATTGCAGGGAAGAATTCTTTAGGAACATTTCCGCCGACAACTGATGTCATGAAAGTAAATCCAGAGTTTGGCTCGCCTGGCTCAATTGTGTAATCAATTTTACCATATTGACCCGCACCACCTGATTGTTTCTTATGGGTGTAGCTGTCCTGAATCGATTTGGTAATGGTTTCACGATAAGCAACCTGTGGCTGACCTACTATCAATTCAACATCATAAGTACGTTTCAGAATATCCACTTTAATATCAAGATGTAACTCACCCATTCCGCGAAGAATGGTTTCACCAGAATCTTCGTCAGTTTCAACTCTGAATGTAGGATCTTCTGCAACCATCTTGCCGATGGCAATACTCATTTTTTCAGTAGAACCTTTATCTTTTGGCGTAACAGCAATAGAAATTACAGGCTCAGGAAACACCATTGCTTCCAGTGTACATTCATGATTAGGATCACAGAGTGTGTGGCCAGTACGAACATTCTTCATACCAACAATAGCAATAATGTCACCGGCTTCAGCGCTTTGTAACTCATTACGCTCATTCGCCTGCATCTCCACCATACGGCCAACACGTTCAGTCTTACCGGTAAAGGAGTTGAGAATAGTATCCCCTTTATTTAATTTTCCTGAATAGATACGAACGAAAGTCAGGGCGCCAAAACGATCATCCATAATCTTGAAGGCCAGTGCGCGGAATGGCTCATCAGGAGAAACAATGGCGAATTGACCGTTGGGCTCACCTTCAGCATTGGTCAATGGTTGTGGATTCACTTCGTGCGGAGCGGGTAAATAATCAACCACCGCATCAAGCAATAACTGCATCCCTTTGTTTTTAAAGGCAGAACCACAATAGGTGGGGAAGAAAGCCAGTTCAAGCGTTCCTTTACGGATGCAACGCTTAACGTCTTCGACAGAAGGCTCAACACCTTCCAGATACGCCATTAACAGCTCATCATCCATTTCCAGTGCTGTTTCAATCAACTGTGCTCTGTACATTTCAACATCGTCGTGCATATCTGCCGGTACATCAGTGATGTTGTAATTCTCTGGCTGGCCAGATTCATCCCAAACATAGGCTTTGCGGGTCAATAAATCAACAACACCAACGAAACTGTCTTCAAATCCTATCGGTAAGGTCATGATTAATGGATTTGCGCCCAATACTTTTTTGATCTGCTCAGTAACTCTCAGGAAGTTCGCACCAATACGATCCAGCTTGTTGACAAAAATAAGACGGGATACTTTTGCATTGTTCGCATAACGCCAGTTCGTTTCTGACTGAGGTTCAACACCGCCGGAACCGCAGAATACGCCAATTCCCCCATCGAGTACTTTCAGTGAACGGTATACTTCAACAGTGAAGTCAACGTGTCCTGGGGTATCAATAACGTTAAAGCGATGACCTTTCCAGTAACAGCTTACTGCTGCTGATTGAATAGTAATACCACGCTCTGCTTCCTGTTCCATAAAGTCGGTTGTCGATTCACCTTCATGAACCTCTCCCATTCTGTGGATTCTTCCAGTAAGCTTCAGAATACGTTCTGTAGTGGTTGTTTTTCCGGCATCTACGTGTGCGAAGATACCAATATTTCTGTAAAGGTTTAAGTCAGTCATAGTGCTCTTATTAAAAGTAATGGGAAAAAAATTATCGCATATTATACAGTATTTTATTTGGGTTTACAGTAGAACTTGTCTATTAATCCTAACTTTATTATGTTTACAGGCTTTACTGCTCATCGAGCAGGACCAAAACCTCTTATTATTTCCAAATTTATATCGATTCTTACGTTTTTAATATAAATCGTGGATACTATTGGAGTAGCCCCCTTTTAATCAGGATTGTGAGAATTTATGAATAAACACAGCCAGCACAAGCTGCCCCGAGCTCAGATACTGGCAGAGCGGGCTTTTGCATCAATTGAGAACTTCCTGCATATTGAAGCGGTTAGTGGCATTGTCCTTCTTCTTGCCGCAGCTATCGCATTAATATGGGCTAACTCACATTGGGCGCTTAGCTATAAAAATCTATGGCATACACCTTTTTTTATCGGGTTAGGAAAGTTTGAAATATCCTGGCCTCTACATTTCTGGATCAACGATGTTCTAATGACTTTTTTCTTTTTAGTAGTAGGAATGGAAATCCGTCGTGAAATCCATGAAGGCGCATTAAACAATATTAAGCAGGCGACTCTTCCAATCATGGCAGCCTTTGGTGGTGTTATCGTCCCCGCATTAATTTTTCTTGGATTTAATTCGCAGCCGATGCTGCTTAATGGCTGGGCAGTTCCGACAGCAACGGATATTGCGTTTGCAGTCGGCGTGCTCGCATTGCTAGGGCGCGCTATCCCTGGAAATATTAGAATATTCTTACTCACTCTGGCTATTATAGACGACATTGTTGCTGTGATCATTATTGCAGTGTTCTATTCAGGAGGTCTTAATTATGCAGGCTTTCTGATCGCCGGGCTTGGTATCTTGCTAGTATTGGGTTTTCAACGCATCGGTTTTGGTTCAGCATTTGCCTATATTATTCCGGGAGCGATCATCTGGATTGGATTGTTTATGACTGGGGCTCACCCCACCTTAGCCGGCGTTGTGCTTGGCCTGATGACACCAATCGTTTCGGTGCGTATGTCCGAACGCCCATTAGATATACTATCGCGCATTGTTAAAGAGCTTACTGGTCAAGATGTCAAGATGAAAGACAAACACAAAATGTCGCGGTCGCTTAGAAAGCTTCAGCTAGCCCAGAGGGAATTGTTACCGCCTGTTGTTCGAGTGCAAAGAGCTTTACATCCATGGATTGCCTATGGAGTAATGCCGTTATTTGCTTTAGCAAATGCTGGTGTCAGCATGAGTAGCGGCGCGTTCTCTGATGAGAATGAACTGAGAATTATTATTGGTGTTGCCCTAGCTTTGGTGATCGGAAAACCACTTGGAATTGTCGGCATGAGTTGGGTGTGTGTGAAAATGGGATGGTGTAAATTGACGCGTGGAATAACCTGGAAAGGTATCGGGTTGGTAGGCCTTCTCGCAGGTATCGGATTTACCATGTCAATTTTTATTGCAATGTTGGCTTTTGATGATGAGAGTTTGCTTAATGCGGCTAAGCTAGGTGTATTAATTGGTTCCCTTTGTGCTGCTGTATCTGGATTGGCCTGGGGTAAATTTCATATTAACAGGAATAGTTTATGATAACCCGGAATACATTTTGTGGATTTTCACATCTTCTGAGGCCATATCTAATAAGTCATTTGCGGAAGCTGATCTTTATATTCACTTTGCCCCTTAGGCCATTTCTGATATGGATTGCAAGAAAAAGGCTCGGCTTCCAGATCCGATTCAAAAATACAGGTAGAAGCCTGCCTTTGGGGCACTTTTAGGCCAGCGGCCACATTATCAAAACTCATAAGTGGATGATGTGGCGAAGGCGACAAAATGGAGTCTATGTCTCTGACTCCGGATTTTTTCAAATCTTCGGAGAATCAGGGGTTTGTTTATCCTTGGCTACTTGATAGGTTTTAGTGCCTGAAGCGGCTTTAAAATGGCCTGCTGAACCTCTAAATACTGAAGTAGGCTGTTCTAGTTTAATAATACTTTCATGAAGATCCCTTAAATTATCAGCTAAATTAGAATCAGAATATTCATTCAATAATTTATGGGTTAAGACTTTTAGTTTTTTAAGGACAACTTCCCTGTTTTCACCGTTAATATGAATGTTTTCTGGAAAATGCCTGGTGAATTGCACTAAGGAATATTCGAGCATTCGCATATTATCGTCGCTTGGACCTTGAAAAAACATCTCCAGCATTTCCTCAGGATCGGCATTGATAAGCTCGGCACTCATTATTATCTTAGCTTCGGGTTGAACGAATGCGTTACCCCTCTCCTCAGAAGAATTAGTCAATTGATCTCTCATATTAAAATCAACCATATCTGCAAAATCTTCTATATCGTTTTCACTTTTAATTAATTGCCCTATGGTTTTGAGATCGGAGGACAATAAATTCAGCAATTCATGTTTTTCCTCAGGATACTGATCAATTAAATCTTTAAGATCAGTCAAATTCTGCAATACATTTCGAAGGCTCTTGATATTCTTATCTTCCATGATGGATTTGAAGGTCTCACTTGATATGGTAGGCATATTACATTCCCCGTCCTTGTTGTTTAATTGATATGCACCTACTTTATTATATGCAAATTTTTGTACTTGTGTTGGCAATATCACCTTATTGGCAAAACATGCGGCCATCCGCCCAACAATTGAAAACTGATTCAAATGATTGTTCAGGTTGAGTTTATAGTTGTTAGTGTTAATATTCCCTGCTTGTACCACATTATTTACATCAGGATTTTCAAATGAAAAAAGTATTTCTGGCTTTGGCTCTATTACCCGTCTTATGTTTTGCAAAATGTGTTACCCCCTGGGAAGATGTTAAAAGCTCCGTTAAAGATATATTAGTATGCCGGCTGGAAGTGCCTAATGGCTGGTTACTGCAAACGTCATACTGGTACACATCCACCGTTATTTTTGTTCCGGATGAAAAGCATGAGTGGGTGCTTGATACTAATTCCTGATGTGAGATAGTGCTTGGTCGAGGCTCTCCCTGCGCAGCCCCTTCGAATCCCCGCGGCTTCGGCCGCGGGGTCCAATGAATCTTATTCGGATCCCCAATTTACTGGGCAGTTCATTCAATGTTTACTTCTGGCAGGATTGTAGTTTTCTAAGCTCTTGCTTAAGCCCACCATGGGCCCCGCGGTCGAAGCCGCGGGGATTCGGTGGTTTTCGCCCGCGGGGATTCGATGGGCTTCGTCCGCAGTTGGATGGGCTTTGGCGCTTGAATTCGAATGAGTATTAAACGCGGTTTAGAATTTAACCCTTTTACCCTCTTGTAAATTTTCTCCCTCAAGTATATCACTTAGATCCAGTACAGATTGAGTCCTCTTCAATTGGCGCCGCGGAGCTCCTTTCTCTTTTTGAGGTGATCCATTGGTATTGGTAAAGAAACCTGGACTATGTGGGGCAGCAATTTTTTCCAAGGCAGGCGCTGGATTGCTAGCAGGCTCTGGTTTTTTTATTATGGTATTTAAATCCAGTACAGGTATGCTGGCATTGTCTCGAAGAAAACAGTCTTTCTGCGAAACCGCACTATGCTCCAGTATCTGATATTCTTCCTCGGTTAATTTAAAAAGCCCTTCCAGGGTAGCCCGAATATTGTCAGCCGCAAAGGCTGCAACCTGTTGGCCGCCATGACCATCATAGATAGCAGCAATTCCATTAAAGCATGCGGGTTTACCTGACTCTTTTACAGTTTGAATTAAAACGCTGACATTATCGGCAGAACCCTTTCCTATTGCCCATTCAGCAAGATGCTCAGACAGGGACATTTCTGAAGCCAATTTAGGTTTCCCATTATTAAATGCTTTAAGAGCATTCATCAAATATTGTTCCTGAACCTGCTTCTCCCTACCCTGCTTTTCCTGAGGCGTTTCGTCTATTTTTCTATCTTCCGCTTTTTCCTCTGCTTTCGCCCCATCGGTGAATCCGTCACAACTACTAATTAACTGGACCGAATACCCAGGTGGAATATTAGACAAGTCAGCAATACTAATATCAGAATCTGCAATGACTGACGGTGCATATAGGGCATCACCCAATGCCCTTGCTACTGCCAGACTGCCAAACACTCTGCCAGAGAGCACACATCCACCTGCTTCTATTATTCGCTCTCTTTCCAGATTAGGCGTATGTGTTCTTCGATTTAATCGGGTGGCAGAAATAACTTCCGCGTTCTCATTATAGATAGCAACAAATGCTGCGGCATCGGCCAGTAAAGCCGTGATCAAAAAATTATTCTTGATCACCGTGGTTACTGCTGTCGATCCAGCATGATCTAATTCCTTCTTGTTGATAATTTCCGCATTTATCTGCCTATGGGCAGTCCACAAGCGTTGTCCGATTTGTTCGGGAGTCAGTCCACTTAATGCTTCTGGATTAAATTCCGACCAGGCGAGGGTATCCTCTTGTCGGTGCCGCTTTCCCATTAACTCGGTAAAGCCGAAGCCCTGCTCAGGTTTACCGCCCTGCTCCCGTATTTCTGATGGTATGGATGTAATATCTTTGTCTGTTGAAGTAATTGGCATGAATTTTGTCATTGTATCAGTTTGACCAAATTTTAATCTAGCATGGGCTTTATTACAAGTCTCATAACCCAATGCAAAGCAATTCTGCCTGTCTTTGATATACTCAAATTATGATCGGTTGCAGAGAATAAAATGAGTATCTATGGGCTTTATCAGAAGATGTTTAAATATCAAATGCAACAGCCCATGCTATTTGCATTGTTAATTTTCTCGGTTTTTGGAGCCGTTTTGTTCCAATGCCTGCAACCAGTCATTGTGGAATGGTTGATTAACAAAGTAATAAGCAGCCAGGACACTTTCCTATTAGCAATCGCCATATCACTTTTATCCATCAATTTTTTATTTTTCTGTCTTGTTTTTATAATGCGCATTAAAATTTTATCGTCAATGGGCGCAAGGATTATGGCAGACATTAGATGTCAGCTATTTTCACGACTCCAGGACATGGATCTCGATGAGTATTACAAGACAAAAACCACTCCTCTTATTTCTTATTTCAGTGAGCATTTATCCCTTATTGAGAGCACTACCCTTTTTATTACATGGAGTATAATAGGTGATTTCTTTCTTTGCATATCCGCCGCGGCCGTTTTATTTTATTTTGACTGGCTTATTACACTCATTCTTTTACCTTGTGTAATATTGATACTAAGTTTATCCAGGTTCTTTTTTAGACAAACCGCCAAAGAAACTAAAAACAAGCAGCTAGTCGATGCAGAAATTATTGACACGGTTCAGGAAAACATTTCGATGCAAGACGTGATCCGTCTGGAGCTGCTCAAAAATTATAGAAAAAATCTGTTTAAATCCATAATCAATGAATCGATTAATATTAACTGCAGATACAATCTCAATCTGGGCTTATCCAGTATCTCCTTATTATTGGGGGTAACTTTCTCAATACTTCTGATTTATAGCCTGGGAGGCGTACTGGTTTTCTACAAAGTGTTAAGTATGGGAGCTTTCGTTGGATTCATCCTCTTATTCAGGACTTTTTTAGGTGCAATTAACAACATCAGCAACACGCTTCCCCTGATCATGCGCTGTGCTGCCAGCTTTGAGGTGATTGACGGATTATTAAAAACCAGACAAACATCGCCTCGTGAAACTAATTTGCCACGCATTGAAAACGCGCTCGCATTCGAAGAGGTTTCCTTTAATTACAATAGCGGAATGCCATCCTTAAAATCTTTAAGTTTTAAGATTAAAGCGGGTCAGTTTGTAGGAATAGTTGGTTTAAGCGGCTCCGGGAAGAGCACACTTTTAAAACTGATATTAAAGGAGCTAAAACCAACTACAGGTAATATTTTTTTTGATAATCAGAATTATAGTAATATTCCCCAGGAATCGCTCCTTGCACAAACTTCAGTCGTAATGCAGGAACCTAAATTATTCGAAGGAAGTATTTTAAAAAATATTGAAATGGGTAAGCTTGGCGCATCAGAGGATGAAGTAATTCAGGCGGCAAAGAAAGCTGGAGTTCATGAAGAAATTATCAAGTTGCCACAAGGATACAATACTATGATTGGGCGCAAACATTCGAATTTGTCGGGTGGTCAGAAACAAAGAATCTGCATCGCCCGTGCATTAATTGCCAATCCCGCCATTCTCTGCCTGGATGAAGCAAGCTCGTCACTTGATCCATTTTCTTCATCATTGATAGATCAAACGATTTCCGAGTTGGCGGGTCTGCATACTATTATTTCGATCACGCATAGACTAGGATCTGTAGTTAACGCTGACTCTATACTGGTAATGAACCAAGGTCAGATTATTGAAAGCGGCAATCACATTTCGTTACTGAAGCAGAATGGTTTCTATGCGCAGCTATGGAATAAACAACAAGGATTTACATTGATACCCGAACAGGGTTTCGTAAAAGTGAATCCCGACTGGCTTAAACATATCCCCCTGATTGCTGATTTGGACGACAATACAAAGAGGGAAATAGCTGACAGTATGATTACTGAGCGCTGGGACAAAGGTGAGATTGTATTTAAACAAGGCGATCCTGAAGACAAATTCTATATTATTGCTATAGGGATGGTTGACGTTTTCTTAGAGAAGAATGCTACAGAAAAACATATCGCCAGTTTAAGTGATGGAGATTTCTTTGGAGAAATTGGATTACTCTATCACTGTGAACGAAATGCCACAGTAAAAACAAATTCAACGTGCCTTTTTTTATCACTCTCTTCTGATGCATTTTATAAAATTATTCATAATCTGCCAGAAGATAAAATGCAGAACTTTCTTGAAAAAGCGTATGTCCGTTTGACAGAAGAGCAAAAAACAAATGCTTACGCCACGCGATTTAATCTGAAAAACCTAGACTGATGGTACAGGTCTTACTAAGCCCATTATTCCATCCGCATGAGCAAACTTACCGCACAGAAGCTATTTATGGAACTTCTTGTCTGTTTATGAAAGAATGGCGCGGTATTAATGAATTAGGGAAAAAATCATGCTGGAATTTTTTTTTGGAAAAACAAAACCTGCTTCTTCATCACTGGATGGTCAGGTTATCGACTTGAATAAATGTGAAGGCAGCTCGAAACAAAGACCCCTTGTACATTTACCGCCTTTATCGGAAGAGCTCGTACAGGCTCTGCAAAGACATTTAAATATATACTCCCTCAATGATGAATTAGTTAAAAAAATGCCCAAGACAGATCTTCATGTACATGCCGAGGCTGGCTTTTTAATGGATATGCAACTGGCACGCAAACTTGCTGAGCGCAATAAAGTTGAATTTCCAGAGTATCTCATTGATCCAGAAAGCGATTTATGGATGTACCGCGGGCTAGAAGATTTTTGCCAATTTCTTAAGGATTTTCGCGCAATATCCAAGCTGATTCAAACGCCTCAGGATGTTGAGGACATCACCTATGCATTTTATAAATATTGCTATAAAAATAATGTTATTTTCGCATTGCCGGGGATATCCTGGATCCAATGCAAAGATAAAATGGGGTTTCCAGAATTTATCCAGGCTTATAACAACGCACTTTTAAATGGCATGCGTGAATTTGGGGAGGTTAGTATTTTAAGGCTGCGCTACTACATGGAACGCCAGGTTACAGAAGAAGAAAATGAGGAAATCTGGCAAAATCTGAGGGCACTTCCCAATCGACTAATTACTACCATAGGTTTGGCCGGTGATGAGCTAAATCATCCTTTTGGGAAATTTATCCCTTTTTATGAAAAAGTACGGGAGCATCGTGCGATAGCAGGTAATCAGCCCTATTTTTTAACTGCGCATATGGAAAAATACTCGGACTCACAAACCATATTAGAGGCGACAAGGCTTCTTGACTGGATAGCGCATGGACGAAACGCTGTAGACAGTGAAGATTGTC
This sequence comes from Legionella birminghamensis, assembly GCF_900452515.1. Classification (NCBI taxonomy): domain Bacteria; kingdom Pseudomonadati; phylum Pseudomonadota; class Gammaproteobacteria; order Legionellales; family Legionellaceae; genus Legionella; species Legionella birminghamensis. The sequence continues at coordinate 1,699,273 of NZ_UGNW01000001.1, forward strand.
TGAATGCCATGATTGCTAAAGGAATGCGTTTTGAAATTTGTCCAAAGAGCGACATCGCTGTTTATGAAGAGATCCCCGATCTGGATCAACACATCCAGCTAAAAAAATTACTAGCTGCTCAGGTGGTCACCTTAAGTTCTGATGATCCTGCTTTTTTTGGGGGAGTAACTGGCGTCTATCAGGACGTTCTCAACGCTAAATTAGTTGATTATTCACAATTGCTGCAATGCACTGTGAACGGCTTAATGCCTGCCCAACCTGCCAGTCTCGAGGAGTTCAAAGCAAATCAGCCCAAATTCTTTCAGGAGCAGCAACGCATTGCCATGACAGGATTATTGAAAATCCAGTTTTTCCAGTATTACTGGTTAATGCTTCCTTCACTAGTGAATCTTCCTGCAGAAACGGCCCAAAAATTGTTCCAGATCGATTTAAAGACATCAGAAAAACAAATAGTGGAATATTTATCAGAAGTAATAGATCCTGTTATTACTGATGCCCTATCGGGTATGCTGCAATGTAAATGTAAGATCAGAACCAATACTCAGGCTATTTTGGAAGAAACAAAACAAATGCATAGTGAATTTTATGAAAGATGCAATCAGGATGATACGATGAATCTTGCCTTTTCACTGACATCCACTCTTAACTGTTTGTCTGGAATGCTCTAATTTGACAAGCCGGACGCGGCGGTGACCTACCCGAATCCCCGCGGCGGAGACCTATCCGGATCCCCGCGGCGCGACCGCGGGGCCTATTACCAAGCTATTACATGGGCCCCGCGGTCGCGCCGCGGGGATTCGAAAAGTCGCGCCGCGGGGATTCGAAAAGTTGCACCGCAGGGGTTCGAAAAGTTGTGCCTCGGGGGATTCGTGCAGCAGAAACGCTACATTACCAACTGTGAATATTGAATAGAACCATCGTTTTTTCGCAGATTGGCTAGCTCTTCTACCCTTTTTAACTGCTCCTGATTTAAATCCCCCGGTTTAATGGCGCTTTGCCGTAAGGATTGGTGGTGTTTATCCCAAGCTTTAAACAACGTAATTTGCTTAGTGAGCAATACTTTATTGAGTTTATTTTCCTTAACTTCTTCCTCAGTAAGCTTTCTTTTCTTGCCCATCTTAAAAAAGCTTCTCGGAGCTGTTATTACAGAAATCGTATCCTCTAAAGTAACTTTGTTAATTTTGTCTTGTTCGGCTCGAGAAAACTTGGCCTGACTGGACGATAATTTTTTTTGTGAATAACTCTCCAGAACCTTTTCATCCTTCAGATCGATTTCTTTAGGTTTTTTATCTTTTGCCTCAGCATTTTCTTCACGTGCCTTATCTAAACTTCTAAGGCAGGTATCAATACTCTTTCTAGTTTTTTCACTGATAGCGCTTAATCTTGACTGCAAGCTATTAAGCTCAACATATACCGCTACCTGCATGCGTCTGCATGACTCTGCCTGGTGAAAATTCAAGTCAGTCCTTCTCAACAGAGTGTTAATCTGATCCAGTGTTTTCTTTAAGCGAAAAATTTGAAAAGAGATTGACTCTGTTTCAGTGCATTTCATTTCCTGCCAGGCATCAATGCAAGACTGGGCACAGGATCCCATCACCTGATGGCGGACTTGCGGTTTGCCATCAAATAAAATTCCTCGTGTTTGTAAGTCGGATAAGGGTTTTAACATCTGTTGCAAGCCCGACTCCAAGCTCGGTGAAGGTATAATCCACGGTGCCAGCAATTCGGGTACCAGCGGAGCAGTTGCCAGTTCGTCTATGGAAATGGGCGCGGTCACTTTTGCCGGGCTTTTGCCTGAACTGAAAATACTTTTAAAAGCGGTAGTCCAACTATAGTTTTTCTCAACCCCGTAGCCTGTATTTATAAACATTAAAACAGCAGAATCATCCGCGTCTTGTCGCTCAGCCTCAAACAAAGTTGCGTGGGAGCCTGCAAGACTGGTAAAACCATGACTAAAAAGAGCTGTTTCTCCCGGCTCCAGCTCGTCGATAGCCCTTACCGTATTGAATACCATTTCACTGAGAAACTCTTCTTGAAAAATAAGGGCATCTTTAAAGCGTCCAGATGATTGAAGGTATTTGAATCGAGCGCTATATTGCCAGAGTCTTTTCTCATATTCCTGGCAATTGAGTAATTGTTTAAGGATTCCCTCATAGCGCATACGAGAGGGTGAGTTCGGAGGTAGTGTAGTTAAATAATCCTGTAAATCAAGTATGTGCTGGCGATAGGCATTAGTACGAAAAGTTCCCTGGAGACTGTCAGGCACATCGGTGACAGCTAGCAAGGAACGATGGGATAAAGTCTTGAGAAGAACATCAGTGTTTTGTTCGTCATCAGTAGCTGATTGAATCGCGTCGTCGGCTAAAGAAAGAACCAAACTATCCAGAAAGCCCCATTTAACTTTTTCTGCTTCAATAGTACGGGCTCTTTTTTCAAGATTTTTCGTCAATGAAAGCAGCTTTCGTTCTTTTGGTGGAAGCCATCCAAAAAAATAGAGAATTTTTCCCCAGAACGACTTCTTATTATAAATTTCCTCATCATAGAAAGAAGCGGTTTTATTAGAAATTTGAAGCAAAAAATCAGCTCTTGCGCTTAGACTTTCTTCTATGTTTCTCTCATAATCATCAACAAGCTTCCTAGCCGCCTCATGAATGACTTGTAAATCATAAGACTGATTTTGTTTCTTAATAAATGATCTAAGATTTCTTCTTGCTTGTAAATTGTAGTGCACAGCCATTGCCAATTACCCATTAAATAACTGGCCAAACATTTTACAGTGCATCTCCTTAATAAACAATGTCATTTGTACAAAAACTTTAGCTTTCAACTGGCAGGATTTACAGCTCATTGAGCAATAAATCCACTTGCCTAAAATAATCGCTCCATGTAGGGTAATTAAAACTGCTAATACGCTCCACTTGCTGGGTTCTGCGAAGGCTTTTCGAATCGGCATATTCACAGATTAACTCTTTCCATCGCCTGCCATCCAAAGGATTAATGTATTCAGGAATATCGCCGGCGATTTCCTTAAACACCGGCAAATCACTTGCAATGACCGGCACTTTTAAACTTAAAGCTTCGATAAGAGGCAGACCGAATCCTTCACTGAAAGAAGGGAACAGAAGTGCTTGGCTATGATGAAGATAATTAACCAAATCCGCATCGGAACATTGGGAGAGTTCAGTGATGTAATTTTTCAATACCTGGCAGCGCTCAAGAATATCGATAACGTTTTCACACTCCCATCCTCTTTTTCCAATAACGACAAGATGAGGCGCTGCTTCCCCCATCTCCTCCACCAGTTGCCGCCATATCTGCAACATCAATAAATGATTTTTACGAGGCTCAATAGTGCTTAACATCACAAAATAAGGCTTTTGCATGGGCCTTAGGCCTGGCTTTATTGCTGCAGGAATACCAGAACCCAACAGAATGACCTTGCAAGGAGGGAGTGCATGATTTTTTTGATCTAAATAACTGCTCAAATCATTCAGTGTGGCCTGTGAATTAGTAATAATCGCGCTTGCCAGCGATAAGATAGAACTCATTTTCTCATGATATCTTTGATCTTCACCAGGACTGCAATATTCTGGGTAGGTAACTGGAATCGTATCATGTACTATAAAAACAGATTTGGCGCCTTGTTTTTTGATAATTCGTTGGTAGTCCGATTGTCCCAGACCGACATGTCCCGTATTTAATAAGACGGTTTTTTCATTTATTTTACGGCGTAATAATATTCCACTGAGAATGTATCTTGCCAACTGAACCTTTGATCCGCGGGAGTCCAGCCATTTAAATAAGGCTTGTGATTGAGCCTGGGGTAATACCCAACTACGGCCGCCCCAGCGGACGAGCGCCTGCGCTTTCTCAGCATAATGACTGACAAATGCCATGGTGACGCGATCAATTCCCGTAATAGTTTGCCTTTTAGCGGTGCGGCGCATTAGTCGGGTAACATCTATAATAACTTTCATTTGCGAAATCCTTGGCGGCATTATCCTATACGATATGTTGTTCAAGCCAGTTCAGCATATAGGCCTGAACTTTAGCGGGCGCCTGATCAATGCTCTGCATACAGACAAATGCCACATTGTTATTCTTTTGAGCCTGCGTCAGACGGGTCCTTATTTTTGAAAAACTGTGACTCTCTCCATTAACCATCAGCGCTTGCTTTTTTATGTCATGTACCGCCCTTTTCTGCTTGAGATCATGGTGAACGATTAGGGGAATACTGGATACCTGATCGGGATGGCGGAATGGGAAACGAATATTTGCGTTGAATAGTTCTGAATCCGTTGTAATTTGTTTTGTAAATGAACTTTTAAATAATGGAAATGGTGCATGAGGAAGCAAATAAAACCGCTTATCCCAACCTGCCAGCTGAGCGCTTTTTTCCTGCCAGGCACGATGCGGATTGGTTTTTGGAAGAGGTACTGTCTGGCCCAGACATTTACTGAATTGCTTTTTAAACTGATAAGATAGCTTTTTGTCTGCCTGAACTTTCCATTCGCCGCGTAGTATCAATTGTTTATTCTGGAAAAAATCTTCAGGAAAGACATCACGAATAATAAAAAAGTCATCGTTTAAATAAATAAATTGCTCGGACAATCCCGGAATATGCCAGATAAGCCATTCAATGCTGATGCTATTAAAAACCGGTGCGGTCGATCCAAACTGCTGCAAGAGTTCATTTTGATCAATAATTTGAATTTTGCTGCCAAGCCGGGTGTTTCTCAAATCAGATACGGCAGGAGGAGTCTGCTGGTTTGTGATAATAAAAATGCTTCTAAGCCAGGGGGCAAAACGTTCAAGAGCCAGGAGGCAATAATGGATTTCATTGCAGTGGTTGATGCGTGTCGGCTCTACCGCGATATGACGTTGAATACCCTGTTCTTCACAGAATGAATTGAGTTTGTGCAAATAAACAGGGTCATAACCATCTACCCAAGAAATCACCGCATCAATAGCACCCATAATTTTCTCTGGAACCCCAAGCGCAAATTCACAATTTTAAAAGAGTTTCACTTAAAGTCCAGTAAGTTCTTCAGGGGCTAGGGGGTTCAAGACGGCTCCCTGAATCCTGCAAGTTTTTCTGAGAAATACTTCTGGTAAAAAATAGGTTGGTATTTTCGGGCATCGACGATGATTTGATTAGGGCTAACTGAAATGATGCGCCTAATGCTTTTATAATCTCCAATTCCGATAAGGTCTTCACCAAATCGGCACGAACATTCGCCCATCTGTTTTTAACCACGGATAATAATTCATTCTTGCTATTCAATAAGCGTATAAAATTACTGACGATTTTTTTCACTTGATTAGAACTTATTTGATTACTTTCCAACAGTTCGACAGCGGCGACTCTTAAATCGCAGGCAAGTGAGTCCAGCAGTTCCACTCTATAAGGATACTTTTTCATAAGAGACATCGCGAACCGATCAATCTGTGATATCGCTCCGAACAATTTACGACTATCTGAATTGTTAAAAAAAAGAGTGCTCGCCAGATAGTCTTTACCGTCAATGAAATGGCTAAGTATACCCTGCCTGGTATGCTCCTGTACAAAAACAGATTTTATAAATGATTGTTTAGCGGAAATAATTTCTTTTTCTGATACATCCCAATTTACTTCCACTTTGATAACCAAATGTATTTTTCGTGCAATATTTTCTTGATATTTTTCAGAGGCCTCTTGGGAGAGTACATTCGTATTTTGACTTTTGAGCTGACTAAGGGCATGGAAAAACAGTTGTCTTCTGAGCCTTGTCCTGGCTTGAACAAGCTCACTGCTATTTGCTTCCTTTGCTAATGAATGCTGATAAACCTGTTTTCCAATATCCAGCAGGCTCTTGATTAACGCATGACCGTACACTGACGTTGACAAGCTCTCCTTTTCAAAATCCTTGAGCAGCAGCAAATAGCACTGGAAATAGCTTGCCGCGTTAAAAGGTGTCTTCATTCCTTCTAAATAAAGGGTATAAACCAGATCCCGTAAGTCATTTTGAAAAACAAACATATTTCTATTTATTTTACTGAGGCTGCTGATTTGAGAAAATATTTGAGTATAAACCGTATTTTGAATTAACTGACATTCAACTTCCTCAGCCGCCCTGCCCCAAGCCTGATCAGTAAAACACATATCAAAACGGTGAATGTGCAGCAGCAACTTCCGTTTAATTTCTTCAGGGTTTAGTTGGGCATTTGTATAAGCCTCCTGCAATTGCAAAAAAAGACTTAGTAATTGATTTGAAAATTCTGGAAAGTAATCAGCAATTTCAGAGGGGAATCTGGAGAGGAGAAGCAATATAGCATCAAGCAGTTTGCTATCAATGATAGGCGGTATTTGTCTCAGCATAGAAAAAATGCTAATTAACGGTTTAAGCTTTGGTCCGAGAACATCAGCAAATGGATAATCATTCAGGAGTTTATCTGGAAATAAGGTCGGATCACTCTCGATGTAACTGTTATATATGCCCTCTCTTAATTTGCTAAGCCATTGTGCAAAAGCAAGTTTATCTTTATCGCATAGGCCTCTTCCCTCCATGCTGACTAAGGCCAGCAAGCGGTTGATACTAACAAGCTGGGTATCTTCAGGTTCAGTTATTGCGGCAGAGATATCGCCAATAGAAAATCCCCATGAGATTACACTGGCCCAGCTTGATTGATAAGTACAATCGCGGGAGTGTAAAAAATCAAGGAATTGTTTTTTCCTGATTATACTTTCCGGGGAAGGGCTTAAAAGCATATCGTCTAGCAGGAGGCGCAATATCTTTTTGAACTGCTCTGCAAAGGAAGAAATATCCTCAATTGCAAAAAGTTCGTTCAAAGGGGATACGGCACTGAAAACAGGTGCCCAGTACCTGCTTATTCGTCCAGGAATAGCATGTAGTTCTGCATCCTCTACCTGATGTTTTCGCATTAAAGCAAGAAGATCAATATTCCAGTTATACTTCATAAAAAGCGCTTTCCATGGAAGCAAAGATCTGAATATCAATTCCCACTGCCGTTGAATATGCTCTGGTATCACATTTTTTATCAGGCGCTGTAATTCCCCTGGCTCAACCTCCACCTGAAAATAATCCTTATACAGCGAAATGAAGAAATCGTCTGAATAGACTTGCTCGAATTGTGGATTGTCCTGTTGGAATAATAATTTCTCTGCAGATGTAAAGCCAATATTTAACTGGAATTTTAACTTGGCTAAAGTTTCATTTTCAATGACGCGAAAAAGATAAGCTTTTTCAATAAGCGATAATTTGTCAGATCGCAGTTCAGTCCAGTTCGGCGTTACATTGGTTTTAAAAACTCGTTTAAACCCCTGTTCAATTTTCTCTTGTGTTTTAAGCGCAAGGGCTTTCTTTAATACTCCGGCAAAGACACCGCCTATCCCTTCCCCCCGTCTTATTTTAGCTTGAATGCTTAATTTAGCCTGCCTGGTAAGATTATCCACACAAAACTCGAATAAATCTTTTTTATGCCTAAAAAAACAATAAATTTCCCCGTTTCTGATCTTCAGATACGCTTTATTCTCTGATTCGATCCATTCAGGATAAGAGTCCGTTATGAATGTCAGAGCACCATTTGCTGCAATAGGCTCCGCCTGCTTTTGCGCTATTGCCCTTGTTAATTCCTTGTCGCTGGGGGCTTCAGTCAAATTATCCAGGCAAAAAACATAGGGATCATCTTTATATAGAAAAAAGCAATGGAGCTTATTATCCTTAATATAAAGGTAGACTTCTTCTTCTGAATAGTTTGCCGCCAGTCTTTTCGCAATAAGTGGTCGGGCGTAGTCCTGTGGCAGGCGGAGGGCTGGTTCATTCACAAGTTCATAGAAGTCGCTGGTATATACAGAGGCTTCTTCAGCATATTTTGTATAAAGTATGGAAAGCCCAAGCATCAGACGGGCGAGATCTTTGAGAAGCACCTTTTTTTCCGGAGAACTGTATTCCCGGTGAATATGATAAACGATGCCAAAAGGAACCTGCAGGGGTAACTCAGAATCAAAAATCATTTTTTCTAAATGCGCGAAAACTGCATTTATAAATGTCACAGCAGCTTCCATCTCATCCCGATTCATTCTTTTGATTATGGGAGTAAGCAGTAGTTTATACCAGGGTGTCATATTGTTCCGTATGCCTTAATTAATTCCATTTAAGTATTTTCATAAGGACGTGAAGTCCTTATAATTTAGTATATTCAAAATGCTAGCTGAATTAAATCTCATGAGACTAATAGCCTTATAACTGCTATTATCCTCACACTAATAAACAGGGACCAGTTGAAACTTAATGTCAAAATTTTTTTTTCATACAGGTAAAAAATTCTTTAACTTGCAGCGAGCAATTACGCTTTTTTTTATTTATTTAGGTCATTTATCATACATCTTTATCTTTAAATGGCAAGATGTGCGATGGAAACACACTATTCTCAATACCTTGCATGCAGGCTCCGTGCTGGTTTTCCCCTTAATAATATTAAGCGGTCTTATCGGGACATCCCTGGCTTATAGCATCAATTACATTCTGGCCCCCTTTAATCTACAAAACCAGGCTTTATTTATTGCCCAAAGCACAATTATCAGAGATATGGCCCCGCTGCCGATAGGTTTTATTTTCTGCGTGCAATGCGGTCTCAATCTGATTAATCCTGACCATCCCAGCCTTAACCATACGCCTGATAGAGTAATGCTTGAGACAATTCTTCCTTTAATAGTGGGTGTTAATATCACCGCAATGCTGCTTTATACTTATATCTCTGCAACATTTTTTTTAAGTGTATTCCTCACCTTCTCCTATCTTTTGCATATGAGTACCGATGAATATGTGCTTCGCCTTTCGGAAATTATTAATCCGGCCGATGTCATTACCTCTCTGGTTAAAACTATTCTGTATGCAACGATTGCCAGTTATACTGCAGGTTATTATTATTACTATGTCACAAATAAGGTAATGCCGGTTAGAAAAGCAGTCTCACGAATCATAACCCGGGGTTTATTTTGGCTGGTGGTCATTAGTGTTTTAGTAAAACTGAATTTTACTTAGAATTTAGGAAACCCATGGAACAGGAAAGGTTTTATATTGGAACGGGTATTTTCGTCTTCTTTGCCCTCATTTTAGCCGTTTTTGGGACTTTATTCGTTTATAACCAGTACTTGCATGGTAAAATTGAAACTTACGTCATGCTATTCAAAGGGTCTTTAAGCGGACTAGATGCCACCTCCCCCATCACCTACAGAGGCGTTAAAATTGGCGAGGTTAAACGTGTGGAATTAACAGCGACCAAATCAAAAACCAATGTCTCTATTCCAGTTTATGTTGAGTTTTTTGTGGAGAAATCTTTTGAACCAGGCGATAACCCTATTCAGATTCTGATTCAAAATGGAATCGTTGCGACAATCTCTTCCCCTAACCTGCTTACTGGTACATCGACTATCGAGCTGGTTCTTGCAGAGAAAAAACAAACTTCTGTTAAGGCGAGGACCTTCCACGGCGTTCCCTTATTCCCTACCGAGGCATCGGTGGAAGATGATATGAGCGCCAAAGATACGATGAGAACTGCAAGAAGGACCTTGAATGACATTAGCAATTTCGTGAAATCCAGGGAATTAAAAGAGGCGATCATTGCTATCCAGACAATGGCAGACAGTATTAATCAGTTTGCGGATCTGATGACCGGACAAATACCAAGTGCCTTAATCTATTGGAACGAAAGCTTAAAAGAGGTTTCAAAGATGGCTTATTCAGTCCGCACTTTAACTGATTATCTGGCGCGTCATCCTGAAGCCTTGCTAAGGGGCAGATAATGCAACGAATCATCATACTGGTTATGGTTTTGTTCTTGGGCGCCTGCGGGAAAAGCAAGGAACCACTCCTTTATGTAATCAATCCTATTCCCAATACCAAGTTTCAGGCATCAGGACCTTCAACAATTCGTCTCGGCATCGACGATGTCAGCATTCCAGAATATCTGGCAAAACCGCAGTTGATGCTTTTTACCTCCTCCAATCAAAGCCAGATGGACGATGATCATCAATGGGCAGAGGGCTTGCAAAGCAATGTAAAACGCGTTTTACGCAGCAATCTTTCAGCACTACTTCCTAATACAGTGGTTGAGGTAGCCCCCTGGGATCCAAAATTTGATCCTGGACTCCAGCTTCAGGTGAATATTAATGAGTTTAAAGTCGATGTTCAGGGGAATAGTATTCTTCAGGCAGACTATGTTCTTTATGGTGAGACTGTAGATAGCAGGAAATACAGCGTCTACTATTGCATTAAATTGCCTGTGGTTAATCAGCAAACATTAGTCAGCAGTATGAATGCTAATTTTACTCGCCTAAGCCGTGATATAAGCCGCAAAATACCAGGCAAGATCCCTGTTAAACGGCCTGAATTGCCGGAGCCGATGGATCATCCTCCGCTGACTAAATAATACCTACTGGCTACCTACTTTGTACCACCACAGAGATGGACCCCGTGGTCTTCGCCACGGGGAGTCGCATCACATTCCCACGGCGAGGAGCAACCGCATTCCCACGGCGAGGAGCAACCGCATTCCCACGGCGAAGAGCAGCCGTATTCCCGCGGCGAGGAGCAGCCGTATTCCCGCGGCGAGGAGCAACCATATTCCCTCGGCGAGGAGCAACCATATTCCCGCGGCGAGGAGCAACCATATTCCCGCGGCGAAGAGCAGCCGTATTCCCGCGGCGAGGAGCAGCCGTATTCCCGCGGCGAGGAGCAACCATATTCCCTCGGCGAGGAGCAACCATATTCCTGCGGCGAGGAGCAGCCGTATTCCCGCGGCTTTGACCGCGGGACCCATCTCTGGGCACGGCAATCATCCGTATTACTCCCCATAAACTGCCAGTAAAATCTCCTCTTCAAGCGCTTTAGCCACAGCAATCGGTTTATCGACACCGTTAATTATGATCGAAAATGCCAGAGGGTTTTTCCCTGGGCGTATGAGAAAACCGGATAAGGACGATACATCATGAAGTGTTCCTGTTTTGGCATAGACAAGCTGATTCAAAACTGTTTTATTCATACGTGCTTTGAGGCTGCCAGTACTTCCTGATTGGGGCAATGCGTTTAACAGGATACTGCGTAATTCCTCATTTTGATATAAATCTGTCAGCAAGTTAACCATTTGTTCTGCTGTCACCAGATTGTAGCGGGTACCTACGCCGTCATAAACTGAAATCTTATTCACATCAACCTGGGTATTTTTACTAAGGATCTGCTTTATTGCGAAAACACCCTGCTTATAAGACCCCTCGCCAGTCACACGATAACCTAGTTCCTTGGTAAGGCTGTTGGCGTAAAGATTATCTGATTCAAGAAGCATGTGAGTAACCAACTGTGTTAAACCAGGCGATTCCAGCCGGGATATTGTTTTAGCATCCGCCGGCACTTTACCAGTGATGATATGCCCTTTTAGAATGATATGCTTCTGCTTCAAATAGTCTCGGATAAGTTCCTTGGCTCTGCCAACAGGCTCTGGAATAGCCAATTTCATTAATAAAGGATCTTTGTATTGAGTCAGGCAGCCATATAATTTCAAAGTATTACCCGTCAGCACATCAATATTCATATTGCAGTGATTTTTTTCAGTTTGAGCCGATACACTACGCACTTCATTAATAATGTGTATCGGGTTATTAGGTGACTGCGATTTAATCTGGACAGGTTTTCCCAACTCCTTCGCACTGATGAATTTAAATGCCACTGCATTTTCATCGAGAATTGCAGCGGTGTCCGGTGCAGCATAATACCAGCCCAAATCATCAAAGGAGGTTCCACTGGGATAATACGGCGGTTTAAAATGGGAGACATCGACAATCAGATCGCCCTTTATGTTTTTGGGCAGTTTTGCAAGCAGCAATGTCAAATCATTGCTGGTCAATGAGGGCGAGCCGTTAAAAACAATATATACATCATCCCCTTTGCTCATTAATCGTGTTTCAAATTTATAGCCAGGACTTAATTGATACAGTGCTGCAGCAGCTGTCAACAGCTTCATACTGCTAGCTGGTGCCAATAATTTTTCAGCATTCCTGCTGTATACAACTTCGTTGGATTTCAGATCTTTTACCAGAACAGCCACAGTAGCCTGGGGTAATTTTTTTTGAATCAGCTGTTCGATCTTGTTATTGGACTCTGCATAAAGCGCAGAAGTAAATAATAGAAAAGTGCTGAATATAATGGCAATCCGCACATTGACCTCCTTTCAAAATAATGAGTGTTAGACAGTCGGCGCCGTGGCTGCCGGTGCTACAGGTTCTTTAGACACCTCTGCAGTGCCCATTCCCAAAGCAAGAAATCCATTGTATCCCATTTCCAGTAATAGATAGGCCTTGCATAGAGAGTGCTCATCGGTCACACATTCCTGGCCTTCAAAATAAAGGGCAATAAGCAATCCAATCTGGGATAAGGCAATTCCAGCCTCCAATCCATTCAGAATCTTTTCACTCAGATGTGTTGAAGTGCAAAACATCGTATAAAGAGATGATCCGGCTTGCACTATTTTTGTTGGGATTGAAGTGACATCGGTATTGCTGATTGCTTTTTCCACAACCGTCGCAAAAGCAGAAATTTTTTGGCTCTGGCGATGCGTTGATGAAGACTTATAGTACTCTGAAAACCACCCTGACATTGCTTAATTCTCCTGAAACTGCAGGTCAGCCACTATACTATGTTTTCCTGGAAAAACTCAATTTCGCTTTCATGATACAGATGCCCTATAATTAAATACCGTCTTTGTGAAGAAAGTGAAACATTCAGAATAGTGGTCCTTCGCATGGCTCGCAATGACGGCAGTTCATCTTTGTAAACACGTATTTCACAGTAAGAATTCAATGACCGTTAATTATAATTTGATCGAAACATCTGGAGTCCCCATTAAAGCCTGGACCCGTGGGGTTGCCTTTGAAAAAGAAGCGCAGGAACAATTGGAAAGACTGGCCAGATTGCCGTTTATTTACCGCTGGATTTCAGTGATGCCTGATGTGCATTGCGGAAAAGGCTCCACTATTGGTACCGTTCTCCCTACCTTAAAAGCAGTAATCCCTGCCGCTGTTGGGGTCGATATTGGCTGTGGAATGATGGCTTGTAAAACGGATTTGTGCGCCACAGATCTTCCTGATAACTTACAGTTGCTGCGTTCTGAAATAGAACAGTCAATTCCACATGGCAGCCAGCCGGGGAAAACGATTGGTCAATGGAAATCAATTTCCTCTCTGATATCAGCGCACTGGCTTCCCCTGGAAAATCGCTTTAAGCAGCTATGCGAACGCCATCCACGCATTAAAAATAGCAATAATATTAACCAATTAGGCACGTTAGGCGGGGGCAATCACTTTATCGAAATTTGCCTCGACGAGGAACAGAATGTATGGTTAATGCTTCACAGCGGTTCCCGCGGTGTCGGCAATGTAATTGGCACTTATTTTATAGAATTGGCCAAACAGGACATGCAGCGGCTGGGTGTGTATTTACCGGATAGTGATATGGCCTATTTATCTGAAGGCAGCCGTTATTTTGATGATTATCTCATGGCAGTTTACTGGGCACAGGATTTTGCCAGGGCAAATAGGGAACTTATGATGACCGCATTAATCACCAGCCTTTCCCGAGTGCTTAATCGCCCGGTAAAAACAAATTTATTTGCTGTTAATTGCCATCATAATTATGTACAGATCGAAGAACATTTTAACCGTAAGGTGTATTTAACACGCAAAGGAACTGTATCCGCTAAAAAAGGCGAATATGGAATTATTCCCGGAAGTATGGGCGCAAAATCATTCATTGTGCGAGGATTAGGAAATCCCGATAGCTTCCACAGCTGCAGTCACGGCGCTGGACGCCTGATGTCTCGTACAAAAGCCAAAAAAAGCATTTCACTCTCAGAACACAGGCAATCACTTGTTGATGTGGAATGCAGAAAAAATGAATCAACTTTGGACGAAACTCCTTCAGCCTATAAAAACATTGAGAAAGTGATGGAGGCACAGAATGATTTGGTCGAAATTATTTTCACCTTAAAGCAAATCCTGTGTGTAAAAGGTTAAATCTTTTCTGTGTTAAGGCAATTTTTCTAGCTGGCGATCGCAGCTACAAAGCCCGAGATGATACTGATATAATCAAACAGGATATTCAACTTTTGAGGCTTTGCCATGGAACCATCCCGGGACGGTCAACCCCCTATAAAAAAATGCTGTCATTCTCACCAACAAACTACTCCTATTAAAGCGCCTCCAGGGTCAATATACACCTGCCCCATGCATCCTGAAATTCAACAAAGCACCCCAGGCAGCTGTCCAATCTGCGGCATGGCTCTGGAGCCCCTGACACTTAGTCTCGAACCACAGGAGAATATTGAATATCAGGACATGAAGAAGCGTTTTCTTATTGCTCTTATTGGCACAATTCCCGTATTTATTGTTGCAATGTCCGAACACTTCATTTCCTGGAAACTGTCCCCAACAATATCAGCCTGGCTACAGGCAATATTGACCAGTATCGTCGTTTTATACTGTGGCTGGCCTTTTTTTCTTCGTGGCTGGCAATCATTTAAAACAGGCCATCTCAATATGTTTAGCCTTATTAGCATCGGCACTGGAGCAGCCTGGATATATAGCATGGCAGCCCTTATTGTTCCAAACGGGTTCCCTGTAAAGCTTTATACAGCAGCAGGATACCCCCCATTGTATTTTGAAGCAGCAGCAGTCATTACCACACTGGTTATTTTAGGACAGCTAATGGAATTAAAAGCGCGCGCAGAGACAAGCACAGCCATTCGCAGCCTCCTGTCCCTAAGCCCGGCGACAGCCCATCGTTTGAAAGAGGGTAATGAAGAAGAAATCCCTCTGGATCAGATTGCAATGGATGACATGCTCCGCGTTAAACCTGGAGAGAAAATTCCTGTGGATGGCGTAATCATCAGCGGGCAAAGCTATGTGGATGAATCAATGCTCACTGGCGAAGCGATACCCGTTGAAAAAGTCGGCAATAGCGAAGTGATTGGCGCTACCCTCAATCAAAATGGCAGTTTTATTATGAAAGCAACACGAGTCGGCGCTGACACCTTGCTTTCTCGAATAATCACCCTGGTAAGTGAGGCACAGCGCAGCCGGGCTCCAATTCAGGGACTTGCTGATCTGGTGTCTGCCTGGTTTGTTCCACTGGTAATTGCGATAAGTATCGCTGCTTTTATAGGGTGGCTTTTCTTTGGGCCTGAACCAGCACTGAGCTATGCCCTTTTATCGGCAATCTCGGTATTAATTATTGCCTGTCCCTGTGCGCTTGGATTGGCGACGCCAATGTCAATTATGGTTGGTGTCGGTGAAGCAGCAAAACGAGGTATCTTAATTAAAAACGCTAAAGCCCTGGAGATAATGAGTAAAATAGATACGCTGGTGGTTGATAAAACAGGTACCCTGACAGAGGGAAAACCCAGCCTGGTGGAAATCATATCACTCTCTGAAGCGACCGAAAATCAATTACTTGCCATGGCGGCAGCCCTCGAATCTTCCAGTGAACATCCTCTGGCCCATGCGATTATCACAGCAGCTAAAGCGCGATCTTTAACCTTGCCAGAGGTTCAGGATTTCGAAGCAATTCCCGGCGAAGGTGTACGCGGAATCATAAATGGACAAGCGATAAGTATCGGTAATAATCGACTAGTTGACACGGCTTCCGAATATAGCAATTCGCATCAGAAAGAAGCGATCTGTATCTATATGGCATTAGATCGCAAACCGGTTGCTGTTTTCGCCATTGCTGATGCAATCAAACCCAATAGCAGTGACCTTGTCGCTGCATTAAAAGGGCGTGGCATTACGGTCATTATGCTTACTGGCGATCGCCAGAAAACAGCACAGGCAGTTGCTGAAAAGCTTGAAATTGAAAATGTTATTTCCAATGTTTTACCTCAAGACAAAAGCAAGGTGATAAGCGGTTTGCAATCAGAACATCGCATCGTGGCCATGGCTGGCGATGGGATAAATGACTCTATCGCCTTGAACCAGGCGGACGTTGGCATCGCCATGGGAACTGGCAGTGAAATAGCCATCGAAAGTGCTGACTTAACCTTGTTAAAAGGTGATTTGGCGGGCATTTTAAAGGCCTATGATCTTTCCAAATCCACGGTCAGAAATATTAAACAGAATTTGTTTTTTGCTTTTATTTATAATGCTTTGGGCGTTCCGATTGCCGCTGGAATACTCTATCCATTGACGGGTACACTGCTTAATCCTATGATTGCAGCCGCAGCGATGTCCCTGAGTTCGGTATCAGTAATTATTAATGCGCTAAGACTACGAAGCTAGCCATCATTGCGAGCCTTGGCGTTAAGAATCCAGATCGAAGCTTCGTGCAGGCATGGTTCTGGATTGCCTCACTTTGTTCGCAAAGCCGATCTAGGAGGGAGATGGAGCTTGTGGCTCAGGTTCAGCTTCCACACCCTCTTCTCTTACCGCCTTCACTTCAGCTTTGAAGTTCAAAAATGAAATTGTGTTCTTCACAGTTGAAACACTATGCTGTGCGGGTTCTTCTTTGGGTTTCAGGAAGGATATATAGTTTCCTATCCAGGCCAGTAATTTCTGGATTTGGCGGCCAAGCCAGCTTTTACTGGTCGATGATAAGTGATTCTCTGCGTTTTCGACCAGATTCCTGGCTGTCTGCTTGAACTCATTGAGATCCTTTTTATCATGCGACTCCCCCGTAAAATACACCATGCCATGCATGGTTAGATTATCGGCCATGTTTTTAATAATCGCCCTATCGGCATTTGAGACTAGGGGGGATTCAGCCTGCATTCTTAAGTCGGCAATTGCTGTAAAAAAGGCACGCTGGTTTTCTTCTTCCCGTTCAAAATGAAGGACATCATTGACCGAATGCATCGGAAAAATATTATATTGCTGCGCTAATGCTGCCAGGGAATGTTTCAGCGGAATCTTAGCGGCAATCAGCGCTTCCTGCATAGCAATGTCGTGATCCAGAATTGTATTTTTGTAGATAGCAGTAAACTCATTTTTTTCTTTATCAGGCAGCCCATCTACCAGACTCATTAAATGAGCAATCAGTACTCTGCAGCCTAATTTAGAGGGAATTTCTTTACTTTGTAAATCATCAAGCATCACCAGATGTGTAATTAGTTGCTCAAACACAGGAGAGTTGCTCACTGCGAAGTCACTAAACTGGCTTAATTTTACCAGAATCGATTTGATGTTTTCCTCAGGGATACTGGCGTAATCAGGATAAGTCTGCTTCCAGAGCCCAACCATCTTTTCCAGTTTCCAGGCGTTCTCCGGCTTCTCAATGCCTTTGGCATTTGTCATCAGAGCATCCAATACTTCACCTGCTGTTAAGAGTTTGCCCACTACATCCAAATATTTTTTTAAACCAGCTTCATTGGCAAAAGGAATTCTTTGCAGGGCATCATATTTCCAGACAAGAGCATCTTCTTTCGGAGATGGCATAAGCTTCTTTTGATTCTGTATCAAACTGCTAATAACAATTTCTCCATTTTCCAGAAATGATTTAATCTCAGGGTTTTCACTTAAAAATCCAGGAAGCGCCTGGGGATTGTTATTTTCAAGAAAGTCGCGGAGAGTTAAATTCTTTTTAGCCAATTCATCTTCCATACCGTGTAAAAAGCCCATAATCGATTCAGCATGATCCGGAACAATGCCTTTTAAACGCTGCGCAAAAAGATCGCGATCAAAACGGTAGAAACCCAGCAAGGTATCAATTTTTGGAAACTGATAAGGAACAAGCGGTTTAAGCACAGGCTGATTATTGATCTTAAATGCTTGCTCAGTCATCAATTGAGTCATGAATTCCTTCGCTGCCTCATCACCCTTAAAATGAACCAGATCATTACGCTTCCAGACCCCTTCTTCTTTGTTAAATGTAAAATCAATACGCAATGAGCAGTCGATGGTATGAATTAATGTTTTCCTGTCATCGTAAAACTCCATATTTTTAACAATAACAGTTTGGGCAAGCTCATCCCCTTCCTTGCTAATGTCCCATACTATTGAATCGGTATTCCATTGAACAAATATCCCCCTCTCCGATAATTGCTCGTGAATTGCCGCCCCCTGCTGCGGGCTGATAAAGCAGTTTGCTGCGTAATAAATATGCTGTGATTGTGCTTTAATGAGCTTTTCTGCTTCATCTTCCGAAATATCCAAAGCTGTTGCAATTTGCCCAGCTAGGGCAGAATTCTTTTCCAGATCTAGCTTTTGTCCATTAATCGTCAGATTTCTTTCCAAGTCCTTTAGCATCTGGGGTTTATCATTTTCCTTAATTTCGGCTATTTCTTCTAAATTACGACGATTATTCAGTAATTGTGGATTCTGTGTTGCAGCAATAGAGATATCATCATAGCCAATTTTATTTATAAATCGCTGCCTAACCGCTAGCAATTGTGTTTTCAGGTTGTCTATGGATTGAACAGGCTTCAATTCACTGTAGATAGCGTGTGGAGCTTCAACAGTGCAGACAGGGCCCATTGCGTTCCATGCCTCAAACTCGGGGCTATTGGTTGACCCTCCGGAGGCTATGAAGTCTGTAGGCATCTTCGTTTCGAATAGTTCTGCTGGTCCTGAAAAAAATAAGCCATAGAGAACAAATTGGTCGCGTGAACTAAGTGCATCGTCTTTTGGTAGATTTTTTAAAAATTCATCAATTCGGGAATCAAATCCATAGCCTTCTTTCAAATTGCCATTGGAGTCAAAATAAAGGCCTAACTTAGGATCAGTGATCTTGATTTTACTCGTACCATTCCAAAGCCCTTTGGGGCCGTCAATAGCCTTAGCCATTAATGCGGGGTCATCTATGGTTTTTAAAATTAAATCAATTAACTCAACTGCTGTAGTGAGTTTCATTTCTTTTTGAGTTTTCTCTGGCATTTTCATACACATTAACAGGTGTTCATACTGTTAGTTTAATGCATGAGGCTTAAAAGAATGTTAAGTAAGTTGAAATATTTTGATAATTTATTGAACAGAACCAGGCTCACGGATGCGGGAAAATTTCTTTGATCGCGAACCCGTCCTAAGTTCCATAGCTATCTTCACAAATGCATTAGCTATCGAATCCCCGCGGCAACGACCGCGGGGCCCACACGAAGCCTATTTAGAATACCGATTTTGCTAATTGAAGGATCATATTTGAAAGACTTGTTCCTAACTGCTTTTAATTGCTATCTACGGCAACATTGGATTTATTGAGAGCATTCAGCCACAAGACATGGGCCCCGCGGTCGATGCCGCGGGGATTCGACTGTATTTATGTGGATAGCTATGGGTCGCCGCCGCGGGGATACGGAGCGGGAAAAACATTTATGTAGATAGCTATGCCTAAGCTCATAGTTTCTCCGATGTTTGTGACAGAAAAACAAAAAACCACCCCAAGGTAGTTTCTGATGTAGACTAAAGATGAAATCGTTCATTCAAAATTGTATTCCCTGCATAGTCCAACCCGTATTGACGAGCTATGGATGCCATTTCTGCGGATGTGATTCACGCATGATTAATACTGCAATAAGGCTAATCAGAAAACAAAGGGGCATGACCAATAAGGCTTTGTTGTAACTGGCTACAGTATAGATATGAACGCCTCTTACATTGATCAGGTCTGCACTTTTGTGAAGGAAGACGCCAACCAGGGGTTGAAACACAGCGCCGCCTATAAGAACCGATAAATTGTTAAATCCGGATGCCGTACCGACTAATTCAGGTGGATTATTATCCTTGACCACTGCAAAACTGACCGTCTGCCCACCCGCTCCGAGGCCTAAAAGGAATAAAATAAAATACATCATATTAATGCTGGCCTGTGGAACATACAGCAGAAATACGGTGGCGATTAATCCGCAGACAGAACTGATTCCCAAGGCCAGTTTCCGGCTGTAGATTCGATCGCTAACCCAGCCAAGCAAGGGGCTGCCAACACCAATTCCCAGCCAAATCATACTGCATAAACCCGATGCAGCGATTACTGAAATTTGAAATTTCTGTTGCAGATACGGTACCCCCCAAAGGGCAGCAAATACGGCGATTGGCGTCCAGATGGCGCAAGCATATAAACCCGTTATCCAGGTGTAGCGGCGTCCACAAACCTGAAGCAGGCGGCGCCACTCGTCCCTGAAGCGACGGTTGGAGGGCGATTGCGTCTGCTGATTAGGGTAATCCCTGATGACAAACCAAATCAGCGCTGCCAAGGCTAACCCTACTCCAGAAAGAATAAAACTGGCAGCCCGCCAACCCACTAATTCAATTAAGGCAGCCAATGGCATTTCACCAAACATAGCCCCTACAGAACTCATCAACTGGGCAACACCGGCTAAAATAGCGAATTGATGGGGAGGAAACCATCTGGAAAGTAATACCAGTACGCCAATAAAAGAAAAAGCAGAACCGATACCGATTAGAAAACGCCCCAGAGCCGCAGTAGTAAGACTGTCAGTTAATGCAAAAAAAAAGGAACCCAGGGCGCAGAGGATTAGCGCATAGGTCATTAGTTTTCGTGGCCCATAGCGATCAAAAAGCAGTCCCGCAGGCAGCTGCATGGGTGCATAGGCATAGAAATAAAAAGCAGAAACAATCCCAAAACCTGCGGCACCAACCTGGAAGGTATTCATCATCGGATCAGCCATTACACTGGGGGCTACCTGTAATACAAACTCATACAGATAAAAGCTGGCAGACAATAAAAAAATGATGTAGGCACTAAATTTATTTGCCTGTTGATAATGGGGATAGTGCGCTGTCACACCAATGTCCTGAGTGTCGAATCAAAAGGCACATTACACCCATTCGTATTTCTTTTGTCAATCCCCGCAGGATAAATTGCCCCCAGAACAGCAGGATATTTTGCCCCTGTAATTGATTTTAAATTGGAAGGAATATGATTTATGGTTTTAGCGGCAAACCAGGCAAACATCATTGCTTCAATGTAGTCGGCATGCACATTGAAATCATTGCTTGTTTTGACAGTACAATCAAAAAGCAGCTCCTGCAAATGCTGCATTAAAGCGTCGTTATGTGCCCCCCCTCCGCAAATTAGTGCAGTGACGGGTTCTTTAAATGCATCCTTGATTCCAAGAGCTATTGTTTTCGCCGTCAGAAATAATAAACTGGCCTGAACATCCTGAGGGTTATAATCGGCCTGCAGACAGCGTTTTAACCAATCAATAGTGAAATACTCTTTACCAATGCTTTTAGGCGATGGCCGTTTAAAATAGGTATCCTGCATTAATTGTTCAATCAACTCAGGGATTGGCTTGCCCCCCTGTGCCCACTCGCCACCATGATCATAACTTCTGCCTAAATGATGCCTTATCCACTGATCCATCAGGCAATTGCCAGGCCCCAGATCAAAGCCCGTTACTTCCGTTTTATTGAATAAACAGGTGATATTACTGATGCCGCCAATATTCACTACGGCTAAAGGAGTGCCCAACTGTTTGAAAATCTCCTGGTGATAAGCCGGTGCAAATGGAGCACCTTCGCCTCCGACGATTAAATCCCTGGTTCGAAAATCCGCAACAACGCTAATTCCTGTGTTTTCAGCAATCGTATGTGCGCAGCCAAACTGAACGGTGTAGGGAATTGAGGCGCTGGAATCATGACAAAGTGTTTGCCCATGACTGCCAATGGCATGAATCGAATGCCTCTTATCCTGATTCCTGGCGATAAGCGCCTGGGCTGCATCAGCAAACTCTCGTCCGATTAGAGTATGCAGTTGGTTAAACTCGGCAGCGCTTTTTTTTTCCCCTTGGGAGGCAGAAAGTATGCTATTTTTAACCTGATCACTATAGGGTCTGGTCAACCCGTCAATAAAATTATTATTTTCATCGATAATGGCGGCATCAATACCATCCATACTGGTACCAGACATCAACCCCAGATAAAATTTCATCAGATTTCCAGTCGTTTATTTTTAATGGTGCGAATCCTTTAGTTTAATATGAATTACAATTGCATGCTATGCTAAGATAATTGTAAAAATGAGTTACAGGTTGTTATGAATGACAAATAATAAGCTGATTTATCTGGGATTCCTCTCCTCTTTTTGCTTATTAACCTTCGACTCTTATCAACCCGCCCTGCCTGCTATAACGGCTTACTTCCAGACAACCCCCGCATTGGGACAGCTCACATTAAGTCTTTTTTTCTTCGCCTTTGGTGTAGCCCAACTCTTTTGGGGTCCCATTATTGACTATTTTGGACGGCGGAAAGCGCTTTTTTCAAGCCTTTACCTATTCATCATTGCAACCGTAATTTGTACTTTCGCAAACAGTATAGAAATACTGATTTTTGCCCGCATTGTTCAAGGTTTCGCTGCCTGCAGTTCCAATATCATTGCATTTTCCACTGCCCGGGATGTAGAGGGCAATAACGACAGGGCGCGTTTGTTATCTCATCTTTCCATGATTGTAACAGCCTCCCCCATTTTTGCCCCCCTTATCGGCTCAATTATATTTGTAAACTTTGGCTGGCGGGCGAATTTTGTGTTTATGGGCTTTCTCGCTGTCGCATTGTTCCTCACCTCGATCCCTTTTTTAAAAGAGTCCCATTATTGGCAAAAGACAGAGAATAATGTCTGGCATTTTTTTAAATATTATAAGGAAATTTTGTGGCATAAAAAGTTGTGGATAGGAAACATTACGGTCACATTTACCTACACTTGTTTAATGATTGTTGTAGTGAATGCAGCGTATTTGATCATCGATAATTTAAGCTATTCACCTCAGCTTTTTGCAGTTATTTTTGCATGTAATGGCCTAAGCATCATCGTGGGTAATTTTGTTGGGATTGGGTTGCGGGAATACCAATCTTTAGTCTGGAATATTCGATTTGGTAACGCATTGATGGTGGCTGGTGCATCATTGCTCCTACTGTTGTATTACCTATATGGGATTAGTATTGTTTCATTAAGTCCTGTTTTATTGCTCACTTTCGGATTAAGCATTTCAAACCCTCCGACAGTTTCATTAATTATGGCTGACTATACCCAGCAAGCCGCCACAGTCCTGGCCTTTGTCAATACATTTCGCCTCTGCATGTCATCCTTGCTGGGAGGTTTTGTTGCTGCCTTCCAGATAGCCTATCCCTCTCTGTTTGGCATTAGCCTTTTATCCTGCTCCCTGATTGGTTTAATAGCCAGCCTCTTTTGTAAAGAATAAGTGATTGAACGGATGAACTATACTAAAGAGAAGCTTTACTGTCTTAATGGAACTATTACAGGAGAGTACTATGTGGAAATACCTCATTGCCTGGCTGCTAGGTGTCCCTCTTAGTGTGCTTGTCTTGATTTGGCTTTTAGCGCGTGTTTTTTAGTATTCTTTCCGAAACCCCGCGGCATCGACCGCGGGGGCCCACACGGAGCCTATTTAGAATATTGGTCTTTCCTAATTAAGGGTAGTGTTTTTTTGATTGCTTATTCAGTCTCTTTTCGCCAACATTTAAACTCATTTGGGGAGTATGCTCCATCAACAGACATGGGCCCCGCGGTCGAAGCCGCGGGGATTCGGAGGGGAAGCCGCGGGATTCGGAGAGGGTTGATCCATAGGGATACTTCAGACTTCATAGAGTCAGAATCTTATGAACTGTTTCAAACTTTCCAGCGTATCTGCCTCTTCCGCTGGCTTATCCCAGCGTATACGGTGTATTCTCGGGAAGCGCAGTGCAAGCCCGGACTTATGGCGGGCTGATAGCCGTACTTCATCGAAAGCAACCTCAAATACCAGTTTCTTCTCAACCTCACGCACAGGGCCAAATCGCTGTATGGTATGGTGCCTGATCCATTGATCCAGCTCATAAAGTTCCTTATCGGTAAATCCGAAATAGGCTTTGCCGATAGGGACAACCTCCATATCAACCCATAGGCCAAAGGTGTAATCAGAATAAAATGAGGATCGTTTCCCATGGCCGCGCTGCGCATACATCAGCACTGCGTCAACTAACATGGGGTCACGTTTCCACTTATACCAATAACCTTTTGGCCTGCCAGCAATATAGGGGCTGGCTTTGTGTTTCAACATCAGCCCCTCTACAGCAACCTGTTTTTCCGCCAGAATCCGCTCCTTTACAGCAAAAATATTGTCTTTATCGACATCAAGCAACTCGGATAAAAACCAGCAGGGATTTTGGTTTTCCTTATACCAGGACTCAAGCTGCAATCTTCTCTCCATAAAATCAAGCGATCGTATATCGCGACCTTGTATGGAAAGCAGATCGTAAAAAACAATGGCTGCTGGAAATTTACTGATTAACTCTTTTGTTGGTTTTTTCCGGTTCAAACGCTGTTGCAGCTCGTTAAAACTACCGACGTTCTGCTGATTTCGGATAACCAGCTCTCCATCAAGTACCACTTGTCCCTTAATTTCAGAAAGAATGTCTGGAAAAGAATGACTGATATCTTCTCCTGTGCGGGTAAACAAACGCTTATCTGATTCAGTACAAATCAATTGAACACGGATTCCGTCAAACTTCCTCTCGACCGCAAATTGCTGAAGCTCTAAAGAAGCCAGCTCTTTTTCACTTAATGGATGAGAGAGCATTACAGGATGATAGAAAATCTGCTCATCAATCCGTGGGTAATCTGCGCTCCCTTCCAACCATGCAAACAAATCAATATAAGGCGGCTTTAATGCATGCCATACATGCTCAATTTCTTTCACATCGACCCGTCCATACTTTGCAAGCGCATTTTTTATAAAACGGGCTGAGACACCAACACGAAGACTGCCAGTGCCTATTTTTATCAATGCCCATCGTTCATTGGTATTGGACCGATTTAAAAGTTCGTTAAGCCAGGAAGCGATCTCCTCTTCAGGTAGTTGATTAAATTTCTGAATGATTTCACTTAACAGCGGAAGCGATTTATTGGATGGTTGATTTGGCCAGAGTAAGGCAATCGTATCGGATAAGTCTCCCACATAATCATAAGACAAGGAGAATAAGACCGGATCAATGTATTGATTTAGGAGGTCTTTAATCATTGTCCATTTGAATGTAGGGAATGTCAGCGTTCCCGCGAGTATTGCCAGGCCATAACCACGCTCCGGATCTGGTACGGTTAAAAAATAGTTTTTTAACAATTCAGTTTTAGCCAGATTGCTGTAAGTAAAATAGAGATTATTGAGTAACTGGGCAAATTTTTGCATTGTCACTCCGTATTTTCTTCATAGCCCAGCAAATGCAAGGCCTCTGCCTGGTATCCCTTCTGTCTCGCATAATAGACCAGCGCCTCCTCGCTGCCATGTGTGACCCAAACCGATTTCGGATTAACTTCGTCAATGGTTTGCGTTAATTCATTCCAATCCGCATGATCTGAAATGATTAAGGGTAAATCCACTCCCTTTTGTTTGGCCCGTGCACGAATCCGCATCCAGCCAGACGCATAGCCTAAGCGAATATCGCCAAATCGGCGGTTCCATCTGTCCTGCAGTGCACTGGGAGGGCAAATAACCAATTTTCCAGCTGCCGATTGCGGGTTGAGTTCAAGCGCTGGCTGCAAATCTCCCAGCTCAATCCCCTTTTCCTGGTAAAAATCACAAAACAATGTTAGTGCGCCGTGAATATAGATTCTATCTTCGTACCCAAGCAGTCTGAGGCTTCGGATTAAGCGTTGCGCCTTTCCTAAAGCATAAGCGGCAATAATATGACAGGAATGTGTGTATGTTTTTATTGACCATAGCAGGTGGTTTAATTCTGTTTCAATTGGCGGATGTTTGAAAACCGGCAAACCAAAAGTAGCCTCAGTAATGAACAAATCCGCAGTCTCGGGTTCAAATGGAACACAGGTGGGATCTATCGAGCGCTTATAATCTCCTGAAATAATTATACGCCTATCCCGATAAGAAATAACCAACTGGGCGCTTCCCAAAATATGACCGGCAGGCAGAAAATAGATTTGTACATCATTGAGATGCAGCGTTTGGTGGTAATCAAGGGCCTGATAGCTAGCTGAAGAGTTGCCGGCATAGCGGATCTTCATTAAATCCACAGTGTCCGGTGTAGCCAATACCGATTGGTGATCGGCTCGCGCATGATCCGAATGGGCATGCGTTATCACTGCCCTTTTCACTGGAGCCATAGGATCAATATAGAAGTCGCCAGGAGTACAATAAAGTCCATCCGGTTTCAGACTAATTACTTCTGTAAGGTCAGCCATCATGAGCCCTCCTTTGCAATGGTTATACAGTAATCAATCAGCCAGATACACTATTTGCACCGTCTGTCTCAAATATATGCTCTACACTAATTATATACAGTGACAGGAGGATATGTAATGAGAAGCAAACATCCTGCATATACGAATTTGTATGATAAAAACCACGCTATTACTATGATCGATTTGATTCTCCGCGAACGAAATACTAAACGGATTCACGATAAAAATAGAATATCCGATACCCTGGCTGCGATTAGTGCTAAATATGCGCTGGAGGGAAAATCCGATCATTTTGAAGATGTTATAAATGCTATTATCAGGAAAGGAGAATTGCTTTCGCAAAAAAAAGATCCTTTCAACGAACCGCAGCAGGTTAGCGACAGAGAGATTGACGATTTTATACAGGAAGTTCTATGCGCTTATTTATTTCAAGAGTCCAATAAGAAACACAACATTGAAGATCCAGTGCTCAATCTTGAAGTCCCCCCTGCTCAATCAGCACCACAACCTGAGGGTGATCTAACAGCCGCCGATGCCCCAGTAAAACTTCAGCGGGTTTATCATCTGGGTATGGCGGCTGGAAAAGAGGACTGGGCTACTATTTTTAACAACATGAGAACACCGGATACTGCCTGGACGGTCAGGACACATCATCATACCGTTACCATTTCCGTAAATAAAGATGGGGATTTTCAAGTATACAATCCCAGTGATAATAAGTTTTCTGTTTTCAAAGATAGTGAAGAAAACACAGCTGCAGCCTTGCTATCAAATTATTTATTCAGTGAAGCATTCCGTTTTGATAGTCACGAACCAATCCCTCTGGCTATCAACGTGATGGCACATCCTCAATCAACCATTACGCATAATTTCCCGGACAAAGAACAGATTATCCAGGATATTAAACGCAATCACCCTGAACATGTTAACAGGCAAAATGACCCGTATTCAAATCCGCTTGTGATTGCAGTCGCTCAGAATGATATAGAGTCATTAGAAGCCTGGTTAATAAATGGGTCAAATAAATCCTATTTAGCTTTAGAAGTAGCGGCGAGTAAGAACAATCTGGAAGCGATGACCATATTGCTGGATGAAAAACACCGCAAATATCTAAGCGCTGGAGAGAGAAGTCTCAGTTCAATTTATGCAGCGTCGATCAGAAACGCCCTGCGCGCAGGCCAACTGGACGCTTTTGAAAAGCTGATTAACGATAATCATATACGCGCAACCTTTGAAGAACTTCAGCAATCTAACCCGAAAGCTTACGAGAACTACCAGCTTGAGACACTTAAGGCTGCTGTCTTTTCTAATGATGCTGAATGTATACACGCAGTTGTTGCTTATTTGGATAAAGCCGTACCGGGTATTGATATTGCCAAGTTAATAAAGCCACACAAAGATAAGTATCAAGGCACTGATCTAGGTGATCAAGGTTTTAAAATACTGGATGCCTTGATCTCCCCCCAGAACGAGCAGGAGCAACACCAAGGTACAAACCAGGCGGCACTTGATGCAGATCAACAATCTACTGCCCCTCAAACCCAAGAGGAAATAAAAGAATATGTTTCGAAACTACCCAGCTTCACACAAATTATGCAGTCATTGTGGGAAGGGATAAAAAAAGGGTTTAGCACCCTGGTTAACTCATTTAAATCCTGCCTGCAGGAGAATGTTGAGCAGCAGGAACCAGCAAAACCTCAGCTGGAAACCACCCAGAATTTTAGAAGCAGGGTCAGTGAAATTAGGGGTGATGAAGAGGCAGAACACCATGATAAGGATAAATCGCAGGCATTAAGCCGTAAGTAATTTTGGCAATTTTATAAACCTGCCTGCAATAAACTGCTGCCATTATTGTATGTTAGAGACTATTTTAAAACAGCGGTAAAAGTTTTCAGTAGTGATTTGTGCAATCTCCGCATAGTCCATCTGCCTTAGATCAGCCACTGCCTGAGCTACGTATTTGACCAGTGCCGGATGGTTTTGTTTGCCTCTGAAGGGAACCGGGGCAAGATATGGCGAATCGGTTTCAATCAGTAAACGATCAAGCGGCAGTTTTCGGGCAACGTCGTGCAAAACGCTTGCATTCTTAAAACTGACAATTCCAGACATTGAGATATAAAAATTCATATCGAGCGCTTGCCTGGCAATATCCCAGGTTTCAGAAAAACAATGCATCACCCCGCCAATCTGTTCGGCGCCCTCCTCCTTCATAACCCGAAGTGTATCCTCGGCAGCCTGGCGAGTATGGATAATCAAAGGCTTATTGGATTGAATAGCCGCCCGAATATGTTCACGAAACCTGGACCGTTGCAATTCGAGTCCGGATTCCTCTTCAGTTCGATAATAATCAAGTCCAGTTTCCCCGATGGCTATACAGGCAGGATGGCTTGCCATTTTTACTAATAAAGCAGCATCAGGCTCTTGTTCAATATGACTATTAGGATGAAGACCCACAGAGATGCTTACCTGATTATAACGGCTGGCGATAGCGCACAAGGTCTCATAATCAGACAAATCGACGCAGACACAGAGGAAGTGCTGTACATCATTGTCATTTGCCTGGCGGATAACGTTATCCAGATCATTGTTAAACTCGGCTAAATCGATAAAGTTTAAGTGGCAGTGGGAATCAATCAGCATCGCATTACATCGTATCGGTCATTTGAGAGGATTTTAGCATGCCGGCAAGGTGGGTTTCTATTTTATTCGCAAAATTACGCGAATCCGGATCAATAAATTGAAATCCCAACCCAGGGGGCTTACTGCCCTGAGAACCTCTTGGCGTAACCCAGGCCACTTTCGCGTTAACCCGATATGCCTCCGCTTCATTGGGCAGATTAACCAGAAGAACTACTTTGCTGCCAATGGGATAGCTTTGCAAGGTTCGAACAAACAGCCCCCCATTAGTTAAAAAGGGCATGTAGGCCATGTACAATGCGCTTTCTGAAGAATATGCGCAATTAATGATCGGGACTTCTTCGCTCATTCTTGCATCCCTGTTCTGTTCGGATTAATAGACTCTCCAAGGCTAATAGCGGGTTCACATTCATATTATGGTTCAAATTTTTAGTAATGAGGCAGATTTGATCCAAAAGTCCAAACAATGATGCTATTTGAAAGTGAGAGGCGACTTGGTCAAGGACCGAGGTATAATATTGTTTAAGCAGTTTCCCTTCAATCATCTCAGCATAAATTAAATATAACAGCCCCATTAGCTCTTTAAAAGGATAAGCTATCCACTTTGCAGCAAGCTCGCAAGCAGAATACTCTCGCTTACATAATTTCAGCAGGTCGTCGATGATTTTGTTTAAATCAGCTGCAAGCTTTCCGTACTCGCTTTCCTGATGATATTGAGAAACCTGGGTCAGGCAGTTATTCTGAATTATCGGTTGACTAAATCGCCACAATTGGCAACGGCTGATAATGGTAGGCAGGACGGTACCCAATTGCTCAGCTAGTAAAATAAAATATACTCCTGCGGGAGGCTCTTCCAGAATTTTTAGTAAGGCATTCGCTGCAAAATGGTTCATCCTTTCCGCTGCCTGAATAATTATTACTCGCGAACGGCCCAATTGTGGGCTGGTATAAATACTGGTTTGCAAGTCTCGGATCTGCTCCACCTTAATCCCGGAGCCCGCTTTCTCCGGTGCAACAAGCTGCAAATCGGGATGTTCCTTATTTCTTGCCAATGCGCAGGATTGGCAAGGGTCTCGGCTTGGGTGCTCGAATGGACATAAGATGCTTCGTGCTAATTGCAGCGAAAATGACTCAAGCGACAGATAGGCAGAACCGACCAGCAGCAAAGAATGGCTTAGCTTGCCTCTTCGCGATATGTCCACAAACCGCCGCCAATGAGCAGAATGCGCAGGAGTGATATCTTTAGGCTCGGTGAAATTCATATATTAATTTAAAAAAGAATTTAATTGAGACAAAACCTGCTGCTGTACATCCTCCAGGGGTTGTTCAGCATCAATAATCACTACATTGTCCATACTGCTGATTTTCTGATGATAAGCCCCATACACGCGATTAAAGAAATCTATCGATTCACGCTCAATACGATCAGCCTCCCCCCTGCCTCTGGTGCGGGCTAATCCATTCTCTGGAGAAATATCAAGAAAAAAAGTCAGGTCAGCTTGAAAATTATCCAGGCAAAAAGCCGATAGTTGATTTAAAAATACTGCATTAACCCCACGACCGCCGCCCTGGTAAGCAAAACTGGACAGCTCAAAACGATCCGCAATGACCCAGCTTCCTTTATTAAGCGCAGGAAGTATCAACTCTTCGAGAAGCTGGACGCGCGCTGCATACATGAGAAGCAATTCGCTGCGGGAGGCCAAGGTTTCACCCGGATAATTTTCCTTAATGATTTCACGGATTTTCTCGCCAATGCGAGTGCCGCCTGGCTCCCGGGTAAGAATAACGGATTCAATTTTAGATAACAGAAATTCCCTGATTGTATGGATTACAGTGGATTTACCTGCACCCTCCATCCCTTCTACAACAATAAATTTACCTTTTGCAGTCATTCGCGCCCCTTAATCAGATAGCGTGAAACTGCACGCCGCTGCTCTTCATAGTTGGTTGAAAAAAAATGGGAACCATCTCCCTTTGCCACATAATATAAATAATCGGTTTTTTCAGGTTGCGCAGCTGCAAAAATTGCGCTTCTCCCAACCATCGCGATGGGCGTAGGCGGAAGGCCTTTATTTCTATAGGTATTATAAGGCGAATTGACAGCAAGATCGGCGTGAGTCAATTTTCCCTTAAAAGCAGGTCCCATTGCATAAATAACGGTTGGATCCATTTGCAGCGGCATATGTTTTTTTAAACGATTAACAATAACACCGGATATAATGCCACGCTCCTGTTGAATTGATGCTTCTTTCTCTAAAATTGATGCAGCAATAAGCAATTCATAGGGTGTTTTATAAGGCAAGCCGGGAGTTCGCTGCTGCCATGCTTCATTGAGCACTTGTTCAAGATTTTTATTGGCTAAGAGGATTATTTTTTTTGCATCACTGCCTGCATTATAACGATACGTATCTGCCAGTAACAAGCCTTCTGCAGTCTCATGATTATTGAGAATTGGTTCAAAATCGTCAGGGCTGAAATGGAGATAGGTCGTTTCACTAAATTGCTTTTCAACCTGCGCCAGCGTGGTTCCTTCAATGATCGTGATTGACTCGATAAGCACTTTACCCTGCATTAGCTTGTCAAGAAAATCAAGGGCTGAATCGCCAGCTTCTATTTTATATACGCCGGCTTTAAATTGAGAGGCAATTTTTTTCCATCTGATATACTGAAGCAAGGCCTGATCAGACTGAATAAGTCCTTGAGATTTTAATAAGTGGACAATTGCACTGGCTGTTGAGTTGGGTTTAACTTCAATGATAACAGGCTTGCCATCATTGAGCATGGCAGAATGTAAATCATTATGTACATAGTAAGCTTTATAACCAAGTAGAATCAAACCAAAAGTAATAAGGAGGAATACCAATGGTTTGATAACTCGGCCAAACATTTATACACGCTTAAACAGCAGAGAACCGTTCGTTCCGCCAAACCCAAGCGAATTACTTAATGCATAGTCAACTTTTCGTTTCTGCGGTGTATGTGGGACATAATTTAAATCGCAGCCTTCGTCGGGATTATCCAGATTAATTGTGGGCGGTACAATCTGATCCTTAATTGCCAGGACACTGAATATTGCCTCAACAGCGCCTGCTGCCCCAAGCAAGTGGCCCGTCATTGACTTGGTAGAGCTAATTGCCAACTCATAGGCATGTTCGCTAAACACACGCTTAACGGCTTTCGTTTCATTCATATCATTAAGATAAGTAGAGGTTCCGTGTGCGTTAATGTAGTCAACCAGATCAGGGCTAATACCTGCATCCTCAATGGCCGCCTGCATTGATCTCGAAGCGCCATCTGCATCTTCATCAGGTGCGGTAATATGATAAGCATCACCAGACATACCGAAACCAACGAGTTCCGCATAAATTTTGGCGCCACGAGCCTTCGCATGCTCGTATTCTTCCAGAATTAAAATTCCTGCGCCTTCTCCCATTACAAATCCGTCACGATCCTTGTCCCAGGGGCGTGATGCCTTCTCTGGTTCATCATTTCGCTTTGATAAAGAGCGAACCGCTGAAAAACCAGCCAGACAAAGAGGCGTTGTAGTCATTTCTGCGCCACCACAAACCATTACATCCGCATCGCCATAGGCAATCATTCTGCCTGCCAGGCCAATATTGTGGGTTCCGGTAGTGCACGCGGTAACTACTGATATATTAGGCCCCTTCAGGCCGTGGCGAATGGATATTTGCCCAGCCACCATATTAATAATGCCAGCAGGGATAAAGAAAGGGGATACTTTTCTTGGGCCGCCTGTTACCAGCTTATCCTGGTTATTGGTGATTGTTTCAATACCGCCAATCCCTGCACCAACAGCTACGCCGGTGCGAAGGCCAAGCTTTTCATCGATAATTAACCCGGAATCCGACAAAGCCTCATCAGCAGCCGCAACTCCATATTGGGTAAACACATCCATTTTGCGGGCATCTTTCAGCGGCACGTAATCCTCAATGTTAAAATTTTTAACCTTGGCCCATATTTTGGTTGTATAGTCAGTAGTATCAAATCCTTCGACTTGACCAACACCGCTTTTACCCGCCAGAATATTTTGCCAGGTTTCCTCGACATTAAGTCCAACCGGGGTAACCATACCCATCCCAGTGACTACAACACGCCGCTTACTCAATGAATGCTCCTCAATTATCAGGCTTCTTCTTTATTCAGGTTTGACTCGATGTAATCAATTGCTTCCTGAATAGTAGTAATTTTCTCTGCTTTCTCATCAGGAATTTCAGTCTCGAATTCCTCTTCCAAAGCCATTACGAGTTCAACAGTGTCTAATGAATCAGCACCCAAATCATCAACGAAAGAAGCATTGTTTTTCAACTCTTCTTCTTTAACGCCTAATTGTTCGACAACAATCTTACGAACTCGCTCTTCAACTGTACTCATAACTAGTGTTTCCTCTTTGTTAAAATAATTTATGAAGGTAGTTTATTCAATTCTTGCAAGAACGCAAGTTAATTAATCCATGTACATTCCACCATTCACATGGATAGTCTCGCCCGTAATATATTTAGCACAATCTGAAGCCAAAAAAGCCACTGCTTGAGCAATATCATCTACTGAACCAAGACGTTTCATTGGTATCCTTTTAAGCATTTCGTCTTTAACCATATCAGGCAAGCTGCTGGTCATATCGGTATCAATAAAGCCCGGAGCCACCACATTCACAGTAATACCGCGACTGGCCATTTCCTGGGCAAGCGATTTACTAAAACCGACAATTCCTGCTTTTGCAGCAGTATAATTGGTTTGCCCGGAATTACCGCTGGATCCCACAACTGAGCCTACTGTAATAATACGTCCCCAACGTGCGCGAAACATTGGTTTTATGCAGGCTTTACTCATTCGGAAAACAGAGGTCAAATTGGTTTCAATCACCTTAATCCATTCTTCATCATCCATGCGCAATAATAAATTGTCACAAGTGATGCCTGCGTTATTGACCAGGATACCTGGCAGTTTTTCTTCATCGGAAAGCTGCGACATCAAGTGTTCGATGGCATCTTTATCAGTCACATCCAGGGTCACACCTTTTCCTGTTAAACCTTCCTGTTTGAAGTAATCAGAAATAACCAGGCTGCCATTATCTGTTGTAGCTGTGCCAATAACATAAGCACCTTGTCTGGCCAGCGTTTTTGAAATAGCCATTCCAATACCACGTGTTGCGCCGGTTACCAGTGCAATTTTACCCTGAAGATTAATCATTCAAAAACTCCTGATTTAACAACATTCACTCGTTTCCCATTGCGACAAAGCGGCATCCATTGACTCTGTATCGTACACACAGGCAGCCGATAGTGAACGATCTATGCGCTTGGTCAAACCGGATAGAACCCTTCCTGGGCCGCACTCAATAATATGTTCTACCCCATTAGCCTTAAATAACTGGATAGTTTCCACCCAGCGGACAGGGCTATATAACTGCTCTTTTAAAAGCGATTTAATCTGTTGAATTGATTGATAGACAGCAAGATTTACATTACTAACTACGGGTAATTCGGGAGTCCTGAAATTCGCAGCATTCAAATGAGCTTCGAAGGCCTGTGCAGCATCCATCAACAAGTCACAATGACAGGGAACACTAACCGGAATCAGCTTCGCAAGCTTGGCACCGCTTTTCTCGGCTTGAAGGATTGCTTTCTCTACTGCACTACTATGACCCGCAATAACCACCTGTCCAATTGCATTATAGTTGGCAGGACTGACTTTAAACTGCTGATCACTAGATTGCTGGCATAGTTCAATAACCTGTTCATCGCTGAGGCCAACAATCGCCGCCATTGCACCTGCACCCAGCGGTACAGTCTGTTGCATAAGCTGGCCGCGCTTTTCAACCAGTTTTGCTGCAGTACGAAGATCCAATGCCTTGGCGCAGACAAGTGCTGCATATTCACCAAGACTATGTCCAGCCATAAACCGTGGGCGGGGAATGTCATGCTGTTTCAGTACATTAAAGACAGCAACATCCGCAGTCAGCATAGCAACCTGTGTATATTCTGTCTGGCTAAGACGAGACTCAGGTCCATTTTGAACCAGTTGCCACAAGTCATAGCCCAATTCGTCAGATACCAGCTTAAACGTGTCTTTTACAAGGGGATAAGCTTCACCCAGTTCAGCCAGCATACCCACTGATTGAGAGCCTTGACCGGGAAATACAAATGCCAGATTAGCCATATTAAGTGAAATCTCCAGGATAGATTAGTAACGGATGACCAACGCGCCCCAGGTCATGCCGGCACCAAAGGATTCAAGAAGCAATAATTCATCACGCTTGACAGAACCGTTTTTAATTGCAAAATCAAGAGCCAGGGGAATAGAGGCAGCAGAGGTGTTGCCTTGGTTTTCAATGGTCACAATGACCTGGGACATTGGCAAATTAAGTTTTTTTGCAATTCCCCGAATAATTCGAATATTCGCCTGGTGAGGGATTAGCCAGTTTATATCAGATTTCTCGAGCTGACTTGCTTCAAGAATTTCGTCCACAATATCGCCCATAATATTCACTGCGATCTTAAAGACCTCATTGCCGCGCATCCCGACATAAGAACGCTGGCCAGCGGTAGTGAAATTTTCATAGGTAAGCAGACCATCTGCATCAAAAGAAGAGTGCAGCTTACTTGCAATAATTCCCTCTTTCTCTGAGTCAGCAGATAATACAACTGCGCCTGCGCCGTCACCAAAAAGGATGCAGGTGGAGCGATCTTCCCAGTTAACTGCATGCGACATGCGTTCACTGCCAATAACGAGTACATGCTTTGCAGCACCTGAACGGATATAGTTCCAGGCAGTATCCATGGCATAAACAAAACCACTGCAGGCTGCACTGATATCAAACGCTGGAATTGGTTTTTTAATGTTCAGGGCTTTTTGGACGTGACAAGCCATACTCGGGAAAAAATGATCGGGTGTGCAGGTTGCCACAATAATGACATCAATATCATCTGCATCAATAGTAGACGATTCGATTGCATTTCTGGCCGCTTCAGAGGCCATAAAGAATACGGTTTCCTGTTCATCAGCAATATATCTGCTGCTAATACCC
Source organism: Legionella birminghamensis (assembly GCF_900452515.1). Classification (NCBI taxonomy): domain Bacteria; kingdom Pseudomonadati; phylum Pseudomonadota; class Gammaproteobacteria; order Legionellales; family Legionellaceae; genus Legionella; species Legionella birminghamensis. The sequence continues at coordinate 1,735,144 of NZ_UGNW01000001.1, forward strand.
GTGCGGGAATGAATCCACTCATGAGTAGTATCCAGCTTGGATTCCAGCTCAAAATTGCTCAACTGACGTTTTGGTAAGTAACTGCCAGTCCCATTGATTACAGCATTTTTCATAACAATAACCCTTGATTGATAAAATCGGTTATTTGCTCACGTACAAGGTCTACTACGTTGTTTTTAGCTTGTGAAACAGCTTCTTCAATTGCATTCTGAAAGGCCAGTTCGTTCGCACCGCCATGACTTTTAATGACGATACCATTCAACCCCAGCATACTGGCCCCATTGTATCGGGCAGGATCCATTCGGGTTTTTAAATGACTTAAGGCGGGCTTGGCTATCAATCCGGCCAGTTTGGTCGAAAATGAACGGGAGAAAGACTCTTTGAGAACCGACAACATCAACTTTGCCAATCCCTCACTCGCTTTTAAGGCAACATTTCCTACAAAACCATCGCAAACAACCAGGTCCACTTCTCCTGAATAAAATTGATCACCTTCAACATAACCAACATAATTCATCAGACCGCACTCCGCCAGCATGTGGGCAGTGCGCTTAACCTGGTCATTTCCCTTAATTTCTTCAACACCAATATTTAGAAGTGCAATCTTTGGCTGAGGCTTTTTCTCAACCGCCTGGATAAGGGCAGAGCCCATTACCGCAAACTGAAAAAGGTGTTCAGCACAAGAATCCACATTGGCGCCAAGATCAATAACCCGAGTTTTTCCCTGTTGCGTGGGTAATGTTGCAATAATTGCAGGACGATCAATTCCGGGTAAAGTTTTCAGGACGAAACGGGCAGTTGCCATTAATGCACCGGTATTTCCAGCACTTACGCAAGCCTGCGCCCTTCCCTCTTTTACCAGATTAATCGCGACACGCATTGATGAATCTTTTTTATTACGCATAGCCTGAGATGGCAACTCATCCATTCCAACAATTTCGGAAGCGTGTACAATCGTAAACTGCTCTGGATTAGCGCCATGTTTTTTAAGTGAAGCGGTCACCTGGGCTTGATCACCAGTCAGGATTAACTTCAATTCAGGATTTTGCTGAATTGCTCGAACACAAGCGGGAATCACTACCTTAAGGCCATGATCCCCTCCCATCGCGTCAACGGCAATCGTTATGCTTTTCAAGCGAATTACTCTTTCTCGTCTTCATAAACATTATCGGTATCGATCACTTTACGACCACGATAATAACCATCAGGGGTGATGTGGTGACGACGGTGAGTTTCACCTGTTGTGCTATCAACGGATAAAGTAGGTCCGGTTAATGCATCGTGTGAACGTCGTTGATCACGGCGTGAGCGTGATTTTTTATTCTGTTGAACAGCCATTGTATTACTCCTAGGCGAATAGTCTAATGTTGGGCGAAATATTACCCATTTTTTCTCTATAATCCAAGTCTTAGTGCAACTAATATTGGAAATTAGCAAAAATTGCTCCGTATTATACTCCAATTTTCAATTATTCGGAAATTTCCAGATACTGTTTAATATCCGAATTGCATTCATGGATATCTTCATGAGTTGTGGGGCTATACAGGTATAGCTCATCGGTCACTAGCTCCCGGAGATCGATCTCTTCTTTTTCGTATACAACACTTTCAAAATCAGCCATTAGTTTTTCAGCGATGGCCTCGGAGGCGCACAGAGCAAGTTCAGTCGAATTAACATATTCATGGCTGAATTCATTCAGACACCGCTGACAGATAACCTGGATGTTTCCTGACACAGTCATACTTAGTAAATAGTAATATTGGCAAAACCCTATTTTAAATTGACAAGTCAGATGACAAGGCGGCTGAATATGAGGCGGTAAGCGTTCTGTTAGTTCAATCGAAGCCTTTTGATATTCCTTATATTCAGGATGTTTTTTTAAATTTATTAACATAGAAATACAATTCCAAGAAGGGTTATAGGCAATGAGCGTGTGTCTATTATTCCGCGGAATGCGCGAATTCATATGAGTGACTCATATCCTGATTCTAGCAAAATATTCAGGACTTATCTTCATTCATGTTATAGAAGGTGTTATCACCAGTGGTTCCCGATCGGTATGGGCGGAGACACCAAAAGGACCTATATTTTTACCCGTGCAACGATAACGAAGGTAATCAATTACATGCAGCATCAATGCAGCAATGGTTCTCGTATTATGTCTCTCAAACTGAATCCACGAAGCCTTGTTTCCTGATTTGCCCTCAGCAACACCCAGTAAAATCTCTTTCAAAACCAGCCCGGAGAATGAATATTGCTGGCAAATAGACTGGTGAGAGGAATGGCGCTTGCTTAGCCGGGTTCTATATTGCTCCACTATAGCCTTGTAAAAGGCACCCTCATCTTCAAACTTTAAATGCGCACCTTTTAGCATCTCCTCGAGAATATTGGTTGTTAGTTCCTGGTTTTGATTAAAGTCGAGCCGCAATTTGGAAATAAGAAGTATTATAAAATTAATTTCGCTGTGCGAAGCCTGGATAACCTCCCCGCTTTCGATTAACTTCTTAATTAATGCACTTTCCCGATAGGTATGCTCAATTTTATTAAAAAATTTAGTCAGCCTGGAGATTTCTGGCATAATCACTCAGATATTTTACTGTATTATTCTATAAGTATATTTTTAATTGTTAAATTCTTCCTGTTTATTCCATATTTTTTTGCCAATAGGGTTTTAGTGTAGTGCTGCTTGGCTTAAAATAGATATATTTTAGACATTTGTGTAATTATGAAAGCAAAAGTGATTGTGGGTATGTCTGGAGGTGTTGACTCCTCTGTGGCAGCCTGGTTATTGAAAGAGCAAGGCTATCAGGTGGAAGGCCTGTTCATGAAAAATTGGGAACAGGATGATCAAGATGATTATTGTCCTGCGGCAGAGGATTTGGCAGACGCTGAAGCGGTAGCTGGCAAATTGAATATTCCTCTGCACTGTGTGAATTTCGCTGGCGAATATTGGGATCGTGTTTTTACTCATTTTTTGCATGAGTACGAATCCGGAAGAACTCCAAATCCAGATGTTCTCTGCAATAAAGAGATTAAATTCAAAGCTTTTCTGGATCACGCCCTTGGAATGGGCGCTGATTTTATTGCAACAGGCCATTATGCAAAAATCAAACATGAATCCCCTTTTCCCGCTTTACTGAAAGCCAAAGACCGGGAGAAGGATCAAACTTATTTTTTGCATGCAGTAGAACCCTCTGCCCTTTCGAAAACTCTTTTTCCAGTAGGTGATTATCATAAAGCCGAAATAAGGCAAATGGCCAAAGAGACGGGATTGATTACCCATGATAAAAAAGATTCTACCGGGATTTGCTTTATTGGTGAAAAAAAATTCAAAAGCTTTTTAAATGAGTTTATTCTTGCCAAACCCGGTGCCATAAAAACCGTCGCTGGAGAAATCATTGGCCGACATGATGGTCTGATGTTCTACACTTTAGGACAAAGACAGGGTCTGGGAATTGGAGGTCTTGCAAACGCAAGTGATCAGCCATGGTATGTCGTTGATAAAGATCTGGAAAACAATGAACTGATTGTTGCCCAGGGGCAAAGTCATCCCATGCTATATTCCCAAGGTTTAATTTGTGGTGAAATACATTGGCTTGCGGATTGTAAAGACAAATTACCGTTAACCTGTTATGCCAAAACCAGATATCGACAAGTGGAACAGGCCTGCATGATTTCTCCCGAGGATAATAAAAAACACTATATTATGTTTGCAGATCCACAGCGCGCGGTTACACCAGGCCAATATATTGTGTTCTACGATAAGAATCAATGCCTGGGTGGTGCTATAATTGAGCAAAATATTCGATAATACTTATTTATAAATTGGAGTCATTGATGGACGCAACAACTAATGAAGCATCCTCCGTTCATTTTACAGTCAGCGCTGCCGACAAAGTAGCCTCTTTACTGGCCGAAGAAGATAACCCTAATCTGAATCTGCGTGTTTTTATTAGCGGCGGCGGCTGTTCGGGTTATCAATACGGGTTTACCTTTGATGATGTCATTAACGAAGACGATACAATTATTTCACAACAAAGTTCTGATGGTCGGTCTAAAATTAAATTACTGATTGATTCAACGAGCTATCAATATCTTTCTGATGCAGAAATTGACTATGTCAAGGGTATACAGGGAGAGCAGTTTGTTATCCGCAATCCCAATGCAAAAACTACTTGCGGCTGTGGTTCGTCATTTAGTATTGATGAAGACGAGTAGGCTATTTACCCCGTGACGTCAGACCATCCGAATCCCCGCGGCGTCGACCGCGGGATCAACATCCCAAATTAATAAGGTTGAACAATAACCTTCGTTCCAATCTTGATAAAATTCTGGTTCAACCATTTGGCATCGCCAGGTCTTACACGAATGCAACCATGACTGGCATTATAGTTTGGAACATCAGGAGAACCATGAATTGCATAGTATTTACTAAAGAACATACAATATGGCATTGGTGCCCCGCCTTTGCCTAATGGGTAACGACTGGAACGACATCCTGCACCACTTTTACTAAAGATACGATAGGTTCCTGAAGGGGTTTTACAGGAACGTCGTATATCACGACAGTAATGACTTCCCCCGGATGCTTTGCCACTTCTTACGACTTTTCCATTGCTGGATACAGCAACCCAGCTTAATTTCCTGGGGTTAAATATGAACGTATTGGAGGCGACATTGATATAGGGCCCATTGGTCATAGTAAATGAGTTATCTGCGTAAGAGGCGTTGATGCTGAAAAAAATAAAAAAAAGGGCAAAGAGCTTGCGGAGGTTTCTTGCTTCCATGGTGCGTCCTTAAAAGTATCCTAACCTAAATATAGTTCATTTATTGGACACTTCCAGTGATGGATCCAAGTATCTGAATACTCATTACAAATCCACCGGCCTGTTCATTGTTGAATAACCGACAGCCAATGCCTGGGGAGTATTGGAATTACTCAATTGATCCAAAAAGACCAGTTTAAAATTAGCCTTATCAGCCAGGGAACTCAAGTCGCTATTTTCCGGATAGTATTAGGGAAAAATAATGATTTGCCCTATTCTAATGATTGCCTGATTGTGCTGGTTTTTAGCAGGAATCAGTATCGAGGTGACTGCTTAGTAAATTGGGGGTTCTGAATTAGATTCATTGGGTTCCGCGGTCACACACAGCCGCGGGGATTCGGATGTCGCAGCCCGCGGGGATTTGGGAGTCGCAGCCGCGGGGATTTGGGAGCTTTATGGATTCTAAATAGGACTACTTCACCTGCCACATTCCCATAAACTGATCCACAGACATTGCCGCCAGTGAGTTTGTGTCATACATCGCGGAGGCTATCTTTTCTGTTTGCGGAGTAGAGAATCGGGTTTTGAGATTGCGCATGAATTTGTCGTTTAACACTGGGATCCCTTCTTCACGACGACGTTTATGCCCAATTGGATATTCAACGGTTATCACATCCGATTTGCTGCCATCTTTATAGATGAGCTGCATGCTGTTTGCTATCGAGCGTTTCTCCGGATCATGATAGTCTCGGGAAAAGGTCTGATTTTCAGTAACATGCATCATTTCGCGCAACTGGTCAATGCGAGGATCGGAAGCATATTCATCCTCATAATGCTCAGCACGTAAATCACCATGCAATAAGGCAACAGCCGCCATATATTGCAAGCAATGATCCCGGTCAGCAGGATTGTGCAGTTTTCCCTGCTTGCTGATAATACGGATCGCAGACTCATGGGTTATCATCTCTATCCGGCTAATCTCATCAAATCTGGCAGTGACTTCCGGATGCAATTTAACTGCGCATTCTACAGCGGTTTGCGCATGAAACTCTGCTGGATAAGACAATTTGAATAATACATTTTCCATGACATAGCTTCCATAGGGTCTTTGGAAGCTGAAAGTATTTCCTTTAAACAAAACATCGTAAAACCCCCATTTTGGGGCAGACAATGCACTGGGATACCCCATTTCCCCGGCCTGGCTAATTAAGGCAAGGCGGACTGCACGCGAAGTGGCGTCACCGGCAGCCCAGGACTTTCTTGAGCCAGCATTGGGTGCATGACGATAAGTACGTAGACTTTGACCATCCACAAAAACCTGTGACAATGTTCTCAACAGCATATCCCGATCACCACCCAGCAATTGGGCAGCAACTGCAGCACTCGCGATTTTGACCAGGAGAACATGGTCCAAACCAACGCGGTTAAAACTGTTTTCAAGCGCCAGGCAACCTTGTATCTCATGCGCTTTGATCATCGCTGTCAACACATCCTGTACAAGAAGCGATGGTTTACCCTGCTGAAGATTTCGTCTGCTGACATAATCAGCCACGGCAAGGATAGCCCCCAGGTTATCAGAGGGATGTCCCCATTCAGCTGCAAGCCAGGTATCATTAAAATCCAGCCAGCGAATCATGGCACCTATATTGAAGGCTGCCTGGACCGGATCCAGCTCATAGGAAGTGCCGGGTACTCTGGCGCCTCCTGGCAAGCCTGCACCAGGCACAATCGGACCTAGCAATTTACTGCATTCTGAGAAATTAAGCGCCAGCATACCGCAACCCAAGGTATCCATTAGACACAGCCGCGCTGTTTCATAAGCATCAGGGCTACTAATCTGGTAATTCAAAACATAATCGACAATGTCCTGAATCACTGAGTCATAATCAGGTTTTATATTATCTTCAACATAGGAATGCATTTTAACCTCGTTTTTCAATTGGCAGATAAGCTTTGGGTTCAGGGCCGGTATATTCTGAAGTTGGCCGAATCAACTTATTATCTGCCCGTTGCTCAAAGACATGGGCAGACCAGCCAGTGATACGGGACATTACAAAAATTGGTGTAAACAAGCCGGTGGGTATTCCTGCATAGTGATAAGCAGAGGCGCTATAAAAATCCAGATTAGGGAATAATTTCTTTTCCCTGCGCATAACTGCCTCAACGCGTTCAGAAATTTCAAATAACTGGGTGCTGCTTCGTGCTTCTGCCAGTTTTTTTGACCAGGTTTTAATGATATCCGAACGGGGATCACTTACTGTGTATACTCGATGACCAAAACCCATAATTTTGGCTTTATTCGCCAGCATTTCCATTAAGCGGGTTTCTGCATCATCAGGGTTCTTGAATTGTTCAAGCATTTCCATTGCAGCTTCATTTGCACCGCCATGGAGGGGCCCGCGCAGGGTGCCAATTGCTGAAGTGATTGCAGAATAAAAATCAGATAAGGTTGCTGCAGTAACCCTTGCTGCAAAAGTAGAGGCATTAAACTCATGTTCAGCATAGAGTATTAAGGATACATTCATCATATCCCGTTCCAGCTTATCGGGCTTTCTGCCATGCAGCATCGACAGAAAATGTCCACCTATGGTGGTTTCATCCGTCTCTACACTGATTTCCTTGCCTTCGAAATGATAGGCATACCAATAACAGATCATGCCGGGAAATAAGGCCAGCAAGCGATCGGCAATGTCGTACTGTTGTTTGAAGTCAGTTTCAGGTTCGACATTCCCCAGAAAGGAGCAAGCAGTTCTCAATACGTCCATGGGATGAGAGTCTTTCGGGATCATTTTAAGCACTTGCTTTAAGGATTCAGGCAATTTGCGCAAGCTCATCAACTTGTCTTTATAGGCATCGAGTTCTTTCTGAGTGGGTAAGTGGCCGTAATGAAGAAGATAGGCAACCTCTTCAAAACTGGCATACATGGCTAAATCATCAATTGAATACCCACGGTAATTCAAGCCTTTTCCTGCTTTACCTACTGTACAAATTGCTGACTCGCCAGCAACAACTCCAGCTAATCCGGCTGTATTATTGACCATCCTCTTTCTCCCTCAATTGATCTAAAATTTGTTCGTATCGGTGATAACCCAAAACCTCATATAATTCTTCCCTGCTCTGCATTGCATTGAGTACTGGGGATTGAGTGCCCTGACTTAGAATTGTTTCGTACACATGTAAGGCCGCTTTTGACATTGCCCTGAAAGCGCTTAGCGGATAAAGAATGAGCCCTATACCCGCTTCTTTTAATTCCTCACGGGTAAACATTGGTGTTTTACCGAACTCGGTAATATTTGCTAAAACGGGTACATGCAGGCTGCTAGTGAATTGTTTATACTCATCCAGCGAAGTCATTGCCTCAGGAAAAATCATATCGGCACCCAACTCAACGCAGAGCTGCGCCCGCTCAATAGCCGCAGCCATACCCTCCACCGCATAGGCATCAGTTCGCGCCATAATCACAAAGTTTTCATCGGTACGCGCATCAACAGCCGCTTTTATTCGATCACCCATTTCAGACGAGCTGACAATTGCTTTATTGGGGCGATGGCCACAACGTTTTGCGATAACCTGATCTTCGATATGAATAGCAGCAACTTTGGCATCTTCCAGTGTTTTGACTGTTCTGGCAATATTAAAGGCATGGCCCCAGCCGGTATCAACATCTACCAGGAGGGGCAGTTCGCTAACCGCGGTGATTCGTCTGGCATCTTCTGCGACTTCCTGCAAGCTGGTCATACCAAGGTCAGGCAATCCATGGGAAGCATTGGCAACCCCTGCGCCTGATAAATAGATAGCCTGCCCGCCAGCACGTTCTGCCAGCATGGCACAGTAGGCATTAATCGTTCCCATTACCTGAAGCGGGGTTTGAGTTTTTACGAGTAACCTAAATCGTTTCCCTGCGGACTCCGTCATAATCTCATTCCATCCTGAAGTGTGTCTGGCATTTTTACATGAGAGATGACGTATAGCAATAAGAAAAAACACAGAAGCATAAAATGAATAGTGAGAAATACCAAGCGCTTATTATGCATCCCGGCTGCAGGGCAACCGGGAGCGCTTTATTGCTTACTTACCTGAAACTTGCTTCCACCAGTTAGTTTTGGTTTCAGTAGCCCAGTGGCCTTCACGCATACGGTTTACGAATTCTTCAGTTTTTTCAGGAGATGAGGATTTGCTATCGAGTTTAATGCACCAGTCCCAATCACCTGTTGTAGACCACATGCCTTCAACACCTTCCCATTTAGACATGCCCTTCATCATATCAGAAGAGGTTTTATCAGTTTTTAAAAAAATAACACTGTTCCAATCATTCATCATCATTTTAACTATCCTTAGTTTATTTTTGAAAATCGTCTTTACCGACGACTTATTCAGCATAAACCAAAATATTGGAACTTGCCATGCAATAAATTTAAATCACCAAATGTCCTTTCAGATACCATTTACAGCTGCCAGAGATATACACTCTATCAGCCGACACCTCGCACCACAGTTCCCCTTTCCGAAACGAGCCCTGAATTGCTTTCAGCGAGGTTTTATGCAAACGATCGGACCAGAATGGGGCGAGCACACAATGTGCCGATCCGGTTACCGGGTCTTCAGCTATATTATGCCTGGGGTAAAAACAGCGGGAATAAAAATCATAGCCTTCGGCACAGGCGGTGATAATTAAACCCCGTTTGGGTAAGAGGCTAAGGGATCTATAATCAATCTGCGCCTGCGCTACGTCGTTTTCATCATGAAGTAGAAAGACATAATCCAGCTCGCTCTCAAAAAATGCCAATACATTCTGATCAATCAGGCCCTCATACGGCTCAGTCGCCTGTATCTGGGAATAAGCTAACTTTGGGAAATCAAGTGTAAAGCGATCAGCTTTCTTTTTAACGCTCAATTGTCCGCCCATGCTGGAAAAATGAACAATATCACCGTTGCACTTGCCTAGTTCAAACAGTACAAAACCGGCGGCTAAGGTTGCATGGCCGCAGAGGGTGATTTCACCTTTAGGTGTAAACCAGCGGATGTGGAATCCATTGCTTGTTTCTATTACAAACGCAGTCTCTGATAAATTATTTTCAACGGCAATGGCTTGCATTAATTCATCATTTAACCAATCACTTAGAAGACAGACTGCTGCAGGGTTGCCATGAAAAATCTTGTCAGTGAATGCATCAATTTGAAAAATTTCAATACTTAACACAACAAAAACCTCGCTCATAGACTAATGGGGCGAAGATTAACTATCTCAGCCCATATAAGCAAGAAAAAATTATTTGAACGTCACATCCATTTTTTGACCAGCATTTCCGTTCTTACCCAAAACAATGTCTTTTATTAAAAACCGGCCCGCTGAAAGTGCCCTCACAATATCTCTGGGCATAAAACCTGGCTCATTATTTATTACAGAAGCAAGCCACTCCGCGCAAACAGGGACACTGGTGAGGCCGCGTGAGCCAAATCCTGCACAAATGTATAATCCAGGTAAAAAGGCCCCTTCTACCGCCAGCCAGCGTTTGGAATCATCGACAAGCCTTGCAAAACGCTGCTGAAAGAGCGGCTTATCCGGTACAGGTCCGACTACAGGAAGATAATCAGGCGCCGCCGTCCGGATACCTGCCCATTGGTCTTTGGCAGCTCGGTGCCAGTTTATATTTCCCGCAAGTTGATCGAGCTTTTGCAGGTTCACTTGATTAGCCCTTTCATTCGTATCCAAATGGTCAAACTGCAGCTCATAGGTCGCTCCTAATGCATGCAAACCATTCCTGGCGGGAAGAACATGGCCCTCACCGCATATCGGGCGTTTCAGGGCGCTGCTTTCAGTTGATTGATCTATCCAGGTCATTTGGCCTTTAATACGTTTTAGGGGTAACCACTGCGTCGGAGTAAATTCGCCGGCCTGGTACCCATTTGCCAATACAAGTACATCAGCCTGTAAATTGTTGGTAAACCATTGTCCGTTTTCATGATTGATTTCGGAAACCGTTGAGTTCGCGTAAATTTCGATTTGTGGATGCTGCAGCAAAGAACCGCATAATTGCGGTATATCAATCCAGCCTGAAGCCGGGATAAATAGCCCCCCCTCACTTAAGGCAATTCCTGCTTTCAATGATGCTTCATTGGCGTTAATCCAAGACGCCAGTTCGGGATAAAGGACGAGCCAGTTTTTGAGGCTTGATTGTAATTTGCGTTCCTTGCCGCTATATGCGACTTGTAAAATCCCGCTTAAATCGGCAAAGTCATTAATTGAAGGAATCTGCTGATAAAATCGTACAGCGTATAAATAGGCCATCAGCATAAAATCTGTCAAAGGTGACTTAAAAGCAGATAATTGAGGGTATAAAATCGCCTGGCTATTCCCTGATGCGCCCTGGGCATGACTTGCCCGCTGTTCAATCAACCTTACTTCCCAGCCCCGCTTTGCCAATGCGCAGGCAGTCATTGCCCCCGCAAGTCCTGCACCGACAATAATGGCCTTCTTTTCTTTAAACTCCCGTTTTACTGAAGCGTGCCATGCGGTTATCCGCCTGCTTGCGCTATAACGCGCTTCTAAAAACTCACCTGCCGGCATTTGCTTTTGTTGATTTATCCTGAAACCACAGTTGTGCAAATTATCTTTAACAGCGTTCTCTTCCAAGAACCCGGCAAATGTACATCCAGGTCTGGATAATAAGGCAATTGTTTTAAATAGGTCCTGTGTCAGGGTTTCACTATTACCAGGCAAATACCAGGCATCGAATTGAGCGCACTCCAGATTAGAGTCAAGCTTAAGATCGCCAGAGCATAGCAGCTGCTGGAAACACGAACTGGCCTCTCCTAACATTAGGATTAATCTGACACGGCCATTAGATAATGAAAGAAAATGAAAACCGGGGGTCAGGACAGGATATTGTTTTACCAGTTCGCCGGCAAGTGCATCAAATTCACTCCACTGCTCCAGATAGTTTTTTAAGTCCCCTGCCTTGAGAGGATGCTTTTCGCAACTGTAATAATATAATATCGCTTCTTCTGGCGCGTATCTTAGCCAGGCATGCCATGTTGAAAGAAAATTCAAGGCATTGCCAAATCCTGTCTCCCCAATGCAAAAATACTTTTGCGGACAAAGCGCAAGCCAGCGATTAACCAGATCATTCGCTTCAAGAAAAGCATGACTTATCTCAGCAAGAGAAGCTGGACTATTCACTTTAGGAGGTTTGGCAGTTTCTACAGGTATAAAGGGATTACTCACCGCAGCCGCTCAGTTGATAACAACAATCGGGAGTTTATCCTGATTAGCGCAGGGAGGACAAGCAGGCCTTAAGAATCCCCGTGCCAAACAGAACGAATTCGCGCGGCTTCGACCGGGGGATCCATGTCTGAGTGAGCCTCACAAATTTTAGACAGCCAAACTCAGCTTATATCTCAATTTGGGTTAGACTGTTTCTATTCGTTAGCTAATGCATTTGTGTAGATAGCTATGGGCACCGACCGCGGAGCCTATCTATCCGCTCAAATGGGTCCCGCGGTCTATGCCGCGGGAATTCGATTGGTCTATGGCTGCGGGAATTCGGTTAGCCTTCGCTAGAGAGATCGGCTGGTCTGCTCCCTGGGAATTAATAGTAGTGGATTGATTAATCATCCATCTTTTCAGCATCGGTGCTAAAACAAATAGCAAAAAGCCGGCAGCAATGGCTGATAGGCCCAGGATAAGGAAGACGCGGCTGTATCCGGGATTTGTGAAGGCAGGATCGAAACTATCCATGCCTGCCGTCATCCAGTTTGAACTGTAGCTGGATAGTGTTGCGCCAACCCCGCTGGTGAGCATCCACATTCCCATCATTACTCCTTGAAGGGAAGCGGGTGCCAGGCTGCCTATCATGGCATAACCTATGGGTGAAATTAATAACTCACCTGCGCTTTGTAAAACAAAGCTGCTGATAACCCAGAGCGGTGAAGTTAAACCTCTTGCGTCCGCATGGCTAATGCCCACTGGCAATATTGAAAAGGCAATGCCGATGAAGACCAGGGCGATAGCAAACTGGGTAGGGATATTTACACCGATATTTCTTGACCTTAGCCTGTTAAGGATAATGCTTAAGAGCGGACCTCCCAAAACGATACAGATGGTATTAATATTTTGAAACCACTGAGGCGGGATGGTCACAAATAACCAATGACGCTGCACATTATGATCGATGAAATGAGTCAATCCCATTGGGCCTATTTGATATAAGGTCCAAAACACCACACTGACGGCCATTAGTACAATAAAGGCATAAATTTTTTCACGAGCTGCAGCACTGTCTTGTGCTCGTGCAAGACAGTAAATAACGAGCAGCATTATCGCACCGGTTATTAATACGAGTTTGTTTGCAAATTCTGCAAAATGAAGTAACGGCTGTAATGCCAGGAATAACAGTACAACCATAAGCATGCCCAACAGAAGGGATTTTTTCTGTTTCGGTTTGGATAAGCGTGCATAACTTGTGTCCTTATCCGCCAATGACGACCAATTATAGAGGCAAATCACCAGTGCTATGAGGTTTCCCAGACTGCTTAATAAAAACAGGCGTTCATAGCCCTGAAAAAGCTGGAAATAGCCGCTTAGGCTAAAACCAACGAAGAAACCGATATTCATGCCTGCATAATTATACAAAAAAGCGGTTTCCCTTCGCGTATCCTCAGGCGTGAACAGCTGCGTTAATATGCAGTTGATACAAGTGACATTCAAACCACAACCAGTAAGAAATGCAGCAAGCCCATAATAAAGACAGGTCATGCTTTCTGTTGAGAGCAGAACACAGCCAATAATCTGCGCAAGCATACCAATACTGAATAACATGCGGTTGGAGAAATAACGCCCGCCCATACATCCGCCCAGTAAGTGGAGGGCGAAATTGAAAGCAACGAATACCCCCATAATACTGTTGGCATTCTGCGCCGTCAGTGTCAAAGGGCCCGTCATATAAAGGACCAGGGTAGAATAGAGGACACTAAAGCTTAAAGTAGAGAAAATCTGAATACAAAACAGAGCAAACACACCTTGCGGCCAATTAATTGAAGCTGATTTGATTCTGTCCTCTGCCGGCACAATACATCCTTTTCTTAGATTGTTCCAAATGACTATGCCATGCAATGAGAAAGCTGTCTATGCGGGATCGATAAATTTATAGTATGGGGATATTACTACCTTTATGAGGAAGTATATAATTCATAAAAACTGTATTATTTTTTCTTAACTTAAGCATTCATATAGTCTAAAATCAACTAAGACTGACCACGGTAGAAACAATATGCATAAAAAGATATATCTTACCGGTATTGAGAAACGAGCTGGAAAATCATTTATTTCCCTTGGCATAGTTTCAACCTTCATTGCAGAACAAATTGCCTTCCGCTGTTTTAAGCTTTTCAGTGAAAAAGACGATGCTCAGAAATGCTTATTGGAAAAAACGACCGGTTCACCAGTTCCAGCAATAATGGACGTTAATCAGGCTATTTCCCTGATGCGAACACAGCCGGATGATCTTCTGGGAATGGTTTTAGAGAAAACACAGGTTGAGAATTCATCAGTACTTGATTATTTTGAAGGAACTGATTTTGAAAGCGACAATGATGTTTATGAGTTCCAGTTTAATATAAACATGGCTTATCAGTTAAATTGCTCTTTGTTTCTGGTTGTCTCTTCAAAAGACCGCACACTTGATCATACGCTTGCTGTGTTGAATACAGCAATTGAAATGTGCAAACGCTCGCATGTTGCTGTAGCCGGCATTATTGTCAGCCGCGTTCACGATGAAACGGAAGCAGAATTATTATTCACCGGGCATTTTCCATTTATTCCCTTTGTAGTTATTATTCCAGAGTTTGAACAATTATCCAGCCCATCAGTCCGGGCCATTGCTCAATTGCTAAATGCCGACGTACTATGCGGCAGGAATGAACTGGATCGTCCTGTGCGTGAGTTTACCGTTGCAGCCAAGACTATCGGTAATTTTCTGGAATCACGCTTAGATCGCAATGGTATGCTGATTATTACCCCTGATGACCGAATCGATGTTCTTTTAGGGGCATTGCTTGCCGAGCAGTCCGCAAACTATCCCAAAATCGCCGGAATTGTTCTGACTGGCGGGGAAAAGCCCGGCATCATTATACGAAACATTATTTCCGGTCTGGAACATTGCTTTCCGGTATTGCTGGTAGAATACAAGACCTATGAGACAGCTACCCGATTGTATTCGGCCAAATTTAGCCTGGATGTTTCTGATGAGGGACGGGTTAAAATCGCGGCTCAGGCCATGGTCCCCTATTTATCACAACCTCTCTTAAGAATGCTGAGCAGCAAAGCACATACTCCCTCAATGAGCCCTGCTATCTTCCTCTATGAGTTGATTCGAAAAGCAAGGGAAAGAAAATGCCATATTGTTCTACCCGAAGGAGAGGACAGCCGTATTCTGATTGCGGCTGATTATTTACTTAAGCGCAATGTTGTAAAAATTACCCTGCTTGGTGATCCGCAGAAAATTAAAATGCACTCTAAGCGTCTTGAGCTGGAACTTCCCAATGTCCGCATTATTGATATTGAGAAATCAACTGATAAAGTAATTTTCGCGAATGAATATTTCAAATTAAGACAACATAAAAATATTAATTTTCCTATTGCCCTTGAACGGATGACAGATGTCAATTATTTTGCTGCCATGATGGTTTACATCGGGGAAGCGGACGGCATGGTTTCAGGTGCCGCTCATACTACTGCGGATACAGTCCGCCCTGCCCTGGAGATTATTAAAACAAAACAGGGCATATCCAAAGTTTCCTCAGTTTTTATCATGTGCATGCCTACCCGGGTTTTAATCTATGGGGATTGCGCGATAAATCCAGAGCCGGACAGCCAGACCCTGGCGGAGATTGCAGAGCAGGCGGTCGACATGGCAAGACGACTTGGGATCAGTCCTAAAGTGGCATTATTGTCTTATTCTTCCGGCGAATCGGGTAAAGGGCAAAGTGTTGAAAAAGTAGCAAACGCCATGGATATTCTTCGTAAAAAACATCCCAAATTAGCAGCGGAAGGTCCTTTACAATATGATGCTGCTGTTGATCCCGAAGTGGCTGCGAAAAAAATGCCTGATTCAAAAGTGGCGGGTAGAGCTAATGTTCTTATCTTTCCGGACCTAAACACCGGTAATAATACTTACAAAGCAGTACAGCGAGAAAGCGGCGCCTTGGCCATCGGCCCTGTTTTACTCGGACTTAATAAACCCATTAATGATTTAAGCAGAGGCTGCACACCCCAGGATGTCATCAATACCATTCTGGTGACTGCCATTCAGGTTAACCGGGAAAAATTATGAATATTCTTTCAATCAATGCGGGCAGTTCTTCCATTAAATATAAAGCCTATAGTTTATCAAATAAAAAACATAAGCTTTTGCTTGGCGGTTTGATGGAGGGTATTGGCGAGCCTTTAGGTAAATGGCATCATCATTTTAAAAAAAGTTCAGTGGAAGAACATCAGTTTAGCAACCACGCAGAGGCTTTCGCCTTATTATCTTCCCGCCTGAACTCAGATCTGGTTGATCATCCCATCTCCCGCATAGGTCATCGCGTCGTGCATGGGGGTACGGATTTGTTCGAACCGACTCTTATTACGCCTGAAAAACTTAAACAGATCAAAGAATTAAACTTTCTGGCCCCTATTCATAACCCTGTCAATGTACTGGGGATTGAACTAGCGCAGGAGAATTTTCCTGAAGCAATTCACGTTGCGGTATTTGATACAGGTTTTCATCATCAGATGCCTGCTCATGTTTATCATTATCCAATCAACATGGATGTAAGCAGGCAATACCAAATCAGACGTTATGGATTTCATGGAATTAATCATGAATATGTAGCCAGATGCGCCGCCCAGTTTCTCGATAAGCCGCTCAGTGCCTGTAATTTTATCAGCCTTCACTTGGGAAATGGTGCAAGCGCTTGCTTAATCAAACGGGGAGTATCTGCTGATACATCAATGGGATTAACCCCACTGGCCGGCCTGGTCATGGGAACACGTTGCGGTGATATTGATCCTGCCATTCCTCTCTACCTCCTGGATAAAGGCCTTAGCGCCGGTGAAGTTGACTCGTTATTAAACAAAAATAGCGGTCTTTACGGGATTGCCCGGGATAATGACATGCGCAATCTGACAAAGCGCTTTGCCGAAGGCGATCCGGATGCAAAATTGGCAGTTCATATGTATGTGTATAGTATCCAAAAGTTTATCGGTGCTTATTTAAGCCAGTTAGAACAGCTCGATGCCCTTATTTTTACCGGCGGTGTCGGGGAAAATGCTTCATTAATCCGTAAAATGATTTTGACCCCGTTGAAGCATTTCAATTTTTTTATCGATGAAGAAAAAAATGCTGAAACAGTGGAGGCTTGCCTTAATATCTCGGATGTTGGCCATAATATTCTGGTTATACGGGGTGATGAAGAAGCAATGATTGCGGAAAAGGTCTTTTCTTTAAAAGAATGATGGCAACCCCGAGTCTCATATTCTGCATCCAGGCCGCCTGACCTGACCGCCCCCGAATCCCCGCGGTCAAAGCCCCGGAAATTCGGGGTTCAGCTGACTAAGCGCGAACCTTCAGGCACTCATCCAACACATCAACTGCAGCTTCCTGAGTCAATCGAATTTCTTCTTTTTGATGCGCAGAGGAGACAAAGCCGGCTTCATATAAAGAAGGTGCAAAATACACGCCTTTTCTTAGCATGCCATGATAAAAGCGTTTGAACAGTTCTTCATCGGATGAGGCGATGTCCGCATAGCTAAAGACCTGTGGGAGTTCACTAAAGCAGAAACCAAACATTCCCCCTAAAGAGGCTGAACAAAACGGAACATTCAGAGACTTTGCTGCTTCAGCCAAAGCCTGAATCAATGCTTTGGTAGTCAAGTCAAGATTCTCAAAAAAACCAGGCTTTTCAATCTCTGTCAAGGTTGCCAGGCCAGCAGCCATGGCCAGAGGGTTGCCAGACAAAGTTCCAGCCTGATAAACCTTACCTTCCGGAGCAAGATGGCTCATAATGGACGCCTTGCCGCCAACCGCACCTACCGGCATGCCTCCGCCAATCACTTTACCCAAGGTAGTTAAATCAGGTTCGATGTTGAAAACAGACTGCGCACCTCCCAAGGCGACACGAAATCCAGTCATTACTTCGTCAAAAATCAGCAAGGCATTATAGTGATCACAAAGCTCGCGTAAACCATTAAGGAATTCTGGGCGAGGTAGAACAAAGCCCATATTGCCAGCAACCGGCTCAAGAATAACTGCTGCAATGTCATTTTGATATGTTTCAAATAACTGGGCCGTGCAGGCGAGATCGTTGAAGTCTGCAGTCAGGGTATGCTCTGTAATACTTGCAGGAATTCCAGGAGTTGAAGGGATGCCCAGCGTTAGCAGGCCAGATCCTGCTTTAACCAATAAGCTATCATTATGGCCATGATAACAGCCATTAAACTTGATAATTTTATTCTTGCCGGTAAAGCCTCTGGCTAATCGAATAGCGGTCATGGTGGCCTCTGTGCCAGAATTAACCATTCGTACTTTCTCAATGGAAGGCATTAATTGAATAATTTTCTCTGCGAGGCGAACTTCCAACTCAGTAGGCGCTCCAAAACTCATCCCATTTTGTAAAGCCTCAGTAACTGCTTCGATGACCTTGGGATGACAATGGCCTAAAATTAAGGGGCCCCATGAGCCAACATAGTCGATGTAATGACGGTTATCCGCATCGATTAAATAAGCGCCCTTCCCCTGTTTAAAAAAAACAGGCTCTCCACCTACCCCTCTGAATGCACGAACAGGCGAATTAACACCGCCAGGAATTACGGCCTGAGCCTCATTGAAAAGTTGTTGCGAATAACTCATGACTACTCCTTGCCTAAGAAAGGACTTAATTCTACCTTTTTTTAACCATTTGATCAAAAATAACCACCCACCTATACTTGTAACTTTACAAGACTATAGACAATCGTTAAATTACAGCTTTTTTAAATTTAGAGATTCTTATCCATGCAGGAATTCAAAAAATACATTTGTGTCATTTGTGGCTTTATTTACGACGAACAGGAAGGCTGGCCCGAAGACGGGATTGAGCCGGGTACTCGCTGGGAAGATGTTCCCGAAAATTGGTTCTGTCCAGATTGCGGTGCCGGGAAAGAAGATTTCGAGATGATTGAAATAGAAGAATAATTTTAGATTCTCCGCAGTTTTCACAAATTATTGCTATTCTTGAAATATCCGGGAATAGTTAATCGCTTTTTCCAGACAGCTAGAAAAAGCGATTATAAGTGAAGGCGCTAATGAATCAGTTAGAACAACTCAAGCAATATTCGGAGATAGTTGCCGATACAGGCGATATTCAACTGCTCAAACTATTTCAAACCCGTGATGCTACCACCAACCCGAAACTGATCCTCGATGCAGCATTGAATACTGGTTACCAGCCAATATTAAATAAAATTCTCGCAGAATCGAAACAGGACGATAACTCTGGCTATCCGCAATCCATCCGCTTTGCCGCAGGCTTTATTACAGAAATTGGTGCAGAACTCTTACAGATTATTCCTGGCAGAATTTCAAGCGAACTGGATCCTCGTTTATCCTTCAATACAAAAGAAACGGTGAGGCGAGCGCAATACCTGATATCTCTCTATGAGAAGAAAGGCATCTCTCGAAACCGGATTTTAATCAAAATAGCTGCCAGTTGGGAAGGCATTAAAGCAGCGGAAGAATTGGAAAAACAGGAAATTCATTGTAATTTGACACTGGTTTTTTCATTAATTCAGGCAGCCGCCTGCGCTCAGGCCAAAGCGACATTAATCTCCCCTTTCGTAGGCAGATTAAACGATTATTTTTCCAGCCATAATATTCCATCCCCTCAATCGCCTGGGGTAGAGTTAATACAAAGTATCATTAACTATTATACGGGCCACTCAATGTCTACTGAAATCATGGCAGCCAGTTTTAGAGACAAGCAACAGGTGCTCTCAGTGGCAGGAGTCAATTTAATGACTGTTCCACCTGATATTTTAAATGAACTGATGAAAAGCGACGATCCTGTAACCAGGAAGCTTCAATATATTGCCTCAAACCCTGAACCAGCATTAATTAATTATTCCAACCGAGAGGAGTTTTTACAGGCACTGGCACAAAATAAAGCAGCTTATGCACTTTTGAAAGACGGTATCTTTAAATTTACCAAGGCTTTTCTTAAACTAAGGCAAATCGCTTTTCAACAACCTAAAATAAAGCTTTTATTTTCTGTCCTGTCTGCAAAAATTTCGCAGTCCTTGAAGATGTAATGAATACAATGGCTTAAAAGCCCGGTAAACCAGGTTGCCATTGCCTCAAGATGAAAGACCTTAATCTGCAACGTACTTATTTACTGGCTTTTCTTTGTTTGCGTCGAGAACGTCTAAATATATTGAGCAATTCCACACTAATTGAAAAACCCATAGCAAAATAAATATAGCCTCGCGGAACATGAAAAGAGAAGCTGTCGGCAATCAGAACCGTCCCAATCAGAATAAGGAATGATAAAGCCAGCATTTTAATGGTTGGATGTTTATCAATGAAACGGCTGACAGACTCACTGGCATAGATCATAACCAAAATAGCACAGGAGATTGCAATCGCCATTACCCAAAAGCGGGTAGTCAACCCAATTGCCGTTAAAACACTATCCAGCGAAAATACCACATCCATTATTGCAACTTGCGTAATAACACCTTTAAATGTTGTTTTTCTGGTCGACTTATTAATCATCATTGCAGGTTCTTCACCCACTTCATCATGAATTTCCTGAGTAGCCTTAACAATTAGAAATGCGCCGCCAGCGAAAAGAAAAATATCCCGTCCAGAAAAAGAGAATTCCCCAATTGAAAATAATGGATGCTGAAGTTTTGCCAGCCAGATTGCTGAAGCCAGCAAACATAATCGGGTTACCCATGCAAATGTAAGTCCCCATCGCCTCGCGGATCGGCGTTGTTCTGCTGGTAATTTTTCAGTCAGTATCGATAGAAAAATCAGATTGTCTATCCCTAAAACAATTTCCAATATAATTAGCGCTAACAGACTAAAAATAATTTCCAATATATCCATTTCTTAATTCTCATCGGCTTGAAAACGTGACTATAAAAGCTGAACTTTTAACAGGAATAAACATCTGACTTAAATTTACACATAACCATTTCACTTTATTACATATCTTAGCTATAATAGACAGCGTTATACAATCTTTATTTAGGTGACCACAATAATTAAGTTAATCAAAAAGCTGCTGCGGAAGAGCAGAGGAAAGCATATTCCCATTGAAGCCAGCTTCATTATACCGCGCAGTCATCATAATGTTTCGAAAACGGATATTAGCCCAAATGCCTTGAAGGTTTTAAATCGCCTGAATGGTGCAGGGTTTCAGGCCTATTTGGTAGGTGGAAGCGTCCGGGATCTGTTATTAGGCCAGGCTCCTAAAGATTTTGATGTTGCCACTAATGCTACTCCTAATCAAATAAGAAGTTTATTCAGAAACGCCCGCATTATTGGCCGCCGCTTCAAATTAGTTCATATCATTTTTCACCGTGATATTATTGAAGTAGCTACATTCCGCGGTAATCAGTCAGTTGATGAAAGCCAGGAGGTCAATGAACGCGGCATGCTGGTTCGTGATAATGTCTATGGCAGTCTTGACGAGGATGCCTGGCGCCGGGATTTTACCGTGAATTCACTTTATTATAACATTGAAGATTCTTCGATAGTGGACTTCACCGGCGGTGTCGAAGACATCCATCGCAGGCAACTACGCATGATTGGTAATCCTGACGTTCGCTATCAGGAAGATCCTGTCCGAATGCTGCGCGCGATTCGCTTTAGCGCCAAATTGAATTTTGATCTGGAAGCGGCAACTGCAAAGCCATTAAAGAAAATGAGCTCACTGATTCGTCATGTTTCCAGTTCAAGGTTATTTGATGAAATAACCAAACTTTATCAGTGCGGCCAAGGTGAAGCTGTTCAACGCCTTCTGATTGAGCATGGATTATTCGAAGAGTTATTTACACAAACCTCCCAGCTGCTCAGCTCGGAGTATCCAGTCAGTGCATTATTAGGTATTGCACTGGAAAGTACTGATACCAGAATCCAGGGCAATAAGCCGGTAACTCCAGCATTCCTGTTTGCCGTACTACTATGGTTCCCTTTGAAACGACAGGCCAGTATTTATCAAGAGGCAGAAAATTTGCCACCTTTAGCGGCACTTGAAAAAGCAATGAACCATGTTATTTTTGAGCAGAATAAAGTCATTGCTATTCCCAAACGCTATACCCAGGTCATTCGTGAAATCTGGCTTCTCCAATTCCGCTTTACCAAGCGGCATGGAGGCCGGGCGTTTAATCTTTTACAGCACCCTCGTTTTAGAGCTGCTTTTGATTTTCTAGCCTTACGTGCACTTGCTGGTGATGAGTCTATGGATCTTGCCCAATGGTGGACGAGTTTTCAGGATGCTGACGAGACACGACAGCATGAGATGATCAGCGAAATATCGCCTCCGCCTTCGCGCAAACCCAGACGAAGATACCGAAGCAAATCGGTTTCATAATGATTTGCTATCTAGCTTTGGGGAGTAATTTGAAAAGGCCTGAAAGGCAAATCCGAACTGCCATTCAGGCAGTTGCCCGTTTACCCAAAACCCGGCTTCTAAAAAAAGCCGGGTTTTATAAGAGCCTCGCCTGGGGCAGAAAAGTACAACCTTCATTTTGTAACACGGTTGTTCAAGTCAAAACTCAGCTATCCCCTTTTGTTTTGCTGCAGAAATGCCAACAAATTGAAAAAAGATTTGGTAGAATTCGAAGAATACGCTGGGGCTCCCGCACATTGGATATTGATATACTCATTTTCGGTTCAATTGACTCACAACACCCGGAGCTCCAAATCCCACACCCTCGCTTGTTAGAGCGCGACTTTATGTTCCTTCCTTTACTGGAAATTGCACCGGATCTTTGTCTACCCAACGGCAGTAAGGTTTCTGACTCAATCGCCAAATACCCCATTCGAACCTGCTTTACATCGAAATAACAAAACATGCATTAGCTGCCCCATTTATTGACAACCCATCCCGCTACTGAATAAAATACAGGCTTTCAAGCTTGGTGAAATGGGTAATGTCTCGAACTTTAATGCACGCGGAGCAAATAATAAAATTGCTTGGTACTTATTACAATATTGATTGCTCAGCTTATAGGAATATCAAATTCCAGGATATGAATGATTTTATTTATTTTTCCCAGAATAAAAACAAGAATAATTTTGAACCTTTGGATTATATCCCCACTGAAAAAGAATTTATAAAAAACGAACCATTGCGAACACTAATCATTTCAATCTTAATTAGCGATTCTTTCGCATTTATGAATGAACAAACTTTAATCTCAGCAGACTATTTCAAAAGCAAATTATCAAAAGTTCAGGATTACGTTAAAAGCAGTTATCCCTCCTACACGCCAGCGCAACGTGCCCTGAAAGTGGATGCGATAGAATTCCTGGTCTGTCAAATGATTGGTTTAAGGTTGGTTAAAGAAATCAGAGCGCAAAATATTCCATTTCCTTTTGAAAAAATAAGCCAGCTTGATGCTGCAAGTGATTTGAAAGATTTACAAAAACTTTTAACTCAGATTCGCAGCGGAAATGCCAAGCTTAGACCAGTGAAGTTCGATAGCAGCTTTCCACAAGACATGGCTGGCGCTATGCTTTCACGGAGCTATACCCACTTACAGCGTTATGCAGTCAGTACTGGGCGGCGGGGAGATGCAAATCATTCCCCCATCAGTGTATGGAGTCAGGACAACATGACCTCCATGTTCTGTGGAATTCTTCGTCAAAAAGCAATGAAGGCAAGAAGGGCAACAGAAACACTGGATTCCTATCAATTTGACAGATTTTCTATGGAGCTCACACCAGCGAAAATCCGATTTGAACTTATGAGAAAATATGGTGTCAATCAATCCCATCCGCTTTATGTAGGTGTTCTGATTCATTTTCTGACAAAGACATACAATGCAGATATTAAACGCTATCTTGACTTGTGCATGGGCTGGGGCGATCGCCTTGTTGGTGCATTTGGCGCCGCCGTGCTGGGTCTCGAGCGCTATGTAGGCACAGATCCTAACACCAGCTTGGAGTCGGCCTATAAAGGGCTTGTTGACGAGCATCAGCCACAAGGCTTTCAATCCTTCATATACAATAAGCCAATGGAAAATTGCACCTCCGCGGAGCTTTGTCCGAATAATCAGACTAATGAATTAATGTATACTTCTCCCCCTTATTTTAATTTAGAAAAGTATCCAGGAAATAATCAATCCCACGTTCTGTATAATAATTACGAAACATGGCGTGAAAATTTTCTGTATACATTGATTAAACAAGCATGCAATGGACTGAGCGTCGGTGGATTTATTGCCATTGAAATGGGTAATGCTGTGAATAAATCGTTCAACATTTCAAACGATATCCGAAGCTATGTAAGCAAATGCATATTCCTGCAGGGACTTGGCGAATTTTTAAATACGCGCGGAAAAATCTCTACCCCAACCATATTATTTCGTTTTACTGGTGACAATCACTTGGAAGCTCCCTTCTGCTTACCCACAACAGAGGCAACCAGTTTTACACAATCAAGCGACGAATTCGCTGCTGCATCTGCTTTGCTGGACATGTCTTCGCCAATATTCCAGGATCATCTGACAGATGATACGCAGGAGCCTTTATCGAAACGATCGGTTGATTCTGGGGGTAATGAGGAGAATGCCAATGTCAAGAAATTAAAGCCGGCCGCAATGCGCTCAGAACACAAAATAAGTACTGCAATGATGCTGGTGAAAAAAGGATTCCTCTCTATCAAACAAACTTCTTATTTACCTCCCGCAGAACCTACGGATACACCGGGGGACATATTCACCTTCCCTGCATAAATACCAATAAGCTGGGCTATAAATCTCAGCGAAGTCGAATCCGCAGGTTGTTGTTTTATATTAAAGAAACTACAATGATAGAGACAATTGTTTTATGGATGATGCTATCGTGTATAAAAAAATCCTACACGCGACAGACTTAAGGGAAAATCATATGGCATGGTGCCAGCAAGCGGTTAAGCTGGCGAAAGCATTTGATGCACAAATTTATTTTCTTCATGTAATTGAACCACCCAAATCACTTCAATTTGCACAAAGCCTAGGATTTGCTGAAATTGCCAAGCCTTCCAAGGAGGATGCACAAACGGTTATGGGTTTGCTAGGTGAAAGTCTGGATGTTCCCGTTGCGCAACAGTATATTGAAATTGGTTCTGCCTCTCAGCACATTTTAGAGAAAATTAATGAATTAGGCTGTGATTTAGTCATTCTAGGCAGCCATAGCTCCAATATGCCTTCCTTTTTAGGCAGCACGGCCAATGCAGTGATGCATCATGCGGCTTGTGATGTGCTCACTTTAAGAAGCGGCTTGTAAAGACTCTCCACCCTACCGGCACTATGCTGGATTGCTTCACTTTGTTCGCAAAGACGATCCGCCGTCATTGCGAGCCCATGGCGAAGCAATCCCTATTCAGACACTGCTGACGAAAAGCTATCCTCAATCATAGAAATAATCTTAAGATTGGCTTCCGGAAACTCAAAATCATTCAGCTCCTGGAAACTTACCCATCTTAAATCAAGTTGGGACTCATTACAGGCTGCAGTGCCTGCAAATTTGGAAATTAGGAACACCTGAAGCTGCACTAATTTTGGCCCATAGGAATGAACCACTTCGCCTAGAAAATCAAAACGCTCTACAGCCAACCCCACCTCTTCATACACTTCCCGAATCAATGCCTCCGATGGGCTTTCAAGGTCTTCTACCTTACCGCCCGGAAATTCCCAAGCCCCTGGATGTGGAACATGCAGAGGCCTTTGGGTAATTAAAATTTTCTTGGCGCTATCCAGAATAACCGCAACCGCTACTTTCACACTAAACTTCCGTGGCAGCTTTTGTATTTCTTGCCGGAACCACAGGGACAAGGTTCATTGCGCCCGACTTTTTGCTCAGTCCGGCGAAATGTAGTTTGTCCGGCTTCTTCCTGATTGCTTTGAGCCATAGCAGATTCGTCTTCATGGATAAACTGCATTTTCTGAACTTGCTCAGAACGGCGTTGCTCCTCAACGGCATTGACATCCTCTTCAGTCTGCACCTGGACAGAAGTTAACAGGCGAATAATATCGTATTTCAGATTGTCGAGCATCATCGTAAACAGGGTAAATGCTTCTCGCTTATACTCCTGCTTGGGATCTTTCTGGGCATATCCGCGCAGATGTATTCCCTGACGCAAATGGTCCATTGCAGCTAAATGTTCTCGCCATTGTGTATCCATGGTTTGCAGAATGACCGATTTTTCAAATTGAGCTAGTACTTCCCGCCCTGCCAGTTTCTCTTTCTCTTCATAACGGTTCAAACATAAAGCAAAAATGCGATCGCGGATTTCCTCTGGTTGCAGTGAGTGATCATTTTCAACCCAGCCTTCAACATCCGCTTTGATTTGGAAATCTTCCTGCAGAGTAGTCGATAAACCTTTTAAATCCCATTGATCTTCAAGGCTTTGCGGGGGTATGTAACTATCAACCAGCCCAAATATGACATCTTCCCGCATGGAATTGACCACATCTTTAGGATCATCCATCGCCATAATTTCAGCACGTTGGCTATAGATCACTTTACGCTGATTATTAGCGACATTATCGTAATCAAGCAATTGTTTACGCACATCAAAATGATGCCCTTCCAATTTACGCTGCGCATTCTCAATGGCTTTTGTAACCAGATTATGCTCAATCGGTTCGCCCGGCTTCATCCCCAGGCGGCGCATCATATTGGCAACCCGCTCTGATGCGAAGATACGCATTAAATTATCTTCCAGCGACAGGTAAAACCGGCTGCTGCCTGGATCACCTTGCCGGCCCGCCCTTCCGCGCAACTGGTTATCGATACGACGGGACTCATGGCGCTCAGAGCCAATGATCCTTAACCCCCCTGCTTTCAATACTTCATCATGACGCTGCTGCCATTCAGATTTCACTTTCTCACGATCAGCTTCCGAAGCTTCGGGAGGCAGTTCAGCCAGGGCGGCCGACAGACTTCCACCTAACACAATATCGGTTCCGCGGCCTGCCATATTGGTAGCAATCGTTACTACACCTGGCCGGCCTGCTTCAGCAATAATATGGGCTTCTTTCTCGTGGAATTTGGCGTTAAGCACCTGATGCTTAATGGCAGCCTTATTTAATAATCGGCTGACCAGTTCAGAGGCTTCAATTGAAGCCGTTCCTACGAGCACAGGCTGGCGTCTGGTGATGCAATCCCGAATATCTTCGATGATAGCTTCATACTTATCCTGCTGGGTCAGATAAACCAAATCCGCTTGATCCTGGCGTTGCATTTGTCGGTTAGTGGGAATAACAACAACTTCCAAATTATAAATTTGCTGGAATTCATAAGCTTCCGTATCCGCTGTTCCAGTCATACCAGCCAGTTTGTTATACAGACGGAAAAAATTCTGGAAGGTGATGGAAGCCAGGGTTTGGTTTTCATGTTGAATCGCAACACGCTCTTTCGCTTCGACGGCCTGGTGGAGGCCTTCAGACCAGCGGCGGCCAGGCATGGTACGCCCGGTGTGCTCATCAACAATAACAACCTGATTGTCTTTGACAATATAATCCACATCACGGTGAAACATAGCATGGGCACGTAAAGCTGCATTCACATGATGCATCAGGATGATGTTACTGGCATGGTAGAGGCTCTCACCCGGATCCAGCAAACCCTCATTAGTGAGTAACTCCTCAATCAGTTGATGGCCGGACTCTGTGAGATGCGCCTGCTTTTGTTTTTCATCAACGGTATAATGGCCGTTATCCCCTTCCTCTTCCTGCTTCTTTAATTGGGGAATTAACTTGTTCACTTTAACATAAAAGTCAGAACTGCCTTCGGCAGCACCTGAAATAATCAAGGGTGTCCGCGCTTCGTCAATGAGAATAGAATCGACTTCGTCGACAATAGCAAAATTTAATTCCCGCTGTACTTTATCAGCGAGGCTGAAAGCCATGTTGTCGCGCAGATAATCAAAGCCGAATTCATTATTAGTACCATACACAATATCCGCTTTATACGCTTCCTGCTTGGCAGCATGCTGCATGTCCGGTGTAATAACTCCTACAGTCAAACCAAGAAATTCATAAATCGGCTTCATCCACTGGCTGTCACGTCGAGCCAGATAGTCGTTTACTGTAACCACGTGGACACCCAAGCCGCTAATTGCATTCAAGTAAGCGGGTAAAGTGGCTACCAGTGTTTTACCTTCCCCGGTTCTCATCTCGGCAATATTGCCTTCATGCAGGACCATTCCACCAATCAATTGCACATCAAAATGCCGCAGCCCCATGGTTCGCACAGACACTTCCCGCACCACGGCAAAGGCTTCAGCCAACATTTCATCCAGCGTTTCACCCTGCTCCAGACGAGCTTTAAACTCCTGGGTTTTAGCCGCCAACTGCTCATCATTCAAGCTTTGCATCATTGGTTCAAATGCATTGATAGCCTGCACAACCTTTTCCATGCGCCTCAAGGTACGCTCATTTCGACTACCAAACATTTTTTTCATCAATGTATTTAGCATGGCCTAATAATCCCCTGTGATTTTTTGCACACCAAAAGCGCTTAATTTACTAGAATTAAAGAAAAATTGCCATGAATAAGACTGGTTTCAGTGTAAATTAAGCCTTAAAACCAGTATAACAACATAAACCAAGGTCGCATTATGAATATTCTGTGCCATTGTCTAATCATTATTTGTTTTTTATTCCCTTCTTATGTACTCGCCAATCCTGTTATCCATCATTTAATTGTATTTGGGGACAGCCTTTCAGATCAGGGTTACAGCAAATATGGTGGATTTAACCGGTATTCTAACGGACCCGTATGGCCAGAATACTTCATCCACAACTATCCTGGGCTGCAGTTAGAAGACTATGCCTGGGGAGGGGCAAAAACAGACAGTGGCAACTACAATGGTATGAACTGGTCTGGCTTACAATGGCAAATCGATCGCTATCACCCCGCTAATGATCCCTCCCATTCGTTGATTGTCATTTGGTGCGGTGTTAATGATTTAATTGAGGCAGATGCCAATCCAGGGCAATCGGCCCAAAATATCATTAACGCAATCGACGGATTAACTGAGAAAGGCGCGAGGCATCTTGTCATATTAACACTACCGGACATTACTCTGGCGCCTGCTTATAATGATCAGAGCCTGCCTGACTATGCGCATTATGCCGCAATAAAAGAACAGGTAAAAAACCAGATTTACAGCTTCAATCAACGCCTGGTTTTTCTGGTTAATTTAAAAAAAGAATCGGTTAAACATAACGGGAGTCACATCAACATCCAGTTAATTGATTTTTCCAACTTTCTAAATCAGCAAACTGGAAATTATAAAAACACCACTCAGCCATGGTTAGGTACCTACCAATATCCAGACCCTAAACGCTGGATGTGGTGGGATGCCTGGCATCCGATGACTGATGTCCACAAGAACATTTCAGGGCATTTAATAAAAGAACTCCGCAAAATAGGATATCAATTCGGGAGCAAATAATGCTTCATCCGAAGCCTGCAAATACAAAAGAAACAGCCATTTCATCGAAAGAAATCGAAAATTAGTTGCCTGTTAGTAGGAAATACTTGGATTTCAAATTTGAATATGATTCAATCGTCCACAGGGATTATTTTTTAAGGATAAAGATGACAGGCTATTTGCTCAAACAGAAATTAAAAATCAAACAAGGCTATGAAATTTATTGCCAGGTTACAGGCAATAAAGCAGATGGCAGGCCCTATGTTCTGCTTATTCCTGGCGGACCAGGATTTACTCATGTTGCTATGGAAGAACTGGCTGAAAGCTTGACCAAGACAAGTAAAAAAGCAGGCCGCCAACCTCCGCATTTTATATTATTTGACCCTTTACATTGTGGCCGAAGTGATAAGGCAAAGAATTTTGAGGCTGAGTTTAATGTTGAAAATTATGCTGAAATTGCTGCCCAGGTCGTGGAGGCCGTACAAGAAAAATTAAATCTTTCAAAAATGGATTTGCGTTTAATGGGACGTTCTTTCGGTAGTATGACGGCAATGTCGATGCCTCCCTGTCGGCCTCAGTGGATAAATGATCCAGACTCAACCATTAGATTAAATCAACTTGTCTCTATTGTTGGTCCAATAAGTCATCACGCAATTGAACAAAGTACTACTTATGTTGAGCAGAATTATACCTATCGCACCGATTTCGAGGAATTAAAATTCTCAGTTAATAAGCTCATGACAGGCACTATTCAAAACGCATTGGATTATCAACAACATATTGCCTGCGGCTTGGCTCCCTTATATGCAGATAAATATGAAAACCTGAAAGAAGAGCGGGTTGGCCAATTGATGATGAATCACCCTGATTTAACCCGCAATCTCTTATGGTGTTTCAGTTGGGTTTCCCCCTCTTGTGCAGAAATGTATGATTCATTAACCGGTTGTTCTCTGGATGTGCTTAATTACTTTTTCAGTCATCACTTCAATCAATTTAATTTACTGGAGAAAATTTCTGCACATAAAGGGCTATACCAGGCTTTGCCTATTTGCTGTGTTTCTGGGTCGAGAGACTATGTCGCAGAACCGCGCATAAATGCTAGTTTATTGTACGAACAATTACCTGAGTCATTAACTGAGATCAATTTTGATAGTAAACACAGTATTAGCGCTGACCATCCAGACGTTTATCCCGAATTGCTTGAGTTATTAGTGCGTGGCAAATTATCAGAAGATTATTTAGAACGTCATAGCCAAGGTAATAAAAAAGCCATCGATAGCTATAACCTTGCCCACACATTTATGGAGCAAGCTGAGGCTATTCGACAGCTTCAACCAGAAGTAAAGGCATCTAAACCTCAAATCACGAAGAATTCTCGCATTCATTTTTTTGGTTATCAGGAGCCTTTAGTCGATGTCAGCGACATCCTTACTCATGGGCAGGAACATGAAACTCAGAAAGAAAATACTTTTACTAATTAAACGCCTCAAAATGTCGTAAAGAGTTGAAGAGTTGCAAAACGCTTCGGGATGGAATATCTTGCCGTCCCGGTCAAGTTGCACTCTTTATTTTCTCCCTGGCAACACACTGCTAATATCAGCATTCAGTCATTTTATACATATATACCCGATGGCCCTGGCAGTATACCCCAATGTTCTAGGCTTTAAATTAACAACTTATGGTTAACTGTTCTGCCAACTCATCAGGTACATTTGATTTTTGTGTTTCTTTGAATAAATTATATTTGGTAAGAGTACGTATACAAAGTGTCAATAAGCTAGGAAATCGGCAACAGGAACCAAGGTATTCCAATTTACCCCGAATACCGCTATCCCCCGTAGTTATTAATGCTTGCTCTATTTTGTCTTCTAATAACGAAATTGAATCACGACTTAGTTTAGAGAATGCCTCTGTTCTGTTTATTTGAGATTGTTTTATCTCATCATAAATACATATTAAAAAACTGATTAAATCAATTGCAGATAAATCATTAATTGGATGCGGCTGATGGGCGTGTGCTGGACTAACCTCTGAGCCATTAAGAAATAATAAAGCCATTTTGTGTAATAATTTTAATTTCTCTTTTTCTGTTGTTTTAGTTTGGAGATGTAAAAAAAGAAAACACAACGGGGTTGCACCGTTTAACTTATTATTTTCTCTATCTTGGCCTGTAACAAATTGCCTAGGAAAACCAGCGTTAATATTGCAACCCATTGAAATTAACAGTCTTAATAAGCCTATATTATTTGTGCAGCCATCAAAAATTAATGGCCGTTCCAAACCTGATGAAGTAATTTCTTTATCGATTTTAGTCAAAGATATACGATGTTTTGCAAAGACGTTCAACATATCCACGTAGGTTGTAGTTGATTGAATCGCTTTTATATCGCTTGCTTCTATCAAGTCAGAGGGGCTGCTTACGCAACTGAGTAAATAATCAATTATTTCAATGCGGTTTTTACAGCAAGCGCCAATAATACCTCTCCTAAGCCATGCTCCTTTCGCAAAAAGAAGGTTTAGTGTTTCTTTTGTGCCATGAAATTGAACTGCTTCTTCCAAGGGGGTTAAAGAAGACTCAGAGTTAAGTTGATTGATATCAGCACCTAACTCAAGTAATAAGGATATGACCTGATTTTGTGCTCGGCGTGCGGCCCATGCTAATGCTGAGGCGCCATCAGGTCCGGGGATAAAAAGCAAATCAGGATTACCCGCTAAATGTTTTTTCACACCATCTAGATAACCTAATGCACAGGCACTGTAGAAATCTATAGCAGCACCATGCGATATTAATATTGTTGAAATATTAATCATAATTGCATGAGCTGTTCCAATAAATCCATCTAGCTCTCGCGGACCATCTATGCCTATGGAGGTAATTTGATTTTCATGAGACTTATAATTTCGAGGCCATCCCCAGCAAAAACCATTTGGATACATCATGCCGGTTATCCACTGCAAAGCGCTTGCAGGCATATTTTGCTCTGAAAGAATATTAACGTTAATTCCAGACTCAATTAAGGCATTAAGGTGTTTAGGGCCCGCATTGCGCACCACTAAATGCAATAATGGGATGCCTTCATATTTTGCATGGGGATCACTAATATTCAAAAGCTTTTTGAATTGTCCCTCATCATTCTCGCGCAAGGCTTCAAATAGACTATTTGTGGGTGTTTGGGTGAACATGTAAACTCATGTGTCTAAATTTTAAAAATTGGATTGTACCATAAAACATAACCAAAATGTTCCTGCATGCGTCGTATTGATCAATGAGTGCCCATAATACCAGACTAGCTTCTGTGTATAATTTACTTGAACTGGGTATAGTTTTGATTGACTATACATTTTCCAACCTGAAAATGCCCATTGCTCTCGGTTTCAAATTTAAGGGACCCGCCATAAGTACAGTGCTGTGAGCCCTTTTCTTTCAAAGCACTAGGCACAGATTGAAAAATGTCTGGACAGTGGCCTTTTTTCTTTTGCAATCAGCGCCCTAACATTCTATACACATCGTTATCCACAGATTTTGTGGATAAGTGACAAGGTGATTTCTTGGCTATAAAAAGGAAGAGACCTTAGTAATCATGGGGTTTTGCATAGATAAAAAGTAAAGGAGGAGAAAATATAGGGATGTGGTTGAAAACTTATCCACAAACGCAAGGCTTAGGATAAAAATTTCGGAAACGCATTGTATCGTCTTTTTTTTAGAAGAACCAGTCTTGACAGGAGTTATTGTCAAATCTGGTGTATGCCCATTAGGCGGCCACTCTGTTTGACTGCTCATTAACTTGCACTCCGTTTACAAATTTCACATTATTAACAACTAATGTTAATAGGTTAAACCCTCTAATTTTAATCCATCGTTTTTGAGCCACTTCCATGAGCTTAAAGACCATTGCCAGGGTGGTGTCTCTGGAGCCACAGTTTCTGGACTTATTAGTCCTCAGACGCACTGTAGCGAAGGCAGATTCAATGGGATTGGTTGTCCGTATGTGAATCCAGTGTTCGGCCGGAAAATCGTAGAAGGCCAACAGTTCCTCTTTGTCCTTGGCCAGGCACTCCATCGCTTTTGGGTACTTAGCGCTGTAAAGCTCCACCGTATTATCAAACGCCTTATAGGCCTCTTCTTTGGTCGATGCCATCCAAATCTCATGCAAAGCGGCCTTTACCTTTGGCTGCATCGATTTGGGTAGCTTGTTTAATACATTCGCTGTTTTGTGCACCCAGCACCGCTGTTGCCGTGTTTCAGGGTAAATGGCTCCAAGGGCACTCCAGAATCCCAATGCCCCATCCCCCACGGCTAACTTCGGAGCCGTTGGAAGGCCTCGTTGGCGCAGGTCAGTAAGCACCTCACTCCAGCTCGCTGCGGACTCTCGATACCCATCATTAACCGCTACAAGCTCTTTTACCCCGCTCTCAGTAACACCAATGATGACTAGAAGGCACACCTTGTCATCCATGCGAACCTTGCTGTAAATACCATCAGCCCACCAATAAACATAGCGTTTGTCGCTTAAATCCTGGCGTTGCCACTCTTTGTGTTCATCAAGCCATTTTTCTTTTAATCGCGACACTGTATTGGCTGACAGTCCGCGCGCACTCTCGCCAACTAACGCGGATAAGGCTTCTGTATAATCTCCTGTTGATAACCCTTTTAAATACAGCCAAGGAATGAGTTCTTCCATGCTCTTCGTCCGTCTCAAGTAGGGCGGCAACAACTGACTGCTAAAATGAATACCTGAACCGCTACGATCTCGTACCTTCGGGACTTGAACCTCTACTTCTCCTATCCCCGTCTGAAGCTGTCTCGCGGGGAGATAACCATTCCTGACTACTGCTGGACGACCATCCAGTAAACGCACGTCTGAGTACGCTGAGAGCATCTCTGATAGTTCGGCCTCAACCGCTTTCCTTATCAACTCTTTTGCTCCTTGTCTCAACACCTCCGTTAACGGGTCTTCAAAGCCCTTGGCTACCGCTGGTGTCGATGACTGCTTTAGATTACAATCCTTCATGGCGTATCTCCTTTGTTGATTTGTGTTCCGACAAGAACAAGCAACAGAATACGCCACCTAATTTATTTTGTCATACACCACTTTCGACTATAACTCTCTTGACAGCAGCGTTTAAATTGACTTTGTCCAGGATAATTCCTTTCATCTTAGCTTTATTGGGACAATTGATGTGTTTCTGGATACACCTTAGGCAGTATATGACTAAACATTGGCCAATTTATGCAGGATATTGTATAATCGTGTAAACAATTTTCAGAGTACAGACCCATGCCCAGAAGCCAAATAAAATTATTTTTATTTGATCGAGATTCGAGTCTTATTGACAGAAATAATCAGTTATTTAATCCCCATATCATGATTCCCTTCCTGAAAGAAATAACCAGCTATCATCCATGGGGTATTGTTTCTACAGGGGGGTCGGAAGTTAATTTTTGCCCCGGAGTTGCAGCAATTAAAACAGCTGTCGGCGATATCAACATTTGTGCCTATCCATCGTTGGGGAGTGGTAATTCCAGCACCCTGCGCGCAATGCGGCAAGGACCTTCTTTAGCTATTAGCCACATTGAAACTCAAATTGATTATCCAACTGGCCTGGCTATTTCTGAAGATCAGAAAAAGCAACTGGCAGATGATTTATTATTTCAGGCTCTTATCCAGGGTGAAATTGATTCAAAGGGCATAATTAATTTGTCAATACCTGTACCAAGAACAGATAATGAATATAAGATTCAGGTAAAAGTCCCCGCTCACTCTACTTTTAAGCTCAAGCTTGGCAACACCACACTGAGAATGAATACATTAAACTGGCTGAACGCAAGAAATCTACACGGCGGCGGGGACAATAAGCTTCTTATGGCCATTGAAGCCATGGACCAATTAAGGTTGAAACTTAAATTAACGGATGAATTAAAGCATTTAGGAATTGAGGCGTTAGAAACCCCTCCTGACTTTCGCGAATTGGCCCCTAATGAAGTACTTATGTTAGATGATAAAAAAGGGGTATACGATCTAATGGCGGCAGCGGGATTTCAAGCAATTCGTGCCGATACACCGGAAGCTAATTTTTTACCTGAAAGTGAGGAAGAACCCGCAGTCCGTAATACCTATTTAAATTATCTAACAAAACATCTTGGTTATGAAAATCTGACAGAGTTCAAAGCGTCTTCCTCAATCAGTGAACTGAGTCAGCTCCTCGCTGGATATCTGGATGAAAGAACAAAAGATACGCGCCAATACCAAGCCGGTTTTGCTGGTATGTTTCAGAAAAGTTTATTCCAAAAAGAAAAAGCGGTACATGCATTGAAACTTGCACTTGCCGATCCTGGAGAAGGAAAAGACCTGATGGAGCATTTAAGTGTGCTGCGCCAGGGCGAATTAGGAAAAGGTATCCGCGCATTCGTAAAAGACGGTAAAGCTAATGACATCATTGGCCATCCTGTACATACCGTAACAGAATTTATCCAGGCATTATCTGCTCAAGCTAACCGTTTAACAGCAGGGCTGGGTAATAACTGAGATGTGTAAATCCTCCAGTATATTTTGAATGCCTATTCTCTACTATTGCTTGCTGGATTCTTAGTATTCTGTGGTTCGGAATGATAAAACTGTGCGAGTGCATAACTGACAGAAGTCATTGAAGCAGGATTTTTTATATCCAACTTACTTAGGATTGAATAAAACTGATTAGTTTCATCTGCTCTACCACGAAAAACGGAATGCAAAAATTGAAAATGAGCACTGTACTTGTATTTTGAATGTTCAATAATTTCATGAAAAGGGTTTATGGATTGGGCTATATACTCATTTATTTTTTGTACACCAGCAGGAATTGCCTTTCCATTAGTAGATCTTCTTACTTTATCAGACCAAAAATTTTCATCAGCGCATATTTGGCTAATTTGCCCTAACAATGCTGTTTGTTCGGGTGTCATAACTGTTTGTACTTTTCCTTCTTTTAAAGGGTTAAAGTAGACAGGAGAAATTAAATCGTTATCCGGTGTAGTTGTATCTGGACGAACTTTAAAAAATACCTGTTCAATGGTCGTTTCGCCAACGGCAGAGCCTTTGATTCTAAGAGCAGATCCATTCAATCTGTAAAATTCCAACCCCGCTGGTGATCCTTTGTGTTTTAGAGGAAGATTTGCCTTTACTACACCCGCCGGGGAAAAGTCACAGCTAACTTGGTAAATAGGGCAAATCTCAGCTTGAGTAGCACCATCTTTACAAAATAAAGCAGCATACGCTGCTGCTTTATTTAAATCATCGAAATAAAAAAAATCAGCCGTATTTATAAATGAAAAATAAGAAGCTGTGGTCGAAGCATCAAACTGATATTGGCCTTTTGATTTTATTATTTCCAACATTTTTTCGTGTTTAACAGGGTTTCTTACAGCAAAAAATTGATTCGGCATCTCGGACCTCAATTAATCTATAACTAACCAATTATATCACGGTTAGACCAACTCATTCAAATAACAATCAGTTTTCGGGAAAAACATGGTGGTTCTATTTGGGTTCCTAACTTGTATAGGCATAAAATAACCTTCGGAAAACTTGCAAATAGGTTTAACTTTATAGCTTTTACTCTGGCGCCATCTGTTTAGATTCAATTAATTGTTTAATATCACATTGGTTTTCTAAGCATTCAGATAAAGTATCTTTGACTTGCTCAGTGACTCTAGCCCCTAGCTCAAGCAATAATTGCACTGATTCTTTTTTCCCATAATGAACAGCAGTAGCCAAAGGTGATAAGGGCTTAGAGTCCGGGATGGAATTGGAGAACCAAAAAAATGGATTTTGCACGTTTTTTTTTGTTATTGGATTGGGAGTGTAATCAACATCTATTTTTAGACTCTCTACAAAATATTTTATAAGATCTAGTCTGTTATTCCGCACAGCCAAACTTAAGGGTGTTTCTCCATCAGTATTATGAAGTGGGTCACATCCTGCCTCCTCTACTAGCATAATAACAACTTCTTTTAAACCGTATGCAGCAGCCCAAGAAGCAAGAGAATACCCCGAACCGTCTGTAATATTTGCAATATTAGCTTCTAATTCTATTAGTCGGTTGGGTATTCGATAATCTCTATGGTTTTTAAAAAATATCTCCGCAAGAATATCAAAATCAATTGGATTTGATTTAGTGCTCAAATCAGTATAGCTTAATGCAAACTCAAAAAGTTGATAGTCATCATGCTTGGCTATCCCGGACAGATAGCTTTCAAAAAGAGAAAATGGCATGTTTCTTTTTGGGAATACACTACTCAATAAAAACCGAAATGATTGAGTAGCTCTTCCTTTTAATGCCGATAGTATTGGGCAATTATAAGAACCGAACTCCTCATTTAATGTTTCCATTAGTTCTACAAGGTTTATATGTTGCTCGTTTATTATCCATTCAAGTAAATCAAGATTATTATGCGTTGCTGCAATTTTAATTAAGTTTAGTTTGATTTCATTGTCAATCTCAATAAACTGACAGGACTTTGATTGAGCTAAAATCTAATTAAACGCATCAGGTCCCAGATATTGGGCTGCCCATTCCAATGGGGATTCAGCTTTCAAATTCTTTACCTTTAATTCGGCAGCACCACTTTCCAATAAGAGCTGAACTAATGATAAATTTTTAGACTGTATTGCATAATACAATGGAGTATTCCCGTAGTAATCTTTTTGGTTTACTGCTTCTGGGTTTATCCTTATCAGTGCGGCGGCAATTTCGGGATGATTCATTTTACAGGCAACATGTAATGGTGCTAATCCCTTGTAAAGCGGTGCAACTGATTGAGGAGCTATTACCATACACATACACTCTTTATCAGGAAGCGTTTCAAATTTTGTTACATCTCCGGTTGCGCTAAATCGGTGAAGATTAAACTTCTTATCCCATGCACTATCAAAATAAGACTCAAGCTCTGAAAAATGTGTATCTACTAATGCGTCCATTTTATGGTCAATACAGCCACGGGCAATGGTGTCCTTAATAGTTTCGATACATTCATCAGATTTTGAAGGGGCTGTATAATTAAATAAGGGCTTATCCGGGTTCTTTATTACAAATAATGTATGGCTCATACCATCTTTTACTACATTTACTAGTTCCTCGTCTGAATATAAATCAAAAACATTTGGTTCATAGAAAGTTGCTGGCAAAAAATTGTTTTTTATCAACAAGAAATTGAGAACTATATTAACAAAAACTCTGCCATTAGCATCATTGAAAGGGTGTAACAACTCCATGTATCTAACAAAATGAACAATCGCTTTAATAATATTATCATTATTACTTTCTGCTCTAGCCTTTGCTAAATCACTGTTAAGTTGATTCAAAAGAAACGTTGCCCTAGCATAGATGTCAGTTTGCCTTTCAAATGGTGGTAAAAAGTATACATTGGGTTCGATTGCATTTTCAGCAACAAGCTCCAGAGTATGCTTATCTCTTGAATTAAAATCTAATGAGCGTCCTCGTTTTGAATACCCACTAAGCTCTCCAATTGCTGTTTCTGCAGCTGTATTCATGAAAGAAATAATCCCGGACGCTGTAAACCGTTCAGATGGAACACGAAACGGTTTCATAGGTCCGTCTCTAAATTCCCCCGTGCTTATTACTCCAAAATCGCCGGATACATTTTCAGAAGCCAAAGAATGTATTTTGAAAATAATTTCTAGACTCAGCTCTTGATCTAAATTTTCCAGTGCAAAATTGAAAGCGTTATAAAAAGCAGACATACAACCTGGCTCTCGACTTTCAAAGCCACACTCCCCTGCTTCCTTTGAATGCATAGAGCCATCAACAAAGAATTGAAACATACGTTGAAGAGGAAATTTCATTAAATGCATTAATGCGTAATTTGGGTTCATATTATCTATTAACATTTCTATACGCCTCCGAGAAAGAAAACCAAATTAATCGCTGATTCATTGGAATTTCGATGATTAAATTTAAATAATTATAATTATAATTTAAATATTAAATTTAGATGATTATAGAAAACTATATATTTTAAGATGTTGTTCTTTTTATTATGAGGAAAAAACCAGGCAAAGAGGTATTAGCTTCTTCACACAAGAACCGAGATGAATTTATAGACACTCCAGTCCTGAACTGGATAGAATTCATGATTGATTATAGTAAGTCATATTGTTAAAATTTTAACTTGCATTATTCAAGGAACTGTTGGCTCCATGATGAATCATAATAGAAAAATTCAGTTGCATCCTACATTGAATTTTCAAGAGGATATTCAGGTCATTTGTAGACCATTAGAGGTACTGGGCATTACCTACTTTGCGCATGTTAAAGTTATTGGGAGTAAGTTTTCAGCTATCAGCAACAATCCAGCACTTATTGAACATTATTTACAGCAACATTATTACAATGTTGATATTCATACCGCGAATTCAACCTACTTAGGCTCGTATGTGCTGTGGGATGGCATTACCCGTTATGGATTAAGTGAAAAAATGCATATTGAAGCGGGTCAATTTGGGGTATTACATACTTTTTCTATTATAGAAAAAGAAGAAAATGTTTATCAATTTTTTCATTTTGCTACCAATAAGCCAGGTACCGCAATTAATCAGGTTTATTTAAGCCAATTAGATTTCTTAAAATTATTTATACTCTATTTTAAAGATACAATGAAGTCTAACAAACACTTGAATAAAGCCTATGAATTAGAATTCACCTTAAATAAGGATGTGCCAGGTTTTTCATTTAATGAAGAAGATTATAAACTCATAATACCTAATTTTGAATTAAAGAAATTTAACTTTCCTCAATGCACTAAACCCTTAACGAAACGTGAAATTTCGATCCTAAAAGCACTGCATGCAGGCAATACTATTAGCCAAATCGCTCATGTGAATAATATTGCTGAGATTACGGTGAATAAAACAATTGCCAACATCAAAGAGAAAACCAATTGTAAAACACATTTTCAATTAGGTGAGTTTTTCGCCCGTCATTTTTCTTCGATTAAATTATTATAATTAATTCAAAATCGACTTTAAAATTAACAAACCATCTCAATAGGTATAGCTTTCTATAATTATTTATGTTCAGCATTTAAATTATATTATTTTCATTTACCCTCCTTAAAATCTAATGAAATCAGCGAATAACCTTAGCTTTTTTTCTGAGATCCCTATAGAAATATTATTAGAAATCTATACCAGGCTTTCCTCAGAAGATCTCTATAAAAGTTGCAGACTATTAAATGGATATTAGTAGTCAGCTTCTTTTGCAACGCTCAGGTCACGGTATTAGGTTAATAAAGCCGCGATCCAATAATATTGGTAACGCATTGACTGTCGCAGATATAATGTGTATGCCTATGAATGTTTATTTTTCCAATGGCGAAGGAATTACTGAGCAATGTAATGAAGCTTGTGCTGTTTCCTGTGGCTATAAATCGGTTAAGGAAGCGATCGGTAAATCTATTTTTGACAGCCCTTATGTTAATAATGAATCTAATCAAATATGTTTTAATACCAACCAGGACATTATCAAATCGAATCGATTAAAAATGATCGAAGAGAGGATTTATGACCAGGACGGTACAGGATGGCAGACCTTATCAATCAAACTACCTTGGTATGATGACAACAATAAAACAATAGGAATATTTGGTTGGTCTATTGTTATTGGCCAGCAGCCTTTAGCAGAGTCTCTTACTTTGTTGATGAAGAATGGTTTTGTAAAACCAGCGGTGGATTTAGTGGATAATTATGCCTCAGTGACCGGAAGACAAATTGGTAATATTTATTTCTCAAAACGAGAGTTTGAATGTCTGACGCTTCTCACCAAAGGTAAATCAGCACCAGAAATGGGAAAAATATTGGGCTTGTCCCATCGAACAATAGAGCAATATCTGGCAAGCTGCAAATTAAAGCTTAAGGTAAGGACGAAATCGCAGCTGATTGATAAAGTTAGAGCTTATTTTTTATAGCAAGAGAAACGGCACAATTATTTAAACACAACCTGATTGTGCTTTCACTTTCCCCGATACAATCCAATGTAATACAGCGTATGAATTATAAATGGAATATACCATTATTTTCACACGCAAACCTGCAAAACTGCCCTTCAGCATAAAGCCTCTCATTAAATAATGATGTGGAATAATATTCTGGCGTTTAGATGCTCAGTTGTCTCAAGAGAGCTTTCCCCCACTGCTCACACCGGCTTTTAAGCGTATGAGCTGTTTGGAACCCAGTCCACTCCAATTTGCTGTACGGTTTGTATTTGTAAGAGAGTTTATGTTAAGCAAAAATGGATTATGACTAATAACCTATTAACCTATTTCCAGGCCAGCTTCATAG
Source organism: Legionella birminghamensis (assembly GCF_900452515.1). Taxonomy (NCBI): domain Bacteria; kingdom Pseudomonadati; phylum Pseudomonadota; class Gammaproteobacteria; order Legionellales; family Legionellaceae; genus Legionella; species Legionella birminghamensis. The sequence continues at coordinate 1,776,914 of NZ_UGNW01000001.1, forward strand.
AATCATAAAATAAGATGTGTTGGATTTTTTTATTGGCATGCAATTATTAACCATTATGAAACTATTTTAAACTTTAACTAATTGTGTTAAAATTAGCCATTTATTAATTGGGATAACTCATGGATTATGCAACACTTCTCCACGAAATAAAATCTGCCACTGTCGAGCACCCGCTTAAAACCATATCCTTTTTTCAGCAACCCGTTAACACAGAATTGATGAAAAGCATTCTTTCCTTACTTAATGACGTTCCTCTGGCTAGCAATTTTCGTTTTAGTTTTTATGATTGCCAGGTAACTGATGAGTCATTGCGGCCATTACTTGAATTTTTAACCTCAGCAAATTGTCCGAAAGAAATAAACCTTTCCCTAAGTAAAAATCGAATCACTCACAACTCAACCACTTTGCTGGCAAAAACATTAACCAACAGCGTTAGCTCAAGCATTAATATTAATTTGGATAGCAATGCTTTGCTTGATGAAAGCATTGCTACATTTGCCCAGCATTTTAAGCCTAATAAAGGCTTAACTAGACTGTGGCTCAATTTCGGCAATAATCACTTAACTGTTGAAAGTGCCGCGCATTTGTCTCAAATAATTGCGTCAACTAACTCGCTTTCTGAATTTAGGTTAAACGTTCAGAGTAACACAATTACCGATGCCGGAGCTAAATCAATTATTGACGCTATGACCCCAGACATGGCTAATAATTTCAATCTGTGTCTCGCTAGCAATGATTTAAGTAGTGAAACGACGCAGCATTTGTTAACCAAACTCCGTGCGTTTCAAGGCAATCAAACAATTGCATTAAATTTGGCACAAAATAATTTAGGTGATACTGGTTTTAATCACATGCTAGAGCTTTTAACCGCTAAGACATGCCGGGCTCGCTTCGAGCACATTTACTTATCTGACTGCAGCATTACTTCGGATAGTATTAAACCATTAGCAACTAGTATTAATGATGGCTTATTACCTGGTTCGCTTTGTCTTGATTTACAGGATAATGAGCTTAATTTATCGCTTCAGTTATTGGCTGATGCCCTGGTTTCGCCTGATTGCCCTAAAAACCTAATGCTATATATGGGTTCTGAGAGAAACAGGCAAAGGGATCCTGAACATCATAATCCCTGTCTGCTTGATGAGGCAGCAGTTAAGCAGTTTATCGATACCTTCAAAGCACACAGCCCAGCAATAGGCTTATACTTGAATGTAGGTAAGAGTGGCAGCGAAGAACAGCGCGAAGAATTAAAAAAATTATGCCGAGAAACAGCTTTAAATGCTCAGCGATGTGCGAATGTTTGGATGGGCTATTGTCAAGAGAAGAGCCAATTTGAAGTGCTTCCGCCAGAAATTATCGCTCAGGTGTTTTCTTTCGTAGCAAGCAGCGCACCCAAAAGACCCTTTTCATTTTTTACAATGGTGACAAATGGTTATAATCGGATTAAAAAGATAAGCGACTCTTCCTTAAGCGATACCTGCACAACAGAAGAGACAAGTCACACTCCTTCAGTAAGTTAAAAAACGTGGGGCAAGGGAACCTCCTTTTCCTTTCTAATTGATCCTAGAGCCCTTGCTGGTGTGTACCTTATCGAATACAGCATTGAAGATCAGTTGAAGAAAGTAGGCGTAGAGCTACTGGGTTGCTTTTCACTCTTTTCTTTTGCAACTAACTGCTGCAGCAACAAATGCATTTGTCCCAGTTGAGTTTCTAGCATGTTCACTTTGTTTATTAAATACTGCATGGAGTCGGAAGAGGTTGGTAACCCTTGCGGTTTTTGATATCCTTCCATTAATTGAACATGCTCTGGTTTACCCGCTTCTTTTGCCATCTCCAAAGGTGTTTTTTGTGCGGCATTAAGCGCCAAAGGATTAGCGCCACGATTTAATAACAACGTAATACATTGTTTAGCGTCAGTTGTATAATGAGGCACAAAATGCAGAGGAGTATTGCCTAAATCGTCCGTACTATTGACTGCTGCTCCAGCATTGAGTAAATCTTGGTAAATTTCAAAATCCAGAGCTACATGCAGGGGAGATTTACCCTCATAATCTCTAATGGTTACATCACCACCGACACTTAACAAATAGCTAACCATAGCGCTATGCTGCCTATATGCAGCGATATAAAGGGGGGTTTTATTATTTTTTGATAAACAATTGACATGTTGTGCACTCTGAGCAATGAGTATTCTCATCATTAAGACATTGCCTTGCAGCGCGACACGGTGAAATACATTTAAGCCCGATTCATCTTCTGATAGAGCATCCACGTTTTGAATGAGCTCGGCAAAAACCTGGACAAAATTATTCTCAATAGCATGTATTAGAGCCGACTTTCCACCATAGGGATAGGTAATATAAACCGATAAATAATTCAAATGCTGTAGTGGGGTTGCATTCCCCTTATACAAGTCAGTATAAAATTTTTGCAGGCTACAAATATTGTGTGTCATTAGAAAGTCAGTGATTTGTTTTTGTAGAGAACATCCCAATGCTTGTCGCTGTTGAAAATCATCGTTCGGTTTAGGCTTTAATAACTGACCAGTAAGAGGACTAACAATGTGACTATGATCCGAATACCTTAAAGCCCCTTGTGAAGTGATGTACTCGTTATAGACATTCTCGTCATAATAATGTCCATCTGCTGCCAGATATACCTTTATCATTAGTTGACGAGTTAGAGCGCATTTAAATTGTTCGGGAATGGTAACATTTAAAAGAGGCATTATTTATAACCGGCGAGCACATCAATGTCTAATATTTTACCGTGTGTGTGTTTGATTGCAATCCGCCTTACTATTTGAGCCCTAGTAAAGGCTTTAGCGATACGCCTGGCACTTTCTTTGGTAAAATGTACACTGTAAAAACATTCTGATGCAGGACTAGATTGCCTGGAGGATAGATCAGGCAGGATAGATAGAGGTATCGAGGCTAAACTTCAGGCTGGGAACCACTCTGCAAATAATGAATTCTAGGCTAGAATTTTTAAGAGAAGTCCCGCAGGCTATAAATCTTTTTGCGGGACATTATGGACAGTTTCAAAAGAGGCCATCGATATGCAGATCACCGTTGCAAATGGATTTATCTATCTCATCCGGTTTATTAAGCTGCTTTTAACTGTGGCGCTCATCCTCATTTTAGTTTCCTTCCTCAGTCAATTTATATCAAATCCCAAAGCCTATCCTGTCTTAATGAAACTGAACCAGTTCACTGATTTCCATACCTCGGGATTAATTGCATTTATAAAAAAAACAGTCCCCTACCGTTTTTCCGGTACGGATTTCAGTCAGATTATCCTTGCAGCATTGATTTCAGGCGTTATGCATGTATTAAGTGTTATCCAGGACAAGCTAATTCTTAAAATCAGTCATCTACGTGAGCGCATTCAATACCAGAAATGGCGAAAAATGATCCATGAACGTATTCCCAGGGAGCAAATGCGAGAAGTGGATGAGAAATTTTCTCAATTAAACTCCTCACTCTCAGCGTCCGAACGAAAAAAAATGCTTAGGGAATTCGCTACGCTTAAAAGTAAACTGGATGCAATGGGACAGCATTTGGCATTTTTATCCATTGATGTGGTGGATTCAACCGGTATGAAGCGAAATGAAGATAAATACCTGGCTGCCTATGATTTTGATCGCTATAACGAGCTGGTCATCCAATGCCTCAAAGAATGTAATGTGGTTAAATACGCGATGACCCCGGATGGTATTATGAGTTGTTTTCAAAAAATGGATGAAGCAGTAGCTGCTGCAAAGATGCTTCTCGATAGGCTAGTCGACTTTAATCAGAATACCAAACAAATTAAACGGGAATTTCATATACGTTGCGGTATAAACGGCGGCTTTGTCTATATTGATGAAGATACCCCTTTGGAACAGGTAAGCGATAGGGCTATCGATATAGCCGGGCATATGCAAAAACATGCCAAGCCTGATACAATAAACATTGCAGGTTCGGCAATCGAGCCATTAAAAAACAGGCAGGGATTTACCGAAACCCGCAATATTATTGACGAACAGAAAGTCTATGAATGGGTAAAGGAAAGCTAATTACTTCTTAGCGTCAGTTGTTATATTTCCATCTTTCTGACAGTAGTAATAAAAAATCAATCCCTTGTAGCAACTTGTATTATAGGTTTTGTTTCTAAATAAATCCTGGATCCTATAATAATCGCAAGTTGCTTCGAATGAATAGTTTTCACTGTAATGATAGCCAGGCAGACAAAAATAAGCATTCGCTGCAAAAGGGATTAAGCTTATCAGTAGAGATAGGCCGATTCCTGTTATTGTTCTTAACACATTTCCTCCTGTTCAGTTTTAACACACCCTTGATTCGCCAGCCACTCCGCTGCAATATCCAGCAGAGAGGCATCTTTATTCTGCAACATGGACTGCAGCAAAGCCTTCCACTGTTTATTCCCTGGCTGGCCATGACATAAATTGAAAACAGGCTTTAACAGGACAGAGAGAGGGACAGATTTATCTAATTGGGCTTTTGCATAGTCACTATATTTTTGGAAAATGACAAACCGACTTGAGATTAAGATATCAGGATAAATACGTCTGTGTATTTCTGCAAGGGCATAAGGATTATCACAGGCCAGTCGACCCAGCATCACGCCATCCACGTGCTCCAGATGCGACTCAATTGCAGAAATCGTTGATATATTTCCATTAACAATGACAGGAACAGTTGAAAATTCTTTCTTTAAACGATACACATAGTCATAGTTAATTGGGGGAATTGTTCGATTCTGCTTTGGATTAAGCCCATGCAGCCAGGCTTTACGTGCATGGATGATCAGTTTATCGGCGCCGGCAGAAATAATTTTTTCAGCAAATTGCGCGAAAAACTCATAACTGTCCTGTAAATCAATACCTATCCGGGTTTTAGCGCTAACCGGAATACTGACCGCTTCCTTCATCGCGGCAATACACTCGCTTACCAACTGTGGCTCCTGCATCATGCAGGCGCCGAAACGGCCTGCCAAAACACGGTCACTGGGGCAACCCAGATTCAGGTTTACTTCAGCAAAGCCTTTTTCTTCCGCAATTCTGGCACATTCAGCCAGCACTTCAGGAACTGATCCGCCCAGTTGTAGAGCCAGTGGTTGTTCGCAGGCATCAAAGCCAAGTGCACGCTCTGGCTTATGACGAATAGCCCCGGGGGTTTGCATCTCCGTATAAAGCAATGCTTTTGGCGCTATCAGACGCATTAAGACCCGAAAATGGGTATTCGTCCAATCGATCATTGGTGCAATGGCCAATGGAGAGAAAATTGCATCGCTTGACATGGATGGATATCAGGAAAGCTATTAAAAAGGACATATTATACATTTAATCGTCCGTTTATGCGAACAAAGTAAAGAATTTCTGATACTTAGTTCCTCCATCCCACTGTTTAAGTGTACTGACGTTCACTCAATATGCTTTATGAGATTGCTCTGATCAAATCTCCAATTAACTCAAAAATTGAATAATTCTTTCATTGACCAGGTCAGGTTGATCCACAGAAACCATATGTTTTGCCTCTGCAATGATAGCAATTGTAACAAATGGAGCAACTGAACGGACGCGCGATGCAACTTTTTCTGTGTCATAGAGTACTTCATCTTCACCAATAAATAGCAGTGTACGAGCTGGAAGATGAGCTAAATCATAATCTGAAATAATAGGAATTTTAGTTGTATTAAGCTTGTATGCTTGCACTTGAATTACAAAAGCTTGTACTGATTGTTCTGGAAATTCGAAACCTCTTGAGGACATGTAGTGTAAAAAATTTTTAGCAAACAGTGTGGTGGGTAACATATTTGCGAGAATAAAGCGAAATATAAATGAGAATCGCATTTTTAAGAGTGAGGGTGGTGCAAGCAATATAAGCGAGTCAACGTATTGAGGAAATGCTAATGCAAATTGATGAGCAAACGTCCCCCCAAGAGACGCACCACATAGCGCGGCTTTGCTAATATCTAGTGCATCTAAAACCTCTTTTAACCAAATGGAATATTCAGTAATCTTGGAGGGTCTGGTTCCAGCACTTTTACCTGCTTCACCAATAATATCTATCGCATAAATTCGAAAGTGTTTAGAGAGAGCAGCAACATTATCAATAAACATTGTAGAGTTTCCGCCGCCTCCATGTAATAGTATGAGTGGCTTAGCCTCCTGAGCCCCTGATACAATCATGTACGTTTCCCCGAAGCTAGTTTCAACTACATGATCTTCGTAGGGAACTGGCCATTGAGTAAGAATCTCTGCATAGGATGCAAGTGCCTTTACCCTCGCCTTATCCGACTTATAAGCTGTTTGAGTTGTCATAAGTAAGCCGTATCAACTATTAATGCCATATTATTGTTTGGTCTAAGCATAAATACTCCATGAATAATTAATATTAGTTTTCCAATATGCAAACACTTGAGATCTTGGGAATAAATACAAACTGCGCGCGCGGCGGGCTCTGGAAAAACCTAATGACTATTTTAATTTAATAAAGTGCTTCCGATATAGCTGCATTCTACTGCTGCTTGTGACATGACCTCCCAATCAAATCAGTTATTACTGCAGGGCACTTATACAGTAAAATTGCTTCATTTTGGGTCAAAAGACAGCACCTTGTCAATGGTGCAATCCCATATTGAACAATAATTGGACTGCAATGAATATTATTTAAATCCAATTATTTTACTAATAAACAAAAACCAGTTTAATAGCCACTCATTGAAACCGATAGTATTCGGCACACCAGCCTTAGGGAAAAACTGTTCGACTCGCTAACTTCACCAAACTTGTCAGTGAGTATTTTCAATTTTTTTCCGAGATATCATTGAAGTAGGCCAGTCTCTGCTTACGGAATGTTAATATCAAAAAAATTCCAGAAACAAAAAAGGAAAGAGGAAAAAATCGGGACAAATCAGGTTTGGATTCCTGAATAAAATCATGGAGCTGCAATCCCCCCACTACACAGAAAAATAATGCTAAAAATAAGCACATCCCTCTACGAAAAAGAGATGATGCAAAACAAAGATCAATGATGTTAAAACAAAGAAAAAGCGTAATTTTATAAGTCACAAAGCATAATAGACTAATAAATCCAATTGCAAAAAGAGTTTGTAAAAATACAGTTAACATAAAAATATTCCTTTAGAAACCCTCCAAAAATTACGGCTGTTATTGCTCGTCGAGATCAGGATAAGGTGTTAGAATGCTGGAAAAAATGGGCTGAGCATATTAATAATTTCATGTTTTAATTGGGCAACTACCTGTTCAATTGCAGCTTCAACAGGTTTGGAAAGATTTGTTCCGAATTCAATCGTATTAATTTCTATTCCATAAAATATTATGTTCTCTGGCAAGAGATTAAGTGCGCAACCCAACTGAAGCGCTTGTGAAATTCCGATATCGTGAGTTGAAAATTTATTTTCTGACTCAAAAATGTCATCGTTATTAAACCGATGAATTGTTCCGATCTCACTATTTGAGTTTACTGCGTCAATTATAAAAATCGTACTGGCTTCTTTCATCAACTCGATTAACCGAATCCCTGGACGATCATGAGTTTCTATGAACACGTATTGAGATATATTAACCTGCAAAGCGATTTGATTTTTTAAAGACTCTGCTACCCTCCACCCGACCTGATCATCTCCAAACGGCGACCCAATGCCTAAAACTTTTATATAATTCATTCCTCATCCCGATTTACTTTTATTTTTAAAAAATGGGTCGAACAGGAAATACAGGGATCATAATTACGTATAATCATTTCACAGTAGGAACGTAAAGTCTCTTCCTCTTTATCTATGCCAAATTGGCCTAAAGATATACGTAAATCTTCTTCAATCCGGGCTTGATTTTGGCTAGTAGGTGGAACGATGCGAGCTGAGACAACCTGGCCTTTGTCATCAAATTGATATCGCTGCCATAAAATGCCTCTGGGCGCTTCTGTACAACCAAAGCCTATTCCAGCATGCGCTGTGATTTCTTGACAAGATTGGTTGGGAGTTTCGTACTGTTCTAAAATGCGAATGGATTCTAAAACACTGTAATAAATTTCCACAGCCCGAGCGATGATGCTGTGAAACATATTACGGGAAGGAAAATTAATTTTTAAATGTTGTAAAAGAAGATGTATTGCTGTTGGCAGATGGCCGAAACAATTATTGACCCGAGCCAGCGGCCCCACTAAATAAGGCTTGTCCTGTAACAAACAGTGCAAAGCATTGGAATAAGGCACCTGGCTTTCTTTAAAATAGGTGTCGAATTCCTCAATATTAATGTTTAATCCATGATCCGATACCAATCTGCCTTCGTTGAGGGGATATTCTGTCGGATGATACAGTGAAACAGAAGTAAACTCATGGGAATTATCAGGCAATGAAAGTCCGGCAAGCCAGGAAATTAACTGCTCACAATCCTTAAGTCTTTCTTTCGCTGTATCTAGGATTCTATTTATTTCAGAACGATTCGGTGCTTTAAAAAAGCCGCCAACACAAGCCCCTACTGGATGAACAGAACGACCGCCAAGTAATTTAATTAAGTCATTGCCCAATGCTTGTAAACGCATTCCACAACGTACTTCATCTGGATACACTTTTGCCATTTCCAGTACGGATTTAAATCCCAGAAAATCAGGCAAGGCTAAAAAATGAATATGCATGCTATGGCTTTCCAACCATTCACCGCAGTAAAATAAACGGCGCATGGTTCGCACCCAAGGAGTCGGTTGGATACCAAAACAATGTTCGATAGCCTGGGCAGAGCTCATCTGATAGGCAACGGGGCAAATGCCACAGATACGAGCCACGAAATCTAAAACATCGGTGTAACTACGGCCTTCCAAAAATTTTTCAAAAAGCCTTGGCGGTTCGTAAATTTTTAATTTTAGTGTTTTAATTTTGTGATTACGAATATGAAGCTCAAGAGCCCCTTCACCCTCTACCCGCGCTAAAATGGGAACATTAATTGAGATGTTTTTACTCATTACTGATTTTAATTCCCTTAAAATAGTTTCCCGCTTTATTAAATGGCGGTGCCTGATTATTAATATGTAAAAATTTTTGCGCAATGGCTTCTTTTGTTAGCCCAAGTTGTTCAAACCAATGCCCCAGAGATTGTGTATTCGGGTTTTCTTTTGGACCATAACAAGCATAACATCCTCGCCCTGTCGAGGGACATAACGAGCCGCAACCCGTTTGGGTTACAGGCCCCATGCAGGCTTGTTTTTTGGTAACCAACACACATACATTACCTTTGCGCTTGCATTCCATACACTCAGAGTCTCGCTTGATGCGTGGCGTGGCGTTCGATAATAAAAAACGAATTGCGTCTAATACTTGCTGCCCATTAACAGGACATCCCCATAGTTCGTAATCGACCCTAACATGCTGGGAAATCGCAGTTGAAGTGGCTAAACTTTTAACATATTCTGGAGAGGCATAAATATTGGACACCCAGTCTTTAGAATCAGCAATATTACGCAAAGCCTGGATTCCACCAGCCGTGGCACAAGAGCCTATGGTAATAATGTATTTGCTGTTTTCACGAATTTTTTTGATGCGCTCAATTTCATCTGGCGTTGAAATACTGCCTTCAACGAAAGCTATATCGACCTTAGCCTCAATATCTACCGCTCCCGCTTCAGCAAAATGAACCATATCCAAAAGTTCTGACAATGTTAGAAGTGCTTCACCTGCATTTAAAAATGCCAATTGACATCCATCACATGATGTAAATTTGTGCACAGCCAAACGGGGCTTCATAATGATTAAAATCCTGGTTCATGGAACAATTGTTTGATTTGTGAGTATGCAAATACAGGACCGTCTTTACATATAAAAAAACCACCGTACTGGCAATGACCGCATTGTCCTATACCGCATTCCATATTTCGCTCCATGCTCAGATAAATCTGATGTTCTGAAACTCCTTTTTTACTGAGCAAATTAATTGCAGTCTTCATCATCATTTCAGGTCCACACATCATTGCAACTGTGTTTTGCAGATCCAGTTCTATTTTATCAATCATATCCGTAACATAGCCAACACTCCATGGCCATTTTGGTCCTGCTTGATCTGCTGCAATATAAATTTTAGTATGAGGTGATTTCTGCCATAATGCATAACGCTTTCTAAAAATAAAATCATCGCTGTGTTTTACGCCCTGCAAAATACTTAAATTTCCGTATTGTGATCTTCTTGCCAAAATATAATCGATAATCGATACAGAAGGGGCACAACCTAGTCCGCCTGTTACCACAACAACATCCTTGCCCCTTACTTCTTCGAGCGGCCAGCCCCGCCCATAAGGTCCGCGGACACCAATTCTATCCCCAGGTTGTAGCTTTTGTAATGCTCTGGTCACTCGCCCTATAGCTCTGATGGTGTGGGTAAGAGTTTGCTTGTTTTCAGGATCCGAAACAATGGAAATAGCAACCTCACCCACGCCATAAAGATAAAGCATATTGAATTGGCCAGGATAAAAGATAAATCGTTCGTGATATTCTGGCTCAGTAAACCGCAGATGCAGAGTAAAAATAGTAGCCGATTCTTGAGTTCGTTCTATAATCTCGGCTTCTATCGGCAAATAGGGATCCACATCCGGATTAATCACTTTTTTGTTATCCTTATATTGGATTCTCCCGAAATAGCTGCCAATTCTTCAGTAATATCAATTCCAACGGGACACCAGGTGGTACAACGCCCGCATCCTACGCATCCACTTGTATCAAACTGATCAAACCAGCTGCCTACTTTGTGGGTTAGCCATTGTCGATATTGTTTACGGGTATCATCACGAACAACTGTCCCGTTTAAAGCGCTGTGTCCAGAGGTGAAACATGAGTCCCATTCGCGCTGATGTTCACTACTTGTACCATCCAAACCTGGTTTTTCTACTTCACTATGACAAAAACAAGTGGGGCATACAGAAGTACAATTACCACAGGATAAACAGCGTTCAGCCACTTCTTCCCAACGCGAGTGATTTAAATTTGCGAACAATAAATCACGTAGAGAAGGTTTATTATCCAAAGGAATTCTTTTCGTTTGCATTGCTCCTGCCTGGTCCACATTGGTTATAGCATCCTTGCATTGACTGGTGTTTGCCTTGGGTAATTTTAAATTCATAAGAATTGCATGACCTCGTTCACTCCCTGTTTTAACCACAAACCCATTCTCAACCTCAGTCATAAGGATATCAAAAGGATTCCTGACCTCTGGCCCGGTTCCTGCTGAAACACAAAAACAATTTTCAGATGAATAAGTACAATTCACTGCCACTACAAATAATTGTTCACGACGGCTCTTATACCGTGGATCAGGGTATTTACCCTCAATAAAGACTTTATCCTGAATAACCATCGCTGCTATATCACAGGCGCGTGCTCCGATAATGGCAACGGGTAGTTCACTGGGCTGATGCGGTTGAAAAATTAATTTCCCTTCGTTATCACGAACTACTTTCCATACAGTTTCTGCCGGTTTAAATAAAATGGGTTTTATTGCCTGGGGACCATTTGCAAAAGCAAAGGCTTTTCGTTCGGGAATGTTCTCCAGGCAATAGCTTCCTGGCGTTTGGTGATCACGGATGCCCCAAGGTAATTGCTCCGCGTGATTGAGCACATCGTACACTATTGCCTCATCACGTACTTGCGGGCCGACACAGGAGTACCCTGCATGCTGTAAAGCATCAAGAAGCGCCTGTACTTGAACATGCGGTAAAAAATAGCTTATTTTGTCATCCATCTTCATAAACCCTTTTAACAAATTCTTGGCAATTGCTCTCCTGCCAACCAATCCACAATCCTCATACCGCCCAATTTTGTTTTAAGCTGAACAAAATGACGCGTATCTTCAATGACTTCCCCAATGACTTCTGCATGTAAGCCCAGGGCATGTGAGCGCATAGCGGCTAACAATTTATCTGTATCCTTTGGGGAGCAAATTGCAATTAATTTTCCTTCATTTGCAACATATAAAGCATCGAGCCCTAGCAATTCGCAAGCACTAGCGACTTCAGTACGAATTGGAATTTTACTTTCATCAATCATAAATCCAACCTTTGATTGCAGTGCCAGTTCATTTAATGTTGTTGCAAGCCCCCCTCGAGTGGGATCACGCAAGCAATGAATATCAGGTACGCAAGCTATCATACGGGAGACCAAATCATGCAGTGAAGCAGTGTCGGACTGGATGCTTGTTTGAAATTGCAAATTATTGCGATGAGCCATTATGGCAACACCATGATCACCAATATAACCACTCACAAGCACGTGATCGCCTGGCTTTGCTCTATTACCTGAAATATGAATTCCTTCAGGTACTATCCCAACGCCAGTGGTTGTAATGAAGACACCATCACCTTTACCACGCTCGACTACTTTGGTATCCCCCGTGATAATTGCCACATTGGCCTGCCTTGCAGCATGGGCCATTGATTCTACGATTTTTTGCAAATTTGCAAGTGGGAATCCTTCTTCTAAAATAAAGCTGGCCGATAAATACAATGGTTTTGCCCCAGACATAGCAATATCATTAATAGTTCCATGGACAGACAAAGACCCAATATCACCGCCTGGAAAAAACAAAGGTGAAACCACATGGGCATCGGTAGCCATGACCATTCGACCAGATGATACTAAAAAACAGGCTTGATCGTTTTTTTGAGCAAGCCACTCATTATCAAAAGCTGCCAAAAATAGTTGATCAATTAATTGGGCCATAACCCGCCCACCGCTGCCGTGATTTAAATTGATAGTTCCCTCTTTAAAGTTCAGTTTCGGGCCTCTTATTTTTTTACTTATCAAGGCTTTTGTCATCATGAAGTCAACCTTCCGTAGGCATACACTGCAGCACATGCACCCTCTGATGAAACCATGCACGAGCCTAAAGGATTTTCTGGCACACACAGTTTGGCAAATAATTTACATTCCATTGGTTTTTTTACACCTCGAAGTACTGCCCCGCAAAGACATTGTTTATGTTCTTCTGCTATAAAATCGGGTAACTCAAAACGTTTTTCTGCATCAAATTCAGAATACTCTGCCCTTATTTGTAATGCACTTTTAGGAATATACCCTAAACCACGCCATTCGAATTGGTCCCTTAACTCCAAAACTTCCGCCATAACCTGTTGGGATATCACATTGCCTAAGCGATTGACGGCGCGGGTATACTGAATTTCAACTTCACATCGGCCTTCATTGATTTGTTGAATTAACAGTAAAATAGAATGCAATACATCTAAAGGTTCAAAACCTGAAATCACAATAGGCTTTTGGTATTTATTACACACGGCTTCATAGGGTTGACTCCCAATCACAATGCTGACATGGGCGGGCCCGACAAATCCATCCAGCTTGACCTCATTGGATTGCAGCAAGCTGTCCATGGCAACAGGGGTTAAAACATGATTACAAAAGACACTAAAATTAGCGAGTTTCAATTTTCTGGCTTGTTTGATTACAAAAGCTGTTGGCGGGGTTGTCGTTTCAAAACCAATAGCAAAAAAAACCACTTCTTTCCGCGGGTTTTCTTTAGCAATTTTTAAAGCATCATCCGCCGAATAGATCATTCGAACATCAGCACCCGAGGCTTTAGCCTGCAATAGACTTTTCTGCCCTGTACCTGGTACTCGCAACATGTCAGCATAACTACATAGGATAACGTCCGGGAAAGATGCCAGTGTGATAGCTTTATCTGTTCTTGCCATAGGTAATACACAAACAGGACATCCTGGCCCATGAATCATTTCAACATTCCCTGGAAGTAAACCTGGAATTCCATAGCGATGGATAGCGTGGGTATGCCCCCCGCAAAACTCCATGAACTGATAGTGCCGATTCGAGTCAACTATGGCCGCAATTTCCTGGGCAAGTATTTTTGCATAATCATTATTGCGGAATTCTTCGATGTATTTCATTCAGAAGCATCCTTCAACATTTGTGCAAATAAATTTAAGGTTTTACGGGCTTCTTGTTCATCTAATCGTGTTAAAGCATATCCTACATGAATAATGACGTAATCGCCCTCAGCGACCTCATCTAATAATACAGTTGAGATATCTTTTGTGATGCCGCCTATATTGATGATGGCTCTGTCATTTTCAAGAAGCTGGGTAATTTGAGCGGGTAAAGCTAAACACATAGACTATCCTTGCAGTATTCCAGTAATCCATGCTTGTCCGAGGGAAATTCCGCCATCATTGGGCGGAAGACTTCTCGGTAAAAAGGGTTTGATACCGGACTCAATTAATGCCTTAGTTAATCCTTCTGCCAATATTTGATTCAAAAAGCAACCGCCGCTCAATACTACCATATCAATCCTCTGTTCTCGACACATATCCTTAATCCATTCGCTAAGGCCAGCAATAAGAGTTCCGTGAAACAGATTAGCGCCTTTAATGGGGTCTGCGAGCTCTGATAGCACTTCTAACAAGGGCAGCAGGTCAAAATTATTCTCTTGTATCCGCCATCCCTTAGGGAGTATTAGCAATTCTGTGACTAAACTTTCTAATTGCATTGCTGCCTGCCCTTCATATTGGGACATCAATTGAATCCCTAATAAAGCACTTGCAGCATCAAATAAACGCCCACAGCTACTCGTGCTGGGACAGATTATTTCTTTATCCAGAAGCTGATGCATCGCCGATGCTTGAGTAAAACCTGAAAATCGTTTACTGATGTCATTGCCGCGGCCTAATCGATGTAAAACACTTGCTGCCATTCTCCAAGGTTCTCGTGCTACGATTTCCCCTCCAGGCTGTAAAAAAGGATAAAACGATCCAAGCCGTTCAAAAGCAGCATTTTCTAATAACAAAAGCTCCCCACCCCAAGCTTCGCCATTTGCACCATACCCATATCCATCCAGGGCCAAACCTAAAACCTGCTTCTTGATACCATGCTCTGCGGCAACCGAAGCCAAATGGGCATGGTGATGCTGTATTGCAAAGGCAGGTACACCATAGTCTTCAGCAAATCGAGTGGTGTAAAAATCAGGATGCAAATCATGGGCAATTCGTTCAGGTTCAACATCCAAAAAGTCTAATAAATGAGTTAATGATTCATGAAAGAAATCAATGGTCGCTTTATTAGTTAAACTGCCAATATGCTGTGAAACAAATGCTTCATCACCGCGAGTAATACAAAAGGTATTTTTAAGATGTCCACCAACGGCCAGGGTTGGTGGAATACTATAAGGCAGTTGAATTGGCGCAGGCACAAATCCACGAGAGCGCCGGATAAACATCGGTGCATCATTGACAATACGCAGGACAGAATCATCTTCACGGGCGATAATTAGACGATTATAGGACACAATTTTATCCGCTATACTTTTAAGCTCACAATCTGCCCTATAATCATCAATAATGATCGGCTCGCCTCCTGGATTGGCGCTGGTAACCACTAAAACTGTTGATTGAAATTCATCCAACCAGCCGCAACCATTTAGATTTCCAGCAAAAGCATTAAAAAGTAAATAATGTAATGGCGTATAAGGAAGCATTATTCCAAGATGGTTTAAACCAGGCGCTATTTTTTCTATACCCCCCAAGCCTTCCTTTTTTCTCAGCAATACTATTGGGCGTGCAGCCCCTTCTAATAAGATTTGAGCTTGTTTACTGATTTCAACAATTGGCTCGGCACTTTTGCTATTAGCCACCATCAGCGCCAATGGTTTTGTTTCACGATTTTTTCTTTCCCGAAGTTTTAGCAGGGTTTTCTCGTTTTTTGCATCGCAAATAAGCTGATATCCACCCAATCCTTTTAAAGCGATAATTTCCCCTTGCAAAATGCACTCTGCAATGTCTTCAATGGATAGTGAAAGTTGAGGGCCGCAATTCACGCATGCAGTAGGTTGAGCATGATAACGTCGATTCTCAGGGTTTGTATAATCTGTATAACAATCCTGGCAAAAAGGGAAAGGCTCCATGGAGGTATGGCAACGATCATAAGGAAGCGTTTGCGTGATTGAGAATCTAGGGCCACACTGGGTACAATTTAAAAAGGGATATCGAAAGTAGCGACTTTGAGGGTCAAAAAGATCCTGCAAACATTCTGAGCAAATACAGGTGTCCGGGGAAATAATAGTATTCGCTTTACCGTTCTCACTTTCAATAATTTCAAAAAAGGTTTCATTTATTTTTAAAGGAATAATCTTTTGCTGAATGGTATTCACTTTGGCCAGTGGCGGTAAATTTTCTTTTAAATGGGCTTCAAATTCACAAGCCAAGGCCCCTTGAACTTCAATCAAAACACCCGAAGCATTATTCTGTATCCATCCAGTTAAGCGAAGCCGTTTGGCCACTCGAAAAACACAGGGTCTAAAGCCAACTCCCTGGACCTGTCCCTGAATGATAAGCTGTAATCGTTCCACTTCCATTTAGAGCCCCAAAAGAAATAATATGCCCATTTGGAGATTCCCTACATCAGCTTTTGTTTCAACCAGTTGTACCAGTCATTCAAACCATGATTATTAACCGTTGAAAGAGTTAACATTTCAATATTGGGTTTAATCTGGCGCGCATATTCCATGCATTTACTTAAATCAAAATCTACGTAAGGGAGTAAATCTGCTTTAGTAATTAGCATTAAATCAGCGCAGCGAAACATATCAGGATATTTAAGCGGTTTGTTATCCCCTTCACTAACTGACAGGATGACCACCTTAAATTGTTCGCCTAAATCAAATAATGCAGGACAAACAAGATTTCCTATATTTTCAATAAATAATAATGATTTTTGCTTTAAAGAAAGCGCTTCTAAGGCATGACCAACCATATGTGCATCCAGGTGACAGACTTTACCAGTATTTATCTGTATGGCACGGCCGCCACTTGATTTAATTAACTCTGCATCGTAATTCGTTTGTTGATCACCGACAACAACAGCTATATCCATTTCATGTTTTAAATCTAAAATTGTTTTTGCCAGAAGAGTTGTTTTACCCGAGCCCGGGCTTGACATGATATTTAATGCCAAAATATCTTTATTTGATAAATAGCGTTTATTCTGAAGAGCAAACTGCTGATTCTTGGCTAAAATATTTTGTTCAATATGGATCAGATGTTCATCATGCGAATGATGGCCGTGTTCATGCTTATGATGTTCAATCTCATTAATCTCTTCGGTACAACCGCATATTCCGCACATTATTCAACCACCATTGATTTAACCCGTAATTCTTCACCCTGAGTGACCCTTAATGAATGACTGCCGCAGGCTTGGCACTCATCATAATACTGTCGCAGAGGCACCTTTTTTTGGCAAGACTCGCATAATGCTTCTCCAGGGATATCAACGATGTGAAGTTCGGCATTTTCAGCCACAGTTCCCTCGGTAATGACATTAAAACTAAAAAATAAAGCGTCTTTTTCAACTGCAGCCAATTGGCCAAGCTCTATAACCACTTTTTTTACGCGAGTACAATTTTTTTTAATCGCATTCTGCTCAATAATTTCGAGAATACTCTTACATAACCATAATTCATGCATAATTAAACATTTTGAAACAATTAATAATACCAATGATTAGGCTGAATGACGCAATCATTAGGCCTGCAATACGCGAGAATAAAAAAGATACCCTATCAGCGCGTTGGATCAAAATTGAAACAAACAGTCCATTTAATCCATCTGACATCATCATTCCTAACATAAAAACAACACCCAATACTACTGAAAATAAACACCCTGCTAAAGCACTGGCCGAAAGTGAAAATAATACAACCTGGCTAACTGTATCAAAAGATAAGGCAAAGAGTACCCCAATAAATATTATACAAACAGGATTAAAATTTTTATGGATTAACTTTCCTGATAAATAACTTTTAAAACTGGTTGGCAGGCTCTTTTTTGATGGGTGCTGAACGATATTCCAAAGGTTCGATAATCCAAATAGGAAAAGAAAAGAGATAGAAATAATATCCCCAACCCAATTCAACCATTCTGGAACAGCTGATGGCTTAAGCCCGCTACCTATGATTAAACTAATTAATATCACTACCAAACCATGCCCCAGTGAAAATAAAAAACCTATGATTCTGGATAAGTATCGATTATCACTAACAGTTCTTGTTATGGAATCAATAGTTGCCAGATGATCCAAATCAAAACCATGACGTATGCCTAAGAGAAAGGCAATTACAATTAAAAACCATCCAGAATCTTTCATAACCAACTATCCTTTAGTTCAATGTCATCCACCATCTCATTAAATGTACCAGGCATATTACAATGAATCTGAATTGAAATGGTTTTTCCGACTAATAAGTAATCGAATCTGCTTTTCAATTTCAATAACTGCAAAAAATAGAATACCCGTGATGACTATAAGCAATCCTTCTGTAAAAGGGATTGATTCTGTAATAAATACTTGCTGAAAGAAAGGCAGATAAGTAATGGTAAATTGCGCTACAGTAATGATTATTACAGCTAGCCAGATTACTTTGGTGCCTTTAACAGCTCTCCAGGTTATTGAAGTACCATACATATTTCGAATGAAAAACAAATGAAAAATTTCCATAACCACCAAGGTATTAAGCGCAATGGTCTGAGCAAGAACTTCTGAATAACCGCGTTCTAGTGCATGGAAATAAAGTCCAAATACGCCACACAGAAAAAGAATAGAAACAAGAATAATATGCCAAACCAGAACACTGCTGAGAAGCGGTTCATCCCGGGAGCGTGGGAGGCGTTGCATCGTAGTTTCTTCTGTTGGCTCAAAGGCTAAAGTAAGGCCCAGAGTAATAGCAGTAATCAGGTTAATCCATAAAATCTGAATAGGCGTTACCGGTAAACTCATCCCGAACAGTAAAGCGACAATGATGGTCATTGCTTCACCTGCATTGGTGGGTAAAGTCCAGCTGATGACTTTTTTTAAATTATCATAGACTGTCCGACCCTCACGAACTGCAGCGACTATAGACGCAAAGTTATCATCCGCCAATATTAACTCAGCAGCTTCCTTCGCTACCTCACTGCCTTTTCTACCCATTGCTATGCCCGCATCGGCTCGTTTTAAAGCTGGCGCATCATTCACTCCATCACCGGTCATGGCAACTGTCATTCCATGGGATTGTAAGGCCATAACCAATCTTAATTTATGCTCAGGGCTTGTGCGGGCATATACGTCCGTTGTTAATACTGTGTTGGCAAGTTCCTCGTCATTCATGTGATCCAAATCGTTACCGGTCAGCACTTTATTTGGATTTTTAAGCCCAATTTGCTGGGCTATGGCAATAGAAGTACGCGCATGATCCCCTGTGATCATCTTGACAGCAATACCGGCTTTATAGCATTGATTAATTGCAGCAATTGCTTCTGGGCGCGGCGGATCAATCAGACCCACCATCCCAAGCAAAATCAACTCATTCTCCACATCGGAAAATTCAAGTACTGTATGTTCTGGATTTATTGGTTTCATAGCTAAAGCCAATACTCGCTGTCCCTTGGCAGCGATCTGCTCTATTTGATGGTGCCAGTAGACTTTATTTATAGGCTCCACTCTACCGTCTTCTGTTTTTTGTTTCTCACAATGACTGAGAATCTGTTCAGGGGCTCCTTTAATAAAAATAAAGGCTTGCTTTAAATGATTATGATGAAGTGTCGCCATAAAGCGGTATTTGGAATCAAAAGGAATCACATCAGTACGCATCCAGGTATTTCGCTCTTCCAAAAGGACTGGATTTATTTTTCCGGCCAAGCTCAATAAAGCGCCTTCCATAGGGTCACCTTCTACTCGCCAATTTCCTTCATGCTCATGAAGTGCCGCATCATTACAGTGAATGGCTGCTCTGGCGAGTTCTGTTAATAAAGGGTACTGATGGTTATTAATGTTTTTTTTATTTAATTGAATGCTGCCTTTCGGCTCATATCCTGTGCCGTCTAATGTAAATTCATGTTCGGTTGTGACAACCGATGAGACTATCATTTCATTCAGGGTGAGTGTACCGGTTTTATCTGTACAAATAACTGATACTGAACCTAAGGTTTCAATAGCAGGTAAACGACGTATAATCGCATTTCGACGGGCCATAGCCTGTACGCCAATGGCAAGTGTAATGGAAAGAACTGCAGGGAGACCTTCCGGGATGGCGGCCACAGATAAGCCCACAATAATCATGAACAGTTCGCCAAACTGATGGTGCTGAACAAAATAACCATAGGCAAGCAGCAATGCAGCAATCAGTAAAATCAGCGTAGTAAGCCATCGGGCAAATAACCCCATCTGCACTATCAAGGGCGTAGTTAACATGTGTACAGTCAATAACATACCGCTGATGCGCCCAATTTGAGTTGTCTCACTGGTTGCAACTACAATGCCCCTGCCTTGGCCATTAGTCACCAGGGTACCACTAAATGCCATGCACGAGCGATCCCCAAGAGGAGCATTCGTATTCACTGATGTGGTCTGTTTCTCCACAGGAACTGATTCACCAGTAAGCAGAGCTTCTTGAACAGTGAGGCCATGGGTTTTAAATAAGCGTACATCAGCAGGAACCTTGTCCCCCGCTTCTAACAAAACGACATCACCAGGTACCAGTTCTTCTCCGGGTATACAATAACGCTCCCCATTCCGAAGCACGGTTGCAATTGGAGTGAGCATTTGGCGAAGTGCGGCCAGAGCTTGTTCAGCCTTACCTTCCTGTATAAATCCAATCAGTGCATTGATAATGACTACCGCTAAAATCACTATGGTATCAATCACGTGATCCAATAGGGCAGTAATCACCGCAGCACCGAGTAACACATAAATCAGAACGTTATGAAACTGCAAAAAAAATCGAAGCAGCGCACTGTGCCTGGGAGGCTCTGGCAGCCGATTATAACCGAAGGTTTTCAGTCGTGATTGAGCCTCATCCTGAGTTAGACCGGTCAAGGAACTTTTTAAAACAGCAACTACTCTTTTTATAGGTTGGTCATGCCAGGTTTGTGATGGATCCTTAATTATTGAATTCGAAGTCATGATTCTCCCTATCATAATTTATAGGCCCTCACCGGCAAAATAGAACCATTAGGCCGCTCTCTAAGCGATTAATTTAATCTAAAGGACTCAACACTTCTGCTATCAATTGCAAACGAGAGCGCCTCTGAAAAACATTAACATCGAGCTTATAAGCCATATGAAGCTTTCGTAAACGGTGATTGGGCCATTGATTCAAATCGACATTGAATGCAATTGCATCAATCGTTTCACCGCCCTGCTCATGTATCAGGCTAAGCTTAAGGTGGTTTTTTCCCACCAGCCGCTGCTCGATAATTTCAAAAACATCATCAAAACAGGGCTCGGGAAATTGCTGTCCCCAAGGCCCTGCCTGCTGCAGCATTAAGGCTGTTTCCAAATGTAGCTCAGAGGATGACAGCGAACCATCGGTTAATAAAACGCCTTCCGGATCCAGCACATGGACATGCCTGGCGACTTCTTCGATAAACACTTTTTGAAAATCAGAGAATGCGCCGGGATGCAAACTTAATCCGGCTGCCATTGCATGCCCCCCAAACCGGTTGATAAGACCCGGATAATGAGTATCTATTTCAGCGAGTACATCACGAATATTCAGACCCGTAACCGAACGTGCCGAGCCCTTCATTTCAGTTTCGCTAACCACAGCAAAAGCAATAACCGGGCGATGAAAACGATCTTTTAACCGCCCTGCCAGAATGCCAATCACTCCCTGATGCCAGTTTTCATCCATCAGACACAAAGCGGGAGGAAGATGAACGCTCTGATCCATTTTTCTAGTCATCTGATTGACTACCGCCAAAGCCTGCTCTTTCATTTCGGCTTCAATCTGGCGTCGCTCCTGATTAAGTTCATCCAGCTGGGCAGCATAATTTCTGGCTCTGTTCATGTCCTCACACAACAGGCATTCAATCCCCAGGGACATATCGTCAAGCCGGCCAGCAGCATTCAAACGCGGTGCCACAGAAAACCCCATGTCCGATTCGCGGATATTTTCCGTGCTCTTGCCTGCCGCTTCCAGCAAGGCACGAATACCAGGCCGGCAATGGCCTTGACGGATACGGGCAAGACCCTGGCTAACCATAATTCGATTGTTTTGATCCAGGGAAACCACATCCGCTACTGTGCCCAAGGCCACCAGATCAAGAAATTGTGCCATGTTAGGGGCCTCTATACCCTGCTCAGTAAACCAATTGGAATTAACCAATTGCCTTCTTAAAGCGAGCATTACATAGAAGATAACGCCGACGCCTGCCATTGATTTACTGCTGAACTGATCGCCAGACTGGTTAGGATTCACAATCGCACAGGCCTTGGGTAGTTGCTCGCCTGGCAAATGATGATCTGTAATTAAAACATCGATTCCAGCCTGATTGGCCGCCTCGACACCGTCAATGCTGGCGATCCCGTTATCAACGGTAATCAATAAATCGGGGGCTCGCTGTCTGGCAACTTCAACAATTGCGGGAGTTAAGCCATAGCCAAACTCAAAGCGATTGGGCACCAGGTAATCAACATGGGACGCCCCCATTGTTTTTAATGCGGATATGGCAACCGCAGTGGATGTTGCGCCATCCGCATCAAAATCACCAATCACTAATATTCTCTGCTTGTGCCTGAGTGCTTTTTCCAGACGATCACTGGCTTTATCAATGCCGCTTAATTGATTATAGGGAAGCAGTGATTGCAATCGCTTGTCCAGTTGGCTCTCATCCTGAATGCCTCTGGCTGTATATATTCGCTGTAACAGCTTGGGTATTGCTGTTAGGGATGAAGGTATTTCAGCAATCGCTCTTCTTTTTATTTGCATGAATCAGGGATCTCCACAGTCGAATCAATCGATTTTGTTTTGGTATCTGGCAGGCAATATTATTCCAGTAACATTGAACTGCCAAACCTTTATTTTTTGCCTTATCGAGAAGTGCTGCCAACCATTGTGGATTTTGTAAACAAATAACGGTGTTTTTATTCAGCTTGTCAGTCGATTCAAGCGCTTGTATAAACCCTGGAAATGCCTCAATCAAGCGCTTATCGTCTGTTAAAATTTGTCTTTTTGCTGAAAAATGAAACTCCCCTTCGCCATGGAACCATAAGCCATTCGCGTTAAAACCATCTTTCAGGCTTAACCCGCTTCGGCTTGAAAACAACATCTGCATTTCTGTAAACAGACGCTGCCAATAGAGGGATTCGTCCAAATTTTTCAGTATCGGCAGCAGGGAATGATGTAAAATATGGGGAAGCGATTGACTGGCCAAATACGGCTTATCATTTAATTGAATAAGCCATAGGTGTGTATCATGAAAATAAGCCGTCAAATTGTCCTGCTTTAAGAATTGCTGCACTTCCTGAAATAAATCGCGGGCCTCGGCATCGCTTAACTCCAGCATCTCGCCGATAGCCACAATCATGGCATCGTTATGCGTTGCCTCCCAATGAATGGGAGAGGCAACAATCCAATCGCCAGATAACTGATGGTAGCGGCGCAGAAAATCACCGAGTGCAGGATTTTTTGGATTGCTGTCCAGAATATTCAGAACATTGAACCAGTAATTACCCAGTGTTGCTAAAGCTTTGCCATTTGAAGGACAATCATCAGCCAATCCGTTGATGATAATATCCATTATACTGCCTCAGCGTAACCATCCTTTTTAAACAGAGTTTTTAAATTACGAAGCGCCTGACGAGTCCGCTGAGTATTTTCAATCAGACCAAAGCGTACATACTGATCACCCTGTGGTCCAAAACCAATTCCCGGGGACACAGCAACATGCGCTTCCTGCAGCAAATACTTGGAAAACTCAAGGGAACCCATATGGCGATAAAAAGGAGGAATTTTTGCCCATACAAACATGGTAGCCTTGGGTTTTTCAACAAACCAGCCTATTTCACACAAGCCTTCGCAAAGCACATTACGGCGTTTTTCATACAAGGCGCGGATCGCATGCACACAATCATCGGGACCTTCGAGCGCAGTAATTGCCGCAACCTGGATAGGAGTAAAGGTACCATAATCCAGATAGGATTTAATTCTCGTTAACGCGGCAACCAATTCCTCATTACCACAGGCAAATCCAACCCGCCAACCCGGCATGTTGTAGGATTTGGACATCGAATAGGTTTCAATGGCGATGTCGATAGCGCCGGGAACCTGCAAAATGGAGGGTGCCTTATAACCGTCAAATACAATATCGGCGTAGGCCAGATCATGAATAATCCAGATGTGGTGCCGCTTCGCTAATTCAACAATTTTCTCAAAAAAACCATACTCTACACAGTGTGTGCTGGGATTGGCAGGAAAATTGATAACCAGCGCTTTGGGGCGGGGCCAGGTTTGCTCAATGGCCACTTCAATATCCTGCAGGAACTGGTTTTCATCGATCAGGGGAATTTGCTTGACATTGGCACCGGCAATAATAAACCCATAGGTGTGGATAGGATAAGCAGGATCCGGAACAATAACGGTATCTCCCGGGCCGCTGATTGCAAGGGCCAGATGTGCCAGGCCTTCTTTCGAACCAATAGTGGTCAGCACCTGTTTCTCGCTATCAAGCTCAACATTATAGTTACGCTTGTACCAGGCAGCCATTGCGCGTCTTAACCGGGGTATTCCCTTGGACATCGAATAGCGGTGGGTATCCGGACGCTGCGCTGTTTCAATTAGCTTGTCAACGATATGCTGCGGTGTTGGCTGGTCAGGATTCCCCATCCCAAAATCAATGACATCTTCCCCGCGCGCTCTCGCCTCTGACTTTAGTTGGGTCATGGTATTAAATACATAAGGGGGCAAGCGTTTAATGCGTGGAAACTGACTCATGATTCACCTCTATGGTATAATGGCAATATTATAAATTATTGTGTGACTAAAAACCATGCACTTACATTTGGAAACTTCAGATAAATTTGCTGTCCAAGCTTACAGCGATTCGGAAATTAAAATCGATGATGAAATTTACCAGCAAAGCCTCATTGTCTCTGCGCAGGGAATCATAACTGACTGGCCGCTGGCTAAACTCACTGAAATGACAGCTCAATCGCTTGAACGTTTTTTAACTGTCCAGCCGGAAATTATCATTATTGGCCATACACAATCAGGCAAATTTCCACCGCCTGTTATTCTGCAGCAATTAACACAAAAACGGATAGGTTTGGAGTCCATGTCGATTGGTGCTGCCTGCCGCACGTACAATGTTCTGCTAAGTGAGCAGAGGCGAGTCGCATTAGGTATTATTTTGGACGTTCAGCATTCAAAATAATTGCTATTTTTTATTGAATGAATAAAGATCCCGCAGGCTGTTTTTCATATATCTATTTTAAAAATGAGGTGTGCTGTGGGACGAAAAACAATAATGGAAACAATTGCTAAAATTAATAGTGAAATCAAATCCGTAAGCACTGAGCTGCAAAAAGTTCATAAGCTGACTCGAGAATACGCGGCAGAGGTGAGGGAAAAAAGCGCTGTAGTGTTTACTGCAGAACAGATACAAGCACGGATCAAGGAATTGGCCGATCAATTGATAGAGAATTATCAACAGGGTACAGATCCCGTTCTCATCACACTTCTCGATGGCGGAATCCCTTTTGCGCGAGATCTGCAGAAGGAGCTGGACTCGCGCGGCTATATCTATACACCTGCCACAATGCAAGTTGCCAGCTATGATAACAAAATGGAAGGCGGTGAAGTCAAAATTACCAGCGAATCCAAAGTGCCCTTAGGTGGACGACATGTTGTTGTACTGGACGATGTTTGCGATAGCGCCCATACCTGGATGGAAGTCCGATCCCAGTTAGAAAATAACGTTCCTGCAAGTTTGGCGTTAATGGCTTTAGTGGATAAAGAACCCCCCAAGCCACGAAAAGATAATTATGTTCCTGAATATACAGGCTTTAAAGCAGGACGTCTCTTTCTGATCGGTTATGGCCTTGATTTTTGTAAGCAGCTGAGAAATACCTGTGACATTCGAACCGTTGGTTTTGAACTGGATAAGGAGAAAATGGCAGCGATAGAAACAGTAAAACCGTTAAATTCCCAGCTCAAACAACTGCATGATGAAAAACGTAAGCTGGAAAGCAAGTTAGCACTTGTTGAGGCAGAAAAGTTGACTAATCCCGGAAGAAGCAAACATACGCTCATGGCTGCCCCGGCTCCCACCAGGAAAGAAGGACAGGTACCGGCTGCTGGTATGTCTTATTCGGGGGGCAGTAAATAAACCGGCCAAAACTGTTGTAATCAATCCAGTCCGGTGCCCGAACAGCGCTCCGTTCTGGATTACTTCGCCAGAGGCTCGCAATGACGAGGCTCAGCAATGAACAAATTGCAATCAAATATTTGATTGGACGCACCTTTTGATGATATAATGCACACCCTGTTCAAATCGAAGTAAATAAAATGCTAACACAAACTTTTTATGTTCCTCCCAGCTGGTTATCCAGACAAACTGCTGTTTCTTTTGCAAATGAAGATGAACTTTACAATGGATCACACAATAAAGTTTACGGAAATGATGTCTTTTCTGGCTCATCAAGGGATGAGGCAATTCTATTACCCCTCTCATTTCAGCCAATATTTGAATCAAGAACACAGCAATTACCCCCCGTAAAAGTTAGCATGTTGGCGCCTTTTACAGTTTATATGAATAATTCAAACAAGGGACTCTCGGGTGCTGAATTGATACAAGCCCAATCCTCTGATGAAAACAACATGCAATCGGTTTTCTTTGTAGCAGATAATGAATCTGAGTCCGGAGTCGTTTTCGATAACCTTATTGCGCTTGAGAATTTTAAAGCGAAATATAACAGTGTCTCAGAGTTTTTTGCCAGCATTCAAGTTACAGATAAAACAGATTTTGAGAAAATGGATACTCATATTTATTTAATTGTTCAAGGCGAAGCTATTCCACGATATCTCGCTGAAGTAATAGAATGTGTTGGAGGCTTCAAAAGTCATAATATTACTGTCTTCGGCTTGGCAATGGATGAATGCAACCAGAATCCCCTTAGAGTCAATTTGTCTGATGCTGATCGTAATTGGTTTGCCATTCGATTCCCAATGAGCATGACTAAAGATCAAATCAAAAAAGGGTTTCCATCAACATACCAGAAGCATCTTGAGTACAACTACGGCATTACAAGTGAGTCAGTGCTAAAACATGAGGTCACCTCACTGTCTGGCGGTCCTGCAACAACCACCAAGCCGGCCGGACTAAGCTGGAGCCCCTCTTTCAAGTTCTCTGGCTTACCAAACCTCTCCTCAATTGTAGGGTGGTTAAAATCGGATGAACAGCCACCCCAGGGCGAACATCAATCGCTTCTAGGGCGTAAATAGGGGTTCACTTCTTTGTAGGCTGGGCTGTGAAGCCCAGCGATAGATGTTGGGCTTTACAGCCCAACCTACAGATCATCATACCTGCCTTCTGGCCTCCAGAACGTTAGGAATCTGCTCAAGTTTATTTAGCAATCTCGAAAGGCTGTTTAAACCGTCGATTTCTACCGTTAATTTGATAGTCGCGGTATTCTCCTGCTTATCGCTAAACGTCTGCAAAGCATAAACATGCGCTTTCTCATTCGATAATAATGAAGTCACATCACGCAGTAGACCTGAACGATCAAAGGCTTTGATAAGTACGTCTACCACATAATGATCACGTGTTGCAGAACCCCATGAGACTTCGAGAAAACGCTGTTTCTGCCTGGGGCTGGCATGAAGGATATTCGCGCAATCCTTGCGATGTACGGAAACACCGCGACCGACAGTAATATAGCCCACCACGTCATCTCCGGGCAGCGGTTGGCAGCATCTAGCCATATTGGTGAGCAGATTACCTACTCCCTCAATTCGCAAATCACTGCCCTTGACCTGGGGAATCGCCTGCGGTTTGACTATTGTGTGTATCTGCGTCTCTTCCTCTTCAGCGGGCGTCAAACGATGTAATATTTGACCCAGCTTAATATCGCCACGTCCTAATGCAGCCAGCATATCGTCGAGTCGCTTGAAATTAAACGAGGACACTACATCACCAAGGCGCTCCATCTTTATGCCCAGGTTTTTCAATTCTTTGTCGAGAATTTCATGGCCTTCAGCCTTGTTTTTGTCATAATCCTGCATTTTGAACCAATGCAAAACCTTGGCCCGAGCCCGGGAGGTACGTAAGTAATTCAGATGGGGGTTAATCCAGTCACGCGAAGGCCGCGACTCCTTTCCTGCCAAAACCTCTACGCGATCCCCTGTCTGCAATTGGTAGGTCAAGGGTACGATGGAACCATTTACCTTTGCCCCGCGGCAACGGTGCCCTAACTGGCTATGTACATGATAGGCAAAATCAAGAGGTGTTA
Organism: Legionella birminghamensis; assembly: GCF_900452515.1. Lineage (NCBI taxonomy): Bacteria > Pseudomonadati > Pseudomonadota > Gammaproteobacteria > Legionellales > Legionellaceae > Legionella > Legionella birminghamensis. Next base: position 1,805,207 of record NZ_UGNW01000001.1, read on the forward strand.
CGCCATTGGGAAGGTCAAGCACGTCGCCGTCAGGGGTAAACACATAAACCCGATCTTCCAGGAACTCTGTTTCGATTGCTTCCGACACCCCGCTTGAAGCGGCCATTTCTTTATGCCAGGCCAATACATCCCGCAGCCATTCAATTTTGCGCTCGTGGCTTTCCTTCTGCTGGAACCCGCCTTCTTTATATTTCCAGTGGGCAGCGACCCCCATTTCGGCCAGATCATGCATATGAAACGTCCTGATTTGCACTTCAAATACGCGATCCTCCGGTCCTTCCACTGCAGTATGTAAGGACTGATAACCATTCGGCTTAGGGTTAATAATATAATCGTCAAATTCAGCTGGAATTTGTTTCCAGACTGCATGAACCATGCTTAAAACATCATAGCACTGCTCTTTGGTCTCCACTAAAACCCGAACAGCAGTCGCATCATAAATCTCTTCCAAGGGTACATTTTTCCGCTTCATTTTTTTATAGATGCTATGAATATGCTTTGATCGTCCGTAAACAGCAAAATGAGAAGCTCCGGTTGCCTTAATGCGTTTATTCAGTTCCTGAACGATTAAATTAACATAGCGGTCCCGATCAAGACGCTTGGCTTTTAACCCTTTGGCAATCGACTTATATTCTTCAGGATGCAGATAGCGGAAAGCGAGGTCTTCCATTTCCCATTTAATCGCGCCAATACCCAGACGATTGGCTAAAGGCGCATATATCTCCATGACTTCAGTCGCAATTTGCCGGCGTATCGCTTCAGGGAGCTGTGAACAGGTTCTCAAAACGCATAGGCGTTCGGCCAATTTGATAAGTACCACCCGCGCATCATCAACCATTGCCAGGAGCATTTTACGCACATTATCAATCTGATGTTTGTTTTGCGGGTATTTATTAAGTGCCTGGAGATTATGAATGGCACTCATTTTTTCAATGCCTTTCACCAGTTTGGCAATTGAGTGGCCTAACTGCTCTTCGACATCATCCAGGGATAATTCGGCATAGTGGACGTTTTCAAAAATAATCGCGGCGCTTAGCGTTTCCTGGTCTACTTCCAGATCAGCCAAAAGATCGGCCATTTGCAGCCCTTGCTGCAGGCAGGATATTCCTGTTTCAGTCGCATGGTCATAACCTGCAAGCTGGCTTAAGGTACAGGCATTACGAATCAAATCAAGATCCTGAAAATACCCCTTGCTCCCTAACTGATGCAGCCATTGCTCCAAATCTATACCGCTGTCGCTTAACCAGGGAGTATCTTCTTTAACCTTTACCATAACTACTTTTCCTTTTCAAACATCGCAATCGATTCCACGTGGGAAGTATGTGGAAACATATCCATGACACCTGCTGCCTTTAGATGATAACCCTGTTGATTCACCAGAATATCGCTATCACGAGCCAGTGTTGCTGGATTACAGGAAACATAAACAATCCGCCCTGGTTTAAGTTTATCGATTTGCCGCATAATTTCCAGTGCTCCGGAACGTGGTGGGTCAATTAAAATTTTACTTATCGTCGGAAGCTTAAAATTAGCCAGCACATTCGGCTCATCAAGATTAGCCGCATGAAATTGGACATTATCAATCTGGTTCAGGCTTGCGTTCATCGATGCACGCCTGACCATCAACTCACTGCCCTCAAAGCCAATGACCTGGCGGCAACGCCTGGCAATAGGCAATGAAAAATTTCCCAGGCCACAAAATAAATCCAATACAGTATCATCCTTGTCTAACTGTAATAGCTCAAGCGCCTTCCCAATCATCAATCTGTTCAACCCGGGGTTAATCTGCGTAAAATCCGTGGGATGAAATTGATAATGAATTCCTTCATCCGGCAGCTCGTAATGCAGAAACTCATCATCAGATTCAGGATAAAAACGCTTCACCGTTTCGCTATTGCCAGGCTGCAGATAAAAAATAAAACCGCTTACATCAGCAAAATCTCTTAACTGCTCTTCTTCCTGAGCGGATAATGGGGAAAGATTCCTTAGAATCAAAGCCACTTCCTCATCACCTGCTGCCACTTCAATCTGTGCTATTTTTTCAGGCGATTCAAGGGAGTCCATGAGCTTGCGCAATGCCTGAATATTGTCATCCACTTTTTTATGCAGGACAGGGCAATGGCTGATTTCTGTTATATACCGTGGATTATTTTTTTCGCGAAAGCCCACCAGCGTTGACTGCTTTTTCTGGACATAGCGTACACTCAAACGCGCCTTATTACGATAATTCCAGCTTCCGGCACTGAGCGGCTCAAGAATCGTATCCGGTTGACAATGACCGATACGCTGAAGCATATCTAATAATAAACTCTGTTTCTCAAGGATCTGAATTTTTTCATCCAGATGCTGTAATGAACAACCGCCGCATAGCTGATAATGGTCACAGCGAGGCTTTGCGCGATGGGCGGAGGCTGTTATTACCTCAACAAGGCGCCCCTCATCGTAATCTTTTTTATTACGTGTATATTGAAATGATACGGTTTCTTCAGGTAACGCCCCATCGATAAAAGTTGTCTTGCCATTGATACGGGCGATTCCTCGGCCATCATGGCTAAATTTTTCAATAACTGCAGTTACAAGGGGTTGAGTCTGGCGATTTTTTGTCATTTTACATCTGTCTTTAGGGCCCTGAACACAGGGCGTGGTCATTACTAATTGAATAATCAGGCGTCATTCATACCAATGGAAGCCAGGAAAGCGCGTACTTCTTTATCAGTCATTTCCTGGGCACAGCCTCTTGCTAAAGAGCGCGGCATAGTAACGCGTCCATAGCGGATTCGAATCAAACGGCTTACTTCAACGCCCTGGGATTGCCAGAGACGCCTGACTTCACGATTTCTTCCTTCAGTCAGAGTAACGTGGTACCAGGCATTGCTGCCCTCGCCCCCTTTGTACTCGACTTTTTTAAATTTGGCAAAGCCATCCTCCAGCGTAACCCCCTTGAGCAAGGCGCTGACCGCCTCATCACTGACCTGGCCATGCACACGGACAGCATATTCTCTTTCCAACTGATGTTTGGGATGCATTAAATGGTTCGCCACTTCTCCGTTATTGGTAAACAGGAGTAAGCCAGAGGTATTAATATCCAGCCGACCCACCTGTACCCAACGCCCTTCACGCAGAGGGGGCAGTTTATCAAACACCGTTTTACTGTGCTTGGGATCACGGCGGCTGGAAATTTCACCGATTGGCTTATGATACATCAACACCCTGGTTCGGGGTTTGTGTTTGAGCGGGTTATTAATAAGCTTGCCTTTTACTGCAATTTTATCTTCGGCACCGGCTGAATCGCCTATTTTGGAAACCTGCCCATTCACCGAAACTAAACCCTGCTCAATCCACTTCTCCATTTCACGGCGTGACCCCAGGCCTGCCTGACTTAATATCTTTTGTAAACGTTCTTTCATGATTCAACACACTCTTCTTCTACATCTTCAGGCTGCTCATTTTTTGATGTTGGCATGTCCTCAAAATGAGGCAAGGGAGGCAGCTGATGGATGGATGATAAATTAAAATAATCGAGAAAAAATTTGGTGGTTATATACACCGCCGGTTTCCCCGGAACATCACGATAGCCGGCAGCGCGGATCCAGTTGCGCTCCAGCAATGTTTTAATAATGGCAGTACTTACCGCAACCCCGCGGATTTCTTCAATGTCAGCACGCGTAACGGGCTGCCTGTAGGCAATAATCGCTAGCGTTTCCAGCAAGGCCCGGGAATATTTAACCGGTTTTTCAGCATTCAGGCGATTAATCCAGTAACTGTATTTCCCACGGGTCTGGATGCAGTAACCACTGGCCAATTGCTTTAACTCAATACCACTTTCTTCATACTGTTTAGCCAGATTTTGCAGCTCCTGCCGTATCACTTCCTTTTCAGGAGGGCATTCATCAAAAACGGCCTGTAGCTGTTCGATAGTTAGGGGATTGTTGGAGCTCATTAATAAAGCTTCCAGAATTCCTCTTAAATTAATTTCATCCATTATCAAACTCTCGAATATGAATGGGCTCAAAGGCGGCCGTCTGGATAATAAGAACAATTGATTGCCGAGCCAATTCCAAAACTGCCAGGAGTGTCACAGCAATTCCCATCCGCCCTTCTTCTTTGTTCAACAAGGCAACAAAGGATAACCCCCCAGCCTGCTGCAAACGCTCAAGCACTATAGCCATTCTTTCACGAACTGAAAGCGGTTCGCGCATTATCTGGTGGTGCAGCTGATGGCCCTGGCGGGTAATTAACTCAGCCATTGCCTCGATTAAGGAATCAAGGGATACATCAGGGTGCAGCCTTAACTTCTCTGCACCATCCACTGGCAAATTGACATTGAAGAAATCACGTTCTTCACGTGGTAATTCATCCAATTGTAGCGCAGCCTCTTTGAATTGCTCGTACAATTGCAATTTTCTAACCAGTGCCGCACGCGGATCTTCTTCCATTTCCTCTTCTGTGCTTGTCTGAGGCAATAACATCCGTGATTTGATTTCAGCTAACATGGCAGCCATTACCAGATAATCAGCCGCCAGTTCCATTCGATCTTGCATCAACTCGATGTATTGCATGTATTGACGCGTAATCAATGCAATGGGGATATCGAGAATATCCAGGTTCTGTTTTCTGATTAAATAAAGTAATAAATCAAGCGGGCCAGTAAATGAATCGAGCAAAACCTCCAGGGCGTCAGGCGGTATAAATAAATCAGGAGGCAAGTCTGTAAAAGGCTTGCCCCCAATCGTCGCGAATACCGTTTGCTCTAATTCAGTTTCAGCTGCATGCATTAATAATCAAGACCCATGACTTCACGTACATCTTTTAAGGTTTTATTCGCTTCATCTCTCGCGGCCTCACTTCCCTCTGCTACCAAACGCTTCACCGAACTCAAATCGGATTCATAATTCTTTATCGATTCCTGAATTGGAATTAGTTCCTGCTTGATCGAGTCCACCACTGGGCGTTTGCAGTCAATACAGCCAATCCCTGCAGAGCGGCAACCCGTCTGAACCCAATCTTTCACATCTTCCGAAGAATAAATTTTATGTAACTGCCAAACGGGGCATTTCTCAGGCTCGCCGGGATCACTGCGTTTTACCCGTGCCGGATCGGTCGGCATCGTAAAAATTTTCTTTTCGACCTGGGTCAAATCCTCTCTTAAGCTAATCGTGTTACCATAGGACTTGGACATTTTTTGCCCGTCTGTGCCCGGCATTTTGGGAGTTTCAGTCAGTAAAGGCTGCGGCTCAGAAAGAATGATTTTGCCTGAACCATCAAGATACCCCATTAAACGCTCTTTATCACCGATCGATAAATTATGCTGGTTTCCAATCAGGGCCTTGGCCGTGTTAAGCGATTCATGGCAGCCATCCTGCTGAAACTTTTTACGCAACTCACTATACAAGGCCCCATTTTTCTTTCCCATTTTTTTAATTGCTTCGGCAGCCTGTACTTCGAAATTAGGTTCCCGGCCATAGATAAAGTTAAAGCGGCGGGCGATTTCACGGGTCAACTCAATATGGGCAACCTGATCTTCACCCACAGGCACCCAATCCGCATTATAGAGCAGCACATCGGCGCTTTGTAAAAGCGGATAGCCGAGAAAACCATAAGTCGACAAGTCTTTTTCGCGAAGTTTTTCCTGCTGATCTTTATAAGTAGGCACTCTTTCCAACCAACCGAGTGGGGTTATCATGGATAAAAGCAGGTGTAACTCGGCGTGCTCCGGTACCCAGGACTGGATGAAAACTTTTGACAGGCTTGGATTAATGCCGCAGGCCAGCCAATCGACAACCATGTCCCATAAAATATTTTCAATAAATCCTGGCTCTTCATAAGAGGTCGTTAATCCATGCCAATCGGCCACAAAAAAATAGCAATCATACTGGTGTTGAAGCTTCAACCAGTTTTTTAGAACACCATGGTAATGACCCAAATGCAAACGGCCACTGGCACGCATACCGGAAACCACACGTTTGTTAGCACTAAATAAAGACATCTAAAACCTCTGGTTATAAAAAATCAGCGAAAAGGCTCGGGATCACCCTTGCCCTCCCGAATTATCACAGGGTAATCACCCGTCAAATCCACTACAGTGGTAGGCTCGTGACCACAATCACCGCCATCAATAATCAAATCGATCTGATTCCCAAGCAAATCCCTGATCGCCTCAGGTTGGCTCAAAGGAGCATCTGCGCCAGGTAGAATTAAAGTGGTGCTCATTAAGGGGGCTTCAAGGCATTCCAGTAAAGACAAAGTAATATTATTATCAGGAACCCTTAATCCCAGGGTTTTCTTCTTGGGATGCAGCATGAGCCGCGGCACTTCATGGGTTGCATTCAAGATAAAGGTATAGGAGCCAGGAGTAAACGCTTTTAAGAGACGAAAAATCGGATTGGAAACGCGAGCATAGGTACCTAGTTGAGAAAGATCGCGACAGACCAGTGTCATATTATGGTTTTTATCCAGGTGACGCAGCCGTCTGATCCGCTCTAATGCGGCCTTATTGCCTAAACGGCATCCCAGAGCGTAACCAGAATCCGTCGGATAGACAATTAACCCGCCTTCTTCAATAATGTTAGCTGCTTTTCTTAGCAATCTTGCCTGTGGATTGTCTGGATGAATTGCAAAAAACTGACTCATTAAGGTCCCCTGTTAAATGTCCATTGACGCGCGATACAATTTAGGGGGCTGATTGTATCACTTAATTTTGTTTCTATGCCAGTTTTCAAATAGTGGAGTATTTTGCTAGTGCTTGCGTAACGCACTATATACCTACCTCTCTACGTACCACCTCTCTACGTACCGCGCTTTATGCGCGGTAACCATAATAGGCGTATTGATACTTATTGATCACAAACATTGCCTGGATACCGCGCATAAAGCGCGGTACGTAGGGGTTCAAGTTATATCCAATACAGCGGAAATAATCTCATTACTACCTAAACGATTTACGCCTTTCCTGGCTTGCAGCATTAGCTGGTTTCTTTTTGAATGGAACATTCCTGCGCGGGGGTTTAGTAACAGGGGCAGAGGCCGGCAAGCTGTGGTTGGGCTCAAAATCTTCGATTTCAACCCGGCTCAATTTCCGTTTAATTAATTTTTCTATAGCATTGAGCTGGCCGACTTCATCAGCACTTACCAGCGAAACAGCAAGGCCGGCAGCACCTGCCCGACCTGTACGGCCAATTCGATGTACATAATCTTCTGCGACCTGGGGTAAATCAAAGTTAACCACGCATGGTAACTGATCAATATCAATTCCGCGAGCGGCAATATCGGTCGCTACGAGGATATGTAATTTACCCGATTTAAAATCAGCCAGCGCTTTAGTACGCTGGGATTGCGATTTGTTTCCATGAATCGCTGCTGCATAAATCTGCTGCTCTCCCAGCTGCTTAACCAGTTTGTTAGCCCCGTGTTTTGTCCTTGCGAATACCAGCGTTTGGCCCCATTTATTTTTATGGATCAAATGGCTAAGTAATGACGATTTACGGCTTTTATCTACGGGATGAACGGTTTGCTTGATTGCAGCTACCGTCGTATTCCTAGGTGCTACATCGATTTCAACAGGATTATTCAAAATATTTTTGACCAGCAAGCGAATCTCATCCGAAAACGTTGCAGAGAATAATAAATTTTGACGGTTTCGGGGAAGTAAATTGATAATCCGTTTGATGTCATGAATAAAGCCCATATCCAGCATGCGATCGGCTTCGTCAAGAACCAGAGTATCTATCTGATCTAAGGAAATGGCGCGCTGCTGATGCAAATCCAGCAACCGGCCAGGCGTCGCAACGAGAAACTCTACCCCTCCCCTCAACTTCATCATCTGCGGATTGATTTTAACCCCGCCGAAAACGACAGCCGCGCGCGAAGACAAGTGACGCCCGTATTGCAGGATGCTTTCATGAACCTGGGCTGCCAACTCTCTGGTAGGCGTCAGTATTAAAACCAGCGCACGGTTGTGTTTGGCGCGAGGCTTGTCATGTATTTTTTGGAGAAGAGGCAGAACAAAGCTTGCCGTTTTCCCTGTTCCCGTTTGCGCAGAAGCCAATACATCCCTTCCCTGCAAAATGGCGGGAATTGCCTGGCTCTGGATAGGTGAAGGTTGTTGATATCCCAGTTCACTGGTAGATAACACCAGGGGTTCTATTAATCCCAGCTCTTTAAAACTCATATGATTTCCTCAATTGTTGTAAGCCAGCAGGGAATTTCAATTCAAAGTGACTATTTTAGCGGCAATTATACCATGATTTTAAAGCCAATGCGCAGCTTGACTTTAAAAGACACCGCTGAACAACTCTTGCGCAAAGTGGATATCTAAATTATCATAACGCAATATCAGCAATCACTAAGATTCATGAAAGAGCACAATGGATAAACAACAGCAATTATTATTCAATAGCATTGAGACAATTTTTCCGCAACTGATTGAAGACTTTGAAGCAGCAGGCCCAGCGCATACTCTACATGAGAAAGCGATACATGCCTATACTATTCACAGCTTCAAACTGCTTCGCAGCGTTTTTCAATCAGAAAATCCCTTAGCCGCACTCGAAAACGCGCTGATTGAAAACTGGAAAGTCATCACAGGCAACCTGCTTTGCTATACTGCTTTACCGCATCATCCTGTCACCAGAATCTGGTGCGATGCGGCCAAAGTTGTCGCCTCAAACAAACCGCATGCCGAAAATGGCGAGCCCGCCAATCCTCTGTTATTTTTAATCCCCAGCCTGCAATGTGTCGAATCCGTTCATGACGACTATCCTTATTTAACACCTGCCCTTAACGAAGCCAATGAGTGGGATATTGACCTGGTTAATATTCTTTCCACTCACATTTTAAATGATGCCGGCACTCACTTGCTGCCATTACGCGCTATGCTGGTGTTTGATGAAAATGCAGGGAGCCCCACAATTTATAATCCCTATATCGATGACAATACTGAGCCCGGTTCAGTGGAAATGAGCAAAGATGAAATTTATCGATTATCTAAGCACTGCCTTGAATCCCAGACAATTTATGAAGCCAAACAACGTCTAGATGCATTGACTCTGGATAATGGTAATTTATTAGGCCAGCTTAATCTCTTACGCCAAAAAATGCGCGAAAACAGCGTCCATGGCGTAGGGAAAGAGTTTACTGCCGGTCAATTCTTTGATAAAAATATTTATGATTTCCTGGCTTGGTATGATCACCTGGACAATCACAGTGAGGAACCCGGGGCAATCAGAGCCTTTATCCAGAAAATACGTAATTTTACCAGTCCTAGTGTAAGAGCTTTCGACAAAGAGCTAATTAGTAAGATTATAACTACAGCTACTAATTTGCCATCCGAATTTCAAAATTATATAGCCCCCCTCAAACCCTTGCTGAATATGGAAGAACCTGATCAGGAGCAACTGGAACAGGCACGTCAGGTCATTTATGATGTTCTGCTAAAGCTAGGTATCATTACCAATAAATCAGCGGCCGGAGTCGATATACCCCCAGCAGTTGAGGGATTACTTTTAAAACTGAGAAAGTATGCCTTTAAAAAAAGTAACCAGGAAGATCCCAATACCTGCCTTAAGATCCTAGGGGATCAGCTGGAAGAACTGATAAAAAAGCATGCTCCAGAATTAAGCAAAATCGGTATCAGTAATGAGAGGAAGAAACTATTAATTGCTGAGGTGGTCCAATCCTTCAGGGATGCAAAAACCGCCTTAAAGGATAAACTCAATCTTAAGCAACCATTAGACGGTCGGGACAAGCTAAATTTAACCAGTGGGCTGCGGAGCTATTTTTCATTAAAACTCAGTTTTAACCATCCCCAGGATTTTGAAGTGCTTGAACTCTTAGGAGAAGATGAAATTGCCAGTATTTGTGCTGATTGGGAAATAGCAGATTCCTTACTAAAATCAGAGAATACAGAGCCTCTTGTCCTTTTTGCATTGACCACTTCCCCAGCCAAAATGAATGCGCTATTGACTGCTTTAAGTCAATCACTTCTTCATCGCGAAAGAAAAATATTGGATCGTTTAGTTCCTTTGCTGATCCATCTTTTAAGCGCTTTGGACACAGAGAAATGCCAGGCTATCTGCCAGCAGTTGAAACCATACCTCATTAAACTTTTTATTCAAAAGACAGGCAAATTTTCAAACTCACTCAGAGAACTGGATTCCGATAAACGAAGCGTTGTTTTGAATTCGATAAAGGATGAACTGCCTAAAGCGATAAAAACACTCCCGTCTTTCTGTAAAATATATTCATCCCGTATTTTAAAAGACACTCCGCTGAAGCAGTCCTTATTCGAGGATATGAAAGCAAGGCTTCCAAAACTGCCAAAAGACATAAAGGAGACTACTCGTCTTTACGGTACGCTTTTACCCGATCACAGAACGATCATATTCCCTCAGGGGTTAAAAGATAAATTGGAGAATATAAAAACGCTCAAGGGATTTATCAGCCTCTATGGTTCACTCAGCCCTGAGGAAGCAGCGAATTTGTTTTCGGAATATAAACAGCATCTAAGGGGCTGGATTGAAACATCCCGTAACCTGTTGGACGTTTACAAAGCCCTGGCCACCGAGCATTTTAATGAATTACTCGACACTTTGGAAATTGGCAAGCTAAAAAAAATAGACACTCCAGCGCAAATATATACCACTTTAAGGGATAAATATTGGATTCCAATCCCTCATCGATATCTTTCGCTATTGATTCCATTAACAGATGAAGACAATATTTGGACTTACGAATTTTTAAGACACGCTATTGAACCTGTCGTCACTGAACAATTACGCCTTGTCAATAAAGCGATTGCGCCAGTCCGCCTTACTGCAGTTGCAGAAATCACTTCCGAGCACGAGGAAAAGCTTGGCGAGGAGCAGCGTCAATTTCTGCTTAAGTCACGAGAGCAGGTCGCTTCCCTTTTTTCAAAGGTACAAAAGCGCCTGCCAGAATTCGGTTTGGATACTGTTTATAGTCTGTCCTCGGTTCTTCAAAGTATTAATCCTGAACAAAGAGAATTTCTATTTAGTCAGTTCATTTTACCCAACTTGGGCACCATTGTAGATTCGGCAGAAAGCTGGAATATTTTACTAAGCAATCTTTCAGTCAGCCAACGGCAAACTGTCAATGATTTTGTCTATCGCAGGAAATTGCTGCCAAAGATGTTTGTGCGGGCGAGTGATGTCATTTGCGGACCATTCAAATACCTGAGTGAAAAACAGCGGCTTGATATTTTTCAAACATTTAAGTATAGATTAACCCAATCGATCCACTCCTTCTATGACCTTTCGAATTTTATCAGCAATAACGCGCTTTCAAAAAAAGAATGCGGCGCCCTATTTGAAATATTCAAAGATGGAATGACCGGATGGACCGATAAGAACGCTCAAAGAATTACCGTCATTCTTGCTCATTTGGATGACAATAAACGAAATGATGCATTTAAACTATTAGAGCGGTTTATTCACAAAAGAATTGTTTATTTATCGGATTTAATTTCTATTTCAGTTTATTTAAGCAAGGCGCAGATTCGTCGTATCATGCCTAAACTTGAATTAACGCATTCAAAGTATTCTATGAGTGGAACGCTAGAATCTCTGGAAAAACTTGAACCAACTGAACGTCAGTTGGTTTTAGATACAATATTTGATATTTTACCGGCGTCAATTGACACACTGGATGATTTTATATCGCTGAGCATTTATTTAACCCCTGAACAATGTCGCAGATTATTTCTGGCAGTACTTGACAAAATCTCAAGCAGTTTCACCACAATAAACTCTTATGTTGAACTGCTAAAAAAACTGGACGTTCAACAGGCCTGTCTGGTTTTCCCCGAGCTAGTCCAAATACTCACAAAGCAAACTGCCCAAATTATTTTTTGCAGTATGCTGGAGTGTTTCAACGCAGAACAGGAAAAGTTTATAGCCTTTTGTAATAATCAGCGATTCCCCTTATCGTATTGGCTCTGGTCTGTTGCTGATGTTATCTTCTTTATGAAAAGGCGTATGTCTCTTGATATTAAACTATTTCTGGAAGTCGCCGCTCCATCATTGGCAGCCCTCAATCTATCGACTCAGGACTGTGATGAGTTAATATACTGTCTTCCACAAGGGGAACTGCTGACTCTGGCGAAATATATGCCAGCACTTAGAGAATCCATGGGGATAGAATCACCCGGGCGTAATCCCCAATCATTTTTTAACGGTTACAAGCGCAGAGCTGGCGCAGAAGGCCCTTCCCCGGCCAAGAGATTCCGTTTAACTGAGTCTTCTGAGATTGCAACAAGCTCCACAGAGAAAACACCCGATGATTCGTTTTCCGCCCAGGCGTCACAACAGACCTTACTGCATGACTTGTTCCCTGACATAGCCATTGAGACTGATGAGAAATCAGGCATGGATTATGGTTTTTGATTAATATTTACTCTAACCACTGCTCCCAAATGGGGGAGCAGTGCTCGGGAAGCCTTGCCTGACGTCCAAGGGATATGCGGGAGATCCCGTCACCATGGAAATCAGAGCCGCTTGAGGCTAGGAGTTCATAGCGCAGGCATAGCCCTGCCAACTCCTGCCATTCCCTCGTCATTCCTTCGCCGGAAACTACCTCCATCCCCTCGCCGCCTGCTTCCTTAAAAAGCGAAATCAGTTCATGCAGTTTGCTGCGGGTTAATTTGTATTTCATTGGATGGGCTAATACTGCCTGTCCACCGGCATGGATGATTGTTTGTACCGCGTGCTCAATGGACACCCAGGGAGTGGGCACATAGGCTGGTTTTCTCATTCCCAGAAACCGGCTGAATGCGGCCTGTTTGTCTGTCACGAGACCTTCATTAATCAAAAGCTGGGCAAAATGAGGGCGTCCGATACGGCCATGGCCTGTAATTGCAGAGACTTTACTGAATACATCTTCGATACCAAGTTGTGAAAGCTTTTCTGCTATTTGTACAGCACGATGCTGACGATTAGCTTCCTGCTCCCTGATGAGGGCATCCAGGTGTTCACTTCGCAAATCAAGCTGATAACCAAGAATATGAATGTCATACTTCTTCCATCTTGTACTGATTTCAATTCCAGGAATTATTCGGATAGCATGCTGTGATGCCATTTCAACCAGCGCAAGACTGCCATCTATGGTGTCGTGATCGGTCAAAGCCATTAACTTAAGCTCTGCATGTAATGCTTTATTTAATAACTCTTCAGGGTTATGTAAGCCGTCAGAAAAGGTGCTGTGGCAGTGCAGGTCTATCATAGGTAATCGCTTCTAATTCAAGGCAGCTTATGCTGTATTTTAATCATGGAATTATAACACTTTTATTGATCCATAGCAGAATATATCCATAAAGAGGTACATATTCCTGCTTTAGTCGTTACCTACTCCAGACAAATCCATCATTCATCAATCCGTTCGCCCTGAGGACTGAGTAATCCCCTCGTTTTTTCATTCAAAAAATACGTACCTTATTAGGTCAAAATGACTTTAAACAATGTCGTTTCCGCGTAGGTGGAAATCCATCTTGCAAACAAAGTTAGAATTATCTTGAGAAATAGATTCCCGCCTACGCGGAAACGACACGATAATAGATCTGTTTGAGCAATGTTAAGTCATACGCTAACTATATAAAAATGAGGGGATTCCTCAGCCCGGGGTGCGACCCATAGCTATCTACACAAGCGCATGAGAATTAAAAGCTATCGAATCCCCGCGGCTTTGACCGCGGGGCCCACACGAAGCCAATTGAATGTTAATCACACTTGTTTATGACTACCTGTTAAACCCTATTTTTGGCAACATTGAAACTTGTCTGAGGATCATGCTACTCCACCAGGCATGGGCCCCGCGGTCAGTGCCGCGGGGATTCGGACGGGGAAAATATTGGTGTAGATAGATAGCTATTGGCTGCGCCCGAGCTTTCGAGAAGAAGCTATGCTCCTCCTCAAGCCGAACGGGTCTAATTGGTTTCTTTTATTAATTTAAAGTTATATCGATCCACAGGAACAACCTGCAGTATTTAAATTTTAAATCGTTTGAAGTGAGATATTACTATTGCTAGAATTCATGGAATAATCAGGGAGGTAGTTATGACAGTTAATAAAAAAACAAATTCCAATCAGAATAAATTTTTCAGAAATATTCCTGAGGATGTGCTTCAGGAAACAATTCCGACGATGATAAATCGAATAATTATTCTTTTAGACCGCCCAGAGGAACAGCAGGATGAAGAAGCCCATTCTGTTGCACCTACAGCCAGTGCACCTGGGTTGTAATGATGAATTTCTACCATCTGCCCTATGAGCAAATCACGGCTGTGCCGCAGCAAAATATGCCTGGAATCTTGCATCAGGCCTATAAACATCGATTCCTGCATAGCCTCATCAAACTGATTGACTATGCGCAGCAAGTTTTGGACAAGGATTATAGCGGACTCATTAGTCGATTGGACCGATTAGAAATTACTGAAAAAAAATATATTTCTCCCTGGCTTTACACTCAGTATTTCTGGCTTTTAGAGGCTATGAGGAAGGATTCTGTTATTGAAGTCAATCTGGTTATTCGCAGTATAATTTATAGTACGCAATGGACTGGCAATGAAATTCAAATAACCTTGGGATTACAGGAAGACTGGGAAAAAAAAGCCTTTGCTGAGGAAGTGACTACTGCATTTGGCCCCCAAAAACTGAATGCTTTTACACCCAGTCAAGACGAGTTACAAGGCTTTCAATCCGAAGTTTTAAAGGCATTACAACTGATATCAGCTACCGATAGTGGGATTACTGCGGAAATTAGTTCTTTGGTATCTACTATTCATCTCGTTAAAAGTGACATGAATATAGGTGCAACTTCCCCCAAATTTTTCGGAGCAATATATTTGTCTGCGCCAAATGGGAATCTATCAGAACTTTCCAGCTTATTTTTAGTGGAACATTTAGTACACGAAACTTCGCACTTGTTCCTGAATACAATTCTTGCTTTCGATCCTTTGATTTTAAATGAAGAAGAGGAACGTTTTTCATCACCCATCCGAAGTGAGTTACGGCCCATGCTGGGAATTTATCATGCAAGCTTTGTTTTAAGCCGGGTAATACGTGTTTTTAAGCGTATGAAGCAGTTGAATTTGCATGACAGTAAGCAGCTTGAAGCATGCATTGCTGACCTGGAAAAGAAATATAAGGCGGCGTATACGACTGCAGATAAACTAGGAATTTTGACTGCATTGGGAAAGCAAATTCTACTGTCAACACGAGAATGTGCCCTAATCGATTGAAAACCTTGATTACGTTTGTCTCTTTTGGAGTGCAACGCAATCAAGATTCTACTTTAAAAACTTAAACGTAATACTTGTCAACAGTATTTGGCCAAGTTGCCATATCTGGCCAATTGTCTTTATCAAAACCATATTCGCGTTTCAGTTTGGATTTATCTACATTCAAAATAAAACACTCTTCAGCTTTGTTGTAGCTGATGCTTTTCCAGGGAAATGCATAGTATTCTTCGCCAAGTCCCATGAATCCACCGAAACCGACGACTACATAGCGAGCCTGTCCGCTGAATTTATCGAGCACGATTTCTTTTACTTCGCCAAGATCTTCAAGGGAGGGAGATTTAACGTCCACACCAATTACATCGTCGGTTCTTACTACCATTTCAGAATGATTATCCATAATAACTACTCCTTAGTTAGATGTATGTATATAGAAACAGCTGATTTAATAAGTACAAATACGGAATACAGAAAGGGAAAATCCCTCAGTTTGGAGTAACCTGGAGTAACTTAATGCGTTTAACCGCTTATTAAATTTAGCTGAATGTGGGAAAAATGCAAGGTTAAAATGTTTTTGCAAACCGTGAGAAGCAAGCCAGATCGGAGCTCTGACCAGGCACAGAACGGCTTGCTGCAATATCGGGCTTAACAAAATGCCCAGCTTAAGCCTAGTTTAAATTGCTCAAGTTTAGGTGTAAAAGCAAATGCGACTGAATTCGCAAATAGAACGCATACAAAAATTATCAGATTTTTTATTGACATGATGCTTCTCTGGAGAACTTCATTTGTACCATCTTTGTTAAAAAATCCTGACAAGCATTGAGTTGCGAAATGGATACATATTCATTCGCACGATGTGCCTGCTCAATACTTCCCGGTCCACAGACAATCGTCGGGACACTTGCTTTTTGGAACAAACCAGCCTCAGTGGCATAGGCTACTTTTAATTGTTCCTGTTCACCAGTAATCATTCTTGCCCATTGGCTAAGCTCAGCGTCCACTGGTGTATCCAGGCCGGCGGTTGCCGCAAGTCTGTCGAGCCTGATATTGGCCGCTGGATTTTCTTTCTTCATCCGCGGCAGCAAATGCTCATCGATATAATTGCTGATTTCGCCACGAATCTCATTCGCATTATCTTCAGGCAAATTACGAAATTCAAAAATAAACTCACACAGAGCCGGAATAGTATTGTAAGCGTTTCCACCATTGATCAGATTAGTTGTCAAACTCGTACAGGGCATGTCGTAGTGCCTGTCCTGATTACCCGATTGCTTGAAACGATCGGCCATCCTCCTGATATGGCAAATTAAATCAGCAGCATATTCAATCGCATTACAACCCTGCTGGGTTAAAGAGGAATGGGCTGCAATACCATGCACACTGCAGCGGAATGACTCCTTTCCCTTATGTGCAATGACAGGCCGCATGCTGGTTGGCTCGCCAACGATACAAGCCAGGGGCTTAATGCCCTGATTGCTGATATGGTCAATCATAAATGGAGCTCCTAAACAGCCTACTTCTTCATCATAGGAAAAAGCAAAATGAACAGGATGGCTCAACTTCATTTCTTTAAATCGGGGAAGCATTGCCAGGGCCACTGCGATAAACCCCTTCATATCGCAAGCGCCTCTCCCATAAATTTTTCCATCAATTTCAGTGGCCTCGAACGGATCGGTTTCCCATTGCTGTCCATCAACAGGCACTACATCGGTATGGCCAGAAAGAATAATGCCCCCTTCTACGCTGCCATTAACAGCCGGCAAGCTAGCGAATAGATTCGCCTTTGGCTGCTTACTGTTATGAATAAGACAGGAATGAAGGCCATGAGACTCCAAATAACTCTGCACAGAGTGGATTAGTTCAAGATTGGAATTTCTTGAAGTGGTATCAAAAGCAATTAAATGGCCAAGCCACTCAGAAACATTCATAATTAAGTCCTTGCAATTGGAAAGCAGCTAAAGAATGGGTTAACATGCTTAAGCGTCCTTATAAAATCACTTAATTTTCAAACTATTTAAGCCATCAGTCAACGAAAAAAACAAATGAGCAAACGAATCTATCATCAGCTTTATTTTAAAGTTCTCCTTGGCATTTTTTCAGGAATTCTTCTGGGATATTTTTTACCCGCCCTTGCAATTAAAATGCAGCCCCTGGGGGGATGGATTCATTAAACTAATCCGAATGATGATTGGGCCGATTATTTTTGTCACCATAATCACCGGGATCACTCAGGCAAATGATATAAAAGAGGTCGGACGTATAGGAATTAATGCGATTCTCTACTTCGAACTGATCACTACGTTTGCTCTGGTAATTGCTATCTTTACAGCTAAGTGGCTTCAGCCCGGTGCTGGTATGAATATCGACATTACGAATATTAACACCCAGGCGATTTCCTCCTATGTGTCCCAGGCACAGCAGTTCGACTCAACCCACTTCTTTCTCAACCTGATACCGGACACGCTGATATCCGCATTTAGCAAAGGGGATATTTTGCCCATTCTTTTGATCTCTTTGCTGACAGCCTTTGCCATCATCCGATACCGAAATCTGCCGAATCTGATGAACAACCTCAGCGAGCTATCCTCCCTGCTGTTTACCATGGTCAATCTGATTATGAAACTGGCGCCAATTGGTGCTTTTGGAGCGATGGCCTTTACCGTCGGCACCTATGGGATCGACACACTTTTTTCACTAGGTAAGTTATTACTTACTGTCTATCTCAGCTGCTTTCTGTTTATATTCATTATATTGGGTAGCATTGCCCGCCTGAATGGTATTAGTCTCTGGCGTTTCCTAATCTTTATCAGAGAGGAGCTTCTGATAGTTCTGGCTACCTCTTCTTCTGAAGCTGTTTTACCGCGAATGATTAGCAAGCTGGAAAAACTCGGCTGCGAAAAATCTGTAGTCGGGCTTGTACTTCCTACTGGCTACTCCTTCAATCTGGATGGCACCACCATTTATTTAGGTATAGCCACCGTATTCATTGCCCAGGCATTTAATATTGATTTGAGCATAAAAGATGAGCTTCTTTTAATGCTTATTCTAATGCTTACCTCAAAAGGCGCGGCTGCGGTTACTGGCGGCGGTTTTATCGTTTTAGCAGCCACCCTGTCTACCTTGCACACACTCCCTGTTGAGGGCTTGGTGTTAATTTTAGGAATTGATCGTTTTATGTCGGAAGCCCGTTCTATTACCAATCTGATTGGAAATGGAATTGCCACAATTACGATTGCCAACCTGGAGAATGAATTTGACCGTGAACAGGCTGCCAGGCTTTTAGATGATAAATTATCGGTTTAATTGTATTAATTCAGCTTCATCTTTATCAAAAATAGCCCTTTGCTTTGTGAAAAAGGGTAGTAGATTATCAATTAACCTTCATGTACAATTAATTTTGCTTTTAGTCTATAAAGGCATTTGGATTGATAGATTTAACTAAAATAAGGAAGTTATGATGAATGTCATTGATACACAAAACTCTTCTCAAACAACACGACAAGAGCAAGGTCTCCAGGATTTGGTTTACAGCCTTGTGACTCGCTTTCTGGCTGAAAATAAAACTAAATCCATAACTGATCTCTATGACATGATTCTTTCTGAAGTCGAACCACCTCTTTTAAAAGCCGTAATGGAAAAACGCCGTGGCAATCAGCTGCAAGCTGCCAAGATGCTGGGAATAAGTCGTGGTACAATCAGAAAAAAATTGCAACGTTACTTCGGTACAAAGTATTTTCGCCTAACTGACGAGTAATACTCCCTCCTTGATTGTTCAAACCCACGCCATACCTTGATTACCCCATGCTTCGCAGGGGTAATCAAGGCTTCTTCCAACTTAAGCCGAGAGCAATAGCTTATTGACGCGGCTGACAAAATCAGCAGGATTGTCCAAATGACCGCCCTCTGCCAAAACGGCCTGTTCAAATAATACGGTAACCCATTCGCCGAACCAGGAATCATCCTCGACGCCATGCAGACGCTTAATTAATGCATGATGAGGATTGATTTCAAATACTGGTTTGGAAACAGGTACCTGTTGGCCTGCAGCCTGCAGAATCCTTTGCATTTCCAGGCCCATATCCTGTTCATCGGCAACAATGCAGGCTGGTGAGTCAGTCAGGCGGTGCGTAATGACGACATCTTTAACTTTATCACCCAATACCTCCTTGATTTGTTTAAGCATGGGTGTTAAGGATTCTTCCTCTTTTTTAGCCTCTTCCGTATCTTCAACATCCAAGTCGATTTTTCCCTTGCTAATGGATTGCAGCTTTTTGCCGTCAAACTCACTGAGATAACCTACCAGCCACTCATCAATCCGATCACTCATCAATAATACTTCAATGCCTTTTTTCCTGAATATTTCAAGATGGGGGCTATGTTTTGCAGCATTATAGCTGGAAGCAGTGATGTAATAGATTTTATCCTGTCCTTCCTTCATTCGCGAAACGTATTCAGTCAGCGTTACATTTTGTTTTTCAGAATTACTATGAGTACTGGTGAAGCGTAATAGCTTGGCAATAGCTTCCCGATTAGCAAAATCCTCAACGGGGCCTTCTTTAAGAACCTGGCCGAACTCATCCCAGAATTTCTGGTATTTTTCTGGCTCCTGCTCCGCCAATTTATCAAGCATGCCCAATATACGTTTAGTACAGGCAGCACGGATTGAATCAACCTGCTTGTTATCCTGAAGGATCTCGCGAGAAATATTTAAAGGGAGATCGCTGGCATCGATAATTCCCTTCACAAAACGCAAATAACGGGGCAAAAATTGCGCAGCATCATCTAGAATAAATACGCGTTTGACATATAATTTTAACCCATGCTTGGTTTCTTGCTGCCATAAATCATAGGGGGCATGAGAGGGGATATAAAGTAAGCTGATATAGTTATTCTTACCTTCGACATGATTATGTGACCAGCATAATGGCTCCTGGAAATCATGGGAAATATGCTTGTATAAAGTTTTGTACTCTTCATCGCTGATTTCAGATTTTTGCAATGTCCATAATGCCGTCGCTTTATTCACAGTTTCAAACTCAGACGACTCTTTCTCTTCATCGTCCGCTTTCTTCATGACAATTGGCCAACAGATATGATCGGAATATTTGGTTATAATACTGCGAATACGCCAGTCACTAGCAAACTCCAGATCCTCCTCTTTAAGATGGAGAGTAATCTCTGTGCCATGATGCTGTTTATTCTCCTGGGCAATCGTAAATTCGCCATCGCCTGTTGATTCCCAGACAATGCCGTCCTCTGTCTTTAAACCTGCACGACGGCTTTTAACCGTCACTTTGTCTGCCACAATAAATGCGGAATAAAAACCAACGCCAAACTGACCGATCAGGTGAGAGTCTTTTGCTTTTTCGCCAGTCAACTGGCTGAGGAATTCTTTAGTACCTGACTTGGCAATTGTGCCCAGATTACTAACTGCTTCATCCCAGCTCATTCCTATTCCATTATCTTTTATCGTAATGGTTTTTAATTTTTCATTGCATTCAATAGTGATTTTGAGGTCGGAATCTCCTTCATACAGGGATGCGTCGGATAATGCCAGGAAGCGTAGTTTATCCAGTGCGTCCGAGGCATTGGAGATTAACTCCCGCAAAAAGATTTCCTTATTTGAATATAGTGAATGGATCACTATATTCAACATTTGTTTTACTTCGGTTTGAAACCCCATTGTCTGCTGCTTGCTCGCCATTTAAGTCACTCTCCAGCTAATGATGTGTAATTGATAGATTGACTATGTCATTTGAACGCAGGTGGAAACCCATTAGACACAATAATCCGCACTGCCGGTTAATATAGGGCTTAGAATGCAAATTTCAAGAGCTTTAAACAAAAGATACAAGGATTTAATGAGGGACCGGTTTAACCTGACCCATTCCGACACGGGGCCGCTGCATGTAGATGGTGATCGCTTCGCTGGTATTTAAAACGTTACCCTCAGCGTCTACAATTTGAACGGCTATGGTATGGCTGCCGCGTTTCACATCATTCAATGCAAAAATTGTTGTAGCCTGCGGATCTCCCAATGGCTCGCCATCGTAAAGGATCTGGAGTAAATCGCCTTTTCTTAAATCAGGCTTAATTTCAATAATAATCGGCACATAGCCCTGATTATTTCGGATAGTCGCCTCATTCTGAGGCTGGCTGACGGCGAGATAGCTATAGGTCTCTTTCTCTTCCTCATCTGCCGGCTTTTCTATTTGTTCAGTTTCGGCGGGTTGATTGGTGGCGGGACTATATGTCTGTGCTTCAGGCAGTTCAATCTTCTCAGCCCCGGGATGCGGTTTATCTGTAAAATGGACATTGCCATTACTATCTACCCATTTATAGATATCTGCATGCACAACGTTGACAGTTAAAAATAGCAACAGCCCCCATCCATATTTCCACATGTTTATTTCCTGTTGAGTTTTCGTCTTTGCGAACAAAGTGAAGCAATCCAGTTTCGGTGCCACATTTCAACTCCGTTCTGGATTGCTTCGCCAGAGGCTCGCAAAGACGAATTTTAAAGACTATAATAAAGCTCAAACTCAAATGGGTGAACCAGACTGCGCACCAAGGCTATTTCAGCTTCTCTCAAAGCAATGTAGCTTTCGATGAAGTCTTTACTGAATACATCACCCTGCAGCAAGAACTCCTGATCCGCTCTCAAATGACGAATGGCCTCTTCAAGTGAAGAGCAAACTGTAGGTACATCCACCAACTCTTCGGGAGGCAGGTCATACAAGTCCTTGTCCATTGCCTGGCCTGGATGAATTTTATTTTGAATACCATCTAACCCCGCCATCATCATTGCCGAAAATGCAAGATAAGGGTTGGCCATTGGATCCGGGAAGCGAACTTCGATACGGCGCCCTTTGGGATTGCTCACATGGGGAATACGAATTGCCGCAGAACGGTTTCTTGCAGAATAAGCAAGAAGCACAGGCGCTTCAAAGCCAGGAACAAGCCGTTTGTAGCTGTTTGTAGCGGGATTGGTAAATGCGTTCAGCGCGCGCGCATGCTTAATGATACCGCCAATATAATAGAGCGCTGTTTCGGAAAGCCCTGCATACTTATCGCCAGTAAACAGATTCACCCCGTCCTTTGACAAGGACTGATGGCAGTGCATTCCGTTGCCATTGTCGCCTACCAGCGGCTTGGGCATAAATGTGGCGGTTTTGCCATAGTTATGCGCGACATTCTGAATAACATATTTCAGAGTTTGCATCTGGTCCGCTTTGTTGACCAGCGAATCGTAGCGGGTCGCAACTTCACACTGGTTGCCAGTCGCTACTTCGTGGTGATGGGCTTCCACATGCATGCCCAGAGATTCAAGGGTCAGGCAGATTGCCGAGCGGATATCCTGAGAAGAGTCAACAGGCGGGACAGGGAAATACCCCCCCTTGACCGATGGCCGGTGGCCAATATTTCCGCCTTCAAACACTTTATCTGAGTTCCAGTGAGCTTCATCTGAATCAATTGCATAAAAAGCCCCGTTAATGCTGGTTTTCCAGCGCACATCATCAAAAAGGAAAAATTCGGGTTCAGGGCCAAAATAAGCAGTATCGGCAATTCCTGTAGATTTCAAATAAGCTTCCGCTCTTTGAGCCAGGGAGCGCGGATCGCGGTCATAACCC
Source organism: Legionella birminghamensis (assembly GCF_900452515.1). Classification (NCBI taxonomy): domain Bacteria; kingdom Pseudomonadati; phylum Pseudomonadota; class Gammaproteobacteria; order Legionellales; family Legionellaceae; genus Legionella; species Legionella birminghamensis. Next base: position 1,828,082 of record NZ_UGNW01000001.1, read on the forward strand.
ATCATGGTAAGCGGGTCAACGACATTGCAGCGGATGATTAAAGTATTATCCTGGTAGAAAGGGTCAAGCAGAATATTGCTGCAGTCAGGTACCAGCGCCAGATCAGACTGATGAATTTTCTGCCAACCTTTTATGGAAGAACCATCAATCATTTTTCCATTTTCAAGAAAATCATCATCAATTGCTGAAACCGGAATACTGATGTGCTGCTCTTTTCCTATGGTGTCAGTAAAGCGCAGATCAACAAATTTTGCTTCGTGTTCCTTTATTGCATCAAATACTGCTTTTTTACTCATTGTCTTCTCCAAGATAGCCCTTCGTAAAGTGTAACCCAAGTGACAGATTAAAACTAATAGATTACACTCCCCAAAAGCAATTGAATGCAAAATAGTTATGGCAGCCTATCAATACCAGGCATTAAACAAATCCGGTGCAAATACCAAGGGCGTAATCGAGGCAGATTCCGAACGCCAGGCCCGTCAGCTTTTACGAGAAAAAGGATTAATCCCCACTCAAATCAAAGCTGTACATAAACAACAAAACCATGTTAAAGGGCGTCTTTCCGCCCAGGATTTATCATTACTGACCCGTCAGTTAGCGACCTTGCTCGCTGCCGGCATCCCTGTAGAAGAATCCCTGCAAGGAGTTAGCGAACAAACCGAAAAAGACAAGGCTAGAGAGCTGGTTATCGGGGTGCGGGCAAAAGTCCTCGAAGGTTACTCATTGGCCCAGGCTTTGGGGGAGTTTCCTCATGCCTTTCCTGAATTATACCGGGCAACAGTCGGTGCCGGCGAGCAAACCGGACGTCTCGACCTGGTGCTTGAAAAGCTGGCTGACTACACAGAAAACCAGCAGGAAACAAGACAGAAGATCCAGCAGGCTTTGATTTATCCCTCTCTTATGATTATTGTCTCAACTGCGATTATTAGTTTTCTCCTTGCATTCGTAGTACCCAAAATTATTGAAGTATTTACCAGCAGCGGCCAATCACTCCCAGAGATGACAAAACTCCTCATAACCCTGAGTGATTTTATTAAATCCTATGGCTTATACGTTCTTGGAGCATTGGCGCTTGCTATTTTTGGATTCAGGCGCAGCCTGAGGAACATCAAAATCAAAACTGCATGGCATCGGTTGTTATTGCGCCTGCCCATCATCGCCTATCTAAGCCGGTCGGTGAACGTAGCCCGTTATATTCATACCTTTGGTATTCTTTTTGCCGCTGGTGTCAGCGTTTTGGAAACCATGCGCGTTTCAGCAAGTCTCGTGACGAATCTGGTTATGCGCCAGGCTTTTGATGTCGCTGCCACCCGTGTACGTGAAGGGATGTCAATCAGCCATGCTTTAAAAGAAACAGGTTTTTTAAATCCAATGGCAATCCATCTGATCGCAAGCGGTGAAAAAAGCGGCCAGATCGCCACCATGATGGAGCGGGCTGCATCACATATGGATGCAGAAGTCCGCCGGCTGATTGATACGGCATTGACCTTACTTGAGCCCCTGGTGATCTTATTTATGGGCGCTGTCGTATTGTTCATTGTGTTAGCCACCCTACTCCCCATATTTTCAATGGAGCAGCTGGTGAGTTAGCCATGTATAGCCAGAATCATTTTTCATACGTTATAATAAAATTCAGACATTACCAGGAGCAGGTATGAAGTTTCAAAAGGGTTTTTCATTAATTGAAATTATGGTTGTAGTCGTGATTCTAGGTATTCTCGCCTCTATTGTTGTTCCCAAGATTATCAGCAGGCCAGATGAAGCGCGTGTTGTAAAAGCCAAACAGGATGTTCTTGCAATACAAAATGCCCTGGATCTGTATAAGCTTGACAATGGTTTTTATCCCAGCACAGATCAGGGCCTGATGGCTTTGGTTGAAAAACCGACAACCAACCCAGCTCCCCGCGATTGGAAGCAATACCTTAAATCTTTACCCAAAGATCCCTGGGGACGTGATTATCTCTATCTGAACCCTGGCGAACATGGCGATGTCGATGTGTTTACACTGGGCGCTGAAGGAGAGCCAGGCGGGACAGGGATCAATGCTGAAATCGGAAACTGGGATGCCAAATGAGCGGGGATTTACATTAATTGAAATACTGGTGGTTATTCTGATTGTGGGAATTGCAGCCAGTGTTACTCTTCTTGCCTTTGGCGATTTCGGTGCCAGCCGTCGAGTCCAGCTTAGCGCAGAGCAGTTTGTGACTTATCTTAAGCTGGTTCAGCAACGCGCCATCCTTGAAATGAATACACTAGGTGTTAATATCAATAAGGATGGTTATGGCACTTACCGTTTTGTGCAGGCAAAGACCTGGGAGCCAATGCCTGGCAAAAGCCTTTTTCATTGGCAAACATTCCCTAAAAGCATTCACGTTAGTCTCAAAACCACTATAAAAAACAATACAAAATCTCCTGATATCATTATCAGCCCAACCGGCAATCTGTCTGCTTTTACGTTAAGCTTTGGCACAGAAACAGAACCTGACTTGGTTAGTGTAATCGGGGCGCATAACGGTGAAGTGATTATCAGGCCAGGGAAAAAATGAAATCTCCACTGAGAAACACAGTTCAGGCGTTTACATTAATTGAAGTGTTACTTGCTTTGGCAGTCATTGCCATCTCGCTCACAGCACTGGTAAAAGCAACTGCCCAGGATGTAGCGCATACGCAACGACTTAAAGAAAAAATGATTACACAATGGATTAGTACACAGGGAATTGCCATGGTACAGCTAGGGCTTTTATCCGTCAGCACGACACAGGAGGTGACCCAGGTGACCACAATGTTTGGACAGCGCTGGTATTGGCGGGTCAAACTGGCTCAAACCCCAATTAAATCAGTACAACAATTAATTATTACTACCAGTAAAAATCAGGCTGGGCCGTTTACAAATCCAGTCATGGCGTTCAGATATGGAAATGAGTAATAAGCAGGGCTTTACTTTAATTGAAATTTTAATTGCACTGGTGGTATTCGCTGTTCTGGCGACCCTTACCTCATCCGCCATGTATTATGCATTCAACACGCGAAGCAGAGTCACTGAACAAGCTGAACGCCTATCTGAATTGCAGATGGCAATTATAATGATAGAAAGAGACACAGAACAGGTTATCACCCGTCCCGTGCGAGGTAATGAAATGCGTTTATTCCCCGCGTTTACAGGCCAGCCTCTCTATATTGAGTTGACTCGCGGCGGTTTAACCAATCCGTTTAGTGTTGAGAAAAAAAGCAGCATGAGCCGGGTTGCCTGGCTTTGCAAGGATGGTAAATTAGTCAGAAGAAACTGGGATGTGCTGGATACCACCAATCGTAATAATTATCACGATAAAACAATGCTGGTAAATGTTAAAACCTGTAAGTTTGGCTATCTGGATCAGAATCTGCAGATCTTATCCGAATGGCGGGAAGCCAATGTGACAAGCCCAGGCAATACACCTGTCTTGCCTAAGGCAGTACAGCTGAAAATAACACTTTCTGATTGGGGAAATGCCAGCTTCTTATTTATTTTACCAGAAGGATTGTATGCAAAAATTTCCTGATCCCTCAATACGATACAGGCGTAAGCAGCAATCCCTGACTCGTCGGGGCAGCGCCCTGATTTCAGCATTATTCATTATGACACTGGTAGCAATTGCTGCCACAGCAATGAGCAGCCGGCTGCAGCTGGATATTTATCATGCTAGGATTACAATCCAAAGTGATAATCTTTATCTTGCATCCCAGGCTGTAACATTTTGGGCAATGGGCGAGTTAAGCAATAAATCCAGACAATTTTCAGCCTCTGATGCCAATGGCAAACTATTGGATTTTCCTGCAAAAATGCAAGGAATTTATCCAGACATCCGCATTCAGGGCGGGCTCTATGATTTACAGGGACGCTTTAATCTAAATAATATTGCCGATAAACGCTATAACTTGTTGTTTTTTAATCTTCTGCAAGAAACCTTACCTAAGTTAAACAAGCCACAGCGCTTGGCAATCGCCGATGCCATTCAGCAATGGATTAGCCCTTATCAACCAGGACGCGGGCAAGATCAGTTTGTATCCTATTATTTAAAACAAAACCCCCCCTACTATCCAAGCCAGCAATTCATAACCAGTGTGACCGAGTTACGCTTAATAAAAGGGGTCGATGCAACTGTTTATAAGGCTTTAGAACCCTATACAATTAGTCTGCCAGAAATTACTACCATTAACTTAAACACAGCTACCCGGCCAGTGCTCGCCGCATTGGGAAATAATCTGGACAAAAATCAGGTTAATGAGATCATTGAAGCCCGCGGTGAAAAAGGGTTTACCAGTTTGAAGAAAGTAACAAAGTTGTTGCAAAAATTGAATATCCGTACCGAGCTTATTACCATTGAAAGTGAATTCTTTCTAAGCGTAGCTTCTGTAAGCGGCGAGGATTTAAATATGGTGAGCTATTCTATTTTTAAACGCCAAAAGAATAAAGATGGAAAGCTTTCGATTAGTCTGATTAGTGAAAGTATTAATAGCTTGTGAGAGCCCTGGGAGCTAAGATTTGGATCCCGAACAGGTCGCGGGAAGTCGAGGGTAGAGCATGGATGCTGCGAATGGTGCTGAGATCCTCACAAAATTGAACACACCATAGGAGTTCCCACGTACCGCGCTTTATGCGCGGTATCTATACAAGGAATCAGATTTCGCTACTCATCTTCCTGACCTTCAGGAACTGGCTTGGTATTTTTAAGAACATAATAAAGCTGATCCCCGGATTGTTTTTCGTTCGAAGTTAAACGAGGTTCCAGACGAGCTAATTCCTTCTTGGCCTGCTCATTGTTATTAATTGATGCCAGTTTTAACCAGGCATAGGCTTTAGAATTGTCTTGTGCAACGCCTAAACCCGCCAAATACAAATAGCCCAGTTTACCCTGTGCGGTCACATTGCCCTGTGCCGCGGCCTTGGTAAACCAATAAGCGGCCTGCTGATAATCCTTGTCGATACCATTACCGCTTAATAACAACTGCCCCAGTTCGGTCTGAGCCTGGGAGTGGCCCTTTTCAGCAGCCAACTGATACCAGTATGCCGCTTTTCTGGAATCTGCCGCGATACCCAATCCATTTAAATATTGGTAGGCCAGATAAGCCTGTGCGTTTCGATGCCCCTGAACTGCTGCTTTTGAAAACCAATAGGTTGCTGCAGCCTGATCCTCGGTAATGCCATATTTTCCAGTATATAAAAGCGCAATACTGTATTCGCCCTTCGCGTCCCCTTGGGAGGCAGCCTTGTCATACCAGTAAAATGCCTTTTCTACATCTTTATCAGTTCCCATTCCCATCATGTACTGATAACCCAGGTTAACCTGAGCCTTGGCATATCCCTGCTCTGCAGATTTTTTAAACCATTGAAATGCCTTTGCATCGTCAGGGTTCCTTACTCCATCACCGGTAGCATACATTAATGCTACATTCCGCTGGGCAATTGCATTGCCTTGCTCCGCGGATTTCATATACCAGTTAAAGGCTTCTTTATAATCCTGCTTCATCCCCTGGCCCGTATCGTAAAGAAAACCCAGACTTAACTGAGCGAGCGCATTATTTTTTTCGGCTGCTTTACGGTACCATTCTGCTGCCTTTCCAGGATCCTGATTTACGCCATAACCATATTGAAACATTCGACCCAGTAAATACATTGAGTCATCGTTCCCTTTTTCAGCAGATTGCACTAAGTGTGGATACGCGGTGGTGTAGTCACCATTTTCAAATGCAGAAAAACCAACAACTTCATCGGCGAATGCCAGATTGGTCACCAGGCACGCCGCCAAAATTAAAGAACGCATGGGCATGGACACTCCATGAAATAATCCCCCTATTAATACAAGAGTAGGACATGCCGCCCACAATTCAACCAATTTAATAACTTATAGCCAATATTTTTGATGGATTTACATGATATATTCCCGAACTCGCGGCGCAGCCCTTCGAATCCCCGCGGCTGCGACCACCGCCCCCCTGCACCGACCACCGCCCCCCCTGCACCGACCACCGCCCCCCCCTGCACCGACCACCGCATCCCCGCGGCACCGACCGCGGGGCCCACGGTGGATTCAAAAAAGAGCTCAGAAAAACTACAATCCTGCCAGAGCAACAGATTGAATGGACTGCTTATTAAATTGGGGCTTTGAATTAGATTTATTGGACCCCACGGTCGCAGCCGCGGGGATTCGACAACTTTTAATTCTCATGCACTTGTGTAGAATTCCAGACTCAGTCTTCTCACAATGCTTCAAATATTGCAGCTGCTCCCATACCTGTGCCGATACACATTGTAACCATACCGTATTTACCTTTAATTCTGCGAAGTCCATGAAGCAGAGTTGCTGTTCTTATTGTACCGGTTGCCCCCAGTGGATGACCCAAAGCAATTGCGCCTCCAAGAGGATTGACTTTCTCTGGCGGCAATCCCAGTGTTTTTATTACTGCAATTGCCTGTGCTGCAAATGCTTCGTTGAGCTCAATCCAGTCCAGTTGATCAAGCGTGATTCCAGCCTGCTTTAGTGCCAAGGGTACCGCAGCGATAGGTCCTATTCCCATCACTTCGGGGGCAACACCAGCCACAGCATAGCCTAAGAGTCGTCCCATAGGCTGCAGATCATATTGCTTGAGCGCCTGTTCGCTTGCCAATAAAGCAATGCCTGCCCCATCACTAGTCTGCGAACTATTTCCAGCAGTCACGCTGCCACGTGCTGCAAAAACGGGTCTTAGACGGGAAATCACATCATAAGATGTATCAGCCCGAGGTCCTTCGTCCTTGTCAATTAATCGCTTCTGCTGCTCAACTTCCAGTGTATTCAGATTAGCCTTTCGATCAATAATCTCAACAGGAACAATTTCAGAATTAAAATACCCTTTTTGCTGGGCAGCGATTGCTTTGGCATGACTTTGAGCAGCGAATTGATCCTGTTCTTCGCGGGAAACATTCCACTGCTTCGCTACATTTTCCGCAGTAATTCCCATACCATATGCAATGGCGACATGCTCATTTTCAAAAATGGACGGATTGGCTGTGTATTTATTTCCACCTAAAGGAACCATCGACATACTTTCGACACCTCCTGCCATTGCAAAAGAATGTTTGCCCTGGATAAGTGATGCAGCCGCTGTTGCAATACTTTGCACTCCAGAAGAGCAAAAGCGGTTAATGGTCATTGCGGGTACCGATTGCGGCATACCAGCCAGTAATGAAGCAATTCGTGCGACATTCATGCCCTGCTCGGCCTCAGGCATGGCACAGCCAATGACCACGTCACAAACAGTTTCCCAATCCACGGTGACGTTTCGATTTCTTAAAGCCTTAATCGTATGGGCCAGCAAATCATCTGGCAGAGTATGCCTGAATACGCCGCGAGGAGCTTTACCAACGGGTGTACGCAATACATCCACTACATAAACATTTGTCATTATCAAGTCTCCTATTAATTGCGCAATGGCTTCCCTGTTTCCAGCAAAGAGCTGATTCTTGCATGGGTTAATGGATTGCGTGCCAATTTCATAAATGCTTCACGTTCAAGCTTAAGCATCCAGTCTTCATTAACCAGCGTACCGTTATTAACATCACCCCCACAGATAGCAAATGCAAGCTGGCTGACAAGATAATAATCGTATTTAGAGATAAATCCGCCTTCCATCCAATTAACCAAACCCGCCTGCAGTCTGGCATAACCTTCTCTTCCAGCGACTTTAAAAACGCCGCCTCGAATGGGTGGCTGATAATTATTTGCCAGTAGAGATTCCATTTTTGCGAGTGCTGCAAATAATACCTCGTGGCTATTCATGACCCAGGTATCAGTGGCTTTCAGATAACCTAATTGCTGCGCGTCCATAGCACTTCCAGCAACAGCCGCTGTAGCAATTTGCTGAAAATAAGGGCTTAGAAATACCATTAAATCCGCATCCTGCGCTTTTTCTGCAGCGCGCATAGCCATTTCTTTTGTTCCGCCGCCAGCAGGAATTAGACCGACTCCCGCCTCAACCAAACCAGGATAGGATTCAAAAGCAGCAACAACAGCATCACAGTGCATTAACAACTCACAACCACCGCCCAAAGCACGCCCTCGTAACGCAGCAATTACCGGAATGGGACTGTATTTCAAACGCAGGACCGTTTGCTGGAACTGTTCCAGCATTTTTTCCAATGCGTCAAAATCATTGTTCTGTATCAGACCACCAACCCCCTTCAGATCGGCTCCTGAACTGAAATTTCCAGCATCATGCTGATAAACGATAAGCCCTCGACAATGTTTTTCAGCGACATCCATTGCTGCTGCAAAACCATCGAGTACTGCCTGTCCAATTGTATTTGACTTACTTTTGAAGGAAATTAAACCAATATCATTTTTGAAGCGTGATAAAGTCAGCCCATCGTTTTCAAATAATTTATCCAGTTTTTCGGGATGCTCTGTTAAAACAAGCTCAGGGAAATATTGCTTGTGATATACAGAAAGCGAGCTTCTCGGAATAAAACTCATGCTCTGAGGAGAAAAGGCGCCGCCCTCATGATAGAATTGATGCACGCGGGAAAGCCATGCGGGCAAATCAGCCTGGCTCATTGAAGAGCCTTTCGCTATCGCTTCTCTTATCGACGTCATCATAGACTCAAGTCCCGCCTGTTGCCAGGTTTCAAACGGGCCCTGTGCCCAGCCGAATCCCCAGCGAATGGCCAAATCGACATCGCGCACATTATTAGCAATTGATTCAAGGTGAAAAGCACAATAGTGGAATAGATCAATAAAACATGCAGCCAAAAACTGGGCCTGACGGTCTTGTGAGGAGAGCAAGGCTGCCATACGCTTCTGGGGTTCCCTCTCAGTCATAATTGATTTAAGTTCCGGGCTGACTTCACCAGCAGAAGGACGGTACTCCTCTGTCTGGCGGTCAAAAACCTCGATAACTTTGCCTGCTTTCCGGTAAATCCCCTGTCCTGACTTCTGACCAAGATGACCTTGCTCAATCATTTTTTCCAGCCAGGAAGGCAGCACGAAACGACCATGCCATGGATCATCTTTGAGCTGCTCATACATTGTATGCACAACATGCTGCATTGTATCCAGGCCTACAACATCCATCGTTCGGAAAGTTGCCGACTTGGGGCGCCCCAATAAAGAACCAGTAATGGCATCCACCTCATCCAATCCAATCTGCATCGCTTCAGCATGATGTAAAGTGGCTAATAAAGAGAAAACACCTATGCGATTGGCAATAAAATTCGGTGTATCTTTGGCATGGATTACGCCTTTGCCCAGATAACTTGTTAACCAGGTTTCCAAATGTGTTAATAAAGTAGTTGATGTCGCTGAAGTCGGAATTAATTCAGCAAGATGCATATAGCGAGGTGGATTAAAAAAGTGTACGCCGCAAAAACGTTCATGCAATGAAACAGGCAATACGCCCGCCAGAGCATTAATGCTTAATCCGGATGTGTTGCTAACCAGAATAGCTTTCTCATCAAGAAATGGAGCAATCTTCTTATAAAGCGCTTCTTTCCAATCCATTCTCTCGGCGATGGCTTCAATAATTAAATCGCAGGATTTAAGTTCTTCCAAATCCTCATCATAATTCCTGGCCATTAACTGAGCTGCAACTCTGGCAGTCCCTAAGGGGGCTGGCTTCAATTTAGCGAGGTTAGCAATTGCTTTTTCAACAAGGCTGTTTTTATTCGTATCTTTCGCCGGCAAATCATACAAGAGACAGGATATACCGGCATTAACGCAATGGGCAGCGATTTGTGCTCCCATGACACCGGCGCCCAAAACGGCAATTTTTTTTATATAAAATGGTTCCTGCATAATCATATCCTTTTATCAGATTGAGTGATTGGCCTAAACGACCTGTTGAAAGCTTAAACGCCAGTTATAATCCTGGCCTGTCGGGAAACAACCCGACGGCCTGGATGCATACGAGTATTGAAGAATTTCAGGATAAATTAAACTTAATACCTTGGGCAAGAGGCAGCTCATTTCCCCAGTTAATGGTATTGGTTTGACGACGCATATACGCCTTCCACGAATCTGAACCAGACTCCCTGCCGCCGCCGGTTTCTTTTTCTCCGCCGAAGGCACCGCCGATTTCAGCACCGGATGTGCCAATATTGATATTAGCGATACCACAATCACTGCCCATTGCACTGAGGAAACGCTCTGCATGTTTAAGATTCTGAGTAAACATGGCCGAGGAAAGCCCCTGCGGTACGCCATTTTGCAACTCAATCGCTTCTTCGATACTGTCAAAAGGCATGACATATAAAATAGGCGCAAATGTTTCTTCCTGAACCACATCCCAATTGTTTTCAACATCAGTGACAAGCGTTGGCTGAACAAAATAACCTGCCCGATTTAGACTGTCCCCTCCTGCTACAATTTGTCCGCCTGCTTTTTTAATGCGTGAAATGGTTTTGCTGAACTGAGATACGGCCTGCTCATCAATTAAAGGGCCCATTAAATTTTTCGGATCCAATGGATCGCCTATGGTTATTTGCTCATAAGCATGCTGGAGTCTTCGTACTACTTCTTTATACATGGACTGGTGGACAAATAAGCGTCTTGTAGTGGTACAACGCTGTCCAGCGGTTCCTACAGCACCGAAAACAATACCTGGAATCGCCAGATTAAGATCGGCGGACTCGTCGAGAATAATCGCGTTGTTCCCCCCCAGTTCCAGAATTGTTTTGCCAAGTCGGGCAGCGACTTTGGCAGCCACTATTTTGCCTACTGCAGTTGAACCGGTGAATGAAATTAAGGGAATACGCTTATCTTCAACCATCGCATCAACCACATCATGGCTTGAAGGGATAAACAGGCTGAAAATTTCCGGGCAATTATTGGCCTTTAGTACTTTATTGCAGATGTTTTGCACCGCTACAGCGCAAAGCGGGGTTTTCGCAGAAGGTTTCCATAGGGTCACATTCCCACAGATGGCTGCTAAAAATGCATTCCAGGACCAGACAGCAACTGGAAAATTAAAAGCAGAAATCACACCTACCACACCATAAGGATGCCATTGTTCATACATCCGGTGGTTGGGACGTTCTGAATGCATGGTATTACCATAAAGCATACGGGACTGGCCGACTGCAAAATCAGCAATATCAATCATTTCCTGAACTTCACCATCGCCCTCTTGTTTGGATTTGCCCATTTCAAGGGAGACCAGACTTCCAAGCCAGTCTTTATGCTCTCTTAGAGCCTGTCCCATTTGCCGGATAATTTCTCCCCGCTTCGGTGCGGGGTACTTACGCCAGGCCAGGGCAGCTTCTTCAGCCCGGTTCATAATTTTTTGATAGTCATCCATAGAACAGGCAGCGACTTCAGCAATTTTTTCTCCAGTAGCCGGAGAATAGGAAATCAGCTTTTCACCTTCACATTCGCTCTGCCAACCCTGGCCGCTATATGCGCCGGCATTTGTATCCTGGATGCCTAAATGCTTCAAAAAATCCATTAATTTCTCCTAAGCGTAATATTTACCAAAGCGATTGGACAGCACGTCGGTCAAATGGAACTTTTCCTGGAGGACAAATCCATGGTATTCATTAGCCTGTCCCAGAACCAAATCCACTACCGCACAAACACCCGATGCGGTACTGACCTGAATAGCTGACCACTCCAGGCCCAGAATATTTTCTGGATAGACCTTTTTGACGTAGCTTTTCTCAGTTAACTCGCCGTGCTTAATTCCTTCAACAGTCACATACACAATAACAATATCCTGATAGGTTTTAGGAATAGCCTTTTCCAGAATACGTTTTAATGTGCCCCTGTCTTCATTTAGTTTTAAATCATTCATTAACAGACGCATTTTTTCGCAATGCCCCGGATAGCGCATTGTTTTATAATTCAGGGTTTGAATTTTTCCCCTGTAAAGATCGGCCAGACTGCCTAATCCACCGGATGTATTGAATGCTTCATACTCGCAACCATCAATCTGAATGGATTCCAGACCTTCCAGAGGCTGGACAACCACTGGCTTGCCTCCTTCAATCCCATAGCAAGGGTTTCCATATTCATTAATGACCCCATCCGTAGACCAGGTTAAGGAATAGTGAAAGGCATTATTTGCGCGCTGGGGCAAGGCGCCTACTCGAAGTTTTGCATGAAAACACTCATCGAACTCCTGCATCAGGCTATTCGCTGCAATGCTGATGAATCCAGGGGCAAGTCCGCATTGCGGAACAAACGCAGTTTCAGCACCTTCAGCAATTTGCTTGACTGCATCGGTTACTGAAGTATCTTCAGTGAGATCAAAATAGTGTGCTTTTGCAAGTTTGGCCGCTCTGGCAACATGCGTATTCAGAAAATAAGGGAGGCTTGAAATGACAGCAACGATTTTATTTTTTTCAATATAGGATTGGGTTGACTCTTCATCAGTAACATCCAGTGCGACCGTTTTGACCTGCGGCATTGTTTGCAGCAAGCGCGTCACATCTGTACCAGAAAACTCCAAATCTGCCAGGTGAATCTGGTAATCCTTGCTGCTCGCCAGTAAACAAGCGATGAGACTTCCAATTTTACCTGCACCTGTAATCATAACATTATACATAGTTATTCCCTTCCGTTTGAAAACAGTTGTTCATCCTACACAAATAAAACCAATTTGCATACCTTTGAAAAACGATTTTTATGTAGTAATAACAACCCGGATATAATGATCAAAAACAAGACAAGTATAGACGGTTCATCTTAAACTGCGTGTCATTTACTCAAATTATTTTTAGCTATGTTTTTCTGTCTGCTGCCTGTCCGGCCTGCCGTCAATCATGATGAGCTTGCTTAACGGCCAATATCTCTGTATAAATCACCTCATTCAGAATTTAACGCCAAATACTATTTCTAGCTATTGCTGATACTCGGATAAGCCACAACTGTAAAGCAATTGCAGATTAAAGCAAAAAAAATGACCTGGAAGCATTATTTACAGTTTCTTATATATGGTTTGCTATTACCTCTTGGTTTTGCACCCTTCCATATTCCTGGAATGGCTATTCTGGGTATTGCCCTGTTTTATCATGGACTTTGTGTTCACTCCAAAGGCTCCAGCTTCCTTCGCGGCCTGTTTTTTGGATTGGGGTTTTTCGGACTGGGGGTGTCCTGGATTTATGTCAGCATCAATGAATATGGCCATTTGAACCCTCTGATATCCGCTTTTATCACCCTGCTTTTTACTCTCTATCTTTCATCTTTCCCGGCACTTGCAGCACTTGCCTTTACTTACCTTTCTCCACGGCGTCCTGGATTGGCTGCCGGGTTTCTTTTTAGTTCACTCTGGGTCATCGGAGAGTTTTTACGCGCCACTCTTCTGAGCGGTTTTCCCTGGTTATTACTTGGTTTTGGCCAGTTTGATGCACCGGTTAAATATATTTTACCGGTGTTAGGCGTTTACGGAGCCAGTTTTTTAACTGTTTTTGCAGCCACAGTCCTGGTCAATGCATTCTGGTCTGATCGAAGGAAGCAATTTCTTCAACTCGCTCTATTTGTCTTTATTATTCTGGCCCCTCTCGCATTAAAACCAATACAATGGGTTGAAATTGGAAAAACGCCAGTTTCAATCGGAGTGATTCAGGCCAATCTGTCGATGCGGGACAAATGGGACGAAAGCCTCTTTTGGAGACTCCTGGATCGATATCAACAGGATATAATCAGTCTGCTGGGTACTCAGCTTATTGTTATGCCTGAATCTGCGATTCCGCTGCCCTCTTCTTACATTAGTGATTTTCTGGAAGACTTACGGGAAAAAGCCAAAAAAGCCGGGACTGGTATTCTTCTGGGTATCCCGGAGCCCATAACGCTTGATGCTGACGTATATTTTAATGCGCTTATCAGCCTCGGAGAAGCCAAAGGGTTTTATTTAAAACAGCATTTGGTGCCATTTGGCGAATACATACCCGGTGTTTTTCAACCGCTGATGAACTGGCTGCAGATCCCGGATGCCAATTTGAAAGCAGGAAAAGATTCGCAGTCGCTGATTAAGGTGCATAAACATCCTGTCGCTACACTGATATGCTATGAACTGGCGTATGGGGAATTGCTGCGCAAGCAATTCCCACGTGCTGAATGGATTGTTTCAATCAGTGATGACGGCTGGTTTGGCCATTCGCTGGCTATGTATCAGCAGCAGCAGATTGCCCAGGTCCGCTCCCTGCAAACTGGGCGGTATCAGGTAGTATCCAATAATGATGGCCTTTCCTCAGTAATTAATACCCGAGGAGATATAATCGCTTCACTCCCGGCATTTAATGCCGGCTTGCTTAAAGCATCCATCTTTCCTGCAAGCGGCAGCACCCCCTGGGTTCTGTTTGGCGACTGGCCGATACTGATTCTCTCTTTCTGTATTTTTCTCTGGGCTTTGATAAAAGGATTTCCTAAGAAACAGCATCAGTAAACTATTGCTGCTAAGCACAAGAGGGGGTATCCTAAGCAGCTTGAGTAAATCTAATGTAGTGACTATGGATATTAGTTATAAACCACAAGAAGTAGAAGAACAGGCGCAGCAGTATTGGCATAAGAAGCAATGCTTCAATGTGACTGAGGACTTAAACAAAGAAAAGTTCTATTGTCTGTCCATGTTCCCCTACCCAAGCGGAACGCTCCATATGGGGCATGTCAGGAATTATACTCTTGGTGATGTAATCGCCAGATATCAGCGCGCATTGGGCAAAAATGTCCTGCAGCCAATTGGCTGGGATGCATTTGGCCTGCCTGCTGAAAATGCAGCGATAAAACATGGGATCCATCCTGCAGAGTGGACCAAAAAGAATATTGCCTCCATGAAAGAGCAGTTCTTGCGTCTAGGTAATGCCTATGACTGGAAACGCGAAATTGCAACCTGTGATCCGGACTACTACCGTTGGGAACAATGGTTTTTCATAAAGCTTTATGAAAAAGGCCTGGTTTATAAAAAAAATGCCATTGTTAACTGGGATCCTGTCGATCAAACCGTTCTTGCTAATGAGCAGGTCGTGGATGGACGCGGCTGGCGTTCGGGTGCCCTGGTTGAACGGCGCGAGATTTCGCAATGGTTCATTAAAATCACCGCATATGCCGATGAACTGCTTAAGGATTTAGACAGCCTTGAGGAATGGCCTGCACAGGTCAAGCAAATGCAGCGCAACTGGATTGGCCGCTCTGAGGGTTGCGAGATTGGCTTTATTGTTAACGACTATCCTAAAAAACTTAAAATTTATACTACTCGGCCTGACACCTTAATGGGGGTCACTTATCTTGCAGTGGCACCGGACCACCCCTTGGCTAAAGAAGCGGCTAATCATGATTCTGCTGTTCGTGATTTTATCCAAAGCTGTCAGGGTGTTCGCATGGCAGAAGCTGATCTTGCCACCATGGAGAAAAAAGGGATTGCAACCCATTTTTCTGCTACTCACCCCATTACCGGCGAATCCATCCCCGTTTGGATCGCCAATTTTGTATTAATGCAATACGGCTCCGGCGCAGTCATGGCAGTTCCAGCCCATGATCAGCGTGATTGGGAATTTGCCCACAAATATAATTTGCCTGTCAAAGAAGTCATTAAACCAATTGATAATACTGGGCATGACTACAATAAATCGGCTTTTATAGAGGAAGGCGAGCTTATTAACTCCGGGGAGTTTAGCGGCCTCAGCTCATCTCAGGCTGTCGTCACCATTGCCAATTACCTTGAAACCAGGGAATTGGGCAGAATTACTGTCAATTACCGTTTGCGGGACTGGGGTGTTTCCCGTCAACGCTACTGGGGAACACCCATTCCCATGATTTTCTGTGAGGAATGCGGCATTGTACCAGTGGCCGAGCAAGATTTGCCTGTCACCCTGCCGGATGACATTGAATTTACGGGAAGCGGCTCTCCCCTGGCGCAATCAGCCAAATTCTTACATACACAATGCCCCAAGTGCGGACAAGATGCGACCAGGGAAACGGATACTTTCGATACATTCATTGAGTCTTCCTGGTACTACGCCCGTTTTGCCTGCAAGGGGCAAGACAATGCCATGCTTGATGATCGCGCCAAATACTGGACACCCGTTGATCAATATATCGGTGGTATTGAGCACGCTGTAATGCATCTGCTATACGCCCGTTTTTTTCATAAGCTAATGCGTGACGAAGGCCTGGTTAATTCCGATGAGCCATTCAAAGCGCTGCTAACCCAGGGTATGGTTCTGAAGGACGGCCATAAAATGTCAAAATCATTGGGTAATGTTGTTGACCCCAATCATTTGATTGAAAAATATGGCGCAGATACGGCCCGTCTTTTTGTAATGTTTGCCGCTCCGCCCGAGCAATCACTGGAATGGTCTGATACAGCGGTTGAGGGTGCTCATCGCTTCTTAAAACGTATTTGGGCTTTTGCGCACAAAAACAATCAGCTATTTATTGAAGTGAATAATGCGATCTGCAATGGAAATGGCAATGTCGATTGGCAACAAGCGGATAACCGATTAAAAAAATCGCGTCTGGCGGTGAATCAGATTCTTGCTCAGGCGTCCAATGATTATGAAAAACAGCAGTTTAATACGGTCGTATCGGGCTGCATGAAGCTGTTTAATGAAATATCCGATTACTCAATTGAAACTGAGCATGATAAATACTTTATCCACTCCAGTATGAGTATTCTATTGCGCTTGCTTGCACCAATAACACCGCATATCTGCCATCACCTCTGGCAACAACTTGGATATGAGAAAGCAATTATCGATGCCTCATGGCCTAAAGTGGATAAGAGCGCATTAAAAACAGATCAGGTTGATTTCGTTGTTCAGGTAAATGGTAAATTAAGAGCGCAGTTTACTGCACAAAGTGATGCTCCTGAACAGGAACTGATAGACACCGCAAAGAAAGAAGCCCATGCCTTCATTGAAGGCAAAGCGGTCAGGAAAGCAATTGTTGTCACGCATCGTCAGTTGATTAATCTGGTGGTCAGCTAATGCTTAAACGCTACGTTCTGATTCCATTATTATTCTTGCTGGCGGGCTGTGGTTTCAAATTGCGCGGGTCCTTTGACATTCCATCCTGGTTTAACAATGTTGCACTGATAAACCAGGGTGCACAACCTGACTTGCATCTGCAACTAAAGGATCAACTTCAATCCTATGGAATACGCGTTCTGCCTAATGCAAAAGGTTCTTCCTTTATGCTTATTCTAGAAAAAGATAGTATTCAGGAGCAAATCACGAGCGTAGGGGCAAGCACAACGCCCCGTCAATATCAGCTCATTTACACGGTCCACTATTCTCTGGTTAAAACAAATGGTGAACCCTTAATGTCCTCCAACCAGGTTTCAGTAACCCGGCAACTTACAGTGAATAACAATAGAATTTTGGGTTCAAATGCTGAAGAAACACTAATTTACAGTGAAATGAGGCGGGATGCCGCCATGCAAATTATGAATCGAATTAATCATAAGCTAAACTAATTTCATGCTAAGCAAATTAAACCACCTGAATTTTCCACCTCCCAAACATTTTCTTTCCGTCTATATCCTGACAGGACAGGAAACATTCCAGGTGGATCATTATGCCAGCGTACTTATTTCTACCTGGCACAGACTTCATAAAGACGATTATGACACTAAAATACTGAATATCAGTACTGCAGCCGATTGGACAATTCTTCAGGAGGAAGCCGCCAGCTTTTCACTGTTTAGCTCTACGATGATTATTGATGCTCGCTATGATAAGAAAACCCTGGATTCCGCGGGCAAGCAATTTCTGGAAGCTTATTTGGGTTCGCCTAATGCCCAATCATTATTAGTGCTTAGAGCCCCTAATCTTGGCTTGAAAGCGTTGCAATTTATCAGCAGTCACCCAGCCGTACATATTATTGCCGCAAGTCCAATGAATGCCAATACCAGTAAAGAATGGATCGCTTCCCAATTAAGACTGCATTCAATTCGCTTCGATGAATCGATTCCCACAGGTATTTACCAATATAATGAAAATAATTTACTCGCCTGCTCTCAAGTTATCGAAAAGCTTAAATTAATCGCAGAACCGGATGAGCAGCTGACCTGGGAAGAAGTAGAAGAGCATCTGCATAATCAATGCGAATTTCCAAGCTTTGAGCTGGCAGACGCCTGCTTATTGGCTAATCAGGCAAAAGCGCTGCTTCTTCTGAGGCAAGCGAGTCAGAACAAAACCGAACTGAGTTTAATACTGTGGATTTTAAGCCAGGAAGTTCGTGTATTGATTCAATTAAAACATAAAATGCAGCATCTTTCATTTCGTGATGCTGCCGCTCAAATCAAGATTTGGTCAACAAAGTTTGCTCTTTACCAAAATGCAATCAAGCGCTATGAAATGCCTTTTTTGATCCAGTTATTAGCCCAATGCGAGCACTTGGATAAAAAAATAAAAACAGGCAACCAGGCAAACCAAATTTGGCGCAGTATGGAATTAATTGCATTGGCATTATGCTCAGGAAAAACGGCAGGGTATCTTGGATAATTTATTAATTTTTGGCGGCACCTTTGATCCGATACACCAAGGACATTTAAATGTAGCTGAAAATATTCAAAAGCACTTTCGGTTCCAGCGCTTTATTTTTTTACCCTGCAAATTACCTGTGCATAAAGAAAAAGCAACTGCCAATTCAACGCAGCGAATTGAAATGCTTAAACTGGCTCTGGCAGACTATCCTGGTTGCCGATTCGAAATTGATGACTGTGAAATTCGCCGTCAATCCCCGTCCTATATGGTTACTACACTGGAGAGTTATCGCAAGGATCTGGGGATGGACATTTCTATTACTCTATTGATGGGAATGGACAGTTTCTATCAATTACCACTTTGGCATCGATGGACAAGAATTTTGGAACTGGCCAATCTTTTGGTAATTAAGCGGCCAGATATTAGCCTACCCGTAGAAGACAATGTGCTGGAAACGCTTTCAGGGCATGTAACAGATAGAGAAGAGGATTTAAAAAATAATGCACAAGGCATCATTTATTTTTTTGACGCAGGGTCTTATCCAATTTCCTCTACAGAAATTCGTAGAAATTCATTACAAAACTCAGAGGCTATACCTGAAGCAGTGCTAATGTATATCACTGAAAATAAGCTTTACAGTTAGTGTTTCCAGGCTTCTTCTGATTTATTTTTATAATGCTCAAAGGCTTTAATTAACCCTGATATAACCTCCGCACTGGTCTCAAACAATGCCTTACACTGAGGCTCATCAATCTCTTTAATATCTTTTCTCAAGTGATCAACTTGTTCCTGGAAGCTCTTTTGTAGCTTATTTATATGAGAAAGTATGTTTTCATTACTATCCATGGCAAACTCCTTTGATTACTTATAAAAGTATAGACATATCGAATCCCTCACGGAAGATTTCGAATTGCAGCGGCTGCGAAGACCATCCGAATACCCCGCGGCAACACTTATCGAATCCCCGCAGCACCGACCACCGAATCCCCGCGGCACCGACCACCGAATCCCCGCGGCACCGACCGCGGGGCCCATGCATGGTCCTCAGACAAGTGTCAATGTCGCCAAAAAATAAGATTTAACAGGTAGTCATAAACATGTGTGCCTAACATTAAATTGGCTTCGTGTGGGCCCCGCGGTCGAAGCCGCGGGGATTCGATATAAGTGTTGCCGTGGGGATTCGATGTAAGTGTTGCCGCGGGGGTTCGATGTAAGTGTTGCCGCGGGGATTCGAAATGTGTATTAGCGGGGATTTGCAAGTGAGAGTCAGGCTTGAGATAGCTCGAAATCACTAGGGAAGTCGACCAGACTGTTTGTTTTGTCCAGGGATTTTGCCTGATTAATCAGATCCGGTACTTTGCTTGAAATCCAATTTACGACCGGAGTAAATTTTGAATATAAACGCGATTGGCTAACATACTCTTCTTGTGGTAATGAGGTCATTTGAATCACTACAATGATTAAGGACACAATAAAAACACCGCGTATAAATCCAAAACCCATACCCAATAAGCGATCTGTTCCGCTTAAACCTGAACGCTTTAATATAAAACCCAGAACCGCATTTATAATCCCGCCTATTATCACGGTGGCAGTTAAAACAATAATGAATGCCGTGATGGTTTTGACTGTCGGATCCTGAATGTAGTTCCCTAGCCAGGGATAAAGCACGGATGAGTAATTATAGGCCAGCCAGATAGCGATTATCCATACCGAAAGCGCTATTAACTCTTTCAGAAAACCACGGAACAAACCGGTTATAACTGAAAGACCTATAATCAGAATGATTGCTATATCAACCCAATACCATTGCATGTTTAGCTGATTCCTGTTGTAGGTACAACAAATCCATTGATTTGCATCGCGCTAGCGAGCTGCAGTTTAAGCTTTTGGGCTTGATCCTTTTGATCCATTTGCCCTACTAACACTTTATAGGCGATACCGTTTTTACCTTGTACTTTGTTATAGGTTGCCTGAAATCCCTTGCTTTTTAATTTGTTAACCAATGCTATTGCGTTCTTCTGCTGGACAAACAGAGCAACCTGAACTGAATAGCCTGATTTGCCCGCCGGTATTGTCATAACTGGCGATTTCGCAACCTGTGCAGTTTTAGCAGTTGGCCTGACCACTGACTTCTGAGCTGCCTTGCTGACAACAACGGTTTTGCTTAATTGCTTGGCTGGAATAGCTGCTGGAATGCTGGCTAAAGGCTTTTTTTGTTCTGCCACCCTTTTTATCCCGTCATTTGATGCGGCGTGGGAAGAGTAGGATACATTGTTGATGGCCAGTGCTGTGGCGGGAGGATTTGCTATTGCTTCTGCCAGTTCTTCCTGGACGCGTGTTTCTTTAAGCGCATCGGGATTATCAATTTCAGAATTCGCATAGTCTGCTGTCTTGCTGCCATTAACCGGGCTTAAGGGCTCTGCTTTGGCAATAGTAGTCGAAGGCTGATAATCTTCATTGGCTGTAGGAATATCTACATGCGCGACCTTCACTGATTTGAACATGGTTTCTTCGTCGGATGCAGAAACCTGAGGCAAGGCTGGTTTTGAGGGCAGCTTGATGGATATTCTCGAAGGCCCATCCAGATGCTGACTGGATTTTTTCATAATAGCGGGAGCAAATATGGCTCCTAGTGAGATAATTACAGCAAGTCCAATGAGTCTGTGCTTAATACGCTCATCTATTACTAAAGTCATATAACCCCTCCAGGTAAGATTCAGATACTGCATTCAAAACAGCACCTACCAGAATAAACGATCCGAAGGCAATAATTAAATCACCTGCTTTTGCCTGCCGAAATGCAGCATTATAAGCCTCTTCAGGGCTATCAAAATAGCCTGTCATTTGCTCATTACTCGTGGGCAGCTCTTTTAATAATTGTTCCGCAATACAGGCACGCTTACTATTAAGCCTTGCAGGATACCAATAATTAACCAAAGGTAAAAGTGGTTCGACTATTCCCTTTATGTCTTTATCATTTAAAGCAGAAAAAACCGCATGAATATTACCATGTATTTTTTGCCTAGTCACAAATTCTGCTAAAAATCTTGCAGACTGCGGATTGTGCGCAACATCGAGTAACAGCGTTTTTTCACCCCGCCGGATCATTTGAAGACGGGCAGGAAGATTCACTTTTTCGATGGAAGAGCAGATATCTGCCTCTTTTACGGGCAATTTGTCACTCAGAATTAATGCAGCAATTATTGAGGCTGAAGTGGAGTCTGGATGTAAGTGCGGTCTGGGAAAGGTGAGGATTTTTTCCTGGAAGTTGATTGAAATACTACTTTCAGCCAAAGTATATGAATAATTCGTACCATTAATTAATGAGGGGCTTGACAACTCCCTGGCCCTTTTTAAAACGGAGGCCGGTAAATTGCTTGAGGCACCAATAAACGGTTTACCCTTTCGAAGGATGCCCGCCTTTTCTGTCCCGATTGCTTCAAGGGTAGTTCCCAGATACTCCTGATGATCATAATCAACAGTAGTAATTATCGCCAGATCACTATCAATAATATTGGTTGCATCCAGCCTTCCACCCAAACCGACTTCCAGAATAGCTACATCAAGATTTTGTTCCTTGAAATGCAATAAGGCGGCAAGTGTTGCCATTTCAAAAAAAGTCAGGCCAGAATCCTTCCCTGCTGCATCCAGTATTTCAAATAATTTGGCTAAAGGTTCATCCTCGATGGGCTTTTTATTAATGCGAATGCGTTCATTAAAAGCGATCAGGTGCGGAGAAGTATAGGCACCCACCCGGAACCCCGCGCAGGTATATAACTCTTCCAGTGTTGCGACAGCGCTTCCTTTACCATTGGTACCGGCCACTGAAATAATAGTCTTGGCTGGTTTTAACAAGTCCAGTGTTTCAGCAATAAGTTTGACCCGGGACAATCCTAATTGAATCTCCTTCCTGTGGCGATTTTCTAATTCACTTAGCCATTGTCCCAGCGTTTTCTTATCGCTTTGCATGATTCTTAATCAAGATTACGCAGTGATAGCTTTGCAATAAGCTCGGCGATAGTTGGCCGAAGCAACTTTCGATCAATCACCATATCAATATGGCCATGTTCAAGTAAAAACTCGCTGCGCTGGAATCCCTCCGGCAGGGTCTGACGCACTGTCTGCTCGATAACCCTGGGTCCGGCAAAGCCTATAAGCGCATTTGGCTCAGCGATAATGATATCCCCAAGGCTTGCAAAACTGGCCGAAACGCCTCCTAATGTCGGATCAGTCAGTACCACAATAAAGGGCAGGTTTGTCTCGGAAAATTTAGCCAGCGCTGCCGAGGTTTTTGCCATTTGCATTAATGAGAATAATCCCTCCTGCATTCTGGCCCCGCCACTGGCAGTGAAACAGATGTATGGCTTCTTTTCCTTGGTTGCCAGCAGCACCCCACGGACAAACTTTTCACCCACTGTTGCACCCATGGAGCCGCCAATGAAATTAAACTCAAAGGCACTCACAATAGCAGGCTGTCCCATGACATTCCCTTTGGCAAGAAGCAGCGCCTCTTTTTCCCCTGTCGCTTTCTGTGCTTGGGTAATTCGATCTTTATACTTTTTTGAATCTTTGAATTTTAATCGATCGATAGGCTCTAAATGACTGGCAATTTCTTCCATACTGCCCTCATCAAAAAACTGTTGTAAGCGCTGCCGGGCAGTCAGACGGTGATGGTGATTGCAAGTAGGGCATACCGAAAGATTTTTTATTAGTTCGGTGCTATAAAGAACTGAATTGCATCCCAGGCATTTAACCCATAAGCCCTCAGGCACGCCCTTTTTCTGTGATGCTTCTGTTCTGACTTTTGAAGGTAATAATTTTTTTAGCCAACTCATAGATAAGAATCCGTGGATTGAATTTGACGCGCCATAGTATAACCCGATTTTTTCATTTCAGGCTTGTTTTATTCACTTTAATTGCTTTATTTATTAAAAAAACAAACCGCGACCTAAATTATTCTTAACAAACTGTTTATTTTTATTTCACAAAGAAGATTTTAAATAAATTTTCCGATTTTTTCTCGCATTTTTTTAATTAAAGTGCTACGCATCCCTAAAGTTTTTCCGGGATTTTCCGATAACAGAGATGGGTACGGTAATTCATGTACGAATTCCCGGTAATAATATAATCCCCAATCCAGGGATTCAGGTACGAGGAGATTTTGGTCATGACTCAAGTGATTAATACCAACGTGATGTCTTTAAATTCCCAAAGGAATTTGAATGGATCACAAAAAGCCATGCAGACTGCGATTCAGCGTCTTTCATCTGGTCTGCGCATTAATAGCGCTAAAGACGATGCAGCTGGATTGGCTATTTCTGAACGAATGACGTCACAGATCAGAGGTATGAACGTAGCCATAAGAAACGCTAACGATGGTATATCATTGGCGCAAACTGCAGAAGGAGCAATGCAGGAAACGACTAATATCTTACAACGTATGCGAGAACTGTCCCTGCAATCAGCCAATTCCTCAAACAACTCAGGTGACCGTCAAGCGATACAGGAAGAAGTGGTTCAATTACAAAGCGAGTTAGACCGGATTGCCTTAAATACAGAGTTCAATGGACAGCGAATTCTAGATGGCTCTTTCTCCACCGCCAGCTTCCAGGTCGGGGCGAATGCCAATCAAACCATTGATTTTGCCATCGGCAGTATTAAGGCTTCGTCAATTGGTGGAATTGCTACCCAAACAGGTACTGAAGTATCCAACGCTGCCGCAACCGACATTACTATTTCTATCGGTGGTGGTGCTGCTACGACGATCAATTCCAGTGCCGGTTTCACTGGTAATGCACAGCAGGATGCCACTTCGGCCTATGCAAAAGCAGCAGCCATTAATGATGCCGGGATCGCCGGTTTGTCAGTAAGTGCTGATACTACAGGCACTCAGACTGTTGGTGCCATCGGTGGTACGGCGGGCGACACTTATAATCTGTCAGTGAATGGGGTCGCAGTATTTACTAACCAGGACGTTGCTACAGCCTTATCCAATACTGCACTTCGCGATGCGATTAACGGTGTTAGTAACCAGACTGGAGTTATCGCCAGTTTAAATGGTGGTGATCTGACCTTGACTGCTGCGGATGGTCGTAATATTGATATCACTGAAAGCGGTACCGGTTTTACTGCAGGTACAGACGGATTGACAGTAACTGGCGGCGCATTTGACGGTACCCTGCGCGGCACTCTGACTGTCAGTGCAACCAGCAGTATCGCAATCGGCGGAACGGTAGCCACATTAGGCCTAAATGCTGCCATCGCCAAAGATTCTTTGGGTGTTGACAGTATCGATGTCGGTACTGCAGCCGGTGCGCAATCAGCCATCCTGAGACTGGATTCAGCCTTAAGTTCAGTGAACTCTAATCGTGCGGCAATGGGTGCTTTGCAAAATCGATTCGAATCAACTATCGCAAACCTGGCAAATGTGGCTGAAAACCTGTCAGGCGCACGAAGCCGAATTCAGGATGCGGATTTTGCTGCAGAAACAGCCAATCTGACCAGAGCTCAAATTTTGCAACAAGCAGGAACAGCAATGTTGGCGCAGGCAAATAGCCTCCCTCAATCTGTGCTGTCTTTACTTGGCAGATAATAAATAGCTTCCTGCTCTCCCGTGAGAGCAGGAGGTTTTAATGAATCCTTCCTGTATTCGATTAAGTGGGAGGTCGAAATGAAAATTGAATTAAATAATATTAAGTCAAACTCTTTGGAGCAGGAATCAAGCGGACTTCATGAGAACAATAAAAATAACTCTCAAGTCCCATCCTTAACGCCATTGAGCTCAGCAGATAGTAAACAGGCAGTTGACAAAGCAACCGGTGTTCTTCAAACCATCGTGACAGAAAAACTATCGGAGAAAGTGATTCGGAAGATGCCCCCCGATGAATATCTCAAATTGCTGAGTTTAGTCGATGAAATGATTAGCGGCTCTATTGATAAAAAAGTATAACTGAGTTGCAATGGAAGAATCTGATAATACAAGGACTCTAACGTGTCAGGAATAAGCTCGCCCGGCGTAGGCTCTGGATTGGACATTAAATCAATTGTGGATGCATTGGTTAAAGCAGAAATAACGCCTGCAAAAGACAGAATTGATAGGCGTGAAGCCAGTTTGATCACTGAGCTCTCAGCGATTGGACAAGTTAAAAGTACGCTCAGTAAATTACAAGTAAGCTTAATTAAATTGGGTGATTTGAAACAATTTAATTTACTGAAAACCTCGATCAGCGATTCCAATGCCTTGCAAGCCACTACCAGCAGCAATGCGATTGATGGTCATTATGACATTGAAATTATCCAGTTAGCAGCCAAACAGAACCTTGCTTCCTCAGCCTTTACCAATTCTTCAACGCCGGTTGGCCAAGGCACACTCACGATTGAGTTTGGAACTTATAGTAATGATCTGAGCAGCTTTAGTGTCAACAGCGATAAAGCGCCTTTGGTTATTGATATTGGTCCGGGGCAGAACAGTCTCCTTGCGATTCGTGATGCAATTAATAATAATGATTCCGGCGTGCAAGCTGCTATTGTACAGGACAGCCAGGGCTCCCGCCTGACCTTAAGCAGCCCGGCAACCGGCAAATCATTTGAAATGCGTATTACGGTAAATGATAGCGACGGCAATAATACCAACGGAAGCGGTTTATCAACCCTGGCTTATGATCCCACAAGCGCTGTTAATTCAATGTCGCAAACTGCCGAAGCAAAAGACAGCCAATTTAAAATAAATGGTCTCTTGCTCACAGAAAACAGCAACCGAATTGAAAATGCAATTTCAGGGGTGACCCTGGACTTAAAAAAAGCGCAGCCAGGAACTTTAATAAGCCTTGGGGTTGAAGCCAATGAAGCACAAACCACTTCGCTTATCAGAGAGTTTGTCAAGCAATTTAATGATGCTATGGGCACACTCAATAATTTGACCAGTTATGATCCAGCCACAAAAAAATCAGGGGCATTACAAGGTGATACAGGAATAAGGAATCTTAAATTTGCCCTATCCAGCATGATGAGCGATGTCAACCAGGATATCTCTTCTCCCCTGAAAACTTTGGCAGATATGGGAATTAAAACAACCAAAAGCGGCTTGCTTGAAATCAACGAGGACCAGTTAGCAAAAGCAGTTGAAATTAATTATGATGCCATCGGTGCTTTTTTCGCCAAATCAGCCAAGGCATCTGATAGCAATGTAAAAATTAATAACATTGGTGCAGATGTAAAAGCCGGGACCTATGCACTGACGATTGACAGTTTTAACCCAGGTGTGAATTTGAGCGGCACCATCGGCGGACTGATTGCCACCTCTTCTAATGGCGTTACTTTAAAAGGCAGCGGGACGCTAAAGAACCTTTCCCTTGATGTTACCGGAGGGGGTGTTGGTGCAAGAGGCTCGGTTACAGTCACTGATGGCCTTGCTGTCAAATTTAATAATCTCGTTGATCAGTTTTTAAATGACAAAGGTACCCTGGTTGACCGCAGCAGCAGCTTGAACCAGCAAATTGAAAAACTGACTGAAGATCGTGAGCGATTGGATTATCGCAGTCAGGAGCTTGGTAAACGCTACTTAAAGCAATTCACAGCGCTCGATGGTTTATTGTCGCAAATGCAGAGCACCAGCAACTTTCTCAGTCAACAACTGGCAAACTTGCCTCAGTTGACCTTGAACAAGAGATAATTATGAAAAACATGTATGAACAAGCAATCAATCAGTACAAGTCTATTGACCTGCAAACCCGGATAGAATCAGCAAATCCCCATGAATTAATTAACCTGCTTCTGCAAGGCGCACGCTCTCATATTGCTTCGGCCCAAGGCTATATTCAAAGACAGCAAATCCGGGAAAAAGGCGAGCATATTTCTAAGGCCATCAGTATAGTGGATGGGTTGAGGACTAGTCTTGACCATGAGCAAGGCGGAGATATTGCCGCTAATCTTGACCGCCTTTACGAGTATGTTCAGCAGATTTTGCTGAAAGCCAATTTGCATAATGATATCGAACTGTTGAGCCAGGCTAATTCGCTGCTGGCGGTTATTCATCAGGCATGGCTGGAGATTCCAAAAGCTGAATCATAGCAGATATCCCATGGTTACCCCTCATTGCGAGCCCTGGCGAAGTGATCAGATTGAAGCTTCCTTCAGGCATTGGTCTGGATCAACTTCACTTCGTTCGCAAAGACGCGTCTGGATTTCAAAAAAATTTAAAGTTTTTTTCACTTGTGCCGTTATCTAGATCAACCAGTTTATAAATTGGGGATAAAATCATGAGCAAATGGTGCAAAATAATAACATTAATGATTTCTCTCCTTCCTGTGGCGTGGTCAGGGACTCGATTTGGAGAAACACTTTGTAATGATCCCGACTATTTCTGTATGAAAATAAAGCCCGGCGAGAGCTGGTCAAGCCTATTTTCAAATGAGGAATCGCGAGACCTGGTGAGACGCATTAATCGCATGAATGTGCGGCTTCGGGCTGGAATGATAATCGCAGTGCCTAAAAATCTGGATAGAATTACTATTTATGATGTTTCACCCTTCCCTCGATACATCGAATCGGACGGTGAAAAAACAATTTATATCAGCCAGAAAAAACTAGCCTGGGGAGCTTACGACGAAGACGGCGAACTGCTATGGTGGGGACCAATTTCTTCCGGAAACCCCCATTGCCACGGAGTTTACGGTGGCTGCGCAACTCCAACCGGTTCATTTCGGGTTATCAGAAAGCAAGACATTGACTGTATTTCCACAGCCTTCCCCAGACGCGCAGACGGTAATAATGGCGGCGCAGAGATGCCCTACTGCATGCATTTCTTCCGAGGCTATGCACTACATGGCAGCAGTACAGTCCCAGGCTATCCTGACAGCCATGGCTGCGTCAGAATGTTCACTGAGGATGCCCGCTGGTTAAATGAGGAGTTTGTCGATGTCGCCGAAGACGGTGGAAAAGGAACTCGAGTCATCATCGACGATTCAAATAATTAGCAGTGAAGCTACTGTAATAGAGCAAATGCGCCCTCAACACCCTGCCGGGCAAGCTGCTGCTTCAGCGTATCTGTCATTTTCCGCTCGGCAAAAGGGCCCACCTTTACCAAAAACCGTTCTTTATATTTTTCAATAAATACTGGCGAGGGCGTAATTCTTGCCAGCTTTTCTCTTAATATAGAAGCCAGCTGCTGCGAATTGAAAGCGCCGGCCTGAACATAATAATAGGCAATATGAGGCCCGCCAGGCTCACGCACTGTTAGGGCTTCAATCTCAACCGCTGCGGTCCCCTTGGGCAATAAGCCTAATTTACTGGCCGCGGCATAGGAAAGATCGATGACGCGATCGTCGTGGAAAGGACCTCTGTCATTCACTTTCACCACGGCTTGACGGCCATTCTCAAGATTTCTAACCCTTACATAGGTTGGCAGCGGTAAGGTTTTGTGGGCAGCAGTCATGGCGTACATGTCATAGTCATCCCCGCTGGAAGTTCTTCTGCTATGGAACTTAGTGCCATACCAGGACGCTATTCCTTTTGTCTTATAGCCGCTGGCGCTGCGCATTACCTCATAGTTTCTCCCGTTAACGGCATAAGAACCCGGGTTACCATAACGGCTAAACGGCTCGTATACAGGTTTGACTTTTTGAAAATGTGTAGGAGGGACGCCTGCGGGCGCGCCGTCTTTTTGCTGTGTCAGCTGCGGCTTGGGCCGAGATAATAATTTATTTTTGCTTGCCGTGTTTTTATGGCCAATCCCTTCCTGTACTGGCGGGTTTATAGTGTTCAAAGGCTCCTGACAAGCAGAAATCAAAACTACTGACATTAACCATATCCAACGCATAAATTCTCACTTTAGCCGGGTCATAAACATTAAATACTTCATCATTCTACGAAAAAATTTCATTTGGCGATACATGTGCTTACAATACGAATCTCAATGGGATTCAATACTAAGTTATAATTGGATGGCAGCGTAATGCTGTGTTAGACTACTGAAATTTTTGAAACAGCGAGTAAAATAATAAAATGAAGTGTTTGCATATTTGTTCAAAAGTAGCCCTGGCTGCCTCTCTCCTAATCCAGAGTCCTGTATTTTATGCGGACTCAGCGCTGCCTAATAATCCTGTTCCAAGCCCAATCATTGCCAACAAACCTTTAATTACTCCTTCCCCGCCTACACTGAACGCAAAGGCTTATATCCTCATTGATGTTAACAGTGGGAAAATCATCGCGGAAAAGAATAGTGAAGAAAAGCTGCCTCCTGCCAGCCTTACCAAAATGATGACACTTTTCGTCATTTCAAATGCCTTGCATAATGGACAGATTCACTTAACTGACAATGTGAGAATAAGCCGTGATGCCTGGAAAACAGGCGGCTCAAGAATGTTTGTCAAAGAAGGTCAGATGGTTAGCATTGAAGATCTTCTCAAAGGTATCATCGTTGACTCAGGAAATGATGCCTGCGTGGCCATGGCAGAGCACCTCGGTGGCAGCGAACCGGGTTTTGCAGAGATTATGAACCAGCAAGCCCAACAGCTGGGTATGGTCAACAGTCATTTCACTGACAGTACCGGTTTGCCAGATCCAAACTTATACACTACAGCAAAAGATTTGGCCATATTGGGACGAGCCCTGGTTAACAGCTTTCCTCAATATTATCACTGGTATAGCCAGAAATGGTTTACCTATAACGGTATTCGCCAACCTAACCGAAACCGCCTCCTGTGGCGAGACAGTCAGGTCGATGGCGTCAAAACCGGACATACCAACGATGCTGGGTTTTGTCTGGTTTCATCTGCTAAAAGGGATAACATGCGCCTCCTGTCGGTTGTTCTGGGATCTCCCAGCGATGCAGTACGAGCAGATGATAGCGAACGCCTTCTGAATTATGGCTTCCGCTTTTTTGAAACCCATCCGCTTTACAAAGCAGGTCAGAGCATTACCAAAGTGCCTGTATATAAAGGAGCCGCAAGCGAGTTAAACGTAGGATTGTTACAAGATCAATACATTACTATCCCCAATGGCCAGTACCAACGTTTGAATATAACAACCACCGTTGCGGAAAATCTTCAGGCCCCTATTGAGAAGGGCGACAAGATTGGTGAACTGGTCGTTCAATTTGATGAAAAAACCATTGATACTCATCCAGTATACGCATTAGAGCCAGTTGAAAAAGGCGGCATATTTACTCGTATGAAAGATTCTGTCCGTTTGATGTTCAAACGCTGGTTTGGATAATATGTGAAGATGAATAAATTCGTTTATCTGAATGGACAATTGATTCCCAGCCATGAAGCGAAGATCTCAATCTTCGATCGTGGCTTTCTTTTTGCCGATTCTGTTTATGAGGTAATTCCAGTTTACACGGGACGTCCTTTTTTTCTTGAGCAGCATCTTAAGCGTTTGCAGTCAAGCCTTGAACAAGCCAGAATTGCAAGCCCATCTGTTGACTGGGAGAATGTTCTCAGTAAGTTAATTGAGCGGAATGGAAACGGCGATATGCAGCTGTATATCCAGGTTACCCGAGGAAATCAGGGGATGCGCAAACACGATATACCCTCCGACTTACAGCCCACGGTAATCGCATTTACTATTCATAACAACTTTCCCGGTCCTTTAGCGGCTGAGGGTTTACATGCCGTTATTCTTGAAGACTACCGCTGGCATCGATGCGATATAAAAACCACCGCATTGCTGGCTAATGTGCTTCTTAATGATGACGCAGTAAGACAGGGAGGAGACACAAGCATTTTATGCAGGGATGGATTTATTACAGAAGGAAGTGCCAGTAATATTTTTCTGGTCGGAAAGGATAATATCATTCGTACCCCTCCACTGACCCATTATTGCCTTCCCGGCATCACCCGTGAAATTACGCTAAACTTAATCCATAGCCTTAAATGGAAAGTTCTTGAGGAACCCATTCCTGTACAAGATGTTTTCACTGCATCCGAGCTTTGGATTACCAGTACAACTAAAGAAATCTACCCGGTCACCCGTGTCAATCGATTGCAGATAGGTGATGGCAAAGGGGGTAAATACTGGCAGCAAATTAACACCCGATATAAAGAATTGGTTAGAAATTATGAATGATAAACCGAGCCTGATTGAATTTCCCTGTGATTTTCCATTAAAAATTATTGGAAATAACACTGAGTTTTTTGTCCAGGAAATTATTGAGATTGTATTAAAACATTATCCGCAAACCCCCGCTCACAAAATTTCCTCAAAAAACAGCGAGCGCGGTAACTATGTTGCCGTTACGGCCACTGTTTTTATTTATGATCAGCCTTCCCTGGATAATTTATACCGGGAATTAACCAGTCATCCCGATATTAAAATGGTTTTATAAATGATCATACGCAATCTTGGATTACAAACTTACCAGGTGGTGTGGGATGAGATGAAGCAATTCACCCTCAGCAGAGAAACCAAGACCCCCGATGAATGCTGGTTACTGGAACATTATCCAGTATATACGCAGGGGCAAGCCGGTAAGCCAGAGCATCTGCTTAACCCAGCCAATATACCGGTTGTCCAGTCAGATCGTGGCGGACAAATCACATATCATGGTCCGGGGCAATTAGTCGCCTATGTATTAATTGATTTAAAACGCCGGCATATTGGTATTCGTACACTGGTTTGCAAGTTAGAAGCCCTCTTAATTACGTTGCTGGGCAATTATCAGTTACAGGCAGTTACCCGCTGCGGGGCGCCAGGTGTGTATTTAAATGAAAAAAAGATTGCATCTATCGGATTACGGGTGAAGAATGGTTATACCTATCATGGAATTGCACTCAATGTGAATATGGATTTAAAACCATTTAAGGGAATCAATCCCTGCGGCTTTAGTCAACTGGAGATGACTCAAATTAATGACTACATCCCGGGAATTGAATTAGCTGAGGTGCAGCAAAAGCTGGGAACGCTTTTTTTAGAGCAATTTAAAACTGATTAAGCATGCAATTATTTTCCACTTACATCGAGCCTCTGATTTCATGGTTGCAGTTCAATCCACACTGGGCATTGTTTATTACCTTCCTGATTTCATTCTCTGAGTCTCTGGCTATTGTAGGCAGTATCATCCCGGGCTCAATAACAATGACCGCAATTGGCATTCTCGCCGGCTCCGGCGTTATGCGGGTTGATCTCACGTTAATAGCTGCCACCCTGGGCGCAATTGCGGGTGACAGCATGAGCTATCTCATTGGATACACATTCAGGGACAGAATCATCTCCATCTGGCCCTTCAAACGATACCCTAACCTGTTAACCTATGGAAAAGACTATTTTAAACGTCATGGCGGTAAAAGCGTTCTGGTTGGTCGTTTTGTTGGCCCTCTTCGCTCAATAATACCGGTTATTGCCGGAATGATGGGAATGAGCCAATGGCGCTTTTTTATTGCCAACTTTTTTTCGGCCATTGGCTGGTCGCTGCTCTATGTTTTACCGGGTGTATTAATCGGCGCAGCCAGCTCTGAACTATCACCTGAAAGCGCAGCGCGTCTTTTTGTAGTCGTATTATTACTGCTTGGTCTAATCTGGTTATCCAGTATTGTCCTCAAATGGATAATTGTCAGAATCAATCGATTGCTACGAACAAGTCTTCATGATTTCTGGGCCTGGTCCAGCCGCCATCCTCATTTGGCCTCTGTCATCTCAAAACTAACTCCTGCTAATGAAAGTAATCACTACCAAACGGCTGGTTTATGCCTGATTTTTCTGGTCTGTTTGATGTGCCTGTTAATCATTTCCTTTATGGTCTATGAACAAAGGGGGCTTTTCCTGCTGAATCAGCCTGTTCACCTTTTTCTACAAAGCCTGCGTGGAATTTCTTTTGACAGCTTTTTTATTATCCTTGTATCCGTAATCAGCCCCATCAATTTGTTTGCAGTATGCCTTGGGGTATTCTGTATTTATGCCTGGCAACAGAATTGGCGGCAGGCCGCTTACTGGATAAACCTGCACTTAAGTTGTGCACTATTAATGTTGTTTCTCCACTGGTTAATCCCGAATGCGCGACCAGAGGGGCTTTTAAATATCCAGAGCGGCAACTCCTACCCCTCCATCGGTCTAAGCTTTGCAACTGCGCAATATACCATGCTGATGTATTTCAGTAATGACCTGAATAAAAACAGAATCACAAGAACTTTTAACAGCCTTGCTATTTCAGTTTTGATTCTGGCAGGCTTCGGCACTATCTATTTGGGCGATCACTGGCTGACTGACATTCTTTCAGCCTATATGGCAGGTCTCGGCCTGAGTACGATTCACTGGCTGCTTTACCGGCGCAAAACCTCTTTGATCATCAGTCCACTGTGGCTAAGATATTTCCTGCTGGTTATTATTCTCACCGGTACTGTAGTGAGAACAATTCTCTCTTATGATCAGGAAATTAAAAACCACCAACCCTATTACGCCCAATATGTATTTACTGATACTCGGTGGTGGAATCAGGCAACGCCCCTTTTGCCTGCCTTTCGGACTAATCGAATCGGCAAACCCATTGCTTTATTTAATATTCAGTACGCGGGTTCAATTTCTCATTTGGAGGAAGAATTAATACGCAAGGGTTGGCGAAAACAAAATGACTCCCTGTTTTACGCATTACTTAAGCGGTTTAGTAAAAATTACTCCTCAGATATGCCCTTAATGGCCCCTCTTTATCTGAATCGCAAACCTGTTCTGGTAATGACTTTTAAACCAGGACGCCGTAAACCCATGCTGATTTTAAGGATGTGGCGTTCAAACTTTCATCTCAAGTTCATGAAACAGCCCATTTGGATTGGTACACTAGAATCGCATCAACCGCCTAAATTCTCCAGCAAAGAAAAAACTTATACGATCAATGTGTTGCACTTTCCTCTTTATTATATGAGCAAAGCGCTGCATGCATTTCCGCAGAAGCAGCTGAGCCTCAGAATCCCGAATTACCATCAAGGTGTTGCTGCATCTAAAGAAGCTGTCATTCTAATTATTAAAGATCTGCCCCAACGTATTCCGGAAGGTTCCTCTCAAAGTATAGGGGAATCCAGCGAGTAGCTCCGTTAAAGCGGGCCCTGTCAGGCCGAACGAATTGAGATAAAAGCTGCAGTCGAATCCTCGTGGCATGGACCCATAGCTATCTACACAAATGCGGTCGAATCCCCGCGGTCGCAGCGGCGGGGATTCGATAGCTAATGCATTTGCTGTAGATACCTATACGGCTGACCCCAGGGTTCATTTGTAACCAGAAAGCAATCATCCAGGAGGTTACAAGATTAATCTATTTACTTGATCTTTCATAAGCGGTAGAGCAATATTAATGGACGTCTGGTTCGCTGAGGAAAATTCAGCGGCAAAGCTGTCTGTCTAAGGAATAAAACCTATGATTTCATTGATGAACTCCATCTATTTCATTTTTCCACTTATCAGTCTCGCATTGCTCGCTTATGGGTTTAAATCAAGCCACAAAAATTATATATCCCTCGCACTCTGGCTAAGCCTTCTTGCTGTGTTGCTTGAATATCAAACCGCAGGCGGTGAAATATTAGGCAGCTATTTCAATTACAAGCATGCGGCAATCTATTCGCTCAACCTGCTTGTATTGATGATTTGTATTATTTATTTATTGTTTTATTCTTTTAGCCAGTCAAAAAACAGCTTGTATCGATATGCATCGGGGTTTACTGCGGCAATTGCAGTAACCGGCGCTGCAATATTAATTACCAATTTATGGGTCAATGCCTTTTTCATTGAGCACCGGTTACAAAATACCCCCCTCCTTCAAGTTGCCAGTTTTCAGCAAGTTGAATATTGCAGTTACAGCTATGTTTTTTATAAAATTAATCCCCATGGGCAAGTTCAATATATGTGTCCCAATTATTATGGGCTGCTTCCTTCAGTAGGCAATTTGAAAGTTCCTCCCGCTCATGTGTTGAAACAATTACCACCCCAGCTGCAGACAAAATTTTCACACACGGATGCTAAGCAGGAAACACAGTAGAGAGGGAATCCAGCTTGGTGTTGATAATTTGTCTCATTGATTAATTTTTGGTACTATCGTGAAGAATTTATCTTATATAATGACTATGCGACGTCTGCTAATTTGCGTATTAATTGTATTCTGTCAGTTTTCCATGGCCATGGCGCCCAAGTTAAATTGGGATAAAGCAGTCGATAATGCCATCATGCGATATGGTCTGCGCACGGAGCCAGAATTAATTCGATTTTTCTCTAAAGCCAATGTTGCTTATCCTCCCAAGGAAATTGCATTACTGGCATTTAAGCAGGAAAGGCATATTGAACTCTGGGCTAAAAACGATAATCAGCCCTGGACCTATATTCATACTTACCCGCTGACTGCTTTCAGCGGACGCCTGGGTCCCAAATTAAAAGAACGTGATGGACAGATTCCTGAAGGGATTTACAAACTCGTTACCTTTAACCCTTTCAGCAGCATGCACTTATCAATGATGATCAACTATCCCAATAGTTTCGACCGCATGCAGGCAAGCAAGGATGGCAGAAGACAATTGGGAGGCGATATTTTTCTGCATGGCAAATCGCTTTCAGTGGGCTGTCTAGCTGTGGGAGATCGCGCTATTGATCAATTATTTCTTTTAAGTCGAAGAGTAGGCCTTAGCAATATCAAAATGATTATTGCTCCTAATGATTTACGGGTATCGAAGCCAGCTACTACTAATTTTGCGCAGCCAAGATGGCTTCCTGAACTTTACAAGCAACTTAGTGCTGCCTTGACTCAGTTTCCCAAGACTAGGAAAGTGGCCTGATAGTGTAAGCAGGTTGCACTCCGTCATGCCGAATCCCCGCGGTCGCTGCCGCGGGGATTCGGAGTGGGAAAATAGTTGTGTAAATGGCCACAGAGTCGGTCCTCAATGAGTACTATGGCCTTCACCTCGATGAGTTATTCTTATTTCAAAAAGTTGAGATAATCAGTCTTGCAGAATTGTTGCATGATGCGAGCAGTAGCTCCCCAGACAAATTTTGACTCATGAAGGAATTGAATGGTTTTAAAAGTCAGGCCGTCCCTTTTAAACTCAATTTCCTTATAATTATCCGATACACAAATCGCATTAACGGGCAACATCAACAACTCGGAAACCTCCCCAGGATTCAAGCGATATGGCACAATGGAGTCAATGGAAGCAAACCAGGGATTGATAGTATAACCCGTCAGGGTATGTTCTTTTTCCATGGCAGAAATCAGTTGAACCCGATTAGCGCCAATCCCCAACTCTTCCTTTAGCTCTCGCAAGCCAGTATCGAGCAGCGTCTGGTCTCCATCCTGCCAGCGTCCGCCGGGAAAACAGATTTCACCGGGATGACTGCGCATAAAAGGATTTCTTATGGTCAGCACCAGTGATTTACTGTTCTTCTCAAAAAGCACTATTACCGATGCGATATTATTCATTCCCTGCTAATCCTTTCAAAATAGCATCGATTTTTGTAAAACATTCATCATATTCCTTGTCACATTCTGAATCCATAACAATCCCGCCACCGGCAGAAAAATGAAGCTTGTTGGCAGTCCCGGTAATAGTACGGATAGCTATATTACTATCAAAGCGCCCGTGATTTGAAAAATAAGCAATACTTCCGCAATACACACCCCGGGCGAAAGCTTCGTTTTCAGCGATGACTTTCATAGACTCCAACTTAGGGGCACCGGTAATCGAGCCTCCCGGAAAACAGGCTTCGAATGCATCAAACATTCCGATATCCTCCCGGCATTCGGCTTCAATCTGGCTAACAAGATGGTGCAGTCCTTTATAACTCTGGAGCTCACATAAACGTTCCACCTTAACGCTGCCTGACTGAGCAATTTTCCCAAGATCGTTTCGTAATAAATCCACAATCATAATATTTTCAGCACGATTCTTTTCGCAGTGGAGCAAGCCGCGTTTAATGGCATTATCCCCGTTTTCATCCGCACTCATTCTCGCTGTTCCCTTGATAGGCGAAGTGCTAAGTTTTCCCCGCTCGTAACTTAGAAAACACTCGGGGGAGAATGATAAAATATCTGCAGTTTCTGTCTTTATAAAGGCACTGTAGGGTACCGGATTGCCTGCGCATATTTGTTGATAAATTGAAAAACAGTCTCCCTCGTAAGCCAATGAAAAGCCTTGTGTTAAATTGGCCTGATAGCATCGGCCGTTGGAAAGATCATTCTGAACTGAAATAAAGGATTTATCGTAATCTTGACGGGACATTAAACGATTTAAAGGCCATTGAATAGAAAAACCTTCCGCTTCATAGTCCAGATCATCCTGCTCCCACAACGCTGACATCACCCGCGCGATTTCCGCTGTTTCTTTCCAGGTATTTGCAGCAAATAAACTGACTTTTTTTAAATGATGATCAACAATAATTGCCCAATCATAAAACCCCAAATGAAACAACGGGACATGCGCCAGTTCAGGGTGGACCCTTCGTTTAATCCCCGCCAGTTCAGAGGCAAGATCATAGGAAAAATAACCAATAACGCCACCCTGAAATGGCAAGTCGCAGTAACTCTGTATGGTTGGCAGGGAAGCATTTAGTTCAGAAAAAAGAGCATTGATCTGAGGGAACTGCTTTTCAGTCAGTATTTTATAAGGTAGTGCCGTCAAGATATCAAAGCGCCCTCTTGACTTATCCGAGCTCTCCAAGAGAACAAAGCCAGAGAATTGACTAAATTTGCGATAGTTATGACATAAATTTGACGGATATGGTAATTCTAATATATTATACTCGAACAAGTTATAGCCTTTTTGTACAATTTCAACAAATAATGATAATTGAAATTGTACGAGGAATCCAATTTTTCTCAACCATAAATTTGTATTATGAAAGTAAGTTTTAAAGGTGTTACCGTACAAGAGTCTGTACTATTCTGGGATTATAAAGCTGAGGCAAATACGGCTGAGTACATTTTTAGGCCAACCGATGATCAGGCAGAAATAGTTAAGTCTTTAGCTCCAATAAGCGGTATACGAATAGAAGAAAAGCGGGCTTGCATAGACAATGTCAAACATTTTGTGACTGACCATCCCTTTCTTCAACCCCGTCACTCAACTTCCTTAACGACTGAAGAGCCGAACAAAAACCCCGGGACAGACAAGCCTTCAAGTAGCTTTTTCAAAAGACGAATGAAACCCTGGCCCTCAGCCCGCTTGAGCGATAAGGAATTGCGATCCCTAAAAAATACGTCTGGCAGCCTGAGTCAGGAGGAGGACTCGCGGCATTCCGTGCATCTGATACCCATCACGCCTCAAACCTCCCCATCTCTGAACCCCCTTGAGTTTCCGGACACATTAGCATCTGGTCAACTTTTTCAGCCCTATGGAAAGCTTGATCTGGATACAATTATTCCAGAAAAAACAGCTCCTGAGGATTGGCGAAAAACCGTGGTCTATCGCAAGGCGCTTAACGATGCAAATAAGGAGCATATTCAAAAAAGCGAGATACAATTACTAAAAGATGCACAAGATATTACGAAAGAAGTATACCAGATTGCCGGGCCAACATTATTTGACTTAAAAGGTCAGGTTATCTCTATTTTAGAAAGTTGCCTGGCTATTCTTGAAAACGCATTGAAAGAGATAGATCATGTAAAATACCCGTTCCCCAACTCAATTTATCCATTTTTTAGATCTTTAATTGTTCAGGCGATGGTCAATACGGAAGATAATTTTAAATCCTATGAATCGGTCACTTCTGCCAGAGACGAGAAATACATCAAGCAGCAAATTGCAAAATTAAAACTGGTACGTCCGCGTCTGCTTTCCTTTCATTATTTTGAAGATCCTGATTTAACCAAAATTACGGATGATTTCCAATTACAAGCCTATCTTGACCAGTTGAAAAGTAAACTGTCGCTGCGCCAACGTCTTGAGCTCAGGGTATTATTAGCAGGACTGGAACAGATTATTCTGGAATCCATCCGGTATGAATTGCAATTTAAAAAAGAAATTCCCCGCCTCGAAGGTGAATTTAAAAAACATTCCAAAACCATTTCAATTTATCTTTCTGAATCAGAAAAGGAGAGGCAGGCTACTGTGATGCACTCAGTATATGCCTTAATCAAAGCTGCAATCTCACCCCAGGAGGCACATAAAAAACCACATACGGATTTGGATGGTTTTACTTTTTCATTAATGGGTAAACTGATCACCTATATTCACGAGCATTACTTTTGCAAAACACCTTTTGTCGGTGATGTAACATTAAAAGGGACATGGAAAGATGAGAGCAAGGAACCAAGAGACGTGTACATCAGGCCAGATTTTGCAGAGCTGTTAATGAACTCGCTTTCCGCTCTGGTCACCCCTGTTTTATATCATCCAGGACGTAAGTACGCATTCCCAGCACCCGAGCAGCAGCGTGAATTTGAAACGCTCATATTAAATCACCTGACCCAACAAATTGATGAACTTATCAGTTCCGCTACAGCAAAATCCGTCCCTTCATCCAGCAGCCGTGCGGATACGCAAAAAGAACGGACAGAATCAGACGAGCGGGAAGCAAAGGAAGCAGCCACCTTCACGCTATAGAAAAACTGTTTCGTTCAAGGATGGTTTTTCATATAAATTATGAGTATTCTATGGCGATATGTTGTAAATAAGGAGAAAATCCGTGACAACAGTCGCCCAGTTTGAAATAGAATTCATCCAGTGTATTAATGAACATGGTGGTTCCTGCGGTTCCTTGCCTGCCTTTGCAAATAATGACCAGGTTCTGCAGGAGCTATACCGTATTATGGTTCGCACACGTATTTTTGATCGCAAAGCGATTGCCCTACAGCGAACTGGAAAGATGGGGACCTATGCGCCTATCAATGGCCAGGAAGCCATCTCAACTGCCATTGGTCATGCCATGCGGGCGGAGGATGTGCTTATTCCTTACTATCGGGACTATGCAGCGCAGTTTCAGCGCGGTGTTAAAATGTCTGAGATCCTTGCATATTGGGGCGGTGATGAACGCGGCAGCCATTTTGCCAATAACAAAGAAGATCTTCCCATTTGTGTGCCCATTGCCTCCCAGTGCCTTCATGCCGCAGGCGTTGCTTTTGCCTTTAAATACCGTCATCAGCCACGCGTTGCCGTGACCTGTATTGGTGAAGGCGGTACCTCTGAAGGGGATTTCTATGAGGCAATGAATGTTGCCGGCGCCTGGAAACTGCCAGTGGTTTTTATTGTCAATAACAATCAGTGGGCTATATCTGTTCCACTTTCAAAGCAGACGGCCACACAGACTGTTGCACAAAAAGCAATTGCTGCCGGATTTACCGGGGTGCAGGTCGATGGAAATGATGTGCTTGCCTGCCGGCAAGTTATTGGAGAGGCCATCGAAAAAGCCAGACGCGGTGAGGGCCCTACCCTGATTGAAGCTTTGACCTATCGACTTTGCGACCATACGACAGCAGATGATGCAACCCGCTATCAGCCCCAGGACGAGGTAGAAGCAGCCAAGCCTAAAGAACCTATCAGCCGCTTCCGCCATTTTCTTGAAGAGAAAAAACTCTGGGATGCTGCCAAGGAAGAGCAATTGACGATTGAAGCCAGTAATGAAGTTCAGGCGGCAGTCGATGAGTATCTTGGTCAAAAAAGACAGGCGATTACCAGCATTTTTGATTATCACTATGAAAAACTACCCGACTATCTGATTGAACAGCGGGCTATTGCAATGGAGGAAGCAGACAATGCCTGAGATTACCCTCATAGAAGCAGTTACTCAAGCGCTTGCCTATGAATTGGCCCATGACGAGAATGTCGTTGTATTTGGTGAGGATGTCGGCAAAAATGGCGGCGTTTTCAGAGCTACGGTTGGCTTGCAGGAACGCTTCGGCGAGGAACGCGTTTTTGATACCCCGCTGGCCGAATCAATGATTGCCGGATTGTCGGTGGGTATGTCGGTGCAAGGAATAAAGCCGGTAGCCGAATTTCAATTTATGGGTTTTATCTATCCTGCTTTCAACCAAATCCTTTCCCATGCGGCTCGAATGAGGAACCGCACACGCGGCAGATTACATTGTCCAATTGTTTTCCGGGCACCATTTGGGGGCGGTATTCGCGCTCCTGAGCATCACTCTGAAAGCACAGAAGCGCTTTTTGCTCATATACCAGGTATGCAGGTAGTGATACCCTCATCACCTAGAAGAGCCTATGGGCTGTTATTAGCCGCCATCAGAAATCCTGATCCGGTTGTTTTTCTTGAACCCAAACGAATCTACCGTCTGGTCAAGCAGCCTGTTGAAAACAATGGCGAAGCTTTACCGATTGGAAAATGCTTCACCCTTCAGCAGGGTAGCGATGTCACTTTGGTTAGCTGGGGGGCCAGCGTTCACGAAACAATGCAGGCTGCCAAACAGTTGCAGGAAGAAGGGGTTTCCTGTGAAGTCATCGACGTGGCTACTATTAAACCATTAGATATCGAAACAATTATTAGTTCAGTTGAAAAAACCGGTCGTTGTGTGATTATTCATGAAGCGGCTAAAACCGGTGGTTTTGGTGCAGAAATATCCGCCCAAATCATGGAAAATTGCCTGAGTGATTTACAAGCGCCAGTGCAGCGAGTTACAGGTTATGATACAGTTATGCCCTATTTTCAACTTGAAAAATTTTATATTCCCAGTGTCCAGCGTATTAAGGACAGCGTACTCAGTATAATGGAGTAATTATGAATATTTTTAATCTGCCTGATTTAGGTGAAGGTTTGCCTGATGCTGAAATCCATGAGTGGTTTGTTAAAGAAGGTGATTATGTCAAACTTGATCAGCCTCTGGTTTCAATGGAAACAGCTAAAGCAGTCGTTGATGTCCCCTGCCCCCAGGAGGGTACCATTGCCAAGTTATTTGGAAAACCGGGCGATGTACTGAAAACTGGTTCACCCCTGGTCGGCTTTGCTGAAAGCAGCACTGCAAGAACTGATAAAGGGACTGTTGTCGGCAATCTGGAAGAAAGTCATGATGTCAGTGAAGATAATTTCACTATTGGCTCGAGCGCCCCTTCTGTATCCGAAGGCAGCAGACGCCCAAAAGCCACACCGGCTGTACGCGTTCTGGCAAAAAAGCTGGGTGTGGATCTATCTGCATTAGCCGGCTCAGGACAACATGGCATGATCACCCGTGAAGATGTTGAGCGCGCTGCCCAGCCCAAAGAAGAGTTACCCCAGGGATACGAACCTCTGCGCGGCGTTCGCCGTGCCATGTTGAACAGCATGGTTCAATCGCATCAGGTTGTTGTCCCCGTAAGCATTTTTGACGAAGCTGACATTGAAGCATGGCATCCTGGTCAGGATATTACTGCTCGTCTTATTCGTGCAGTGGCCGATGGGGTTCAAAGGGAACCCTCTCTCAATGCCTGGTTTAACACAGAACATGCGGCTCGTAGATGCTTTGAAGAAGTTCATCTGGGGCTGGCAATGGATACCGAGGACGGCCTCTTTGTTCCAGTTATTCATGATGCACATAAAAAA
Source organism: Legionella birminghamensis (assembly GCF_900452515.1). NCBI lineage: Bacteria > Pseudomonadati > Pseudomonadota > Gammaproteobacteria > Legionellales > Legionellaceae > Legionella > Legionella birminghamensis. The sequence continues at coordinate 1,870,947 of NZ_UGNW01000001.1, forward strand.
TCTGCCCAGGAATTAAGGAATAGTATTGATGAATTCAAAAAATCAGTCCGTGAACGCGCTGTTCCAGCTGATAAATTGAAAGGCGCCACTATTACCTTATCCAATTTTGGAAAATTTGCTGGTAAATTCGCAAGTCCCATTATTGTTCCGCCAATGGTTGCTATTTTAGCGGTGGGTCGTTTGTATCATGGCGCAGTTGCCAGTAACGGACAGATAAAATCCCATCGCTTACTACCCCTTTCATTAAGCTTTGACCATCGAGCCGTGACAGGCGGTGAAGCCACCCGCTTTCTAGGTGCAGTAATTGAGTCTTTACAAAAAGCAGAATGAGCCGAATCCCCGCGGCTTCGACTCTGAGAGATCCTCACAAAATTTCACCATCTAATCAGTGCCTACGTACCGCGCTTAATGCGCGGTACGTAGAGTTTTTAATGCCTTTTCGATCTCTATTTCGGCAACATTCCAAAATTCAAGGAGCTGTTCAGCTACCAGACATGGGCCCCGCGGTCGCTGCCGCGGGGATTCGAAGGGCTACGCCGCGGGGATTCGAAGGGCTGCGCCGCGGGGATTCGAAGGGCTGCGCCGTGGGATTCAAGATGGTGAATCTAGCGGACTATCTTATGATGCGTATTAAGGATTAACACCGCTTGCTTCGCATCAGGCTGACCTGCAGCTGCTGCTCTGTTAATCCATATCCATGCTTTTTCACGATCTTCGACCACGCCGCGTCCATAATAATACATATAGCCGACAGCATATTGTGCATCCGGTTGACCGCCTTCGGCTGCAGGTAAAAGGTGAATAAAGGCTTTTCTATATTCCTCTGCACGAAAACAGGCAATGCCCTCATCGAAATTAAGCGATCTGAAGCAGGCGGTTTGTAAAAAACAGCATAGAGAAAGAATGATTAACTTTAAAACTAATCGCATACTGGGTTAATCCTTAAAAAGCGGCTTTACAGGTCCATCAAAATGGAGTTGGTTCTTGGGCAACTTGATGCTTTCTAAGGCACCATTATGTAAAACGACAATATCCTGCTCGTTAATTGACTTAATCGTTGCACCACCCGGTAAATCGTCACCAATAACGTAAAGGCGTTCCTCCCCGCCTGCAGAACGAATTAATACCTGAGAGGCATCTTTAACTGGTGAATACATGATACCTACAATTTCGAGGTCGAGCATGGATTCTTTTATATCCTGCCCCGATAAATTAACTGGCACATAAATGCCAAATAATGCTGTTTTGAAAACAGCAGAATTTTTATTCAAACTTTCCTGAACGATATCCTTTTTTGCAGTGCTCTGATTTAGCTCAATGGAATCGTCACCCTGCGACTTCGTCGCAAGAGAATATATTTCAACCAGAAATAGTGCCAGAAAAATCGAAAACAGGAACAACGCGATTAACTTCACCGGCTCACCGACTAACTCGGAATAAAGTTTGTTTAGCCTCACATCTCTCTGATAAATTGTAATTATTAGCCTAGTGTAAATTAAACAGCATCCGGTTTAAACTGCAAAAAACAAAATTTCCCCCCACTTCCTGTATTTTCTATAAGTATTAATTGAGAGAAGGCGGATATCTAGGCTATATTGAACAAATAACAGGATTTTTCGCAAGGATTCGCAATGCATGCTAAGAATGAAGCGCCTCATGTTCAATTGGCGACCATGTCTCGCTGGTATGTTGTTTCCAGGGCTATTCATACCGTGGCTTCCCTGGGTATCGCCAACCATATGTCTGAATTGCCAGTGAGTATTGAGCAAATCGCCAAAGAGACCGGTGCCCACCCACCTCTTTTAGGCCGCCTTTTACAGTTCTTAAGTGCTTATGGCCTTTTTAAATACCATGAGCCGGATTCGTATTCTTTGACTGAATTATCCAAACCACTTCGTGATGATGATCCACACTCCATTCGTGATGTGCTTCGCATGGTTGATGATCGCTGGTGGGATGCTTTTTCGGTACTCGATAAGAGTTTAAAAAATGGTAAATCCGCTTTTGCCTATAAGCATGGGGAAGAGTTTTTCAGTTTTCTGTCCAAGCATCCTGAAAAGCAGGAAAATTTTGATAGAGGAATGGCTAAGCTTTCAACCTATGATGATGAGCCTATTGCCAAGGCCTTTGATTTTAGCCGGTTTAGCTCTTTGGTCGATATGGGAGGCGGTCGTGGAGGTATGGCAAAAGCAATACATAAACATCATCCAGAATTACCAATAACAGTGTTTGATAGCCCATCGGTCATCAACCAATTATCCCCCTCTGACTTTCCCCAGCAGATAACACTCCAGGCGGGCGATTTTTTTGAAGACATCCCCGCAGCCGATGCGTATTTATACAAAGGGGTACTGCATGATTTTAATGATGAAATGATGCGGAAAATTCTTGATAATTGCCACCAGCGCATGCCTCAATCGTCAACGTTGTTAATCGCTGAGCAGGTAATGCCTGTTAATGATTTGCCCCATCCCAATAAAACGATGGATATTGTGATGATGGTCTTACTCGATGGAAGGCAGCGCACATTAGAAGAGTGGCAGAAATACATTGAGCCGGTAGGCTTTAAATTTGAAAATAGTTATCCGACATCCAGTGTATTTAGTTTGATGGAATTCAGGCGGCTAGTTTGAGGCCGTCTTTGCGAATGAAGTGCTGAACGATCCTCACCAATTTGGACAGCCCAACTTTTAGCTAGTTGTCTTTGCCACTCGGATTGTATTAGTACCTTTTGGCCTGAGCAGGAGCAAAGCTCCGTCTCGAAGGATTGACACCAAGCGAAGCCTTCGAGACGCCGCTAAAGCAGCTCCTCAGGTCGAATGGTTTGAGATAAAGCTGAACGATAACTATAACTATAGCTATCTTTAAGTTTAAATTGACTCAACTCATATTGCATTAACTTAATGGCACATTCACCTGCTTCAAACTCAATCAAATAAAAGCTGTTCTGCCCGTCTCTGGTACGCTGACAGGATAGAGAACCTGCATGCAGCAAGGCGAATGATTCCTGCTGATTTTTTTCCAGAAAACTTACATTAGCGAAATGCAAATGACCAGTACAAACTAAATGCACAGCAGATTTTTTCAAAGCCTCGGAAAACGCCCTGGTATTACTTAAAGGCCTGTGCAAGCCTTCAAAATGCTGGAAATTGTGATGAAAAAAAAGGATGTTCAACCGTTCGTCAGATACCTTAAAAAAGCGTTCAATTTTCATCAGGCTACTCGAGGATAATTTTCCATCCTTGATACTGTAAGGATTGACACTGTTAAGCCCAAGTATCCGCAGTTTGGCGTCTTCATAAGCGGGCTCCAGTGTATTATTAATAAAGCGCCTGTATTTTTCAAAAGGCGTTAAAAAGCGCTGTATCACATCAAAGGCAGGGATATCATGATTTCCGGGAACAAGTAATACTTTTCCAGGTAAACGGGAGATAAACGTACGCAGATCGTGAAATTGTCCTGATCTTGCACGATGCGTTAAATCACCTGAAATAATAATAATTTCAGGCAAAATTTCGTTGACTTCTTTCACAAAGCAATTAATTATTTCCTGGCGGTGCAGACCGAAATGAAGATCCGAAATATGGATAATTTTCATGAAGCCACCAACAGATTAAGAGAGTCAGGCAATAGCTTGTACTTTAGGGGTAAACTCATTTTAATGGCATCTCCATCAAGGGATACGATCACTTCTTTATATTTCTCAATAGTAACATCCAGGGGGAAAAGGCTGCAGGTTGCTACGAAATGGTTATTTCTTCCCATTATAATATCAAAGAGTTTAGCGATTTCTATTTTGCCATGCTTTAGATAGTAAAGCCCTAATTTATGATCATTAAAACTTTCACGCCCAAAATTGACTGGAAACTCCCAGCGATAACAATTATTACTGATCATGACAAAGGAGGATTTGAGACGTAAATTAATTTCCTTACCTGTGATATGCATGTGGTAGGTTTTGTGCGTGCGCAAAGTATGGAACAAACTGGGAATATAACCTAGCCATTTATTAAGACGTTTTGCATAAAGATCACGCTTTCTTGCAAAACGGGGATAAAATCCCACTGATGAGTTATTTATAAATACATAATCATTAACCTGGGCAAGGTCAATCTTTTTTACTGCAGGAGAACGCAAGACATTAACAAGTTCATCAATGCTTAATGCCAGCTTCATCTCCTTGGCGAAATGATTCATGGTTCCTAAAGGCAGAACACCCATTATCGTATCTGAATTTGCTAAATACTGGGCTGCGCTTCGAAGTGTGCCATCCCCTCCGCCAATTAGCACTAACTTATATTCGGACTGACATTGCTTGATTACTTTTTCAAGAGAATCAGGGGATACAGAAAAGAACTGGAAAAGAAAACCAGCCTCTTTCAGTTGAGACAAGTAAGACTCCACTTTTTCTGCATTTCTCGCTTTCTCATTAACGATAATGGCAAAATGCTGTGGCGGAAAACGAAGTAGATTCTCAGAAAGAGGCATGTTATTTTTTCGTCCTTGAAAACGTATTCAGCTAAACCAGGCTGGATTAAATGGCAAACCCGGTTCTCTTTACAACGCTGTCAATCTCCATCAAACATTCCAGCAGAGGCTTCATCTGATCCAGGGGCATGCTATTTGGGCCGTCACTCAGCGCCTTATCCGGATCAGGATGAGTTTCCATAAAAAGCCCGGAAATACCTGCAGCCACTGCAGCACGCGCTAACACGGGAACAAATTCTCTTTGCCCTCCTGAGCTTCCATTATTTCCGCCAGGCAATTGCACAGAATGCGTAGCATCAAACACAACCGGGCAATTTGTATCACGCATAATCTGCAAAGACCGCATGTCAGATACCAGATTATTATAGCCGAAAGTTACACCGCGCTCACAAACCATAATCTGTTCGTTTCCGCAAGCTTTTGCCTTAGTCACCACATGCTTCATTTCCCAGGGGGATAAAAACTGGCCTTTTTTTATATTAACCGGCTTGTTCATCGCTGCCACTTTCTGGATAAAATTGGTTTGGCGGCAGAGAAACGCGGGAGTCTGTAGCACATCAACCACGCTGGCGACCTCCAGTAAAGGAGTATCCTCATGAACATCAGTAAGGATGGGGACACCCACCTCGTTTTTTACTTTTTCAAGAATCATCAAACCTTGTTCAAATCCAGGCCCTCGATAGCTGTTCAATGAAGAGCGGTTGGCTTTATCAAAGGAGGATTTATAAATGAAAGGCAGGTTGAGCTGGCTGCAAAGTTCTTTTAAATAACCCGCAGTTTCCAATGCCAGCGACTCGCTTTCAATAACGCAGGGACCTGCGATAAGAAAAAAAGGGGCATTTAGTCCCGCCTCAAAACCACAGAGTTTCATAACTTATCCTTTTGTTGAGAATAGTTGCGTGCTGCGATGACAAATCCTTTAAATAAAGGGTGTCCATCGCGAGGGGTGGAAGTAAATTCTGGATGAAACTGGCATGCAACAAACCACGGGTGATCTGGCAGCTCAATCATTTCCACTAGCATACCATCCACTGAACGACCGGCAATAACTAACCCAGCCTCTGTTAACTGATCAATAAAATGGTTGTTCACTTCATACCGATGTCTGTGGCGCTCAATGATTTCACTTTTTCCATAAATTTTGCTGGCCAGAGAGCCGGGCTGTAATTGACATTGCTGAGCCCCGAGACGCATGGTACCTCCGAGATCGGTATGCTCGTTACGCAAATTAACCCTGCCATCTGCATCCATCCATTCACTAATTAAACCAATAACCGGATAAGCGGTTGATTGATTGAACTCGGTGGAATTGGCTTGTTCTAATCCCGCCACGTGTCGTGCATATTCAATAACGGCTGTTTGCATACCCAGACAAATACCCAGAAATGGAATTCGGTTTTCCCTCACATATTGGATTGCCTTGATTTTTCCTTCAATTCCCCGTAAACCAAAGCCGCCAGGAACCAGTATGGCATCCACATCAGCCAATAGCTCGATCCCCTGCGTTTCAATTGACTCCGCATCGATATATACGATCTCCACTTTGGTCTGTGTATGAATCCCTGCATGGCATAATGCTTCATTGATAGACTTGTAGGCATCATTCAGTTCGGTATATTTTCCAACCATTGCAATTTTTACTTTGCTAGTCGGAGCCGATTGCTTATCCACAACGGCCTGCCATTCGCTTAAATCAGCCTGCGGCGGATTAAGCCCCAGTTTTTTAACCACAATCTCATCCAGACCCTGAGCATGAAGAATCATGGGGATTTGATAAATACTCTTGGCATCCTCTAAAGAAATAACGCCTTCAGTTTCTACATTGGTGAAGAGGGCAATTTTCGAGCGATCAGTCTCTGATAACGCTTTTTCTGAGCGGCAGATTAAAATATCCGGCTGGATTCCAATGGAACGCAGTTCCTTAACCGAATGCTGAGTTGGTTTAGTCTTTGTTTCCCCAGACGTCGGTATATAGGGTACCAAAGTCAAATGGATATAGAGTGAATTCACAGCCCCGACTTCAATACGCATTTGCCGGATGGCTTCAAGAAACGGCAGGGATTCGATATCCCCTACTGTACCGCCAATTTCAATTAAGGCAACATCGAAATTATCGGCACCTGCCTTGATTGATTGTTTAATCTCATTAGTGATATGAGGGATCACCTGGACAGTTCCACCTAAATAATCACCCCGTCTCTCTTTCTTTATGACTGTTTCATAAATTTTTCCGGACGTGAAGTTATTGGATTTTGTCATTGTTGTCCGGACAAAGCGCTCATAATGTCCTAAATCCAAATCAGTTTCCGCGCCATCATCGGTAACAAAGACTTCTCCATGCTGGAAAGGGCTCATGGTGCCGGGATCAACGTTGATGTAGGGATCAAGTTTGATAAGCGTGACAGTTAAACCGCGTGCTTCGAGAATAGCAGCTAAAGATGCTGCTGCGATGCCTTTACCTAATGAAGATACAACTCCACCGGTAATAAAAATATATTTTGTCATAGTGACCCCGTTACGATGCTCTTACTCTTTATCGAGCGAGTTAAAATCTTTTGCATATAAACGGGATTTAATTTTAGCAAAAACCGCCTATAAATAACACATTTAATTGAAATAAACAGAATTTGACTTTGCCCTGCTCGACTTACTCCCGGATTGTTCACAGTATCTATGGATTATATAGGCTAACTAATAACCCAGTATTTTAAGTGGATTATGGATACTGCGGACAAGCCGCAGTGCCGCAGTACGTAGGTCAAGGGCAAAGTAGGCAAAACTCCTCAGTCCGACTCTACTCCAAATCGAGCAAGTGGCCTAGTTTCTGCTTTTTGACCTTCAGGTAATTTCTGTTAGTTTCTAAGGGAGGCACGATCACCGGTACACGTTCAGAAACCGTCAGTCCGTATTTCTCAAGGGCCGCTACTTTTTGCGGATTATTCGTAAGAAGCCTTAGCGTTTCAATACCGAAATATTTAAGCATTTGGTAAGCCACTGCATAATCACGGCTGTCAGCCGAAAAGCCCAGGCTGAGATTGGCTTCCACTGTATCCATGCCTTTTTCCTGCAGTGCATAAGCCTTCAATTTATTCTTAAGGCCAATCCCCCTGCCTTCCTGCCTTAAATAAATTAACAAGCCCCCTTCTTTGGCCAGTAAGGCCAGGGACTGTTTTAACTGATTTCCACAATCACATCGGCATGAACCGAATACATCACCGGTGATACATTCAGAATGCACACGGACCAAGGGGACTTTATTGGAATGTTCAGGCTTTTTCAGCAGTGTGAAATGCTCGAGTCCATCAATTTGGTTCTCAAATACAGTCATTTCAAAAACACCAAAATCCTGCATTGGAATAGATGAAGAGGCGGCAGGAATAACCAGATTTTCATGTTTGATACGGTAATCAATTAAATCGCGTACGCTCACCAGGGGCAGATCATGTTCTTTTGCAAAGAGCTCCAATGCGGAGAGCCTGCTCATTGAGCCATCATCATTAATGATTTCACAGATTACAGCTGCTGGAGTTAACCCCGCTAACTTTGCCAAATCAACACTACCTTCCGTTTGGCCTTGCCTTTCCAAAACCCCGCCTTCTCTGGCACGTAATGGAAAAATATGCCCCGGAGAGATAATATCTGCAGCACAGGCATCTGCTTTCACAGCAACACGGATAGTATGCGCCCGATCCTGGGCCGATATACCCGTTGACACCCCTTCTGCGGCCTCGATTGAAACCGTAAATGCAGTGCCATAAGGCGAACGGTTCCTGCTTGCCATCATCGGCAAATTCAGGCGCTCAATCATGTCAGCAGCCATCGGTAAGCAAATCAGCCCCCGGCCAAATCTGGCCATAAAATTGATTGCCTCGGGTGTAACATGTTCTGCAGCCAATACCAAATCGCCTTCATTTTCACGATTTTCATCATCCATAAGAATAATCATTCGCCCGGCTTTTAGTGTTTCTATTGCCTTTTCTATACTGGCAAATGTCGTCATTCGTTTACCTCTCTTTTTAATTGCAGCAATGATGAAAGCTGATGAGCAATAACACGGGTCAGATAGTCAAACTCGATATTCAGGCGCTGCCCAACTGACATATAAGGGAAAGTAGTATGTGCAACCGTATGAGGAACTAACATCAGGCTGACCCGTTCGTCTTCTACCTTGTTAATAGTAAGACTTACCCCATTTAAAGCGATACTGCCTTTAGGCAGCAAAAAAGATTTTGCGGGAATATTGAAATCATCGACTGTAAGCTCCAGACAATCCCCAATGGGCTTGATGGATGTAAGTGTCGCCTGGGCGTCAATGTGCCCGCTGACATAATGCCCTCCGAACCGGGTGGTAGGCAGCATGGAACGTTCAATATTGACCTTATCTCCAACCACCAACTCACCAAGGTTGGTTACAGCAAGCGTTTCGGCAGAAACATCAAAGGCACACTCTACTCCATGATTGGGCAGCAAAGTCAGGCAGACACCATTGATAGCAATGCTCTCGCCCGTTTGAAGATTGGTTTCAGGCATTGATACTACCAGACGACGAGCCTGGTTATGTTCTACATTCGCCTTCACTTCGCCTAAACATTGTATTAATCCGGTAAACATTATTCCTCCTGCCAGTCTATGCATGCTATTACATTGTCACCCGCAATTTGCCAGCTGATTGAATAGCGTCGCGACTGAAAAAAATTTTCGCCGTGGTAGGCGGAGGTCGCTTCATGGCCAAGAAAACCGGGTACAATATAAAGATAGCTGCGCTGGGTTAATTTTTGTTCGTGAAACATTGAAAATAGTTTGCCGCCAGCTTCCAGCCAGATATCATGGAAACCCCAGAGCCCCAACTGATCAAGGACATAATTTAGGTCAATCTGCCCTTCAATTATAGGCGCAGAAAAATAACTGCAATTGGGGTTTATGTCAGCTGGCGTATGCTTTTCGTCATGAAAAATGTAACAGTGTTCAGCAGATGAAAAAATTTTTGCATCCTCAGGGATACTCAGTCTTGCATCGAGAATGGCGATTTTCTTTTTTTTCTCATAGGAAGGCATCCGAGCCGTGAATAATGGATCGTCCTTAATCACGGTCATTGCCGAAGTTAATATTATATCGGTATGAAGGCGGTTAAAATGCGTAAAGCGCGAGCATTCTTCATTGGATAGCTGGACGCGCGCCCCTTTTTCCCCAGCAATTTTACCGTCTAGCGTATGAGCAATTTTAGCGGTTACCCAAGGACGACCTGTACGTGTCCAATAACTATAACTTTGGTAGAACTGGTCTATTTCCGCCATTGGCCAATGAATTACTTCAACCCCTTTTTCCTGCAATATTTGCGTGCTGTCATTGGCAGCAACTACAGGATTAGGATCTTTATAGGCAAAAACCACTCTGCTGATGCCGGCTTCGACAATTGCGTCTACGCAGGGCGGGGTTCGTCCCCAGTGATTACAAGGCTCCAGGGTAACATACAGACTTGCACCCCTTGTCTGTTCGGTCATTTGCTGGAGTATTGAGCGTTCAGCATGGAGAGAGCCGACACCTTTATGGTAATCGGATGCCAATATTTTACCATCTCGCACAACAATTGCGCCAACACTGGGATTAGGTGCGCATATTCCGCGCCCAATCCATGCTTGTTCAAGAGCGGCGATCATATATTGATTGTGCATGGTTAGATCGAAGAGTTAAAATCAGACATCATATCAAGAACTTCTATTTTTTAGTAGTCTGTGAATAACAGTATACTGTAAATTCAGGCCAGATACCTATAAACTGCAGTCTGGTATAAAGTGAAAACGATGTCCCATTAACAGCGAGAATCCTATGAATGGAAAGTCGGGCAAATGTAAGCGCTTAATTTCCCAATTGTTACTGATAGCGACAGCCTTTTTCCTGCCGCCCGCAATTCATTCAACTTCGGGAGTAACGCCCTATTCTACTGAAGAACTGGAGGAGCTCGAAAAGCAATTTGTGCAGCAAATCAATCAATCAGAAAGCATTGAGAGAAATCCATTGGCAAGCCAGTATATTAATCATATCGGTAAGCAACTGGCTAAATTCGCAAGAATACCCACCCCCTACTTCTTCATAGTTAAATCAAGCGAAATCAATGCCTTTGCCGGCCCGGGCGGTTATATTGGCATTAACACGCAGCTTATCCTCTCTACTCGAAATGAAAGTGAACTCGCGGCCGTAATGGCGCATGAAATTGCTCACGTGCGTTTGCACCACCTATATCGTCTGATTGAGCATGAAAAGCAGATGCGCATTCCCATGCTCGCTGCGCTCCTGGCTTCAGCAGCGCTTGGTGCGGTAAACCCTACCCTGGCCAGCGGCGCCATGATGGCTTCACTGACCGGTTTTGCGCAGGATAATATCAATTTTACCCGTGCCAATGAAAAGGAAGCGGATCGTATCGGCATCGATATGTTGATAAAAGCGGAATTTAATCCGCAGAGCATGGCTGATTTCTTTAAAAAAATGCAGGAAAGCTCGCGCTATTATTATACAGCCAACGTTCCCGCTATTCTGCGAACCCACCCTTTGGATGAGGATAGAATTGCCGAGGCCGAAAACCGTATACCCCGGTCGGCTAACAAGCAGTATCCAGACAATCTGGATTACCGGCTTTTTAAAGAGCTAATCCGAACGTCTGTAGCAAAAGATAATCGCCAGTTACTCGATTATTATCAAAAAGAATGCACCCGGAATAATTCACCCGTAGCTTGCCAGTATGGCCATGTACTGGTGTTGATCAACCTGAATCAGTATCAGCAGGCTGAAACCCGTTTACAGCCGCTGTTAGCCGCAGACAAAGATAATCTTTTCTATCAGATAGCCATGGCCCGTGCTGAAACTGGCAATAAACAATACCAAGAAGCCTTAAAACGCCTGCAGGAGTTACAAGGGAATTACCCAGATAATTATGCGGCGATGATGGCGCACGCCCAGGGATTAATTGCTGCAGGCGATGCAAACAAGGCAACCGCTATTTTACTCAAGGGCTCACGCATGTTTAAAAGAGATTTACCCCTTTGCGAGGAATTAGCCCAAGCTCAATCAGCTTCTGGGAAAAAAGCCTATGCCTATTTTACTGAGTCCCAATGCCAATTATTGCAGGGCCGTCGAAGGGATGCTTTGCGGAAACTGCAGTTGGTTAAAAGCATGGCAGCAAATGATAAGTATTTACTGGCACGCACCAATGCCATGATTGATGATATCCAGTTTATGCTTTCTGACTAACAAATGCCTTGGATCGTCTGCAATTCAGTTTTCAAATTAAAAATATAAGGAAATATTTTTATGCCCAGTGCCTTTAGGGATGGCAAAACCCCAGTTGTGAGCCACGAGCAACTTAAAAGTAAAATCAAAGCAATTACCCTTGAAGAGGACTATAAATATCTCTCAGCAACCCAGATTTTGTGGTGGGAAAAGAAGCGGGTTCTTGATAGCATTAACCGCTACCTGGAACATCACTATTATCTAAGCCGCATTCCTGAAGAACAACTCCCCAAAGGATTAGAAAATCTTCTAGGTCAGCGAAACAGCAGGATTGCAAGGCTTGCTCATGATTATATGAGTATGCCGCAAAGTCCTGCCAACTCTCTTTGCTATAATGTGGCGAGCTATCTGGAAACTTTAACAGGAACTAATCGATTCCAGATTCTTATACCCAGTATTGAAAATTTTAATAATGACAGAGATAACTCAGCACCTAGACATGGCAAAATGAGGCTGCATGAGTTCGTATTAAGTGACGATAGAAAACGAACAATAAATGTATTTAGCTGTTTAAAGCATGCTCGTCTGACAAATCAGCTGGAGCATACGGCCAAAAACCCCTCAGGCGAATTTGACAAGCTGAGCCCAACAGAAACACAGCGAGTTATTTACCATTCCCGATACACCGCATCATATTACACAGCCTGTCAGGCCTATCAATTGGCAGTAAGCAAACAAAGCAAAGCCTGCTATTGGCTAAGTTTATTAGGTAATGAACTGGCCTCTAAATTAACTCTGGAAGAGTTTGTCAAGCGTATTCATAAGTTCTGGAAATGGTTTGCCTGTATTAATAAAAATATCCAGAGTGCTCTTCTCGAGAAAGGTTTAGGCAAAATAATTCCAGGAATAAACGAGGATCTCGGTAGTTACTACTGGTTAAATTGGCCGGATAGAGCGATTTCAGCTATTGAACGTTTTATAAAAGATCAGGCTATATTGAGCGAAGCTTATGAGATGACTGATGAAGAGCAAAAGGCGAGTTTGAATTGGTTTGCACAGGCATGTGACAAGGCGGAGGAGATCCTCAGAAAAGGGTTGGCATCTGCGGACTATGTTGTGGACAGATTACCCTCAGCTGGTGCAAAGGAAGCCGAGGAGCAAATTGCCCGCAATATTATTCAGGAATTCTGTCCCAACGAAGTGATTAATTTTTCGTTGATGCTAGATGCGCATGCATTCACATACTATCTACCTTTTCTGGCTGAACAAGTACTGTCACAGATCAAACAGAGCTATGATTTTTTTGAATACTATCGTGAATACAGGCAAAAATTAAACTTTCTTCCAAGGCTCATCGAACAAATGACTTCAGACATAAAAACAATGCCGCAATTTCTCGTGAGCATTTTCTGTGAAGTCAATTGCCCAAGCCTTGATCGCATTGAAGAGTTTTGTCATTCCCTGGACGATTTAAAGCTGTTGGTCAGTTGCCCGGTCTTAAGTGGAAACTGGAAGCACAAACATCTTTTAAATGCTGCAGCCACACCCCAATGTTGCCAAAAAATAGGATTAAAGAGGTAGTCATAAATAAGTGTTCTTAACATTAAATTGGCTTCATGTGGGCCCCGCGGTCGATGCCGCGGGGATTCGGCGGTCGCAGCCGCGGGGATTCGAAGAGGGTATGCTTCTATATCGGAGGGATGTACTAATCCAGGCCAAATTTCTTCAGTCGATACCGCAATGTGCGAAAGCTGATGCCAAGAAGCTTGGCTGCGGCGGTTCGATTCCATTTGGTTTTTTCCAGTGCCTTTAATATCATTTCTTTTTGGTGCTCATGCAACGTATTATCCAAATCCTGATAACGGGGTTCAGCTTCGTCCTTAATGCGCGGCGGCTCGGATCGTGGAAGGTTTAAATCGCTGGCAAAAATGGTATTGCCTTCACAGAGCGCTGTTGCCCTTTCCAGAATATTTTCAAGCTCCCTGACATTTCCAGGGAAGTGATGAGACTTTAATACTGCAATCGCTTTTTTATCGAGACCAATAGATTTTTGTTTATGATTAAGGGCGATTTTTTTTAAAATATGATTGGCCAGTAAGGGTATATCATCCATCCTATCCCTCAAAGGCGGCACCCGCAATTCAATCACATTGACTCGGTAATACAAATCCTGGCGAAATCGTCCTGAAGTGATTTCTTCCTGCAAGCTCTTATGGCTTGCACTTAGTATACGCACATCAACCGGAACCTCATTATAATCGCCGACTGGCTTGATCGCCTTTTCCTGAATGGCACGCAATAACTTTACCTGCATCGCCAGGGGCAGCTCAGCAATTTCATCCAAAAATAAAGTCCCGCCATTTGCGGCCACAAACAAACCAGTTTTATCGGCAATAGCCCCGGTAAAACTTCCTTTTCGGTGTCCAAAAAACTCTGATTCCATCAACTCAGAGGGAATAGCACCGCAGTTTACTGCAATAAACGGTTTTTCTGCGCGGGGTCCCTGATGATGAATTAATTGGGCAACCAGCTCCTTGCCAACGCCAGACTCCCCCAAAATAAATACAGGCGCCTGGCTTCGTGCCAATTTATTAATATCCTGACGCAAGTTCTCAATGGCACGGCTTTCACCAATTAAATGGTCACGCGGAAAAACGGAAGTGTTATCCTGCATGTGCAGCGCGGTGCTGACCAAATCTTTTAGCATCTGCAAATTAACGGGTTTTGAAATATAGTCAAATGCGCCTGCTTTGAGCGTATTGACAGCTCCTTCAACATTTCCATAAGCAGTGATAACCGCAATAGGGATATGGGGTTTATGCTGCTGCACGAACTGGACAATGTCTATGCCGTCCCCATCAGGCAAACGCATATCGGAAAGAATAAGGGAATAGTCATTTTGCTTGATACAAGAAATTGCCTTCTGATAGTTTTCCGCTATATCACAGGATAACTTCATTCGTCTTAAGGTAAGACTCAAGAGCTCACGAATATCAGGTTCGTCGTCCACTATCAGTACTGTCGTTTTATTCATAATGCAGCCCTGCCTGATTCATTGTTATTATAAATACCGCCCCTTTGGCCGCTGGTGAAAGTGTCAGGCGTGCGTTATTCATTTCGCAAAGATCTTTCGCCAGATAAAGCCCCATTCCTAAGCCTGTTCTGGTGGTAGTAAAAAAAGGCTCAAATACATCGTGTCTTAAAGAATACGGAATTCCTATTCCAGTATCCGAAATACTCATTTCGGTGTGACGGCTGCTATGACTTACTTTTATTAGTATATTAACGTTGCCAGATTCCTCCCTTCCATGCTTGATTGAATTATCGCATAAAATAATAAGAATTTGTTCCAGTTGGCTTTTATCGAAATAAACCAGGGCATTGGGCTCAATATTTAAAATAATTGAGCAGGGATGCGAAATCATGAAATCGCTGCGGAAACTCTCTAAAAAAATATTGAGATCAATGGACTCTGGTTTGGACGGCTCTCCCCGGGATAACTGTAGTACATTCTTTATGGCCTGATTCATACGATTGCAATTGTTAATAATTAATTGTTTTAAGCGGCTATCTTCTTCATCCATGCAACCGCCCTCTCCCATTAATTGTACCGCATGGGAAATTGCGCCAAGTGGATTCCGTAATTCATGGGCAATACTGGCGGAAAGCCGACCTAAAGAAGCCAGTTTCATTTGCTGTGCCTGTTGAGTAATCAGGGAAAGATCTTCTAGAAAAATGAGAACAGCCGTTCTGGTGTTCCCATTGACCGCAAGAAAATTCACTTTCAATGGCGGATCTTCAAGCATCGTTTTCCATGAGTTACCCCCAAACGTCAACTGCTCAGTAAAACTCCTGTATTTATTGTAAAGTTCAATCGATATTTCTGGTAAAAAAAACAATTGCTCGTGGTTTTTTTTATTAAAAAAATGCCTTGCCGCAGTATTAATCAATTCAACATTAGAATCTTCATTGATATAGATGACTCCAGAATGAAGCCGTTCAACAATATATTCATTAATCTGTTGAATATTCTGAAGCTTTCTACTGCGGCTTTGTGCAATGATTTCTGTCAACTGGACACGATGAGCCAAATACCAGGCTGTTAATGCGGTGGCAAACAAACCCGCTCCATGGACACCGCTATTAAAAATATCATTGGTACTGCTATCTAGATAAACATACTCAAGAATGTGGATACCAAGCAGCATACAGCTTGCAATTGCAGCAAAAAAAATGGCTAATCGGCCAGGTACCAGCATACTTAGCATAGCCACATTAACGTTAAGCAATATACCGAGACTGCTGCCTATTTTATTAAAGGAGTTGATTAATAAAGACAAGATAACAATATCAATGATTCCGCCGATAAGTACCTGCTTTTTGAAAGTAACTTTCTGTTGATGGTGGAGATAAAAAAAATAAATGGAGAATAGCAGGTAAAAAGCGAGGATGCCCAGGTATATGGACAGTTTATATTCCAGTGTGGGTTTTAAATATATTGCTAATAATAAAAATAAGAGAATACACAAAACCCTGAGACTGTTGTAAACGCCAAGAACATGCCATTGACGGAAATCCGGTTTGCTTTGCAATCCCTTGCCCCTTCTTTAGTTAAGCCATAGCAATTGCGGTTCACTATTTAATTATTATAAATAGAAATGCCAGGAAATATATACTTGCATTAGTGAATCAGTGTGAGTTATGTATTAGGATGGATTGTGAGATTTGGCGGGATGGAGCCCGCGGGGTCGAAGCCTGGAAGATCCTCACAAAATTTCACCATCTTATCAGTGCCTACGTACCGCGCTTTATGCGCGGTAACCATATATAGGATGGTGTATTGTAATACTATTTATTCATCAGAAACATTGCATGGATACCGCGCATAAAGCGCGGTACGTAGCGTTTTTCATATACTTGATATAGTTATCCTTCGATAGTTTTTCGATTTTACTTATTCGGCTGGTTTTGACTCCCTGATAGCAAGATAATCTTTGGCAAACATCGCCTGCCGCTGGCTGAGTTGCTGGTCGACTTTCTGAATCCAGTCTCGATTAGCTTCTTCGGAGTTATTGACCGATTGAATCAGCTCGGAGCCCATTCCAGATCCATAAGAAAACAGAAGCGACTTACTTTGTTTATCCGTATGAGCCAGCGCATGGGCAAACATAATCCATAAACTGGCCGTGTAGGCATTACCGCAACGCTGGTTCCAGACCATGAATGGATTAACGCGGGTTTCGTATAAGTTATTAATTTGATCAGTATTGAGCCCCAGGCTTTCCCCCACTGCGTAAAAGGCCTTAAAAACCATTTTGGGAAAGGGGACATGGAAGCATAATGCACTGTATTGATTTAATACTTCCAGTGGATCTCTATCCTGTACCAGTTTTTTATAGCAGGAAACAGCCGCTTGTTTATAGCACTCCAGACTGTACTGCCCATTTACTTCCGGATAATGTTTATCCAGTGGTTTCCAAAAATCAAATACAGGTTCACTGTATGCAATCGTTTGGCCGGCATTAATGGTAGCCAATCGATCCGGGCCTACTATAAAAGCCACAGCTCCTGCACCCTGTGTAGGCTCGCCAGGATCATTCTGGGCATACAAGGCTTCATCAACAGCAATAACTAAAGCTACCTTTTGTTTATCCGGATTAGACTGATACCATTCTGCAGCCTGCAATAGCGCCAACGTCCCGCCGTAACAAGCATGCTTAACTTCGTATGATCGCACATAGCCCTGAATTTTAAGTTCAGAAGCTACCCAGGCGCTCAAAGGACGGCTGTAGTCGACAGGGGTTTCAGTGCCTACTGCAATCATGGCAATGTCTTCCACGTTTCCTCCCCAGCTGCTGATTGCATCCTGTGCCGCCTGTATTGCCAGATCAATCACGGTGCATTGATTTCCGCAAAGTGCCATTTCATTCAGCCCAAGGCCTTTGGTATACTTTTCCGAATCAACCCCGCGTAACCTGGCTAACTCACTCAGGTGCATATAAAAGGGAGGAAAGCTTATTCCGAGACTTGTTATTCCTACATTTGATGAACTCATGTCATTGCTCATTGATAAACAACGTTGTACAACTATAGCCCATTTTTTTATAAAATTCCTTCCCCTGATAACGAATAGCTTATTTCTTTTTTTGAGTAATTTTAATGATCTCAGCTAACGAACAGCCTCTATCGATCGCCTCGGCAACCCAGATTCCCACCTGGTGGTGTGCTTCACGAAAAGGTATGCCCTGCATCACCAGGGTTTCCAGAACTGCTGTGGCATCAAGATAGCCTGAATGCGCCTTTTCCTGCATCAGTTTAATATTGAACTGCAGACTTTTCAGAAAAGGATTCATCACATCCAGGCAGGCAATAACTGTATTGCAAGTATCAAATAAAGCCTCTTTATCCTCCTGCATGTCTTTATTGTAACTTAACGGTAAACCCTTCATAACGCTTAACATAGCCAGCAAATGCCCAAATACACGCCCGGATTTACCGCGAATCAACTCAAGAACATCAGGATTTTTCTTATTGGGCATGAGTGATGACCCAGTCGCAAACGCATCATCAAGGAATACAAAATTAAACTCCTGAGTGGCCCAAAGAATTAAATCTTCGCACATTCTCGACAAATGCATCATTAAGATGCTGACCACGCTGCAGAGTTCAATAACGAAATCCCGATCACTGACGGCATCCAGAGTGTTGCCAATGACTCCATCAAATCCCAAATGGCTTGCCGTCCAGGCCCTATCCAGAGGAAGGCTGCTTCCTGCCAGCGCCCCTGCACCCAGGGGGGAATAATTCATCCGCGAGCGCCAGTTAGCCAAACGGCTTTGATCACGCTCAAACATTCCCTGATAAGCTGAAAAAAACTGCCCCAGCTTGACAGGCTGGGCTTGCTGCAAATGCGTATAGCCGGGCATCCAGTCACTCTCATGCTTTACAGCCAGCGATTTGAGGCAGCTAATTAATTCCTCTAGAAGTAATTTGATATGCTGACCAGCGTCACGTGCATACATCCGCAAATCCAAAGCGACCTGATCATTTCGGCTTCTACCAGTGTGTAATTTTTTTCCTGTATCACCGATTTTCTCAATGAGCAAATGCTCAATAAACATATGAATATCCTCATATGTTTCATCAACAGGATGCAGGCCCTTCTTTATTTCCTGCTTAATGGTCTCCAAGGCGTTGCAAATTTGCAGGGCTTCTTCCTCACTTAGAAGCCCTTGCCTGGCCAGCATGGATGCATGCGCCTGGCTGCCAATGATATCCTGTTCGAACAAAACCTGATCAAAGCGGATAGAGGCATTAAATCGGGCAATCCGCGGATCAATAGGCTTTTTAAACCGTCCGCCCCAAACTTTACTCGTCATTTCCAGCTCCCTGATGAACCATCCCATAGACCTTGGCAGACAAAGAAAACAAATTAATGAAACCTTCTGCATCTTTCTGGTTGTAAATACTATCCGCCTCAAAAGTAGCCAGACCAGGATGATGCAGACTATAAGGGGACTCCATGCCGCAGGGTATAATATTACCTTTATATAATTTCAGATTGACTGTACCGGTTATATGTTCCTGAGTAACCTGTATAAATGCGTCCAGCGCTTCACGTGTCTGTGAAAACCAGCGCCCTTCATAGATAAGATTGGCGTAACTCTGCTGTAAGGACTGCTTAAGATGCAGGCATGTTCGCTCCAGACACAGACTTTCCAGCATTTTATGCGCTTTATACAAGACTGCTGCCGCTGGTGCCTCATATATTCCACGAATCTTCATACCTACCAGCCGATTCTCAACCAGATCGGCAACTCCAATTCCCTGAAGACCGGCTATTGTATTTAACTGCCCGAGTAACTCTACTGGCTTTAAACGCTCGCCATTCAATTTGACCGGAACCCCTTTTTCGAAATCAAGACTAATCCACTCCGGCTGATTAGGTGTTTGTTCAATTGGAGTCGTCATTAGCAATACATCATCCGGCATACCCGCAGCAGGATCTTCAAGAACCCCGCCTTCATGCGAAAGATACCAGGCATTATGATCGCGGGAATATGGGGCTTTTGGAGTTACAGGCACTTCAATTCCGTGTTGATTGGCATATTCTATGGCTTCTTGCCTTGATTTGATTTCCCAATGCCGCCATGGCGCTATAATTTTGAGTTCAGGGGCCAATGCTTTAAACGTAAATTCAAAACGAACCTGGTCATTTCCCTTCCCTGTCGCGCCATGGGCAACGGCGTCTGCCTGCTCTTTCAAGGCGATTTCTACAAGCTTTTTCGCGATTAGCGGCCGGGAAATGGTACCCAGAATATATTGATCCTCGTAAAGTGCTCCGCACTGGACCATCTTCCATAAATACTTGGTTATGAACTCCTCCTGAACATCAATCAGGTAGGCTTTACTGGCCCCGCTTCTGATCGCTTTTTCTTTAATCGCTGTCAGATTTTCCTGTTGGCCCAAGTCACAAATAACGGCAATAACTTCGGCATTTTTGTAATGTTCTTTTAACCAGGGGATCATCACTGATGTATCAAGGCCGCCTGAGTAGGCTAAAACGATTTTTTGTACGCACTGTTCCATGGGTTTTCCTCTAGTAAAATTGCTTTAAAAACAAAACAGGATTTTTGATTGTGGCAGGCTGAATATCTGCTAGCAACTCCCCCGCTTTCAAAAGAATGATTCGGTCGGCAATACCGGTTAAAAAATCCAGATCATGTGATGCGATTAACATACTTACCTTCAATTGCCTGACAATATTTAATAATTCCGATACCTCACTGGTATTGACTACATCCAACCCGGATGTAGGCTCATCGCATAGCAACAAATCGGGCTGCATCATCAATGTTCTTGCCAGGGCTACGCGCTGCTGCTGGCCACCCGAAAGCCGTGATGGATACATATTCATTTTTTCAGAGAGACTTAAACTTTCAAGTAACTCCTTAGCCTTGGCAGTATGATTATCGGATGGGTAATGCAGGCGAGGGGCATAGATCAGGTTATCCAGAACAGTCATGTGTGGGAATAACTGAAAATCCTGAAACATGAAACCTGTTTTCCCATGGACAGTGATCGCACCTGAATCGGGATTTTCCAACTGCTGAATACAGCGAAGCAAGGTGGATTTACCGCTGCCGGAAGCGCCGGCCAAACCAACAATGGTATTGGGCTTAACACTAAAGCTTAGATCATTGAATACCTGAAGGGAACCGAAACTCTTTTTAAGCTTATGAATGTGCAGCATAATAACCTCTTTTTTCCAGCCAGCCGCCGGCAAGCTCGATAACCAGCACTAAACCATAGTAATAAACACCCGCAATGCATAAGGGAATGAAATAGGTGAACTGTTCCGCTGCTACGGTCTGGGAACTGCGCATAATATCCATTCCGCCAATCGTCGATATCAGGGCTGTTTCTTTTAATAATGCAATCATTTCGTTCATAATAGCGGGTAAGGTATTGCGCAGAACCTGCGGAAAAATAATATCCTTCCATAAGTAAAACCCTTTGATCCCCAAGGTTTTTGCCGCCTCGAACTGCCCTTTAGGCAGGCTTTCGATTCCAGCCCGGAATAGTTCGGCAAAATAGGCAGAGCTATTTAAACCAAAGGCAATAATGCCTGCCGTTAAAATACTTGGATGCAAGCCAGTCACACCTGGCGCTGCAAAATAGATTAGGCTCAACTGCAAAATTAAGGGGGTGCCGCGAAAAATAGAAATAAAACCTTTCACAAAGTAAGAAAGGATTGATTGATGACGGCCAACAGCCCATACCATACCTAGTAAAAATCCAATACCAGCTCCCCCTGCCAACAGCTTTAATGTCAAGGCTGCCCCCTGGCCAATTAAAAGTATTGTGTGGTTGATTTCTGTCATTGTTGACTCTCCAGCCACTTAGCCTGCAATCTGGCAATTTCCCCTTTTTTCTTTAATTGTTCCAGAGCGTCGTTGATTTGAGCGGTTAAAGGGGAGCCTTTAGGCAAAGCAACTGCATATCCTTGCCTGGATTTCCCCAACAAATGAAATGCTAAGCCTGGATTTTTTTTGCTAAAAACCAGGGCTTGCGCGGCATCCATAACAACAACATCAAGGTAATCACCTTTTAATGCTTCAATTGCCTGGTTATTATTATCAAAGGCCGTTATTTGTGTCGAAGCAAACTGTTTGTGCACCCAAATATCCATCACACTGCCTAACTGGACCGCAATTCTTTTATCCTTTAGCTGGTCAGTGCTAGTAACGGGTTGACTAATTTTATAAACAGCCGCCATTCCCTCAAAATAATAGGGATTGCTGAAATCAAAATTTTTCTGACGCGCTTTAGTGATGGTTAGTGTCGATATGGCTGCCTCGTCTTGTCCTGTAGTTAGAGCAGGCAGTACCGTACTGAATTGCATATTATCGATAACCGCTTTTTTGCCCAACTCTTTCGCAATCAGATGAGCGAGTTCCACGTCAAAGCCTGTTAAATGATTGTTACTGACAAATTCAAAAGGAGGATAATCAGCGGAAGTCGCGAAATGAATCTCATTATTATCCTCCTGTTTACAGGCGGTTAAAAGAAGGGAGCCTGCAATAAGGCTTAGGGGTAGTAGATACTTCATAATGATTATATATTCACAATTTATCCATTTTTGTAATTTACCGGATTAACTGTTTATTTGTCAAGCACAAATGGATATACTTTCATAAATCATGACTATAAATTCAAAAGGTATTGTATGACTTATAATGGGCAGGTGGATCATCTCATAATAAATATTGTTCGGAACCAGCCAGTTGCAGAACAATCTGATCTACAGAAAAGTTTGAAAAAAAAAGGATTTGATATCCCTCAGGCAACCCTTTCAAGACGCCTCAAGAAACTTAAAATTGCCAAAGTGGCAGGCCGCTATCAAATTATTGAATCACTACAACCTCTGGGCTTGCCAATTGTCACCAATATACAACTGTCTGAATACGGTTTGATCGTTCTTCACACCCATCCAGGAAATGCCAGCAGTCTTGCCTATTATCTGGATCGAAAGTATGTGGCATTTAGCTCGCAGGAAAATTCATCCTCCGGGATTTTGGGCACTATTGCCGGGGATGATACAATTTTGCTGATTATTAAAGGAAAGGAGTATCTGGCAGGAGTGAAAGATATTCTGAAAAATGAATTTCCTTATGTGTGAAAAAAACTGCATACCGCATAAAGCGCGGTACGTAGGCATTTACAAGATGGTTTGGATAATTAGCTCAGGCTAGCCCGGGCCGCTATTTTGACTAATTTCGGGCTGATTCTTTTCGATTTTTTCCGCCATCTCAGTCACCTTATCGATTAACTTGGCTGTTGTGGTTTTAACACCAGCCCATGCAAACGCGCGGGTAAAAAGCCCCTGTCCGGTATTCAGAAGTTCATAGCGGCTAATCATGCTGTCATCATTTTTCATCGTATTTTTTACGTAATCCTGATTCTTATTCAGCTGGCCTAAAATATTCTGGAATGATGCCAGATCTTTTGCAGTCTGCAATTCATCAACCAAATCTTTAATCGCGTCTTTTTTATCAACCCGTAGTGCATGTATCCGGTCATCATTCGATAATTGTTTAGCATGGGCAACAAGCTTCTTAAAATCCTCGCTGTTTCGGATTTCATTAAGCCTTCCATCTCTACTAGGCGCCTGAACAGACTGCTTCCAGACAGCAGAATCGTACTTTGGCACTGGTTTGGGTTCAGCTTTTTTGTCAGGAGCCGTTTCCTGCGGTGTCTTTTTCTGCTCGCCAGATGTTTTCTTTTGTGGCTCCGGTGGTGTGGGCGGCTGGTTTTTGACAGCCTCCTCCCTTAACTGTTTCAAGGCCTCTTTTTGATCCAGCTGATGCACCAGTTGGGGTTTGTAGCGTTTCTCCAGCTCCTTTCGCGTGGTCAGATCATAAGAAAGCTGATTCGCATTGGATTGCATTAAACAAAGACTCAGAAAAAGTGTTCCCTGCTTCAACCCCTTCTCAGAAGTACTATCAAAAGCGAATTGGCGCTTTCCATAATTAGTATCGTAATATTTCAATACAATCTGGCCGTCATCCTTATGTTTGATACGCATCCCCATTGTATGACCGGTTGCTTCACCTGGGGTCATCGTAACGAATTGCATACGGTCTTTTTCGGGATTCTTGATAATGTCTTTGATAATTTTTTCAGTCAGACCCTGCTCATTACCATTAAATGCTTCCTTAGGACGTCCAACAGCCTCAGCCTGCAACACAGCATTTCTTTGTAAAGCAAGAATTTGCCTGACCATTGGTTTATCGACATATTCAGACTCTCTGGCCAATTCATCGCGAAAATTTTTGTGGAACTTATCGCTGGTTAACCACATTCCGGTAATACCGAAACACTCTCCCCCATCGTTACATAATCCTTCCGAATTCTGGATAAAATTAACTCCCTGGTTAAACCAGGCGTGGTTAAGCGCAAGCATATCAGTAAACCTGCCAAACACATTTCGTTTGTCAGGTGCTTTTCCTAAAACGGGATAGCCATTACTAAAGTCAAAATGATTACGCAACTTAACTGCTTCTGGCTCATTGTACCTAGCCATAACGGCCATCGAACTCGCCTGGAACATTGGGCTCACAGTACACAGCCGTGCATAATCAAAATAGCTTAAGTTGGATACAAAATAATAAAGCTCATCGTCATTCAAGCCTTTCTCCGGATCACTCCATACCTCGGCAACATCTATATAATCCTGATCAGTAAAATCAATCCAGCTCTTTGGCTGAGCCAGGACTATAAGGCTTATATAGCGGCCTACGGTATCGCCACCCAGGTTCTTCAACTTCTGTAGTTCAAGCTCACCTTCCTTGCCTGGAAATGACTTCATAAGCCAGTCTGTTCCGAGTTTTTCCAACGCACCTACTATAACCCAAGGCTCTTTTTCATGTGCACGACAAGCAGCAATAATTGATGCAGTTCGTTCTGTTTTCGACAGTTGAGCAGCAAGCCTTTCGACGGTACCGGCATTTCTATCAATACTATTGCCATACTTATTCAATAATAACTGGGTTGTTACGGGAACAATAACAGCTTTAGCTTTGTCATTTTTTTTCGACTTTTTCTGATTAGGCTTGTTATGCTTTGCAGATTTACCAGAGGGCATATTCGTTCACTCAAACATCTATTTATCTCTAGTATAGTGCACAAACATTAACATAATATTATAGTTTTCAATCACTGATTATATTTTTTTGACATTTTCTCTGAGCTTAAGATGCTTTGTCTTATCAGAACCATTTTTTTTGATTATCATTAAATTACAGTAAGCTATCGAGAAACCTATGAAAACGCTTTTCCATCTGGCCTTTCCGGTACATGATTTTGAGCAAACCAAGTGGTTTTATCAGGAGATACTTGAATTCGAACAAGGGCGGGAATCGGAACATGCGCTAATTTTTAACTTCGCTTCTCATCAAATTGTCGCTCATAAAGTCGATGAAATTTTGCCTGAGCAGCAAGGTATTTATCCAAGGCATTTTGGATTGGTTTTTTTGCAACGGGAAGAATTTGATCATTTTATGGATAAACTTTTGCAAAAAAAACTGCCCTTCGAAATCCCGCTTAAAACACGTTTTACCGGCACTAAAATCGAGCACTTTTCATTTTTCCTAAAAGATCCCAGCAATAACCTGCTCGAATTCAAGTATTACACCCACCCTTCTGCTATCTTTGGTGAGCGGGATTCCCACAGGGTTGGAGAGAGCTCTTGAGTTAATTCGCCATTGCAAGCCCAGGGCAAAGGAACTCAAATCGGAGTTCTAGCCGGGCACTGTTTTGGATTGCTTTACTTTGTTCGCAAAGGCGAAGTAATCCAGATCGGAGCTCTATCACCGGACTGTTCTTATTCACGGAGACAGTCGTTCCTGACGACTTCTCAGACACTTTAAAGAAATTCTTCCCGTCATCGTCTAAGCTTATATCAAAATGGAATAAGACTCCCTGATAAGGAAGCTGATTATGAACATCCCCAGTCTACGCAACTTGTTAATTATCCTGTTTTTTTGCTTTAGTATTCCTGCGCAGGCCGTTATCAAAGTAGGTACCGTTTTTTTCTACCCCCCTTTTGTATTATCCCTAAACGAGGGGTTTGACATCCAACTTATGCAATCCCTATGTCAGGGCTTGAAGGAAAAGTGCCAGATAATACCTATGGATTTCAATAAACTGTATACTTCCCTGGATAAAGGGCAGATAGATCTTGCCATTGGCGGGATTGCTATTTCCCCCCAAAGAAAGAACGATTATATTTTTAGCCTTCCCTATATGCTCAGTAGAGGGCAGTTTTTAATATTAAAAGGCGCCAAGGTTAACAGCATAGAAGATCTGAAAGGAGCCACTATTGGAGTGATTAAAGGGGATCCTAAAGGCGGTGTCTTCTATGATTATCTGGAAAACAATTTTGAGGATTATTTTCAGGTTCAAACATTCGATGATATTGAAGATGTTATCACAGCGTTAAGCAATAATAATATTAAGGCCGCCTTTCTGCATCACTCTACAGCCCTTTACTGGGAGCAAAATGGGGGCGGACAGTTCCAAACCTTTGGTAAGGTTATCCCGCTTGGGGAGGGATATGCCATTATGGCTCTTCCTTCCAATGCTGCACTCATTCAACGGATCAATGCATTGCTGCAGGGAATGGAAAAAGACAATGCCTATTTGAATCTTTATAATACTTATTTTGGCAATTAGTGAATGATTTGTGTTAAAACGTTCAGGCCAAACGATACCCCAACCAATCCAGAATAATCTGTTGCTCGCGCAGGTTCATCAAAGCCGGCGCGTGGCCTGCATTTTCCACAGTAACTAACATAACCTCCTGATGGTAGCGCTTCATTCTGGCAATGTGCTCAGGTAATAATAAATCAGAATGATGCCCTCTTATTACCATCACCGGACAGCGAACCTTTTCCCAGACTGTCCACATATCCACATCAAAAATAATCCCCTCCAGGGCCTTGTGTGGATGATGAAAAAACTCTTTAACAAAGTCAGTGAAATGTTTGGCATTCTTTATTTCAGGATCCATTTTCATGACATACTGACTATCGGCGCGTTGTTTAATACTACTCGCCGTTAAATCATCCCAATCTTCTTCACGTTCAATGCCAAAATCAGCGTAAATGGTTTTAAAATAAGCTTTCGCATCGCCAGGTCCATTAAAAACCGGATTTTTGCCGATGTATTTGGAAAGACGCCATAATGCCTTGACCGGTACCTGTGGGCCTACATCATTCATAATTAGACGGTTAATGGGCGTTTGGGGTAAAGCGGCCATCATCATTCCGATAAGCCCTCCCATTGAGGTTCCGATAAGATCCACTTTTTCACAATCGATACGCGCAATCAGCGTATTTACATCGTTCATGTATTGTACAAAATTATAATGCTTGGGATTTTTAAACCAACTGCTATCACCTCTCCCGGGAATGTCAATTGAAAACACATGGCGATTATGTTCGCTTAAAAAATTAGCCAGCGCGGTAAAATCACGGCGGTTTCTGGCCAAACCATGGATGCAAATAATAGGGGGAAATAATGAATTGGCTGTTCCCCACTCGGTATAATAGACCTGATGGAATCCATCTGCCGTAAACCCTGAAAAATGGTGCTCTTTCATTGTCGCCATCGCCTTTCTCCTCATTCGGATGCAGCAGCACATAACTTAATCAGTTGACCTTACTATAGCCAATTTTCATAAAAATTAACTAAAATTAAAGAAAAAGATTAGTAGTTCTCAAAAGTGTTGCGGTATAAAACTTGTTGAGACGGAGGAATTATGAATAAAAAAATGATTCACGGAAGAATGCTTATCCTCTATGTTATTTGTTCGCTTTTTGTGTTTGACACGGCATTTTCAGAGAATGAAAAAGAATCTCCCAAGTGGATACTGACTCCGCAAAGCCTTGGCCCTATCAAGATCGGTATGACTTTGACTGAAGCAGAACAGGCCACTCATAAAGCATTTCTTAATTCAAAACCCGAGGAGGATGTAGGGGAGGACGAGACTTGCTTTAATACCAGCCTTCAGGGACTTGAGGACATTTCATTTATGATTTCCAAACAAAAAATTGTCCGCATCAATATCAACGGCGGAACCATTAAAACCAATAAGGGTGCTGGTATCGGCGATACTGAAAATAATGTGATGTCTTTATACAAAAACAAATTAATCACAGAACCACACCGCTATGACAATAAAGGACATTATTTAACTTTTATCAAGCATAAAGAACCCTTTGCTATCCGTTTTGAAACAGACGGACAAAAGGTAGTGCGCATGTATGCCGGACAAACCAGGGAAGTTCATTTTGTAGAGGATTGTTTGTAGCAAGTATTTGTTTAAGTCGAATCCGCACGGCACCGGCCCATAGGTATACACAAATGCACTCGAATCCCCGCGGCGCCGGCCCATAGGTATACACAAATGCACTCGAATCCCCGCGGCTTTGACCGCGGGGCCCATGCCTGTTGAAGTATGTGGTGCTCAGACAAGTTTCAATGTTGCCCAAAAATAGGATTTAACAGATAGTCATAAAACATGCGTTCTTAACATTAAATTGGCTTCGTGTAGGCCCCGCGGTCAAAGCCGCGGGGATTCGATAGCTTTTAATTCTCATGCACATGTGTGGATAGCTATGGGCGCCTTAGATGAATTTTTCAATGTTGTCGAAAGTAGCGATTGAAAAGGCAGTTAATTAGCTAGACTTATATTCTAAATAGGCTTAGTATGGGCTCCGCGGTCGCAGCCGCGGCGAGTCGGTAAGCGCGGCGCCGCGGGGAATCGGTAAGAGCGCGCCGCGGGCTCCTACAATGGCTTTGCTCCAAGTGAATTCGCTAAATCAAGAGAATAGGAAACAAAATGCATTTTGTATTAAAGCTGGTTCAACAAGCCCAGGAAGAACAATGGCCCTTCCCCTACACGCTTAGTAAATTGCGCGATGCCGGGGTGGTTCAATATCACGTCAGTTGGGACCAGGAATTTAAGATAGTGTTCCAGCTAATCGATAACACCCAGGTTGAGGAAAACCATCCTGAGTTTCAGATTGACATTTCAGGAAACTACTCCTTGCAGGGTGCCAGGATAGCACTTCTCAAACATCAGCAAGGAATGAGCTCTTATGCGGAATGGCTGAATGAGATGGGCCAATCAGGGGTTATTGCTTACAGAGTAGACCCATACGCGCGTACAGTCACGTATTTTGGCTCTGAGCCTGAGAATTTTTTTGTCGAACAGGTACCTGGAGAATAAGGTGGAAACAGCTTTTGCAACGCTCAAGACAGATTTCCTGCAGAATTCTTCGGCACAGGCAGCCGAGAAAATGTCAGCCTATATGTTGAATCAGTTCCCATTCATTGGTCTGACAGCGCCTTTCCGCCGTCAACTGGCCTCAACATTTATAAAATCCAGTATTACCGAGCCCCTTGAGAAGATATTCACTGTGGTTGACGCGCTCTGGGATTTGCCGCAGCGGGAGTTTCAATATATAGCGATTGATTTGATGCAGAAAAATATCAAACGCCTGAATCTGGCTCATCTGCCCTTTTTACTGGATTTAGCCTTAAAAAAATCCTGGTGGGATAGTGTCGACGGTTTGGCATCTATCTCCAATAAAATATTCAGGCAATCACAGAAACCGGATTATCTTCATCTGGTAGAGAAAGCAATTCTGGACGAGAATCTCTGGATACGCCGAATAGCCCTGCTGCACCAGCTAGGTTGGAAAGATAAGACCGATACAGATCTGCTTTACTCCTTTGCCTTGCAAAATGCAGCTGATACTAATTTCTTTATTCAAAAGGCGATTGGATGGTCATTACGCGATTATGCAAAGTACAATCCGACTGGCGTGTATCGTTTCATTGATCAAAATAAAGGAATGCTTTCCAAGTTAACTTATCGGGAAGCTGGTAAGCATCGTACAGAATAATTGGTTTAGACAAATAGTACTTTTTGGGCTTGTGAAAAGATACTGTTTGTTTTGCTGTGCTAAATTTAGCATAATGAACGTTTTGAAAAAAGCACCATGACTAAAAACACAACAATTACCATCGATATGCTTAAAGGACTAGTGCATGAGGCAGAATTAAATCAGGAAGGACACACAGCCAACTACATACCTGAATTGGCAAATATGGATAAAGATTTGACGGCCATAGCCGTATATCCTCTCCACGGAGATCCTTGTTCTTACAGTAATAGACCGCTGACACCAGTGACTTTGCAAAGCACCGCAAAATTAATTCCCTTGATTGGCCTTCTGGAAGAGTTTGGTGCTGAACAATTATTCGACTGGGTTAAAGTAGAGCCCTCAGGCGATGATTTTGCATCGATCACCCGATTGGAGCAATTCGGTCCTAAACCCTCGAATCCGATGCTTAACGCGGGTGCAATCACCCTTTGCTCACACATTCCAGGAATCGGTGAGCAGCAATTTGCATGGCTCGAGCATTGGGTGCAAGTGCTGTTTAATCAAAGGCTAACCATTAACCCTCTGGTCTTCGCCTCTGAAAAACGAACGGGCAATCGCAATCGCTCCCTGGCTTTTTTATTGAAAAGCCGAAATAATCTGGGTTCTGATGTTGGCGAAACACTCGATTTATATTTCGCACTATGTTCTTATGAAGCCTTACTGGATCAAATGTTATATCTTCCAACTCTTCTCGCCAATGGCGGACGCGATCCAATCACGGGCCAACAGATTATCTCCGCCGAAACCTGCAAAATCACCCTGGCTATCATGGCTACCTGTGGCTTATATGATGAAACAGGAACGCATATGGTAAGAACGGGAATTCCTGCGAAAAGTGGTGTTTCGGGATATACAATTGCCTCGCTACCCGGGAAAGCAGGAATTGTAGTACTTAGTCCGCTAGTTAATTCGAAAGGTAACAGCATTCGCGGAGAACTAATGCTGGAAGGATTGTCCCGTGCAATGTCCTGGCATTTTGCGCTGGTTGATTAAGTGAATGGGCCCCGCGGTCAAAGCCGCGGGGATTCAGTGTCGATGCCGCGGGGATTCAGTGTCGATGCCGCGGGGATTCGGACGAGGAAGACATTTGTGTAGATAGCTATGGCGTGACCGCGGAGCCCAAGCTATCCCGGGCAAAGATCCTTAGCAATTACAGTTTTTCCAAATCGCCCAGAAAACGCCCCTGCCCCCAGCGTAGTTTAAGTGACTTGAGTGTCTCCCACTGTGTATCAGTTTCAATCTGGGTAGCAACAACCTGGATGTTTAAAGTTTTTGCCATTTCATTAAAATAATAAATAAAAAACTGCCTGTTTTGGTTTTCATCAATATCATGCAGTAAGCTGCCATGTAATTTCAAATAGTCTACGGGCAGTTGATTGAGGTAATGCATGGGGGAGAAATGGATTCCAACCTTATCAATCCCTAGGCCAATTTCCAGTTTTTGGACTGCTTTTGCGAAATGAATCACTTCCGCAAAATGATTGAGTACCACTGTTTCATTGAACTCCAGATACAGATTCTTTCTATCCGATGCGGGTATGGACTCCAACATCTCAAGATATCGCTTGCTCTCCAGCTTATCAGTTATAGTGTATTTGGTCAGATTTAATGCAAGGGGTTTACTCCTGAGCAGTTCGTCCTTAATAACGGTTTTTAAAACATTCTGGTCAATTTCCGCTGCAAGCCCGGACTTTTCCGCTACCGGCAAAAAGCATCCCCCCCTTATCTCAATACCCTTAATTTTTATGCGCAAAAATAACTCATTATGAAAAATCATTTCGCCATCGGTTATTGGTTGAAAATATAAGCTGAAATCCCCATTATTAAGGGCGGTGGTAAGGGCCTCTTTTTCAAGCAAAATAATTTCATTTGCCTTAATTGCAGCACTGTAGGCGAAATGATTCGGCTTTTCCCGTGCCTGCATCAGAATTAAGTCAGTCTCTTCCAACAAAGCTTCCACTGTTTGATGCAGGTGATACCCATTGGCAGCCAATAAAATCTGGCAATCAGGATAAGCTTTCAAAGCCTGTTGTAAACCGCCATTAAATTCCTCACATTGATTTAAAAAGGCATCAAGGGAGGTTTCTTTTATAATCAGCGCGAAATTGCTGCCGCTGACTCTTGCCAGAATTGTATGTGATTTACTGCCCCAAAAATTAGAACAAGATTTAGCCACCGACAAAAGCAGCTGATCGCCATACTGTATGCCTTGTTTTTGATTAATCTGTTCAAGTCCTTCAATGCTAACCAGAATGATGAAACCGGGTGTAAACTCCTCCTCATGCGACAATAAAGTTGACAACTGCTGATGAAAGTAACGATAGTTTCCCAGATTGGTCAACTCATCCTGAAAAGCCTGATGACGCAACACTTCCATCTGCTGCATCTGCTCCTGAAATAGCTTTCTGATATGATTAACCATTTGATTCATCGCCAGGGTTAGTTGCTTTAATTCGGCTGTTTTGGGGATAGTCGTTTCCACAGGAAACTCTCTCTGGCAAATTGCCTCTGCCTGTCTGGTAACACGCTTTAAAGGCCGCATGAGCCATCTTAGGAAAAAAATAGTCACCAGAAGCGCAATGACGGCAAACAACAAATACAAATAAACCAATCCAAGTGCATTACTCCACAAGGCATCCGAGGCATAAGTGCTGTCACTGGTAACCAGCACTTCGCCCACCTGGTTCCAAGCGTTCATGACTAATGAAGATTGGACTGAGGAGGGCCATTGCGTGTACTCAATAAACCATTCAGGTGCAATGCTTTTCCGCTTGGGAGCATAACGGGATATCAATAATTTTCCGCGCATGTCGCGCACCTCAATCATTGAAAAGTACCCGCGATCAAAAACAGCTTCCACCATTGGCAGCATTAACGCCTTATCTTTCTCAAGCAAGGCATTACTTAAAGACAAACCCAGGGAAGTCGCTGTGTCTTGAGCATTACTGTTCATCTGCTCAATAAAAAACTGCCTGCTGTTATTGATTGTTATGAGATAAGTCACGATGAAAACTACAATTAAAAGCGCCAATACGCCAGAAACCACTTTTTTTGTCAGGGTCATTGCTGGTTACCTTTTATCATTCGTTGCAAAACGGAGCGCCATTTGCCAAGCCTGCTGGAATCGCCCACCGGATTGTCATGGCCTCGCTGCTTGGCGAGCCATAATCCTTCACCATTAAAACTGTACACGGGAATTAAGTCTTTTCTTGTAGAGGCAGGAAGAATTTTCGCGTTTAAATTGTCAAGAACCAGTGGTTCGGCTTCAGGGCTGGGATAATAGGTTAAAACCATATGCGCCTGGTTAAGGGGAATAGATTTTACATAGGTGATACGCAAAGCCTCAATTGGAACATCCATTGCCAGAAGTGTAAAATATTTAGCAATTGAAAAGTCTTCACAGTCACCGCCCCCATCGTTAACAAACTCCTGGGGGGTTTTCCAATAATCCGTCGCCCCCTTAAACGAATCGTCATTGATATAAGTAAACTGATTAAAAAAATCGTTTGTAACAGTCAGTTTTTCGGGCGTGGAAGATTTCCTGTATTGGACAATTAGTTTTTCCCAAGCCAAAAATCGTTTTTTAGCCATTCCGCTGGTTTTTTTTAGCTGCTCTTCAATGCTCGTAACCGATACCAGGCCCTTATTATCAACAGGAGAGGCATCCCACCCGCAGATTGGACTAAACAACATAAAAAAGCCGGCTAGAAATCTAACCGACTTTAGGTTCTTGCTTAAACGTGACCAACCTGCACTGCACATGTGCGATTTCCTTCAGCCTTTCCATAGCATTACCGGCATTCTCTTTAAACTCGAAGGGGCCGACGAGAACACAATGTCCAGTGGGAGTCGGCATGATAAAAACATTAAATCCCTGGCTTTTGAGCCTGTTATGTAGAGCCACAGCATTCGCCTGACTCGTAAATTTGCCGGCTGATACATACCATATGGGTCTTTTAGCAGGTGTAGGTTTCGCCGTATTTTTATGGGCAATCGCCGGAGTTAATGGAGTAGTTTCCATATTTTTAACTGGCTGAGCCAGCGCTAATGCTTTTTCACTGGTATCAGGATAAGGAACCCCATCCATTGACTGATCCAGCAGGATATGCGTTTGGGCGGAACTAAAGACATCATTATTGATAACATTCTGCGGTAATCGCATTTTCAGATAGCAAAGCAGCAGCCCCATTCCATTGAGGATGCGGTAGCGGGAATAGGCTTCTTCATTCTGTCCCCGCGCATACTCGATTTCCGCTTCATAAAATTCATTCTGCGAATCCAGCAAATCAAGCAAGGTTCTTTTACCGACCTTGAACTGCTCCTGATACGCACTGCGCGTACGGCGGGAAGCAACCACATGCTTTCGGAGGGGATTAAGACGAAGACCTGAAGCCAGCCAGGCATTCCAGGACAATCGCACCGACTCCCTTAAATCAATCAAGGCCTTGTTCTTTATCTCATAAGCTTCCTGAATTTCATAGGCAGTCAGGCGTACATTGGCTTCATCAGATCCACCACGAAAAAGATTATAATTCATTCGTATTGCAGCCACGCGATCATTATTAGGGCCAATCAACCCGTCAAGATTGCGGTTTTTAGAAGCGCTCAATACAAAGTCAACCCGTGGATAATAAGCAGCGCGCGCTACTTCATACTGGGATTTAGCTTCTTTCACATCCGCATAACTTGAACGGACAGTGGGATGGTTTTCGAGTCCCTGCTCAATGGCTTTCGCAAGGGTCGGCGGCAAGTCGCTATTTTTTGGTACTCTGGGATAAAGCAGGTTTTCAGGCCATTTTCCTACCACTTTCGCATAGTTAATCTTGACTTCGCGGAGATTCGCTTCTGCGCTAATGACATTTGCCTCTGCCAGAGCAAGCCTCGCTGCGGCTTGATCCAGCTCTGCTTCGCGCGAGAGCCCTGCGTCACTTCGCTCCTTGATCATCCCAAAGACTGAACGATGCGCCCTCAGATTGGTTCGCGCATATCCTAACAGCTTTTCGTGGAGCAACACCTGGAGGTAGCGATTAACCACATCAAGGGCTAAATCTTCAGCAACCCCTTGAGTCTTAAGCTTCTGAGCCTGGAATAAATTCTCATTACGTTTTACTTCATTGACAATGCCCCCGCCGGCAAAAAGGTTCTGCTTCATCTCGATATAGGATTCGGTACGGTTTAGGGTTCGCGCACCCGGCCCGTCAATTGCCTGCGTGGTGGGATTTTCACTCCACTCCCTGCCAAAACCGGCATTTAAGTCTACTGTTGGGTAATAAGCCCCCTTCGCCTTATCGATTCCCTGGCGCGCAGACAAGCTTTTTGCGGTATTATATAAAACATCGGGGTTTGAAATCATTCCATGCTGTACAGCATCATTGAGTGTGTCTGCTCTTACGGGTATTGTGATACAGAATGCGGCTAATGCAAGGTATAATCTCATATCCCTACCATCCAATGGGCGTGTCTCAAACAAAATAAGGTAAATCAAAGCGCAGGCAACATCAATTGATTTTCTTAACAATTTTCCGGAAAATGCATGAACCTATTAGAAATTGAACTTAAATCAGGCAATATGAGAAATGAAGTTACAACGATTAGCGTTTCTCAATTGAACAAGCAGGTGCGTCTCTGGATGGAACAGGATCTTGCGGACGTTAGGGTCATGGGTGAACTGTCGAATCTCTCCAAACCCTCCTCAGGCCATCTTTATTTTACACTTAAAGATGAGACAGCCCAGGTTCGCTGCGTGTATTTCCGAAACGCCCATAATCGATACACTAATCAGTTTAAAGACGGGCAACAGGTAATTGCCTATGGGCGGTTAAGCCTTTATGAGGCCAGGGGTGACTACCAGCTTATCGTCCAGGATCTGAGCGATGCAGGTATTGGTGAGCTTTATCAGCAATTCGAGCGGTTGAAGTCCAAATTGGCGGCGCTTGGGCTCTTCGAAAGCAGCTTAAAGCGAATCCTTCCTCGATATCCCCAAGTCATTGGTGTAGTAACCTCGCCAACGGGGGCAGCATTACGTGATATATTAAGCACTCTTTCCCGAAGGTATCCCTCTGCATCTGTTTTGATTTATCCCACAGAGGTACAGGGAAAAACAGCGGCCAGACAAATTGTGAATGCAATCCAACAGGCAAATCTCCAAAAAAGAGCCGATGTACTTATTCTAGCCAGAGGGGGCGGCAGTATTGAGGACTTGTGGGCATTCAATGATGAGGAATTAGCCCATACGATCCGATCCAGTTCCATACCCGTCGTTTCAGGGGTGGGGCACGAAACAGATTTTACAATCGCTGACTTCGTCGCTGATTTGCGAGCCGCAACACCTACTGCCGCTGCCGAAGCGGTGACGCCTGATCGAAATGAATTGCTCTCTTCTTTACAAATGCTACATCGCCATCTTAATCAATCCATGCGAAAACTTCTGGAACAAAAGACTTTACGGCTGTCTCATCAGATTTCGACGCTGGCATCACCCAAACGGCTCATTCTAAGCCATTGGCAGGCACTTGATTTTACAGAAAAACAACTTTCCAATTCATTTGCATATTATCTGGGTAAAAAAATACATCGTCTTGATATGTTAGAAAATAACCTGAAATTGGTTAATCCGATTATGCAGGTTAGCCAATCAAGTGGAAAATTAATGGCACTTGAACTGCAGCTGAATGAAAAAATCAAGCATGCCCTTGAAAATGCAAGGCAGGGATTTATTGCCAAAATTACCAAATTGGATATGATTAGTCCTTTGGCTACTTTAAGACGCGGCTATTCGATTGC
Organism: Legionella birminghamensis; assembly: GCF_900452515.1. Taxonomy (NCBI): domain Bacteria; kingdom Pseudomonadati; phylum Pseudomonadota; class Gammaproteobacteria; order Legionellales; family Legionellaceae; genus Legionella; species Legionella birminghamensis. Next base: position 1,907,459 of record NZ_UGNW01000001.1, read on the forward strand.
CACAAGTAATAGTGAGATTATTTATAATAGTCAGCAAGTCAATATTGGTGATACGGTTAATATCCGTTTAAATGAGGGCGAACTGGATTGCCGCATTGTAAATAAGCATCATTCAGACTAAACGATTTAAGTTCCCGGGAAGTCAAAATGCTTGATAAATTAACTCAGAGTCTTGTACTTATTATTAGCCAGACACAGGCGAATCTGAATATACTCCTTGTGATATTGGCTATTTTATGGTCAGTTTTTCTTGTCAATATCTTACTGGGAAAGCGCTTGTTTTATCTGGGAATTTTTCCTCGGAAAATTATCGGGCTTCCTGGCATAGTATGCGCTCCCTTTTTACATGCAAATTTTAATCATCTTTTTTTCAATTCGATTCCTTTAGTTGTCTTAAGTAGTTTCCTGTTAATCAATGGCCTGGACTATTTTCTAATCGTAAGCATGGCAATAACGCTTATCAGCGGTTTTTTGATCTGGTGTTTCGCTAAACCTGGACTGCACATCGGTGCCAGTGCAGTCATTACCGGATACTGGAGTCTTCTGGTAAGCAATATAGCGGAACAAGGGGGATTGACTGCCATTATTCTCGGCGTAATTAGCCTGTATTACTTTGCGGGTATATTTCTGGGTGTTTTTCCGGGCAAAAAAGGAGTGTCCTGGGAGGGCCATTTGTTTGGTCTGATTGCAGGGATCCTGGTCAGCTTTTGGTTACCCGATATGATTGCCTTGCTAAGAACCCTGGTGTAGCAATTTTTCTAATTGATTTCTTTAAATAAAGACATTATAGTGAGTTGTGATTTTTAGCTTAGCCAATAGAGATCCTGATATGTCAGTTCAAGCTTATTTCAGTCTTCGATTCCTCATTTCCGGCACTGCCATTCTCCGCTGAGGCGGATAAACTAAGCATCTTTATACAAAAAAATAGCCGTCAGAATAGAATTAATTAGTGAGATTTATATGCCTGCTTCGCGTGTTATAGCCTGGACAATCTGGATTATCAGTTCAATTTTTTATGCCTATCAATACATCTTAAGAGTCATGCCAAACGTCATGCTCAATGATATTATCCAACAATTCCATATCGATGCTGCGGTTTTTGGCCAGTTCTCAGGTGTTTATTACATTGGTTATTCACTAATGCACTTGCCTATCGGTATTATGCTGGATCGTTTCGGCCCTCGTAAGGTGATGACTGGCTGTATTTTAATGACAGTGGTTGGCTTACTTCCTATTCTTTTCGCTAAATATTGGGTATATCCCATCCTGGGGCGAGCACTAATCGGTATGGGTTCCTCAGCGGCCATTCTCGGCACCTTCAAGATTATCCGAATGAGCTTTAGCGAACAGCGCTTCACCAGAATGCTGAGTTTTTCAGTAACCATCGGCCTATTGGGAGCCATTTATGGCGGAGGACCATTAAGCTATCTATCATCTACTCTGGGTTACCAGGCAGTAGTACAAATTTTCATCTACTTTGGTTTGCTGCTCGCTCTTTTAACGTATTTAATTGTTCCCGAGATGGAAACCTCACATTTTGGCAGTATTGCCGACGACGTGAAGAGTGTTTTTACAAACCGCAAGGTACTGCTTCTGTGCTTGTCGGCTGGCTTAATGGTAGGACCACTGGAAGGCTTTACGGATGTTTGGGGCTCCGGTTTTCTCAGGGAGGTTTATGGCTTTAACACAGTCGCCGCCAGCTATTTACCATCCATGATATTTGTTGGCATGTGTTTCGGCGGCCCTACTTTAAGCTTTATTGCTGAGCGAAAAGGCAAATACCTGACGGTGATTATCAGCGCAGGTATTGTAATGGCTTTGAGCTTTATTGCCTTAGTCAGCAGAATGCTAAGCATTGACAGTATGGCAATTGTGTTTGTTGTGGTAGGAATATGCTGCGCGTATCAGATTCTTGCCATTTATAAAGCATCAACCTATGTTCCGGATCAAGTAGCAGGCTTGACAACTGCTGTAGCCAATATGATTATCATGAGTTTTGGTTATGCTTTCCATACAACGATTGGGTTAGTTATTAATGCCTTTGGCGGTACCAAGGTTCCCCAGGCATTTTTATACGGTATTACCGTAATTCCATTTACCTTGTGCTTGGGGATTATCGGTTTCTGTCTAATCCAGATCTCGGATAAAAAAGCAAAACGAATCGTTCTTGAAAAAGTATAAAAAAAGGAAGAAACAATGAAAGTTAAACTGATTGCCGGCGTTATCGCCCTTTCCCTGACCAGCCTAAGCGCCAATGCCAATTGGGTTTGCAATGTTGCAAACAAACGCGGTGAACACTGGACATTTTCTGGCCCCACTCAAATAGCGGCCCAGAGTATGGCTCAGTCGGTCTGTGATGCCAACAGTATTAATCCTGCTAACTGCCAGCCAAGCTGCTATGACAACGGTGTGCCTGCAGGTCGCTGGCATTGTGTCGTCAGCAACTTACGCGGCCAGCACTGGTCTTATTTTGCACCTACGCAGGCTCAGGCAGAGTCCCTGGCCAAAAATGCCTGTGACGCAGCAAGCATTAACCCTAACAACTGCAACCCTTCCTGCGTTCCTGAGTAAACCTGGTTAGCACCGTTCGACCTGAGGAAGAGCAAAGCTCCGTTTCGAAGGCTTGGCACCGAGCGAGGCCTCGAGACGCCGCTAAAGCAGCGCCTCAGGCCGAACGGATTGAGATAAAAGCTCTATAGCCCTTCGACTAAAGAACCGCCAGCAATATAGCCGTTAAATAATTTCCTTCAGGAAAGGCAGGCAGAACCGGATGGCAGGACGCGGGTCCATAAACACCCAGCACCCTTGCCTGCTTACCGACTGCAGAAGCCTGAGCGGCCACTAAGGCGGCAAATTCCTGGGCTGAAATCGCTGAAGAGCAATTACAAGTCATCAGTAAACTGCCTGATCGCATAGCCTTAAAAACCTCTCGATGCAAGAACCGGTAATAATTTTTTGCACGTTGTAAATTTTGTCTGGATGGAATCAATTTGGGCGGATCCAGGACGACAATATCATAGTCACCCGCGTTAGTGAGGTAGTTCCTGGCATCATCCTCAATGAATTCGATTATATCCAGCTGGTTCAGTCTGGCATTGGCTGAAGCCTGTTGAATAGCCGCTTTTGAACTATCGATTGCTGTTACATGGCTCGCGCCAGCTTTGGCTGCATGCAGGGCGAAACCTCCGGTGTAGGTATAGAGATCAAGTACCCGCTTACCCTTCGCCAAGGCAGCAACGCGTTGATGATTTTCACGCTGGTCGAGGAATAATCCGGTTTTTTGCGTTTGCGTAAAATCAACTGCGAATTGTACCCCTGCCTCAAGGACTTCTGTCTGTAAAGCTATATTGCTGCTTTCAATTTCCTGCCAGCCATCCTGTGCCAAAGGTTTGGCCTGAGACAGCCAGATGAGAGACTGGCACTGAGTAAACTCTTCGATGCATTCTGTAATCAATTCCCTGTTTTTTTCTACCCAGTAAGCAGAACTGGATACCACACAAACAGCATTGAAATAATCAATGGTTAAACCTGACAGCCCATCCCCCTCACTATTACATAAACGGAAAGCATTTGTGCTTGCATTAGGCAAATTAAGCGCATTTCTGACCTGCCAGGCCTGCTGTAAACGGCGTTTGATAATATCGGCAAAGCAAAGCTTTTCATCATCAAATTCTCCGCGGTATGCCAAAACCCTGACCCGGTATAAGGAGTGCTCATTAAATACCCCAGTACAGATTGTTTCACCCTCATGTGAAACTACATCGACTAATTCACCAGTAATTAGCCTACCCTTAGTTTTCGCAATCGCCTTGGGGAAAATCCATGGATGCCCCCTGAGCACACTGGCCTGTTTAGATTCAATTAAATGCACTGAGGGTCTCATAAACTATTCCCCTGAATTTCAAAGTGAGCTAATCTACACCAGACTATCTGAATGCTGCAAGAATATTTGAGGTATGAATTATGCGACCAGTCTTTTCGAGTGCTCTAGGCGCTTGTGCATTTTTGTTATTAAGCGGTTCAGCCAATGCAGGTCCCTGGTGGACTGGCCCATTACTTGCCCCCGCTGGCCACACAATTCCTCGCGGTCATACAAATCTTGAATTGTATGGTTTTTTTACTGAAAATGATGGCACATTTGATCAACACTGGAAATTTGTCCATACGCCTGCTAACCGGAGCACCGTTTTCAACCCTATATTTAGCCATGGCTTGACTGATTCCCTGGATATTCAGTTCAGCGTACCCTATGCCTATAACCGCAATCAGGGAAAATCGTCCCGTAAAATTTCAGATACAGGGGTTACTCTGGGATACCAGTTACTTGAGCAAAAAGATTCCAGATGGATTCCCGATTTGAGGGTTACAGTGGGCGAAATTATCCCGACAGGCAATTTTGAGGATCTTGATCCGGTAAATAATGGTGTAGATGCAACGGGTAGCGGAAGCTATCAGACTGCTTTAGCACTAAATTTCCAACACTTGCTGCCGGTCTTTGAAAACCATTGGTTGCGTACCCGCCTCAGTCTCAGCTATGTGTATAGCGGAGATGTCCAGGTGCATGGAATTAACAGTTATGGCGGAGCTGCCAATACCTTTGGCGAAGTTGATCCAGGAAACCAAATCAGCGCTGACCTGGCTGGTGAGTTTAATGTAACCCAAAATTGGGTAGCCGTAATGGAAGGTTTTATTGCCAATCGCACACCAGCTGTATTTAAAGGCTTTCCCGGCACAGATAGCAAAGGCCAGCTGGTAAGCGTAGGGCATGGTACTGTCGATAGCATAACACTGGCACCTGCCATTGAATATAATTTCAATTCCAATGTAGGGGTTATCGGCGGCTATTGGTACACTCTCACTGGCCGCGATACGTCTCAGTTTCACTCAGTAGTGGTTGCGCTGAATGCTTATTGGTGATTTATACTCTTCTGAATCCCTGCAATGACTGCCCGCCATCCGCAGCGCAAACCACCGAATCCCCGCGGAACTGACCACCGAATCCCCGCGGCAGCGACCACCGAATCCCCGCGGCACTGACCGCGGGGCCCATGCCTGTTGGAGTAGCATGGTCGCCAGACAAGTTTCAATGTTGCCAAAAAATAAGATTTAACAGGTAGTTATATATAAGAGTTCCTAACATTAAATTGGCTTCGTGTGGGCCCCGCGGTCGCAGCCGCGGGGATTCGAACGGTCAACTGACCGCGGATTCGGACGGTCAACTGTACGCGGGGATTCGGACGGTCAACTGACCGCGGGGATCGGACGGTCAACTGTACGCGGGGATCGGACGGTCAATTGTACGTGGGGATTCGATAGCTTTTAATTCGCATGCATTTGTGTAGTTGATGCCCAGGGAATTCGAACGTCAGCAGCTCAGAGGCCGAACCAGGTCTGTGATCTCAATTTTACTCTTTTTTTTCATTTCTTATGGCGACATTTTCAAAGCTAACTGACAAACTGTTGTACACTTTGTTATATGCTTTAAAGAGAAGGATTATGCCGATTTTTACATGGGGAACGCTTCATGAAATTGGAGTTGTACTGTCCGGCTGGGAATTAAATAATTTAATCAAACTCAACATTACTCTGGGCAGTCACTTCCTGAATCTGGAAAACAGGCTGGACTCTGCTGAAGAAGAAATCAGGAGGATTAGAAAGGGCTCTAGCCAATTAACGCCTGCAAATACTGCCCGTCTTGTCCAGCTACAACAGGAAATAATCAAAATTAACCAGGAAAAGCAACGCTGTATTCCTGAGCACAATCTTATCAGCAGAATCATTGAAACCAAGCAAAAACAGGAAAAACACTGGGCAGAATTATCACAGCAACCCAATTCCAGAGACAATCCCAATCCCGTCGGATAAGCTCTGCACTGAAATAGTCGATTAAACGGCTCCAACATGATAGCATCACCTTTTTTTCCGAAGGATGCTCTTATGTGGTTTAACAATGCACTTGTTTATCAATACGAATTAAAAGAAGAAGTTGATTTTGCGAGCTTACTGGCTGAAGACAGCTTAAAACCCTGCCCTCCCCATGCCCGATTCGTTTATGGCTGGCTGCCGGTCAGCATCGATGAGTTAGTGCATGAAGTCGCGGGCAGCACTTCTATTTGTCTTGGAAAAGAAGAGCGCATTTTACCTCGGGGCGTTATCAATCGCATGCTGGCTGAACGTATTCAGGCTCTGGAAGCACAGCAAGGGCGAGTGGTCAAGCGCAGCGAGAAAGCACAAATTGCCGAGGATCTGGAGTTTGAGTTGCTTCCCAAATCTTTTTGCGTTCAAAAACGCCTGCCCGCCTTTTTTGACACGATGAGTAAGCGATTAATTATCAATACCTCCAGTGATAATCAGGCAGCCCAGCTCTTGAGTCTTCTTCGAAAATCTATTCCCGGAATCCAGTTTGAACCTCTTTTTCACCCTGAGAATCTGGCAGTACGCTTTGCTGAGTGGATTAATGATCCAGCTACTTTACCAGCTTCCTTCCAATTAGCCTCTGACTGCCTTCTTTTTGCGCCAGACGATGAGAAAAAGAAAGTGAATTGTAAAGGCTATGAATTACCCGCAGAGGAAATTATCACTTTGCTTTCACAGGGATTGGCTCCGGCTGAAATTTCCTTGATATGGAATGAACGTATCCAATTCACACTCACTCAGGATCTCTGTTTTAAACGCTTAAAAAGTCTCGATTATCTGGTTGACGAATTCAATGAAATCAAAGATCTGGAAGAGGAATATCAACAACGGGATGCGGCGCTTACTTTGCTTTGCGGCGAATTGAGAAATCTGATTGATGATCTTATGAAAGGTCTGGGTAGCAACATGAGTAACGCCAGTCAGGAAGAAGAAACTCCGCTAAGCGAAGAGATAGCGGAAACAGAAACACCCTGGTAAGTGGATCTATGGAATCTATTTCCCGACGTGAATGGCTGCAGGGCTTAAAACGTAAGCTCGAGCGTTTTATTTGCAGGGTAGAGAAGGCTGAGAAATCATTTTGTGGTTATTTCCCCTTCTCTTCCGCCTCCTCCTTGACAATTCAGCAGCAGTTTGAAACCTGGCTGAAGAGTGGTTCTTTTACGGATGAACAGCTGGAAACATTTTTCACACAGCAATTGTTGTCCATGATGAAAAAATCGAGAAACCCAGGTTGGGTTGATGTTTGTATCATGGATTGGATAAAAAGCATATTGTCTCAGCTTTGCCCCAAGCTGCTAGCTCAACAGATTCTTCGTCATTTACAGCTGAGCCAGTTGTTAGTTAAAAATGAAGCAGACATTAGCTGTCTGAATGCAATAAAAAATTCTTTTGGCCTATGTGATGCTGATTTTAGTCATTTCAAGAAATCCATGGTTGAAATTGTTAATCTATACAAGGATGCGGGATTATCAAAACCCTTTATCCATCGATTTAATCAGGCGATCGAAATGATAGATCAGGCCGTTAGTTTAATTCCGCCAGATTTTAACTTCACTCAAAAGCACAGAATCATTCACAGCCCGCTTTGCAAACGGGATGAGAAAATTGAGTTAGCTGAAGAATCAGAACTGGACATCGCTGTCAGGGCTTAAATGGATGGGTACCGCGGTCGTCCGCGGTAATTCGGGTAAAGTAGAAAATCAACCCTGTGATTTAGCTGCTGCCTGTTTCCTTAAATCAATTAATGAGAGCCCTCTCACTTCCTGCTCTTTAACAAAGAACTTGATGACCGAGCTAACGCCAGCAGTATTAATAATTAATTGATAATGTCCCTGGCTAAGGCCGGTGGTATAAAACTCTCCATGATTCGTCACCGTTAAGGGAAGTGCAGGGTATTTCCAGGCCTGGCTGCTGTCCATGTGCTCATTATCCGCCACAGAACGAAGGATAATATTACTTTTATCAGCACCCTCCCAGGGCAATACGCGTCCAATAACACCGGTGCGCGGGCTTTGAGGCAAGCTGTCGAGAACAATGGGATAAAACGACTGAACCTGTTGCTCTGGCGCAATGGGGATTACAATTGTTTTGTATCCCGGTAAAGAAAATGAAATAGTGCCGCCCTTGGCCTGTGCAACGAAATAGCCTCCAGGCAAAATAGACACCTCGCTGCTAACCATCTCGGGTGATTCAATTCCCCTGACAATAACCTGGCCATAAACTATAGGATAAGCTTTGTCTTGAAAAAGCTGATAGGCACGCTGATCGAGATCCAAAACAGTAGCTCTTAAGCCCTGCTCATCGAGCCATTGCATCCATTTGTGAAAATTACCCGCGACAGCCCGAGGCGCTATGGGTTCAGTGACTGTTTTCCAGGCAATCGGTTCGTCACGCAATACATATGCCTTGCTTAATTCAGCCTCTGTTAAAGGCGTACTTCCCAAATTATATTGTTCTACAAATTGCCTGGCAAGATTATCAGCCTGCTGCATTTGTTCAGGATTCAAACCTGCTTGAAAGCGAGCCAGTAAATCAGTTTTCTTCGGGTAAGCTGCAGGAAGTAAGTCCAGATATACTTTTTCCCAGGCGAGCGCCTGAACGCGATCGGACTTAAGGGTTGTTCCAAAAAGATAGTTTCGAGCCAGGCTCCATGCCTGATACAGCTGAAAATCTTTTTTGACAAGCCTCGCCTCTTCGAAAGTTATCGCAAATAATTGCTGGGAGAAGAGCAGGAAGCAAAGGCTGGTTTGAAAGATAAAACGACAGATGTCATTGTTCAATTTTATTCCCATTTCGTGCCTCTCTGCCGCATAAAGGCAGCCTTGGATTAATTAAGGCTGCCTTTGCCATTAGGCATCCATATTCGGTTGGCTATGATACGTTGCCTGATAAACCGCTAGTGCGTCATCAGCTGCTTTTTTCAGGCCCATCTGGCTATTCGCGCGATACAGCACAGCAAGCGCTTCTTTTGCACTAGGGGCTTGAGGATAATTTTTCACCAAATAACCCGCGCGTTCTGCAGCCGCTACGTACATTTTTCTTTCATAATAAAATTGAGCGACATTGAGTTCATGCTGGGCAAACATATTTCTCAGATAAATCATTCTTTGTAAAGCATTGGCTTTGTAACGGCTATCGGGGAAGCGTTCAACTAATGTCGCAAAATCCGAATAGGACTGCAACTGTGTGCCGGGATCCCGCCAGGATTCATCCAGAGGGAGATGATTGGCAAACGTACCGCGGTTTTGCTGGAAATTAGCCAAGCCTTTCATGTAATAAGCATAATCAACATGGCGGGCACGTGGATATAAATGAATAAAACGCTCTGAAGTTGCAGCAGCAGAAGGATAATCCCCCTTCTGATAATAGGCATAGATCAGCTTCATTTGCGCTTGCTCTGCATAATCGCTAAATGGATACATTGATTCAAGGGCTTCCAGACGCTTGGCGGCTGTAGCATATTCTTCTTTGGCCATTGCAGAGTTTGCGCTGCTGTACAGCTGCTCAGCCGTCATCCCTTTAAAAGGATTATTGCTGTCATCATCGTCCTTACTCCACCAGCTATTACAGGCCGTCAGGCTTATTACCAGAGTGAAGAGAATACAACATTGAAATCTTTTCATGAATACACCTGTTAACAATTCAATGCGGAACATTTACCGCAGCCGTTTTAAATGCAGGTCATTATACCCATCCTGAATTAATTTGCGAACTTTATGTTTTTTTAAGATAAAAATTTTAGGGGATTGCGAGCGTCAACCGCCACAGCTGGATGCTGCGGACATTGCCGCACAGGTAGTTAGTAAATTTTTAAAAAAGTGTTTGCATTGAGATGGCAGTTGTAATAGTATTCTTCCCCGGAGAGGTGGCTGAGCGGTCGAAAGCGGCGGTCTTGAAAACCGTTGAAGGGAAACCTTCCCAGGGTTCGAATCCCTGTCTCTCCGCCAAATGCCAGTCGGCGGTCTGTTTAAATCAAATATAGTCTCACCGAATAATCAATCCAAATCCATCAGTACCATCCGTCTTTGCGAGCCTATGGCGAAGCAATCCAGAACGGAGTTTTATTTTGGCATTCGCCTGGATTGCTTCACGTTGTTCGCAATGACGACTATTTATGAAGGTGCGAGCAAAAGATTTTATTTGGATCCAGTTCTTCCTTTAATTTTATCCAGTCCTGATATTTTTCCCCGAAATGTTGCTGCCAATAGCAGGCTGGAAGATTCTCACCCAGATAACCCGATAAATAGCGCTTGCCGCCGCTGGGCAAGAATCGGCGGTCCAGCATTTGGATAGCTTCCAGGCAGCCAGGAATCAGGAACGCGGGTAGCCCAGGGTTTAGAATCATGACGGCATAAATCGCCTCACTGCTTTCCGGCAGCATAAAAAAACCAGAGGGATCCAACTTGCGGATGGGTACTATTTGTAAAACGGTTGCATAATAGACCGGCAGAGAAGCTAATAAGTCCTCCAGTTCGGAGAAAAGCACATCGGCGGGGACAAAGCATTCAAACCAGGGATGCTGCAAACTCCACTGACCAGACAGTTTCATTGATTGGAAGCGGGAATCATGTCGGTGCAGGAATGAGGCAATGTCTTCTTCCTGTATATGAGTTACTTTCCAGGGAGATATACGTACTCCTAGACTTTCCAGAGTCGGAGGCTCATTATCATATTCGACCGCGATATGTAGCCCAAATAACCACTCTGCAAAGGGTAAGCGCCCTTTCGCAGTCAGTCGTGCTCCCTGAATGGCTGGCGTACAGAAAAATTCAAGATAATCAATTGACTCCTGAAGGGCCTGCATATCCTTCAGCCAATGATCTTTGTCCAGATAGAGTAAGAAAAAAGTTCTAACCTGTTTTTTACAAAGCCGCAAACTGATTTCAGCTTTGGTAATAATGCCAAAACGTCCCTGCCCACCAAGACAGGCTTGAAACAAGGGGGAGTCCTTATCAACAATCTGTATTTCACCGTTAGCTGTCACAATCTCCAAGGCATTTACATGGGCAGTAGCACTGCCAAACCGAAAAGAGGAAGCCCCCACTCCACCGGCTGATAAAACGCCGCCAATGGATAAGTGCGCATTATAAGGTACAACATAAGGAACCTGAGCACTTTTAAGCGACTTTTTAATCACATCTGACCAGGTTGCATTTGCTTCAGCCCAAATGGAATTTTCATTTTTTTCTAGAACGCGATTCAATTCCTGTAATTGCAGAACCATACCACCAGGAATACAAAGGGCCTGGCCGCCCTGGCTTAAACCATTGCCACGAATTGTCAGGGGCAATTTTTTCTGGTTAGCATAGCGAACAATTTGCTGAAGTTTTTCTGTATTGGAAGGTACCGCGACCACAGTAGGGATTTGCTGCGTCAAGCGGCCAAAATCTTCGCCAAAGAAAGTAAGTGAGCGCTCATCACGAAGGAGTCCTTGTCCACCGGCTTGCTCACACTCTTTAATTTTTGCTGTATTCCATTCCATGGGCTGCATAATTAACGTCCTTAGTAATTCCACTCTAATTCTGTATTACATGCAATAATCAATCCATCGATTAATTACTGCATCATCACATCATTTTCACTGGCCTGAACCAATGCTGCTGACGCTTGCCGGCGGCGGTAATTGGGAAGCAGGACATAGAACATTGGGGCATACGTCATTATTTTGATTGAAAAAACTGCTGGGGGTGTTTAAAACATTCCGCCAGTAGGTGGGTGTTTTTTTCGGGAAATAGCTGGGACATTCCTGCGCCACCTCTCCGCAATAGTTCAATAAGGTCTGCTCGCATTGATTTGCCACCCTGTCAGCAGCGTTTGAAAGCCGGTTCCACCAGCTATGGGCATTTTGCTGGACTGGTTTTAGCTTAGCTTTAGGCTGGCTTTGTGTGTTTATAAGCTTTTCAAGTTCAGGCTGTTGTTTTAAAAGTTTTTGCACATAGGCCTGATTGCTTACATCAGGGTGATTAATTAAATAGCTAATGATCTGCTGTTTGCGTTCTTTGCTGATAGAGCTGTATTTAGACGTGGTAACCCACTCAAGCGCTGTCAATCCACTGCGATTTTGTTGATTTACATTAGCCCCATGGCCGATCAATAGTTTAATTAATTGAATATTACCCCGTCGCAAGGCCAGAAATAAGGGAGGCTCACCCGCTAAATCTGGATGAGCCTTTGATACGCGCTGACTCACTTTTGCGCCTTTTTCAATGAGTAATTTAATTATTTTCAGACTGGCCCCTGCAGAAATCGCTTCATGGAGGGGGGTAAATCCTCTCTCATTAACCCGGTTAAAATCAGCATTAGCCTTCGCTAATAAACGGATAGCATCGATTGCATAATCTTCATCAAGGCAAGAATGTATCAACGAATCCCCTGACTGATTAATTACATTAGCATTTGCCCCTTTGCTAATTAGATATTCCGCTAACTCAAGATGACCATTATTGAAAGCAACCTGCAATAAAGACTCACCGTCATTGTTTTTAGCCTCGACATCAGTGCGATTATCCAGCAGCAGCTTGCAGGCTTCCAAAGCGCCATTATCTACAGCCAGCTGTAAAGCAGTCATTCCATGGTTGTCCTCAATATCAAAATGACAGCCCTTTGCGATTAAGAATTTAATGGTATTGAGGTTGCCGCTTAAAACAGCCAGATGTGCAGCGGTTTTTCCATCTGATGCAGCCAGATGGACATTGGCTTTCTGTTTAATCAGAGCTTTTATGGCATCAATCTGATTATTGAGAATCGCTTTATGCAGCGGGGTATAGCCCAATTTATCACGCTTATTTACTTTCATCCCTTTGTTGATTAGCCAGTGGATTGCGCGATAATTCCCCTGTCTCGCCGCAGTGTGCAGTAGTGTTGAACCGTTCCAGCGTTCAGTATCTAATTTCAGATTTTTTTCTGCTACTGCTTTGAATGTTTCAAAATCTGTTTTCAGAAGATAAGACAAATACACTTCATAAACGATCCTTGAATGAATATTGGGTAAATAATGATCGCTAAATTGAAATAGTTTTTTATATAGGCCGGGAAGTTGCCACTGAAATATGGAATTTGAATGCGAATACAGATTCGCTTCAGAGACCGCTTTATTGCGTGACTGGAAATGCTCAATAGAATAACCATCCACGTTTACGGGAAATATTTCATACACATCGGCTAAATTTGTTTTTTCAATCAGACCATGAAGATGAGCTGAACCTACAACACCAGCGGCATCGGTTGTGGAGCCTGCCATTTCCCTGGCCATGATTGTATTTCGTTCATGCATCCCTTCTTCGGATTCAAAGTACTCCGGATTTTTACCAGGATTTTGATTGAGGCCGTTTGTAGTTAAATAATTTTTACAGTCGTCAGGGATTTCATTTTTTTCATAATAAGTACAGACCCTGAAATCCATAAAAGAAGAGGGTATCTTTTCATAATCACAGAACTCGCCAAGATAAATTGATACGCTATCCATTACGTCAACTTCCCTTTGTTTGGATACTGCTTCCCTGTACAGTTTAAGAGAAGGAAATTTTTGATTTAATAACTGAAGAATTCCAATCTCCAGGAACGCAGAGTTATAGGAATAATGATCCTCTCCAATCAGAACCAGCAAGGGTTTATTCCTGGCTCGTGCCTGTTCGATGGCCAGCGTTAAACCTTTTTCAAATTCAATAAAAAAGTCAATGAAACTGTCTTCGAATTCCTCTGCGTTTCGCTGCTCAAAATAAGCTAGCGGCATTCTCCGGATTGGCGCATTCAGTGAATTAACAAGTTTATCGATATTTTTCATTAAAATTTTTTCGTAATAAGCGAAGGTGATACATTTTAACAGATTGTTTATATTTTAATCAATACTGCATTCAGTATAGATCGCCCAAAAAGACAAGGAGGCGCCCATCGCTGGGCCCCCCCTTGTCCAAACCTCCTTCCGTGTTACACTGCCTGATCGCTTACGTATTCGACTGCATTTGCTGCATGCCCCTGATTTCTTTCCCTTGCAAGTTCCAATCGTTTGTTGCAAGCGACAATCAGTCCATCGAACATTTTATTGAATGCGGTGTAGCAACGATCAATCATTTTCAGTGCTTCACGTCTTACGTTAATTGGTATTTGAATCGCAAACAGTTTCTTTTCCATCTCTTCTTCAAACAGTGCATGTGCCATTTCTACCTCAAGATGAGAGCTGGAGAAGTATTTAAGATTCTGGTCTTCACCTGCTTTTTTAACCTGTTTTACAACCTTTTCGAAAAATACATGCCCTGATGATTCGAGGGTAAGCAACAAGGCAATGTTTAATATCTCATCATTCGCCTTGTATATCTCTGACATAATCGAGTAGGCTGCGTCACGGGTTAACTGGGTTTCTTTACTATATAGCCAGGCAACATCGTCTTTATTGCAATACTTGTCATGGCTGATACTGCCCATATACTTCTTGTCATGAAGAAACCATTTTTCATGGCCTGCATCTTCGAGCCTATGGTGACGTGCAACTTTTTTCAGGTAAGGGTCTTTAACCCTTTCTTCGTTAAGTCTCAGAATGTCCTGGAAAGTCATAGCCCAGAAAGTCAGTTCAGGCACGAAATAGCTGATTTCCTCTAAACTTTCTAATTTTTCCAGTACTTCAAAAAATGGATGATTCATAAATTCTTGTTGTTTAGAATCAATGTAAGCTTGTATAGTTTTCATGGCTGCCTCCGAGGCATTAAAATTTTGTTGGACAGTTATCACATTGCAGCCGGCATGCCAGATTTTTGTCTGCCTGGCTTTTTTTTGATCAAATCATGGCGAAGTTGTATTTATGTAGTTGAATCAATTGGTTATTGGTAAAAATGATGATATGTCTAGGGGAACTGGACTTACAGGAATTGTTCCTTCCATTTTTAAAAGGCAAGCATAAACCTCGAGAAGCGACAAAAAATTGTCCTCGATTCACTTGAAAATGACATTTTTTTGACCTGACACCCTTTCTTTTTTCATGTTTTTTTTAAAAAAGGCTCAGGTTCGCCAATTTTTTGTCATACTGATCCATCAGTTTATCGGTTTCATTCCAATCTATATTGCTAATCTCCCTGGTGCTTGCGCATATAGTTTCAAGTAACTCTCTCTGCAACACGCCTATGGCTTGCGCCTGAGCATAAGGCGTATTGGTGAACATAACCAATACATGTTTGGAGACATAAACATCGGGATAATGGTGCATGAGCTCCTGTTCAAGTCTCTTCTTCAAATTAAAATGCTCATCTCGAATATCAGTCTGGATTTCATGATAATTATCCATCGACATCATAGATACCGCATCGGTATTCGGTTTTCGTAAGTTATAAAAAGCAGGCATTACTTTTTCCCAATTATCCCGGTATTGATTCAACAGCTGATCCAATACCCTGCAATCTTCAAAGCCGCAATTCATTCCCTGACCAAAAAATGGAACAATCCCATGGGCTGCATCACCAATCAAAAGGCAGTGATCCTGATAATGCCAGGGCTCACAGCGAATAGTACTCATATTGCCGGTAGGATGTCCCAGGAACTCGCCAAGCAGATCAGGCATTGCCTCGAATGCATCAGGAAATGACTCCTTAAAAAACTGATTAATTTTCAATTCACTATCGAGTTCTGAAAAACTGTTTTTACCGTGCTGGGGCAAAAATAATGAGCCGGTTATGGAATCATCTGTATTAGGATTCCCCAGAAGCAGATAGGAATCTCTTGGCCAAAGATGTAAATGCTCGGCCACGAAATGCTGATCTGTTTGATTGCTTATTGATAACTCCTTGTAGCCATAAGGTAAAAAGTTTCGCGTGGCTTTTATTTTGTCCTGCTGCGACATGGTTCGACGAACGAAAGATGAAGCACCATCTGCGCCAATCAGTAGTTCATAATGGATAATCATCGGTTTTCCATGCTGCTGAAAATAAATGATTTTTTTATCCAAATCCAAATCGATTGTCTTCATTTCAAAATGCTGGTGAATACGTGGATTTTTGGCGGCCTCATCCAATAAAAGATTATTGAGTTCGTTTCGCTGCACCGCATTGATGTATTCTTCTGGATGCCGGCCAAAAGACTGGTATTTTATTTCACCGTTTTGTTCATGGATAGCCCGAGCACGCATAGGCACTAACAGTTTTTTAACTGTTTCAAATAAACCTATTTCGGTAAGACTGGTCAGCCCCCGGCAAGACATGGCCAAATTAATCGAGCGCCCTTTATCAGTCAGGGAAATCCGCGGATCGGGCCGGGCTTCGTATATATCTACTTCATATCCCCTTCTTGCAAGATAAAGGGATAACAACGTACCAACTAGCCCAGAACCAATTAGAGTTATTTTTCTCATGCGCAATCTCCTGAATACCACCAATGATAATCGTACATACTGCTACATCCAGGAAACATTAATATTTCAATGCCTCAAGCAAATAGCATGGAATACATATTAAAAGCTTAAAGGCATCATCTACGTCTTAATTAATCATTACGGCCTCATATAAATACAATACGCAGGACAAATTCCTGACGATTAAATTTGAATGTGCAAAAGCTATACCAGATATTGGGGATAACTGAGATGTAACGGATTTCATTTGTGAGGAAGTCCCAGACCTAAAAAGTATCGAAGAAATCTTTCAGGTCTTCCGGTTTTTGAGGGGGTTTGAACAGGTAGCCCTGGGCATAATCACAACCGTGTTTGATAATGAAATTTTTCTGTAATTCGGTTTCAACTCCTTCAGCCAGGACTTCAAGATTTAAACTGTGCCCCAGATTAATAATCGCTCTGGCAATGGCTGCATCATTTTGATCATTCACCAATTCGCTGATAAATGAGCGATCAATCTTCAGCTTGTCTACCGGGAATTGTTTCAGATAGGACAAACTGGAATACCCGGTTCCAAAATCATCAATAACCAGTTTCGCACCCATATCTTTAAGCTGATACATTGTCTCAACTGCATGGTCGACATCATCTACCAATAAACTTTCAGTTAACTCAAGCTCAAGGTATTTTGCTGAAAGGCCTGTTTTGACAAGAATCTCTGCCACTGTATCCGGTAATCGGGTCTGGCGAAACTGTCGGCCTGAAATATTGACAGCAACGCTGATGTCCTTATAACCCTGGCTGTGCCATTTTTTTATCTGCACACAGGCCTCTTCCAATACCCATTTGCCAATATCAATAATGAGGCCGTTTTCTTCAGCCATGCCAATGAAATCAATAGGAGAAACTGCGCCCAGTAAATGACTATTCCAGCGAATCAATGCCTCCACCCCAACGATAGACTGATGCCTTAGATCAATCAGCGGCTGATACATCAAATTGAATTCACCTCTTTTCAATGCATCACGCAGCGCATTATCCAATTGCATACGGTTAATTACCCGTCGATTCATTTCAGGCTCAAATACACGATAGCTATTGCGGCCGCTGTCTTTAGCATGATACATCGATAAATCGGCATTTTTCATGAGGGATTCATAATCAAGCCCGTCTTTTGGATAAAAACTGATTCCGATACTGCCGGTTATTTTCAGGCTGTGCTGATCCACCTGAAATGGTTTCTCAATCATATGCAAAAGCTCCTGAGCCATTTGCTGTGCCTGAGTTTCATTGGCTATATCCTGCAAGAGAATGACAAACTCATCCCCTCCAAGGCGTGCGACTGTATCAAAATCATTGGTTGCAATCAGCAGTCGATTGGATACAGCCTGCAATAATTTATCGCCGACACTGTGGCCCAGGGTATCATTGGTCATTTTGAAACGATCTAAATCCAAAAATAAAAAAGCGAGGATATTTCCTTTTTTTCTGGCCTGAAGGATTGCCTGCTCAACCCTGTCCATAAGTAACACACGGTTAGGCAGTTCAGTCAGTGAATCATGCGTTGCCTGGCGCACGAGCTGTCTTTCCATTTCACGGCGCTGCGTAATGTCGTTCACAATACAAACATAATGACGAATCTTGCCAAAAGAGTCGCTGACTGGCGCCACACTCAGCTCACACCAGAATAATTCGCCTCCCCGCCTGTAACTTTCGAGTTCGACCGTTTCTTCCCTTAATTCCCGTATAGCCAGTTCAATGCGCTTTTGATTGACGTGATCCGTTTTAGTCCCTTGCAGATGTGCCAGATTTTGGCCTAAGGTCTGCTTTTCGGAATAACCTGTAATCCGTTCAAATGCCTTATTGACATAAATAATAGGCTGATTGGGTTTGGTAATATCAATGATTGCCACACCATGCGTACTGGCTTCGATTGCTCGTTCACGAATGCGCAGTTCTTCATCGGCCATCCGCTTTTGAGTGACATCGCGAAAACTGTAGACCCGGCCAACTATCTCTGATCCAATCCGTTGCGGCTGAGTATAGCGTTCGAAAATTCGCCCATCCTTAAAATGAAGAACAGGCAATTCGCCCTCCCAATCAGGATTTTCATATAGATACTGCACATCCGCGATGACCGATGCCGGATTACTCAGCTGTTGCAGAATGTACTCAAAGCCGATACTTTCAGTACCGGATTCAAGCATATGTGAAGGGATCCGCCACATCTCGACAAATTTCTGATTCCAGTCAACCACCTGCCCCTTACCGTTTACCATCATAATGCCGTCAGCCGTCGATTCCAGTGTGGCGCGTAATAGCGAAAGTGATTTTTCAAGCTCCACATTCTTTTCAAGAATGTCATTGGGGGTGTTGATTTTAATATTGTCGGATAATGGCGCCTGAATCGAGCGTTGAAACTCGGGTTGATTATGGTACCATCGCTCCAGAAGTGAAGACAGATTAGGCGTTAAGCTCGGTATTCCCAATTCTTCGCAAACATTGGTCAGAGATGGTTCGCGTCCCTTTTTCTTAACTTTTTCTGCTGCTAAGGCAACTTTGTGATAATCTATTTCTTGCCTGCGCATGGATCCCTCACTAGAATGACTCTTTTCAATTAGTGTCTTTCTTGGAGACTAAGAAAGGCAGCCTATTCATATTTAACTAAATTATATACGCGGTTGCCAGATTTTGCATAACCAAACAGATCAATAAGGAATTCATTATGGGATCCAGACATTTTAATACCCGGGCAATTCATGCAGGCCAACATCCCGATCCATCAACGGGCGCTGTGATGACACCTATTTATACTACATCAACCTATAAACAATCTGCGCCGGGAATTCATCAGGGCTATGAATATTCAAGGACTCACAACCCCACCCGTTTCGCTTATGAGGGCTGTGTCGCCAGTCTGGAATCCGGCCAGAGGGGCTTTGCCTTTGCTTCCGGGATGGCTGCTATCAATACAATCGTGGATATACTCGATGCTGGCGATCATGTAATTGCAATGAATGATCTCTACGGCGGCACTTTTAGACTTTTTGACAAGGTTAAAACACGAACTTCAAATTTAAGTTTTTCCTTCGTGGACATGACTAGTCTTGAAGCAGTTGAAGCAGCCATCAGACCGGAAACACGCATGATTTGGCTGGAAACCCCTTCAAACCCCATGCTAATGCTGGCAAATTTGCGGAAAATAGCAGCCCTTGCCAAAAAGCACGGACTTATTGCAGTAGCGGATAATACCTTTGCTACCCCCTGGATCCAACGGCCTCTGGAATATGGCTTTGATATTGTTATTCATTCAGCAACCAAATATCTAAATGGGCATTCCGATATTGTCAGCGGCGTAGTGGTTGTAGGTGATAATCCCGAGCTGATTGAAAAAATGGCTTTTCTTCAAAATTCCTGTGGGGGTATTGCCAGCCCCTTTGACAGTTTTATGGTGTTAAGAAGCCTTAAAACCTTACCGCTGCGCATGCAGCGGCATTGCGAGAATGCAAAATATCTGGCTCAATGGCTGGAAAAACACCCTAAAGTAGATAAAGTGATTTATCCTGGCCTTGAAAGCCATCCACAGCATGCGCTTGCAAAAGAGCAGATGGAAGACTTTGGGGGGATGATATCGATTGTCTTGCATGGCGATCTTAATTTTGCCACGCGTTTTTTGTCTCGCTGTGAGCTTTTTACATTGGCTGAAAGTCTGGGCGGTGTTGAGAGTCTGATCGAACACCCCGCTATTATGACACACGCCTCCGTGCCCTATGAAACCCGTCAGCAATTGGGTATAGTCGATGGCTTTGTTCGCCTCTCAGTAGGAATTGAGTATATCGATGATTTGATTGCTGATCTTGCTTTTGCATTGGATTAATGGAATTGATTATGAAAAAAGATTCAAAACTAAATCAATTGAGGGCTATCTTCGCCCTTATTGTCTTGATAGTTTCAACGAGTATTTGCTTTATCCCAATATTTTTTCTCGGACTATTGAAGTTAATACCCCACCACAATTGGCGGCTTTTCTGTGGCCGCTGGATCGATGCGATGGTGATGTGCTGGTGTGATCTCAATAATGCTTACATCAATCATATAGTTCCCCATAAATGGGAGGTGACCGGCTTTAATCAATTCGATATTCAACAGGCTTATCTCCTTGTTGCAAACCATCAAAGCTGGCTCGATATTGTTTTAATGCACCGCCTGTTTAACCGCAAAATTCCCGTAATCAAGTTTTTTATTAAAGACCAGCTTAAATGGGTTCCCTTGCTGGGTTTTGCCTGGTGGGCAATGGGCTGTCCTTTTATGAAACGCTATAGCAAGGCGTACCTGGAGAAAAACCCTCATAAAAAGGGCAAAGATCTGGAAGCGACTAAAAAAGCCATTCATTCCTTCCAGGGGCAACCCGTAACCATTGCCAATTTTGTGGAGGGCACCCGCTTCACCCCCGCCAAAAAAGCACTTCAAGGTTCTGAATACCGTCACTTGCTTCGCCCTAAAGCAGGCGGCATTAGTTTCGTGATTGGATCAATGGGATCACAAATTCATAAACTTCTGGATCTCAGCATTGTCTATGCTGAAAAAAAGCATTCTTTATGGGATTTCTTGTGTGGCAGAGTCAGCAGGATCCGCGTACATCTGCGAGAAATTGAAATTCCTGAGCAGTTTATTAGCGATAAATTAACCGAGAATGATTTACAGGACGAGTTTAAAACCTGGCTTAATCAGCAATGGCAGATTAAAGATCAGCTTATTGAAAACATAAAAAATCAATGGGCAGCAGAGGAATCCCAGGCTGCCCATGTCCAGGCAATCAGGCCAACCCCTGGTAAAAGCTCAGGTACCAGTCAACGAATCGGCGTATCCCCTCCTGATAATTGATGGAGGGTTGATAGGCAAGCTCTGACTGTAGACGGCTGGTATCCGCATTCGTAGAAACCACATCACCCTTCTGCATGGGCAGAAAGTTTTTTATGGCTTTTTTATCCAAAGCGGACTCTAAAGCTTCCACATAGTCCAAAAGGTTAACTGGATTACCACAGCCGATATTATAAACCCGATAGGGAGCAGCACTGCTTGCCGGATCGGGCGAATAGCCGGACCAGTCAGGATTCGACTCTGCAATCTGATCGACTGCCCTGGAAACACCCTCCACAATATCATCAATATAAGTAAAATCTCGCTGCATTTCTCCATTATTGTAAATATCAATGGCAACGCCAGCCAGAATATCGCGTGTGAATGAAAAAAAAGCCATGTCGGGTCTTCCCCAGGGGCCATACACGGTAAAGAACCGAAGGCCAGTCGTTGGCAAATTAAACAGATTCGAGTAAGAATGTGCAATAAGCTCATTGGCTTTTTTACTGGCAGCATAGATAGTGAGTGGATGATTGGCAGCATCCCCTTCTTTATAA
Source organism: Legionella birminghamensis (assembly GCF_900452515.1). Lineage (NCBI taxonomy): Bacteria > Pseudomonadati > Pseudomonadota > Gammaproteobacteria > Legionellales > Legionellaceae > Legionella > Legionella birminghamensis. Next base: position 1,929,104 of record NZ_UGNW01000001.1, read on the forward strand.
GGCTGGGAAAGATTTGCCCCATAGACCGAACTGGTGGAGGCATACACCAGATGCTCCACTTTCTGCTGTCGGCAGGCCTCCACAATATTGGTAAAGCCAAGCATATTCGATTGCGCATACAACTGTGGATTAACCAGGGAATAACGAACGCCAGCCTGAGCAGCCAGATTAACAACCCGCTGCGGCTCCTCCGTTTTAAAAACCTGATTTAAAGCTTCCATATCACATATATCAAGCTGATAAAATGAAAAGTTGGGGTATTGCTGCAAAAGCTCAAGCCTGGCCAGCTTCAGCCGGACATCATAATAATCATTCAGATTATCAATGCCAATAACAGTATCGCCTTTTTCAAGGCGGTATTTTGCCAAATGAAATCCGATAAACCCGGCAGCCCCAGTTATTAGAATACGCACATTTAATCCATTTGTGAAAAGCTGACAGTATACCTCTAAGCCAGAAACAATATCAAAAGTTAAAATGCAGCTTCGCAGCGGGTTCGCTGGGCTTTACAGCCCAGCCTACAATGGATACTCTACATGAAGATTATTTTATAGAGATTAATAACATGAATTCTTTGCAGGGCATTATTGAGGATGCTTTTGAACAACGCCATACTTTAACCTCGCAAACAGCACCACGAGAAGTCGTTGAAGCGGTTCAGGAGGTGTTTAATGGTCTGGATACCGGACAATTGCGCGTTGCTGAAAAATCCGGTTCCGAATGGATTGTCCATCAATGGATTAAGAAAGCGGTTTTACTATCCTTCAAATTATATGAAAATCAAACCATTGAAGCAGGATTCTGTCAATTTTACGATAAGCTCCCATTGAAATTTACCCATTACAGCGATCAGGACTTTAAAAATACAGGAGTGCGCGTCGTTCCCCATGCCATGGTTCGTCAGGGCGCATTTATCGGTAAAAATACTATATTAATGCCCTCTTATGTAAATGTTGGCGCTTATATCGATGAAGGAACAATGATTGACACCTGGGCTACTGTAGGCTCCTGTGCACAAATCGGTAAGAATGTGCATTTGTCAGGTGGGGCTGGTATCGGGGGTGTGCTTGAACCCTTGCAAGCCAATCCCACGATTATTGAAGACGACTGTTTCATCGGTGCACGCTCTGAGGTTGTGGAGGGCGTTATTGTTGAGCGCGGTTCTGTCATATCCATGGGTGTCTACCTTGGGCAGAGCACAAGAATTTATAATCGGATGACAGGAAACATCAGCTATGGGCGCATTCCCGCCGGTTCTGTGGTTGTTTCCGGGAATCTACCTAGCGAAGATGGCAGCCATAGCCTTTACTGTGCGGTTATTGTAAAACAGGTCGATGAGAAAACCCGTTCGAAGGTCAGCGTTAATGAATTACTTCGGGATCTCTGAAAATGAGCTCAATCTATGAAATTCTCAGTGACTTAATTGAGCGCGAATCAATAACTCCCTTTGACGCGGGCTGTCAGGAGTCCATGCTCAACTATTTGAGCCACCTGGGATTTACCTGCCATCCCTTTAATAATGGCCCGGTAAATAATTTTTTCGCCAGATACGGAATTAGCCCCCCCCTTCTTGTGTTTGCGGGACACACCGATGTAGTCCCCATTGGGAATGGCGCCCAATGGCAGACCCCTCCCTTTGAATTAACGCTCATTGGGGACAAACTTCATGGGCGCGGTACAGCCGATATGAAAGGGAGTCTGGCGGCAATGATGCTGGCTGCGAAGCGTTTTATCGATAAATTTCCTTCTTTTCCGGGGAGTCTTGGCTTTCTGATTACCAGCGGCGAGGAGGGTGATTTGTTTCAGTTGGGAACTCCCTATGTGATGGAGGAGCTAAGCAAAAGCGATGTCAAGATTGACTATTGTATTGTAGGTGAACCATCCAGTACCGAACGAATTGCCGATGTCATCAAAATCGGCCGCCGCGGTTCCCTCACTGGAAACCTGATTCTGCGCGGAAAACAGGGGCACGTGGCCTATCCTCATCTTGCCAGGAATCCTATCCATCAAATAAGCCCTGCCCTGGCTGAACTGGCGTTGACGGAGTGGGATTGCGGCAACGAGCATTTTCCTCCGACTTCTTTTCAAATTACCGCCCTGCAATCCGGCGGGATTGCCTCCAATATTATCCCTGGCGACCTGTCGATGCAGTTTAACTTTCGATATTCAACTGAACAGACAGCGCAGGGCTTGCAGCGGCAGGTGATGAACATCTTTCAAAAGCATGCCTTAAGCCCCGAACTTGAATGGCGGATCAATGGGGAACCGTTTCTGACCAATCAGGGAAAACTCCTGGATGCAACAGTGCATGCAATTGAAAAAGTTACCCATCATGTACCTGAACTCTCGACCAGTGGAGGTACTTCAGATGGCCGTTTCATTGCGCCTTATGGAGTGGAAGTGATCGAACTAGGGCCGGTAAACGCTACTATTCACCAGGTCAATGAATGTGTAAGCCTCTCGGACCTAGAGAAGCTTGCGGAGATTTATTATGGAATTTGCGAACAGCTATTAATGTAGCCTTGATGATGCGCTGCGCTCATCAAGGCCTCTACAGGCTAGGACAGCAATGAATTTTCTGGCACTAAATCATTGACGGTCGCTTCAATCTTCTCATTCACCACCTTAGCCACACAGGAATCCGACCAGACGTTTAAGGATGTTTCCAGCATGTCTATCAGGCTATAAAAAGGTAATATAAGCCACATCAGCGTAATGGGTACATTCATGCTGGCGAGAAGACTGGCGCTAAGAAAAAAGCAGCCCATGGGCACACCGGCATTTCCAATGGCAGCAACTGTTGAAATCACAATCCATAAAGCCATCATTGGCAATGTAATTTCCATTCCATGATTCTGCATCAGATAAATAACTGTCGTAAAAATAAAAGCAGCGCATCCGTTCATGTTCAGGCTGGTGCAAAGCGGCAGCACAAAACGGCTGACTTGCGGTTTCACATTCAGATTTTTTTCAGCGGTTTCCATAGTTACCGGTAAGGTACCAACCGACGACTTGGAGAAAAAAGCCACTGACAATGCCGGTAACATTCCGCGAAGGGCTGCGAAAGGTTTAATTCCCTGGCTTTTTAGCCACAAAGGCAGAACAACCAGCCCCTGGATTAAATTGGCTAATACGATAATTAATAAATAACCGCCGAGACCGCGAATGGATTGCCCTTCCCGTAATTGAACCACTGTGCTGGTTATAAAACCATACAAACCGAGAGGGATTATTTTAATCACCCAGCCAGTTATCACCATGAACAGGCCATGAGCCCCACGAAAAAACGCAGTAATCGTCTGGCGAGGTTCCTGTTCAGGGATATAGCGAATGGCAATACCGGTTACGATTCCCAGCAGCAAAACACCCATAACCTGATGATCCAGAAATGGTGCAAAAATGGTTGAGGGAATCAAACTGCTTATATGGTCAAAATAAGAAGACTGGTTCGGTATGAGACCAGTCATTTTTGCCGCGGGGGCGTTAATCATGCTCGGTTGAATAAGGAGATAGAGGAGGCAACTAATTGCAGCAGCAATTACAGTAGTCACCAAAGTATAGGTCATAGCCCTTTGCCATACCCTCTTCATTGCCCCATCTGCACGATAGCTTGTCAAGGTAACAATTATTGAAAGTGCGATAATGGGCAAGCTAATGCATTTGAATATACGGATGAATACATCTGCAATAAATAAACCTAGCGGCTTTAACCCCGGGATATCGGAAAGCCCACTGAATATCCCAAGAACGATCATTAAAGTATAGAGAAATGGGGTACTTAATAAAAATTTGCGGGTTGACGGCTGGATAAAAGGCATGTTCGGACCTCTGATAGATAACGATTAATCATGAAAAGAAATTACAGAATTCAGCAGCAACAACAGCGACAGCAATAATTATTTTTACTGGCTGAAAACTGAAAATTTCTGATTATGTTTAAATCGTTCATACCCACCGTTGTTTATTTTTTATACATTGAGAGCATATTTTAACACAAGCCACACCAAAAACAAGCCCCTTTGGTTAGAATCTTAATCGTCTTTTTAAGCCCAGTGAAGAATCCAGATCTATTCCCGAAGCATTGCTCTACCTCAATGACGATTAGGCTGCGCAAACCTGTTTTTGCTTTAAATCGACGATGCGTTGAAAGGCTTGCTCAATACGGCTTATAGGGATCGCACCATTGCTTACCTGGCGTTCTATTTTATCAATCACTTCCTGAGCCGTTATTGTTCCCAGTTGATTAGCCACAATAAGCATATCTGCCCCTGCATTGATAGTTAATGCCAGTGCTTCATCCATACTAAAATGTTGACTAATCGCATGCATCTGTAAATCATCACTGATAATAATTCCCTGATAACCAAATTGCTCACGTAATAAATGGCTTAATATAGGCCTGGAAAGAGTTGCCGGTAAACCGGAGGGATCCAATTGACGGTTTATCACATGCGCCGTCATAACCATTGCCGGAGAAAACTCAGACTGCTTCAATAACTGGTAAGGTCTAAGCTCTTCGGTTGTAAAGCTTTCCGATACGTCAACGAATCCCTTATGCGTATCAGCGGCGGCACTTCCATGCCCGGGAAAATGTTTGTAGCAGCAATGGATGCCATATTCAGAAAATATCTCAATAAACTCCAGGGCAAATTGATTCACTTTATCGGGATTCCCGGAAAAGCAGCGGCCAAGCGGGCCAATGATTCCTTCATGGGGATTAATATTTAAATCGACTACCGGGGCAAAATTTAAATTAAATCCAAGGTTTTGAAGCATTTTCGCCATATTACTCAAGATGCTTCTGCGTTCTTTGCTGTCTAACTGAGCCAGGTGCTCTGGACTGACGGTATAAGCAGCTCCAGAAATGGACTTAAACCTGTCGACAGCACCCCCTTCATAATCTACGGCAATAATCAGATCCATCCCTTGCTGCCCTGCTATGGACTGACTTGAATAACTTTTTAACTTCTGGGTAAGCTGCCTGATCTGCTCTTGATTCACCAGATTCTTGCCTGCTTTCTTCTGCATCAAATCATAATCAAACAATAAAACGCCACCCAAACCCTCTTGAGCCAGCCAGGGATAAACGGGATGATTTTCGTTCAACTTACAGCCGGAAAATCCCATAATAAGCATTTGAGCAATTTTCTGTCGTAAATCAAACAAGTGTGTCTCCTGGATTTTTTTTTTGGATATTACACAATAGCCTGTGGGATGACCAGAAACTTTAAACGTTTCCTAGATTACAACCTCAAGCACTGATGACTTTTTATCCATTTATGTTACTATTCAGCCACTAATATTAGTATCCATATTTAAATGACCCTTTTAGAGCAATCACCCCATATCCTGGCCAGACTATATCTTTGGCACAAGCCTTTCAATGAACTCGTAGCCTACCGCCCAATTAATCACAATACCTGCCAGGCAGCAGATCTTGTTTTATTTTCAAGAGATGGTGCCGAATCCATTCGCCTGCAGGAAATTTTTCTTGAACAATGGGCTGCGCTAACTCCGGAAGTTTTAAGAACAAGGATTAACACAAGCCTCATATCTTATTTGAGACGGCATATACACTACAAAACGGTGAGTTTACGGTATCGTTTTCTCGGCATGATTGTACTGGCAGCTTTCCATAACATTCATCTTGAGATTGATGATGAATTATTTAAGCAGCTCAGTAGCCGATTATTTGCCGGCATATTTCAGCAGCAAACATTAAAACCACTGCATATGGTATTTAACTATTTAAGCTCCAATCAGATAAAATCCATAAGCGTTTCTATAAGAGACATATTGGAAAATGAAAAGCATTATGATTATGATACGGCACTATTCCACCTTACCGCCCTGGCACCCAAACTTCCGCAAGACTCCCTATTATCGTTTCTGCCATTTCTGGTTGACGGCTTAGCAACCTCCTCTGAAAGAACCCGCACATTTGTCATCGAATGCTTAAAAGCTTTTGTTTCAAAATTAACTACTAAACACCAACTGGCCCTATGCAGTAGACTGTTAAGCAATTTACAGGGTTCAATGATTTCACCTTCCAGCATTTATCAATGCCTGGGAAGTTTCGAATCCTTATTATCACCATCGGTTCGCCGTGTAATCATTCCCCAAATATTGCAGGAAATGAGAACACATCAAACTGCCAATCGCCAGCATCTAATCCAGTGCAATGTGATGTTTACTTCCAGCTTCACCAAAGCGGAGCAAGATCAATTATTTATGGTTTTACTTGCCAATTTAAAATGTGGTGATGAAAATCGTCGTATCCATACACTTCAGGAAATTGATTCGTTAAAACACCTATCCAGTCCATTTGTCTCACGTGTCATTCCATTCATTACCAATAAATTGATGGATAACTCCGTATTATGCCGTCAATTGGCTCAAACCTTATTAGTCAGACTGGCGCCGGGGCTTAAGAAAAAAATACTCAACAGGCAAGCGGTTCGGCTGGGTAATATATTGAATAGCAATCAATCCAGCATTCTTGACGCAATTCATTGTGCAGGACAGCTCGCGCCCTTGCTGGAAGACGAAGAGATGAATGATATCTGCAGTAAATTAATCTGCAAACTCAGTCCGGAAAATCAATTGTGCCGGCCTGCTCTCAAAGTACTTGCTTCCCTGTTACCCAGACTCCATGATCAAAATAATGATATGCTGATGCAGAAGTTATTCCAAATGCTTCATTCAAATGCGTATCCAATAATACTTGATGGTCTGAAATTATGCGCTTATAAGTTTTCAACTCACATAGCCCCGGAAGTTAAGCAGCGGCTATTAGAACTTTGGCATTCAGATGATTTTTACGCGCGAAGATGCAGGCCACAAATTCTGGACTGTCTGGGTGCCTGCCATTCTGTTTTATCAAGAGACGAAATTATCTCGCTAACAAGAGAAGCCATCGAAATGACTGAAGATGAACGCCAACTGCATGTTGTCGTCAGTATTATTAATTTTTTGACTATTTTAAAAGATAAAATGGATACAGATACCCTCAATCGGGTTATCAACCAATGGGCAGGCAGTTTAAGCCATCGGTGGTCAACTAATGCAGAGGAACTGGAATATGTGTTTCCCATCCGCCAGTCCATATTACAGTTTATTAGCAATGTTGCGCCTCTTCTGACTGTTCCCCAGGCTAACAGGCTGGGAGAGATTCTATTGCGTGAATCCCATACCCACTCAAGCCAGGAAACTGCTTCTGTTTTTTTCGCTTTAGCTCAACAATTAAGTAGTCCTGATAGTTTGAAATTATTACTTGGACTCATGAATACAGCGCATGAATTAAATGCTTACACGGGTTTAAAATCACCGCTTTGTTTAAAATTAATTTATCCCCTACTGCGGCAAGAGGAAGCGGACAATGTAATGCGAATAATTATTGCCAAAACAGAGAGTAAGAACCCATGCGAACGTTTTCAGGCAGCCAATTATTTTAATCATCTGTTGACGATTCTCAGCCCTCAGCAAATTGAAAGATTACTGCCTTTTATTTATAAGGGATTAACTGATGAAAAGCCTTACACCTATCTTCAGAGCCTTAAAACACTGGAGTGGATTCAATTAAATACGGCTATTAATCTGGAAGTAGTTTTAACGGCAGGGTTTAACAATATGTTATTACACAAGCCAGGCAGGGATTCAAAGCTTGCAGCCACTATGGAGCCAGCATGCAATCTGCTGGTAAATAACATTCCCGGTCAGATTGATACCAGTGAAGAACTGTCTTCAACCGGTATTTTTATGAAGTGTTTTATTGAAACGCTTGAAAAAACCCGGCATTTGCTGACTCCGGCATGTAAAATGGACGAAACTGGCAGCCAAATGTCCCCTTGAGACAGAGCAATTTTTCTGATGAATAAAAGTAATACAATCACCATCCTATTTTGGTTACCGCGCATAAAGCGCGGTACGTAGGCCCTTATAAGAGGAATGTATAATTCTGTGAAGGCAAACGCGTGATCTCAATGCACCTCACTTCGGAACTGATATCCTTCTTGACGGGCGACCATTTGGCCTTGGCGCTCAGTCACACTCACCCAATGTGTTTCAGGCGGCAGCATGGAGGGCAGATCGGCTATTTTTACCAGTTCGGTTGAAATTGCAGGACCTTGCCCTTCCTGGTTTCCAGGCAGATTTTGCCAACGCAGCATCATTGTACCTTCATGCAAGCCGGTAGTACTTATCCAGTTATATACGCCGGGATCCTGCAATGAAACCACGAAACGGTACCGGCCATCGGTGTCAGCCATTGCTTGGTGATTGTCAAGGCTGCAGAGGTTATTTTGTGGATCAATGGTGATTGTCCATGGTCCTGTTGCAGGCGCAATAAAATAATCTGCTCCCCCCATATCCACAGTTAACAGCAGCGCTTCATCGTCTTCAATTTTAAAATGCCCGAATGAACTCGCCTGGCTAACCAATGTCCCCAGATCATCTGACTGTTCAGGTTGCTTAAAGGTATTCACTGCGTTTAATTTGGTTTTAATCCCCAAGGCGCCCACTCCATAGAAAAAAATGGACTCGCCTAAATTTTTGATCGCTGACAAATATATTTTGGTATCCGACTGGGGTGCTTTACCCGAGATATCATCAAGGACTTCAACAGATAAGCTGTCCGGCTTCTGAACTTGCCAATCACCCAGGGTATTGCGCACAAAAAGTTGAACCGCGTCATTACTGGATTGAATGTGGTTAATACGGCCATTCGCCGGATCACTGTCAACGGTGATTTCATACTCTCCATCCGCATCAATCTGCAACTCGCTATTCTTAAGCAGGGCAACTGTCCCCTGGGAGTTTGGATTGCTGATTAAAGAAAAGGTGGCATCGGCCAACCCCTCCGGCGCTCGGTGTCCGTGAATTTTATAATGCAGAGAACCATCAATTGGTATAATACGGTAAATAACGTCAGGGTTATCATAACTGTATCTGCCGCCTGGAACATTCATGCCGAACCATTGCCGCGGCCCGGTATCCACCCAATAGACTTTCGGAAAATAGGGATCGCTGTTTACCGCTTTTTGTATGGAACTGAATACCAGCTCATCAATCATTGACTTCAAAAGGGGTGTGGCCTCAGCGCTGACAAATAAGCCATAGGCAAGAGTGTATACGGCTTTGGCTTTTATACGGAGCAAGCCAAAAGAATGATTCTGGTAGATGCTGATAGCTTTCTCATCCAGCAGTCTCTGATCCTCAGTCGCTAAAGGGTTGCCCGCATAAAGGGGAAAAGTTAATGCAAGGGAAGTTAAACAAAGCGCCGATCTTTTCAGAGATATAAAAATGTCCATAGATGTTCCTTATCAAATTAACCTGTTCAACTTAGCATGCCGCATTAGGATAGGGAAGCGTTGATAGCCTCCGAACCCCCGCGGCAAACTCTCCCGAATCCCCGCGGCTGCGACCGCGGGGCCCATATCTGGTGGCCGAACACTCTCCTCAGATCACAAACAAGTTTGTAAACATTATCCTTAATATGCAAGACTGATATTCTAAATAAGCTTGGTGTGGGCCCCGCGGTCGCAGCCGCGGGGATTCGGAGCGGGGAACATTTGTGTAGATATCTATGGAACCCGCGGTATTCGCCGCGGAGATTCGGGATGGGATGCACCGCGGGGATTATCTGACCCACGCCTTGCATCAAAAAAAGCACAGCGCCCCGTCATTCCACCAGGGCTTTGCCGATTTTTTATCGCCAATGCCGATTCAAGGCAAGTATTCAAAACAGAAGCATTCGCTTTGTCCTTCTTTTTAGATGAGGAAATTTTCTTCAATTGATCAATGGTCAAATCGTCTTTTGCCATATCCACTGTCTTGGCCATTACAGGACTTAAGCCTTCGATTAGCTCGTCTGCAGTTGGCTTGCCTGAAACCGCAGTAGCTAATTGAATCGACTTGCTGATTGTATTCTGCAAGCGGCTATTGCCAAAAAAGTGTAATGGTTTGAAAGCCTGTCGGTTAGTTGCAACATCCTGCTCGGCAATTTCAATCTGGATTTCAGATAAACACTTAACAATGGCATCTGTATTTTCAGCTCTATTAATCTCCTCTTTAATGGTTTTTACCCAGGATTTCCGGCTAGCATTAATAAACCAGCTGCATTCAAGATACTCATTTAAAAGACTCAGAGTAGCTGCCCTCACCTGCTCGGTTTCCTGCTGACAAGAAATGTTGGCAAGCGCATGAAATGTTAATAAATACCCCTCATTGCACGCGATTTTGCTTAATTGGCTTTCAAAGCCAAACCAGCGTTGTGCAAAGCTGGTCTCTTTCGTGTGATTTTGTAAAAACTCACTGATGAATTCTTTATGAGCCTCTACAATGACTTCCTTTGTAAGTTTGCAAGTTACCAGATACTTCGCATACTCCTGGGTAAGTTCAAAATAATTATTTTTTTGTAAATTAGAAAAAAGTAAAGCGAGCTTTTTCTTCACTTGCGCCCTGGTTTCCTCAGGATTTTCATTTTCTGAAGTGAATTGAAGCATTTGATAGGCAATATCAACCGGAGGTGTACACTCTTTCAGTTCAAGGGGTTTCTCATAAACATAATAACTTTCCCTGATAGGATAACGACTATCCAAATGTGTTTTTAACCCATCAATCGTAACTACCGGTACTGATTCTATTACCTCTCTTCCCATCATTTGCTGAAACGCAACTAAAACCTCATTCAGAAATACCTCTTTATTGTAGGAGGAAGTGTGCCTAATTTCTCTGAAACGAAACTCGGTCATCGAGCTGAAATCAGCCCATGCCTCTCTATAGAAGCGAGTCTTCCCATGCGTAAATTGCTTATCAGAAAGCGCTTCAATCCTGCTAAAAAAATAACCAATAATATCATATAGCTCTTCATTAACATTTCTTTCCACAGCAGCAGTTGCATCAAGCTCAGCCTGAATCGCTTCAATAGATTTTCCGCCTAACTCGCTTCTATTGAAATAAAAATGCACTTCGCCAGCTGAGCCCTGCCGCCCTGTTCGTCCGCTCTTTTGTCCCATCCCCCGAACTGAGTCGACGTAGGTATGCCAGACATTCAGACCAATGTTTTTGTTGTAGTGAATATCAGTGTTCCTACCCAGGGCAGAAGTTGAAATGGTAATCATTCCAGGAAGCCCGGCATTTTTAATAAAATCTTCCTCCCTTCCAATACCGGTATATAACTGAAGGGGAAACGCTTTAGGATTTTTTGCCTGCAAGGCATTGAAAAACCTTGTAGCGGTTTCAATATCTTTAAAGAAAACAAGGCTAGGGGCTGTATTTTCATTCAAGTCCCTGGCAGTTAAATCCTGCATTAACTGAGCAAATTGTGTTTGCTCATTTTCGTAAAACCGGGGAGAAAACCAGCTCAGTTGCTGTTTTTGATGAGGAACTGCTTTTCCAAATTCGAAGCCATACTTTGAGGTTTGCTCTTCCACTTCAGTTGTTGATCCCACTGTTCCTGAAGACCCCCAGATATACCCCTTCTTGCGCCGATACCTATCGATAAAATTCTTATTATTGGACGAGATAATGGTTTTATGAAGCGGTTCGATGACGAACTCTTCGCTGTTACGCTCCTTATTTAGGCGCGCGTACAAAAGTTGCTGCATTCCATTACCAAAAACGGAGTCTGGACTGGTTTTACCATCCTTCATCAGAATTTTAGTAACCCGGGAGCGAAACTCAACCCCATTAATCAGTTTCTTCTCATATCCTTCCGGGATCACATAGTCAAAATTTTCTTTTAATAAAAAATTAACGCTAAGCGCTGATTCCAGCCAGGACAAATATTGATAATCATTTAATTTATCCACAAACCTGACTGGTTTCTTTAACTCCATGCCTTTCGCTTTCAGATACACTTTGAGGTTATCAATATCTTCTGCGGCAGTAGTTTTTGAGTTGTCCAGAAAACCGCTTTGGGTTACAAATTCATTAATGGCATAGTAAATCCATTCCTGTCCATAACTTATGCCGCTCCCATCTGGGGTAGCAAGACGATTAATTACGCGGTTATTTAGTATGGAATCATCCGATTCATTCACTACCAGTGAAACACGCGTATCTTCTGACTCGATTTCAAGCCCCTGCACCTTGCACTTTGCAAAGAATAATGAAAGTTGGGCAACGGTGCTGAAGTTCACTCCGGCAGTTTGAAATGAAGTGGTCGAAGATATAGAACTAATTGCAGTTTCCGAACAGGGAATGCCGAGCAGTTGAAAGAATGGACCATAATTCACAATATCTCGTTGGGCATCCACCAACGAAGAAGTTGTAACATCAACCCGGTCAGAATCTAGCCATAACAGAGCGGCCTTCATTGAGTCGGAAAGGCTTTTTCCTTGTCCGGTATCAATATTGGAGATAAAATCCCCCTCATGCATCATCGCATCGATTAGGGCGATAATCTGCGTCGAATAAGGGAACTCCCCTGTTGCACGGTACATGGCTTCACGCATTAATCCCAAGGCCAATAAGCGCTTCTGGAAGGGACTAACCGAAGCAATAGCGCCTCGCTTTAAATCAAGAAAACAATGCTGCAATTCTTTATTACTTAATTCTTTCGCCGCCTTGTTATTATAAACCGGCAGCTCCTTACCAATTGCGTTAACAAACAGGAAGGACTCCATTAACTGCTTGCGGTATTGGTAACGATATAAACTGCCATTCCCTAGATCTTTGGATTTATTAATAACCCGCTCTACCTCTGAGATTGAAAATTGCGCTGACAAATCGCGCTTCCCGAAAGGTGCCCGTTCAAACGCCAGAAGGAATTGCTCAAAAGGCTGGCTTTTATCGTAAACTTCGAGGGCATTGAGCAAACAATCTGCGGACACGGGAGACGACTGGTAAAGGCGATGAAGGCTCTGCACGTGTTCTGCCGGTAACTGGGCGAGTATTGTGACCAGTCGGCTGTAATCTACTCTTTTCTGACCACTAGCCGGCAAACGGCAAAGCGCATGTCCCCAACTGATAAGGGCCAACACCCGGGTTCGAGTTTCAGGTTCAATGGCCCTTAACTCCTCTAGTAAACCATCCAGTTTGTTTACACTGATTAATTCTTTCAGCAACAGGCTTAATTTCTCACGCGGCTCTATAATGTTTTCGCTGAACTGAAGGATTTCAATGATCGATTGATAAGGTATTGATTGGCTTAAAACAAGCTCCAGAACGGGATCCCGGTTATTTTTTTCATAGGCGCCGGTAAGGCTGGTAAGCAATTGATCAAAATTGATATCAGGATTGGCGATGAATAATCGGGTAAATGCATCAAGGTACTGAGAAGGTACACAATGCCGATTGAGCACCCCTAAATGATTAAGTAGCGCCAAGGTCTTTGCTTTATTCCCCAGCAACTGATTATCGATAAACAAAAGCTCAAGCAAAGATAAAAAATTTCTCTGCGGCATTGTTATCAGCAGATTTAACAATACAAACCAGGTTTCATAATCAATTTTTGAATAATCAATCTTTTCAAATAATGCTGCAAATTCCTGTTGGCACTCGTTTACAAAGGGATTTTTAGCTATTTGGCGGAAGAGCCCAGCGAGCCTGTTCGCTTCGTTATCAATTTTATTTACTTTTTCAAAATTAGAGTACTCACTGAAATCAGGCGTTTGACTTATTTTCTGTCCAATTGTGTTTAGCAACCGTTCTTCGTCAGAACTGGCAAATGCATTTTTGATGATTAGTTCTACAGTGTCTTTAAGCACTTTTTGGAACAGGACTTTTCCCGCTACTGCAAGCAAAACACCGACTTCACTCCATAAAGGATTTAAAATCTGCTGCAATTCGGATATCGAACGCGCACTGTAATATTCAGGATCTCGAAGAGCCGGTGCAGCATTTTTCACCTGCTGTAATGCCAGGATAAGATCAATCATTATTGCTTTAAGATCAGCATTATCCTTAGTGAGTACGGCGGGGAGCTCTACACCCAATGAAAATTCATATTTCTGTAAAATGGATTTGACCTGCTGATTATCAAAAGATTGGAGCTTATCGATTTCAGCAAAGGCAGAAAGAAACTTATCGTAGCTAAACCATGAGCGCGCCTGTAAAATCATTTTTATTGCGTACTCAAAATTATTGGGCTGTGGTTGTTCGGCTGCTTTATGAAAATATTCCCTGACTTTCTCAACTTTTTCTTTCGCGTTCCTATCTTTCCTGGCATGGAAATAATGAGATTGTGTGCTGCTATTAACCAATCCTGAAAATAACAGCAGATCATCACGATAAACTGCAGCAACCAATGGATCCTCTGCAAGAAGTTCTGCTGTATCCAGCGCGTAAAGAAATGGCCATTTAGGGTTAGTATGCTTCATGCGATATTCAAAAAGCTTGAAAACAGCAAATTTATTTAGTTTTAACTGATGAAGCAGCTTGGTAATACACTCCGTTTTACTTATTCTCAGGCCTTCAAATTCTGCGGAATTCATTCCTGATATAGACTCAAAAAGCATCGCCCCTTCTGCTTCATTAAGCTTAACGTCCAAATGATAAAGCTCATTTAACAACTTCATTCCCTGGATAATCACTTCAGGATGTATGACCGCACGATTTAGGGTCGTCAATAGTTTTTTTAATGGAGTATCTCCCTTAAACCTTTCATGGGAAACCAGAAATAATGTCGTTAACAGTTCGGATGATAAACTGATTTCCTCCCAATAATTACTGGAGAAGTCATCAAATTGCGCTTTCAATGAATGAACGGTAATCCCTGATGACTGCATTCCTATCCAGCGAAGTGCCAAAGCATAAATCTGTTCTTTTGAGAAGCGGACGGGTTTTTCCTCACAGACAAGATTTAGGTGCTCGCCTTCTGCATGATAGAGCTTATAAGGAGGAATGAAATCATTTCCGCAGTAAGGGATGGCAAGACCACTGGCCCTTAGAGCGTTTAAATCAAGCGGTTGGGGCAACTCATTTTCACAATTAATCAGCCACAAATTTTTGGAGGATTTCGGGTAAAACCCAATATCATATTCCTTGCTAAGAATGTACTTATCTAGCAGTGATTTAAAATCAACTGGATAGAACGAAAAATTAGGATTGAAAGGCCTGGCATCGCGCTGTTCTGGATCATAATGAAAACGCATAGCGCGGTGGACTGATTTAAAGCCCTCATATCGGGCAGCGTAATAGGCCTCATAATTTGTTAAACAAAGTCCCTCCAAACCTTTGAACTGATCGTCCAAATCACGGGCATTCTTGAGAATGAACAATAATCTCTCCATATAAACACGTGGATGCCCCCCGTTGGGAGTACTCCAGTCAGCATTAATGCCTTCAATACTTACTTTTTTCTCCAGGCAAAGAATTTGTAAGGAACTCCAGAACATTTCAAAGGCAGTCAGCGTTTCACTCAAATCATGTCGGGATGAGCCGGTATTTTCGAGGAATTTTTTAAAACAATTCAATTTCGTTTTATCATAATGACTCATTTTCTCAAGACTTTGAAAGAAGCACTTTTTATTATATAAATGCTCCCATTGCGGGAAATGAGTTAAATAATTCTGAATAATAAATTTCAGCAAGCCCGGGGATTTGGAAGTACTTCCCCTTAGATCGTTAAAAAAAGAACTTACCCCCGTTTCGCCATGATAAATCCATAAATTAATCAAATGCCCAGGTGTTGAATAAGGTTTTCCCTGGGGGCAAAGCATTTCAGAAATCTCAGGATCATTAATCCATGCCCTGACGTCTTCTTCATTCAATTGCAGATCATAAACAGCTTTTATACTTAACTCAGCGCTTGTACCAGGAGGGGTCCAGCTATTGACCTCTTCCTTTTCAAGCAAAGGATCAAAATCCAGAACCAATTCACCAAATTGAGTTTTTTTTAATAAAAAACCATGGGGTAAATTTTCTTTATTTAAACTCGCCAAAGCAGGTAGATTTTCAGCCAGTTGCTCAGCTGCAAGCGGGCTCACAAATTTGATTGCATGAGGCAGATTGGCAAATAATTCGGTGCGTAATAAGTTATAAAGATGATTGCTTATCTGGGCACTGCCAGTTACTTCCCTTACAATATTGGAATACTGGGGCTCTTTGAACTCATCAAATCCAATTAATCTTCCTGAATAAGCCTGTATCTCCTGGGCATCTATTTGTGCTTCAGCGACTTCTTCATAAACAGTTTGTTGCTCTGTCGTTTCTACATGCTGGATTTCAGCATGGATATATCGGGAGCGATTTTCTGCTTGCAGCTTATTTTGTCTGATTAATTGCTTAAGTTTAATTTCCCTGGCGATAGGATCATCGGCATCCAGGCTTCTTCGGCTGCCTGGATTCCGTGGAAGAGGCGCAACAAAATGACGATTTTTTTCCTGGATATTGGCAATAATGATAGACTGAAAAGTTATCAGAGAGAATGTGTCTGCAGGGCTAATGTGAATGGGATACTTTACAGCAGGAGCTATCTGCTGGTTCAATTGCCGTGTCACCGCAGCTGCATCAGCAATCCTTTCTGGAAACACGAGTTCCAGACTAAAAGATTGGACATCATTTAACCGGCTAAGACAATCCAGAAAATGAGGGTTATCAAGCATTTGCGGATTGATTTGCAGAGATAATTTTGCAAAAGGAAATGGCTTTTCCTGTTTGATGAATTCCTGGAGCTGACTCAAATCAAGATCATTCATTATTTTTTGTACAGTCAGATGCAAAGGGAAATTACTACTAGCCAATGCCTTTAATTGTTTCTCCATTGTTATTAATTCAGTGTCACTGATCTGTACTTTTTTTAGCATTGCAGCCATCCATAATTCACAAAGAATGAACATTATAATTTATGCGGATTTTTTGTTCAATCACACAAATTGAATGATACAGTGGCTGCGATGAATGACTGTTCCTATTCCCGTAAATATTCAGTCTAAACTTTAAGAGGGAAATCATAAAAGCAAATAAAATGAAGCAAGCTTTGTTGGAACTGGAAATATTAAAAAGTGACAAGTTGAGAACCACCATCTTGATAGCGGTTTTTGCCAGCCTCTCCTTAATGTGGGCCATATTTATTATTTTTTATCCCCAGGAATATGACAGAATTATGTTTAAACTCCCGGCAATTTCACTACCGGGTGCTTTAGCCATAGTCGCCTGCTATTTTATTTTTATCCGACAAATTATTTCCGGTCATATCAGACAACAAAAACCCTTGTCCCCTGTATTCCGCTACTTTACCGCTTTTTTTGAAGTCAGTATTCCTACTGTCGCAATGTTAATCATGTCCCATTTCCAAACTCCGGTTTATATACTCTTAATGCCCCCTGTTCTGGTCTATTTCATATTCATCATTCTTTCTTCATTAACATTAAATGAATGGATATGCCGGTTTGCCGGACTCGTTGCGGCGATTGAATACGTAGCCCTTTCCCAATACACACTGTTTTCCACTAATCTTGAACATATCGATCCGCTTCTTACCAGCTGGTATACCTTCGTCGCGCGGGGAGCTCTTTTATTTATCAGTGGAATAGCTACCGGCTTTATTACGTCTCAAATCAGGAAACAATTAGGCAGAGCATTTGAAGCGCAGCAAGAGCGCGAGAGAATTGAAAGTATTTTTGGCCAGCATGTCTCCCCTGAAGTGGTGGCAAAGCTGCTGTCCAAAAATGCCAACGCCAGTGAATATATTCCTGTTTGCGTCATGTTTCTGGATATCAGGAATTTTACCCATTTCACGGAGCAGCACGAGCCCGCTGTTGTGGTAGGTTATTTAAATCAGCTCTTTAAATACATGGTTGAAATTATCCATGATAATAAGGGTATCATTAATAAATTTTTAGGTGATGGTTTCATGGCTGTATTTGGAGCCCCCCTTTCAAGCGGGAACGATACGGCCAATGCAATTCAGGCAGCACGACAAATAATTGAGCGAACATCAGAAGAGATAGAACAGGGTAATATTCCAAATTTCAGACTGGGAATAGGCTTGCATTTTGGCTATGCCGTAACAGGCACAATTGGTACCGAAAGGCGCCTGGAATATACTATTATGGGAGATGTAGTTAACTCAGCAGCGCATATTGAACAATTGAATAAAATATATAATACCACCGCGCTGATATCTGAAGATGTTCTAAAAAACCTCAGTTCAATCCAGGCTGAATTTATTGGCAATGCGACACTTAAACACCGCGAAGCGCCCGTTAAACTCTATAAATTGGTTTAATAAACACCTTGATACGCTGCCGGACAATGGGCA
This sequence comes from Legionella birminghamensis, assembly GCF_900452515.1. Classification (NCBI taxonomy): domain Bacteria; kingdom Pseudomonadati; phylum Pseudomonadota; class Gammaproteobacteria; order Legionellales; family Legionellaceae; genus Legionella; species Legionella birminghamensis. Next base: position 1,947,309 of record NZ_UGNW01000001.1, read on the forward strand.
ACGCATCAAGGCGTAATAGCGCTAGCTACGGCTTTTTCGCATAGCCATGGCCATGAATATATAAGCCCAGCCATCGACCATGAGCTCAACCGAAATAAAAAGACCAATGACCCATAAACCGCTGATTGGCCATTGCATAATAATCATCGTTCCCAGGGCGACAGCAATAATTCCAGCAAGAATCATGATCCAGAATGAAGCCCCCCTGAGAGTTGAAGCCATGATGAAGCGGCTAAACCCTATGACAATTAATACACTGGCTAGCATCAGCGTAATCAGGCTGGAAGCCAGGAGAGGATCATAGATTACCAGGCTCCCGCCAACAATATAGAGAACAGCAATAAAGGCATGCCATACCACTGCCCGCCAATGCTTTGATTTGAAAACATCGACAATCTGGGAGCAGCCGGCAATGATTAAAATAATGCCCAGAAATAGCATGCTGGCTAAAGTCAGCCCAATTACCATGCCCCAGCCTATTGCACCCAGCAGGACAAACAAAATACCCAAAGCCAAAAGCCATCTCCAACTTCGGCTTATTTCGTTCACTTCCCTGATTTCCTCTTTCCCTGTCGCCATAAAATATCCTTGTTAATAGTGGTCATTCGCGAGTCGAAGTAAAGGGCATCGCTGCCTTTACTTCATATCCTCTATGGAACAATAGCACAACTAATGGAGCCAGAGCCATGGTTTAAAGAAGCCATCGCCTGTGTCATATTAACAACCGGAACTGCTATGGGTGAAGCCCAGGGCAGATTCAGGCCAGCCGGAGGCGGAACGGTAGGCGGTACTGGTGTAACGCCAATTCCTAACTGACCTACAGAATTAATCCCCCAGCACATCATTTCGCCGGTAGAAAGAACAGCGCAGGCATGAGCCAAATCACTACTGATATCCACAGCTGGTGCAGTCAGACCCTGAACCTGCGTAGGTGTTCCACTGCTAATTGGTGAGTTCCCATCACCTAACTGGCCCACGTTATTCAATCCCCAGCAATGAACCGTTCCATCGCTTAGCAAAGAGGAAACATGCGCTCCGCGGGCGGAAATTTCAATGACATTGGACAAATTCACAACAGTAGAGGGCGATAAAACATTTCCTCCTATCGAACCATTGCCCACTTCGCCATTGCCATTGGTTCCCCAACACTGTACGGTTCCATTGGTTAAAAGCACACAACTCGTTAGGGACGCTAAAGAAACCCGGCTAGCCGTGGTAATACCGGGAACCAATCCGGGCGTTATATGAGGATTGGTTGTACCATCCCCTAGTTGCCCGAATGCATTGCTTCCCCAGCAAGCGACTTGACCGGTTGCCAGAACGGCACAGGTATGATCTAAACCTGCGCTGACAGCGACAGCATTCGTTATGCCCAGCACCGTCACTGGTGTAAAACGATTCGTTGTGGTTCCATCTCCCAGCTGACCCGCACCATTTGCACCCCAGCATTGAATGGTCCCATTGGATAAAACCGCACAGGCATGTGATTCGCCGGCACTGAATGTCGTGGCGGTGGAAATCCCTGAAACAAAAACAGGTACCAGTGATCCGCCTGGCTGTCCCCAACCCAAGTCACCTGAGAAATTACTACCCCAGCATTGAATGGCGCCAGTCCTTAAAAGAGCGCAAGTATAGGAAGAGCCGCCGCTGATTTCCTCGGCATCGGTTATACCCACGGCAAAGGTACTCGGCATATTAGAAGAGGTGGTGCTTCCATCCCCTAGCTGGCCGGAACTATTTAATCCCCAGCATTGAACACGTCCGGAAGGGCTGATTTCAATTGAAAGCGGCAAGGGGCTATTTACAGCATTAGTACCGCTTGCTGCAATATTAAAAGATGCGCTTATGGGTGATACAGGAATCGAATAGCTCACATTACAACTACTGGCAGCAGCAAGGGAGCCCACGCAACCATTAATAAAATAGCTGCTATAAGGAGCTGGAATAGTGACTTGCAGATTAGAAATAGGACCATTGCCGGTATTCTGTAAGGTAATCGCCCCGCTATTTCCCGGATAAAACTCCAGGCTGCTTACGGCGACGCCATTCTGTGTCCAGCGGAAATTGCCCTGCCCTGGCACAGATGAAACAGACACATTCAGCATGTCAAGCTGACTTGGTCGTGAGCACAGAAACGGATCTGGCGTATTATTGCCTGGCCCCATGGTTTTACAGACCACTGGACCGTCATGCACCCCTGCTGGAATAACCTGGCTGCCATTAACTATTAAACTTAATACACAGCTCTGTCCGGGATTCAAAAAAAATGGGGTGCCGCAAGTGCCCCCATTAACCACTTGCTGAACACCGTTGATTGGCTGCATCGTTAATAGCCGGGGAACACTGGTGTTATTTCTGACCAAATAACTGATTGAAGCAGAACTGTTAACAGGAATCTGGACGGTCGTTGGGGTAAGAGGGGAAAAGCCAAACTTGGGAATCGCTGCAAACGCATACTGGGAAGGAGCAATGCCGATAACAGCACTACACAGCTTCTTTTTATTCATGCATTTATCCTTAAATATCCGTGAAGAATTTACCGCTGCATAGCTTAACTTAACAGCTGAAAAACAAACAGCCCGTGACAAAAATATAAAATAGAAGAATTCAAAATTTAATTAGGTGACTTATTGTTTGACCACACTGCAATAAAGCGGCAACTCCTCGCTTTTGAGATAATTATTGATTTCAATAAAGGTTCGCGCAGCTCTTTTAAGATCAACATCCTGAGTGTTTTTATCCAGGTAAATTTTACCCCGTTTACCCAAATGGCGATGCGAAGCCAAGGCTTTTCTTACGTCCAGATTATTGATAAACATTTGCCCTCTTTGCTCAACTGATACATTACGAACCGCTTCTTCGATTCGTTCCGCTTTGGCATTCTTTCCAATAGCAAACCAGCTGCCTGCCCCTTTGCGTAAATTAGAAATGGCCATCGAAATGGCTTTATATTCCGCAGAGTTTAAGCTTTTTAAAACAGATTCCAACCGATTTTTACACTCTTGCAAACCTGCGATTGCTTTTGCCTCATTGATCAATTGCTGCTGCTTAACAATAAACTGAGTCATCAGCTTATCCTTATCGCCCCCCACTCTCTCTTTCTGAATTGAATGAATAAGACTGCGGCATTCTGATTGCAGCTGCTGGAATTCCTGTTCGAGACTTTCTCCAGTTATTTTCGATATAGATTCCTGTCGGGTATCTTTATTCATCAACAGCTTTTTTTTCAGACCTTGCACCATGGTAACAGCCTGCGAGAAAATCTTTTTTGCTGGTTCCTTCTTGTTATTCATTACAGGTTCGATGTTAGCCTTATATGGAGGGTGGTTATCCTTTAACTGTTTTGTTTTACAATCAATCGCCAGGATCAATTTCCTAATTGACTTTGCCCTGGACACGCTAAGATGCTGCTCCTGCATAATTCGTTGCAGTATTATTTTTAATTCCAAAAGATCCTGGTAGTACATCTCGGGATGTTTATTTCTCGACATTTTCTTTAAGAAAATTTTGAGCTCTAATTTATAGTTATCTGCCTTGTTTTTTCTTGTCGTACTAAAAAAGTATCTGAATGCTTTATTAAACTGCTTCTCATCCTGTTGGGATAAAGCATCGAGATTCTGCAGCCATTTCTCGACAGGTTTATGGGTGAGACGTTTCTCTCTTAAATCACTGATTGGCTTTATTAATAATTGGAGTTTCTCGCGGATATTAAAATTGACCAGCACATTGATTTTCTTTAGTCGTTTCATAGTGACAAACCCTTAAAGTTAGTCATGACTACATGGTCGATGATGAACCAACATGTATTATTAAAAAATCAACACGGCATTATCACATCTATTAAGTTTTTATAGATTTCTTTAAAAATATCAAGGCTCTGAAATAATGTGATAATGTTATAATGATAGCAGCAAAAAAATATTTGCAATTATTTTTTACTTTTAACAGGGAAATACATGCTAAAAAAACAGCAGATTATTTTCTTCTTTAGCTTCTTTCTGGCTTTCACTGTTTTTTCCAGAGGAACAATTGAATCTCAGCTTCAAGCCATTCTCAACAAGGATCTTGATGCTTCAACGCCAGGAGCGGTTTTGCTGGTTTCGAGCCCGGAAACAGGCTTAATGATTGTCGCAGCGGGTCAATCCAATCAGCAAACTCGGCAAAGTATGCATACCGATAATAATTTTCGTATTGGTAGTATCAGCAAAACCTTTCTTGCTGTGGTCGTATTGAAATTAATTGAAGAAAACAAATTAAGTCTCGACAGCAAAATATCTACCCTTCTACCGAATACCGTGGATATTAATCGCATTCCTAATGGTCAACAGCTAACCGTCAGAAATTTATTACAGATGCGCAGCGGAATTCCCAATTATGTAGAATACGAGAGCTATTATCGATTAATTGAGAACATGGTCGGCCATCAATGGAAGCCCGAGATGCTAATTGAGCTTGTCTACGACAAAAAACCGAAATTTCCCCCAGACAGCTCTTACGAATACAGCAATACTAACTATCTATTACTCCAACTGATTGTTGAAAAATTAACTGGACATTCTTATGCCGATGTGATCAAAGAACGAATCCTTATACCCTTGGAAATGAAGGGTACCTATGTAGAGCAGAATGATGCCGATACACTGGGTTTATCAACCCGAGGGTATACACTCGCAGAAAAACAGCTTATCGATGTAACCTACCTTAATGACGGTTTTGGCTTGGGAGATAGCGGCATGATCAGTACTGTAACTGATTTACACCGGTTTGTGGCTGCCCTTTTGCAGGAAAAAACGCTGCTGTCATCTGCCTCCTTGAAAGAAATGCTCAGTACCAAGGATGATTATGGCCTTGGCATTTACCGTGAGCAAATTGGCGATGAGTGGGCATGGACGCACAATGGAGCAACCTCGGGATTTCAGGGCGAGTATTATTACTTTCCAAGAGAGAAACTAATTATTGTTGTGCTGACTAATTTTTTTGATACGGAGATCATTGACAAGATCGTGTATGACAGCTTTCAACTATTCAGCCGGCAACGATAACCCGGCTGAAAACCCAAGTCTCTACACAAATGTTTTCCCCGTCCGAATCCCCGCGGCGCCGACCACCGAATCCCCACGGCACCGACCGCCGTATCCCCGTGACACCGACCACCGAAACCCTGCGGCACCGACCACCGAAACCCCGCGGCACCGACCGCCGAATCCCCGTGACACCGACCACCGAAACCCCGCGGCACCGACCGCCGAATCCCCGCGGCGCCGACCACCGAGTCCCCACGGCACCGACCGCCGTATCCCCGTGACACCGACCACCGAAACCCCGCGGCACCGACCGCGGGGCCCATGCCTGTTGGAGTAGCATGGTACTCAAACAAGTTTTCAATGTTGCCAAAATAAGATTTAACGGGTAGTCATAAACAAGTGGACTTAATTAAATTGGCTTCGTCTGGGCCCCGCGGTCGCAGCCGCGGGGATTCAATAGCTTTTAATTCTCATGCACTTGTGGATTCGATAGCAAAAACACCGGGCTAACTTGTTTATCAATACATTTCATACACAGTGGGAGTCACTTCAACGGGTTGCTCATTAATAACAGTCACTTCTTCATAATTAGTGGTTTGCACAGGGGTGCAGCAAGTATTGGTGACTACCGGGCGTCGAACGACAACTGGTCGAACGACTTGTTTACAGCAACTGGTACGTACAACAGGAGCTGGTTTAACGACTACAGCGTTACAACAGGAAGAGGGTGTGTAGACGGTATTTACATAATCTGAGCTGGGAATATAGCCGCAGGCGGTTAAACTGAAGGCGACAGGCAATAGTAATATTCCTTTCATGTTGGACTCCATTGTTTTTTTCCGTTTGCTAGCTTAAGTGTATATGAGAGGTTACGATAATTCAATATTTGAACAGTTAGAGCAATTTCAGATACTAGCACTGCATTCTGATAACCACCATTGCGCACATACCAGATCTATGCGCGGATGGAGAGCCGATCTGGATTGCTTCGCCAAGGCTCGCAATGACGGACGCTTGTTTCGCGAAAAAGTGAAGCCAAGCAACCCAGAACAATGTTGGGTATTAATTAAGCGCAGCTTGCCACAGCGAATTTCTTCATACTCTCTTCGATGTCGTCTACCAATCCCATCCTGGCTGTCTTGGTAAAAAACCCACTTGCATGGCCTTCTTTGAGCTTTGTGTATGCCAGCTTGGCAACCAGCGCTAAACCAGCAGAACATAAACTAATAAGAATATTCCCAACTATAGGCAGCCAGGTTTTACGTTGCTTACTCATCACGTCATCCTGGCTGTGCAGGTGGACACGAAAATCAGTATCAAAATCCTGGAATTTTTCCTCACTTACGGTGCCGTTTTCGGAGAGCGAAACCTCATTTTCCATTAAAAACGCATCTACCCGCCGAGACAGTTGTTCAGATAATTGAACAGCCGTAGTACCTTCTTTCTCATGTTCGACTTTAAGTGTTTCACCGTAAACTTTCATCGCTTGAATTGACTTATACAGAGAATACATCCTTTCTGCCGTTTCAACATTCTTGACCTGAATTTTTTTAAGCAGTTCTTCGCGTTGCTGTTCAGAAAAATGCTTTTCTTCATAATGAAAAGGCGCTTCATAAGTAGAGGGTACTTGTTTGTTATAGTTCTTAATTGCAAGTGTCAAACGATTTAATAAGGGTTGTAAATAAACACCGCGATATTCTTTTCCTTCATTCTCGACTAAATCGAGAATCTCGTTGGTCTGACCTGTTGCTTTAAACTTTGCCAATTTAAGTTCCAGGGATTCAATAAACCCGCGGCGGTGATCTTTATCGGCGCTACTGAAAAAGTCCTTGTGATGATGCCTGACGGCTCGCTTCTGAAAGTATATTTCTAAATCATTCGAAAAGCTTATAAGAATTTGGTTGCGACGTTTTATTCTATCCTGAATATTTTCTGAAACTGCAGCCTTCTCTGAGTAGATTGCTGCAAACTCTTGCTGATACTCCAGACATGCAGCGAGTCTCTCATGAATTCCTGCAGTTTCAGGCTCAAATTGCTTCAAAAGCGATTGTAAGCATTGAATGCCTTCCACAGAGAACTCATCGATTTGAGTATAGGCACGATCTAAACTATTTTGTTTAATGACAAAATTCTGAACTCCTTCATCATCGGCGTTAAAACTTAAGTTTTTTAATTCGCCCATCGCACGTGGAGTAAATCTCATTCTCATAGAATCGATTACATGATTTGCTCTTTGTTCCAGTTTTCTGGCGGTTTTCTCAAATTCTGCAGTGGCCGATGCCAGGGATTGAACCGATTCTTCTGCTACTGCCGGGTTTAGTTTTGCAATAAATTCAATTGTTTTCCTGCAATCATTTAACTGATTGCGAAGCCTGCAAAACTGCTCCAAATGCCCATTGAATGCATCGAGATGAAGATTAGCGCTGAGGCATTGATTCATCTCTTCTAATTGGGTTGAGATTAAATCCTGAGTAGCGCCCTGTCTCTTTAACTCGTGCTTTAAATAAGTATCCATTTGCTGGTCAGCTGCTTCCTTCAGGCTTAAAATGGATTTCAGATTGGCATGATATGGCGAATGTATTTCAATTTTGGTTTTAAAGCCATTCATTTTCTCAATTAGGAAAGCAGATTGCTTATAATATTCTTTAACGCCTTCTTCTTGGAAACCTTCAACAGCATCTAGCTCATTCACCTTATCCGGTAGGTTTTTTGCACTATCAAAGAAGCTTATGACAGCTTGTAACCTGTTTTGTTCTATTTGCAAGTCATCTAACTGTTGTTGGTGTTCGACCAAACTGGCCTTTTGTTTCCCGTATTGTTCCTCATGGAAAGTACGATTATCTTCAATTTCCGTAATCTGGCATAAGATATCCTCCGCTTCACTTAGCAACGCGTCAATACCACCCTGTTTCTCCATTACAGCGGCATATTCTTTCCTTTTTTTGTCAATAAGGGCGTACAACTCTGCTTTTTTGTCTATCTGATAATCGCTAGAGATAAATGCAATACGAATAATATCAAAACTTGCATCGCCAATTGCCGTCAGAAAATAATCAAGACCGGATTTTGATTTACCTTGTAAAACCTCTAGTTTGTTAATTGCTTTAAGCGGGAAACTGTCCTTTTCACTTTCATTTAGACACTTTTCTACAGCATCCAAAAGAGGGATCCTAAGCTCAATAGCATGCTCTGTCTGAACTTTTTCGGTGGCAAGAATGGTTTTCCATTCAGCAAATACCTGGATGAGCTGATTCAGATCCTGGTGTTGTATCTTTACCGGATGTTTTGGGGGTTGGGTACTGTTTGCGATGATTTTTGGCAAATACTCAATAAATTGACTCCGCAGTTTAAAAAATTGCTCTGATAACTTTTCTGCACCCTCATCTATTTCTTGTATGAGGTGCTCAGTCTCTGCCTTGGCAGTAGATACTTCTTCAATTTTTTTAAAATTATCTTCGAGTAATTTATAGAGATCATCAACATTCGCTTGTGCGAGGCGATCATCGGCCAGCTTTTTAAGTTTGGCTTTTTCCAGAAGCTCTGACAATTGAGGTTTTCTTTGTATTAAGGCTTTCTGAACCTCGCCAAGCTTGTTACCTAATGCTCGAGCATTTTCGCGCACAGCAGAGTAAACAATATTCTCATCCAAAGTTTCTTTAACTTCTTCCAGTAAGCGATGTAACTCCTGAACTTTTTCCTGATGCTCGTCAACCCGTAAAAGTTCTTCTTCATAAATAGCAACAACTTCCGCCGAACTTTTCGAAGGCTCAATTTGTGGAATTTTATAAGATTGAAGCGTATTGATAGCATCATTAATGAGCTGGAACTGCTGATTTGCATTATTAATCGTCTCGCGTTGATGCACTTTCTGTGCATGCGCTTGCTCATAACTTTTGATTGCGTTAGACAGCAGGAACCTGATATTGTTGAGAACCCTTAGGTAAATTGTACTCGCATAAACAGGCTCATTGATTCCTGTAATTTTATAATTAAATTTTCCGACATCTTTTCGGACTGGCTCGCTAATCAGAGTAGATCCAATGCCTAAGATAGTAAATTGAAATGCCTTTGGATTGAGAAAGGGAACCAGATCATCCATCAAATTGGGTAGACCGTTAAGTAAATCCTGAAAAACTACGAATAAATCATAGACCACAGGATCATAAATTCTAAGCTGATAAGTATTTTTGACTTCGATTTTTTCTTTTAAATGCCATAGAAAATTACCATTTGTAATCAAGGCTTCCGCATCAAATTGGCCTTCAACCAAATAGGCCCTGAAATCAAAATTATCAATTGCCGCATCAATTTTAACCAGTGAATCATTCAGGCTAAACTCGGGTATTTTTTCCCAACCGGGAACCAAATCCCCAGCAGAATTCTTGATTTTTTCCTTCAGGAATATTTTTATATTATCAATATTCTTGTCATTAAATTTTTGCGATGTTAGCCACGAGGCCAGATTTTCACTGATCCCGTGTACCAAAAGTTGATCTGGATCAGAAATAAGATACTCAGTATTTTCTAATAATTTCTCGCATTGATTTTTAAAAGAGTAGAGTTTGAACCCCCCTGGATCTACACCATTGTCGAAAGCAGGCAATACAGTTTCTGTCATCCAGTCAAAAGCCTGGTTAATAAGCTTCACCTGCGCTTCTGAAAACTCTTTTTTCAAAGACGAATCCACCAGGCTTATCTCATCGTTCCTATTCTTAGTCAATATCGCCTGCCGACGTTCCCTGAACTCGGCAATAAGACGGCCTAATGGACTTTCTGCTATTGTGGTAAATCCGCTCATGATATCTACTTCTTGGATAAAGTGGATTAATCATATAACAGAAAGATTAAGTAAGTATTAAATTGAAGTTTAAATACACTCTGAAAGGTTTATAAGAGTACCCATGGATACCTTAGGATTCCCCGCGGCATAGACCTACGAATCCCCGCGGCAAACGACCGCGGGGTCCACGTGATGCCTATTCAGGGTATCAGTCAGTCTAACCCAAATTGTATTAACACCGTCCGGCCTGAGGAGGAGCAAAGCTCCGTCTCGAAGGCTTGGCACCTAGCGAAGCCTTCGAGACACCGCTAAAGCGGCATCTCAGGCCGAACGGATTGAGATAAGCTGAGGATCACTCAGACATGGGCCCCGCGGTCGCAGCCGCGGGGATTCGACTGCATTTGTGTTGATAGCTATGGTCTAAGCCGCGGAAATTCTGGGGGTGGTTGAACAGTAATCATTTAACCATGGCCAAATATATCATTAAGCACAACCGCAAGGCGGCAGCCTGCGAGAGCGATTCGTTTTTCCGCAGCAGCTCTAACCTGTTTTTGATAGGCTTCAGTAGGCTTTTCGCCGTAATGAATCTGATAGGCTAAATTGACAGCCATGTCATAGGATTCTTCAGCCCAGACTTCGGGATTTAAAATTTGGGAAGCACTATCACAGGGCCATTTTTTTTCGACATATTTTGCTTTTCGCTTAAGCTGTGCAGCCTTGGAGTAGCGTATTTTTAACAGGCCGCCGCCATTATCCCAGTAGGAATGCAGATTTTTAGCGATTGTATTTTGCCCCAGAACCAGAAAGTTTCCCCCGGCATCCCCTTCTGGAAAACGTCGGCTAAACTCGCTGACTGCATGCATGGGCTGATGAATATCGCCTGTAACATGCAATAAAATTCGTAAACTAAATCCTTTATCATAGGGATAAGATTGACTATTTTTAAGAACGGCAATGGCTTTATTCAAGGCAGTTACAGCATTGACCTTATCGGGCGGAGATAGCGGAGTGCCGTCACGAGTAAAAGGATTATCGATATAATGATAATGCTCTAGCCATAAATTCTCGCGAAATCGCAGCGTGTCCATCCAGGGAGCTGCATCGACAAAGGACATCGGTTTATACACTCTATCCAGTTGGTGATTATAATGATTAACAGCCTTACGTGCCTCATCAGTTAGTTGATCATAGGCAATCTGCGCTATCAGGCGATGTCCTGCAGCATTCCAGCTGCAGGCTTCCCCCATGAACAACAGAAGACATAAACAGACAAGTGTCCTTACCTGATTTAGCATTTGTCATTTATCCTAAATAAGGTGACCACGCAGGCTCCTGTACATCCCCTTGCCGTGCAGGCAGGCGTAACCTGATCCGCCCGTCAATTGAAACCACCCCTAAAACCCCTTTATCCTGATAGCGGGTTGCGTAAAGCACCAATCGGCCGTTAGGCGATACCGAAGGCGATTCATCGAGTGGTGCAAAGGTTAACAAATTCAATTGACCGTTATTGGTATCCTGGACACCAATATTGAATTTACTGCTCTCCCGGTGCAGCATTACTAAATGCTTCTGGTCGGGCGTGTAGGTTGCACGCGCATTATAATTACCGTCATAGGTCATACGGCTAATACTGCCATCGGCCAACGACAATTTATACACCTGCGGTGAACCGCCTCGTCCAGAAGTGAATAATAAGGAACGGCCATCAGGTGAATAGCGTGGCTCTGTATCGATAGAATCTCCGAAAGTGAGCTGCTTCATGCCTCCGGAAGCAAGATCAATCGCATAAATTTTGGGGCTTCCACTCTTGGATAAAACAACAGCCAATTGACGACCGTCTGGCGACCAGGTAGGTGCACCATTAATTCCAGTAAAATCAGTAACCAATTGGCGTTTACCAGAATCTACCGAAACAATAAAAATCTGTGCTTTTCGTTTCTCGAACGACACATAGGCGATTTTTCTACCGTCTGGCGACCAGGAAGGCGACATAATTGGCTCAGGTGAAACCAGCAAACTTTGTGGATTAAAGCCGTCAGCGTCAGCCACCTCTAAAGAATAACGGGCACGTCCTCCTGCCCTTTGGACAAGAATATAGGCAATTCGAGTGGAGAATATGCCTCGTTCGCCCGTCAGTTTTTCATAAACCATATCGCTGATATGATGCGCCAGAGGGCGAATATCATTTGCACTCACCTGAAAGCTTTTAGACAGCAACAGCTTGTTCTGGCTGACTGTGTCCAGTAATTCAAAGCTGATGTCATAGCGATTTGAACCAATAGGATTGACTCTACCGGTCAATACACTATCAGCGCCTGCCTGTTTCCACGCGCCTGCACCATTCATTTCCATTGGCGACAAACTGATAATTTTGAACTGGCCGGATAAGCGCAAATCATTATTAATAACAGCAGTGAGCTCCTGGGCGCTGCTATTTTCCCCAAAGGAATTAATTCCAATGGGCAAGGCGGAATTAATTCCCTGCGTCAGTTCCAGATCAAGTGCAAAAAGCTGACTCGATGCCAGCATCAAAAAACTGCTGAAAAGTTTCCTCATAAACACAATAAATTACCCCCTAACATTCTCAGGTCGGACTGTTAAACTGATATCCCGAAATAAATTGAAGGTTTCGGGATCACTTGGCACCGGCAATGGCGATGCTTTAAAAATAGCTGTTTGCGCAGAACGATCCAGAATGGGGTCGCCGCTGCTGCGTGTTAAGGTAACATCAATTACGGCACCATCTGGCGCTAAACGAATCCGAAACTGGCTGGATAAACCATTGTCAATATTTTCAGGTAAGATCCAGTGCCTGCCGATGGCATTCACAATCATAGCCTTGTATTTGTCAACTTCACCAGCCATTCTGGCCTGTTGTGCAGCTGCCTCAGCGGCCGCCTGCTGGGCAGCCAATTTTTGCTGTGCAGCCCTGGCTTCGGCAGCAGCCTTTTCTGCGAGCGCTTTTTCTGCGGCCAGTTTATCGGCTGCAGCTTTTTCTGCGGCTTGCTTCTCTGCTAACTGCTGAGCTTCTTTGGCTTTCTGTTCATCCTGTTTTTTTTTAAGTTCCGCTTGCTTTGCTACTTCCTGCTGCTGCTTCTCAAGCTGTTGCTGTTTACGTTTTAACTCCTCTAAACGTTTGGCTTCCTGCTCTTTTTGCAAAGCCAATTGTTTCAAGTGTTTTTGTTCTTCTTCAATCTGCTTCTTACGGGCAATCGCCAGTTTTGCCGCCTCATCTTTCAATTTAGCCAAACGCTGCTGCTCACGTAAGCGCTCCTTGCGTGCATCTTCCGCTTGCTTCGCTAAAGCCTGCTGCCGAGCCTGTTCAGCTCTCTGCTGCTGTATTTTTTCCTGTTTGAGCCGGTTAATCGTCTCCATCACTTCCTGACTGTCCACACTCACCGCTTTTACAATTTCCTGCCTGGGCTGTTCTGTCTGTTCCATAGGCATCATCGGCCCTGGCGCGTCCTTGTTATCAGCAACCAATACAGGCCGCTCATTGCTAGAGGAGTCCTGCAACAGGAAAAGCATCAGGCAGAAATGCATGACGAGCGCTGCGATAAACGCTTTGCGATAACTCATATCATTCATCATCCCTGCATCTCCGTTTCCTGAGTAGAGTCCGTCATCAACCCGACTTTCTCAGCTCCCGCCTGTTTCAGGAATCCCATTGCCGACACCACTTTTCCATAGGGAACACCCTGGTCGCCTTTAACCAGCACATTGATGGACTGATTATTTTGTTTGGCTAATTCAAGTTCAGCCGCAACTCTCACAACCAGCGCATGGGGTTCAATAGGCATTTCAGGTTGCGCATTAATATTGAGAAAATAATCGCCCTGCTGATTGACCGAAACAATAATGGGTTCTCGTTCGCTGTCTTTTAGGGATTCAGTCGAGGCAGCCTTGGGCAAATCAACGGTTACCCCCTGGGATAACATAGGTGCGGTGATCATAAAAATGACTAGCAGAACCAGCATGACGTCGATATAAGGAACCACATTGATCTCAGCAATGGGGCCTCCTCTTTGCTTGTGTTTCTTTCTTAACATGGAAGTTATCCTCTAATCGGTACAGTCGTTTGTTGTTCGATTAATGCGATAAGCTCGTCCTGAAATAAATCGTATTGTTCCAATATACCAGTAGCTCTGGTCGAATAGCGATTAAACGCTATTACGGCCGGAATGGCGGTAAACAGACCCAGGGCAGTCGCTACCAGCGCTTCGGAAATTCCTGGAGCCACCATCGCAATGGTAGCTTGGGAAGCCTGTCCCAAGGCCTGGAAAGAAGTCATAATTCCCCACACTGTACCAAACAGACCAACATACGGGGCAATTGAACCCACAGAAGCAAAAAAGGGTAAATGCTGCTCCAGTTGAATCGCTTCTTTGTTATGGGTAATTTGCATCACTCGCTGAATCGGTTCAAGCGCAATGGCACCCTGCTTTCTTGAGCGGACATATTCTTTAAAGCCAGCATGAAAAATGGAAGCCAGACCATGCTTATTGTCAGGATTCCCATCTACATCCGCATAGAGTTTGCTCAAATCGCTGCTATCCCAGAATCGTTGGCTGAAATTATCGCATTCTGATTTTTTACGTTTAAAATACCAGGCCCTTTGTATAATAAGTGTCCACGAGGTGATCGAAGCGACAAGCAGAATCAGCATGACGGTTTTGACAACCAGGCCTGCCTGTATGAAATACGCTAATACGCTCGCATGGGTTCCCACTGTATCCTCCAGCCTCTTAAAAGTTAAATTTGATATAAATATTCATAACGCTAGCCTTGCAATGCATTAAAACGCTCAGGCAATCGCTGTGGTCTGTTATTTTTATTGATACAAACAACCGTTATTAATGCTTTGCAAAGTTCGCTATTATGCTCATTCTTCATGGTTTGTTCAAATAAAACACTGCAAGCCGTCTTATTTTTTACACTCGTGGTGATTGTTACCAGATCGTCCAACCGTGCCGGCTGTTTATACTTCAGTCCCGCCTCTGCAATAACAAAAAAACAATTTTCGTCCGATAATGTAGAAAGCATCAATCCATTCTCGCGTAGTAACTCAGTTCTCGCCCTTTCAAAGAATTTTAAATAATTAGCATAATAAACAACACCGATATAATCTGTATCTTCGGTATAAACACGGAACTGGCAAGAATGAGTATAGTGAGACATTATACCCTCTCCGCAGGCTGTAAGCCGAAAAGCTGATAAGCAAGAGGCGAAGCAATGCGTCCTCGGGGTGTACGCATCAGAAAACCCTGCTGGATTAAGAATGGCTCCAGCACGTCCTCAATAGTGCCTTTCTCTTCACCGATGGCTGCTGCAATACTGTCAACCCCAACAGGTCCGCCGTCAAAGCGCTCGATGACTGCCTGCAGCAATTTTCTATCCATCAGATCGAAACCATTTTTATCAATATCAAGCATTTCCAGTGCTTTTTTTGCCATATGCAGAGTAATGATACCTTGTCCACACACCTCAGCATAGTCCCGAACCCGTCTTAACAAACGGTTGGCTATACGCGGTGTTCCCCGCGAACGAAGCGCGATTTCTTTGGCCCCGCTTTCTTCAGTATTAACCTTAAGTAAATGTGCAGAACGCTTTACTATTTGTGTCAAGGCTTCAGTTGAATAAAACTCAAGACGCTGAACAATCCCAAAACGATCTCTTAAGGGTGAGGTTAACAGGCCGGCACGGGTTGTTGCGCCCACAAGAGTGAATGGGGGTAACTCCAGCTTGATTGAACGGGCAGCGGGACCTTCGCCAATCATTATATCCAGTTTGTAATCTTCCATTGCGGGATATAGAATTTCCTCAATAACCGGGCTTAAGCGATGGATCTCGTCAATAAACAGGATATCGTTTTCTTCAAGATTGGTTAATAGAGCGGCGATATCCCCTGCTTTCTCAAGCACTGGGCCAGAAGTCTGACGGAGATTTACGCCCATCTCATGGGCAATGATTCCGGCCAGTGTCGTTTTTCCCAAGCCAGGTGGTCCAAAGACAAGAACATGATCAAGGGCATCACATCGTCTTTTGGCTGCTTCCATAAAAATGCGCATTTGGGTGCGAACAGCATCCTGACCAATGTAATCATCAAGGCTCAAGGGGCGGATAGCCCGATCGATAGCCTCTTCTGAACCTACCTGGACAGCACTAATCAAACGATCGCTTTCAAGCATTTTTATTCGAGTTATTATCAAATGCCACATTCTAGCACAGCTTTCTTACAAGGTAATAGTAGGCTGGGCGGTAAAGCCCAGCAAATACCCCATGCCGCACGCAGCTATTTCAAAATAACCAGAATCGTTGAGCGGATACGATGAATTCTTGAACGTACCGTACCCAATGGGCAATGCATTCTTACAGCAATTTCTTCATAGGCTAATCCTAAAACGCTATAAAGATAAAAACATTTTTGCAATGTCTTTGGCAGGCTAAGTAAAAATTGAGTTATTTGTTCACTAAGCTCAAGACGGATAGCCTCTTGCTCAGGAGAACTATCCTGAGTATCCGGTTCTTCAGAAAATATTTCTACAGTATCCAGCCGCCGGCTGCGATAATAATTAATGATTGTCGTTTGCGTGATCTTGTATAGCCAGGTCTTGAAATTCGCCTTGTAATCAAACTGAGTTATGAACCGAAACACTTTGATGCATACTTCCTGAACCAGATCCTCTACGTCTGCGATTTCATCAACCTGGGATTTAATATGGAACAGAATTGCAGGCCGATAATGATACAATAATCGGCCAATTGCCGCCCTTTCTCCACTTCGTGCCTGATTGATCAATTCCCTATCCAGATCTTTTTCTAGCGCAGACATAATTTGCTCTTTGTATGATCACTTTTAAATTATCGTCATAACTGACAAATGCTTTAACATTGCTCTTATTGATTATAACTCATTCACATTCAAACCGAGGATAATTGAGCGAAATTCTGTTGAGGATAGTTGATCCAGAAAAACTGGAATAACAATTCGCTGTGTGGGGGAAGAAAACTCAAGTAGAAAGAACACGCCTGTATTTAATAAGAGCCTGCGTTTAGTAAAAATCTGGGTTTGACTGTTTCGGTGAATAATCCATTCTTCATTTAAATACTGAAGATTTAGTCTTCCACCAGGATAGGGTGATTTAATGAGCAAGCGCAATTGAACGCTGACAGCCACGCTTAAAATAGCCTTTATAAAAATGCCAAAGGAAGCGTTCATTAACATCATGAAGGCAAACAAATACAAGAATAAAGCCAGTTTAATATAATTTGCAGATCTACTTAGCTCTATGCCGTTGCTTAATGAATTGTACAAGCTGGGACAACTCCTTATCCTCTGGCAATATATCCGTCATTAACCAGGTATATAAATCCGGATCATCGCAAGTTAAAAGCCGCTCCAGCGTATCGAACTGCTCCGTCTTGAGCTCGTCAAAACTATATTTCAGGAATGACTGAAAGAGCAAATCAAGTTCCAGCATTCCCCTGCGGCAGCGCCACGCAATTCTGGCTTTTCTAGTGGGATCCATTGGTTTTCATCACTACTTAAAAATCGGCAAATGTTACAATATAATACCAGTACACTGCAAATTAATTCCTTATCCATTCCAATCAGGCCTTTTATGAAAAATATCCAAATCGACAATCGAATCTACTCCATGATTGCCCAGTCCGAAGAAACTCAGAACGTTCAACTGCCGCCTGGCTTTCCTGCACTTTTTGATTTGAGCTATCTGTCAGTCATTGAGGTAACTGGTAATAAGTCAATGGAGTTTCTGCAAGGCCAATTGACTTGCGATATTTCGAAAATTAATTCTGAAACAATGCGGCAAGCTGCCTTTTGCAATCTAAAAGGACGTATCCTAGCCTTGGCGAATATTATTAACTGGCAAAACTATCAATTAATATTGCCCCAGGATTTAACTGAGAAAACCATCGAGTCATTGAATAAGCCAGCTATGCTAAGCCGCGTTCAACTGCGTGCAGCTTCTGACTTGTCTGTGTTTGGTTTGTATGCGCCTCCACACTCGCAAGCGCTTGCACATTTTGGCATCACCCTTCCCACTGAACAGTATGCAGTGGTGTCCAGCCAGATGCTTTGCTGTTTCTCTCTTGGTAATGGCTTTTACCAAATCATCAGTAAAGATAATGATATACGAAATTATTTTGATAAGACCGGCCATCTCTTCGGCTCAGCAGCATGGCATCAGCTGCAGCTTCTACAGAAAAGAATAGAAATTTATCCTTCATCCCGCGGACTTTTCCTTCCTCACCGCGTGGATTTGCATCTGGCGGGATATCTTGATTTTCAAAAAGGATGCTACAAGGGACAGGAAATCATCGCTCGAACCCACTATAAAGCAACGCTTAAACACAAGCTGGCCGTATTTTTTATTGAAACCGGGGAAGATTTGCAGCTCGGTCAGCGCGTATTAAGGGAAGATAAAAGTACCGAAGTCGGCGAAGTTATTGATTATTGCCCTATCGGCTTAAATCGCTACCTGGTCGCAATCAGCATTCTATTTGAACACCCGGAAACGGTTTATTTTGAAAATCATGCACAAGCTGTCAAATTGAGTAAGGCCGAATATCGGATTCCCGAGGAATGACCCTCCGAATCCCCGCGTACAGTTGACCGTCCGAATCCCCGCGTGCAGTTGACCGTCCGAATCCCCGCGTGCAGTTGACCGTCCGAATCCCCGCGTGCAGTTGACCGTCCGAATCCCCGCGGCTGCGACCGCGGGGCCCACACGAAGCCAATTTAATGTTAAGCACACTTAGTTTATGACAACCTGTTAAATCTTATTTTTTGGCAACATTGAAACTTGTCTGACGACCATGCTACTCCAACAGGCATGGACCCCGCGGTCGGTGCCGCGGGGATTCGCTGGTCGATGCCGCGGGGATTCGGATTTGCCCAGCAGGAACCTCATGATCCCGGCATCATTTTCTTCAACACATCATCCTTATCAATAAAATGATGTTTCAAAGCGCCGGCAACATGTAGAGCAATCAATACTATCAAAATCCAGGCTATCGTCTCATGGAATTCAAACATTAATTTGGAGAGGCCTTTATCTGTAGGGATCCCTGGAAAGGGGACATTAAAGAAACCGAAATATTTTGGGGTACGGTTTGCTGCCACGGACATTATCCATCCAGAAAGCGGCATTAAAATCAGAAACAGATACAAAGCGTATTGAACTATACGAGAAAATACTCTTTCCCATAATGGCACATTTTCAGGCAGAGGGGGTCTTCCACTGTGAATTATCCAGATGATTCGTAAAACAACTAGTAATAAAATACTTAGTCCAATTGATTTGTGAACCATAAACGCTGTTCCAGCATATTGATCTGGCACATCGTCAAGGAAAAAACCGACGGCAAGCATGACTATCACAAGCAAAGCAATGAGCCAGTGGAAGAATTTTGACCCAGCAGAATAATGAGACACCGATCTGTTTTTATACATTTAAACTCCTTTTTAAACTTTAATTGTTTAGGCTATCAAGGCTACATTAGCTGTAGCCTTGATAAACGCCGCAGCTTCTACACAACAGCTTCTTTTTCAGTCATTTGCATGGTAGTTTGCGTTAGATCCAGTAACTCCCGAATTGCGACGAAATACATCGTATAATTCAGGCTTGAACTGGCGCGTAAATCAGACAATATGTGCTTCCAGCGCTCAATCAAACCGGAGTGACTTTCCGCCCAGGCGTTAAAGCAGCCCATGAAGTCTTTCTGCTGATTATCCAGCGTTACAACTCCCATGGTCAACTGCCTTTGCTGCCAATCTAAATCGTCTCTCAATGCTTCTCGCGACAGGGCCTCCCAATTATTGTCTGTTGGATGGGCAATAATCTGGGAACGGATCCAGTCCAAATCAAGAAACTCGCCAATACCAAAGTACAATTCTGCGACCTTCGGCACGCTGATATCAAGCAGTCGGGCAACCTCAACGATATCCATCGCTGAGAACATCGCGCGAACTGTTGTTAAATTATGCGCCAGTTGCGGGCTTAATCCTTCCTCAATCTTTTGATTATATTGAAGTGTATAAGCTTCCTTGTAATGAGCACCAAAAATATCGGGGATAGCCTGCTTTAGCTCAGCGACACCAGGGGCAAAGGCCTTGACCGCTTTGCTGATATTCAAACGCAGTCGTTGATTTCGCAGGAACCATCTTGTCGTTCTTCTTAGCAGGCGAACGCAAGACATTACCAGATCAGTTTGCTTTTCAACGCTAATCAGGGTTTCCAGATTCGCTATCTGCTGCCAGATATTATCAATATCCAGTGTGCTTCTGGCGATCATATAAGCGCGTACAATAGCCGATACTGGAGCGCCTGTTTCTTCCTGCATACGGAATACAAAATGGAAGCCCATCTCATTGATTATGATATTACTTAATTTGGTCGCAATAATTTCACGCTTCAATGGATGTTCCTGCATCTGCTTGCTAAACCGCTCTTGCAAAGGCTTGGGGAAATAGCTAATCAAGATTCCTTTCAGATAACTATCTTCCGGCACATTGGTCGCCAGAATCTGCTCTTTAAGGATCGTCTTGCTATAACTTTGCAACACGGCAATCGCAGGCCGGCCAAGACCTTTTCCTAAGAGCTTTCTTTCCATGAATACTTTATCATCAGGCAAGAACTCCAGGGCGCGATCTATTTTTCCAGAGCGCTCCAACTCATTAATATAACGAGTATGCAGCTCGACCATTCGCAATGAGTTAGCCGCAGTAAAGCTGATTGAGCGTGTTTGCGTAAAATTATCTTTTAATACAAGAGTTGCTACCTCTTCAGTCATTTCTTCCAAAAGCTCGTTTCGCTGTTTGAACGTTAAATCACCGGCGGCAACAATTGTATTCAACAGGATCTTGATATTGACTTCTTTATCAGAGCAGCTTACCCCTGCCGAGTTGTCGATAAAGTCTGTGTATATCAGACCGCCTGCCAGGGAGTATTCGATTCTGGCAAGCTGGGTCAAGCCCAGGTTCCCGCCTTCGGCAACAACCTTGCAGCGTAATTGGGTTGCATTGATACGAATGGCATCATTGCTTCGATCCCCGACATCCAGATGGGTTTCAGTGGTTGCTTTAACGAAAGTCCCAATTCCCGCACTCCAGAGTAAATCGACTTTGGCGCGTAAAAGCAGCCGAATTAATTCGTTCGGTTCGATATCGGATTGCTTAATTCCGAATATCTGCTTCATCTCTTTACTCACTGCAATGGATTTGGCATTACGATTGAAAACACCACCGCCCTTGGAGATTAATTTCTTATCGTAGTCCGCCCAAGTGGAACGCGGTAAATTAAATAAACGCTGACGTTCTTTGAAGCTTACCTCCGTATCCGGATTTGGATCGATAAAAATATGCATGTGGTTAAAAGCGGCAACTAGTTTAATGCGGTGCGACAAGAGCATTCCATTACCGAAAACATCACCTGCCATATCACCGATACCCACCACAGTGAAATCAGTCGTGTTGATGTCGACATTCATTTCATAGAAATGCCGTTTGACTGACTCCCAGGCACCGCGGGCCGTAATACCAATTTTCTTGTGGTCATAGCCAACTGAGCCGCCAGATGCAAATGCATCTCCCAGCCAGAACCCATACTCCAGGGAGATGGCATTGGCAATATCCGAGAAAGTCGCAGTCCCTTTATCTGCAGCGACAACCAGGTAAGGATCATCTTCATCAAAGCAAACTACATGTTCAGGTTTGACAATATTACCCTCTTTGTAATTGTCAGTAATATCAAGCAGGCCACGGATAAAATCCTGATAGCAGGCAATACCTTCTGCCAGCACCTCTTCCCTTGAGCCATTCACCGGCAGGCGCTTGGGAACAAATCCTCCCTTCGCACCAGAGGGAACAATTACGGCATTTTTAACCTGCTGGGCTTTCATCAGGCCTAAAATTTCAGTTCGGAAATCCTCACGGCGATCTGACCACCGCAAGCCTCCTCGGGCAACCTTGCCGCCACGAAGATGCACGCCTTCAAATCGGGGGGAGTAAACAAAAATTTCAAATAAAGGATGCGGCTTGGGTAAGTTGGGTATTAATTTACTATTCAATTTTATAGAAAGATAAGGCGCACTCCTACCCTGTTCATCCACCTGATAATAATTAGTTCTCAGCGTGGCGGCCATTGTGTGAACGTATTGTCTGATAATTTTATCTTCATCAAGATTGGCGACATTATCCAATGCAGCAAACACTTCCTCTACCTTCTCGCCAAACTGAATTTCCCGTTTGGGATTAGCCTGCGGATTAAAGCGCATTTCAAAAAGCTCAACCAGCTTTTTAGCAATCATGGGATTGTTATTCAGCGCAGACTCAATATACTCCTGGCTGAATGTAAGCCCTATTTGTTTGAAATAGCGCGCATAAGTGCGTAAGACAGCGACCTGTTCCCAGTTCAGACCCGCCGCGAGCACCAGCTGATTGAAACCGTCATTCTCTGCTTCACCGAACCATACGCTGGCAAAGGCATTCTGGAACAAATCCTTGATTTCATCGATATCAAAGCAATCGCCCCCGGTGTATTGCAAGGAGAAATCATTAATCCAGGTGGTTTTGCCATCTTCGAATTTTAATGTATAAGGTCTCTCACTGATAGCACGCATTCCCAGACGCTCAATGATAGGTAGTACGTCTGACAATGGAATGGTGTTATCGTGTTGATAAATTTTAAGCCGGAAACTATTTGCGACTTCATCCATAGGACGATAAAAATTCATTACCAGCGGATTATCTTTGGATAAGGCCTCTATATGCTTGATATCATAGACAGCCGTTCGAGGCGTAAAATTATCGCGGTAAGCGCCAGGGAATGCTGATTTATAACGCGCATTAAGCCGGTTCGACATTTCTTCACCAAACGCTTCTGACAGGAAATGCTGCAAATCATCTGTCCAGGAACGGCCAATCTCGATAAGCTTTTGCTCGATTTCTTTGAAATCCCATTCCGTATTATCCTGGGGATTGGTTTTGATAATGAAATGGATCCGGGCAAGTACTGATTCAGAGAACCAGGTTGAGAAGCTAATCTCCTGTGCGTTAAAACTTTCTGCCAGTACTTTCTGCATCGCCTGACGCAATTCAGTATTAAACCGCTCTTTGGGTACATACACCAGACAGGATACAAAACGGCGATACACGTCTGTCCGCGCAAACATGCGGATACGGCGGCGCTCCTGCATATAGAAAATACCCATTGCAATTTCAAGCAATTCGTCTTCGGACGCTTGAATCAAATCATCTCTTGGCAAGGTTTCGAGAATATTAAGCAGCACTTTTCCGGCATGGCTTCGGGGATTCAGGTTGGAGTTCTTCATCACCGTAGCTACTTTATGCCTTAGAAAAGGAATATGCTTGGGATTGGTATTATATGCCGCTGAAGTATAGAGTCCGATAATACGTCTTTCGCCAATGACCTGTCCTTGCTTGTTGAAGCGTTTCACGCCGATATAATCGGTATAGGCGCCTCGATGAACAGTCGCCTCTGTATTGGTTTTAAACATAACCAGTGCACGATTGGACAATGTCAGTTCACGCGCTTCAGGCGTCATCGCCGAAATGCTGCGAACATTCGACTTGCTCATACTCGCACGCAAAACCCCCAGACCGGTTTGTGCAATCGGCTGCAGGATTGTTTCCTGGCCTTTATGCACCAGATCGTAATCGCGGATCCCCAGGAACGTAAAATGATGATCCTCTATCCAGCTTAAAAATTCTTTTGCTTCTTCCACCTCAGCCTGATCAATAACACTTGCAGCCTCACTGAGTTCATCAATTGCTTCACGCACTCTTTGCCGCATCATGGGCCAATCTTCTACAATAGCACGGTTATCTTCCAGGACACGCTCAAAATTCCGGTGTAATTCCTCAAGCACTTCCGGATCAGTCTGGCGATCAATCTCGATAAAAATAGGGGCCTCTACATACAAAGATTGCCCTTTTTCGCTGCTGCCTCGGGGTAATACCTCAGAGACCTGATGCTCCTTGTTTCTTCGAACCGTAAAGCCGCCCATATGAATAACCAGGTGCGATACCAGCCCAAGACGGTTAATGACCATGCGTAATGTATCAACCAGAAAAGGCATATCATCGGTAATGACTTCAACTACAGTATGCGTAGTCTGCCACCCATGCCTTTCATAATCGGGATTATAAATACGGATTTTGGTTTCATTGGTTGAGCGTTGCTGAATGAGTGCCCAAAAATTGATGGCTGCGCCATACAGATCATCAATATCCCACTCACCCAGATCTTCAAGCGCTACGGTACCATAAAATTGGCGAACAAATTCCGCACAAAAAAGCCCCTGCTCACCAGTCATTTTCTGACGCAATTTATCTACAACTTCCTGGATAATCAGATCCTTGCCCGCTTCGAACTTATAAGACATGCATTTACCTCATCAGGATGGGAATAAATTTTTGTGACGAATTATATACTGTACCCTATTAAATATGCGAGAAATTAAAGCACAGAAATATAAACAATCTGCAGATTTTCTCGAAAATTCCCATTCATTTCCGAAGCCTAACGAATATAAACCGGGGTTCCAACCTCTACCCAGTCAGTTAACTCGATGATCTGGCTATTATTCATACGAATGCAGCCATGAGACCCTGGCTGACGTAACCGGCTGCTATCAGGCGTTCCATGAATGTAGATATAGCGGTTAAGACTATCCACTTCCCCACCCTGATTCCTTCCGGGTTCCATGCCATCCAATTGCAAAATGCGGGTTAGAATCCAGTCCCGTTGAGGAAATTGACTGGCGAATTCCTCGGTATAAACCTCTCCTGTCCACTCTCTGGCTACAAATACTGCATTGGGTTGTGCTGTCAACCCCAATCTGCTATGAATACGGTGCCAGCCTCTGGGGGTACAGAAGCTCCCTTTTGCTTCACCCAAGCCGTTTTTCGCAGAGGAAACAGGATAAACAAATCGAATACAGTCGGATTCGTAGCAATACATCAATTGTTCCTGTGTATCAATGACTATGATTTGTCTGTTCATTTAATTGCAACGGTTTTTACATTTACAAATTCCAGGATCCCCTCACGGGAAAGCTCGCGGCCTATTCCTGAATTCTTTATACCTCCAAAGGGAACACGGGGGTCAGATGCAACAAATGCATTTACAAAACAGGAGCCAGCCTCTATTTCGTCGCGGGCGATTCTTTCACCACGCTCAAGATCACGAGTGAAAACCGCCGCTCCCAGCCCATATCGGGTATGATTGGCAAGCTCAATACCTTGTTTTTCATCTCTGGCATCAATCAGCGCAATAACTGGTCCGAATAATTCCTCGTCAAATGCCGGCATACCGGGTTTTACATCAACCAGTAAGGTTGGCGGGTAATAGAAGCCGGCCCCTTGCGGAATTTGTCCTCCGCAAATAAGTCCCGCAGCTTTGCTGATACTTTGCTCTACTTGCTGTTGAAGCGTTTTTCGTAAATCATTTCTGGCCATTGGACCAAGACGCGTCGTTTTTTTTGCCGGATCATCCATTTTATACTCAACTATTAATTGCTGGATCTTCTCTTGCAGCTTCTCTTTAATTGATTGAACAACAATAACGCGCTTTGCAGCAATACAAACCTGGCCGCAATTATTTAAACGCGAAGAAACAACAGCCTGGGCGGCAATATCCAGATCCGCATCCTCGAGTATTAAATAGGGATCGCTGCCCCCTAACTCGAGAACAGCCTTTTTCAGATGTGAAACAGCGGCTCCGCCGACTATACGGCCTGCTTTCTCACTTCCGGTGAAACTTAATCCAGCAATCTGCGGGTGTGCAATCACTTTCGCGGCCACCTCATTGTCAATGATTAAATTCTGAAATAAACCCAGGGGAAAACCTGCCTCAAGAAATAATTGTTCCATTAAATTGCCTGCGCCGATTGAAATTGGCGCATGTTTTAATATCACGGCATTCCCAGCCATGATGGCTGGAATTGCACAACGAAATACCTGCCAAAATGGAAAATTCCAGGGCATAATCGCTAGAATTACCCCCATTGGCTTGTAACAGACAAGCGTTTTTTTCATTTCCGTCTGGATACTGTGGTCAGCCAAATAGTGTTCTGCATGCAGGGCATAATGATCACAAAGCCAGGCGCATTTTTCAATTTCGGCCTGTGCCTGCGTCATTGGCTTACCCATCTCCATTGTAATCATTTGAGACAATGCTTCTGTTTTTTGCCTTAGGAGTTTAGCCAAGGCATTGACCAGAACAGATTTGTCGCTGAATGACTTTTTTCTCCAATGTGTGTAGGCGGCGAAGGCTGAATCTATTTTTTGTTCAGCTGCCTTAAAATCCAGTGCAGTATATTCATTAATTACTTTTTCATTTGCCGGATTAACGGTTTGAAATATCATATTTCATCTCCTGTGAGCGATCTTCCCCGACTTGACACCGATACCGAGAATTTATTTAAAGCTAAGTATAACACTCTCATGCACATTTCTGGATACTGGAAAAAGTATAATAATTAATTATTTGGATCTATTTTTATATAGGGTTGGCTTTAATTACACAATTAAATCACTTAGATAACTGTCATTCTTGCCTCTAATAATTGATTGTTGTTACTATTTTGTAATTTGTTACGTTTGGAATAATTCCAAGATCGTACTTGCATACAGGATTAAAAATGACAAAACAAAATCTGGGCTACCGTTTTTCTCAATATCTGGTCGCCTGGGCCGTCCATGCATTTACTGCCAGCGCTGCGTATGTGGGAATATTAACCCTTATTAAAATTTACCAACAGGAATACCAGCAAGCGCTTTGGTATATGGCTATCGCTGTTGTCATCGATGCTCTTGATGGTACTTTTGCGAGGCTGGTCAAGGTTAAGATGGTATTACCAAACATCGATGGCGCATTGCTGGATAACCTTGTAGATTATGTCAACTATGTCATCACCCCTTGTTTCTTTTTATATGTGAAGGCCGACATGCTGCCTCCTTCGCTTAATTTATTGATAATTATAGCGATTACAATTACTTCTTCTTATCAGTTTACCCAGTCTGATGCTAAAACTCCCGATCATTTCTTTAAGGGCTTTCCCTGCTATTGGAATATCGTCATTTTCTATATGTTTATTTTTAACACCTCGATGTACACCAATGCACTCATTTTAGGGATCCTTTGCCTGTTG
Source organism: Legionella birminghamensis (assembly GCF_900452515.1). NCBI lineage: Bacteria > Pseudomonadati > Pseudomonadota > Gammaproteobacteria > Legionellales > Legionellaceae > Legionella > Legionella birminghamensis. The sequence goes on from NZ_UGNW01000001.1 coordinate 1,974,309, forward strand.
GTTTTTGTGCCTGTTAAATATGTCTATCCCTCAAGGCTTGATTATCTGACAGAATCCAAAGCTTTAAAGATATTGATGCATGTATTTTCAATTATGTACGGGATCTGTTCCGCGATAATTTTATGGACCTACCCGGTTTTGAATCCATTCTGCCTGGCCGTCTCACTTATTTATATTGTGATCTATCTGGCATTAAGTATTTATCGAACCTATTATCCGATGATTAAATCACGTATCATCGCTCATCGGGAAGAATTAGAAAACAAGGTCTAAAAGTAGGTTCACTTTTAGACTCGATCTATTTAAAATAGCCGCTTTTGAATTGGTATAAGGTTAATAATGTCATTAGTTAAAACAGGGTTTGCAGGAGTTTTGTCTATTCTTGCTTCAGTAAGCGGCTACGCTGAAGGCTTTCCACGAGGCTGTGAAGTGACAGGCTTTGGCTATAATGGATACAATTTAGTCCTTAATGAAACTGGCGAACAAAGCTACTACCTCATTCAGAATCGAAGCACTCATAATGTTGAATTGCAACGTATCGAGACAAAAGAAGTATTTATGAGTCCTCCCCTAACAGCAAAATTACAGGCTGCAAATTGGGCTGCATTTGCATCCGATGAAAAAGAATTTAACTTTCAATGTTTTGTTGTAGAAGATAACAACACTGAAAAAGTCGATTGCCGTGAGGTTCTCGATGTATGCCAATACCCAAGAGCAAAATTCGCTTTAAGCAATATGGGTAATTATTGGGTTTCCACTAACAAACCACAACGTGAAGTTATCAATGACTCAGCAGCAAAAGGCATCTATTTACGCTGGTAACAAGATGTCGCTAACATTCCGTGATTATTTCTTTCTACTCGTTGGCATAGCGGGAGCGATCATTACTCTGTATGGTTTTACCCAGTTTAATGCGCAAGCTTATTATGTTGCTGGCTCCAGCCTGCTTTTAATCACGGCTATTTATTCAAGGCTGGTTTTTTTCATTGCTCTCGAGTTAATATTGATTGCGGGCCATGGTGCTATATTGCTTGGGATTGGTTCTATCCTGCAATTTGCTATCCCTGTCCTGTTATGTATTCAGCTATTGACCTTTTTCTACCTTATCGGACAACTCAATAATATCTATCTTTTGATTGGGATTGTTGGAATTGGAAGTTTATCTATCGGTTTTGCTTATGCCAATGACTGGATATTTTTTATTGGCGGCGTATCCCTGGCGATTTATGCCTTTTCTATTGTTAAAAAAAATCCGCTGGTATTACTCTGGGCGATATTAAACAGTTTGTTTGCACTTATTGCTATTATTAATGTAATTTTTAGCTAACTGTACTAAAGGAGTAGCTATGGCAAGAACACCTTCAAATATGACAGAACTGGGAACGCCCGCTCCTCAATTTTCCCTGACTGATGTGATCTCTAACAAACGGGTCGATCTGCGTTCACATCAGGGCAAGATTGCTACTGTCATTATGTTTATCTGTAATCATTGCCCTTATGTAAAGCATGTCAATAGAGAGCTCAGTCAATTGGCAAAAGATTATTCCGGCAAAGACATCAGTTTTATTGCTATAAACTCTAACGATGTTAAAAATTACCCGGATGATTCCCCTGAAAACATGCGCATCACGGCTATCCAGGAGAACTATCAATTCCCTTATTTATTTGATGAAACCCAGGAAGTAGCCAAAGCTTATCAAGCGGCCTGCACCCCTGACTTTTTTATTTACGATGCTGATTTAAAATTGGTATATCGCGGCCAACTTGACGATTCACGCCCGGGAAATCAAATTCCAGTCACCGGCAGTTCCATTCGGGAGGCGCTTGACTGTCTGATGAGCAACCAGTCAATTTCTACAGAACAAAAACCCAGTCTGGGATGCAATATTAAGTGGAAGGAATAGCTGCTTAATATGGTCTTGTTGGGCTTTACAGCCCAACCTACACTTTCTACAGTTGCACAATAAAAAAGGAAAATAGAATGTCGGAAAATCATGCACAAATTGTACGTTTTCATAAAACAGGCAGTTCTGATGTTTTAAAATTTGAAGAAATCACTTTGCCCGAACCTGGGCCAGGTGAAGTACGCCTGCGCGTTCATGCGATTGGATTAAACCGTGCAGAGATAATGTTCCGGACGGGCCAATATCTTATCGCTCCGCAATTTCCTTCAAAAATTGGATATGAAGCGTCGGGTATTGTCGAAGCAGTTGGCCCCGGAGTCGATTCGACGATGATCGGTAAAAAGTTCAGCTCTGTACCCTGTTTTGATATGGGGCAATATGGCGTCTATGGTGAAGTCGCGATATTACCAGCTTACTCTTTAGCTGCTTATCCTGAAAAGCTGTCTTTTGCAGAAGCCACTTCCATCTGGATGCAGTACATGACTGCCTATGGTGCGCTTATTCATTATGGAAATGTGTCCAAAGGCGATTATGTGCTGATCACAGCAGCTAGCAGCAGTGTCGGTGTTGCTGCAATTGAAATAGTTCGCGCGCAAGGCGGAATAAGCATTGCAACCACGCGCACGAGAGCTAAAAAAGCCGAGCTGCTCGAACTGGGAGCAGATCATGTTATCGTGACTAACGAAGAAGATTTGGCTGCCCGGGTCAAAGAAATTACCCAGGGTAAAGGCGCACGCGTCATTTTTGATCCAATCGCTGGGAAAGGCATCGAGGCACTGGCTGAGGCTGCAGCAGAAAGGGGGATCATTTTTGTTTATGGCGCTTTGGCAAATGATCCAATGCCCTTCCCCTTATTTACCGCTTTAAGCAAGGGATTAACCATTCGAGGATATACACTGTTCGAGCTCAGCACTAATCCGGAATTACGTAAAAAAGCCGAGCATTATATTTTCGAGCATCTGCAGAATGGTACTTTCAAACCCCAGATAGCCCGTACATTTTCCCTGGAAGAAATCCAGGAGGCACACCGCTATATGGAATCTAATGAGCAAATTGGAAAAATTGTTGTTCTTGTGGAGTAAGCCCTCTTTGCAAGCAAAGTGAAGGCAATCAAGAACGCTGCCCGATAGAGCTTCGATTTTTAACACAAACTTCAGCTTTTGTCTTAATCCGTTCAGCCTGAGGAGCCGCTTTAACGGCGTCTCCTCAGGCCGAACGGGCCTGATACAATCCGAGTCGGTCAGTGTTATTGCATAGTAATAACCGCTCGAAAACGCACTGTTCCATTCTTCACTTTATCGTAAGCTTCATTGATATTCTTCAAAGGATAAGTTTCAGTGATAACTTTTACTTTGCCTTTAGCCACCATATCCAGGGCTTCAAATAGGAACTCCCGGTGATTTTGCTGGCTGCCAATAATTTTTAGACGTTTGCTAATTAATTCTCCAATTGAAATTTGCAAGGGGCTGGTATCAAGTCCCATTGTGACGAATCGTCCATCCGGTCGTAAAGCTTTGAAGCTATCGAGCATGGCCGCATTGGAGTTGGTTGTGCTGAGAATAATATCAGCTCCGCCAAGCTTTGCCAGTTCCCTGCCATTACGAACCACTTCATCCGCCCCCATCTCTTTGATTAGAGCATCTTTATCCGGTGAGTGGGAGACGGCAATTGTTTCGAAGCCGGCTGCATGGGCATATTGGACGGCCAAATGCCCCAACCCGCCAATTCCTACTACAGCAATGCGTTCATTCGGTTTAGGCTCAGCCCAGCGAAGCCCTGACCATACTGTATAGCCAGCACAGAAAATTGGAGCTGCCTGCTCGAAACTGACGCCATCAGGAATTAACATCGTCGCATCGGCGGGAGCTACCATATACTCCGCATGCCCACCGGCAACATCGCCTGCAGTTGCATGCATATTTGGGCAAAATAATGTTCGACCCCTCAGACACCATTCACAGCGGCCGCAGGTGCTTTGTACCCATGGCACACCCACTCGGTCACCTACTCGCCGACTGGTCACACCAACGCCTATTTCAACAATCTCCCCCACAGGCTCATGGCCCAGGGTACGGGGAAAGGGGCCTGGCAGATGGCCTTCAGTTTGGTGGACATCCGTGTAGCAAAGACCGCTGGCATGAATTTTAATCAATACCTGATTGACATCAGGTTTAGGTGTCGCGATTTCCCTGACTTCCCAGCCCGCACTTTTACCCGGTACAATTGCAGCTTTCATAATTCTCTCCCTGAGTATGTTTCAATAATCATAGTACAGGTATATTTAAATAGGTATAATATGCGGCAGACGATTAATCAGTATTTACAGGTAATTGCATGACATTTTCAATAAACGATTTGCATTTAATCGCTAAGCTGGCTCATATTGATGTAGAAGCGGAAGAGATGAGTTCTCTGGCGGAAGAGGTTAATTCAATTATTGATTTTGCAGAGCAGATGCAAGAAATTGATACCGATCAAATCCTGCCGCTTTTTCATCCCATGGATATGCATCAGCGTTTTCGCGATGATGAAGTGAGTGAAAGCAGTTGTCTGCAGCAGTTGGAAGAAATCGCCCCATTATTTGAAGATACCCATTATCTGGTACCCAAGGTTATAGACACGGGAAAGCAGGATGTTTAAAAACTTACGAGAACTTATTTCTGCCCTGCATAGCAAAAAAATTTCCAGTGCAGAGTTAACCAACCATTATTTTGAACGCATTAATCAATATCAAACCTTAAACTGCTTTATCAATGTTGATTATGATGCAGCAATGCGACAGGCCAGAAAAGCAGACCAGCTAATTCAAAGTGGCGAGGGACAGCTGCTGACTGGCGTGCCAATGGCACATAAAGATATTTTCTGCACGACTGATTTTCCGACCACCTGCGGCTCTAGAATGCTGGCTGATTTCAAATCACCTTATGCTGCCACGGTAGTAAGTAAATTAGCAGGACAAAGTCCAGTATTGGTGGGAAAAACCAATATGGATGAATTTGCTATGGGCTCCACTAATGAAAACAGCTATTTTGGCCCGGTCAAAAACCCATGGAATCCATCCTGTGTCCCCGGCGGCTCGTCTGGCGGCTCGGCAGCGGCAGTAGCGGCTGATCTTATCGCATTCGCTACAGGTTCAGATACTGGCGGCTCTATCCGTCAACCGGCTGCTTTTTGCGGTATATCCGGTATTAAACCGACCTATGGCCTTGTTTCCAGATACGGTATGGTTGCCTATGCTTCAAGCCTTGACCAAGGCGGCCCCATGGCTCGGACAGCAGAAGACCTGGCCTGCATTTTAAGCGTCATGGCTGGATTTGATCCCAGGGACTCTACTTCTTGCCAGGTGAGTATTCCTGATTATTCAAGCAACCTGAATCAATCGTTAAAAGGATTGCGCATAGGTCTTCCCTCCTGCTTTTTCCAGCCGCAGGTCAACCCGGGGATTCAACAGATAATCAGACAGGCAGCCAGGGAGCTGGAAACAGCCGGTGCAATTATTGTGGAAATTGATCTTCAGTTACAATCCCTATGGGTTCCCTGCTATTACCTGATTGCATGTGCGGAAGCCTCCTCCAATCTGTCACGCTATGATGGACTGCGTTTTGGTTATCGCAGTGATAAAGCCGCCAGTATCGGCGAGCTGATTTCTGCATCACGCTCTGAAGGATTTGGAATTGAGGTAAAACGTCGAATCCTGACAGGGACTTATGCCCTTTCTTCGGGTTATTTTGATGCTTATTATCTAAAAGCCTTAAAAATACGTCGCCTTATTCAGGAGGAGCTGCTTGAGCAATTCAACAAGGTAGATATTGTTTTAGGCCCAACCACCCCAGGCCCAGCCTTTGAGCTAGGCACAAATAATTCAGATCCGGTGCAAAATTACTTGGCTGATATTTTTACAGTTGCCTCCAATCTGGCAGGAATTCCAGCCATTTCCATTCCTGCGGGACAAATGAATGGCTTACCCGTGGGCATGCAGCTCATGGCGAAACACTTTAATGAATCATTGCTGTTAAATGTCGCCCATCAATTTCAGCAGTTAACTGATTGGCATCAATACCGTCCGGCTCTGTGAGGAAACTTTTATGCAATGGGATACAGTCATTGGCCTTGAAGTACATGTACAGCTACAAACAAAATCCAAGCTTTTTTCAGGCTCAGCCACCCGGTTTGGTGCTAAGGCAAACACGCAAACCTCATTTATCGATGCCGGGCTTCCTGGTGTTTTACCCGTTTTAAACATTGAAGCAGTCCGTATGGCGATTCAATTTGGCTTGGCAATCAACGCCAATATTAATAATTTGTCTTATTTTGAACGCAAAAATTATTTTTATCCTGATTTACCCAAGGGTTATCAAATCAGCCAATATCAATCCCCCATTGTCAGTAATGGCCGCCTGAGAATCGAAACACCAGACAAACGCATTAAAGAGGTAGAAATTGTACGAGCGCATCTGGAGGAAGATGCTGGAAAATCGGTTCACGATGCGAATCCTGACTACACAGGTATTGATTTAAATCGTGCCGGGACAGCTTTATTGGAAATTGTCACCGCTCCCTGTCTGTATTCTATCGAAGAAGCCATTGCCTATCTTAAAATCCTGCATCAATTGGTGCGGTTTTTACATATTTGTGATGGGAACATGCAGGAAGGATCATTCCGCTGCGATGTCAATCTCTCGCTCAAGCCTGCAGGCTCCGAAAAGCTGGGTGTGAGAACTGAACTAAAAAATCTCAATTCCTTCCGTTTTATCGAGAAAGCCATTGCTTATGAACAGGCAAGGCATCAGGATTTGCTGGAAAATGGCCAGCCTGTTATCCAAGAAACGCGCTTATTCAATCCTGATACAGAGCGAACCTATGCATTACGTAGTAAAGAAAATGAGCAGGATTATCGTTATTTTCCCGATCCGGATTTATTACCCATTGACATTAAAACCCTGGATATTGAAAAAATCAAAAACAACTTGCCGCCTTTGCCTGAACAAATCAAAAATGAGCTGGCAAATCTTGAAAGTGTGAATGAAGACGATATCCAGTTTTTACTTTCTTCGCCGGATAACTACCACTTTTTTATGGAGATCATGAGAGAAATACCAGCGGATGGAAAATTAATTATAAACTGGCTTAAAGGTCCCTATCAGGCCTTGTTGAAAGAAAAACAGCTCGAATTTTCAAATCCGCTGATTTCAGCCCAACAAATGGCTATTTTGCTAAAGTATTTGAAGAATGCTGCAATTTCCAATAATCAAGCCCGTCAGATATTCAATAACCTGACTAGCCACCCTGAGGCCGATATTAATGAGCTGGTTGAAAAAGCAAAGGCCAATCAATCACAAAGCTCAGGTGAAATCGAACAGTTTATAAAAGAACTGATTGCAAAAAACCCTTCCCAGGTTCAAGAGTATCGGCAAGGAAAAGAGAAAATTCTTGGTTTTTTCGTGGGTCAGGTAATGAAATACTCTAAGGGACAGGCGGATCCAACCGAGGTTAATGCGTTATTAACAAAATATTTGGCTTAGGTCTGAGACCGTGTGGATAGAACCCGCGGCGCAGTCCATCGAATCCCCCGGGTATATGCCCCTTCGAATCCCCCGGTAATGCCCCTTCGAATCCCCGCGGCATCGACCGCGGGGCCCATGTCTAGTACTTTAAGTTTCGCAATGTTGCCAAATAGCGATTGAAAAGGCAGTTAAAAACAGGCCTTTTTAAAATTTTTCTTAATTAGCAAAACCGACATTCTCAATAGGCTTAGTGTGGGCCCGCGGTCGATGCCGCGGGGATTCGGAGCGGAAAAACACTTGTTTAGATACCTATGGACCGGTGCCGCTGGGATTCAAGACGCCCCGGCAGTGCGCACAGGGACCCGATTTTAGTAAGGCTTCACTATAACCGTTGTACCCACATCGATGAAGTCCTGGTTCAACCATTGAGCCGCACTGGGTAGAACTCGAATACAACCATGGCTGGCATTATAGTTAGGTACTTCATAAGCGGCATGAATTGAATAACCGCCGCTGAAGTGCATACAATAAGGCATTCTGGCGCCGCCGCCCGTTTCAATCGGATAAATACTTGAAGTACAGTCAGCCCCTTTCTTCGAATAAATCCGGAAAGTACCAGTCACTGTGCGGCAGGGTCGCCCAACGTCTTCACAGAAGTCTTTACCACCTGAAGCACTTCCTGTCTGAACCCGATTTCCCTGGGCATCATAAGCAGCCCATGCCGTTGCTTTCGGGTCAAAGATGAACACTTTACGTCCAGTTGCAGCCCGTTTTTCCGGGAAATAATTGCTTCCCTTGTTGTCTGATTTATAGAACGCCGTGTAATGGGTGTATCCTCCATCATCTACAATCGGCACCGAGCGATCCATTGAAGCGCAAGCTGCGGTTAACACCGAAAGCGATCCAATGACTAGTTGTTTTTTCATTGGTGTATCCTCCCTCTTTTTTTTTGTTATCGGGAGAATGAAAAATAGGTTTAGCTTTTTTTATAACTTTTTTTAACTAATTGTTTTTTTTATGGTCTTTAAGTTCATTTTGAAGATTTTTTTTGATTTGCGGTGAAAGCATGGCTAAAATGGCTAACTTCAGCTGCTCGTCACTGCATTCAAAACAACCACCGCGCGGAGGCATTGCAGAATAGCCTTCTTCAGTATGTTCAAGCAGCTTACTTAATCCCTGTTTTACCCTGGGCTGCCAATCCTTATCCTCTTGGCTAATTGGCGCACCCAAATTAATCATAGGCTTTTCTGCGTGACAAGTTGCGCAAAAATGCTGCACTATCTGCTCACCCTCCGCCGGGCTTCCCTTAATGTCCTCTAAAAACTCCTGAGGACGATGGCTTGCTGCCCAGGCGCTTTGGCTCAATAAAAGAATAATTATAAGTATTTTTGAACGCATGATTTTCCTCTTATATAACTAGCTCATAATTGGCCTGATTTTTGCTTTGCTCAATTCTTTTTGAAAGGTATTGTACATGATTTACCGCTTGCTGCTTGTTTTCATCTGTTTGTTTTTTCCCTTAACGAATTATGCAGAGGAACAATCCCTCGATCTACTGAGTCAAAAAGTAGAATCTTTTGTAAAAAAAGAATTGCAAAATCGGCAATACCATAATATCAGCATCAGTGCTGAAAACATTGATCAGCGCCTGCATCTGCAAAAATGCCCTTCAAAATACCTGGAAACGTTCAACCCCTATCCAAATATGGCAACACAGCATACAACGGTGGGTATTCGCTGCAAAGCGCCGGAAAATCACTGGACACTGTATGTGCCTGTCAAAATTACCATTTTAAAGGAAGTCCTGGTCAGCACCCATGCCCTGTCTAAAGGCGATGTTTTAACCAATAAAGATCTGCGTTTGCAAAAACAGAACATTAACTATCTCAGTACAGATTACCTTGATAATATGGACCAGGCAGTTGGGTTGGTTATAAAAAAGAATCTGCGTGAAGGGCAACTGATTAACCATAGCCAACTGCAAAAACCCTGTCTGGTTCACAAAGGTGAACAGATTGTTATTCAGGCGGTTAATGGGAATATCAAAATTGCGATGGCCGCCGTTGCACTGGCTGACGGTGCTTTGAATGAAACCATCAAAGTGCGTAATTTAACCAGTAAACGTATTGTGGATGCCCAGGTTGTTGATGTAAGGAAGGTCGAAGTAATGACCTCTTAATGCAATAATAATCAGTCAAGCAGACTACAAGAATATAATGACAACCCGTTTTTTTTATGATATAGCTAGGTCTAGAGATTTTATCTGTAGACCTTTTTTACAATTTTTTCCAGGATTTTCTAAAGATTTTTAAAATGGAACCGATAACTATGATGAATGTAATTGAGGACAATATTATGGTTAACTCCATTAACGATTCCCACAATTTTAAGCAGCTGGATCCCGAGATTAAATTAAAAAACGCCCAGCAAACCCTTCAAAATCGTGGTTCGTCTGGTGCCAGCAATGTCAGTTTGAGTGAAGCATCAAAACAAATTGCCATGCTGAAAAAATATGTAATGGACGCTGAAGCTGTCAATGAAGCGCGCATTGAGTTTATTCGAAGCCAGATTGCCAGCGGTCTGTATGAGCCATCAAGTAAGCAAATTGCTTCCAACATGCTTAGCCAAATGCAAGCTTTTTAAGGATAATAATGATTTCAGCACAAGCCTCCCAATTAATTTTATTGTTAAAAAATGAAATTAATTTGCTTAGTAATCTGTGTGAGGTACTGGTTCAGGAAAAAGATATCCTGCTAACAAGGCAGTTTGAGAATTTAGAAAAGCTTGCCAATCAAAAGGAATCATTGTCTGAACAATTAGAAACAAGCAGTAAACAGCGGCTTAATCTGCTGACGTCCCACCTTTCGGGCGAGAATCCAAAACAATCGCTGGAAATTTTCCTAAAAACCTGCTCTGCTGAAGAGGCGGCACAAATTAAACAATTCAACGAAGAATTAGCCAATCACTTAAACCATTGCCGCGAACTTAATACGGTTAATGGGCAAGTTATTGTTGCAAATATGAATACCCGTCAGGAACTCGTCCAAATCCTGCATGGACAAAATCCTGCCGAAGCAGTGAATACATACACCTCTTCTGGCGATTTACACTCCAAACCAGGCTCAAATCATCACGAACAAGCCTGATCAATAGTCTGTCTAAATTACTGCCAATGTAGAATCATTATTGCAAAGAATGCTCTGTAAATGTATTATTTGTTCGAATTAGAACACAGAGCTTATTCATGGCCAAGAACACTTTGTATAATTTTATCGACCTATATATTAACGGAAAAAAGGGATTAGCGAATGTAATAGCACTTAAACCGATGGAAACACGGGATAAGAAAAAATATTTTCTTTTGCAATTGAAGTTGTCCAAGGCGATTTATTTTAAATCGAATAAGCAAGTTCTTGAGCTTGTCGAGCATCATATCAGCATCTATAAAACCGAACACAGCTATGACCCTGCTTTAAGCCAATATCATTATACGGCGAAGTTAGAGGGCCCTAATAAAACGTTTTATACCCTCCATGTGTATTTTAATGAAAATGGCCAAATTACCAAAGCGCCTGTATTGAGTCTTATTGAAAATGAGAAGCCAAGCCCTGTACAAATTACAGAAAAAAAGGCCTGTCAATTTGTGGCACAGGCAGAAGCAGCTATCCGCCCCACTATCATGCAGCTAAATGCAGCCAAAATAGAGTGTATTGACCAGTTAAAGCGTCAATTTGAAGAGGAGGATGAAAAAGCAACCGCCCTTTCTACCGATCTTAAAAGCAATGCTGTCCAGCACAAACTGGTCATCCAAAAAATGATAAACCTGGCCAGGCAATTGAATCCTCTTTTCAAGCATGAAAAATATGCTATGTCAGCTCAAATGCTTGGGGAATTGCAATACAGTCCGACGCCTGAGAGAAAAAAAGGCTCCCTTTCCGTGCAAGAAACCAGCCGGGAGAAAAAGCCAACCGCCCACCAGGGACGTCCTAAAATTACTCCACCAATAAAGACATCACACAAAGCTAAAAAAGATCCTGAGCAGGATTTCAGCAAAGAATTACAGCAGTTAAGAAGGAAATTTGCGAAACTTAAACCAGAAGATCCTGGATCATACGCTGAAGCGCTCTGCCATTTGTTTGCGGATACAAATCAATTATCCGTAATCAGTATTGAATCCAATCCCTCAAAAACGCTCTTGGGTGACTTGGCCGCATTGCGCTTGCAAATACAATCCCGAGGAAAAAAACTGCTTAAACAGCTGCTGGTTCAAGAAAATTACCTGCTTGCAAACACTCTGTATCCTTTTCACTTCACCTTGGAGCATGGCTTAATTAATAATGCCTTAAGCACTGGTAATGCTAATTTGCTTCATTTTTTAATCCAATGCGGAGAATATGATTTAAATACTCAACCGATTCAGATAAACCAAACGGAATACCCCTCCGCAATGCATTACTGCCTCAGTGCGTGCCATACGGGTATCGACATGACTGCTTGTTTTAAAACCCTACTGGAACATAATGCCTCTTTACTGGTTCCTGATAATACCGGCATACCGCTTGCCCATGTCATTTTAAAAGATCTCAATCATCCTCTCAGGGAAACATTACTGGCAAGTAAAAAACTGACCAGGGATTTTTACTTCAAATTGGTAGGCTATCTGGATCGCCATCTTTCAGACGCAAGACTAAGTGAAGAGGAAAAGAACGTACTGCTCATTGACATTGACGTTTATCATAATCGCGCCCAATCCCTGCTCCTGGCCGATGAACTCCATGACATTGCTGCTGTATCCTCTGTAACAAATATGACTAAGTTGGCAAGCTTCATAGGCAGCGAATGGACTTACAAGCTTGAAAGGGAACCCGCTATTATTTCTGCTAATCGAAGATTTAACGAGTTTGTCCTGGATTTATCGCGAAAACGGGTACACGGTAACGAAAACCGCAAACGAAGAATAAAGCAAATGATTGAGCAGCTTTTATCAAGCTTTCCCGATCATATTGCAACACTGGATTATGAGGCTGTCATCAAATGGCGGTTAAACCTGCTTAATAATGCCCATAAACTCTTTTTGGAAATGGATTCGTTTATAACTCTTGCTCCAGCTGGCAGCCGACGAAAAGTCTGTCAGGCGGGACAGCAACTGTTAACTCAATGCGATGCATTATTTGAAGCAGCTACAGAATATACGCCGCAAAATAGATATTCTTTTTACTTTGCCGCCTTAAATGGCTCGATTGTATGCCCGATACGGGACAATAACGAAACAGTGGCGGAAAGCAATGCGTCCTTAGAAAGCCTGACTAATCCGTCGTAGCGAACAGAGTTAGGCAAGGGATAGCATGTAATTTTATCATTTTGGGGCATTCCCTAATATAATTAGATAAGGATAGCTAATTAATGCTTATAAAATGAAAGATAAAAACAAGCCTCATAAAAGTAAGAGCGAAGGAATATTCACAAAGCAACAGGGATCTACTCAAATAGAAAAGGGTACCTCTGAAATATCTATTGTGAAGAGAAAGGAGGAGCAAACACAATCCGGGCGTTCTTATGTATACAAAAAAGCTTTCACTCCTGAATTTAGTGAAATAGAAGCTTTTAACGGCCTGTGTTATCGAATGCTACTCGGAGAGCATGCTGCAAAAGTAAGGGGAGTCCATGATGATTCGAATGTTACAGTTGCGGTTATTTCAAAACTCATTCCTGAGTACTTATCTTTTTACAGCTATTACACACAGAATGAAAAAGTCGGACTAAGCACAGACGATTTCATTAAATACAAGTTTCCTCAAATTTTAGTAGCAGCTTATTGCGAGGAAGAAAATGACCTAAACGCAGATAATTTTGGGTTTGGACGCAACAAGGAAGGTCAAATAATTTCAGTTAAAATAGATCATGGTGACAGTACATATCCTGTTGTATCCGAGCAAAGGGATCTCCCTGCTAAAAATCAATTTATCATTACTACAAATGATATAATAAACTTTCCAAAATTAACTGACGCAGGTCCGGCAATCTTCGTCCATGAATATCCTAAAAAATTATTAGATGTTGATGAGTTAGTTGATAATAAAGATTTTATTGCTCAAAAATACTATAGCTTTCTGAAACGCATTCTTATTGATGACCAGAATTACATAGAAATAGCAAGAGCAACGGTCAGTTCGGAAACATTAAGGCAACAACTTATTGCAAATAAAATTGAAAGAACCGCCCTATTGACCTCAACACTAATGGCTATTCCAGAATTCAGGCATTTTGTTAATCAAAACCCTTCAGTCATACGACAGATAATTAAAGAATTTGAAGAATTTAATGATGAAATTAGAAAGCCGGAGGACAAGCTTTTAAGAATCGATACCCAACAAGTCTACTCCAGATTTTTAAAAATTGCCCAAATTTGTAAAGAGATGGAGCTCACTGCATCTGACAGTACGGATACATCCGAGAAATTAAGCGAAGAACAATTAATTGCCTTATCAAACCTTTCCCGAAATTTAGAGGAAATGGAATTAGAAATAAATAACCTCGATAAAGTAATCTCGACAATAGGTGAAACTGGTGTGACTCCCAGTTTAGCTCCACCCGCTGCGCTTCCAGATAAATTCAAGGTCAGGACTAATATTATTAAAATCCCGACCAATGAGCGAGAGGAAAATATTTTCGCTATTAATGCCGTATTAAACAATGATGATCTTATGAAAGGACGGGATGGCAACACCCCTGCCATTATTCTGGAAATACGCAATATAATGGAGGATATTGATTGTTCAGATGATAAAAAAATTGCTGCGGCCATTATTGAAATAAAGGATCGGATAAATCAATCCGATGAAAAAAATCATAGCAATAATACCCTGGAAGTTATTAATGTATTCAGTCAACCGGGCCATATTAATTTCAGGGTGATTAGAGAGTCTTTGTCAAAAAATAAATCGATGGAAACAATAATGGCTCCAATTAAAGTAGGAATGCATTTAAACTAGTTTGCATTGCCTGTTAGAAAGAGCCATTATTTATTCAGTTGCCAATCTCGGCTTATTTGGCCTGCATTCTTAATGCACCATCCAGACGGATGACTTCACCATTAATCATACGATTCTCAATAATGTGCATCACCAAAGCTGCAAACTCCTCCGGCTTACCAAGACGCTTTGGAAAAGTCACAGTGGCAGCCAATCGCTCCTGAACCTCTTGCGGCATATTCAATAGCAAAGGTGTAGCGATTAGTCCTGGAGCAATGGTATTGACACGAATTGCATGCTCAGCCAATTCTCTAGCCGCCGGCAGGGTCATGGCAACCACCCCTCCCTTCGATGCGCTGTAAGCCAGTTGGCCGATTTGCCCTTCAAAAGCGGCGATTGAGGCTGTGTTGATTATGACTCCCCTTTCTCCAGTTGCCTCATCCAAAGGAAGACTGATCATGGCTTCGGCAACCAGCCTCATCACATTGAACGTACCCACCAAATTAATATCAATAACTTGCCTGAATGAAGCAAGCAGCATGGCCCCCTCTCTGCCAATCATTTTCTTGGCTGGCGCAATACCTGCACAATTGATGCATATGCCGGGCACTCCCAACTGCTCGATGCTTTGTCGCAAAGCCTCTTTTACTTCCGATTCAGAACTCACATCACAGGAAATCGCAAAATCACCCTCATCAGTACTTGTTTTATCCCAAACAGCAACTTTGGCCCCTGCATTTTTCAAAGCCTGGACGCAGGCTAATCCCATACCGGATGCCCCGCCTGTTACAATGGCAACTTGATTATTCAGACTCACAGTTGTTCCTTATTTCAAATATTGTTGACTTAAGCGTTTAAATTCAGGGCTCCCCGCCTTTTCCACCCATTCGAAAAATACCATTTCAGAAGTAAGCAGCTGGATTCCAGCCTGTTGCATGCGTTTCAAAGCATATTTCCTGTCCAATTCTTTACGGCTGCCCACCGCATCGATAACTACAGATACTTCATATCCTGCCTCGTTTAAGTCCATTGCTGTCTGCAACACACAGACATGGGCTTCAATGCCAATTAATACCATTTGTTTTTTTTGCAGGTTTTTTAATGTTGAAATGAAAGCGGGATCCCGGTAGCAGGAAAAATAAACCTTTTCAAAAACCTCAATACCCCCTACTCCCTGTAGATCCTCCACCGTATGGCCTAAACCTGATGGGTACTGCTCTGTTACCAGACATGGGACTGATAAATTACCAGCCAGGGACATCAGCCATTTGCAGCGATCAATGATCGCCCGGGAATGCTCAATTAAAGGAGCAAGCTTCTTCTGTACATCCACTAATAATAAACATGAGTCTTCTTTTTTTAATAACATTTGAACTCCTTGTAAATATGGATCCCGCGTATAAAACGCGGGAAATCGACCTCTTTAAAAATTTTTTATAAATCCCCGCGGCAACGACCGCGGGACCCACCTGATGCCTATTCAGGGTATCTGTCTTGTGCCTTTTCATTCTCTATTTTTTAGCAATAATTGCAAACTCAAAGAGCATTTTCGGCCACCAGACATGGGCCCCGCGGTCAAGCCGCGGGGAATCGTAGAGCGAGCGCGAGACTCGTGTGGCGTCCGTACCAGTAGTTACTCCCATCTCATCTCAAAGCGCAGCTAATGTCAAATAGTTTGACTAGCCGGCACTGTTTCGTTACAATGAAGTAATGTTCTATTACACTAATACACTATTATGAAATCACATACTCATTCCAAACATTCTCATCATCATTTAATGCAGGCTATTTGTTCTCTACAAAATGAAGACGAAGCAACCGCCTTCTTCAATGATCTCTGCACGCCTGCAGAGCTAGAAGCGATGGCTGATCGCTGGGAGGTTGTTCCTTTATTACGAAAAGGCCTGCCATATAGAACTATTCATGAACAAACAGGAGTCAGCGTTACCACCATTACCCGCGTGGCGCGCTGTCTTGGCATGGGAAGCGGTGGTTATTTACTGATTTCAGAGAGGTTAGATCAATCATGACGAGAAGACTGCGTTTAGCGATACAAAAAAAAGGGCGGTTAGCCAAAGAGTCAATCGAATTGCTTAACCGTTGCGGATTAAAATTTCGCCTGCGGGAAAACGCCCTGTTATGCCATGTTGATAATTTCCCAATCGATTTACTTTTGATTCGCGATGATGATATACCAGCACTGCTTTTTGATGGTCTTTGCGACGGCGGCATTGTCGGAGAGAATGTATTATTGGAAGCAGCACTTGCCAATCCCGGTAAAAACTATGTAATTCTCCAGCCTTTAGGCAGTTGCCGATGCCGTCTCTCCATTGCAGTACCTGAATCATTTGATTACCGTGGGCCAGGATGTCTGGATGGGAAAAGGATTGCGACCAGCTATCCCCTACTGCTTAAAAAATATCTTAATGAGAATAAATTGTCTGCTGAATGCCTGAGTTTGTCGGGGTCGGTGGAAGTGGCGCCAAGGATGGGGATGGCAGATGCCATCTGTGATTTAGTCTCCAGCGGGCAAACACTGGAGGAAAACAAGTTAATCGAAGTTGAAACGCTTTTAAACAGTCAGGCCTTATTCATTCAATCGTCCTACACCATTCCTGAGGAATTACAAAACTTGCTGATCATGCTTAAGCGCCGCATTGAAGCAGTGCAGCAGGCGCAGGAGAGAAAATATATTCTGTTTCATGCGCCGACAGAAGCCCTGTCCAGTATCTACGAATACCTGCCCGGCGCTGAAAGTCCGACGATTATTCCCCTCCCGGCAAATCCCGGGAAAGTAGCCGTCCATGTAGTGTCCAGCGAGGGTGTTTTCTGGAATACCCTGGAATCTATTAAGGCCATGGGAGCCAGTTCAATTCTGGTTTTACCCATCGAAAAAATGCTGGAGTGATCATGTTAAAAATTATTAATTGGAATAGCATTTCCGAAACGGAAAAGCAACAAACGCTCGAAAGACCTGTATTATCAAATCCCCCTTACGAGCAAGTCAGAGAGATCATTGATCAAGTCAAAGCCCAGGGAGATCGCGCCCTGATTGAACTCACTTCGAGGCTGGATGGTGTCGATCTCAGCGCTATTCAGGTTGAAGCAGCAGCGATAGAACAAGCCGCTATTAACCCAGACGCCTTTGCCGCAATCAACGAAGCGATTAATACAATTACAACTTACCACCAGGCTGTATTGCCTCGTCCACAAATAATTAATACTGCCAGGGGAATCAGTATAGAGAAGGTTTATCGACCCATTGAGAGGGTTGGCCTTTATGTGCCAGGAGGAAACAACAGCCCGCTTATTTCTTCATTACTGATGCAGGCAATTCCTGCAAAAATTGCAGGATGTCCAATAAGAGTATTATGCACGCCTCCTGATAAAAAAGGTTGCGTTAATCCCAATCTGCTGGTTGCCGCACGGCTCTGCGGAATAAACACGATTTATAAACTGGGCGGCGCTCAAGCCATAGCAGCGATGGCCTATGGAACTGAAACGGTGGCCAAGGTTGATAAACTATTTGGCCCGGGCAACAGCTTTGTCACTGAGGCTAAAACCCAGGTTTCAATTGATCCCCTAGGAGCCGCCATTGACATGCCCGCCGGTCCCTCAGAAGTGATGATAACTGCTGATCAATGGGCTAACCCGGAGTTTGTTGCGGCCGATTTATTATCGCAGGCAGAACATGGAACAGACTCACAGGTTTTTCTGCTTTGTGAGAACGAAACATTTGCCTGCTCCGTGCTGAAGGCCTTGCTGCGCCAGATCGACGACCTGCCCAGGCAGGCGATTATCCAGCGGTCATTGGGGAAAGGAAGCATTATCATTTGTAAATCGCTCAAAGAACAATTACAAATAATTAACCACTATGCACCCGAACACTTGATTATTAACCGGGAAGATTATCAGGACTGGATTAACGGCATTACCTCAGCCGGCACTGTGTTTCTGGGTTCCTGGGCGGCAGAAAGCATGGGAGACTATATTACCGGCAGCAATCATGTCTTGCCGACCTTTGGCTATGCCCGCACAGGAAGCGGCTTGACTACCGCTGATTTTATGAAATCCATGACCATTCAGTCGATTAATGAATCAGGGCTGCTTGGTTTGGGAAAATATGCGATGACGCTTGCAAATCTTGAAAACCTAGAGGCGCATGCCAATGCAATTAAACTTCGTTTAGAGTCTGTTTCCAGTGGAGAATAATGTGACTATTTTAAATTTAATCCGTCCTGAATTTGCCAGTTTAGTTCCTTATCGACCAGGGGGGGATGAACTTAAAAATCGCCTCCATGCCAATGAATTGCCCAAGGCACCGCTTGCTTTACTGGATCTCCAGCTTAATCAATACCCTGATTATCAGCTCGAGCGTGAACTTCAATCACAGCTTGCTAGCTATTATCAAGCAAGCCCGGAACAGATTGCCCTGACTCGAGGCAGTGATGACGGAATAGATCTGCTAATGCGCCTTTTTCTGGTCGCCGGGCAGGACAGTATTCTGCAATGCCCCCCGACCTTTCCCATGTATAGTTTTTACGCGCAGCTGCAGAATGCCGCAGTCATCAATTGCCCTTTGGATATTCAGGATTTTAGTTTAAATCTGGATCAACTATTTTCCAGCTGGCAGCCTGGTTGTAAAATCGTCATGATATGCCGCCCCAATAATCCAACCGGTAATTGCCTTGATATCGATTCAGTTGCCTTGATCTGCGAGCAGTTTGCCAATAAAGCAGCCGTTGTTGTTGATGAAGCCTACATCGATTTTTCAACTGGGGAGTCTGCTGTTCAACTGCTGCCGCGATTCGATAATCTCATTGTTTTACGTACCCTTTCCAAAGCCTTTGGCCTTGCTGCCCTGAGATTAGGGGCAGTAATCGCTAATGAGCGGTTTATCCACGAGTTAAAAAAGATAATACCCCCTTATCATTTAGCTTCACCCGTATTAAAAGCAGCTTCCCTGGCGCTGAAAAATCAGAATTGGTTCACAGGAGTAATTCAAAGCATTCTTGAAGAGCGTGAACGCATTGTAGAGAAACTAGGCGAATTGCAATGGATAGAGGCTATCTTTCCCAGTGAAGCGAATTTTATTCTGATTAAAAGCCGGCACAGTGCAGCAATTCAGATTTGGCTAGCGTCGCATGACATCGCAATTCGCCGCTTGCCGCCCGCTTTTGGACTGGAGAATACCTTGCGCATCACGGTCGGTGAAGCACAGCAAAATAATCAACTCCTGGATGCTTTATATCGTTTTAACTCTGCAGGTGGTGTATGAATCAGTTAATACTCATAGATCGGGATGGAACCCTGATAGAAGAGCCAGAGGATTTTCAGATCGATCGGCTGGAAAAAATAAAGCTGTTGCCGGAGGTTATTCCCTCCCTGCTCCGCCTGAAAAAAGCAGGTTATCAGTTCCTGATGGTGACTAATCAGGATGGTTTGGGCACAGACAGCTTTCCTTTTGCTGATTTCGAGCGCTGTCAGAATTTTATTCTCAATCTGTTTGCCTCCCAGGGGATAGTGTTTCGTGAAATCCTGATTTGCCCGCACAGGCCTGACGAGAATTGCCCCTGCCGAAAGCCTGATACCGGCTTACTGGACGGCTTTCTTAAAGAGAATACTCTGGACAGCAAAACATGCTGGATGCTAGGCGATCGTCTTTCTGATCAGGAGTTCGCCAGCAATCTGGGGATCCCTTTTCTGGCAGTTAATCAGCAACAAAACTGGTCCCGGATTGCGGATCGCATTTTGGCAAGAAAAGCAGCAATTAATCGGCAAACTCGGGAAACGTCTATTCAAATCGAGCTGAATCTCGACTTAGAGGAGCAAATTGAAATTAGCACTCCAATCCCTTTTTTCTCACACATGCTGGAACAGATTGCCAAACACGGCGGCTTTTCGATGCAATTGAGAGCGATGGGGGATACTGAAGTCGATGAGCACCACCTTATAGAGGATACGGCATTGGCTCTGGGCGCGGTTTTACGTGAGTCATTGGCCGACAAGCGAGGAATTGGACGCTATGGGTTTACGCTGCCAATGGATGAATCGCTGGCCTCTATTGCTATTGATCTGGCCGGTAGAGCTTATTGCCGCTTTGAAGCGTCATTTACCAGAGAGTTTGTCGGCGGAATGGCCACTGAAATGGTTGCTCATTTCTTTCATTCTCTGGCGTCCAGCCTTGGCGCTAGCATACATATCAAAGTGACCGGTGAGAATCACCATCATATGATTGAAGCCTGTTTTAAAAGCCTGGGCCGAGCTTTGAGGCAAGCCTGTGCGCGAATTGATAATGACTTACCATCAACCAAGGGGCTCCTATGATTGCTGTGCTGGATGTTTGTGGAAATAATCTTGCTTCCCTTAGCAATGCTTTATCAAGATTAGGTTATAACTATTTGCTAACCCATGATGCAAAAGAAATCTGCAATGCAAGCCATTTAATTATTCCCGGAGTAGGCACTGCGCCATCAGGTATGAATGCATTGAAAAAATACGGGCTGGTTAATCTGATTAAAGAACTTAAACAACCCGTTTTAGGGATTTGCCTTGGGATGCAATTACTTTATGAATACAGCGAAGAAGGCCAGGTGGAGTGCCTGGGCCTTCTACCCGGTAAAGTCACTTCATTTTCTCCAGAGAAAGATTATCCGGTTCCACATATGGGCTGGAATTCTCTGAATTGGCTAAGCGAATCGCCCTTGCAGGCAAATTTGCCAGAACAAACTTATATGTATTTTGTTCACAGCTATGCCCGCTTTCTTGACGCCAGCAATCAAACGACCGTAGCAAGTTGTGAATACAATCATTCCTTTTCCGCTATTGTGCAGCGGGACAATAAAATAGGCATGCAATTTCATCCTGAGAAATCAGCGCAGGCAGGCTTGCAGTTACTCCATAATTTTTTAAGGATGCAATAATGAATATTATTCCCGCGATTGATTTACAAAATGGACAATGCGTTCGCTTATGCCGGGGCGATTTTTCACAAACAACAATTTATCCGCAATCAGCAAGCCAGTTAGCGGCGCTTTACCGGCAAAAGGGAGCAACCCGCCTGCACATTGTGGATCTGGATGGCGCGCGTACAGGGTCTCTTCAACAGCTTGAATTAATTGCTCCGCTGTTATCCTCCAATTTGTCCCTGCAGGTTGGCGGCGGAATACGTTCACTTGAAACAGTAAAACAATGCCTTGATGCCGGCATTCAAAAAATTGTTTTGGGCAGTATTGCTATCCACGATATGGAGAAGACATCTACCATCATCCGCTTCGCTGGTGCAGAACGGGTTGTGCTGGCATTGGATATCCGCTGGGTAGATGGGCTTCCCTTGCTAACCAGCCATGGCTGGCAGCAATCGACTAACCTAAGCTTATGGGAGTTGGTTGATGTGTATGCACAAATAAATATAAAAGAGATTTTATGCACTAATGTCGATTGCGACGGCATGATGCAAGGACCTGACTTCTTACTTTATCAGGAAGCGATTCGGCGTTTTCCACAGATCCAATGGCAGGCTTCCGGCGGAATCCGCGGCGACGCCGATCTCCGCTGTTTGGAACAGCAAGGCTTGTCAGCAGCCATTCTCGGAAGAATGCTTTACGAAACAGACTTTGACTTGTCTGCTTACACCGGGAGGGAATTACTATGCTAACTAAACGTCTGATTCCCTGCCTTGATGTCTGTAATCAGCAAGTGGTGAAGGGGGTTCAATTCAGAAATCACCGCATTATCGGCGATATTCTGCCTTTGGCAACTTATTATTCAGAAGCAGGCGCTGACGAACTGGTGTTTTATGATATCACCGCCAGCAGCGAGGATCGTGCGGTCTCTCTTGACTGGATAGAAGCAATTGCTAAAACAATTAATATCCCCTTTACTGTTGCTGGCGGCATCCGTACACTTGAGAAAGGGCGGGCTATTTTGAATGCAGGGGCTGATAAACTTTCCATTAACAGCCCTGCTCTCGAAAATCCGCAACTTATTGACGAGTTAGCGAAGGAATTCGGAAGCCAGTGTGTGGTACTCGGGATTGATAGCCAATGGCTGGAAGATGATTATTATGTATTTCAATACACAGGCGATCCGGACAAAACCTTAAACTCCAGACGCAGAACTGTGGAATGGGTTAAAGAAGTCCAGGAAAGAGGGGCAGGAGAAATCGTTTTAAACTGCATGCAATCAGACGGTGTCAAAAAAGGTTACGACATCCGCCAATTGCAACAATTAAGAGCGCAAATTCATGTCCCGCTAATTGCTTCCGGCGGTGCAGGTGCGGCTGCAGATTTTGTGAATGTATTCAAACAGGCTCAGGTCGATGGAGCACTCGCGGCAAGTATTTTTCACGACAAAATCGCAAGTATCTGTGACATTAAACAATTGCTTGCGGAAAATAATATTGAGGTTAGGTTATGAATCATATTGATAATACATTATTAGACTGGGAAAAAATGAACAATCTGATTCCCGCTATCATCCAGCATGCCGACAATGGCGATATTCTCATGCTAGGTTATATGGATCCCCAGGCACTAGAAATTACCCAGGTTACCCGAAAACTGACCTTATACAGCCGCAGTAAAAAACGAATCTGGCGAAAAGGCGAAAGCTCAGGCAACTCCATGGATGTGATTTCATTAGCGGTTGACTGTGACGGCGACAGCCTGTTGGTGCAGGTGCTACCTACAGGACCCGCTTGCCACCTGGGTTATACTACCTGCTATAAACCGGTGACCTCGGCAAAAATAAACTTTCTGGCGAGTCTTGCTGACATCATCCAGACACGAGGCGACCAGCAGGAAGGGATTAGTTATACTGCACAACTTGTGCAGTCCGGGGTAGCACGATGCGCCCAGAAAGTCGGCGAAGAAGCAGTCGAAACGGTTATTGCTGCTGTGGAAGGACATAAGGATGCAGTAATCGAAGAAACCGCTGATTTACTCTTCCATATTCTGGTGATGCTAAAAGCCTGCGAGCTTGATCTCTATCAAGTTATTGATTGCCTGCAGCAAAGACATCTTCCGGCTTTGCAGCGCGAGTAGTGTTGGGCTCCGAAGGTCGACACTTCGAACTCCCGCGGCATCGACCTATAGCTATCTACACAAATGCATGAGAATAAAAAGCTATCGAATCCCCGCGGCTTTGACCGCGGGGCCCACACGAAGCTAATTTAATGTTAAGAACACCTGTTTATGACTATCTGTTAAATCCTATTTTTTGGCAACATTGAAACTTGTCTGAGGACCATACTACTTCAACAGGCATGGGCTCCGAGGTCAAAGCCGCGGGGGTTCGAGTGCATTTGTGTATACCTAATGAGGGGATTCGGGGGGCGATACCACGATTCGTCGCAGGGGTTTAAAATATCTCCGCCTGGGGATAAACAAGTCTTCGCATGAATGCTCTAAGTGGTTCGTATATCCCCTGTTTTAAGGTATACTCTTGGCCTCAAATAGCCTTGATCGTGATTTATGCAAAACTCCATACTTCAATACCCATCCCTTGATCGCAAACAACACTGGGGAAGCCTTTATGGCTGCAGTCTGGCGCTTGCCTTGTCGGAATATTGCCAGAAAGAAGCCGGGGTTAAATTACTTATTACGCCAGATACCCTGACAGCCAATCAATTAATGTCGGAACTACGTTTCTTTCTTGGGCAGTCCAATTACGAGTTGCTGTATTTTCCAGATTGGGAAACATTGCCCTATGATCACTTTTCTCCCCATCAGGATATTATTTCTGAGCGGCTGCTTACATTAAACCGCCTTCAGCAATCCACTAAGGCCATTGTTGTTGCTTCTGCACCAACCTTAATGCACCGGCTTTGCCCTCCCGAATTCCTGCATCAATATGCGTTTGTCCTGGAGCAAGGCCAAACGCTCGACCTCGCCCACTTTAGAAGCCAGTTACAAAATGGCGGTTACCATTCTGTCAATAAAGTATTAGAGCATGGCGAATACGCCGTACGCGGCTCCATTATTGATATGTTCCCCATGGGAAGCAGCAGCCCATTCAGAATTGAGCTATTTGACGACGAAATTGAAAGCCTGCGTCAGTTTGATACCGAGACACAGCGGACCATTGCCAAAGTCGAAAAAATTGAAATTCTGCCTGCCCGGGAATTTCCGCTTAATGAGGCCAGTATTACTCTCTTTCGCAGAAACTTCCGTGAGCAATTTTCGGGCAACCCCAGTCAAAGTCCTGTCTATGAGAGCGTCAGTAATCATCAATATCCTTCAGGTATTGAATATTATCTGCCTCTTTTTTTTAATCAAACCGTCACCTTCTTTGATTATTTACCAGAGAATGCCAATATTTGCCTCATTCAAAATATACCTGAAGAAACTGAGCGATTCTGGCAGGAATTGAAATTGCGTTATGAGCAGCGCCGCTACGATATAAGCCGGCCTATACTTGCGCCTGAACAGGTTTTTATCAGCCCCACTGACCTACTCACCACTGTAAATACCTATAAGCAACTGCGGGCCTGGCAGCACCCCATTGACAGGAAAGGGGCTGTTTTTAATTTTCCCATTGCAGAAGCGCCCTCTCTCCCCATAGACCGCCAGTCACAGCAACCTTTGCATCGATTAAGGGAGTATCTTAGCCAGGCAGAACGCCGGCATCTGATTGTGGTGGAAAGTGCTGGCCGCCGGGAAGTACTTCTGGATTTACTAAGACAGACTGGTGTCACTGCAAATCCTCTGAGCGACTGGCAATCCTTTATCGACAGTGATGCCCTGATTACCATTACAACGGGTCCGCTTATTGAAGGTGCCGAGCTGTTAGATGCGCAAATGGCCATTATTGTTGAAGCGCAGCTCTTTGGCGAACAGGCCATTCCACAACGGAGGAGCACGCAAAAGACAGTTGATCCTGATTTGGTGATCAGGGATTTGGCGGAGTTACGCCTTCACGCGCCAGTCGTGCATATCCAGTTTGGGGTTGGCAGGTATCAGGGTCTTAAAACACTGGAAGCGAATGGCAGTATCAATGAGTTTCTGGTTTTATCTTATGCAGGCGATGACAAAATATATGTACCGGTGACCTCTTTACATCTGATTAGCCGTTATACAGGTATGGATAGCGAGCATGCACCCCTGCATAAATTAGGCAGTGATCAGTGGCAGAAAGAAAAGAAAAAAGCCACCGAAAAAATTCATGATGTAGCCATTGAGTTATTAGATGTCTATGCCAAGCGCGAAGCCCAGCCCGGCTTTGTTTATCAATTCGATTCCCATGATTATCAGCGCTTTGCCAGCGGATTCCCGTTTACTGAAACAACTGACCAGCTCAATGCAATTAATGCAATTATTCATGATATGCAGTCTCCAAGACCCATGGACAGGCTGATCTGCGGCGATGTGGGCTTTGGTAAAACAGAGGTTGCCATGAGGGCGGCATTCCTGGCTGTGCAAAATAGTAAACAGGTTTGTGTCCTTGTCCCCACTACGCTTTTGGCTGGTCAGCATTTTGAAAATTTCCGTGATCGCTTTGCAGATTTCCCCGTCAATATTGAATTGCTTTCCCGGTTTCGAAGCGGAAAAGAATCCAATCAGGTTATTGATGGATTGAAGTCCGGAAAAATTGATATTGTAATCGGCACTCATAAATTGTTTTCCAAAGGGATTGATTTTAAAAATCTTGGCTTGCTGATTATTGACGAAGAACACCGCTTCGGGGTTAAACAAAAAGAGCATATTAAATCACTTCGCACCCACATTGATATTTTATCGATGACAGCGACCCCCATTCCGCGAACATTAAATATGGCAATGGGAGGAATCAGGGATATTTCGCTAATCGCGACGCCGCCTGCCAAGCGCCTCGCTATTAAAACCTTCTGGCAGGAGAAGCAAAACACTGTCCTGCGTGAGGCTATCCTGCGGGAAATTTTGCGTGGTGGACAGGTCTATTTCCTGCACAATAATGTTCAGACGATTGACAATACTGCCCAGGAATTACAGGAAATGCTGCCTGAGGCGAAGGTACGTACAGCCCACGGTCAGATGAGGGAAAGGGAACTTGAAAAGATAATGTCTGATTTCTACCATCATCGATTCAATGTATTAGTATGCACAACAATTATCGAGACCGGAATCGATATCCCTACAGCCAATACCATTATCATCGATCGCGCCGACAAGTTCGGTTTAGCCCAACTGCATCAGCTGCGCGGCAGGGTTGGACGTTCACATCATCAAGCTTATGCCTATTTATTCACTCCCAATGAAAAACTGCTTACTCCTGATGCTGTAAAACGCCTGGAGGCCATTGTTTCCTTGGAGGATCTCGGTGCAGGGTTTACCCTGGCCACCCATGATCTGGAGATACGCGGCGCGGGTGAGCTATTGGGAGAAGAGCAAAGCGGTAATATGCAGGCTGTGGGTTTCCATCTATTTATGGAGATGCTGGATAAAGCAGTTCATGATCTGAAATCAGGCAAAACTCCTGAATTGGGCGGACCTTTGCAACAAGGTCCTGAGATTGATCTGCGTTTAAGCGCCATTCTGCCGGAAAAGTACATTGCTGATATCCACACCCGCCTGATTATGTATAAGCGGATTGCCAATGCAGGCGATAAAGAGCAATTAAGGGATCTGCAAATTGAAATGATAGACCGTTTTGGACTACTTCCTCCCCAGGCAAAATACTTATTAGGGGTGACTGAGCTCAAGCTTATGGCAGCCCAATTAGGCATTAATAAAATAAACGCGGCTCAGCAGCAGGGTAAAATTGAGTTTGGGGAAACTCCCCGGATCAATACGGGGGCACTTATTAATCTGATTCAGGTTCATTCCAAGCGCTATCAACTTGACGGCCCTTCAAAACTTAAGTTCACGCTGGATAGCCAAAGCCATGAGGAGCGGATCCTCGAAATAAAGAATTTGCTAGTGAAATTAAGCATAGAGGGAACGGTATAGGCCTTATCGAGGTTTTCATTCCCATATCACTATTTGCCTCTGCTTGATTGCCCGCTGTATGAGCGGCTGATAATTCGCCTCAATCGTGCGTCGTTTCACTTTCAAGGTTGGGGTCAGATAACCGTTCTCAGCCGTCCAGGGATATTTGCTAATGATAATATGGCTAATTTTTTCATAACCGGCCAGATCTCTATTTACCAAATGCAATATCTTTTCCAATTGAGCCTTAATCCATTCCCGCGGCTTTTGCAGGCCTGCTTCATTCAATGTGGTAATTAGCACATTGCTAGGCAGCTCTCTCCCAACAAGACATAATTGTTCGATAAAGCCGTTTTCTCCAAAGCGTTCTTCGATGGGGGTTGGAGCAATAAATTCCCCTTTCTGATTTTTAAAATTTTCAGACAAGCGTCCAAGAATTTTTATCCGCATTGAACTGTCTATCTCGGCAATATCACCGGTGCACAGCCAGCCATCCTTTGACAATGCCCGAATGCTTGCCTCTGGATCATCATAATATTCTTTCATTAGACAAGGCGATTTAATTAATAGCTCTTCATTTTCTCCCAGTTTCACTTCAACCTCTAATCGGGGACTGCCTACATAGCAGGGACGTCTTTCTTCGAGCCTTGAAACCGTAGCGTAGGCAAGATTCTCAGTTTGCCCATAGCCCTCTTGAATTGGGATATCCAAAGCATCAAAGAATTTGATGATTGAGGCCGGTAAATGGGAAGCACCGGAAAAACAGTTATAGCATCGATCCAGTCCCAACTGACGCCTGATCTTTTTCTTGATAAAATAGGAAAGTATCGGGATTTTCAATAGCATCTGCAATTTCTCAGGCGGCACCTTTTGCTCAATTTTCTGTTGAAAAACACCCCAGATCCTTGGCACTGCAGTAAAAAGGTTCGGTTTAATTTCACGTAGATTTTCAGCAAACTTCTCAAGGCTTTCCACAAAAGACACATCACTTGGAATACTAACGCTGCCCAACTGAATAGCCGTGCGCTCATAAACATGAGCCAAGGGCAAATAAGAAATCAGGTGATAATGATTTAATTTTCTCATGCTTGCCAGATCGTCGGGAAAAAGGGCAAGATAATTGCTGATGGTCTGGTGAGTATAAACCGCTCCCTTTGGCAGCCCCGTTGTGCCTGAGGAATAAATTATAGTGAACAACTCTTCAGGTTCAGGGAAAATGATTTCCTCTAACGGTTCTCTTTTTAATACGTCATCCCAGGCGAAACAACCCTCCGGTTTAGGATGATAATTAAAAGAAACCCGAATAAATTGAGAAGAAATATATTCTTTGGTTGTCTTATAATTATCAAGCTTGCCAATGAAAACAAGCTTTACTCCTGCGTGGTTTAACACGAAATCAATGCTTTCCCGATGCTGGTTTGCAAAAAGAGGTACACTGACCATTCCTGCCAGGGCAATACCAAAATCAGCGATAAACCACTCAGCACAGTTTTTTGAAAATATAGCGACACGATCGCCTCGATTTAAACCACTGTCCTGCAAAAAGCGGGCAACCTGGCGCGCCTGCTCCATCGTTTTCTTCCAACTGTATTCATGCCAGTGATTATCGCGCGGCTGTCGAAGATAGATTCGATCGCCGAAATTCCTCTCATTGTCGACAAGATATTGATTAATTGATAATCCTGCACCCTTAGCTGCCATTTTCAATCCTTGAAAATTCATCTACAGCTAAAAGTATAGCTGAAATGAGCTCAGTTATCCGCCTTTGCGGACACTGTGAACTAGTCCATCCAGCACTCAGTGCCATACTCTGAGAACTCTTATAATCTAAGCACCCCGTTTATGCCTCACCCTCTTATCAGAGCCTACGTACCACGCTTTATGCTTGCCCCTCTTATGAGAGCCTACGTACCGCGCTTTATGCTTGCCCCTCTTATGAGAACCTACGTACCGCGCTTTATGCTTGCCCCTCTTAGGAGAGCCTACGTACCGCGCTTTATGCTTGCCCCTCTTAGGAGAGCCTACGTACCGCGCTTTATGCTTGCCCCTCTTAGGAGAACCTACGTACCGCGCTTTATGCGCGGTAACCATAAATAGGAGGGTGTAGTGTAATACTTTTTATTCATCACAAACATTACATGGATACCGCGCATAAAGCGCGGTACGTAGATGTGTCAAATAGATTTGCCAAACAGTACGTAGGCATGCCAATAGTTACCTGTTTTGGTCATTATCGGTCTACTTCGTTCCGCCAATCGTCAAGGCATCAATCTTTAGCGTAGGTTGACCCACCCCCACCGGGACTGATTGCCCCTCCTTGCCGCATACCCCGATCCCGCTATCTAGCGACAAATCATTACCGATCATACTGATTTGTTTCATGACCTCCGGGCCATTGCCGATTAAAGTGGCTCCCTTCACCGGTCTGGTAATTTTGCCATCTTCAATCAGATACGCTTCACTGGCAGAGAATACAAACTGCCCGGAAGTGATATCCACCTGGCCGCCGCCAAAATTCACAGCATACAATCCACGTTTGACCGATTTGATAATTTCCTGGGGATCGTACTGGCCGGCTAACATATAAGTATTGGTCATTCTAGGCATAGGCACATGGGCATAGGACTCTCGACGGCAATTGCCGGTGGGTTTCATACCCATCAATTTGGCATTCAATTTATCCTGCATATAATTCACTAGTACGCCGTCTTCAATGAGAGTTGTGCATTGGGTGGGGGTTCCCTCGTCATCCATTGTTAACGATCCGCGGCGGTTTTCCAGGGTTCCATCGTCAACAACAGTCACGCCTTTTGCAGCCACCTGCTGACCTATTTTCCCTGAAAAAGCCGATAGGCCTTTACGGTTGAAATCCCCTTCCAGGCCATGTCCCACTGCTTCATGTAAAAGAACTCCCGGCCATCCTGGTCCAAGAACTACCGGCATGGTCCCTGCGGGCGCATCTTCAGCCTCCAGGTTAATCAAAGCCTCCCGCACCGCCTCACGCGCATATTCCAGTGCCCTGTCCTTCTCAAGGAAATAAGAATAGGGAACTCGCCCCCCTCCCCCTGAGCGTGCACTTTCACGCCGGCCATTTTTATCTTCAACCAGAACACTGACATGTATACTGACCAAAGGTCTGATATCCGCTACCATTCTTCCTTCTATCCCAGCAACCATTATCACTTCATAACAACCGCTTAAGGATGCATTAACCTGAATCACTCGGGGATCAAGCCGGCGCGCTTCCTTGTCAATCGCTTCTAGTAATGCAATTTTTTCCTGTTTACTCATTCCTTCTATCGGATTAATTCCTGCATAACGACTTACAGGCGCACCGGAAACATGAATCGCATGCACGGGATTTGTTGCCACCAGCGCAATTGAACGAGCTGCGTCCGCAGCACGCTGTAAAGCAGGCAGAATAATATCATCGCAGTAAGCATATCCCGTTTTGTCGCCGCTTACTGCCCGGATTCCAACCCCTTTATCGAGTGAATAACTACCGCTTTTTACTTCTGAATCCTCCAGATACCAGGACTCATAACTGCTGCTTTCAAAATATAAGTCTGCATCATCTACATGTTGACCCATTATTGAATGAACCAGCTTGGCGATAGTTGATTCATCCAGAGAAGCAGGTTTTAAAATTAATTCTTTGGCAATTGCCAGCGCCTGACTCATAATCAATACCTTATTCGTTATTAACCAACCATGACTGCATAAACAATCTCAGTTACTAATCAAGACGTGGTGTTCAATACATGGAAATTGCCGTCTTAACTGATGCAACCGGGGTAAATCGATTTCCGCAGTCACCATACCCGCATTTTTATCGTGTTGGCCCAGAATTTTTCCCCAGGGCTCAATGATCATGCTATGACCATAGGTTTGCCTGCCATTTTGATGCGCCCCGCCCTGATTGGCAGCAAGTACATAACACAAGTTTTCAATAGCGCGCGCCCTTAGTAATATTTCCCAATGAGCAAGTCCCGTTATGGCAGTAAACGCTGAGGGGACTGTAAATAATTCTGCACCTCTCATCACTAATTGTTGATATAATTCTGGAAAACGCAAATCATAACAAACCGTAAGGCCAATTTTTCCGATTGGCGTTTCAACTACGATCAGCTCGCTTCCCCTTTCTATGGTAAGGGATTCCTGATGGGCTTCCTGATCAGAAACTCGGACATCAAACAAATGGATTTTGTCATAGCGGGCAGCACACCGTCCTTTATCATCAAAAACCAGGCTTGAGGAACGCACTTTATCATCATGCAAACCTTTTACAGGTATTGTTCCGGCAATTATCCAAAGTCCATGTTTGCGGGCATAATGACTGATTTTATCCTGAATCGCCCCATTGAGATAAGGCTCCGCCAAATGCAGCTTATCGGTTTCTTTTAGTCCCATAAATACAAAGTTTTCAGGAAGCACCACTAATTCAACGGCCTGTGCCCTCGCTGTCGCCAGCAATGTATCAACCTGACGCAGATTTTCATCAACATTTGCGGTAGAAACCATTTGTAATACAGCAGCTTTGGACATTATTATGTTCCTTGCAAAAAACAGATGTCAATTCTACCCTCAAATCGAGAAAAAAATCACTGTTATTCAGACATCTTTGCGAATCAGTATCCAGGAATTACCTGCCCAGCCTCTTGAGATCGAAATAATATCTCTATAGACTTGAAAAGCCCAATAGTCATTCCCATATATATGCTAAAATATAATACATATATAGGTAATCAGGATAAAATAACCGGAGTAGTCAATGAATAGAAATGACGTCACCATTTTAGGCCAGAGTAACGAGTCGGTACTGGCTACCAATCGTGTCTTACGCAACACTTATTTGCTGCTAAGTATGACCTTCCTTTTTAGTGCACTAACAGCCTATTTGTCTTTCGCATACAAAGCAGGCCCGATGAACCCATTCATTATGATTGGCGGTGTCTATGGATTAATGTTCCTGACCCAGGCTCTTCGTAACAGCGTCTGGGGGTTACTCAGTGCGTTCGCGTTCACTGGTTTTGTGGGATATACCTTAGGCCCCATTCTCAACTTTTATATCGCCAGCTTTTCGAATGGCGCACAGCTGGTAGGTACAGCATTAGGCGGCACAGGGATGATTTTCTTTGCTTTATCCGGCTATGCCCTGACAACCAGAAAAGACTTCAGCTTTCTTGGCGGTTTCCTTTTTGTCGGAATGATGGTAGCCCTTCTGGCAATGATTGCCGGTATATTCTTTGACTTGCCCGCACTGCAACTAACCATTTCAGCTGCATTCATTTTAATTTCTTCCGGTTTGATTCTCTTTCAAACTAGCGAGATTATCCATGGCGGCGAGACCAATTATATCTCTGCAACGATTTCCCTTTATGTTTCAATCTACAATCTGTTTATCAGCTTGCTGAACATATTGAGTGCTTTCGCTGGCAACAGAGACTAACATACTCCTCTATTCAAAATCCCGGCTCGCCGGGATTTTTTTATCAGATTATTGCCTAAACCCATTATCAATTATATGATTAGCCGGTTTTTAATATTGTCTTCAATTAAAGTCAAGGACAGGACATGCATACAAAAAAAAATGCACTATTTTCACTGGGCATGTTATTAGCCTCTAGTTCCTTTGCAGGATCCATGGGTGTTGTACCGGAGGGTTCTTATGTGGCGACTGTCAGTATTGCTGCAGCCTGGGTTAATGACCTCGGCGAAACGCAAACACTTAGCCTCCAACCCGATGTTATCAAAACTTATTCCGACACCACAAACTCTAAAGTGAATCCTGCTATTGAATTATTCCTTGGCTGGCAACACCCTATCACCGATACCCTGAAAGGCCAGATCGGTATTGCAGGAGCAGCTACTTCGAAGGTAACACTCGACGGCGATATTTGGGAAGATGCAGATCCGGCTTTTAATAATTATACCTACCAGTACAAAGTAAACCATTATCACCTTGCAGTTAAAGGCAAGTTACTGATGGATCTGGACGAATGGGTAGAACCTTATGTCAGTGCAAGTGCTGGTATTGGTTTTAATCAGGCCAGTGATTTTCAGATTACTCCCAGAATATTTGAGGAAATTCCCGCTCCTCCATTTAACTCACAGACCAAGTCTTCCTTTGTCTACACTCTGGGTATTGGACTGCAAACAGCATTTAATTCAAACTGGCAGCTTGGCCTGGGTTATGAATTCGCCGACTGGGGCAAAACCGAATTAGACAGGGCACGGGGTCAGACCGTGGGCCATGGGATTGAAACAGATAATTTCTTTGCCCATCAAGTTCAGCTGAGTTTAAGTTATATTTGCTAGCATATGCATGGGCCCGCGGTCGCAGCCCAAAGATCTCCACTACGCCCTGCGGCTTGTCCGCAGGGTCCATTGTTTTCTATGAGTCTTCTGGATCCCTCGGACAAGCCGAGGGAAGTAGAAGCCTAGAGCAGACTGTGTTTTCAGAGATGTGTAGATATCTATCGGTCGGAGCCGCGGGGATACGTACAGGCGTCAAATCTCCGCGGCTTCGACCACCCGACTCCCCGCGGCTTCGACCGCGGGGTCCATACTGAGCTAATCCAAAGCTATATCAACCCGCCATAAAAGATCTAAGACTGATTCCAGGATGCCCTGGATCGAAATAACTGTTCCACATCCACTTTGCTTTTGCTGATCGGTTTATCAAATTGCTGGCATTGACGAGACTGCTGATAATAAACACCCAATGGAACCGGGTATTCAGGATAATGGATTTGAGCCAAACGCATGGCGGCTATAAAGTTACTGCTGTCATGAATATATCCATTGTGTTCATTGTGGGCAATGACTTTAAGTTGTTCTCCCTCAAGTGCCAGTGCATGCTCTCCATTGCTGCCATACACCAGGGGTTTGTCCTCTTCGAGAAGAACAGTTTTATCTGCACGGTTTGTTTTTAAGGCAAAGCCGTCAAAAGCGCCATTATTAAAAATATTACAATCCTGATAGATTTCCACAAAGGAACAACCTGGATGCTCATACGCTTTCTTTAGAACCGAAATAAGATGATTGGGATCTTTATCGACAGCCCTGGCAACAAAACTGGCACCAGCAGCGAGGGCTAGCATCAGTGGATTAATGGGTTCATTACTTACACCCTGCGGTGACGTTTTAGTAATTTGTCCCTTTTGTGATGTTGGTGAGAACTGCCCTTTCGTTAAACCGTAAACCTGATTATTGAACAATAAGATATTGACATTCACATTGCGCCGCAGGCAATGAATAAAATGATTCCCCCCAATACTCAGCGCATCCCCGTCGCCGGTAATCACCCATACAGTTATATCATCCCGCATGGCTTTAAGCCCGGTAGCAATAGCAGGGGCTCTACCATGAATGGTATGCAGTCCATAGGTATTCATATAATAAGGCAAGCGGCCAGCACAGCCGATTCCGGATATGAAAACATGCCGTTCGGGCGGCAGGCCAAGCTCCGGAAGCAAACGTTGTATTGCCATTAGAATGGCATAATCGCCACATCCCGGGCACCAACGGACTTCGTTTGAATTGGCAAAATCATCACGCTTGTATTGAGTATTCATCATCGACTTCCGCTTTAATGGCCTGAAGTAAAAAACTGGCTGTAAATGGCTGACCATTGCACTGGCTAATTGATCGGCAATTTATTAAATATTCAGCCCTAAGCAGTTGGCACAATTGGCCTGAATTAAGTTCCGCTACCAACACGGTTTTGTATCGCTGGAGCAAAGCAGCCAGATCAGCCGGCAATGGGTTCAGATGCCGAAGTTGCAGAAGCGCCAACTCAAGGCCCTGCTCTGCTGCTAGCTGAATAGCCGACTTTAAGCTGCCATAGGTGCTCCCCCAACCGATAATTAATGTAGAAGCCTCAGGATGACCCTCTACTTCTAATGGTTCGTAGATTTTGGCAATGCCGGCAATTTTAGCCGCTCGCAGATTAACCATCTTCTGATGGTTCTGGGCATCATAACTTACCTTGCCCTCTTCACCCTGTTTCTCCAAACCGCCAAGTTGGTGAATAAAACCCGGCATCCCGGGGGGATTCCAGCTTCGCGAGAGCTTGTCATCACGCTGATAAGGTTTTTCAAAATGGTTAAATTCAATTTTTGGAAGTCTGATCGAATCAAATTCAGGAATTTTCCAGGGTTCAGCTGCATTAGCCAGATAAGCATCCAATAAGACAATAACCGGGGTCATATAGGAAATAGCAATATCGAATGCTTCAATAATTGTTTTAAAACAATCAGAAGCAGAGCGGGCTGCTATAACAGGCATGGGGGATTCGCCGTGGCGTCCGTACAAGGCTTGGCGCAAATCGCTTTGTCCTGTTTTAGTTGGTAATCCGGTTGAAGCGCCTGCCCGCTGCACATCGACAACCACCAAAGGTAGTTCGGTCATTACAGCCAGGCCCAGGCTTTCACTTTTTAAATCCAGGCCTGGGCCAGACGTACAGGTTAACGCGAGGTGTCCGCCAAATGCAGCCCCAATACAGGCACAAGCCGCGGCAATTTCATCTTCTGCCTGTAATAATTGAATGCCATAATCGCCAAGCCTGGCGCACTCATGCAAAATAGCCGAAGCCGGAGTAATCGGATAACCGGATACCAGCATTCGCGTTTGAGTGCCTACCGTTAGCGTGGCAAGTCCCAGACTCAGGGCCTCTACGCCGGTAATCTGACGATATTCCCCCTGCTCTCTGTTTACTTTACCGAGCATAAAATGCTGGCGTGCCAACTCAAGCGTCATTGCATAGTTATAACCTGCTAACAATGTCAGTTCATTTGCTTTTGCAATTTCCGGGTCATTTTTAAATTTTTTGGCGATAAAGCCCTGGCAATTTTCAGTAGGCAGATCAAAAAGCCACAAGACCAGGCCTAAAACATAGAAATTCTTGGTTTTTTTAGCCTGGGCATGGCTAATAGCCGCAGTCTCTACTGCCTTCACGGTGAGACTAATGAGCGGCAAACTCAAAATCTGATAGTGCTCGCCAACAGTTTTGAGGTAGTCACTGTCAAGCCCTGCCTTTTGCCAGTCCTTTTCAGTAAAACTGTCTTCATTGATGATCAGCAAACCGCCAGGAGATAAAAACTCCAGGGAGTTTTTTAAAGCAGCGGGATTTAGAGCAACTAATACATTTAAGGTTTCACCAGCAGTGAAGATCGCTTCCTCTGCCATAGCCAGCTGAAAACCGGAAACACCTGCTACCGTGCCTGCGGGAGCACGAATCTCAGCTGGAAAATCGGGGAGTGTGCGCACTTCGCGCCCGGTAAGAGCAGCCGTTATGGTTAGCTGTTCACCCAGTAATTGAACACCATCCCCGGAGTCTCCCGTAAAACGAATTACGATCGCATCAGTTGTTGACATAGTTCCTGGCTTCCAGCATAAGTTGACGCATGTCTTTCACTGCTTGTTTTAAACCGGTAAACAAGGCTCGCGCAATGATGGCATGTCCAATATTAAGTTCATTCATTTCCGGTATCGCCGCGATGGCTTTTACATTCTGATAATGAAGCCCATGGCCAGCATTTACAACCAAACCTTTGCTGGCAGCATACTTCGCAGCCTGCCTGATGCGTTCCAATTCTTCATTCTGGCTTTTTGAGTTGCTGGCATCCGCATAGCAGCCTGTATGGATTTCAATCACAGGAGCGCCAGCTTCAACTGCCGCATCAATTTGTTTAAAATCAGGATCAATGAATAGTGAAACTTCGCTGCCATTAGCCTGCAAACGCGCTACAGCTTTTGAAACTGCTGTGAAGTGGGAGATAACGTCCAGTCCGCCTTCAGTCGTGAGCTCTTCACGTTTTTCAGGCACCAAACAGGCATGTTCAGGCGAAATCTCTTCGGCAAAATCAAGCATAGCGTCCGTGACGGCCAGCTCCAGATTCATTCTTGTTTGCAGCACGGCCTTAATCAACCGCACATCCCGCGCCTGGATATGCCTTAAGTCCTCACGCATATGCAGAGTGATACCATCGGCGCCAGCCTCTTCAGAGTCCATCGCAGCCTGTACGGGATCCGGATAACGAGTGCCTCTGGCCTGACGAATCGTTGCGATGTGATCAATATTAACGCCTAATAATATCTCTTTTAACATACTTCACCCTGAGTTCAACAAATGCTGGGCTTTATAGCCCATCCTACATTCACAAGGGTTTATCATATCAGGTTCTTCCCGGGATTAAAAATAGCGATCTGGATTTTAGTACCCGCCCCATGAGTAAGTGGTCAATTGCCTGACGCATAACGGATTTTGCCATTTTTAATACGGATAAATTTGAAAAGTCCTGATTGGCAAACGCCAGTATGTCAGCCCCTTGAAAGCCTTGTTGAGACAGGATAAAACCAGTTCCCGCAATAAACTGATAACAGTTACCGGCACTAATTGCCTCACCGCTACCTTCCTCAGTCAGATTCAGGCTATATCCGCAGGTATGCAATAAGCGCCTTTCAAATTGGCGTAATATCACTTCAATGGCCAGATTTTCATTGATGGTTTGCAAGGCATTCAGGCTTATCTCATAGCTTTCAAACAAATGGGGACAAGGGTCCTGGGGCTTGATCGAATAATAAAGCAATTCGTTCAGGTAGATTGCTGCGAATAGATTGTTCCCTTTTAAATCGAGGCTGCTTGCGGTGGATTCAAGCGTATTAACATAAAAGTACTCATTCCGCAGATTAACTGACAGCCACAAGGGCGAGAAAGGCTGCACCTCCGCATTTTTTTTAGGCTTCCGCCCCCCTCGGTATAAACAGTCAATCACCCCCATTTCCCGAGTGAAAAAGCGGGTTCGCAGACTGCTGTCACCGGAGGGGTGTTTGTGCAAAAGCCATGCTTTATGCGTTTCAGTGATCATAACCTAATTGCCGAAGCATACGCTCGTCATCAGACCACCCTGACTTCACTTTACACCAGCATTTCAGGAACACTTTTTTACCTAGTAATTCTTCCATATCCAAACGGGCACTTGTTGCCATTTCTTTCAATTTTCTGCCTTTATCGCCGATAATCATTCGCTTATGGTTATCTTTATCGACCAGAATCAAGGCATGGATGGTAACCAGCTCGCCTTCGTCCTTGTAGGACTCAATATCAACTGTTGTTGAATAGGGAAGCTCCTGGCCGCACAGGCGGAATATTTTTTCACGGAGTAGTTCCGCACAGAGAAATTTGATCGGTCGATCCGTGATTTGATCCTCACCAAATAGATGGGGGCCCTCGGGAAGGAATGGCTTTAGCTGCTTCTGTAACTGCTCAACCTGCACGCCTGTTTTAGCGGATAATGGAATCATAGCCACAAAGTTATGCAGCTGCGACATCTTGTCCATCCAGGGTAACAGAGCGGATTTGTCAGCCAGTTTATCTACTTTATTAATAGCCAGGATGCAGGGAACGCCTGATTGCTTGATCAGATTAAGAACATACTCATCTTCATCATGCCAATGCGTTCCATCCACCACAAGCACAGCAACGTCAACGTCACGCAGCACACTGATAGCTGTTCTATTCATCATTTTGTTCATTGTTTTTTTTGAACCCTGATGAATACCCGGCGTATCAACATACACATACTGATATTCGCTGCAGGTATCAATCCCGAGAATACTATGCCGGGTAGTTTGCGGTTTACGCGAAGTAATGCTGATTTTTTGTTGTAAGATCCGATTCAATAATGTTGATTTGCCTACGTTGGGTCGCCCAACCAAAGCAATATAGCCGCAATAACTAGTCATTAAATAAAAACCCTGTCTAAATTAGAATCCATTTTATCATGATTCATAGGAATTCAGTAATTTGCATTGATAAAGATTACTTTGTCAAAGCACTTGCCATAGTAACCCTAATAACGCTAATGTTTAAGTCCATATGGATATACGGTAATTAGCAAATGGCCAATATAAGAAATAGGGATGAGCATCTGCAAATAGGTATACCTTTAACAGTTAAACCGGTTGAAAGCTACACTTCAACAGTAACAAGCCTAAATCCTGGCGGCGGCACTCTGCTATACGGGCATTATAGTATGGATTACCGCATACCGGGAGGTATTCTGCGGATATTGGCTCGCCATGACAATAAAGCAATGCAAATATTGCTGTTGACTGAAGATACTGAACTGCTCAGAAAACTGCCAGGGGAACGCCCTTCCTCCCTCATTGCTGATACCATCAGTCGCCTGAATGAGTATTTACTTCGCAGTGATTGCTACGAAAGGCCGCTTTCAATTCATCAAAAGAAAAAAATAGAACTGGCGCATAACAGCATCAGGGCACTAACCCTTCTATTGGAAGAAGAACGGCAAATTGGTTCTGAACAATGGTCGAAGCAAGAAAACTTACGCATTAAGGTTATTGATATAATTGAATCATGCCGTGATGAAAATATTTTACTGGCCAATCATCCATGCGTTTCCGAAGGTGCGCTGGGAAAAATTTTGTATGAAACGCGTCAATCGGCCCAACACTATGAATTTAACAGGGTTTTTCCGGTAAGCAGAATTGATCAGCATGATTTTTCACAATTCTCTGGACAAGCCGACTCAAGGCCTTGTTATGTATGGGACAGCGAAATTCTTGTAAATGAAAAACAAGCATTAGAGGCATTATGGGTCATCAGCAAAGAATATGGCTTTAATGAAGCGAATGATCTGAATCGAATTGATGCCAACCGCTTTAAACGATTGGAGATATTCTTTAAAAGGCAATGGCTGGAAGCACGAAAATGGGTCGATTATCTGGCAATGCCAGTCAAACCAGAGCCGAAGGTCAGGGAAGAAAAGCGACTGAACGGATTGTCAATTACCCAGATTGATCCTTATTATTTTCTGGAAGGGATTAAACAGAAAAGCCGACCTGATATTTACTCCCTGGTGCGGGATATTGTGGAGGATCCCCAGGAAATTGGAGAACGGGACACTTTTGAAGAGGCAGAGAAATTGCTATGGACGCGATGCGATGGCTCCTGGATTCATTTACCACATAAAAATACTATTGTCCTGCGTAACAATAATCGCATCCAGCAATGGCATTATTTCAAAGAAAATGACGCTTACTATTTATTGCCAAAAAACGAAGATTTATTAACGATTACCCAGTTGAGTAAACGGCATCTGTATTTTCTGGAAAAGGCAAAATTAAAATTCAAGGCGTTTCTCGTTGGCGTTCCCCGCTTTTTTAAAATCCTGTATCAGCAGCTGCGCTCTTACATTACCGATACCCTAAAAAATGACTTTTCAGAGCATCTGCACGCGGGTCATCAACGGCCACAGAAAGCCAGCCCCCCGCCGCCACCGGTAAAAGTTTTACCCAGTCACCTTAGGTGTCTGGAAGAAGTCCTGCAAGGCCAGGGCCTGCTTGCCAACGGAGAAACACTGGAGCAATTCATCAAAAGGCAATTGCATAACAATCAATATGTTATTGTACGCCCGGAGCATTTACCCAGCCCTCCGGCGTATACCAACCCGTTTCATAGGGTAGTGAGTGTACTGAGACATTTTTCTGCATTGTTTATTGATATCAGTGAACAAAATCCCATTATTGGCTCATTAGCCATTGCTGCCTACATGTATGGAGCAGGAGCGGTTGCTGCGCCTGAAATGTTAAAATCTATTCTCGTTAAGCTTCATCTCAATGGCTTAATTCATGGCATTGAACCCACGCAGGCATTAGGGCGCTGGATGAGCCATGGTACTGTATCAGAAGCAATTTCAGCCGCAGTGACCTATTGGCAGGGAGTGATTGTTGGTGGTGACCTGGATCAATTTTTCATAAAAGCAATCAGCGTATTACGCGACGAGCCTGCGCAGGTTGCTATTATCATCAGTCTTGCGCTCGGATTGGGCTATGGCCTGTGCAAGGCATTTCCCTCTATTAACAAGGAAATGGGGACATGCCCCTGGCCCAATCGATTTGCACTTGGCATTAAAGGAGGCGGTGCTGCCTGGGATACTGTCATGCATCCTGGCGATGATTGGCTTTTGGGTACTATTAAATGGTTATTGCATGGCGGGATGATTCTTCTTAAAACCTTTATTTCACCTTTTATCGAATGGCATTATTATGGTTTTCAAAAGGGTTTTGGCAGCGGGCTTAAAAAAAGTGTTGTGCTCTCCTTGCAAACGGGAAAAGAAATCCTGGCAGGAACGGTTGATTTGACAATGTCTCTCCTGACCGTTCCCTTTATGGAATTGAGCGCAATGTTTATTCATGTTCCCTTCCGCGGGATAACCAGTCTATTCAGCAAGACATTCGGTGCATTAGGAAACATTCAGGCGATTGGCGAGATGATGAATCATTTTGCCCTGCGTAAAACCGGCTGGGATTATTTATCAGACTTTCGCCTCTCACCTCTTTATGGCTTCAGCAATCCCATCCAAACTTATTCATTTAAACCAGTTCCTAATGCATTGGCAACACTATTTTTCATAATAGTGTCCCCGCTGCTGCAGCTAATAAAAAATGTTATTATTCTCCCAATTCTGGACTTGAGCTCACTGATTCTTCGACTGACAATAAATGTGCTGGATCTCGCAAGCCGCATGGTTGCTTTCGTCATAGGGAACAGCTTGTTTTATGCAGGTTATGTTTCCGATTATACTCTGGGTTATTTGTTTCGGTTTACCGCCACTTTGATCACCAGGAGCAGTAATTGGGTTGATAAGGCCGCCGGTTTTTGCCGCCAGTTGATTTTAAAAGAAATACAATTAGGCCGTCATATTGTATTTCATTGGGCTTTTGGCAGTCAGGATGCATCCTCGCATCAAACGCAGACTGACCTTGGTTATTTTCAGGACGATTTACTCAGGCTGGATCGTCTCGAAGAGCAAG
Source organism: Legionella birminghamensis (assembly GCF_900452515.1). Classification (NCBI taxonomy): domain Bacteria; kingdom Pseudomonadati; phylum Pseudomonadota; class Gammaproteobacteria; order Legionellales; family Legionellaceae; genus Legionella; species Legionella birminghamensis. The sequence goes on from NZ_UGNW01000001.1 coordinate 2,016,434, forward strand.
ACTCTACACAGCGTTTATTGGAGATGCTCATCGATGATTTACCGGATACTTCCCTTTCAGAATTAAATGACAATACGATCTGTAACCGCTTGTCTAATAAACCGGCTGCTTCAATTAAATTTGAGTATGAAACCCAGCCCATTGGCTGCAGCGACTACCCACAGGCAACACCTGTATTTTAAAAGAGGAAATAATGAAAAAAGGATTCACGCTTATTGAACTGCTTATTGTTATGGTAATCATTGGAATTCTGGTCAGCATTGCTTATCCCAGTTATCTACAATACATCGTGCGTGCAAGACGCAGTGATGGCCAGTCGGCATTACTTGATTTGGCAAGCCGTATGGAGCGTTATTACTCAGAACGCAATACCTATTTAAACGCGACTATCGGAACAGGCGGAGCAAATGACATACGCGCGAGCAATCTTTCCTCAGAAGGCTGGTATACCCTTTCGATAAGCGCGCAAACAGCTTCCTCCTATACCCTTCAGGCCATTCCACGTAATAACCAGGGCAGGGATGATCGCTGGTGCCAGACATTAACCTTGAACAGTCTGGGGGCAAAGGGGATCACAGCAGGCCCTGGCGGCGCACCGAGTGGAACGGTGGCTCAGTGTTGGTAGCCAATCGCGGATTTTACAGTCCAGTTTGCATTACCAAATTGAGTTTGACAAATTTATCCTGTTAGCTATACCCAAAGAATAGAGTATAGGTATACTTTAATATATCGACCCACTTTTGATATGAAGGCTCAAAGGAATGATTATATGGACACAACTGGTTTAGAGTTCAAACTCATCAATGAGCTCATTGAAAGTTCGCAGGATGGCGTCTTCGTTCTTAACTCGTTCAATAAAATCGTATTAAACAATGTAGCAGGTTCACGAATTACCGGTTACTCTCCCGCCGAGCTGATTGGTCAGGATGCACTCATTCTTGGTTCGGGACTACACGATGACTCCTATTTTCAAAAAATCGAAAAATTTCTTGCGATTAACTTGCGCTGGCAAGGTGCGATGATTAACCGCACGCGAACAGGACAGGTTTATCTCGCCAATGCGTTGATCATAAGAATTAATGATGATGAAGGCGATTTGCAATTTTATCTTCTACGTTTATCTTCTGTGCAAATTTTAGGAGATCTGGTTGATTCCGTGATCACCCATATGCCGCAATTTGACAGATGTCGAAATCTTCTGCCCAATTCAGACCTCTCCTTATCCGATTTTTTTGAAGAAAATACCGGCGATGGTAATAACAATACCTTCGCCCTTATTCTTTTAAAGATTGAAGCAACTGAGACAGGAAGCAGCACTAGACCTGATCATGATAGGCTTAGTGATAAAATGATTAATTACCTATCCTCCCAATTACAGCAATTTGCTTTTGCGGGTAAATTGAATCAGGACTACCTTGTTTGTATTGCTTATTTTCAACAACGACATTCCCTTGAAAACTTTCTGGGCCATCTGCGTCTTGCCTTGATCAGCATTATGAATCAGGAGAATATTCCATCAGACCCACAGACAAGTTTGGCTATTAGTGCAGCACTCTATCCGGAAAATGGCTTTTATCTTGATACTTTACTGGTTAAAGCAGTGAGTACCATGTTGCATGCAAAAACAATCAATAAGCAGTCATCGTATTTTATAGATGAGCCACGAAATAAATCAACGGATAATTTAATTACTTATTCCTATTTAAAAGAGGCCTTAAACAGTGAAGGGCTTTGTTTATACTATCAACCCATCGTTTCATTTGAAAACAGCCAGATTGTTGCTATTGAAGCTTTTTTGCGCTGTAAGGATGATCAGGGCGGGTTGTTACTGCCCAATGAATTCTTCCCAATTGCTGAGAAATACCAGCTTTTACCTGCCATTGAAAAATGGGTAATTTCTCAGGCGCTGCAGGATATGAACATGATTAAGTCCAGCAGTCTCAGGCTTCATGTCAATGTCAGCGCTTCCCAATTCCTTCATCCCAATTTTTATCAGGAGGTGCAGGAGAATTTGCAGCTATATCACTTTCCCCCCTCTATGCTCAGTATTGAAATAACCAATGATTTAATGACAAAACAGCAGGCAGCGACTATCACCGTGCAGCAATTACAAAAAAGCGGCATCAATATCGCTGTATCCTGCGGCTACTCCTTATTCACTTCCTACCGGTTTATGACAGAAATTGGCGCCAGGCAAATTAAGTTTGACCGCTACTATGCAAGAAAGATTTACGAACGAAAAGTTGATCAGTCAGAAATCGACATTATGCTGAAACAATTAATGTTACAGAATAGTGAGGTTATTATTGAAGGCATCGAACGAGAAGACGATCTGGAGTTTTTCGTAACAAGAGGTTGCAATCTATTTCAGGGGATCTTTTTCTATCCTCCAATGACAATTGATCAATTAATGACATTCACCCGCTTACCACCACTCGTCAAATCCTAATACCACTAAGATACATGGTCCGCGAGCAATTACATTAATTCCATGTTTAATTCCCTGTTCAATTGCCGCATCGCTTTCGGCGCCAGGCTGCATCCATACATTTTTGATTCCTTTTGCGATGGCCTGCTCAACTATTTTCTCAGTGACGGCTGGTGGAGTAATAACCGATAGGCTGTCGATCTCTTCGGGCAGATCGGCTACTTCCTTAACACAGGCCAAACCCTCAATACGTTCTTCAAAGGGATTCACAGGATAAGCTTTCATATCGTGCGCCAGGTAACAGCGCAGGACTTTATTGCCAAACTTGCTTTGATTTGAGGATGCTCCAACCACTCCAAATGCTGGGGACTGTAAAAATTGCTCAACATTTCCCATGTCAAACTCCTAATCAGGAAACAGCCTGAGGATTTTCTCTATGAAGTGTTATATTCTCAGCATGATGCTCTTTAAGAATAGAGAAAATCGCTTGCTGTTGTTGTTCATTAGTACAGACCAGCCATAAAACAAAGCCGCCCATACGCTCCTGCTTCTCAATTTTGCTTATACGCGATTGCCTGATTGATTTCATTATGAAAAAACCTATTACTGCACCAATTAAGCCGCCAATCGCACCCAGAATGACATTATCATAATAATAACGCAGTTCACCTCCCGCCAGAAGGCCTAAAATGATACCGATAAACATGGGAATCGATATTGAGAAGCCTTGTTTCCAGCCAAAATCGTCATGCATATAGGGTTCTGTCTTAGGTGAAAATTCTTCTGCTTTTTGCAGTGTCTCCGGACTGATATAAGACTTACCGAATTTCTGCAACATTTCAGAAGGAGGCCCCTGCACACTGACCTCTCCCAGCGACAGTGTCTTTTCGGTTAAATGGCTAATTGCTTTTTCAAGTGTTCTTTCATCACGGAAAATCGCACTTATTTTGTTTGTTTCCATAACAAATCCTTTCCTGGGAAAGAGATGTCCTCTTTATAGTTTAGCAGATTAGCTATTGAATCGTGTCTTGTGATGGGCATGGTTCCGCGATCAGATATATATTTAAAAACACTACGTTCCGTAGCTTGTCTACACAAGTGCTTAAGAATTAAACGCTATCGAATCCCCGCGGCTACGACCGCGGGCTGAGGAATCCCCTCATTTTTTCATTCAAAAAATATGTACCTTATTAGGTCAAAATGACTTTAAATAGTGTCGTTTCCGCGTAGGCAGAAATCCATCAGCCCGGGCTGCGACCCATAGCTATCTACACAAGCGCATGAGAATTAAAAGCTATCGAATCCCCGCGGCTTTGACCGCGGGGCCCACACGAAGCCAATTGAATGTTAAGCACACTTGTTTATGACTACCTGTTAAACCCTATTTTTTGGCAACATTGAAACTTGTCTGAGGATCATACTACTCCAACAGGCATGGGCCCCGCGGTCAGTTGCCGCGGGCTGACTGATCCCCACAAAATTACCATTTTCTAGCCAACTCCTGTTCAATAAGATTTGGTAAGTTTTCATGGTCAATAACGAGCTCATGTATCTTGTCAAATTCAACCATCAATTGTCCTAAATAGAAGTAAGAGAATACCTTTTTATCCCTGACGGTATTAGCCTGAAAAACCCTTTGATAATTTTGGCTATGGGCAATCACGCCTATTATCCAAAACATCAGCTGAACAATAGCAGCCAATAACATTTTGACACCCCAGCGATAAATGCTTTTAGTGCTTGCATAGCGAGCTGACAAACCAAATTGATGGCTTTTAACGTCACGAAATGATTGTTCTATTTGCATTCTTTTAGAATAATAGTTCACTACTTTGGTGGCGTTAAAAGTCTCTTTAGGTAAATTCGTTGCCAATATCCATGGCTCTCGTGCCAAACGTCGGTAATGATTAGAGCCGGCTTTATCATTCCTTGGAACTCGACTCAGATTTCTTTTTTCCCCAGGACTACGTTGTGTGGTTATAACGCGACATGCACGATTATGGTCTTTCATGATAAAGGCTTGATTGTAACTTTTCGTTTTCTCCGATATTTGGGGGACGAAGTCTTTTACTGTAGTCCATTCTTCATCAGCGCCAAGTTTTAGCATTTTTCCTTGCCTAATCCGAGTTAACCAGAACCAGCCCAATGACTCTATTGCTTTAAGCCAGTCTTCACCAAATCCTGCGTCCATAATAAAAATGACGGTTTTGTTCTTTGGAATACAGGGCATTAATCCCTGTAAAAAAGAGTGCGCTCGTCCAGATAATCCCCCGGAGCGAAACACTTCTCGATACAGGGGAATGCTTCTGCCTTTAAGCGCAATTTCTGCACTTAACATTTGAATATCATGATCATCTTTTAAATAACAAAGATCGATTAACACAGGAACATCTTCTTGAAAAGCAAGGTATTGAAATAGAAAGCTGGAAAGACCTGTATAAATTGCGCCGATTTCTTCATAAAGGTGCTTGTTCCCCTCAAGGCGATCCACTTTTTTAATTTTATGCTTTAATGAAACGTCGCCAGATAATCCTTTTCCTATCGCTGTTAGAGATAGGTTTTGCTTCTTCTGAAGAGAGCAAGCCACATCCATGACCGCCTGTAAACGTTTACCATGGATAAAAGGGCACTCTTCCATCAAATGAGTATGTAAAATATCAATAGCTTCCATCATTCATCCCAACCTGTTTTATTAGGAGGAATTAGATCATTACTCGAGTTTAACTGCAATTATTTTTATCAAATTTGTGGGGATATATCAGACCGCGGGGCCCACACGAAGCCAATTTAATCTTAAGCACACTTGTTTATGACTGCCTGTTAAATCTTATTTTTTGGCAACATTGAAACTTGTCTGACCACTATGCTACTCCAACAGGCATGGGCCCCGCGGTCGGTGCCGCGGGGATTCGGACGGGGGAAACATTTGTGTAGATAGCTATGGGCTTGTCCGCAGGGTCCAGCAGTTACTCCGGCTGCGGTGCTCTGGATTCCGCGGCCAAGCCGCAGGCCGTAGGGGGCGAGGCCTGGACGCACGTGAAGTCGGATCCCGGATTTGACTTTCAACCTAAAACGCTTGCTAAGCGTTTACAACTCTTCTACCATAGGAGAATTATGGCGCCTGTATTAGCGAAGAATATGATGACAGAGAAATTGTTTGGAAATCAATCAATTATTATTAGCCTTGATGTTGATGCCTATCTATTTGACAGGCTTAGACAAATTGCCAAAGCAGGCTTTTCCGTTGTGGAGATTAATACCTGTGACGAAGGCTTATTGAAAAAGATCCTGGGTGAATTTCCAGGCCTTAGAATTGGCGCTGGCAATATCGTTAGCACGCAACAGTTGGAAGACTGCTATCAGGCTGGGGCGCATTTTGTTACAAGTCCCGGCTTTTTACCCGCCATTGCTCAAACAGCTGCAATCTATTCCATTAATCACCTTCCAGGTATTGCAACGCTATCCGAAGCCATGCAGGTTATGGCATTGGGTTACCATCAGGCACGCCCTTTTCCAGCCTCTCTATCGTTTTGCGCGCTATTGAACAAATGTCTGCCCACACTTCGTCTGTTCCCTGCAGAAGTGGAATGGGATGAAGCAGAGCACTATCTGAGTTTACCCTCTGTTGCAGCAATCAGTATCCTTAATCCTGAAGTTAAATCACTGACTGCCTTATCGGACGGGGCTCTTGCATAAATCCAGTAAGAGGAAGAAAGCGCCCAGACATATTGCACTATCAGCCAGGTTGAAAACTGGCCAATGATAATTTTGGTAGTAGACATCGATAAAATCAATTACATGTCCAAGAAGCGCCCTATCATAAAGGTTTCCAATCGCTCCACCAAGGATTAGACTGACAGCAAGCGATTGCAGGATAGCTTGTTTAGGCAAACGAATTAGCCAGACAATCAATGCCACACTCATCACGATGCTAAAACCGGCAAAAAACCAGCGATGCCAGCTTCCTGTGCCGCTTAAAAAACTAAATGCGGCACCAGTATTATAAGCCAGAGTAAAGTTGACCATAGGTATCAAAGGTTCGGGTTGATAGGCAACCAAATGGGTTGCTGCCCAATACTTACTAATTTGATCCAAAGCAATTACTAAAAAGCTAATAATAAACCAGTGCCATTTTTTCATGCGAATAGTCTCATTTCGTCCTGACCACTTAAATTATCTGCACAACGATCGCAGACCTCGGGAAAATCCTCCCGTTTGCCAACTGAATCGCGGCGATGCCAGCAACGCACACATTTCTCATAAGGGCTGGCACTCACTTCAATAGCCAGCTTTAATTCGGGTTGCAGAGAAAGCGTTTCGGGTTTTTCCTCAAGTGGATATACTCTCGCTTCAGAAGTAATAAACAGGAAACGCAGTTCTTTTTCCAGAGGCTTTAATTTATTGAACAATTCAGGGCTAGTATAGAGCTGTACTTCCGCCGCCAGACCTGAACCAATAACCCCCTGCTGCCGCTGCGCTTCGAGTGCTTTGTTGACCTCATCTCTGATTTCGAGCAACTGCTGCCAGAATTTCATGTCGAGCTGCCCCATCTCGGGCCAATCCTTATACCACTCTTCCAGCATTACTGATTCAGAGGTTTTACCTGGAATATATTGCCAGATCTCATCAGCTGTAAAAGATAAAACAGGGGCTAGCCAGCGGGTAAGTGCATGTAAAATATGGTACATCGCAGTTTGGCAGGATCGTCTTGCCGTACTATTCCTGGGAGTGGTGTACTGGCGATCTTTAATGACATCCAAATAGAAACTGCCCAAATCTACCGCGCAGAAATTATGGATTTTCTGATAAATAATGTGAAAATTATATTGCTCATAAGCCTGGAGAATTTCTTCCTGTAGGTGCTGACTATGTTTAACAACCCAGCGGTCAATCTCAACCATTTTTTCAGCGGGCAATAAATCTGTTTCAGGTTCGAAATCAAATAAATTGGCTAACAGGAATCGAGCAGTATTTCGGATTCTGCGATAGGCATCCGCATTCCGCTTGATAATTTCTTCTGAAATACTAACCTCATTGCGGTAATCAGTCGAGGAAACCCAAAGGCGAAGGATATCAGCACCATGCTGATCAATCAATTTGTCTAATGCAACATAATTACCTTTTGACTTAGACAGTTTTTTTCCTTCTGCATCCACGGTGTACCCATGCGTTAATACGCTGCGATAAGGGGCATGCCCATAGATTGCTACCGCTGTGGTTATAGAGGAATTAAACCAGCCTCGATGCTGGTCAGAACCCTCAAAATAAATATCAGCAGGAAGTGACAAGTCCTTATTGACTTTTAAAACACTGTAATGAGAAACGCCTGAATCAAACCAGACATCGAGCGTATCCGTTATTTTTTCATAGTTCTCGGCATCATCACCAAGCAGCTCTGCCAGATCAAGATCAAACCAGGCATCTATGCCCTTCTTTTCAACGCGATCGGCCACCTGTTCAATCAAATTGAGAATATCAGGATGAAGTTCCCTGGTTTCTTTATGAACCATCAAGGGCATTGGTGTGCCCCATGCCCTTTGCCGGGATATACACCAGTCTGGTCTTGTCTCAACCATTCCTGCAATTCGGGATTTGCCCCATTCAGGGATCCAGTTGACCTCATTAATGGCTTTCAGAATTTGCGACCTCAATCCATTTTTTTCCATGGAAATAAACCATTGCGGAGTTGCCAGGAAAATCATGGGGGTTTTGTGCCGCCAGCAATGAGGATAACTATGACGGATTAACTCATTTTTCAGCAACATGTTTCTTTCTTCAAGCAATGCAATGATTTTGTCATTGACCTTAAGAACATATTGATCAGCAAAATACTCTACATCGCTGGCATAACAGCCATTGGCTTTAATTGGATTTATTAAGGGTAAGTTATAAGCTTGTCCCACCTGATAGTCGTCAGGTCCATGCGCTGGTGCAGTATGGACACAGCCTGTCCCTGCATCAATCGTTACATGTTCACCGAGGATTACCGGGACTGTGCGATCCAGAAAGGGATGCTGCACAGCCTGCATCAGCAATTGAGCACCAGCAACCTGCCCCAGAGATTTATAATCAGGGAAACCGTATCGGTTCATGCAGGCTTCAACCAGCTCTGAAGCAATCACAAAATAAGCGGCTCCAGTATCAATCAGCTCATAGTTTAATTCTGGATGAAGGCAAACTGCTTCATTGCCAGGCAGACTCCATGGCGTTGTAGTCCAGATAGGAAAAATGACTGGCTTGACTGTCTGGGAAGCGGCCTCAAAAATCCTCAAGACCTCTTCAGGATGGACAGCATAAAAACTGACATCAATGGAGCTGGACGTTTTTTCTTCATATTCAACTTCTGCTTCTGCTAAAGCTGAACCGCACTCAATACACCAATGAACCGGTTTAAACCCCTGCTGTAAATGGCCATTCTCAATAATTTTACCCAGCGCACGGATGATATTGGCTTCATAAGCGAAGTCAAAGGTCGCATAGGGATGCTGCCAGTCACCGAAAACTCCCAGACGCTGGAACTCTTCCCTTTGAATATCAATCTGGCTGGCGGCATATTCCCGGCATTTCTCACGGAATTCCGCAGCAGAAACCTTAACGCCTGCCTTGCCTATTTTTTTCTCAACATTCAGTTCGATTGGTAAGCCATGGCAATCCCAACCTGGCTGAAAAGGGGAGTCATAGCCGCTCATTGTCTTCGATTTGACAATAATATCTTTTAAAATCTTATTCAGCGCGTGCCCGCAATGCAAATGACCATTCGCATAAGGAGGGCCATCATGCAGAATAAACTTGCTGGCAGCTTTGCGTTTTTCTCTTATCTGCTCGTAAAGTTTGGAATCCTGCCAGCCGGCAAGACGTTCCGGCTCGCGCTGAGCCAGGCTGGCCTTCATCGGGAATGAGGTATTGGGTAAATTTAAGCTGTCTTTATAATCTGCCATTACTTACTCTGCTAAAAGCGTTAAATTCATGCGGCTGTCTGAAAAATAATGTTCTGCCGCCACGATGTCATTTTTAATCTGGTGGATTAATTCATCCAAATTGGGAAATTTTATTTCGTCTCTTAATTTATGCAAGAAAAATACTTGTAATCGCTCAGTGTATAGATTTTCCTTGAAATTTAACAAATGCACTTCCAATACTGTCTTTGTGCCATCCACCGTAGGACGAATTCCCAGATTGGCTACCCCATTATATATCTTTCCATTGCTTCGTCTTACTTTTACGAAAAATACACCGGTAAATGGGGGGGATTTTCTGTGCAGTGCAATGTTTGCTGTGGGTATACCCCATTTGCAGCCCTGCCTGTTTCCAATAACCACCCGCCCGCAAATACTGTAAGTTCGCCCCAGTAATTTGGCAGCCTGCCCCAGCATGCCTTCGCGAAGCAAATTTCGAATTCTGGTAGAGCTTACGCGTTGCCCGCTTACCTCAAAATCAGGAAATATCTCCAGTTCACGATGTGCAGCCTTAAAGTAGTCGCTCAGTAATAAAGCGTTTCCCTGGCGGTTTGCCCCAAACTGAAAATCACTGCCAACGATTAAATAGCGAAGCTGCAATAAATCCAGTAAACAGGTATTGGCAAAGGCCTCGGCAGTCATGGATGCCATATCCTGATTGAATTTTAATCGGCAAACATAATCTATTCCATATTTGGAAAAGATTTCTATTTTTTCCCTTAAACTGGATAAGCGAGCGAAGGCATCCTTACCAAGAAAAAACTCGGCCGGCTGCGGTTCAAAAGTCAATATGACTGATGGTAAATTCAGCTCGCGTGATTTTTCCTGCAATTTCTGGAGTATAGCCTGATGCCCTAAATGAACACCATCAAAATTACCAATAGTTGCCACACACCCCATGTCCGATGGAAAATGATGTAACCCAGCTAAAACCTTCATAAGAGACTTTTAAGAATAAAATTTTAATTATACCGATTTTTATCGCAGTTTGCGAAATTCCTTTATTATTAAGTTTAGCCGCTATCTTAATGATACGCGTTATTTCTTTCTGGCAGTAAACTCATTAAAATGTTTTTTTTTCGATTTTGAGTTAACCGTCCATGGACTGGCGTTTTATTAAATCCATTTTTGACCTTCGCGAACTTATTTTTCCGCTTAGTTTCCGAAAACTGTTCTTTTTTTTATTTTATGCGTTGTTGATTGGAGCAGTCGTTGCCGTTGAAAGCTCCGTTGGCTTTTTTGACTATCTTATCATGGCAGTGAAATCAAATCTGATCCCCTTGATGGCAATCCTATATGGATTTGAGCCCTTGTTAACACTCACTAGCATGGCTTTTACCCGCTATCCGCCGAAAGAACCAGAAGCGCCTGTTAAAGCAGCAGATCAAATTGATGTCGATATAGAGGCAGAACAAGATCCGCGAACAGCAATTAAAAACCATAATAAAGGTTTGGCAGTTATCATCGTAGCGCACAATAGCGAAGCAGAGATAGAAGCCACCCTCAGGGCTTATTTGAAGATTGTCGAGCCCGAGCAAATTTTTGTTATAGATAACGGAAACTCCGAACTGCCTGCAGACAATACCCTAAGTATTGTAAAATCAGTTTCAGAATCCATTCATTACCATTGGCATAACCGGGGCAACAAAACCATTGCGCAATTCGTGGGCCTGCTCTTGGCCTTTGAATATAGCCATGTACTGATGAGCGATGATGATGTGCGACCGCCCCCTTGCTTCAGGTTTACCCGGGAACTATTAAGCGATTCCCGATTTAAAGCTATATTTTATCCCATCATGGCGATTTCTAATGAAGAAAAACCTTCCAAGCTTGTTCAATGGCAATCGCTCGAATACAAGCAGGCTGATCATTATAATATGTTTGAAGCAAGTTCCCACGGGGCGCTTTACCCACATGGAGCAATTGCCTTGTGGGACAGGCTGTCCCTCATAAAAGCCTTATTGCGCCATAGCACCCGATTCATTGCGGAAGATATTGAGACCGGCATCCGCTCTGCCCGTCTGGGTTATCGCCATCAATTTGATTCACAATATATATTCCCCACCTTAGTTCCCAAAACCATCCTCGGCCCACGTCCCAATCTCTATGCGCAGCGAGTCAGGGGCTGGAGCATGGGTATTCAAACCCTTAATTTAGAATTATTATGGAATTTTCTTACAGAATGGAATCTACATCCCGCCGATGTTAGCGTGCTCAAAGTGAGCCAGTTGTATATGCTCTATAACAACTGGGTTGACTGGACTCGTTTGGCTGTGATGATTATCTCAGCCTCGGATGCTACTTATTGGGGTAAATTAGGGGCAATTATTGCCGGACAGCAGTTAACAACCATGCTCTGGCATTATGTGAAGCTTCGTAACCGTCCAGACTTGCAGCATGATTTTTTTACTCTGACCAGTATGTTTTTTTATCGCTTGCTGCAGATCGGGTTTACAAATTTTGGTTTAATCCGATTACTGGCCATTTATCTGCCAAACCTGCAGCCTGCGAAAACAATTGAAGAACAGCTTAAAGACGGTGAATTTACAAATTTGCAGGTCGAATTGCCTGAATTTCTTCCAGTGAAAAAAGAAACACGTTCCGAAAATAAGCCTGGCTTCAAAGAGTCTATATACTCTTTTTTCTGCTGTGGAAAATCACGGGAGATAAAACCCGCACCAGCAATTACTGTCGAGCTTGTTGAGGAGCCTGTAAAAATTGAACTTTGATTGGCCGGTCCTGCTTCCTATTTACTTTGCTGTTGCTACACTTCACTGTTACTTAGTCACAGTTGCTAATCACTACATCACAGTTGCTACTTACTACATCACAGACATCACAGTTGCTACTTACTGCGGCTTGTCCGCAGTATCCAGATCATACTAACTTCCCAATCCAAAGCGTTAAGAAACATTTTTTGGATACTGCGGACAAGCCGCAGTAAGTAGGCCAGGACATGCCGCAGTAAGTAGGCCAGGCAAGCCGCAGTAAGTAGGCCAAGACATGCCGCAGTAAGTAGGCCAGGCAAGCCGCAGTAAGTAGGCCAGGGCAAGCCGCGGTGACAGCCAGCTAACATGCTCTACTTCGCCTCAGGTAAGCGAAGGTCATCCCTACACTTCATCACAAAGGATTCTACTTTGTCCCTAATCCTTCGCAGAGCGAACAATCAGCACATCGCACTCGGCACCGTGAAGAATAGCGTTTGCAGTCGAGCCCAGTAATAATGCCAGGCCATGCTTGCCATGACTACCAGTAACGATCAGATCGATATTCTTCTCTTGCGCCACCCGTAGTATCTCGTTTTTGGTAGAGCCAAATTCGATCATGCAATGTGCAGAATCAACACCAAGTTTCTTGGCAAGTGCGGCCAATTCTTTCTCTGCCTGTTCGCGAATAGACACTTCCACTTCTGCAAATCCGGCAAATCCCGGGTATGCATAGGCAGGAATGGGTTCAACAACATGGACCAGCAGCAGATCAGCACCGTTTTCATCAGCAATTTTCTTTGCCTTTTGCGCGGCTCTCACCCCAACTTCATCAAAATCTGTAGCGAATAAAACCCTTTTGTACATAGCTATCTCCTTAGCAAGCTTATAAGCTAAGCCTATCAGATATTTCGAAATTTTCCCAGTATGTGGCATCAGACTATAACGATTGTACCTGACGATTAGGAAGATTCGGAATATAATAGGTACAGGATATTCTTTTTATGGATAAATATGAAACGAATCATAACTCTCTTAATTGCCTTTATTCTCTCTCCGCTTTCGTTTAGCCAACCAACACTAGAGTTGGTTAATCAAGGTAAATCAGTTACTCTTGATGAAGCACAATTGAGAAAAATCGGTATTCATGAGGTTGAAATAGTTGATAGCCCGGCCTACCCTAAGCGGGAAATGCATTATCAAGCTGTTAAATTATGCGATTTACTACGCTCTTATAAGGTTAACCCCAACTATGTCATTGAATTTGTGGCGATTGATGACTTTTCGGTCTTCATCCCAGCCCGACTTGTTACCCAATGTGAAGCAAACAATCCTGTTGCTTATCTTGCCATTGAACCCGATACTCGATGGCCAGAACTGATCAAACATCCAGGCACAACAGCAGGCCCTTATTTTCTGATTTGGTCTGTTCCGGAGGGTTCGCATATCTCAAGGGAATATTGGGCCTGGAGTCTTAACAAAATAGTCATACGGGAATCAATCGGTTCCTTGCTGATAGCCCCCCCTGAAAACGTACCGGATAATCAAAAAAAATCCATATTAAATGGATACCAGCTTTATATCAGCCATTGCGCATCCTGTCACAAAATCAACAAAATTGGGCAAGGAAAGCTTGGCCCGGATTTAGGCGGCAATGGGAATCCTTTGGTCATATACCCCGATATTGCCACTTTAAAAAAATTCATACGTAATCCGGCCTCAGTCAGATTCGTGCCTAAAAGCCAGATGTCTGGCGCAACTGGCTTAAATGATTCAGATTTAAATGATTTGATTGCGTACTTTGCATTTTTGAAAGAAACACAAAAATAATATATTAAGCTCTATCGCTGTCAAGGCGATAGAGCTTAGTCTGATTGTCAAAGCTCAATTGTTTCAAGTAAGGTAAAGTTATCGATTCCTAGCGATACTGCTGTAGATTTTCTTTTTCGAGTTCAAATATACCTGAGTTCTTTTCATTTTCGCGTGTCTCAACCCGAAAGCAATAAACTCTTCCATCAGTTTTTTGATCCAGATATTCATTCATTTTTTGATGAAGAAACTCTGAAGTGCCCTCCATGCCAACGTTTTCCAGCACTCTTAACCTGATTATCCCCTTTTTATCCAATTCACGAAAAAGCGGTAATTCAGGATCATTACTATTAATCAAACAGGAATGATCAAAATAGTCATCTAAAAATGTTTTGAACTCTTTAAAGGCTCCAAAATCCATTACCCATGATTTGTCATCAAGACTCGTGGCCTTAAACCAAAATGTGAACTCACGGGAATAACCATGGACTAGACGACAGTGCCCTGTGTCCTTCCATTGTCTGTGGGCACAAGGATAACCAATAAATTTTTTTGTAGAAATATACATTGTTAGCACCTTGTTGTTTTTGTTAAATTTAATGTGTGGCCAATACCATCAATCTATAGTTTTCGCGTGATCTGTTCATTAAATTCTTTTCTCCGCTCAGGATCAGTTTCCAATACACCCATAAAATGAGAAGTCACCATATGGGGATTCTTTTTGTTAACACCGCGGGCAACCATGCATAAATGCTGGCACTCAACCATCACACCCACGCCTTTTGGATTCAAATACTTTTGTATTGCTTCAGCAATTTGTACTGTTAATTGCTCCTGAATCTGTAGCCGGCGTGAAAAACATTCCGCAAGTCTGGCCAATTTGGATAATCCCACTACTTTCGTATCAGGTATATAACCGATATGCACTTGACCATAAAACGGCAGCATATGATGTTCACACATCGAAAATATCTCGATATCGCGCAGTATAACCAGCTGGCTGTACTTCTTGTCATTGGAAAAACAGGTACTTAATATTTTTTCCGGGTCAATAAAGTATCCTTCATATAATTCTTTCCAGCTCTCGAAAACTCTTCTGGGGGTATCAACTAAACCCTCCCTCCCTGTCTCCTCACCGATAAGTTGCAGCATGCGAGTAATGACATTTTTAGCCTCCTGTTCATCGTCTTTTTGTTTTTCTTGAATAATGTCAATTAAATATTTATTTGCTTGCATCGTATTTGTTCCTCCAAGAGTCTCAGTCTAAGTTTAGTCCATTGATTCTGAAAATGTAATTTTTTGGCTAAAATGATATTTTTTTGAACACATTAACAATCGGAATGCCCTGTGCATAAAATTGAGGAAAGACCTATTATTCAAATATACGGCCTCTAATCTCATGCGCGAATTTGACAATAAGTCTTTAATGAATGGGGAAATCAGGTATGGATGCATTGATGCTTTTTTTTAGAAAGATCTCTATTGCCGGGTACTTTGTAGCCGTGATTACCCTGTTTACCAGGATAGGTTTTTTCATGTCGCTGCAATTTTTATCGATCTATTTAACAAAAGAAAATCTGTTTAGTCCCAGTAAAATAGGGATAATTATCGGGGTTTCAGGGTTGATTTTCTGCCTTTTTGGCTTAATCAATGGGGCTTTAATTGATCGGTATGGCTCAAAAATCCTGCTCGTGATCTCCCTCATTCTTGCAGGATTCTGCTATTTTGCACTGGCTTTAAACATCCGTCTTTTTATGGCCCTTGTCCTCGTTAATGGAATATTAGGTTGGCTGCGCTCCATCATCGATATCAGTTCTATGTCTGTAGCAGTCAATAATACCCCTGATGAGCACCTGGCTGCAGTTTACAGTGCCCGGTTTATTGCACTGAATTTAGGCCTGGTCCTGGGACCAGTTATTGGTGCTGCTTTTGCAGGTAATAAATCCTTATTCATTTTTTATCTTGCTGGTATCATCCATATTTCGCTAGGTGCGTGTTTGTTGTTGTTCAGGGCTAATTTATTCTCCCCTAAAGCCCCAGGCGTTTCGAGCGTTGGCAACCGTAAGCTTTCGATGTTCTTTAAGAACAGAATGCTAGTGAACATTACAGTGATTAACTGTTTTATCTGGGTGCTGGTCTCGCAGATAGATTCAACAATACCGCAAATTGTTACCCGAACAGTAGACCATCCTGCCCAATTAATGAGCCAACTGCTTGTAGTTAATGCCATAATATGCATATTCTTTCAACATTCTGTGGCTAATTGGTCAACAAAACACTCGCTGGCTAAATGCGGCATTTTGGGCTGTTTTCTCTTTTCATTGGCCTATGCACTTCTGGCCTGGTCATTTTCTACAGTTATCGCGATTTTGGGTATCATTTGCTTCGGTTTTGCCCAGCTATTTACCTGGTCATTGAATAATCTGCTGATACTTCGTATTACACCCAGGAACAAGGTAGGAATATACAGCGGTGTAGCCAATTTATCACTACTTGGCCTATCCATAGGCCCCGTCCTGGGAGGAATAAGTCTGCAATATTTAGGTTCCTTCTTCACATTATCCTTGATGGGGGTATTCTCATTGCTTATTGCCATTGCTTATTTTTTCCTAATCCCTGCCAAGATAGATATTATAGAGAAATAAATCTTCCTTGATTGCTTATTTTTTACATGAATGAGCCACTTGTAAAACATCATCCCTGCCATCTTTATCACTGTTTGCAAAAAATCGACTCCTATTCATCGCATCAGAAGGCTGAGGGATGGATGGCCGCTTATTGTATGCCTGACGATGGGTTAATAGGATTAAATCATCCAATTCTTTTTCACCCATTAATTCCTTCAGGAATGTGCGATTTACCTGAGTTAAACCCATGCCGCCAGGCAATAAAAGAAACCGCTCAAACAAGCTGACCTCACGATTTGATTGCTTGCACCATGTCCGCCTTAGCAATTCCTCCTTCGTAAATAGATGCTTATATTCGTCCCAATCCTGCTTGAGCAACTGATGTCCCTCTGCCGTAGAACATAGCCAAACAAAAAAATCCCTTTCCCCCTCGGGACTAAGTTGTCGGGAAAAATAAGCCCAGTGCTTCTGGATCATTGCCCTTCCTTGTTTGGTAGCCAAAAGACTGTCCAGTGGGGTTATCGATAAGCCCGCAGAATTTGTGGTGGTTCTTAATAAATTTTGCTCTCTCAGCAAAGGCTCAAAAAAATCCCAGTGCTGCTCTAGCAATTCCAGCCCGGCTGTTTTATTAAATAGTGAATGCAATACACACACGCCCTTATCATCACATTCACCCGTAACTGTCTGTTGCAATACCTCTGCCGTAATGAAAGATTGGAAAAAATCCCAGTGGGATTGAATGAGATCAATACCCTCGTTTATTCTGAAAAGCCAATATAAAGAGCCTACGCCTGCGCAGGGGCCTTCCCCTTTCTCCGCCATATGCAGGTTCTTTCGTGTAAGCAGTGGGGCAAAATCCTCCCAATGGGAGGCTATGGTTTTAATGCCATTAGTGTGGCAGCATAAATAATGAAGCGCTGTTACACTATTATCCAAAAAATGCTCGCTTAAATGATCTTCCGTCAGGTAGGGGCGGAAATCAGCCCAGTGTTTATTTAATAAAGCGATACCCTCACGCCTGTCTGGGCCAGACACTAAATGGAGAATGCAACTATATCCCGAGGAAGGACGAACAGGATTATGCCTCGGCATAAAACTTTGCTTATTGATAAACTGTCTGAAAAAATCCCATTCCTGATCGAGAAGTTCAATGCCTTCCCGGGTAGAACTTAGGCCGAATAAAATATCACTGCTGATCTTGTTATCCGGGCTCTGAAATTCCTGAAGAAATAATGAGGCAAAATGCGGCCAGCGCTTTTTAATTAACTCTACACCCTCTTTGTTTTTAGTAACCAGGTGGACAAAAATTGAGGCATCCTTTTCGTTGCCTGAATGTCTAAAAATCTCATCCGTTAATAAGAACTCAAAAAAATCCCAGTGTTTGTCCAGCAAATTGAGCCCTTCCTTTGAAGAACACAAACGCACAAGCGGACTACATCCCTGATGGTTAGTATTCGTCCCCGTTACTTTTTGATACAACAGCTCTTTTGTAATCAATGGCTTAAAATGAGCCCAATACCGGTCCATGATTTTTATGTTGGCAGTGTTTGAGCATAAACCATAAAATGGCGTAGCCCCTGAACTATACCCATCAGTGGATTTTATATGCAAAGCTTCTTTGGTAACGAACCCTATGATATCTTTCCATATGTTATTTAAATTTTCGTCTTCGTAGGGTTTACGGAGACAGAGGATAAAAAAAGGTGTGAGTCCTTCTGTATTCTGTTTATGAAGTAAGGTCTTATCGATGCGTGATCTGAAGAAATCCCATCGTTCACTGACAATGGCGCTAGCAACAATAAAGAGGTACAGGAGGTTCGCTCCTTTATACCAAAGAACATTGTTTGTTAACTCCAGGGCCAGGAGTTCCGGGGTAATGATGGTTGAAAACCGATCCCATTCCACTTGCAATATTGAAACCCAAGCCCTGAAAAAACTGACAAGATTATCTGCGTGAGTTTGCTTTGTAAGGCCTTGAATCAGGGCTTGATACATAATTGGACAGGAAAGCTTGGACTGAAAATAATGCTGCCATTCCTTAATCTTTCCTTGTTCCATAACCGATATCAGCTTATCGACAATTTTTTGCTGTAGAGGGGACACGTTCAGTATGCTGTTTTTGGCGGGCTTAGGGCCTTGAGTGACTATTTTTTTCTCATTATTTACAGCCTTGGGCTGCAGGGAGAGCGCTGCCGTAGTTCTTGGTTCCGCAGCTGCTTTCTTCCTGGAGCGCTTTTTTTTCTTCTTCTTTGGGCAAGCTTCGCTTGTTTGCTCCTCAGCAGCTGGATTTGGCTCTGGTTTTGGCTCCGCCTTTATTTCAGGCTCAGGCCGGGCTTGCGCTTCGATTTTTTCGGGAACTAACTTTTGTGCGATTAGAAAGGACTCGAAATCGGACTGCGGTATTTTATCCTTCAAGCATTGCCTGAAGATATTTTCGGCAATCTCCGTATTGCCTTCTTCATATTGGCGGCGGGCTTCCTGCGTCCAGTCGGCCAATCGCTCAGCCTCTGTTTTGGGGGCTTTATCCTGCACAGGCAACTCAGCGGCTTTTATTCCCTTTTTAAAAAACCGGGTCAGATTCCTGGTGACATGCTTCTCTGGCTGGTCAATGTATAAGTCCGCGGTCGAACGGGTACAACTGGTAAAAAACTTGTTGAATGGAGGGCCAAATTGATCTTCTTCACAACCCTCTTTGGCACGGTTGGTCAGGCAATTTAACTCCTCATCCGACAGGCCATTGATTTTTTTATTCGCCTCATAGCAAAGCTCGTCATCGAGCATGCGGTAGAGCAGCACTTTCTTATATTCGAGCCCTTTGATTTGTTCGGGAGTAAAAATCAGGGCGGATCCGTATTTACGACGCGCCTCTTCAACGTATTGGGGCAGGGTTATGATTGCAAAATCACTTTCCTTTGCCGCTTCTTTTAAGCGTTCAAACTCTTCTTCCTTGTCTACCCAGACCACCGTACCAGGGATTTTTTCCTGCTCCGGAGAAGGGATAATCTCGGCTTGCTCGAGCTTGTCGGCACGGCCGCCAACCAGCCAGTTTTTAAGGCGGATAACTCTATTGGCAAAATGGACAACATTTGCGGGGCAGCGGTAGGAGTGGGGCAATTCGATATGCTTTGCATTGGCACCCATTAAACCCAGCAGATAGGGGCGCTTGGACTTATTATCAAAGAGGCTTTGATGCGTATCCATCAGATAGCATACCTTCTTTTCCTTTGCCAGATGCAGTATTTCCTTCAAGGGTAATCGCGATAAATCCTGCGCTTCATCAACCACCACTGAATGGTATTTTTCTTCCTCTTTTAGGTCGAGAAAGTCAAAATTAACCAGTTCGCTGCCGTCAAGATGATTGAGATAGGCTTTGTAGGCGCGGTAGATCCAAAGTCTGTCCTCTTCATTTTTGTAAATACTCTGTTTCTTGCCCAGCTTGATATATTCTTTTTTTTTGTAACCCGACAGCAAGCGAAACTCCTGGTAAATCGTCTGCTGATTTTTTAAAAACCCATCCAGTTTCAGGAAGGGATCATCCTGGGTTTTGCCTTTTTTACCCTTGGTGTTCGCCATGCTGGGTTTGAGTTCATTTCTTCGGTCACTGACATACTTTTTAAACCAGTGTTCAAATTCCAGTTTGGTGCAGACTGTCCGGTCTTTTACATACTCGGCACGGCTTTCCGCCGCCTGCATGGCATAGGTTTTAAACTCAACCCGCCTTTGCATGTCCGGGGGAAGCTCAAGTGATCCCCAAATGGCCTGCATCTCTTTTAACAAACGGGGGGATTCTGTCAAGTAAAGGATCTTTTCCTCAGATCCCTCAGGCAGCTGCGCTGCCAATTGCCGCAGCATGGAAATGGCCACGCAGGATTTACCAGAGCCCGGTGCACCGCTGACGACAAGGGGCAAGCCCGATTGCAAAACGGATTGCTGGCTTAAATTCAGGCGGATGAATTGCTGGTTATAATAATCCAGGATGACTGGCTCGGGCTTGCCGGCAGGGGGCTTAGGCGACTGCGCGGCTGCAGCCTCTTCCGCCATCATTTCGCGAATGCGTTTTTCAATGGACTCTTTATTTTTGACGAGATAATTCTTTACACCATTTTTATCATTATAAGCAGGCGATTTTTTATATTCATGCCATTCGGCTGCATCGATGACCAACAGATTGTTTTGACCGTCGAGCTCGTAATTCGTTAATAAAATTCTATCCGCATCGTTTAAACGCGCGCTCGCCAAATCATCCCGTAATTTTTCATAATTCGTTCCATGAGTTCCATTGTTTAATAAAGCCTTGACAGCCTCTATTATCTTTTTCTCATCCTTGGAATAGCGGTCAAAAACCTTTCTGTCTATTAAAGCCCTTCTCCAGAAAAGGCCTTTGGATCTATTTCTTGGCATGTGATCACTTAAATCAACCTGAATGGTCTTCAATTATACAATACGAGTGATTTAAATAAAGGGATCTCTTCCTGCAAGGGGTTATGGATTGGCAATTGAGCCTTAGACTTTGCGTTTAAATTTATTCGTTATGGACCTGCTATTTGCCGTTTATCCAGCGATTGTGGTTTCCGGTGCGGCCAAACCGTTCGGCCTGAGATAGAAGCTGAAGTTTAGCTGTCTAAATTGTGAGGATCACTCAGGCATGGGCCCCGCGGTCGCTGCCGCGGGGATTCGATGCATTTATGTAGATAGCTATGGGTCGCAGCCGCGGGATTCAGAATAGGAAAACATTTATGTAGCTCATTCTGGCTCCGTTCTGGGATGCTTCGCTATGCCGCAATGACGGGTTAAGCGAGATAAGTTACGTTAAAAAGCACGCCATGGGTATAGAGATGATCTAGTTGGAGGCCAGTATTCATTGTTTGCCCCGCCGCGCGTCCAAGCTCGCTTTTACCCCAGTCTGCGAACTCATATCCCACGCCAACCTGGAAATGCTCATTCAGGCTTTTTTGTATGCCAGCACCCAATGTATAGGCAAAAGTCGTTTTGGTATGATTTGCAAAATCAGCATTGGGGACGGCTTCAAAAATAGTGGGTACGTTTTCGAAAGAAAAAGCACGGTTAAACCCGACACCCACGCTGCCGCTAATATAGGGCATAACCATATAGCCTTTATCCAGCAATAACTTGCCCTTTGCTGCAATGCGGTTGTGTCTGATTTTGTAGCTATAGGTGTAATTATTGAAAGTCGGATCAGCATCATCCCATATATCGCCATGCAGCTTAATTCTGCTGTAGGTAGCGAGTTCGATACCTAATTGGCCGGCTAATTGGTCAGATAAAGTTTTCTGAACACCAAAAAATAATTCTGCTACCCCAACAGCCTTAGTTGATTTTCTGGCCACATAGGTTTTTTCAATCTCGGGTGCCAGAAAAAAAGTTTGGGTATCGCCGCCTCTTGCCCAGGCTGGACCGATGCTGAACGAACTGACCCAAGTCCAATCTTTTACGGCTACTTCACCCATGGTACCAGCAACAGACTGGCCAGCAAAAAGACAGGTTGTGATCGCCAATAAAGCTGAATGTTTTTTCATGCGGTTTCCTTGCTCAAAAATATTTATATAAGTTAATACATAATCCTTTATCATTCAATGTTATAATGCTGCAAAGCATTAATGAATGCATTATTCCGCACCTAGCGAAACTTTTTCCCAATTAGTAGCAATATCCATGGTACTCGATCTCTTAGGAACTCTTTTATCACTGCTCTCAACCTGGTATTTTATCAAGGTGGACAGAAAAGCCTGGCTAATCAGTATTTTCGCTACTGCAATTAACAGCGTTCTTTATTTCCAAAAAGGAATTTTTGCTGATACCGCCCTTGAATTATTTTATTTATCAAACAGCCTCTACGGCTTCTTTCTCTGGGGCAGAAACTCCACTAGCGCTGATAGAATCAGGCGGCTTTCATTAACTCAAACTATTAAACTTCTTTTTCTTATATTGGCATTATATTCTTTTATTTACTTTTTATTGGGTCAATACACCCCTTCCACCGTAGCCAGTCTGGATGCACTGACTTGCTCCCTTAGCATTATGGGCCAATGGCTAATGTGTTATAAAGTTATTTTTACCTGGGTTATCTGGTTCTTTACGGATGCGATATATGCCTACTTATATTTCCACAAACAAATTCCTTTCCATGCTCTATTAATGCTTCTTTACACCATTATGGCTGTGCTAGGTTATTTAACCTGGTCATCCTATGATGTACGGCTAAATCAAACAAAAATTTTTACATAAACCCAAGAGGATTGATATGAATAAAATGGATTTTAGAAACCAGTTGCTTGCTGCAGCTTCCCTGTTTTTGTTAGGGACAGAAGCAAATGCGGGAATACCTTTATGGACTTTTGCGCAAGTCCCTGGATATCCTGCAAACGTTGTTGTTAGCCCTACAGGAAACGCAACCATTAAATATACAGTCACTAATCAATCGCGTAAACCGCATACTTTAAGGATGGAACCTATTCGAGGTATCAGTGCCTCAGGCTGCACTGAAACTCTTGGCTATCATCAATCCTGCATTCTGAGCTTAACGGTTAATGGCCAATCCCTGTCAGCGGATATCATTGGCGGTCCCGTTCTCTGCGACCTTTATGCCCCCTTGCAATGCTATCGGCCTGCTTTCAATGATGGCCTCAACATTCACCTGCTACCATCCGATACGCAACCTGCCCTGCTGAGTTTAGCGCCCTCCACACTTCTTCTAATTGCGAACGATGGCGCAAAAGATGTTTTAGTAAGAAATGACAGCAACGCTCCCGCACTAAACCTGGCCATCAATATACCTGGCGGGAGTGCACTTACAGTGAACTATGCAAGCTCTACCTGCACAAATACTCTTCCAGCACACAGCAGTTGTACTTACAATATTCTGCCTGGCAATCAGCCGGAAACCACCAATATTTCAGTTAGGGGTAGTAACACTAATCTAACCGTCTCGGAAGTTCGTGTATTAGCCTTCACCCCGCCGGGTTATTGTACGGGCTTACTGCTTCAGAGTAATGCGACAAATATTATCAATCCGACTGCGGGATGCAGCAGCTGTTTACCCACAACCCCAGGCCTTCCTCTGGTTAATACAAATCATGTTTTTGGTGAGCTAGGCGGATGTGGAGGCGTGCAATTTACATTGGAATGGTCAAGGAATGGGGATATTGATGCACATGGCTTATTTCCTACATTACCCACTGCCACTCATATTTATTATCAAAACAAACTTCAAAACAATTTTCAATTGGATATTGATGATAGACCCGGAGATGGCCCTGAAAATATTTATCAGGTTAATTCCAATCTGCCTATGCCTTTGGGACGCTCCTATTTTGCAGTCTTCAATTTCAACATGCCCGGTCCCAATTTGCCGCTTACGTATTATGTGCGTATTCGTTGTATCGATAAATCAGTAACCCCGAACATTCTAAATGAAGTAGTCCGTGAATTTACTGCGCCTACAGTTGTAGACAATCTTGCTAATTATGTGGGTTATGTTGAATTTACAGCGAATGGGGCCTGTTCCATAAATTTGCCATCTATAACCACTCAGGCAATTGGAAATAGTAGCGGCTCGAATATATTTTAGGGTGGCTAAGGAGCCGCAATACGCGGCTCCTTATAATCAGGCTAACCTATCAAGCTGCTTCAATAGGCAGATCGTCGTGAGTGGAAAGCAGTTTTCGCTGTTTGGTACTGTGTTTATCGGCTGTTGCACGACGCAATTCATCATCACTGAAATCATCCACAGCAATAACCGCTTGACGAGCCTGCTCCGCTTCACGCATTTGAGCCGCTTCTTCAGCAGTCAGAATATCAGCCGCTTCAGCTTCGTCAATTTGCTCCATTAAAGTCAGCGCATGCAGCTTTTTATCCCTCACTGCCTTGCTAATTTTACGCTCAATGCTTTCTGCGGCATAAATTTTAAGAAAAGCTTCTTCAAGACGGCCTACAGGACAGTTCGCCAACGGTTCTTTAAAAACTATTCGAGACATTCTGTCACGTGTTTCATTAGGCTCTGACATTAATTTAGCCAGTGCATGACCTAACTGATCACTAGGATAATGACGCTTACTGCCGAAAGGCATGATGATCATTTTTAAAAGTATGCGCCCCCAGCCAACCGGAAAATTGGTCAGCACGCCTCTGAAAGCACGCTCGCACTCATGGAGTAAATGCTGGCAGCACCATTCTACCAGAGGTAAATCGGCAGCCGGTTCCCCGTCTGTGTGATATCGCTTTAATACAGCCGAAGCCAGATAAAGATTACCCAATACATCGCCAAGGCGGGCTGAGATCTTTTCCTTGCGCTTTAAAGCACCGCCCAAAATACCCATGCAGAAATCAGCAGTGAAAGCCAGATTGGCGCTATAGCGGTTAATCAGCTGATAATAACGTTTTGCTTTACTGGTCGGCGCCTTGCTGAATCGTCCATCGGTAAATGCATATACGATAGACTTGGCAAGGTTAGCCATGACAAAACCTGCATGCCCCCAAAATGCTTCGTCAAAAGCAGCCAGGTTATTCTCACGAACGCTTTCAAGCTCTTTAAACACATAGGGATGGCAACGGACGGCACCCTGCCCGAAGATAATCAGGTTACGGGTTAGAATATTGGCGCCCTCCACGGTGATCCCGATCGGTGCATTCTGATAACCTCTGCCCAGATAATTATTAGGCCCCAGGCAAATCCCTTTACCGCCATGGATATCCATTGCATCAAGAGAAACCTGACGCGCTCTTTCAGTTGTCTGATATTTGAGAATGGCACCAGCAACGGAGGGTTTGGCACCATGATCAATCGCCGAAGCAGCCAAACTTAGTCCTGCATCGATAATATAGGTGTTACCCATAATTCGAGCCAGGGGTTCTTCAATTCCCTCAAAATTGGCAATTGCCTGATTAAATTGCTTTCTGACACGCGCATAAGCGCCGCTGGCTAAAGCACCCGCCTGAGAACCGCCCATCGCACTGGAAGGAAGTGAAATCGCCCTGCCTGCACTTAAACACTCCATCAGCATGCGCCAGCCTGCGCCTGCCATGGCAGCGCCGCCGATCAGATAATCAACAGGAATGAACACGTCTTTACCCTGGGTTGGACCATTCAGAAAGGCTGTATTCAAGGGGAAATGCCTTCTACCCTTAATCACGCCTGGAGTGGTTGCCGGTATCAGAGCACAGCTGATACCTACATCCTGACCTTTACCCAGCAGGTTGTCAGGGTCAAACAAACGGAAAGCCAGGCCAATTACAGTGGCCACCGGACAAAGGGTAATGTAACGCTTATTCCAGTTCAGACGAATTCCCAGCACTTCTTTACCATCCACCTTTTCCTTGCAGACAATACCTTTATCGGGAATGGAGGCAGCATCTGAACCTGCATTGGGGCCGGTCAGCGCAAAACAGGGGACTTCGCGACCGTCAGCAAGACGGGGCAAGTAATAATCTTTCTGCTCTTTTGTACCGTATTTCAAAAGTAATTCAGCAGGACCTAATGAATTGGGCACCGAAATGGTAGTAGCTGCAGAAATTGAGCGCCCATATACCCTGGCCAGGATGAAGGCCTGCGCTGTGGCTGAAAAATCAAGGCCGCCGTATTCCTTGGGAATAATCATCCCTAAAAAGCCTTTTTCCTTAATAAACTGCCAGACTTCCGGGGGTAAATCAGTGCGATTATGGGTAATGTCCCAGTCATCAAGCATGCGGCATAATTCATTTAATGGGCCATTTATGAAAGCTTGTTCGTCATCGGTGAGGCGGCTTACCGGCGCATTTAGCAATTGGCTAAAATCGGGGGCGCCGCTAAATAAATCGCCTTCCCAACTGACAGTACCTGCCTCAAGCGCTTCACGCTCTGTAGCTGACATCGTAGGCATTGCCTTACTCACCACATTGAAGAGACGACGGGAAAGCAGTTGACGCCTTAGCGGTTTTATTGCACCGATCAAGAGCATGGCGAACCCTAACCACAGCAACCCGTGGGTAAACCAGCCTATGCTAGAATATTTCATAAAAAGCAAGGCAACCACTGCGTAGCTGATTGTCCAGACCACAATTGAAGCTTGCCGGCTCAATAACTGATAAAATCCATATATCAATATTGCCGTTATAATAAGATCGAGCAACACGTTCATCTCCTTTTCAAGCGGGTAATCTTAAGTATATAGCGGGTTAAGGTATTTTTGCCAGAATTAAGCATCAAGGCTTAGTTTTTGTTGATACTGTCCAATAATTTAAAAATTTGCCTGGCCAGTAATTCGGGGTTTTCCATAGGCAGCATATGAGTTCCAGACATTTGATGACTCTTAATTCCATATTTTCTGCTCATATAACTAACATCTGCCTGGCGGACAATATCACTGTGATCACCATAAATGAGAAAGGCAGGCACTTTCAGCTTTCCTTCGTAGCGATGAAATTTATGGGGGATGGTTCGAAAAATGGCGTATTCAATATCACGATCAAAGCGTAATACGTAGCCATCTTCATCCTTTGTGAATCCATATTCAATGTAGTCTTGCAGGCAATCGTCACGAAAGCTGGCAAAAAGCGCCCGGGTTTTAAGATAGTCCCATAACTGCTGTTTGTTTGGCCAATGCTGGCGTCTTCCGCGTGTACGCCCCGCTGGAGTCACCCTGTCAATTAATCCAATGGTTTTTGCCAGTTTAACCATTGTGGATTTAAAGCGATTTAACAAAGGGGAGTCGATCATTACTATTGCAGAAAATAATTCAGGCTGTTCAATAGCCGCAATGAGAGACAAAACACCTCCCAATGAATGCCCAATGCCAATCACCGGAGGCTCGCAGTTTTCTTTTACACTCTCTGCGACCTGATCCACCAGATAATGCCAGTTTTCCGTCACAGGAAAACGGGGATCATGCCCAATCCGATCCACATAGCAGCAATGATAACGCTGCTCCAATGCGGTTAATAATTGATGGTAACAGGGTGACGGAAAACCGTTTCCATGGGCAAAATGAATGGTTTCTTTCACGAAAGCACCAGTTTTTTACTCTCATTACGCAGCGAGATTACTGCAAAGCTGAAATAAAAGGCCAGCGCAATAATAATCACCACACCAAAACCGGGTACAGGAAGATTAATAGCCAGTATCAATAAAAGAATCGCGATGGCCGGCGTAGCAGCAACAGCCAATAAGCGGCAGGATTGCGGATAAGTCAGATCCAGTTTATAGAATAATTTTGAAACCAATTGGCCAATCATTCCAAAAACCAGAAAAAAAGTAAGAAACATTACAAAAAAGATCAAAATGACAGTGGGATAAATGATAATCAGGGATAAATACTTTACTGTTCCAATTCCTGAGGATTCAATCCATTTGCTTCCCACAAAAATTTCATTCATTTGCGGGGGAAATATTTGCACAATAGGCTGGTCACTTTGCGGCTGCGCCTGATTCATGAAGAAAAACTGAGGCGATGGCGGCCAGTAAGATAATTGGTTTTTGGAAATCAGGGTAGTCAGATAGGGGTATTTTTCACTGCGCCCGGTAACTGTACCTGTGGTATCAATGACTGAAACCACCTGGCCTTGCTGGTTTTTTATCTCATAGGGCATTGGTTTATCAGTGCTTACCTGGCCATTTTGAATTGTGATAGGCGGAAGCTCTCGTAGCGGCGTCAATAACTGTTGATTGAAAAAAGAATTAAAATCATTCGTTGTTCTCAGGGCAAAGGGTGTGCCAAATACCAGTATGGCGATAAATAGATAGAGAACTCCCAGCCCTGTCCAGCGTTTACCGACATCGACATATAAACGGTTACTAAAAAATGAAAGAATGAGCGCCTGCCAATAATTATAATGAGGCTTATTAATATCCCGCAGCGCAGAGTTCTGTTGATTCATGCCATCCTCCCATTCGTAATCCGGTTTTACTGTCAAACAAGTTTGCTTTTGTGATATTTAATTCAATGTCCAAGAGCCCGTCGCCAATCAGTTGGTCAGCAGATGCTCTGATTGCAAATTGGGTTGTCCCGCACAAACTTTGCGCATGGATTAATTTATCCGCTCCCAAATCATCAATATACTCTATTTTCACCCGTATTGCTGGGCTGCCAGCCCTTGTATTAATCCGAAGGTGTTCGGGGCGAATACCTATAACCACTTCACTCGCAAGGCGGCTGGTACTTCCAGGGGCCTGTATCTCAAAACCCAGCTCCGATGAGATTAAATTGCTGCCGCTGTTCAACCTGGCAGGGATAAGGTTCATCGGATAATGACCAGTGAAACCGGCAACAAATAGTGATTGCGGTTGCTGGTAAAGATCCTGGGGAGAACCAATCTGTTCGATTTTACCCTGATTGAGAACGACTACTTTGGAAGCCATGGTCATTGCTTCTGTTTGATCATGAGTTACATAAATACTGGTCGTAGCCAGGCGCTGATGAATTTTGCGTATTTCATATCGCATCTCATTGCGTAATTTGGTATCAAGATTGGACAAGGGTTCATCGAAGAGGAAAACAGCGGGTGAACGCACAATGGCCCTGCCCATCGCTACACGTTGCCGTTGACCACCCGACAAAGCCTGGGGCTTTCTATGCAGGCAAGTGCTAATCTGCAGCATTTCCGCAACCTCCTGCACTTTTTGTTTAATAGACTTTGCCGGCATCCCCCTGATTTTCAACCCATAGGCCATATTCTCAAAACAAGTCATATGCGGATAGAGTGCATAGTTTTGAAAAACCATGGCGATATCACGTTTTGAAGGCGCGATATCATTAACACACTTCTCATCAAAAAGAATTTTCCCGGAACTAATGACTTCCAATCCAGCAACAAGCCGCAACAATGTCGATTTTCCACAACCAGATGGCCCAATCACAGCAACAAACTCGCCTTGTTCAATATTCAAGCTGACATTATCGAGAATTTGCTGTTTGTCATAATATTTACTCACTTCAAGGAGTTTGACCGTAGCCATTAATGTGTTAGTCCTTGCTCAAACCAGCGTTGTAAAATCACCACTATAATGCATGGAGGAAACATCGCCAACAATGCGACTCCCATAATATAGTGCCACTGTGGGATCTGATCTGCAACGCCAGCCAGATAACGTATCCCCATAACAATTGTCGCAACGCTGCTATCGGTGGTAATCACTAATGGCCAGAGATATTGGTTCCAGCCGTAAACAAACAAAATAATGAACAAAGCGGCAATCTGTGTTTTCGCAAGCGGTAATAATATATCCCAGAAAAAGCGAAGGGGCCCTGCCCCATCGAGCCTGGCAGCGTCAATCAGCTCATTGGGTACCGATTTAAAAAACTGCCGAAACAGAAAAGTGGCCGTTGCCGAGGCCATCAACGGGAAGGTTAAACCGCTGAAATGGTTAAGCCATCCCATCTGTGCAACAATCTGAAAGGTGGGAACGATACGGACCTCGACGGGCAACATCATGGTGGCAAAAATTAATCCAAACATAAGCGATTTACCTGGTAATTTGAAATAGACCAGAGCAAATGCTGAGAAAAGAGCGAGGATTATTTTTCCACAGGCAATGGAAAACGCCATGGTGAAACTGTTGAGGAGCATACGCCAGACAGGTTGCCCGCCGGTAGATGCCACCCCTTGCGTCAGTACCGTTTTCAAATTACTGAATAACAACCCGCCCGGAACCATCGGCACTGAATGCTGCATCATCGTGCTGCCTTCATGGCTTGCTGCCACCAGAGCCAGATACAATGGACAAAATAATAAGATAATAAATGCTGTCAGAAAAACATGTGGAAACAGACGATTTATTTTCATTTATAATGGATCCTCTTTTCCAGATAATAAAATTGTAAAAGAGTAAGTCCAACCACTAACAACATGAGTATAACTGATTGCGAAGCGGAGCTTCCCGGATCCATACCTACGAATCCATCCCGATAAATTTTATATATTAATGTGCTGGTGCTCGTTCCAGGACCGCCGCTGGTTAATATATCAACAATCCCAAAAGTTTCAAAAAAGCCATAGATAAGATTCATTACTAGAAGAAAAAAAGTCGTCGGTGATAGCAAGGGAAAAATAATTTGCCAGAACCGCTGCCAGGATGTAGCCCCATCAATTACCGCAGCATCGATCAACGAGTGAGGAATCGCTTTGAGTGCTGCAAGAAAAAAAAGGAAATTGTAACTAAACTGCTGCCAGCTGGCAGCGATGATAATAACAATTAAAGCCTGACCAGGATGGGTAAGATAATTAAAATGAATGCCCACAGCTTCCATTATGTGCGAGAACCATCCCATTCCGGGCTGGCATAGGAACCGCCACAGAATGGCAGCTATCGCTGGCGCGACAGCATAAGGCCAGATCAGCAAGGTTTTATAAATTTTCTGGCTTTTGCTTCGCTGAGAAACCAGATAAGCCAGGAAAAGCCCCATGCACATGGTTACGGCTGCAACCGAGAAAGCAAGGATAATGGTCATTAAGATAGCATGGGTGAATTCGGGATCAAGCAGCAAATCCACAAAATTGCTTAAACCGGCAAACTGTTGTTTAAGACCAAATGCATCACTAAAATAAACGGACTGAACTAATGCCATAAAGGCCGGCCAGATAAAAAAAAGCAGGGTAATAACTAACTGGGGAGCTATTAGCAATAGCGCCAATTTTTTATGCGATGTAAAATTTGCCATCAGCAGCCATATTATTTATAGAAACAAAAGTATATACCGACCGCTTGCTATATTAAAGACAGGGAGAGAATTCTATGTTAAATCCGCAATCAGATTCCATGCGCTGTATTCTGGTGAACAAGGAAAATCGGCTTGAAATAGTCGAGGGGAAAATTCCATCCATACAGGTGGAACAAATTTTAGTTAAAGTGCATGCCACAGCATTAAATCGTGCTGATCTAATGCAACGACAGGGCAAATACCCTCCACCACCGAATGAATCTGCAATTCCCGGTCTGGAAGTTGCCGGTGAAGTTGCGGCGCTCGGCACAGGCGTTACCCGTTTTAAAACAGGCGATCGCATCTATGGTCTGGTGGGTAGCGGCGCTTATGCTGAATACTGTCCCGTCAATCAATTCCTTGCCGAGAAAATGCCTTCTGACTGGTCTTTTGAGTACGCCGCAGCACTTCCTGAGGCGCTGACCACCGCCCATGCAACCCTGTTTGAATTGGGTAATCTGTCCAGCCGGGAAACTATGCTGGTACATGCTGCTGGCAGCGGTATTACCACCATGGCAATCCAAATGGCAAAACTTGCACAAGCCTATGTATTCACCACTGCAAGCGGTGCTGTCAAGGCTGAAAAGGCAATTGCTCTCGGTGCCGATCAGGTTATCAACTATCGGCAGGAAGACTTTGCTTCCGCTATTTCGGCTGATTCGCTTGATTTAATTCTCGATTACATGGGCGGTGAATACTTTGCCAAGCATATCGGACTGCTAAAAACAACTGGCCGCTTGATTCAAATTTCTGCCATGCTAGGACGAAAAGCGGAATTGGATCTGGCAGCTTTAATGAGGAAGCGCCTCAAAATTCAGGGATTTGTTCTACGCGCCCAACCTATTCAAAACAAAATAAATTTATGGCAAGCCGCCCATAAGCGCTGGCAACCCGCTTTGCAGAATAAAGAACTTCAGCCTGTAATTGACTCTGTATTTCAATTTGATGAGATGGAGAAAGCACAGCAGCATATGTTAGAAGGGAAGCACTTTGGCAAGGTGGTGGTGAAAATGTGAGGTTTAGTTTGCAATGAAGATGGATCCCGCGGTCTTCGCCGCTCGGAAATCCCGCCACTGCATCCGAACCGCAGCCCCTACTCGTATCCCCGCGCCGACCGCGGGGCCCACTCAAAGCCTCCAATGGTTTTCCACCACGCAAAAACTTGAAAAGAGCCCCTTCTTATCGTGTTTAAGTATTTTTCAAAGTACGCCGTAATAATTGCGTATAAATTGGCTCGTTACCCGCCAACTGGACCACTGTCGTTGAAGTCAGACAGCTAACCATCAAAGGCAGAATCAAAGAATAGTTCTGCGTCATTTCCACAACCAGAATTATACCGGTAATTGGAGCGCGCACCGCTGCCGAGAATAGCGCTCCCATCCCGGCAACCGCAAACATACCGGGATGAATAGTTAGCTCAGGCATAAGCCATATCAGCGCGTTGTAACTCGCCAATCCTGCTAGAGTACCCAATGCCAGCATTGGTGCAAATATTCCTCCTGGGACACCAGTGGTATAACTCATTAAAGTGCTTATAAAACGCAGTAAGATCCACAGCAATAATAAATACACCGGAGGAAAAAGGGTTAATGATTGCTCGATAATATCATATCCTCCACCGACAACAGGTGGATACATGATTGTAAAAACCCCAATCAAAGCGGCAACAATTACTACATAAATCAATTTCTGACGAATACTCCAACGGTCACTGACGGCCAGACACTTCATCAGACAAATATTAAATATCAGACCCGCAAGCCCCATAACGATGCCAAAAACAAAAAATAACCATAGGGAATGCAGACTCGGCTGCTGGAAAACAGCCATGGGAATCGCTGGCGCCGATCCCATAATTAATTGACCTGTAATGGTTGCCATTACACAGCAGATAGCAACCATTTTAAAATTTGTAAAATTAAAATTGAATTCGTTGCGCATCTCCTCAATAACAAACAATACACCCGCAAGAGGCGCATTAAAAGCGGTCGCCAAACCCGCAGCGGCTCCGGCTGAGATAAGTGCATCACGGCGGTTGCGATGCATGCTAAACCATTCACCAAGCATTGCGCCCAGATTGCCGCCCATTTGAATAGTGGGTCCTTCTCGTCCGACCACCATTTGCGCGCTTATTGCCAGTACTCCCCCAAAAAACTTGACCGGGAGTAAGCGCCGCCAATGAATGGGCCGTTTATGCAGTAAGGTTCCCTCAATTTCCTGTACTCCGCTTCCTGCCCCTTCCGCAGCGATAAAGCGTACTAATGCCCAGGCAACAACTACCATCAGTACAGTAATAATCACAGTGACCGAAAGGGTCATTATCAAGTCGCCCTGAGAGAAAGACTTAATCCATGACAGGAATCGATTGACCTCTGTTATTGCAATCTGAAATAAAGAACCAGCCAAACCTGTCAATAGGCCTAATAAAATCGAGATGAAATAAATACTGACAACTTTATTCCACAATCGTCCCTTGATGTTCATTAATCAATTCCATTAAATTACTGATAATTTTAAATCCAGCCTGATTCGCCAGCGACAAAATAGTTTCAGGATGAAACTGGACAGCGTAAATAGGTTTGCTGCGATGCTCAACTGCCATAATAACGCCATCCTCCGTAATAGCCGTTATTTTAAGTTCCGCCGGCAATTCAGAACGCGAAGCATAGAGCGAATGATAGCGTCCCGCTGTAAATGAAACACCCAGCCCTTTGAAAAGTGCTGTATCGTTCGTAATTTTAATTTCAGAGGCCTTTCCATGCATAGGATAGGATAGCGTCTCCAGCTTTCCGCCAAAGTACTCCACGACCCCCTGCAAGCCTAGACAGACTCCAAATAATGGAATGCTTCTTTCAATAATCGCAGCAATCGTTTTGTTTAAATCGAAGTCAGCAGGACAACCCGGGCCAGGGGACAACACAACCAGATTAAAGGATTCGGACTCTAAACAGGACAGGGCATGGTCAAAGCGCATGGTTTTAACTGCAGCTCCGGTTTGACGCAGGTAATTAGCCAGCGTGTGCACAAACGAATCCTGGTGATCAATTAATAATATTTTCTTTCCCTTGCCTGTAAGTTGCGAAACAGTATTCTTCGCTGGTTTGGACACAGGCCGCAATAAATCCAGAAATGCAGAGGCTTTTAGCCGCGTTTCCTGTTCTTCAGATACCGGGTCAGAATCGTATAATAAAGTGGCACCCACACGAATTTCAGCAATTCCTTTTTGAATGCGCATGGTTCTCAATACCAGCCCGGTATTCAAGTTTCCATTAAAACCAAACCATCCAACAGCGCCAGCATACCAGCGGCGCGGCGATTTTTCATGTGCTTCAATAAAATCCATTGCCCAGAGTTTGGGGGCTCCTGTCACAGTAACCACCCACATATGCGTTAGAAAGGCATCAACAGCATCGAATCCCGCACGCAAAGTACCTCTCACATGGTCGACTGTGTGGATAAGACGCGAATACATTTCAATTTGACGTCGACCGATGACATGAACGCTTCCAGCCTCACAGATTCGCGATTTATCATTACGATCTACATCAGTGCACATAGTCAGCTCAGAGGCTTCTTTTTCTGAATCAAGAAGCAGCTGAATATTATGGGCATCCTCGATAGCATCCCCTCCCCGCTTAATTGTGCCAGAAATGGGACAGGTTTCTACCATATTCCCCGTAACACGCACATACATTTCGGGCGATGCACCTACAAGATACTCTTCCTCACCGAGGTTAATAAAAAAACCATAAGGCGAAGGATTTACTTCCCGCATTTTTCGAAATAACTCAGAAGGCCTCTGCGGGCAGTGCGCATAAAAAGTTTGACTGGGAACCACTTCAAACAGATCGCCACATGCGAATCGCTTTTTGGCTGTCTCCACAACAGCAGCATATTCACCTTCTTCATGATCACAAAAATTGTCCGGCTTATTGTCTGCCTGATATTCAGAAAACTGTCCATCGCGAGCTAATGATTGCGTGGAGTGCCCTTGGAATTGAAAATCGTATCGTCGAATAAACGCTTCCTCTTTACGATGATTGACGATATAAATTTCATCGGGAAAATAAAGGACCATTTCACGTTGATTTTCAGCCCTTTTTTTATGTTGTTTTAAGCCTTCAAACTGAAAAATTAAATCATAGCCCAATGCGCCGTATAAACCGAGATATGGCTCTTCCGGCAGTTTGAACAATTCAACTAAACAACGAATAATAGTGAATACAGAGGGTTGTTGGCTTCGCTCTTCCTCGCTGAAAATTTTTTCAGTTTTCTTCACTTCAAGATGAATGGACTGTTTACTGACCTCAGTAATTTTAATTGAGCTCGAACGACTCAGGGCAGCATGGGCGATAACTAATAAAATCTCACCGCGACGGTTAAGTGCCTGAAGACTTGCGCCCTGTTGCTTTACCACCAACGCCATCGGGGGGTTATAAAATCCGATATCCCAGCAAGTATATCGACCCGGATATTCAAAACTGGACGCAAATAATGCGCCCCGTTGGGAATCGAGCTTATCAAGTAAAGGTTCAATCGCATTTTTATAAACTAGCGATTGTTGTTCAAACTCAATAAATACGCCGCCCTCAGTCTTTACTTGCTGTAGCATTTTGCGAACACCATTAATTAAATAATTCCATTCTACTGTAAATTAATAGTACTGCAAGGACGTATTATTGGCTTTTACGGCATGAATCGTCTTTGCGAAGCAAGTGAAGCAACGAGCACCCTTCTGTATGGCTTCATTTTGCACACACAAAGACGTCAATTTATCCGCCAATCACTTTAAAATCCACTTCGATATTGCCTCTTGTGGCATGGGAATAAGGGCAAATTTTTTCATGGGCTTCTTTCACTAAAGCTTCCAGCTCTTGTTGAGGCAGGGTTTTATCTTCTACCTGTATTTGAACTGCCAAGGCAAACCCGCTGGGATCCCGCTTACCGATGGATACACTGCAATCTACCTTTGCCTTGGAAGCATCTTTTTTATGCATTTTGGCAATAAAGTCCAGTGCACCACCAAAACAGGCTGCGTAACCTGCTGCAAATAAATGTTCAGGCGTTACCGTATTGGGCTTTCCAGGACCGCCTAAATCCTTGGGAACTGACAGGTCAACCGATACCATGCCGTCACTGGTTTTACTGTGTCCATTCCGTCCGCCCATTGATGTGGCAGTTATGGTAAATAATGCTTGAATTTTGTCCACATTCTTCTCCTTAAAATTATTAGCTATAAACTAGCAGAATTAGAGAGTGCAGGCAAAATTGTTTTGAGAAAATGAGCTAGTCACGCTGGGATCCCACTGTGCTGAAAAGGAAAAGGCCACACCATTTGAAATGCTGTGGCCTTCAAGCAGCAGAAGTCCTAATCAAGGTTTCCCAGGAATTATTACTTGGAAGGAAGAACCTGAACTTGCAACTTGGCAATCACATCACTATGGACATGAATCTCAACGATATAATCACCAATTGAATGAATTGGTCCTTCAGGCATTACGATTTCACGCTTGCTAACTTCAACTGACTGAGCGTTTAATGCATCTTTGATTTCATTAGCACTGACTGAGCCGTAAAGCTTGCCTTCATCGCTTGCCATAGCATTAATTACTACAGTGATATCATTCAGTTTGGCAGCGCGTTGTTCTGCGTTGCTCAGTGACTGCTGTGCCTTTTTCTCAAGCTCTGCTCTTTTTTGTTCGAAAAGCTCAACATTCTTTGCAGTAGCAAAAACTGCTTTGCTTTGTGGAATCAAAAAATTTCTTCCATAACCTGGCTTGACCTTTACTTTGTCGCCAAGGTTACCCAGGTTTCTAACTTTTTCTAATAAAATAACTTCCATTACTAAACCCCTTTTGAATTGCTGGCTTTTGAAGCCAGGCGCAATCTAAAATTAAACATACTATCCAGAGAACCAAACAATATATAAACCCGCAGCATAAGATCGGGCCTTATTATAAGCGGTAGTAATAGTAAAGCGATGCAAAAAGCACCTCCTCTTTTGGGCGTTAAACTGAATGACAGACAAAGCCCTGCCATCATTAAATAAACACTCAAAACAGGTAAGCAACTTATTGCCAGCAAATTATTCTGGTAAACACCCGCCACTGTAATTATAAACAGCCCTACAACAAGGCGGCTGGCTCTAAACGCCATCAGTTCATGCCTGAAACCGCCAGGGTAAAAGAGCAGCGACTGAATGTAGCGAGCAAACATCAAAGGTATTAAGGCAAAAATTACAATACATGCCTCTTTAACGCCAAAACAATAACTGGCAAATAATGGTACATTCGCCTGGTTTTCTTTCGTCAGATTTTCCAGCAAATTATTTGGATTCAATTTGCTAAAAATCAGTAGTATGTAGTTGTATTCATTAATAATGTAATTGGGTACAAGACCATAAGTCAGCGCAACCACCAGTAGACTAATGACCAACGCTGTTGCAGCAACCCATTGCCAACTGGCAGAAGCCCTTAATACCAGAGCTGCCGCGAAGCACATGAAATGCGTCAGCAGAATGGTTATCGTTATATACGATGCTGAATCGCTTGAATTACCTGCTAACAAAGATGCAATGATGCTGGTTAGCAACAATCCTGCGCCGTTTCTCGCCCCTTGCCGCAAAGTAATTAGTGCAACAATAACGAGAGATAACCATGAAGCAAATGGCAAAAAAGGGAGCGCTGCTGTTAAAAAGTACGCAAGACTCTTATTTTCCAGCAGAAGTTTTCCCTGTTTGTGCAGCAATTTGTTCATACCCAATTAATTCTTATTTATGGCTATCGCAATAAGGTAACAAGCCCAAAAATCGTGCTCGTTTAATTGCCTGCGCCAATTGTCGTTGAAATCTGGTTTGAGTACCTGTAATACGGCTTGGTACAATTTTTCCAGTCTCAGTGATGTAATTTTTTAACAGGGCAATATCTTTGTAATCGATTTCGTTTGAGCCTTCAGAGCTAAAACGGCACATTTTTTTTCTGCGAAAATAGGATGTAGTTGACATATTTAGTTCCTTAAGCTGCACGAGTGTCTTTTTCTTTTTTCATTTGAACAGATTCAGTAGTAATCGCTTCATCACGTTTGATGATCATGTAACGAATGATTGCATCATTAAATTTGAAAGCATTCGTCAGTTCATTGATTACTGTTTGATTACATTCAATGTTCATTAAAATATAATGCGCTTTGTGCACTTCGGCAATTGGATAAGCCAACTGTCTGCGTCCCCAGTCTTCTTTGCGATGAATGATACCTTCATTGTTAGTGACAATACCTTCATAACGCTCGACCATGGCAGGAACTTGTTCACTCTGATCGGGATGAACAAGGAATACGATTTCATAATGTCGCATAGTGTATCCTTATGGAAATAAGCCTCTCTCGACAAAGATGAGGCAAGGTTTAAAAAGCGAGTAAGTTTAACCGATTTTCAGCTTTGGGGCAAACTCTTCCTCCTCAAAGCCTTGAACAGCAGCAGCCAGTTCAGTATTCCATTGATTTTAAAGAGGTATTGAGATATAACATACTAAAAAAAAAGAGATTTTATATGGAAATCATCACTGTTTCATTCGAAGAGCCACTGGCTGTATGCATTAATGGCGAAGTTGTTCAAGTCATTGCATTTAAAACACCGGAGCATGGCAACATTAAATTTGGAGTGGATGCGCCCCGCAGCATCAAAGTACACCGCGAAGAAATTCACCAGGCCATTAAACAAAAAGAGAAAGAAGCTGAACTTTTAGCTGAATAAGCATGCCAACCCCAAAGTTTATCTATAGTTGTTTAACGTTACAGCTGATTTTATTATTTTCTCTTTCCTGTATTGCGTTTGCTGTAAATCATTTTGTTTATCAATTTCCAGGTAATAACTATTTCCCTGAAGGCTCTGCCGGAATTGGACTTTCTTTATTACTAATGCTTGCTGGCTGCCGATTATTATTAAATAAAGATCACTACCTGCTTAAGGTAATTCAGGAAACCTTGCTTTTTTACTTAGTAATGTCGGCAATTGCTTTCGCCACCAATTCAGTGCAGTTTACCCCTTTCGCGCCCATTGACAGTCATATTATTTCCCTGGAATCCAGGTTAGGCATTTCTCTTCCCGT
This sequence comes from Legionella birminghamensis, assembly GCF_900452515.1. Classification (NCBI taxonomy): domain Bacteria; kingdom Pseudomonadati; phylum Pseudomonadota; class Gammaproteobacteria; order Legionellales; family Legionellaceae; genus Legionella; species Legionella birminghamensis. Next base: position 2,055,751 of record NZ_UGNW01000001.1, read on the forward strand.
GATTGTAGCCTGGACCAATCAGCATCCCTGGTTCAAGAATATACTTGGGCTTTGCTATGATACTTTACCCTACCAACTGGGCTTTTTACCGCTTCTGGTCATCGTTTCCGGCCAGTTTGAAAAAATTCGCCGTTTTTTTAGTTTAATTTTAATCAGTTCAACGATTGGTTTTTTGATTTATTACTTCTTTCCGACTGTAGCCCCGGCAATTATGTTCCGTACCGATGAATTTGCACTTGAACAGCTGGCAACCGGTATTAAATTTAATCAGCTGCACCAGCATATTCAACCTGACACCATTCAGGGCGGCATGGTCGCTTTCCCTTCTTTCCATACCTTTTGGGCATGGTATTGTCTGGAGCTGATGCGCGGCTGGCCCATTGCATATTCCCTGTTACTCGTTATCAACACGCTGTTGGTATTAAGTTGCGTTCTGCTCGGGTGGCATTATCCACTCGATATTGTTGGGGCCTTCTTAGTGATTTGGTTAACAAATATTATTTATAAATACATGAATCGCTGCTTGGTATTTACAAATATTTTCATGCTCCGCCCCCCTTCGAATCCCCGCGGCATCGACCCATAGGTATCTACACAAGTGCATGAGAATTAAAAGCTATCGAATCCCCGCGGCTGCGACCGCGGGGCCCACATGAAGCTAATTTAATGTTAAGAACACCTGTTTATGACTATCTGTTAAATCCTATTTTTTGGCAACATTGAAACTTGTCCGAGGACCATACTACTTCAACAGGCATGGGCCCCGCGGTCGCAGCCGCGGGGATTCGGTAGCCTTCACCTCGGGATTCGAGTTGCTTCGCCTCGGGGATTCGGGTGGCTGCGCCGGAGTACTGAACGCTAACCGGCAACCTTCCGTGGAATTCCTGAAGGCCTTGAACCCTCCTCCTGCACTACAGTCTTATTCCATGAAGATGAATATTTTCCAAGCTGGGTATTTAATAATGCACTTAGACTGATAGTTTGCTCTAACGGAGTATGCGCTTCTACATAAATACTATTGTTATACCGTCCCACCTTCACAGGTTCATTGATAACACGAACCGTTGTTCCGACAGAAACCATATCGAAAAGCGTTTCAATATCTTCTGGAAGCATTCGAATGCATCCGGCACTTACCCTTGAACCCACACCATCACGCCTGTTTGTACCATGAATTAAATAGGTTGGCCAACCCAGGCGGAATACATGACGGCCTAAGGGATTGCCCGCACCGGGTGGAAATTCATTGGGAATAGGTGTTCCATTTTTTGCTGCTTCCGCTCTGACATTTGCAGTGGGGCGCCAGATGGGATCATGTTCCTTGCTGGTGACTTTTGTTTGTCCTACCGGGGTATTCCAACCCTCGCGGCCTATACCAACCGGCATTGTGATTACAACATTATCATTCGGAGGAAAATAATATAACCGATATTCAGCGAGGTTAATCACCAGCCCGCTACGTGGGCCCGAAGGCAGAATATACTGGCCTGGAATAATTAGTCGGGTTTGCGGCGACAAAGGCCTGGTTGGGTCAACGCCTGGGTTGGCATTCATCATTTCATAATACCCAACGTCATGACGAATCCCGACCTCACTCAATGTTTCGCCAATCTGTGGGTTAACATATTCAATTTGCCCTACGATATCACCCTGTGCCGGTAATACAAAAGTGCCTGCCTGAGCCATGAAATTAATCGATAGTAATAAGAAGAAAACAACTAAGTGCATGATATTGGATTCTCGGTAACGGCAGGATTTCTCCTGCCGCTATTTATAGGATTACAAACTGCCATCTACTCGAAAACGTTCGCCGTATTGAGTGTGCAAAGCGGTAAAAAGCTGATTGAGTTTGTCACGCCCAAAATCCTTGGCATAATTCATAGGTCCGCCGCGGAAGGGTGCAAAACCAGCAGCAAAGATCATGGCTCCATCAAGAAGATCGCTATCCGCAACCACGCCTTCACGTAAACAAGCTGCAGATTCATTGACCATTCGCAGAATTAAACGATTCGCTATATCTTTCTCAGTTTTATTCTGTACTTTCTTCTTAATGGGTTTACCATTCTTATAAACATAGAAACCTTCTCCGGTTTTACGGCCCAGCTTCCCATTCTTAACCATATCCCGCAGTCTTTGCGGAACGGTTCCACCGTAATGCTTGGTCAGGTTCTCTGCAACAGCAAGGCACACGTCCATACCTACTGTATCGGCAAGTTCAACTGGTCCCATAAACATACCAAATGCCTCAGCCGCTTCATCAATGGCTTCTCCGGAATAGCCTTCCTCAAGCAGCTGGACGCACTCCATTAAATAGGGCATTAGCACGCGGTTAACCAGAAAACCCGGGCTGGATTTTACAGGCAAGGGCAGGCGTCCAATCTGATTTACGAAAGCACAGGCTTTATCACGGACTTCCTTAAGCGTTTGACTACTGCTCACTACCTCCACGAGCTCCATTCGGGCAACAGGATTGAAATAATGTATTCCAACCAGACGCGCTGGGTCTTTCATGACCTGGCTTATCTCTTCCAAAGGAATACTGGAGGTATTGGTTGCAATAATTGCGTCAGCTCTTGCCTGCTCTTCCAGCTTCTTCATTATCTGTTGCTTCACTTCGAGATTTTCGAAAACGGCTTCAATAATCACATCAGCCCGGGCAACACCAAATCCCTCAGGATCAGCAACAAGTCGATCCATTGCCGCCTGGATTAAACGGGGTTTTTTCAGCTTTTTCTTATATAAAGTATGTGCACGGCCAATAGCAGGAGCGATTTGACTATAACTTTGATCCTGAAGGGTTACTTTCAAACCTTTGAGCGCACACCAGGCCGCAATATCACCACCCATTACACCAGCTCCAATGACATGGACATGTTTTGCATGGAAATCGCTGTTCTTGGCAAAGGATTTCATTCGCTCACGTAAAAGGAAGGCGCGAATCAGATTGCTGGCTGTATTATTCTGCGTTATCAATTTTTCAACGGAATCCGCTTCTTTCAGATAAGCTCGTTCCCCCTGTCCGCCTTCTTTTTCCCAAAGATCGATAATGGCAAAGGGAGCCGGATAATGCTGCTTTCTTACGCGTTTGGATACTTGATAACGAAGAATCGGGGCAAGAATCGCACGCGCCCAGCCTTTATTGCTAAGCGACTGGAGGAAACCAGGCTTATGTTTGGCCGGCTTATTTCGAATGTAGTAAATTGCCGCCCGTCTTAATTGCCGCTCAGGAACGACGTCATCCACAAAGCCGATTTGTTTTGCAGTTTTTGCAGATACCGGTGCGCCGGTTAAAATAATTCGGGACAAGGCATCAAAACCGCCAACCAGACGCGGCAGGCGAACAGTGCCTCCCCAGCCTGGGTGAATTCCAAGCATGACTTCAGGCAAACCAAGGCGTGTACCCTCTTCATCACTGGCAATCCGATAATCACAGGCTAATGCCAGTTCCAGGCCTCCGCCCATGCAAAAACCATCGATCATCGCAACAGTAGGTATCTTCAGCGATTCAATTCGAGAAAATACGGTTTGCCCCTTTCTTAAAAAATTTGCTGCTTCTTCCGGCGTTTTAAACTGGGAAAACGCATTGACATCAGCGCCAGCCACAAATCCTTTGCTTTTGGCAGAATAAATGACCAGGCCAGCAAGATCAGACTGTTTGGCAATATCCTGAAGAACAATATTTAATTCATCCAGGACTTCCTGATTAATAGAGTTTACAGCAGCCCCCTTCCGGTTCATCCCCAACCAAAATATACGATCTGTGTCCGTATCTATTTCCCAATGATTATAATTAGTCATTATCCTTTCACCTCAGTAACCCGTTCCAAATACATTGCGCCGCCCTGTCCACCTCCAATACAGATTGCCGCCATTCCTCTTTTGCCATTAGTGTGCTTTAAATTTTCCAAAACATGCAGGACAATTCTCGCTCCACTGGCGCCAATTGGATGACCTGCAGCAATAGCACCGCCATCCTGGTTTAACTGGGCAAGCGAAGGAGCACCCATCGCCTCAGCTAAACCTAATTGCTTCTGACAATACTCTTTATCATCCCAGGCAGCCAGACATCCAAGAACCTGTGCTGCAAATGCTTCATTAATTTCCCAACAGTCAATTTCCGACGGTTTGACATGCTGACGTTCCATAATCGGCGTAGCGGCATGAACCGGTCCAAGCCCCATTTGCGAGGGATCAAGCGCTGCCCATTGAGAATCTACAATTTTACCCAATACAGGTAATTTGTATTTTTTAACAGCTTCGCCGCTGGCCAAAATCAGGAGACAGGCACCATCTGTTATTTGTGAGCTGTTACCTGCCGTCACCATACCGTATTTTTTATCAAAGAATGGCTTGAGTTGAGCCAGCTTTTCTACGGAGGAATCAGAGCGGATACCATCATCCTGGAGATAGATTTTTCCTTTGCTGTCGATAATTGGAACCACTTCCTCCATACGCTTATCTGCATAAGCCTGCGCTAAACGTTTATGGCTGTTAACAGCAAAGCTGTCCATTTGCTCGCGGCTAATATCAAAGCGATAGGCCACCTTTTCCGCAGTTTGCCCCATATTGAGCCCAACAATGGGATCAGTCAGGCCGCGAAGCAGGGCAATAACCGGTGCAAGAAAAGCGGGTCGGAATTGCGTTGCCAAAGCGAATCGCTGGCCCACGCTTTTAGCGCCAAACCATTTACCCAGCCAGGAGGCCATTTTCTGGTTGAACAGGAGTGGCGCATGACTCATCGCATCTGTACCACCGGCAAGCACAAGATTACTGCGCCCGGAAGCAATCTGCATTGCTGCATTGTCCAGAGCCTGCATTCCCGAGGCGCAGTTTCTCATTACTGTAAACCCCGGAACTTTGTCACCGCATCCCAGACGCAAGGCAACTACCCGGGCAATATTGGCTTCATCGGGTCCGGGCATTGCAGAGCCAATGATGACCTCATCAAGCTCTGAGGGTAAAAATGGCTGCCGGTTTAAAAGAGGCAAGCCGGCGGCTACAGCCAGATCAGAACCAGTGAAAGGACCTATATCTTTTGCTTTTAAAAATGGCGTTCTCAGCCCGTCAACGACGTAAACGTCGCGACCACTTAAATTAGACTTGTGCTTCATTCGTCCTCCTGATATCTGCCAATTAAGATTGGCATAAATAGAGATTAATTCACCACGCGTATAGCCGATAGGTATCCGGCTGCTGAATAGTTCAGTATATATCAAAGATAACAGCTATTAAAATTTTTGGAAATTATGTTATTGAATTTCAGATAACTTTTATTTCTTTTGAATAAACTGTTGACCTTAACAAAATAGCTGCTATACTTCGCTTCCATTGATGGAGAGATGGCCGAGTGGTCGAAGGCGCTCCCCTGCTAAGGGAGTATGGGACAAAATCCCATCGAGGGTTCGAATCCCTCTCTCTCCGCCAAGAACAACGCGCCCGTAGCTCAGTTGGATAGAGTATCTGGCTACGAACCAGGGGGTCGGAGGTTCGAATCCTTCCGGGCGCGCCATTTCCCAGTAAAAATCACAAAAAAAACAATCACTCCGTAAACCAATAAAAACAACAAATATCCTTGGCCCGGAAGGGTTCGAACCGAAGAGGTTCGACAAAATGCGAAGCGAAGAGCGCAAAGCGCGGCGAAGCATTTTGGACGCGCTTTTGCGCGCCCCGAAGGGGTGAGGAAGGAACGCAGTGACTGACGAATCAATCCTTCTCGCCTCCGGCACTATTCTGGCTGTGAACACAAGCACCCAGCTTTCCAGAAAATTCAGTTTTAGCTTCATCATCCCATGGATGTTGCGGACAAGCTGCAACCATATCATTACCCATAAGTAAGGAAATTGTTGTTGTATTAAAATTTCCTTACATGAGATAATAGAGCCTTTTAACGGCAGTATAATCCATGGAATGGGTAGAAGATGAGCTTGGTTGTGTGAATATAGGTGATGAGCGTTTAAATAGACGAGCAAAGACTTTATTAAAGAGATTGGGAGCTAATCCCAGCGCAAGTATCCCTGAAAGCTGTAAAGGTTGGCAGGAAACAGAGGCAGCTTATCGTTTTTTTGAGAATGATTTGGTTACCTCAAAAAAAATTATTAAACCCCATAGGCAGGCGACGCTTAATCGAATTAAAGGGCATCCGGTGGTCTTATTGCTTCAAGACACTACTACGCTGAATTATAGTGGCCAAAAAGAACGAGAAGACCTTGGTCCTCTCCAACAAGACAATGTACGGGGTATATTTCTTCATCCGACGCTTGCGGTAACGCCTAATCGTGATTGTTTAGGGATAATTGACTATGAACAATGGTCCCGAAAGCCATTGGCGCATCGAAGCGCCAAAGAGCGAAAAGCGGAGCGGTGCTCCAAAGCAATCAAAGATAAGGAAAGTTATCGTTGGGTTAGGGGATATAAAAAAGCTTCTTGCCTTGCGAAGTTTATGCCCGATACTCAATTTATTTATATAGCTGATAGAGAAGGCGATATTTATGATATTTATCATGAAGCGAATACTGCTTTTGCAAAAGGCTCTGCAGACTGGGTAATCCGGGCCACATTCGACCGCGCTATTTTAGATGAGAATCACCCTAAAAAAAGCACTAAATTAAAAGCCAATGTAAAAGCCTCTACAGGTGTTGGGCAAGTAACGTTTACAACCTCTTCATTTGGGAGTAGAAAAAAACGAGAAGTGACCCAAACTATTTATGCAAAAGAGGTGACTTTGCGCCCACCTCGAGAAAAAGCAAAAGAAGGTTTTACTCCGGTACAACTCACTGCAATTATTGCTACAGAAACAAATCCTCCACCTGGTGAGAAAGCAATCGAATGGACTCTTTTAACAAGTATCCCTATCCCTAATTTAGAAGCTGCCTTAAAAGTAATTCATTGGTACTTGTGTCGCTGGCAGATAGAAATCTTTTTTAAAATATTGAAAAGTGGATGTACTATTGAAAAATTACAATTAAGTAATAAACAACGATTTGACCCTTGTCTTGCTCTCTATCTCATTGTCGCTTGGCGTATTCTATTCATGACCATGATTGGGCGGGCTTCACCTTCCTTAAGCAGCGAGTGCTTATTTGAAACAATAGAATGGCAAACAGCCTACATTATGATTTATGAAAAACCTCCCCCGCATGAACCACCTACCCTCAAAGAGATGCTGGGAATAATTGCTCAATTGGGTGGTTTCCTCGGACGAAAACATGATAGGGAGCCCGGTCCTGCGGTAATCTGGAAAGGCCTACGAAAGCTTTATAATTGTATTAATGCGCGTGAAGTATTTACACGCGCTTTTGGCCATACTTATGGGTAATGATATGGCTGCAACACGTAGGCGAGTAATGGTGTCCGGAAGGGTTCGAACCGAAAGAGGTTCGACAAAATGCGAAGCGAAGAGCGCAAAGCGCGGCGAAGCATTTTGGACGCGCTTTTGCGCGCCCCGAAGGGGTGAGGAAGGAACGCAGTGACTGACGAATCAATCCTTCTCGCCTCTGGCACAATCTGGCTGCGAACACTATACCCTGCTTTACCAAGAAATCGATCTGCCCCCTCTCCCGTGCAAGGAGTTTAATAGTATCTGATGATGTCTTTCGCGGGGAGAGGGAAATGGACAAATCTACGCTAAGGCAACGTGCTTGCGATTTACGGAAAAACAGCACCCCTGCCGAGAGACATCTTTGGTATTATCTTCGAGCTAATCGGCTCGGATTTAAATTCAAGAGACAAGTACCAATAGGCGTATATATCGTTGATTTTGTCCTTGAAAAACGACTAATTATCGAGCTTGATGGTGGTCAACACATGAGCAATCATATTTATGATAGGAAGCGCACGGATTGGCTAATGGCACATGGGTTCAAGGTCTTGCGCTTTTGGAATCACGATGTATTTCAGCAAAATACAATCTGTCCTTGAAGATATCATGTCTGCGTTAGTTTAGTTACATACCCTCTCCCCAACCCTCATCCCGCGAAAAATATCATCATTCTACTCAAACTCCCTTGCGCGGGAGAGGGGGAAAATCTGATTTCATTGACAAGCTCAATGCCAGCACAACATTTGGCAGGAGCATCCTGCTGGGTTGGAAAGAACGCAACGAATCAATCCTTCTTGACTTAATGTATCTAGAGAATATTACAGACCCACTTCTCTTGAGTGTTAGACTCTCCAGTTACAGCCAGCTCAGCAGTTAATTTTTCATTTTTTAACTCCTGCCGCTTGGCAACTGCAATAGCATTCAAAAAAGTATTTAGAGAATCCACATCTTTTTCCGTGTAGGAAGGTAATTGATCAAAATGCATATGCTGTTTATAAATTGTTTCACGAAACATTGTTAGCGTAGATAGCTGTTTTACCGCTAATCGCTCTATGCCGCACTCGGATAGAAATCTCCACACCATCCGAAGAAACTGTTGCTGAGCACTGTCAGGAGTTATAGGATTGCCCTGGAATGATGAACTTAACTGATCAAAAGTCAGAGCAAGTTTGTAAGGTTCCAGGGTATAAAAACTGAACGTGCAGGAAGGCTTTTCAGCCAAATTAATCGAGTTGCTATTTATGCTATGAATTGAGATTTTAACGGGCCTATTATTGTCAAATTCAAGAGAAAATTCATAACCCCTCTCATTACCAGCTAAAATGATCTTAGAGCTGATCTGAGCTTGCATCCAGACATAGATCACTAGACGCTTTTCTTGCAGTATCTGTAGGTGAAGTTGCGTCTCAAGATCACAATTGTTTTGCACTTCTGATTGAACAAGAGCGCTTTCATAAACAGGAAATTCAATACGAGGCATATTTCATCAACAAGAATGAACGAACAAACATTTTACAAAAAAATCAAATTAAAGACAAATATTGCAGATTCTTCACAAGCTAAGACACTTTGCCATTAACTGTAGTCACTTCCTATGCCGCTGAGGCAGCCGAGTACTGGATAAATTCATCTTCCGGATCGTCTTCGGCACTTAATAAATTCAGGGAGTGATGCAGATCCATTGAAATCATTGCCACATTATAATGTCGGTAGATCCCTGTTGAAGGATACAGTAATTTATTAGGCTGACGGCTAAATCCATATTGAGTATAAAAGGAGATAGCACTCGTATTCAGATCCTCTACCTCTACCTTCATACTATGAATGCCAGCTTCCAGCGCTTTCTCGACACAGGTCTTCAATAGTAGGCCTTCAAAGCCTTTTTCTGTTTGGTTTTCATTAACAAATAATCCAGAGAGAAACGCGCGCTCTGTTAGAATTGCCAGTTTTGCATAGCCCAGCAATTCATTTTCATTGAATAAACCAAAATAACTAATCTGAGGATTTTCAAAATCTATATCACCATTAATAATCTTTAGAAATTCTTTCTTCAGGCTTTCATCCTCACAGCGGAAGTCAACAAACCGGCAATACCAGTCGCGTTTCAATATAGCGATAAGTTCAGGTACATCCTCAAGGGTTAATTGTCTGATATGAATCATACTGCTTACTTTTAAATTGTGTTGGAATCACTATACTGCAGCACCCATGAAATTCAAGAAAAACAATTGATACCGATATAAATCCTGAACATCTTTAGTTCATTGTTCGTTCTTCACCACAACCTCCCTCGTCTCATTAGACTTAAACATTTTCAGGAGATTATTAGCAGCTGAGTTGTCATGATCCGACCGGACAAATTTGCCACTAACATGGTGGAAACCGGACACTGAAATTTTACCTGCTTTCATCAGCCTAGCTAGTTCCTGTGCCCTGAACTTCCGCCTGTCGTCAAGTTCGAAAATAACAAAACGCCGCAAGCGGTGAGAGTATTCCGCGGAGCGCATTCTGGCTCTCATCGACGTGATGATTACCTGTGCGAAAAGAACAATATTGCCCTCCACCACCAGGGCAGAGTCCGGCGTGCCATCCACTCTTAATTCGCCAGCCGGGGTCGAATCATCAAGCGAGTCAGCCAGTAGACTGAGCTGGGCGCCTAATGCTGCAGCCAGGCTGTCGCGAAGTACATTTGGCGCATTATCCAGTTCTACAGCACTGTTCCATACCTTTTGTACCAAAGTCGCCCACAGCAAGATGCCTAGCGCGGTCAAACTTCCTACTCCTGTAAAAAGCAGTGCGGAGGCGCCAATAGTAAGTACCCACCTTAACGCCCCATAGAAAATTTCATCACTGTCATCAACATCAACCTCAATACCAGAGGTATCCATCGTCATACCGGTTGTGCCACGAATCAATAAGGGAATAGCAACACCATTGAAATCAATATCCACATCGGGGGCTATATCAATAAGCGGCGTATCGATGTCCCTTACCACATGCCCGATAATTTGAATTCCATTATCGGCCATCGACATGGTTAAAGAAGTGATTTCGGCACCATCAATCTCCTGCCCTACTTTTGCAGCTGCACCTCGCGCTAAAACCATATCAAGAAAAAGTCTATTATATGCAACAGCCAACCCTGTGCGCGGTGCAACAAAACTTTCTGTTATTGATAAAGCGGGGTTTGTGCCTGGAGGGCTTGCTGATATTACAAAAGCATCGACACTGTCAGAGCCAGACGGAGTTAGCGTGAGCCCAACACTCCACTCCGAAGGTTCAGGCGGGTTAGCGGTATCGGCGAACCGGGTATCATTTAATCCCTGTACAAGACTATCCGCTATCGGCAGCCTGGTATTTGAAAGCACATCCATAATAGCGGGACTATTCATAAAATTATCAATATCATTGGCAATTTCTGCGGGTGAAGGCGTTCCGTCTACGCCATCATAGCGAAAACCGACTTCTGCAACGGGATCAGCATCGATTAAAATTATTGTTAATTTGACTGCCGCTTCCAGAGGAAGAACCAGGGGCTGTGCATTGGGATCAGCCGCCGGACGTATCTCAATTGTCCCTGAAATACGCAAGATACTGCGGGGGGCATCAGGCCCCTGCTTTATCATTACAAATTCAAATGGATTAAACAGAACAATAATATGGGAAGGCTGACCGCCAATATCCCGATCGAACTCCAGGCGATCTGGAAACCGGCCAAGCCGGGTTAATTCGCGAAGGAAATCAGTGACAACCTCAAAGGAAATTCCAACCGCAGCATCTGCGTCTCCCAGATCAACATTCATCATAGACCTCCATGTTTTATGATTCATGCTACGCGTCTTCTTGAATTATAGCTTTTCCCAGAATTTATGCATTCTGCTTCTTAATGAAGACTTAAGTTTTCTTGTATAGAATCTGCAAACAATTGCACTTTAGTACAATATCCTCAGAAAAATATATTAATTAAACTCGCAGGCACAGGACGAGACAATAGATCAGGGAGATTAATAAGAAGAAATTAGCGGGACTTCTATGCAGATTTATGTTTCAAAATTACAAAACCGACCAGCCCGTTTATGGGTTAAACTGTCCCTCGCTATTTGTCTTGCTTTTTGTTTGTTTAGTCTTCCCACTCCATTTAAATCAGTTCAGATCCTGTCATTCTATTCAGGCACTGAAGAACAACTCTTCCTGCTTATATCCATTGTGGCTCTTTTTCTTACCGGCCTTGGCTTAATTTCGGAATATACCCTATCGGCCATTACCTGCATCTCAGCATTGTTCATATCAGAAAAATCGCAATACTTAGTTATTTCCGGTTTTACCAGTGCAAACATTTATATTGTCTTGTCTTTTTTTATTATTGCCTGTGTCATTCAGAAATCCCAGATGTTTCAAAGGATGATCCTCTGGCTGCTATTGAAATTTGCATATAAGCCGCCATGCCTCGAAAAATTATTATTTTTTATTGGGGTAATAATGACGCCTGTTCTGTCTGTACAAAGTACTCGTGTCTCAATTATTGCACCGGTGCTGGATAATATTGTTTCAATTAGCGGCTATAAGCCCCAGGGTAAAGCCGCCAATGCGATGGCTAACGCGGCTTTTACCGGCTGTGTTTTATTGTCAACCATTTTTCTCACCGGTAAATCAAGCAATTATCTTTTATTTAGCGCAATGCCCCCCTCAAATAGTTTGTCGAAAGCCTGGCTTCTCTGGCTTGGTTTCGCTGCATTTCCGGGAATCCTACTCGTTACCAGCTTTTTCATAATACATTCAGTTGCTTATAAAACCAAAGAGTCATCAGAAATTACAAGGTTTAGCCTGTTAAAAACATGCTCTAAGCTGGGACCTGTATCCCAAAAAGAATACGCAGCGATTATTTCGGTTGTTGTTTTGATTGGGAGCTTATTATTAAGAGAACTATTACCAATACATCCCATCTTCATTGCGCTGCTGACTGCATTGATACCCGTCTCATTTGGCCTGTTAAAAATGAGCGATTTTACAAGTCATATCAATTGGAAATTCATATGCTATCTGGGAACCATGATTGGTATTATGAAATGTATAAGCGGTATGACCGCCCCTTTGTGGTTTACCCGACTACACTTGCTATTTAATCCAGTTACAGAAAACATTTACCTGTTTATTTTCCTGCTGTTTATTCTCAGCTGGCTGCTCTGTATTGTCTTCGGCACTATGATTGCGCCTGGCATTGCTTTCACACTGCTGGCTCCCATACTGACAAGCGGCGGGGTTAATCAATGGGTTATTGCATTTGTCATTCTGATGGCTACTGAATCCTGGATATTTCCTTATCAGTCCAGCTATTTTCTTTGCTTTAAAAAGTTGCTGGATAATCAGCAGAATTTCAAACTAAAACCTTTGCTGGTAACGAATGCCTTAATGGCTGTGGCTAAATTGGCAGTGATCTATGCCTCTATCCCTTATTGGAAGTATTTAGGCTTATTGTAAACAGGAATAGCCTTGTGCATCATCTCGAAGCCTGCAAAATAGATTGATTAATCAATTTTTTCCGTAAGTAAAGGTTCCAGCCTTGCCAGAACTAGCCCCAGTTGAAATTGATTTCTACAATCCATTTTTTTACGCACTTGTCCAACATGCGCTTTCACGGTCCGCAAGCTAAGCGACAAAATTTCTGCTATTTCCTGCTGTGTCTTTCCTTTGGCAAGCCAGCACATGCATTCGTATTCACGAAAGGTAAGATAAGATTCCGTTCCAGGAACAGCAACACGGTCAGGGACAGGCAGGGATAACCTCTCTTTTTTATAAGCCATATCCTCCTGAAATCCCGCGCCCTGTTTCTGGAGAGATAAAGATAACTCATAAGCCTTTTTCAAATCGCAGGTTTCAACCTGGGCATGAAAATAAAGTAGAAACTGTTTTAGAAAGTCAAGCTTCTCCAGATACTGGCCATTAATCCCGCTATTTCCAAACTCGGTGGCAAAATTATAAGCATCTATAACGCCATTCACTGAACGCAGAATCGTAAAGGAATGCCCAAATCCATATTCATTAAATGCTTTTTGCAAGGCTCTAGTCCGTCCAGTCAGCGATTGCAAATCGCGGATAAAATACTGCTCTGCAGCAGATGGAACAATGCGGTGTACATCAAAATCGAAATAAGCATTGTCAAGATAATGCGATACAAATTCTGGATTTAATGAAATAAACGAAAACTGCTTTTCCCTGCTCACTCTTACATGCGAAAAATGGTTAATACCCATGGCTTTAAGAGGCTCACATAGTTGGTGAACCTCCGGAGCATGAATGAAACTGGGATGTTCGCGATAGATTTTTTTAAGATGCATAACCGGTCTCATCAAAAAAGAAGTAGTCAATATATCTCGATTGACTCCCACTACAAACGACTCCTTCCTGAAAAAGCGACATAGCTTTCTTCAGACTGTGCAGGGTGAGGGGAAAGTCGGCCATCAGATGCAAGCGTTCCAAGATAGGATTCTGTAACGCCACATACCTGAGACAATTTACTAAGCCAGCTTTTATAAACCACTTCATCCACATCAAAAATCAAAGGCAGGGAGGCATTTGTCCTGGCATGCAGAAATTCATTTAGCAAATAGTTATATTCATCCAGACGAACATTTTCACAAGCTGGCGTTGCCCTTGACTGTACAGGCGGCACTGACGACCCATCTGCTTCAACGACGTTGCCAAATAAACCGGCAATAAACTTTATCAAACCATCCGGATGGTGATATTTTGTAGACACCCGTGCTTCTTTAGGTATGAGTAAATAGGCAATACCAGGTCGCCCAAAACGCCCGTAAAATTTTAAAGGCACTTTTTGTGAGTCACTGATTTTTTTTGCCGCCAACACAATTTTAAATGAAGAGCTTAATAAATTATATCTTGCAGCCTCATTATCACAGGCTGCAATAGAAGCATAAATAACATTGAAATGCCCAAAGCGGGGATGATTAACCGTTTTAAATTTAAAGCAACAAAAAGCCACCGCTTCATTGGCCTTGTCGAAAAAAATATCAAACAAATAATGCGGATCGCTTAGCACTTTTGATTTGAAAAAATCCTGCACTTTTTCAAATGATCCGGAATCTCCCGGCAATTCAAATTGGCGGGCGAAAATAGCGGCCAATGCATTTTGTTCTTTCGGATTCAACTCGTTAGTTGACTTGAATAATGAATAAAAGCGTTTATTGGAATCATTCTTTATATAGAAGATAAGCGAAGACGTTTCTTTTCCAAAGAATGAAAGTTTTTGGAGGCTTACCTCTCGCTCCGAGAGTTTCTTTTGCTTTAAAGCAATGCCTCGATTGTGCGCTGTAAACCGTTTTTGAACCTCTTCTGGCATCTCCGGATCATAAGGGCCTTCCTGAACGGGGGTGTCTCGATGCTTTAAAATAAGATCAAGCAACGTTAAATCATAGCGATGACCAGTAGCAATATAGTCAAGTAAATTCTGGTTAAAAGTATCCTGGCTGAGAGAATGCTGATACATGAGCAGGATCTGTAATTTATTCTCGACTCCAGAGTTCCAGGAAAAAGTAAATTTCGGATCCAGATAATAGTGGAGCAATAACGCGGTCATCTCACGAGAGGGCGAACCATCCAGCAGGCTATAGTACCAACCATCTGCGCCTCCTAATGGAACGATGATATCGCTTCCAATTCCTTTCTCGAAAAACAGTTTAACCGTGTCAAGCTGGTTAGCGGCTACGGCCAATAATAAAGGTGTATAGCCCCAGGGATCCTGCGCTTCATAACTTAGCAAATTGCTTTTAATCAAGGGATCAAGCCGAAAGTCATCCCGGGCGGAATAATGGCGGAGAGGCTTGCATGAATACACATGAGAATTGTCACCATCCAATCCGGGCGCAAGCCTGGTTTGGATAGCGCCAGGGAATTGCATTTCTCTTTCCACATTCAGAACGTCCAGATAAATTATGGAACCTGTTTGCAATATCAGACAAGCAGTGTACACCTGAAAAATCTTTTCATTTTTTGTTCTACAGCGCCTTCTATATTCAGCCGTCGCTTCTGATAAAACTTGAATATCCAGTGCTTTTCGAAGACGAAAGGCGTCCCATAATTCTCGAAGATGCTCGCCATTATTTTCCGATCGAATGTAGTGTTCTACCCGTGTCTCCAGATCCTGTAAGGACTCGGCATCAGTCACCAGATATTTTATATAAAACTCCAAACGCTCAGGAATTGAATTAAGCCGTTTAATTGAAAGAATATGGGCTTCATGATGCCGTGCCTGCGCTAATAAAATATTCTTGATAACCTGGCGATAATTCTCTAAATCAGCTTTCTCTTCAACAAAAGAATCGACGTTCTTTATTTGCCCCGCGATTGCCTGCTGATGTAACTTGCTGCGACTAGAACCTGATCCAGATCGTCCCTCGGAAAAAATCTGAGATTCCTTCAAGAAAATATCTATTTTTTTTTGCTTTCTTTCCACGTCAATGATCTGGGTTTTCTCTATGTGAACCATACCATTAGCCGCTTCTATAAAGCGCTGTGAAGCCCATTGGCTGGATTTTGGCAGTGCCCGCCATGTGTTAAAAATTTGAGCACAGATAAAAGAGTTGAGGCAAGTCTTGGCTAGCTCAATCGGCAGAATCCCCCGGGGACAGCGTTGGAAGATTGACATCGGGCTTACTTCAAGCAACTGCGCTACTTTTTCCTCGTTTTGTTCCAGAATAGCCAAATGAAGATCTGGCAAATGGTCTGGAAAAGAAAGTATGTCAGCAGGATGAAAACTGGAGATTTTTGTTTGAGGCTGGTAATCTGAAATGCCATTTGGATAGCCCGTAAACAGCCGTGGTTCTTCAACCATGGGAATATTCTCATCGATATACCAGTCGCATTGTGAATTGACTTGCTGCTCAATGCCTTGCCAAAGCGCAGTAATCGGCTGGCTGAATGCACCCAGAGATTGTATCCCAACCATAAAGCATTTTAATCGCTGAACGTCCGCTTCATTATCGCAACGAACCTGTAGTGATGCGCGGGCACGGGGATCGGCGCCTGCCCTCGGTGCGAATTGAAAAGAATGCTGATTGACCAGAGCCTCGTTATGCAATTGCTCTATCGAGACTAGCGAATCGAATCCGCTAAGTGCTCTGCAGAGCTTCAAACTGGTACCAGGCCGGGGAATAGCCATTAGTGATAATACCTGATTGGGATGAAGTCCTATCAAAAGCCTGTCCAGGGTAGAAGCTGGATTTAAACTTTTGCATTGATAAAGAACTTGCAGGCGCTCTACTTTTATACCGGTTTCCAAAAGACTATCATCATGCAGATAACAGCTTTCATTGACTCGGTTAAATCTTGGCAATACCAGATGCCGCTGATGCACACCATTTTGTTTGGGCACTCTGGTTAATGACCAATTCATTGCAGGTCGCTGCAAATTGCTTTCTTGGGCTCTTAAGGGTAAAACAAAAGGGATTAAACGCTTAAACTTTAATTCGGATATAGACATACGGGCTGTCTTATCAGCCAGTTTTGTAAAATTCTGAAGCATGCTGATAATGAAATGCAAAAAACATGGGGCAATTTTAACAGAATTGCGCCCAAAATAACCAACCCAGGTTAACTTTAGTGATTTAAGCTGCATCCACTCGCAGTGTTTAGCAGCTAATTATCTAGAGAGTTATTCAGAATCAATCCCAATTTGCTTACGCCAACAAGCCCTATCGCGCTAAAACAGAAGACCGGAATGGTCAGACTTAAAGGGCCAGGGGTAAACTGGGAAGTTATCACTCCCATAAACCCTGCCAGCCCAAATTGGCAAGCTCCCACTAAAGCGGTTGCAGTCCCCGCTTGCCTCTCGAAATCCCTCAGCGCCAGCGCTGTAGCTGATCCCATGCTCATTCCAATACCAATGGTCAGGCAAATCATCGGCAGCATGAATCTTAATACACTGCATTCCTCAAAGTTGAGGCCGGTCATTAGCAGGCATGAAACCATCATGACAATCACCCCGCAACGCACAATATTTTCCAGAGAATAAGAGTATGTAAAGCGGACAGTAACCATATTGGTCAGAAACATTGTCATCGCATTCAAACCAAACCAGAGACCGTATTCTGTTCCACTGAGATGCAGTTGGGTAATTAATATCCCGGGAGATAAGGCGCAGAATAGATACAAACCCAATAAACAGGATGCGGCAACCAATGTGTACTGACGAAAATCAGCATTTTTCAGCATAGGCTTCATTGCCTGGAGCCAACTGCCTGACGTTTCAGGCCTGGAATAGGCATAATCAGGGATATAACGAAACGCAATCGCAGTCATTATTAATCCCAGAATGGTGAGGAAATAAAAACCGCTGTGCCAATTGTGTGTCCAATCTAGCAGCACACCACCGATGATGGGCGCCGAACTGGCAACAATTGAGTTCGTACCAGTCAAAATACTGAATAATCTCGCACAGGCCTGCGTTGAAAAATTGTCGCGAACAATGATGAAGCACACCAGATAAGTTCCACAGGCTCCTGCAGCCTGAATAATGCGAGTGATAATTAGCGCATGAATAGAGCTGGTAAAAGTGGCGAGAAGTGAACCGACAAAAAAGAGCAGCGCACAGCCGACGGCTACTCGCCGGCGCCCCAGTTTATCGGCCAAAGGCCCTGTTATCAATTGCCCCACAGCAACAGTAAACATAAAGACATAAAGGCTGGCCTGCATCACCGCATTATCAGTGTTAAAAAACTGATTCATATCGGGAATAGCGGGCACAAAAACATCCATGGCAAATGAAATGCTAATAATTAAGGGAAATAACCGTAAGAGTGTTTGTTTTTCTGTCCAGGCAATGGAATTCAATATGACGGCTCCGGTTGAAGTGCTACGAAAACAGACAGATTATACAACTTTATTGCTTCCGGCGCTTTTGTTGTTTTGTTATGCAAACACAATTTGCACACAAGTAGCCAGTTCAAATGATCTGGCACGCTTCTTCAAATTTTAATCGTGGCGCTCGCGGATGAAGCTTTGACTTATCTCCATAGCCCAAATTGCAGAGAAAATTTGTCCGCCAGTTTGTCCCTTTGAAGAAAATTTCATCTACCATTTCTGAATTAAATCCAGACATCGGGCCTACGTCCAGCCCCAGTGCACGAGCAGCCATTATCAAATAGGCTCCTTGAAGCGAACCGCTTCTAAATGCTGTGGCCTCGCTCAATGCGGTGTTCGACTCGAACATTGGCTTGTAATCAAAATGGGGAGATAAAGCATCCAAATACTCAAACCAGGCCAAATCGTAGGCAATAATCGCTGTTACCGGAGCAAGTCGCGTTTTTTCAACGTTCTTTTCCATTAAACAGGGAAGCAGCTTTGCCTTTTCTAAAGGAGATTTAATAAATAGTATTCTTGCTGGTGACCCATTCACGCAGGTAGGTGCCCATTTAACAAGATCAAATAGCTTTCGTAAAATAAGATCAGAAACCGGTCGATCTTGCCAAAAATGATGAGTTCGAGCATCCAGGAAAAGTTGTCGAAGCGCCTCAGATGAAAGAGAACCAATAGAATCCCTCGTCAATGTTTCTTCTATAGTTGCATTGTGGGTGATTGGATTTAGCATTTTATCGTCTCTTGTAATTTTTCTTTAGCGATATTAACGAAATCCCCCTGTTTAGACAACGGAAACTGAGGTTGATAAAACATCCTTAGCCCGCGGTCGCAGCCCATAGCTATCTACACCAATATTTTCCCCGTCCGAATCCCCGCGGCACTGACCGCGGGGCCCATGCCTGTTGGAGTAGCATGGTCCTCAAACAAGTTTGAATGTTGCCAAAAAATAAGATTTAACGGGTAGTCATAAACAAGTGTGCTTAACATTAAATTGGCTTCGTGTGGGCCCGCGGTCAAAGCCGCGGGGATTCGGTGGTATCCACCCTATTTCTCAAGATAATTCCTAACTTTGTTTGCAAGATGGATTTCCGCTACGCGGAAACGACATTATTTAAAGTCATTTTGACCCTAATAAGGTACGTTTTTTTGAATGAAAAAATGAGGGGATTCCTCAGCCCGCGTGGGGCGCCACGTTGTTCCGGCACTCGGAACATACAATGTCAAAAAGTTTCAATCCACGCGCCCGCATGGGGCGCGACGACATAATGGGCACGAATGTAAAGTTAAAATTAAACGTTTCAATCCACGCGCCCGCATGGGGCGCGACCTTTTAGGTGAGCAACAGCAGAACACGCCACAGCTTGTTTCAATCCACGCGCCCGCATGGGGCGCGACCCTTGATTTTCATTATGACGGTGTACATTATAATGTTTCAATCCACGCGCCCGCATGGGGCGCGACTATTCGATATAGTCTTGCAAATACCATTGGTTTTTTAGTTTCAATCCACGCGCCCGCATGGGGCGCGACCTGGTGGAGTTGGTACATTCAGAGTTCCAAATTTGTTTCAATCCACGCGCCCGCATGGGGCGCGACCAAGCTGCAGCACTTAATTTGTTCAAGCAAAAAGTTTCAATCCACGCGCCCGCATGGGGCGCGACGCCGACTTATATAGCGTGACACTGACAGAACAAGTTTCAATCCACGCGCCCGCATGGGGCGCGACTCCTGAAAAAGTACTATTCTGTGGCACATTCTTGTTTCAATCCACGCGCCCGCATGGGGCGCGACGCTGGTCTTTGGTACCTTCAGGCATTTTTAACTTGTTTCAATCCACGCGCCCGCATGGGGCGCGACCAATAATATCTAACTCTATTTTGAGCGGATACTGTTTCAATCCACGCGCCCGCATGGGGCGCGACAACCTCAGACGGGCAACGCCCTAGTTTCATCGTTGTTTCAATCCACGCGCCCGCATGGGGCGCGACTACTTAAAATGAGAGAAGAGATTAAGGAGTAGCGTTTCAATCCACGCGCCCGCATGGGGCGCGACTTGGCATATACTCATGATATTAATTCACTATGACATGTTTCAATCCACGCGCCCGCATGGGGCGCGACTCTGGCAAAGTAAGGGTTTTATCAGATGCTACAGTTTCAATCCACGCGCCCGCATGGGGCGCGACATTATGGTTATCTATAGTCTGGGGGGAGTTAAAAATGTTTCAATCCACGCGCCCGCATGGGGCGCGACATTAGTGTAGCCAGCGAGTTTGATACTGAAAACTGGGTTTCAATCCACGCGCCCGCATGGGGCGCGACAAATTCTTTTGATTCGAATACCAATATTTACAAAAGTTTCAATCCACGCGCCCGCATGGGGCGCGACTGTCTCATTTTAATTATATTGAATAATAAGTAGAATTCACGTTGATTCCGTTAATCGAAGCGATTTTTTTAGAGAAGCGTCAAATTTTTAAAGAGTTTTTTACATTAGTTAAATAAATCAATTACTAAAGGAACCGCTAATCCAACCGGATTTTTCTGACTACTACAGTTTAGCGGAAAAAATTTTCTTCCTGATAACTATATAATCAGATGCGACCGAAGTGGGTCGGGAACAAGCTTTGCACCTACGTGCTCAATCCTCTTCCTTCCCTTTTTTCCTAGAAAATAGAATCGCAAACTATCCACTTCAGGATTAATTGTTCTGAGTAATTTGCTTTTTAGCAGGGCAAATTGTGCGGGATCAATTTCACACTCAAAAACAGAGTTCTGTACCCGCATTCCATAATCCAGACAAATTTTTGCAACTTTGTGCAAGCGGCTTTGTCCGTCTTTTGAGGTGACATTTACATCATAAGTTATGAGCACTAACATTATTTCACCAGATAGGGAGTATAATAGGCTGTATCACCACGAAGATGTCTGGCAAGAAGTAAAGCCTGACAGTGAGGCAAAAGCCCAACAGGGATTTTTTCTTGCAAATAAGGATGAATTAATTCTTCCTGTTTGCGCTCCTGATAAGCTATCAGGACCATTTTTCGTGCATCATCATTTAAGTAGACTGCGCCGCTAGACTGTGTGACGAAATGTTTAGCAGTGATTTGTTTTCGATTAATTAATGTTAATACCAGACGATCCGCCCAAGCCGCACGAAACTCTTCAAGAAGATCAAGAGCGAGGCTTGGCCTTCCCGGTCTATCCCGGTGCAAAAAACCTACCTGTGGATCAAGTCCCACACCATATAAGGCCGCAATACACTCCTGAGTAATCAGAGAATATATAAATGATAGTAAGGCGTTAACAGGATCAGTAGGCGGCCGTCTTACCCGTCCCGAAAATTGAAAGACTGTAGCTCTTAGCAACTCGTTGAAAACTCCGAAGTACACAGTTGCAGCCTCCCCTTCAATTCCTCTGATAACTTCCAGGTTTTGCGCATTTTTGCAATGACGTATGCAGTGCATTAACTGTTTGCTGGATTGTCGAAGAAGTAAATTGTCACCATGATTTCGGAGTTGTCTTAATAAAACGGTGCGGCTATTTGCTATTTTCGCGGCAACAATGACGCGGGATATCTCTGCAGTTTTCTTCTCATCGTCTGCCCAGCGATATTGGGTACGGCGGAGCAGAACATTGCCCATTTGCCTGCCTTGAATACGTGCCAGAAATCTTCCCTGCTGTGTATAGTATGCAATTCCAATCCCCTGTTCTGCACAAAATCCCATCAGAAATGGAGAAATACTGACCTGACCAAAACACATAATATTGCCAACACTCAGCGCAGGAAATTGCCCCAACTTAGTATTGCCTTGCTTAATGACAATCGTTTCACGCTCTTTATGAAGATAGCTTTCCTGACGCGTGATGAAAATGGTATTCAGTAATTTTTTCATATCACGATTCATCCTTATAATCGTCACAAACAAAGAGCTTATTCAGATAATTTGCAGAATGATCCGAGCGCATAATTTCAGGCTGACAAATATCGAAAAGCGAACAGGCTTTGCATCGGGTCTTGTCAGGCGTTGGAGCAGGTGTATTCCCTTTTTGTAATAAAGCATGAGTGTCTGCTATTATTTGAATAGTCTCCGCCCTTAGTTTCTGGTCTATGGGGACAGAAACACGTCGGCGAATATTCCAGTACCAGATTGCACCCTCATTAATAGGTATCCCGCGCATTTCCTCCAGGCACAAGGCCTGCGCACAAAGTTGCACTCGATCCCAATTTTCAACTTTTGGTTTGCCGCGCTTATATTCTACTGGAAAAAAATGAATGGCCTGCCCCTGCTCCATCTCAACTTCCAGTAAATCAATTTTTCCTGATAGTTTATAATGATTCGAAACCAGAACCACATTTCGTTCAGTACGAAAATTCTTTCGCTGCCCCTTTTCCCCAGAGTCCACTCTTTCATGCAGAATGCGCCCCTCGGCGGTAAACTTATTTTCCGACCATACTTGCTCAATATGGATCAGGGCAAATTGCCGGGGACAGAAAGCATAATGCTGCAAAGCAGACAAGGGTAAATAGTCGTCCATGTTTTTTTCTATAAATATTCAGTAACACTTACCCCCCTAGGTAACGCTTCGGTATCAACTTTGATTGAATAATCATCAAATCGACGAGCGGGTTTATTATCATCAATCATTCGCATGACCTGAACGGTATCAAATAAAGTATGTGCTGGCGCATTACCCATGGGACTTTCATGTTTGAATACGACTAATTTACGGGCAGACATCTCCCCGCGCGCAGCAGAATGATCATGCTCATACATATTCAGAAGGGCTTGCCACAGCAGCTGTAAATCCTCT
Source organism: Legionella birminghamensis (assembly GCF_900452515.1). NCBI lineage: Bacteria > Pseudomonadati > Pseudomonadota > Gammaproteobacteria > Legionellales > Legionellaceae > Legionella > Legionella birminghamensis. The sequence goes on from NZ_UGNW01000001.1 coordinate 2,078,756, forward strand.
TCTGTAAATCCTGTCCGCTCAGCCAGTTTTGCAGAAATAAAACCATGCATTCTGTATAAGCCATAAGGTATAATATGCTTTCGGCCCATCGTTCTCTCTTTTTCCAAATCCTTTTCATTAGTAACTGCCATTCGGGTAATGGAAATCTCCATCGGGATGACCGGATCGATCGAACGGGCAAAGGTAAACTGCACCGGGCCACGGACCTGACCCGCATTGACCTCAGTAGTCATCACTGCCCCAAATGCACGGACATCAAAAAAATTTCGGCACATCCACTCTGTTAATTCATGGGCTTTGGCTTCGTCTTTGGGTAACTTTTTGGCCTCAGGCTGGATACTCAATGCTTCATAGGCTTTTTTATGTTGGTTGTTTAATACCGATTTTTCCTGCATATAGATGGCATAGCCGGGCTGCCCTTCTTTTTCCCAGCTGACATAGTTCCTTACTTTTCGCTTATTACACACATCCGTTGCAATACCCAGATTGGTTTCAGGATCTAGACGAGGTAGATTGCCAGCATCAGGATCTCCATTTGGATTTCCATTCGTAACATCATAAAGATAAACGAACTCATATCGATTCATTATGGCAGTCATTCTGTAGCTCCTTCTGCATTAGGCAATTCCTGTTGTTTAAAACGGGCGTTACGCTGGTGGTAATAACCAATGGCAAAATGTCCCTGGGTTTCCATATTCAAATTCTTTGGAAAAGCCGGTTCCAGCTTGTCTACAATTTCCTGAATAGTATGTTCTATTTTCCAGGCAATTGATTTTTCCCTGGATCCGCCTTTGCGTAATTTCGACAGATGATGCTGCGTATTACGGAGTAAGACTGGATAGATACTTGCCGGAGTGGCAGAGGCTGCCCCATAGTAGCGATCACAAATAGTGGCATTGACCTGTGTTCCCAAAGCAGCTGTTTGTGCATTTTCCAATTCAGCAAACAATCTCCCCAGCAAGTAGCCGGGATCAACATTATCCGTATCTAGACTCATTGGTATCTCCTGTTGAACTCCCTTAACCCCTAAACGCCTGTCGCGTGTCAAAACGGCTTTACACAGCGCAACGCGTAGCGATGAAATATGGCCGTCAGCTCGCATACGCATAATTACATTCGCAAGCAAAGTATGAGGATACCTTGATCCAGTTAGAATGGAGCGAGTCATTTCGCCACTTAAAAGAGGTTGGATATCATCAAACTTGGGTTTGCTGTCTTTCCTGTGTGGAACAGTTTCCAGCAAAAGCCTGGCTATCCCCGGTGCATGCTGCCAAGGTGACGGCTCGAGCCACAAATCGTAATAATGCGTAGCCAAACGCCTGGCAAACATTTCCAAACTGCCTGTTTCCCAAAATCGGATTGATAACCTGGAGTTATTTGGCGATAACCCTAGTATATAAAGCAGGGTATTCTCATCTAAATTTGGATTCAGATCACATAAGGGCAATCCCTTAGCAATTACTTCTAATGCTGACCGCAACCTGCCAGTTTCAGAATCATCCGTTGGCGGGGACATTAAATTCGCAAATAGCGATTCTGCCTGGATAATTTTTTCCTTCGAATCGGCCTGCGCCCAGAAAACAATCGTACAGGAGCTGCCGATCTGAATTCTTTTGCCGCTCTCACGTCGAAGTAAATCATTTAGTGCGGTTGTGTAAGCAAAAGCGGCTTCTTCAGAGACAGGTGCATTATCCCCTTGCAATTTGCCATAAGAGGTGAAGGCTTTCAAATTGAAGGAAACAATTGATGCACCTGAGGTTTGTGCATTATCCACGCCTTTAATATAGGGGTGTAATCGCGCTATGGAGGCAATTCGATTACTCACAAGACATTTCCCTCGAGCCTCGACGCCTTCTTCAGAACGGCTTAATATTGCTGATGCTGCCGGCCTTGAATGAATGTATTGATACTCCCCTTGTAATCGGAACACCATATTGCTATCCAGCATTTCCTCTTTGAATTTGCCCGATGTATAAAACTGTGAAGGAGTCCATTGATGTAAGAATTTTAATACGGCTAGCAGTCCCACATCTGTTTCTTTTTCAAACAGTCCCTCATGAAAGTCAATAAATGCTTGATGCTCCAGAACAGCGCGGTTTTTTATTTTAGCGCTCACACCGAGCACAAAAGAGGTTTTATCCCATAAAAAACAAGGTTTGATACCGGAAGTTCTTTTTTCAGGCTGAGGAACACAAAGCAGTTTAGGTACAGGCTTTTTGCCAGAAATATCCCGAATATCCTCTACATCTAGTAGCTCCCCTTCAGAAGAAATAACCAGAGCATAGCTTATTTTTTCTTTACTAAACCCATAAGCCGCGATGTCCGAGTTTTCTTTCTCAATCATCCTTTGGTAATAATTACACAAAGCCGTTAAAATCATGATTTCACCTCCTGTAGAGGTGGAATCTCAATGATTCCATCGCGCATTCTGGCGCGGAAAAAAAGCGGCGTAACCCCTTTTTCAAAATCAAGATCATAGAGCATATAACCCAGATCACGCTCCCCTTTTAATGATTCATGAATTTTAACCTTCACTTCATCTTTCTCTATAAGCTGGAAAAATGCAGGGAATTCCCGCACGCCAAGATAGGGTTGATGGAAAAATTGCCCCCGGCTGGCCCTTCGCTGAAAAATGTCTATATGCTTGCCTTCTGTATCATCCATTCCCGCTTTTTCTGTTAGTTCAAAATGTGCCTCAATCAGGTAGCTCACTTTACGTAAAATGGTAGAGGCTCTTTGTTGGCGCTCATCCTCTACATAACAGGCCAAACCTGCTGTAGAGTTCGCTTTGATAGCTTTGTTGATGGTACCCGCCGCTATTTTGCTGCCGACCTCGTTGCGGCGTATGGATTCGAATTGAATAGGATTAAGGACATGAATGCGGTCAATCATCCAGCGAATAGCAGGCTTCCAGTGAATTGCCTCAAGGATCCCTCGTGCGGCAGAAGGGGTAATAACATCATAACTCACTCTTTCCACTTTCATTTCAGGGCGAGTAAAGCAAGCATGCTCCCCCCAAACCATTAAACGAATGCCCCATGCCATTCTTGCTCTCCCAAGCGTTTTAACTTCCATGACCACTGTTAAAGATTAAATCACCATATTCTCTGCATTAATAAACAGTGGATTACTCCAGTTTAGACCAAAATTTGGGTTATATAGGTCAAGATTAATCAACTGCATAAATTGCTGATCATATTTTTCGGGGTTAACAGCTTGGACTGCGCCGGTTTGACGAAGTGCGGCTAAACCCTGCTCCGGAATTTGAACGATATACGGTTGAAGCTTGCGGCCAAAACCACGGCATCGCTCGCTATAATGCAGCTGTGTCAGAATCCCGTTCGCTTCCTCATCATAAGGAATAATGACTGGCTGCATTATTGTGTCAATGATACGAAACTCTTTTGCCAGAGTTTCAAATGGGAGGTTATCTAACTGCCCATCCTCAATGAGCTTAAGTAATCCTTCGCCCAATTCTTTATCGCCCTTTTGCCAATATAGTTCACGAAAATAACTTTCTAATGCCAGCAAAGACAAAGGATCACCGGGATACTTCCTGAACACACTGCGTGCAGCCTGTGCAAATTGTGCTATTTCCACAGGAATTGGCCAGCTGCTACCTGTAGAAAAAACAAGAACATGACTTTTTTCAGGCGCATAATTTCCTTCTCTATTACAACGACCGGCCGATTGAGCGATCGCATCGAGTCCTGCTTCTGCCCGAAGTACCAGCGGAAAGTCTACATCTACACCCGCTTCAATCAGTGAGGTAGATACTAACCGGCAAGGCTCACCAGCTTTGAGAAGTGCTCTGACCTTGGTCAGGACTTTAGCCCTGTGTTTTGCACACATTAATGTCGTCAGATGGCAAGCGCCTGGTAAATCCGCAATCCCTTCAAACAAAGCCCTTGCATGGCGTCGATTATTAACAATACACAGAATTTGCTTATGCGTTGCTAAATGATCCAGTAGTTCTTCGTCTGTTTGAGTGCCTATATGCTTTAATTGGACACGTTTGAGTTTTTCTTGCAATCTCATCGGTTCAGGAGCTAGCTCACGAACGTTTTGAAGCCCATGCCTGAATCCATCTTTATCCTGTAAAGCAGGTTGTGTTGCCGTGCACATTATCAGACTGCTGCGATAGTTAAGTGCCAATTCTTTAATCACTGCAACGCAGGGATGCAGCATTTTCAAGGGCAGCGTCTGCGCTTCATCCAAAATAACAATACTATTGCTAATGTTATGTAATTTACGGCATCGTGATGGTCTATCAGCAAACAAGCTTTCAAAGAATTGTACAGCGGTAGTAACAATGACTGGTGCATCCCAGTTTTCCATTGCGTAATTCAACTTTTCTCTTGCCTGAGGTTCTTTTAAAGGATTATCAATAAAACTGCTATGGTGCTCCAATACGGATGCCTCCCCCCACTCCCCCAATGCTTCACGAAATACCGCTGCATTTTGCTCAACGATACTGGTGTAAGGAATAACATAGATAATTCTTCTTAGACCATGTTGAATCGCATGATCTAATGCGAATGCCAGAGAAACCAAGGTTTTTCCGCCTCCTGTGGGTACATTCAGCGAAAATAGGCCGGGCGATAATGAAGCCTGTGTGCGTACATGAGAAAGAATATCTGCCCTTATGGTGTTTACAGGGCTATCTGCTTTGAAACGCTTTAAATGGTTATTTAACTGTTCCTGCAATAACCCCAGTGCAGGATACCCTCCCCGGCTAACTTGTTTCTCATTAATTTTGCAGTAAAAGTGCTCTGTATCTATAAAATCGGCATCTACCAGGCAGGAAAAAAGCATTCTGGCGAATAGGGAAAATTGAAAGAACTGTCGTCCTTGCATCGGCTTAAACTGGTCTGGGGGTTTAATCTGTGATGGGGATGGAAGAGTTATCTCATTTTTCCATGCATCTAGTAACACAGGCAGGATTGGATATTCTTTTTTGAGCCGTTCCTTGAGACTTGTACGCTCCCTTGCATCTCTCCCATTAGCCAGTCCCGCATGATGCCCGGCTATGCCATAAGCCAACAGCTTTCCTAAATTGCCATACTTCTCAACGGCAATTTTGGCACCCCATGTAGCATGATCTACTCTGGGAGAGTCACCGCATAATCGCTGCTGAAACTCCGCTGTATATTTTCCCAGGTCATGCAGTAAACCCGCTACTTCAGCCAACTCACTGGCGTGAAAATGGGATGCATTTTCAGCTGCAATCTTTCCAACAGAAATTAAATGATCACTTAATAATTGCCAATCGCTTTTGTCTGCTCTAAGCGTCGAATGCGCATAAAATTCGCTAATATTTTTTTCCATGATCAGCTTCTGGCAAGCTCAATCAGGAAGCCGGTTGTTGCTTCAACGGTGCAATCGCTGGCGGTGCTTTCATGTCGCAGGTACAGGCTCCTGTGGCTGTGGGTGGCAGTGGGACTTCTGCGAAATCTTTTGAATAGCAGATAGACACATCCCAGGCGGATTGACCTGCGGTAGGGGTGGCTGGTAAGAACCAGAAGCGGAGTGCTTTGTACACTTTGCCTTCCTCCCCTTCCCAGATGGTGGGTGTGAAGGTGGCCTGGTACATGAAGACCTGCCCTGGCTGGCAGGTAAATTCTTGTCTTGCCCATTGCTGTCCTTTAGGAACGGTTACAGTCAGAATTTGCTGGTGGGTATTTGCATCCATGATAGCAACGTTCACATCGTAATTGGTCCAGCAATTGTCTTTAACCAAAGTGGCAAAACAGGTAAATGCAAAGGAATAGCTATAAACCATCAACCCAGTCAGAATTGAGAATAAGCGAATCATGTTAAATTTCCCTTTATCTTCCGATGCTATAAGTTTAGACCTAAAAATAAATTATGGATTGAAATAGCATAAATGATAAATGTGCAATCAGTGGTCCATTATTTGATTAAATATTAAACAGATTATATAATGAAAATGGCCTGATGACGTTACGAGGTAATTACCATGGCGAACAAAGATCGAAAGAGTGGGAGCAAAAAAATTTCTGATGAAAATTTAGAAAATATATCAGGTGGAGGATATACTCCAGGTCAACCTGTTAATCTTATTATAAATGAAGACATGGGCCCGACATTCAAACCGGCACCATCTCCTGGATACAGGGGGGGCAAGGGCAAGAAGAAAAAAAGATCTTAATCCCATTGCTATAAGTCTAGAATTAGTTCACGCCGCTTTTAGATGCATTTAGGCTTGATCTTTTATTAGGAAAACGCTATTCTTCCGCGCTTGGAGAGATGGCCGAGCGGTCGAAGGCGCACGCCTGGAAAGTGTGTATACGGCAACGTATCGAGGGTTCGAATCCCTCTCTCTCCGAAAATCCTCCCTTCCTTTATCCACCGATTAAATCTATAATTTTTCAAATACCCGTATAAGAATTCATTGTATCTTAATGCCTATTCGTTTTGACAACAGTTTTGCCAGACTTAACTCCCCTTTTTATAGCCGATTGGATCCCACGCCGGTAAGGCAACCCGAACTGGTTATTTTTAATAATGCTTTGGCTGAGCAGCTTGGACTGGATGGCATCCCCTCTGAAAAACTACCCCTTTATTTTTCCGGTAATGAGAAACTGCCAGGCAGTGAACCGATTGCAACTGTATATTCAGGTCATCAATTTGGCTATTATGTGCCGCAGCTGGGTGATGGACGCGCGCATCTTTTGGGAGAAATACTGGATGTGCAGGGCAGGCGCTGGGATTTACAGCTTAAAGGATCGGGACAAACCCCCTATTCCCGCATGGGCGATGGGCGGGCAGTACTGCAATCCACTATCAGAGAATACCTGTGCTCGGAAGCAATGCATGCATTAGGCATTCCCACAACGCGTGCGCTTTGTATTACTGCGACGAATGAGCCGGTTTATCGATATACTGCGGAACCTGGCGCCATACTCACCCGGGTATCGGAGTCGCTTATCCGTTTTGGGCATTTCGAGTATTTTTATTACACCCGTCAGCATGACGCTTTGAAGCAATTGGCTGATTACGTACTGGATAGACATTATCCCGAGATGTCAAAAGATCAATCCGGTTATGAGGAATTATTTCGTCAGGCGGTAATAAAGACGGCAGGCCTGATTGCGATGTGGCAAAGCCAGGGCTTTTGTCATGGGGTTATGAATACGGATAATATGTCAATTATTGGATTAACGATTGACTACGGCCCTTTTGGTTTTCTTGATCATTTTGATTTTAACCATATTTGTAACAGCTCTGATGAATCGGGTCGTTACGCCTATAATCGGCAACCGGCGATTGCCTTCTGGAATCTGCAGGCACTTGCCCAGGCGCTGACGCCGCTTATCCCAGTGAATCAATTACAGAATTCACTGGCCGAATTTGAGCCAGTATTTCAAACTTGCTATTTATTGCAAATGCGCAATAAATTAGGACTCTTTCTGGAAGAAAAAGACGATTATCTCTTAATTAATCAATTACTCTCATTTCTTCATAATCAATCAGTCGATTACAGCTTATTTTTCCGATGGCTTTCGGATTATGATTCTGCCAAAAAACAATCCACGGCCAGCGGCAAAGAATTTGACGACTGGATGCAAGAATATCAACAGCGTCTTCTCATCGAAACCACGACTAAAGAAGAACGTGAAATTCGTATGAAACTCGCAAATCCAATCTACATATTACGGAATTATTTAGCCACGCAAGCGATTGACGAAGCGTATGAACAGGGTAATTATTCGGAAATTGAGCGCTTATTCAAACTTTTGCAATGCCCTTATGAAGAACAATGGGGCAATGCTCATTACTCAAGTTTGCCTCCTGACTGGTCAAAAAAGATTTGTGTTAGCTGCTCTTCTTAATTTTTTCTTAATCTTTCCTTAATATAATCTGCAGAATTTTATTTCAAGCAATTTGGGACTATATTTAGTGATACAGTTCCTGCTGTTCTGTAGGTTTAAAATGCATTGTTCATCCTCTGAGCGTTATCCAAACCCTGCAGGCTGTCTATTTTTCTTTTTTTATCCCCATTTAGAAGTCATTTTTCAGGAGAAGTAAATGCCTGCGCAAACGTATATCATCCACTCAGTTAATGAATTATTGAAGAAAAAAGGATTTCAACTCGAGTTGAATACAGGCGGTGTGTGCGGGGGATTGGCGTGCATCTATGTGAAATATTTTCTCGAAGGCCGGGAAAAGGAATTTTTCGAGATGGAACGCAAACTTGCGAACCCTCCGAAAAATTATAGCCTTGGTGATGATCCCGCTTTTGATCAATTCATTCACGATGTCGAAATTTCATTTAACAGCCAGGTTTATCATGAAGGCACCTATCAGGGTGATCTGGATAAGATTCTCAAATTTGATGGTAAACCCGTAAACAATGAATACAACATTGGCCTTATGGATTCAACAGCCAAATGGGGAGAACTTTTAGCTTCGATCAAGAATGAAGGACGCGCCTGTTATGTAGCATCCAATAATCATGCCATTGCAGTTTCATTTTCGAATAATCAATATGTCATTTACGATCCAAACTACAATCTGGATAGCGAGAACGATCCAAGAAACAATACTAAAGTTTTCACTAGCGCAGCAGCGGCGATCAAGGAAATCGAAGAACGGTTTGGCGTTTGTAATGATCCCGGTCTTTACAAAGATAATTTAGGGATCTCAGTCAGAGTTTTTGCTCATCCTAATGAAACAAGACCTGGCGTATATCCTGTTAAAGCAGATCTGCACAGAAGGCATTTTCCCAACACGGCCGCCTATACCCGCAAAATTACGACTTCCAAAGGCTATGTCTATGACGCCTTAAAATGCGCGATTCGGGCTAACGACACCGAAACCATTGAACATTTAGTTCAAACTATGCCCTTGGAAAGCGAACACTGTTCAAATGCGGTACACCATAACCGCTTTGAACTGGCGATGGATATCTTCAAACGTTTATCCCCTAACCAGGCGGTCGTTAGTCTTTTTTATACAGCAAGATACAGTAAAGCCAGCTTTCTGGAACCAATGCTGAAGTATTACTTCGACACCCATTTAAACACCGCAAGTACTGCCCTAAAGGTCAACTATGCCAATGACCTCCTCAGGGATGTCATTGCAGGGCAAGACAATAAAAACATTGAAGTTTTAGCCAGGTTTATCCGTGAGCGTTCAATTACCGTTAGAAATAACTCACTTATTGCCGACACCATTATCTCTGCATCCAGAGAGAAGATAATAAAAGATAAATCAGGTTTCCTGGAAAGTTTAGTTACGCATTTCCCCGATTTACTGACTGAAAAGGTCATTATTGATTTATTGAAGAGTGCCGCAGCTAACAACAGTCGTAAATCGTTAAAAATACTCCTGGGACAGGTCAATAAATTAAGTGATACAAGTAAAACCGCAATCCTTAACAGGACTTTACTATCTACTATCACTGGCGATAATCTGAAATTAATAGTCGATGCCGGCATTCCAGTCTCAGAGTCCTTGCTTGCGACCGCTTTGGATAGAAAAGAACCGGAGATTTTTTCAATTTACGTTGGTGCATTAAAGGAAGATAATCCCTGGAATAACTTTCTGAAACAGGCAATAAAACCTGATTTTCCTGCAAACACCCTATTACCACTCCCCCTTTTCGATGCCAGCAAACCATTTACAACCTTTAAAGTTTTAACGCGTTTTCATCATAATGCAGCCATACTTGCTAATTGGCCTAGAAAGTTGCCATCGCAGGCAATTAGAAAGGAAGCATTACTCTGGGCTGTTAAAACGGGTAACGTTGCAATGGTCGAAAAATTAAAAGGGCCAGGAATCCAGTTAGAAACCGCTCAGCTACTACGTAGGATTGCCGAATATCCGAATCGCACAGATGATATGTACAAGTTTCTGCTTAGGCAATTACAAGAATTATTTCCTGACGAGGCAAAAAAGAAGGAGCAAATGCTTAATGCAGCCGCGGATATCCGCCGCGCCTCTTTCAATAAAGATCCCAATTTATTAAAACAAGTCGCTGCCCTATTCCGTGACGTCAGCATTATTTCTCCGCAATCACTCTCGGCAGAAACACAATCCTTATTTAATCAGAGCCAGCTTTTACCCGCCTTAAATCCAGAAATGGACCGCATGCAATATGTCGACCAGGATGAACAGAACGCACTTCAGGAGGCCCTCAGGGCAAAGAAGTATCCGGCAGAACAATATGCTTACCAATGGGCCATCTTACATAAGGAATTTGAGTTTGCTGATGCACTCTCTTACTGTTTCAATCCTGACAATCCTGATTTTGCTTACAATTTATTTCTGACGGTCAATAGAAAAGGCGATGAGGAGAGCCTTAATTATCTCTTAAATACCCAGACAAAACTGCTGGCCGACGTCAAGACCTATCAAAAATTGGAGAAAGATGGGCAATACTCATTAATCACCAAACTGATCAAAGCAGGGAAATTACTCGATGATTCCTATCGTTTGCAGCTACTCAATAAAGCGGTTGAACGCCAGGATAGTAATCTGATTGAAGCCTTAAAGCCATTTATCAATCGAGGTTATTCAACCAATGCAATGCCCATTTACATAGCCTTAACCAAACATAACAGCAAAGGCGCCGTTATGCTACTTAAACAAGGCGCACTTCTTAAAGGGATCCCTCCTTCAGACGTTTTAGATGCAATTATCAGATCAAATGATATCCATCTGCTTCATCAGGCATTTGCAGACTCCCATTTTAGAAGCGGCTTCCTTGATAAAAGCAATCTGATGGGATATTTAGAAACAATTCATCAAAAAGCAAGCCCTGCATTATTAAAAGAATTCAAAAACCTGTTTCCCCAACTTAATTTTGATAACCTGAAAGATCACGGAAAAGCATTTGATTTTTCCGCTTTTGGTGAAGTAAATAATATCAATGAATTATTTGCTGAGGCATGTAAGCAGCGCTGTCTCACAATTGTTAATACACTTCTTGAAACCTATAAACCTGATATAAAAGATGAGAAAGAAAAAGCGGCGCTTTTTGCCAATCTGGATCTACTGTTTGACTCCCCTATTAAGTCAACCGCAGTGAGAGGCGGTCTGAACCCGCAAATGATTAATGAGCGCAGAAAAGCAAGAGAAGCAGCAGCTTCTGTTAATAACCCTCCTCTCCAGCAGCAGAAAGGGTTTCAACGCCGATCCTTATCTCAACAGCAAAGAATCTCACCTCAACCAGTCCAGAGGCCACTGCCACAGGCACCAGTAAAAAAGGCAGATGAATCGCAAGTAAATGAGGATATGGTAAAACACCATTGGCGAACAGTTTTCGATTCCTTATACCAGCAGAAACTGGCTCGCTTATATTCCTTTATCAAGGAAACAAGCTATGCGCCTTTTGAGGATAGCCATCGCGATATTGGCAAGATGATCCTGAACTTAAGAACCAGTCAGAGGAATCTTCGCGAACTGGTTGATTCGGGTAAAAATCCCGAGCGGCCACGAGCCTCAAAAAGCAGTCTGCTGGAAAATAAATTAATTCTGCGTGCACTTGATGAGGATGACCAGGAAAAATTACTGGCTTTAATGCAGCAAATTAAGCCAGAAAAAGCCGAGGTGTTAGACAATAATTCTGCGACTTCCACTTTGACCGCTGAAATAATGGGTTTATTTAAGAAATATGCCAAAGCCGGTCAAACACAGGTCATTGCCAACCTATTCCATTTTTATGAGGCCAATAGCGTCATTAAAATAGCCTTGGAAAAAGCGAAACAAGGCAAAGACGAGTGGGAAACTTTAGTGGGGCTATTGCAAAGCTGTTCCTACGCTCAACTGGAAAAAGAATTAAAGATAGAACTCAACCAGTACCGAGATCAGCTATTTAGCGGCTTCAAAGCAAGTCCCAGAGACATCCGTCCTGAACTGGCGCATCTTTTGGACAAAAAGAATGATTCGGCTCTCGCCTCCATTTTGCGAACCCGGCGCGAAGACATGAATGTGTTGTTGGAAAATATCCAGGGCAAGATGGTTGAAGCCGATACGGCAGTAGATGGGAAAGCAAAGGTATCCCGTATTATTCTGGGATTGAATGAGTTTAAGGCAGCCATTGACTCTTTTCAAATTCGTTATAATAAATTTTTAGAAACCCTGTCGACCAACTCCTTTTCCCGAAAAGAAGCTTCTGCCGAATTAGCGGAGCTCAAGACAATATTCGAAAGGGATCAACTTGCCAGTTACTATATTACAGATGGCGCCCTTCTGGATTATCTTTTCGCACATCCAAACGATCTGGGTGTCAAACAACGAATTGATAGAATGTCTCAAACATTTGTGAGCTATCTGGAGGGTTTCCAAAAACAAGGTTTTAATGCTGAAACTGCTTTGCAGCAATTAGAGGGGATCAACCAGGCATTTAAAATTGAGGGATTTATCCCGGCTTATTTTGCCGAAGAAAAATGGATTGAAAGCCTATTTGGAAAACTTGACGCATACAAGCAAAATAAAATTACAAAACCAGCCATTCTGGATTTCCTGACCGATCTTTATAAAGTGATCAGCGTAGAGTTTTCTGCCAATCAAGAGGCTCAGGAAACACTTCAAGGCAAAGACGCACAGGCTGAGCAGCAGAAACTGCAGGCTGAAGAAGATGCTCGACTCGCTAGCGAGCGTGCTCTAAAAAATGAGCAGGCAGAGAAAGAGCGACTGGCTCAAGAACAGAAAGCACTTGAAGAACAGGAACGCCTGCAACACGAAACCCAGCAGCGTGAAGAGCAGGAACGCCAGCAGCGCGAAACTCAAGAGCGTGAAGAGCGTGAACGCCTGCAACGCGAAACCCAGCAGCGTGAAGAACAGGAACGCCAACAGCGCGAAACTCAAGAGCGTGAAGAGCGTGAACGCCTGCAACGCGAAACCCAGCAGCGTGAAGAGCGTGAACGCCTGCAACGTGAAACCCAGCAGCGTGAAGAGCAGGAACGCCTGCAACGCGAAACCCAGCAGCGTGAAGAGCGTGAACGCCTGCAACGTGAAACCCAGCAGCGTGAAGAGCAGGAACGCCTGCAACGCGAAACCCAGCAGCGTGAAGAGCGTGAACGCCTGCAACGCGAAACCCAGCAGCGTGAAGAGCGTGAACGCCTGCAACGTGAAACCCAGCAGCGTGAAGAGCAGGAACGCCTGCAACGCGAAACCCAGCAGCGTGAAGAGCGTGAACGCCTGCAACGTGAAACCCAGCAGCGTGAAGAACAGGAACGCCTGCAACGCGAAACCCAGCAGCGTGAAGAACAGGAACGCCAACAGCGCGAAACTCAAGAGCGTGAAGAGCGTGAACGCCTGCAACGCGAAACCCAGCAGCGTGAAGAGCAGGAACGCCAGCAGCGCGAAACCCAGGAGCGTGAAGAGCATGAACGCCAGCAGCGCGAAACCCAGGAGCGTGAAGAGCGTGAACGCCTGCAACGCGAAACCCAGCAGCGTGAAGAGCGTGAACGCCTGCAACGTGAAACCCAGGAGCGTGAAAAGCGTGAACGCCTGCAACGTGAAACCCAGCAGCGTGAAGAGCAGGAACGCCAGCAGCGCGAAACTCAAGAGCGTGAAGAGCGTGAACGCCAGCAGCGCGAAACTCAAGAGCGTGAAGAGCGTGAACGTCTGCAACGCGAAATTGAAGAGCGTGAAGAACAGGAAAAAGAAAACGGTCCATTGATGACAGATGCAACTGATAATCATCCATTAAAGCAAACAAATAATAATGATCAGGAACCTGCCTCACTCTCTGCTGTGCGCCTACTTAAGAATGCAGCTAGAGCATACCATAACGAAAGACAAGGCAAGGGAAAAACGCTTCACTGGATTTCCTGGGGGCAGTTTACGGAAAATGATAAATTAACTGCTGCCAAACATTTTATTCATGCATTAACAAAAACAAATGGCTTTATTACTGCCGATGATCGGGAGGCACTTAAGAATGGCCGTTTGTTTACGAAATTGGATACGGTGTTCCAGGCGCAGCGTGAAAAACTGTCCAAAGAATTAGGCTTAACTGAGAACTTAACCTCACTCGATGAGTTATTTAATACCCTGAACAAGCGTGATCCTGTTGAAACCTTAAAGCACATTCTGACTTCATACCAGAAAGAGCGTAGTGAAGGAAAGGACTATTACCATAGATTTTTTCCTCAATACAGTAAAGATCAGAAACTAGCGAGTGTGCATAATTTCCTTAATACAATAGACACTAACGCGGAGTTATCAGCACCTGATTTGGCTATACTCAAGCAAGGCAGCCTTGGAAAGCGCTTACAGGACTTTGTTAAGGAAGCCGGTCCTTCCTTGGCTGCAGAGTTGGGCAGGACAACAGCTATTAAATCGGTAGATGATCTGGTAAGCGCTTTTTATCCTAAACCTGCGCAGCAGGCGACATTGTAATTCCTCTGTGAGATTGGGTCCCGAGTTAGGAGGCCCATAGGTATTCTACTACACACCGCCACCACGCCCTGCGGCTTGTCCGCAGGGTCCAGTGTTTTCTATGAGTTTTCTGGATCCCTCGGACAAGCCGAGGGAAGTAGAAGCCAGGTGCAGATTGTGTTTTCAGAGATGTGTATTTACCGATGGCCCCGCGATGAAAGACCTGGCTCCAGCGCTTATTGCGACCGGTTTAACCTCACATGCTAGCTTCAAGAATCCTGAAGTTGAGAAAATTCTTCAGGAAATTATGGCTTCAAAAAAAGACATCTAAGCATCTGAAATTATTCTCAATATCTCAGTTTAAAATTGTATGTTTTAGCCTTGAAAAAGCTTTTGACAAATAAAGAGAAAAATAACACTTGCCTTCTCTTTATTTTTCTTATAAAAATCTCTTTCCTGTGCTATTTTATTTAAAAAAAAGTAGACAATGTACAGCTTTCTTGTACAATCCGTTAATTTTTTAATATTCGAGAGATCATACAGTCAGTGACTAATGAGATTAAAAAACAAGATGCGCCAATGAACGATGGCGGATATAAACGCGGCTTGAAAGACAGGCATGTTCAATTAATTGCTCTTGGCGGCATTATTGGCTCTGGTTATTTTCTAGGCACTGGCGCAGTCGTTAACCAGGTTGGTCCCTCGGTCTTCATCGCTTACATATTAGGCGGCCTGATAATTTATCTAACCATGCTTTGTATGGGCGAACTTGCTGTCGCAATTCCCATTTCAGGCTCTTTCATCACTTATACCGCTGACTTTATTTCCCCCTCGATAGCTTGCGGCGTGGGCTGGTCTTATTGGATAAGCTGGGTGGCCTATATTCCCGCGGAATGCATTGCGGGAGGGATTATTATGCAGCATTTTACCGGAATTAATGGCTATATCTGGGCTGTTTGTTTCGGTTTGATTATTACTTACATTAATATTGCCAAAGTAGGTACTTTTGGAGAAATTGAATTCTGGCTTGCCCTGATTAAGATTTTAGCCTTAATGGGATTTGTTATTCTCGCCCTCCTGATATTTTTCGGATTGATCCACGGCCCTCAGCCAGCAGGTATTATAGGTGGACGGTTTATATTTGATGAAGGGGGATTGTTCCCTAATGGGGGAATGGCGCTTTTGACCGCAATGGTACTCCTTTTAGTGAATTATCAGGGTTCGGAAATTATCGGTTTGGCTGCCGGTGAGTCAGTTAACCCAGCACGTATGATTCCGCGGGCTATTCGAAATGTAACCTTCCGCATTCTCTTTATTTATATTATTCCCGTTTTCTGCCTGGTTTTAATTTTCCCCTGGCAAAAGGCCGGTTTGAGTAACTCCGTCTTTGCGGATGCCCTAAACTTTTATGGTTTGCACTGGGCAGGAGCTGCAACGAGTTTTGTCACATTGACTGCCACACTTTCATGCTCCAATTCGGGAGTCTATGGCATCGTGCGCTCATTGAATGCGCTGGCAAGAAACGGCATGGCTCCCCATCGCCTCAGCAAGTTAAACCGCAACGCGGTGCCGCAAAATGCCGGAATTGTAACACTCGCCGCCATATGGCTTTTGCTGGCTGCTGGTTATTTCTTCGGCCAGTCCATGTTGTACATTGCTTTATTGCTGGTTTCAGGCTTTACCGGTGCGCTGGCATGGATTTCTTTATGTTGGGCGCAGATCAATTTCAGGAGAAGGCTGTATCAGGCGGGTTATACCACAAACGATTTGGGTTACAAAACACCCGGCTCTCCTTATACCGGCATTGCAGCAATTATCCTGATGGCGGCTTGCCTGATCTTTTTGCTGCTTAATAAAGATCCTACTTATAAAATTGCCTTTGCCATGGGCTTTGTCAGCTTTGTAGCCCCTATTCTAATTTATAAGCTAGGCGGCTTTTATAAGAAGCGCCATATTGCAATGGCCGTGAATAACCATCTGCAATTTAAAGATATCTTTCCGGATCGGCAATAAAGCCGGTCCATGTTCGCATAATGCTTAGGACTCCACGCGGCTCCCAAATCCCGGCTTCCACCGTCCCGAATCCCCGCGGCTGCGACCACCGAATCCCCGCGGCAACGACCGCGGGGCCCACACGAAGCCTATTTAGAATATCGGTTTTGCTAATTGAATGATAATGTTCCTAACTGCTTTTAATTGCTATTTTCGGCAACTTTGGATTCATCTGAGGAGCATTTTCGACTACCAGACATGGGCCCCGCGGTCGCAGCCGCGGGGATTCGGATAGTCGCAGCCGCGGGGATTCGGGCGGGCAAAGCACCGGTTAGAATTGATTTATTTTTTAGCCTACCCGATAAATTTGCCCCGTTTGCAGACCTTCAACACTTTTACTGTAAGCAAGGGCAGCCTCAGCGCTGCTAACGGATTTATATCCGCGGAAGAAAGGACCATAAGCATCCATTGATTCGGTAATCACCGTTGGACTGACACAATTAATCCGTATGCAATTCGGCATCTCAATGGCCGCTGCAATCGTGAACGATTCCAAGGCACCATTCACCATGGAGGCTGAGCTGCCATAGCGTATCGGATCCTGACTTAAAATACCGCTGGTCAGCGTGAACGAACCCTGCTCATTCAAATGGTTCCTGCCAATCAGGACGGTGTTGACCTGGCCCATTAACTTACTGCGAAGGCCTATTTCATACTCTTTGTCGCTCATCTCCGCAAAATCGCCGAAATGGACATTTCCGGTGGTCAAGACCACAGCATCAATTTTATTAATCTTCCTGAACAAAGCGATGATTGACTCTTTGTCAGTAATATCGACCCTTATGTCGCCACTGGAATAGTTAGCCTGAATGATCTCATGACGAATGGATAATTCTTCGACCACCGCCCTTCCCAACACGCCTGATCCGCCGATAACTAAAACCCTTTTCATCGTTCTTCCTTAATTAAGTGGCTAATCTGTTTTCCGCTTCGCTAACCAACGCTCACGCAATCCCTGAATGGATACATAAAAAACTGGTACAACCAACAAGCTTAAAATAGTCGCAAGCAGCATTCCTCCGAGAACGGTAGTTCCTATAGAATGTCTGCTGGCAGCACCTGCCCCTGTGGCAGTTGCGAGGGGCAATACGCCGAATATAAAGGCAAAAGCGGTCATTAAAATCGGCCTCATCCGCAAAGTTGCAGCCTGTATTGCTGCATCTAAGACGCTAGCCCCTGCTTCCCGCTTCTCCTTGGCAAATTCAACTATCAAGATAGCATTTTTAGCAGCTAAGCCAATCAGCAGAATCAAGCCGATCTGTGCATAGACATCCAGAGCCAACGAGCGAAGCAGCAAGGCAAGACCTGCTCCGAGCAGTGCCAGGGGAACGGCGAGCAAGATCATGAAGGGCATGGTCCAACTTTCATAAAGGGCTGCCAGGAATAAAAATACAAAGACCAGACAGAGCATAAAGATTAGCGATGCGATATTTCCCGCCTGCAATTGCTGATACGTGATGCCTGTCCATTCATAGGCAATACCCTTGGGTAAAACCTCAGCCGCTACTTCTTCTATTGCATTCATTGCTTGCCCGGATGTATAACCTGGTCCCGCGGCACCATTAACACTGGCTGCGGTATATAAATTGTAATGCGGAATATTATAAGGGCCATTTATAGATTTTATCTTAACCAGACTGGATAAAGGCACCATTTGTCCGCTATCGCTTTTCACATATAATTTACTGATATCCGTGGTCTCTGCACGCGAATCCCCTTCCGCCTGCACCATTACCCGATAAGTTTGCCCGTACTTGGTAAAATTATTTACATAATAAGCCCCGAGATACGTCTGCAAGGTAACAAATAAATTAGTGATCGAAACATTCATTGCCTTGGCTTTTGTGCGATCAATATCCAGATAAAGCTGCGGGACATCAACATTCAAATCAGAAATAACCCCTTTCAGCTCAGGCCGTTTATTACTTTCATCAACCAGTTGATTGACCGCTTTTGCCAATGCCTCCACACCGAGATTATTTCTATCCTCCACTTCCAATTGGAAACCGCCGACAGTACCAAGCCCGGGAATAGCAGGGGCATTAATGGCCTCAATGACCGCATCATCGAACTGGTTTAATTGTTGCTGCGTTTTTTTTATGATCGCCTGCGCACTCAAATTAGCTGCCGTTCTCTCCGACCAAGGCTTGAGGGTAACAAAAAGGGCAGCTGTATTGGGTTCATCGATAGTATCAATGATATTAAACCCATTAATACTGATTACATGGGCCACACCATCGGTTTTCTGCATCAGCGCAACCACTTTTTTAACTGTCTCTTCTGTTCGATAAAGTGAAGAGCCATTCGGGCCATTCACTACAATAATAAAATAACCCTGGTCTTCTTCCGGAATAAATCCTTCGGGCAGATGTTTAAATACCAGAAATGCAGCAAGCGCTAATAATCCAAATATAAAAAAAACCAGTTTTCGCCACTGAAGCACATGTCTTACTGCTATCGTATAACGCTTGAGAAGCGCTTCGTACCCCTTTTCAAACCAGCGAAACAGGATGAATTTATTTTCTTTTTTCCTTTTCAATAACACACCGCAAAGCGCAGGGCTTAAACTCAGGGAGTTTATCCCTGATAATGCCACTGAAAACGCAATTGCCAATGCGAACTGGTTATATAAACTCCCAGTCATTCCCGGGATAAAGGCTACTGGAATAAATACCGCCATTAAAATTAAAGTGGTCGCAATGATCGGCCCCCTGACCTCTTCGGTAGCAAGAAGGGTAGCCTCCTTGATATTACCAATCCCCTGCTCGAGTTTTTTTTCTACGTTTTCAACTACAACGATCGCATCATCCACCACCAACCCAATGGCAAGAACAAGCCCCAAAAGACTGAGTGTATTGATTGAAAACCCAAAAATACTGAATAAGATAAATGTTCCTATCAGCGATACTGGAATGGCGATACAGGGAATTAGAGTCGTCCGCCAGTTTTGCAGAAAAATAAAAACAACCAGAAAGACCAGGCCTATTGCTTCAAACAATGTAATAACAACTTCCCGCAGCGATTCTTTTACGAAATTGGTTGTATCATAAGCAATTGTCCATTCCATTCCGGCAGGAAAACTTTTTTCCAGCTCATGCATTACTTTTCGCACATTATTGGAGATATCAATGGCATTAGCGCCCGGTAACTGATAAATCCCCAGACTGGCACTTGGCTTTCCATTAAACTGGGACGTGGTTACATAACTATCAGCCCCCATTTCGACGCGGCCAATATCCTTGAGACGTACAATCTGCCCGTTTTCCTTAGTTCGAACAATAATATCAGCAAATTGCTCTACTTCACTTAACTGGCCCAGAGTATTAATCTGATACTGAAAAGGAATAGTTTTGGGAACTGGCGGCTGCCCGATACTCCCTGCTGCTGCCTGCTGGTTTTGTTCCTGTACCGCCTGAATCACCTCCTGAGGCGATATTCCCATACTGGCCAATTTATCCGGGTTTAGCCAAATCCGAATGGAGTATTGCAGCAATCCGAAGTTATTGATATTTCCAACTCCGAAAATCCGGTACAGAACAGGGGTAATATTGATATCTGCATAATTACTCAGAAACGCATCGTCCATGCTGCCATTTTTGTTGATAAGGTTTACCACCAGCACCATATCACTGGATACCTTTTGGATATCCAATCCGGCCTGGATCACATCAGGGGGCAAAACCGACATGGCTGTATTGGTATCATTAAGCACATCAACCGCGGCAATATCGATGTCATATCCCACATTAAAGGTAATGGTAATGACTGAATTTCCGTTGTTAGTACTGGCTGAAGACATATAAATCATGCCTTCTACGCCGTTGATATTTCTTTCAAGGGGTGTAGTGACTGTATCGGCAACAACCGAGGAACTGGCACCAATATATTGAGAGCTCACCTGCACCTGGGGCGGCACGATTTGCGGATATTGCGCGATTGGTAAAATAAAAATACAGATTCCACCGATCAACACCATCAAGATTGCAATTACAATGGCGAATATAGGCCTATTGATAAAAAACTTAATCATTCGGACGGTTCCCGAGTTTTCGCCATCGTTGTTTTGACCTGCATCCCCTCACGAAGCTTTTGCAAACCATTGCTTACTACTTGCTCACCCTCTTTCAACCCGGAGGCCACAATGTAATAGCCTTTATACTGCCCCGAGGTGGTAATGTTTCTTGATTGAATAATATTATCCGAACCTACAATATATACAGAGCGTTGTCCCTGCGTAACCATTGTGGCCTGCTTAGACACGAGAATGACTTTTTCATTTGAACTGAGATTTAATTTGACATTGACATAGATGCCTGGGAGGAGTAACTGCTTGGTGTTTTCAATTTCAGCCCGCATCAAAATTGTGGAGGTAGAGACATCCGCCTGATTATTAATTAGATCCAGTTTGCCTTTAAACAGCAGGTTACCGTCATGGGGCAAGCTGACCTCCACATCAAAAGGCATGTTTTTTCGGTATTTCAAAAAAGAGGTGAAATCTTCAATACTGGGGCTGAATTCAACATAGATAGGATTGAGCTGAACAACATTCGCGAGTAAAGTGTTCTCCCCCCCTCCGACCAGATTGCCCACGTCCACGTATTTTTTTCCGATAATTCCATCGAAAGGCGCATACATATAGCAGTAGCTGAGATTAATTTTAGCCTCCGCCACATTGGCCGCCCCAATTTGAACCTGGGCATCAGCCTCACTGAACTTCGCGTTTACTTCATCAAAATGGGATTGGGAGACATCGCCTTTGACTACCAGATCTTTCATGCGGCGATATTGAACTTCCTGATATTCCTTATCGGCAACGCTTTTTGCATATTGCCCCTGCGCCAGTTCCAACTTGGCTTCAAAAGGCCGCGGATCAATCACAAATAGTAGCTGATTTTTCTTGACAGGCTTACCCTCAATAAAATTCATTTTTGTTAGGAAGCCCTCCACCCGGGCTTTAATCCCTACAGCCGAAATGGATTGAGTTATACCGATGTATTTTTTATTAATGGGAATTTGTGAAGTAGAAATCCGGGTAATATCGACTGTAGGTGTAGTTTGGTCAGATTTGTTCTGCTCACTGCAGGCTGAAAGGAACAGCAGGCAAAAAAATGCCGCCAGAATATTTTTCAGACAGGAATACCTGCTCATTAGTTCATCCATTTTGTACCAGACATCCTTGATTATCTAAAGCTTCAGTTTATGACAGGCTAGCGTCAAGTAATGCAGTTCCCGGTTTAAACTCAGGAACCAGGCTTTTTACCAAAATTTTTAACTCATCAATATTATTCTCTTCACAGGCCGTATTCAACAAACGCATTGCCTGAGTCAGTTCCTGCCATTCCAGTTTGCGAAATTTGGCCTGGAATAGTTTCTCATGCTCAGTGTGTGTCAGCTCCTCTGATTCATGGAATAATTCTTCAAATAATTTTTCACCCGGACGCAGCCCGGTATATTTGATTTCTATATCACGGACTGGCTCTTTTCCAGCGAGACGAATCATTTGCTCTGCCAGATACGAAATTTTAATCGGTTCGCCCATATCCAGCACAAAAATTTCGCCGCCTAAACCATTAACCATTGCCTGCAGAATAAGCTGGCAAGCTTCTGGAATAGTCATAAAATAACGTTGGATGTCCGGGTGTGTGACTGTGATAGGGCCTCCGCTCTGAATTTGCTTTTGAAACAGCGGCACAACACTTCCAGCGGAACCCAGAACGTTTCCGAAGCGGACTGTAATAAACTCTGTTGATACCCTTTCATTGAGATTCTGACAATAAATTTCCGCAACCCGCTTGGTCATACCCATAATATTTGAGGGATTTACCGCTTTATCACTGGAAATCAGGATAAATTTCTCAGCGCCTACTGCCACACTGGCTTCAGCAACCACCCGTGTACCAATGACATTGTTTTGGATGGCAGCTCGGATTTGTCCTTCCAACATGGGAACATGTTTGTAGGCGGCTGCATGGAATACAATCTGCGGGCTGAACTGCCTGAAATAATCATCTATGGCTATTGAATCAGTGACCGAAGCTAAAATCAGATTTAATTGTGAAGCGGGATAAGAAGCCTGTAATTCATGTTCAATTCGATACAGGTTAAATTCCGAGTTATCAATAATCATTAACTTTTCGGGCTGCAAGCTCAATATCTGACGGCATAATTCCGCACCGATACTGCCGCCGCCTCCGGTAATCAGGATTCGTTTACCCTTCACATATGAGCTGATGCGCTCCCACTCAAGCTGAACCTGATCACGGCCCAGCAAGTCCTCAATGTTCACTTCGCGCAAGGCATTGATTTCTATTTTGCCCGAGGCTAAGGCACTTATGTCAGGAAGGGTTCGGAAAGGGATATTGGTTTTCTCACAATAATCAACAATCCGGCGCATCGTTGCCGAGCGGGCAGATGGTATAGCAATGAAAATCAAGTCAATTTGATGGCTGACAACCAAATCAGCCAGATCGCGGGTGGCCCCTAACACGCGGATCCCATGGATTTCTTTGCCGCGTTTAACCGGGTTATCGTCGACAAAGCCTGCAGGACAATAGTTGGGCGTGCGTTTTAAATCCCTGGCCAAGCCCTCTCCTGCCTGGCCAGCCCCTATAATCAATACCCTTTTGATGTCCGCCGGCAGATTTTTATTCGACTGATTATCGCGAAACGTACGCATGGCCAACCGGGCCCCACCTAGCAATGTAACCAGGTTGAGGCAATACAGGGGCAATACCGATCGGGGCACATGGGATAATAGCGAGCTTAAGTATAAAGCGGGAATTGCGATTATTGTAGCAGTCAGCCCTGCTTTAATAATCCGCAGCAGATCATTGATAGAGGAGAAATTCCATAAGCCGCGATATACTTTGAAATAGTAGTAGCAGCCAATTTGCGCAGTCATGAGAATAAATAAAGCTTCCAGGGAGTACATGCTAATTAACGTACTGGGAAAGGGCTGCATGTTGTAGCGTAACCAGTAGGCGAAGTACCAGGCAAGCGGTATGGAAATTAAATCGAAAGCAAGCGCAGGTAGACGTTTATATAGTTTAAGTAAAAATTCATTTTTCAACATGCTTTGTCCAAAATGTAGGTTGGGCTGTAAAGCCCAACATAGATTATCCGCTGGGCTTTACAGCCCAGCCTACGAGGCGAAATATTAACGTTTATCTACCATACAACGAAGCGACTATTTTACACAATTTTTAGTGTTTTAAGGAATAAATTTCATATTGATAGACCTCTGCTGACTCTGGAGTAGTCAACTTGTCCCGGAACTCATACAAGCGGTTGTTTGTCAGTGTTTGCTTTAAACAATAATCTGCTGGCGCATAAATCGCTTTTCCCTGCTGGTTAAGCGAGGTTAAAATAATGATATCAGGTTTGTCTTTAAACAGGGCAACACAAAAATGCTGATACATCAAATCAGTTTTGTTTTCAGTCATTTTACGGTTATTCAAACAGTAGGAATCAATAAAACTTAACTGACTTTTAAAAGGAACCCGTCCACTATCTCCCAGCACGACAGTGCTTCCTGGTTTAGCCTGTTTATCCAGCCAATACACAAGCCTGTCCCGTAATTGTTCACCTGCGACAGGCATCTGGCTGAAATAACGATACCCCGACAGACTATTCATCGGTATAAACAAGAGGGCAAAAAAGGCACTGCAAAAAATGCTGGGATATACGGATTTACCTCCCTGAAAATAAATTTGCAGAAGGCTGTGAACCCCCTTTACCGTAAGCACAAAAAGCAAAGGAAGAACAGGCAGGAATAATCGATTGTAAAATGCCGCCACAGAATCGGACTGGAATAACAAAATCAGATACAACAGCGAAGGCATCCAAAAATAGAGATGCAGTTTATCTCTTGATAGAAAGATCCCCGGTAGTGAAGCCAATAGAAAGGGCCATATTAACTTTAGATACATCCAATCCTGCTTAAATGTGAACTGGGCATCAAAGCCTTTACAATACACCGAGTTTGGCAATAAACGACCAAAATAATGCCAGCGCCAATAAAAATAAGGCAAATAGACAGCTAAATAAATAAGTACCGATAATGAATAATTAGACAGAAAAAAGCGAACAGGTTTGGGATTATCAATCAGTATTAATATTGAAAACAGAATAAATAAAAAAGGCGCCTCTGGCCGAGTCAGGCTGGCTGCACTCATCAGGACTGCGAAACAGATAAAATAATTTGGAAGAGCCTCTTCTTTGCGGCTTAGGGGATAATCCTGATAGCCATTCCCTTTCAAAAGAAAATAGAGGGAATAAATAATCAAAGCCTGATAGCAGCTTGTTTCCAAACCACTGGCTGCCCATATTATTTCACCTTTATAGAGAAGCATTCCAATACCCGGCAACAGCGCCAGGCTCTTGGGTAGAAGTAATCGGGATAATTGATAAAGTCCTAGCGTCGCAAACAGCAGCCCCAGCACTCCCGCAATTTTCAAAGTGATTACCGGATCCAATCCAAGATAAATTGCCGCAGCGCCAAGCAAAACAAAACTAAAGTTGCTGTAGCCTTCAACAGGGGGCTCATTCAGGTTCCATAATAAGCCATTCCCTTCGGCCAAATGCCTGGCATACCTTAATGGGATGTACATATCGTCAATGGTAAATGGCCAGATTGCCGCAAGCTGCATTATAAAGAGATAGCAAAGCGCTGCAATAAGCAACGCCCAGTATATTGCTTTATTAAAGGTCATTCACCAGGGCAACCAGAGTTAATACCAGGAAACATAGCAGGTTAAATCGCGATAAATTATCTTTGAAAAACAGTGAAACCGGATCATCATTATTCCCATCCCTCATTGAAAGGCGGGCAAAACGCCACAGCCCAATGGCGGCGAATGGTAATGTCAGAAGAAAATAGGATGACTCCTCGTGAGCTATCAGCGTATAAAAAAGATAGGCGATAAAGCAGCCGCAGGCTGTAACTGCAATGAGCCTGTCCAGAGTGGGCAAGGTGTAGCGCTTTAAAACAAGTCGTGTCTCGTATCTTAAGCCCAATTGCTTTTCCAGGCGTCTCTTGCAAAGCGCTATTAACAGACTCACTAAAGTGGCAGTAATAGTAAGCCACCAGGAAATGGGCAGACCGATACCAATCGTACCCGCCAGAACCCGCAGCATAAATCCACTGGCGATACAGACCACATCTAATACGGGTACACTTTTCAACAGATGATTGTAAGCAAGATTAATAAGCAGATAGGCCGCGAGAATGACCGCCAGCACAGTAGAGATTGACCAGGCAAGCAGCATGCCGCCCAGTAGTAAAAGCGCCAGCATACTAACGGCAAAATCAATTGAAACCTCACCGCTAGCTAAAGGCCTGCGGCACTTCTGCGGGTGAAGGCGATCTTTTTCCCTGTCCTGAATGTCGTTGTAAATGTATACAGCGCTTGCAATCAGACAAAAAGCCAGAGCAGCCAGTAAAGCATCCGGTAAATAGTTCATCGAGCCTGAATAAACTACACCTAATAAAACGAATGCAGCCTTACTCCAGTGTGATAATCTTAACAGATAGATAAATTGCTTAATTGAGGTCATTTTATACAGCCGTTACTCAAGAATTATTTGCTTAGTCCAAAGTATATTATCAGTTTTTCAATGGCTTAAATACTCCATCAGTATTTCATTAGATAAAATAGTAATTATTAACCAAATTTATTGGCATTTAACCAATGAATGCGTAATATAAAATAAGTACGTCTTTTACAAGGCAGTTCAGATGATTATTAGGCATCTGCTGCCGGATGACTTTTAACCAGGGATGTGAGGGTCAATATGGGTAAAGAAAACTTTGTTATCAAGGAATCCTTAGTGAAGGAGTGGGAGCAAATAGGACCAACTTATGAGAAAAAAGCTGGAATTATACTTAAACCGCATCATCAGAACACCTACTTTGGACGTATGTTTGGATCAAAGGATTCTAAAACACGTTTCTTCCAGGTAGCACTTACCAAAAAAATGCATGAAGTGCTTCGGGATAAGTTGCAACCGGAGTCGTTTTATTCCAATAATACGGTTCCAATGGACCATCTCAGCGCATCTAAAATTCTGATTGTCACTGCATTTTATATAAAGCACCAAATCGGTTTAAAATATTGGGTACGCTCCTCTTCTAACTCTGATCTGGATGAGGTTTTAGACAATGTTATTGGGCTTGTTGGAAAAAATCAGCTTAGTAAAGAAAAAAGCGCCGATTTCTTTCTAACCGCATTACGTTTTATAGAATCCTCCACCCTGGAGGGCTGGAACGCCAGGCTAAGTCAGGACACGCCAAAATTTACCGAGTTGGAGTGGCGGCAATTTAAAGACTTTGTCGTTGCGCAGTCAAGCTATCTTAGACATTATAAGCCCGCTTACTTTCCCATTGCATCCACAACAGGTTATCTACTTCAACAACCCTGCCAGGTTGCAGGCATGTCCAGTGGCTGGCTGATGGGAAAAATGTTCAGTGAAAGCTCCTTAGGCATGCCAGCCCTGGTAGCGCTTAGCGGCGGTTTATGCTGGATTGGCGGGAGTGTAGCAGGCAAGGGAATTTTGCTCTTTGCACCCAAACTTGCCAAACAGTTCCTTGATAATGCCAGCGGGATAACAATGGCAAGCCTAATCGGTGGAATTATGGGTGCTGTTGGTTATGGGGTTGGTTATTCTGCGGGTTTAAGTTTAGATCTTTTATGCCTGGCTTTTCAAAATGCCTGCTCCTATATTGTGAACATTGGCAGCGATAACAGCCCCTATGAAAAACTGACCGGTTTTACCTGTGACGGCAAACGCATTTTGAATGGTGTTGAAGTTCAATTAATACAAAAAGAGTCAGCCCCTTCCGACATGCAGCCTTTTACGGTTGAATACACTCCGCATGAGAATGGCTTCCTTGTTAAAGTAGGCCATGATGAAGTATTCATTCCCAAGGATTTTAACCAGTTTGCTCACAAAGATTTCATCACAAAACTTTTAGAGAAAACCGCCCCTCAATTGGCCGCTCCAGAACCAGGACTCTTTGATGTTGAAGAGGATTACGAGACGCCCATTCGAGCTCCTGAGTATCATGAAGATCTTTTCTCACAGGATACTGCAAATACCCCCCTGATGGGACAGCCGGTACCTCCCCCTCAAACCGAGCAAGCATTGGTTTATGAAGATGTAAGCTTTACAGAGGAGGAAATGGCTCTGACGGAAGAGGATATTCCTGACCATATACGGAATCTGCCAAAGCCTTATTATTTGTGGGCATTGAAAGAGTTTCTTAGATCCCAATCTTTTTTAAGTAATACCTGGCATAAAAAGCCCCCCCAGATTGAGGCGCCTGTATCGGAAGAGGGATTACCGAATCCCCGCGGCTAAAGACCGCGGGGTCCATGTCTGGTGGCCGAACATGCTCTTGAGTTTGCACTGTTGCCAAAAAATAAAGAGTGAAAAGGGCAAAAGACTGATATCTTGAATAGGCATCATGTAGGCCCCGCGGTCGAAGCCGCGGGGATTCGGGGGTGCACGGGAATTCGGGAATACGTGGAATCGGAGAGTGCGCAGAGATTCGGAGTGGCGCAGGTACTTAGCCCTCTTGAACAGATTACTCTGTTAGCATTAGCTCACGGATAACGCTCGTGGCATAACTGCCGGAAGTCAGCGCAAACTCCACAAACAGCTCGTTTTCGCTTAACCATTTCCATTGCATTTCCTTCGGCTCCAAAACAAATGCACGATAGGCTATTTCCAGCTTGTGTTCCTCCAATGCCCTGCACCAATTATGCAGCTCTGTTAAAGCTTGCTCCTGGAGATTAAGCGCCAAATCGGTTACTCGATTAGTCCCTGTTCCCCAAAGCACTCCAGAAGGCGAAATATCGAATGCGTTGATGCGTTTCTGGATAGTCTCATCGGGCGTTTCACAATGAAAAACGCTATGGGTGCCAGCTAATTGCATTACATCACCGGGTACGCCCTTATTCCAGTTCTGTCTACTGATGCGGAAATCAAGTATCCGGTTGAAAAGATAGGCACGCGCTGCAGAATAATACATTCCTTTTAAAAAGGGATTTTTAACCTTCATCCCCTCAAATAACAATTGCTCCGCTTTGTATAGGTTTTGCCCGTTATTACCAAAACGCTGTGCACCGAAATAATTAGGTACGCCGTGGGCTGCAATAGCTGATAAGCGTTCATCCAGATTATCCTCTTTTACAATATCACGAAGAATGAGTTGAAACTGGTTTCCTGCCAATGCGCCTGTTTTTAATTTTTTATTATGCCGCTGCTCCCTGAGAATCTTCCACTGCCCTCCTTGCCCAAGCTCAATATTCGAATGCTGTTTTCCAGGCAAATGAACACTGAACCATTGCCGTGTTAGCGCCTGTTTGTCTTTCAGTCCTGCATAAGACACCGCTCGGGGTGATAATTTCAAAGCCCTGGCAATTTCCTTGGCGACATCTTCAGTATTAATATTTCGTTTTTCGATGAAAAGAAAAAGATGCTCCCCCTCGCCCGTTAACTCAAACCCCAGGATTTCATTAACTATAAAATCTTCAGGACATTGTTTTAAAATTCCGCGTGAGGCGGGCTTACCCAATGCATAAGCTAAGTCTGACATATTGAAAACTCTTGTTTAAACCGGATTGGAACTATCAATAAATTGATATTGCAGATCGAATTTTTTGGCTAAATGCTCACCTAATGCCTGTATGCCAAAACGTTCAGTAGCATGATGTCCTGCAGAAAAATAATGAATGCCAAGCTCTCTGGCCTGGTAATAAGTACGTTCGGAAATTTCGCCGCTGATGTAAGCATCTGCCCCAAGTGAATGTGCTTGCTCGATATAATCCTGGGCAGCCCCTGTACACCAGGCAATCTTGCTGATGGAATGGCCTGTTCCCTCCACCAGGAGGGGCTTACGGCCAAGCTTATCGGTTAACAGTACTGTGACTTCATCCGTTGTCTTCGGCAGTGAGAATGAACCAGCCCAGAGCAAACCAGGCGTGCCTGAAGCACTGTGCCTATGGATGTCTTCCAATTGCAGGAGATTGGCAAGGCAGGCATTATTGCCTAACTCAGGATGGCAGTCGAGTGGAAGATGATAGGCAAGGAGATTAATCTGATGATTAATCAATTGGGCAATACGCTGATATTTACTGCCGATAATAAGCGGTGATTCCCCCTTCCAAAAATAGCCATGATGTACAAGGAGAGCATCCGCTTCAAATTGCACGGCTTTTTCGATGCTTTCGGCTGAGGCAGTCACTGCAGTACATATACGTCGAATCTCACGACGTCCTTCAACCTGCAGGCCATTGGGTGCATAATCATTAAAATCAGCACAGGCCAGCAGATTATTCAGGTAGTCAACGAAGTCTTTACGCCCTATCACCTTGCGGAAACCCTCTTGATATCAGCCCCCAGCATGGACAATTTTTCTTCAATGCGCTCATAGCCGCGGTCTACGTGATAGACACGCTCCACCACTGTTTCACCCTCTGCTGTCAGGCCTGCAAGAATCAGGCTGGCAGAAGCGCGAAGGTCAGTAGCCATTACTGGAGCACCAGTCAGGCGATCGACCCCGGAGATTAATGCAGTATTTCCGTTCAGGCGAATCTGGGCACCCATGCGCTGTAATTCCTGCACATGCATGAAGCGATTTTCAAAAATCGTTTCAATGACTGAAGATGTTCCGTCAGAAACACTGTTAAGCGCCATAAACTGCGCCTGCATATCAGTCGGAAAAGCGGGGTAAGGTGCAGTCGAAATATCGATTGCCTGTGGTCTTAAGCCATGCATATTTAATGTAATCCAGTCTTCGCCAAGACTTATTTCAGCACCGGCTTCTTCAAACTTGCAAAGCATTGAGAGCAGATTATCAGGCTTGACGCGTCGAACGGTCACTTTACCGCGCGTAATCGCTCCTGCTGTCAGATAAGTTCCCGCCTCGATGCGATCAGGCATTACCGTATAAGAACCGCCACCTAAAGACTCAACGCCTTCAATCTCGATTGTCGAAGTGCCTGCGCCAGTTATTTTAGCTCCCATTTGATTGAGAAAATTGGCCAAATCCACAACTTCAGGTTCACGGGCAGCATTTTTGATAATTGTTTTGCCCTCTGCGAGCACTGCAGCCATTAATACATTTTCAGTTCCCGTAACTGTTACCGTATCGAATACCAGGGGTCGTCCCTGCAGGCGTCCTTTTTTACAGCGCGCCTTGATATAACCATTTTTGACTGAAATTTCAGCACCCATGCTTTTCAAGGCTTTCAAGTGTAAATCAACAGGCCTGGTTCCAATGGCACATCCGCCCGGCAGTGAGACATCTGCTTTGCCGAAGCGAGCCAATAAAGGACCTAATACGAGAATTGATGCACGCATGGTTTTAACCAGTTCGTAAGGTGCAACGAACTCGTTCACATGACTGGCATCGACCTGTACGTTCATTTTTTCATCTACAATCATTTGCGCACCAAGCTGCCCAAGCAGTTCCATCATGGTGGTCACGTCCTTCAGATGAGGTACGTTAGCAATAGTTACATTATCGCTTGCAAGTAGTGTCGCAGCCAGGATGGGCAGAGCGGAGTTTTTTGCACCCGAAATGATAACTTCCCCATTCAAGGGTTTGCTGCCGTTGATTACCAACTTATCCATGCTTTTTCTCCCATTCTTCT
The DNA here is from genome assembly GCF_900452515.1 of Legionella birminghamensis. Taxonomy (NCBI): domain Bacteria; kingdom Pseudomonadati; phylum Pseudomonadota; class Gammaproteobacteria; order Legionellales; family Legionellaceae; genus Legionella; species Legionella birminghamensis. The sequence continues at coordinate 2,109,820 of NZ_UGNW01000001.1, forward strand.
TTGGTCCACGTCTTCATGCTTAAAGCATGAAGAGTGCCAGAAGTAATCAACTCCTTTAACTGGGCATAAACCCATTGCTGACGAGCAACCAGTGACTTACCGACAAAGGCATCTGAAACAACTGTCATACTATAATGATAGCCATCCCCTTCCACCTTAACATATTCAACTTCTGATGTGTCGCGAAGGCGCTGTTCCAGCTCTTCATTACTAATCATACAACTCTCACTCTTTACTAATTATTATTGAACATCGACTTTCGTACACATGACCCATGCGAATGGCGAATTTAATGGATAACTTATTCTCCAGCCAGCAGGTTATTAACCCGGCAAAACTCGGCCAGAGCCGCTAATTGCCTGGACATGCCTGTAAACCTGCATGGCCTGTTAAATCGTTTGGCAAGGCGTTTGGCTTCAATGAGCAAAGCCAGCCCGGCACTATCGCAATGCTGGACAGCCTGTAAATTAATTATAATAGAACCTTGACCGGTATTGCGGTAGAAACCGGCAAGGCGCTTAATATCAGCGTCTACCGTGGCAAAAGTCATTCTGCTGGCAGGTTCAAAGACGAAATCTGTCATTAACTGGCTCTGCTTTTTTCATTCATCTGTCTAATCAAATCCTGTATATTGGAGTTTTGCAGGGCTTGGGCAAATTGCGAACGGAAACTTTGCAGTAAACTAACTCCTTCCACACTCAGATCATAGATTTTCCACTGACCATTTTTTGCCACCAGACTATAGCTGAGCGGAATATTATTGCCGTTCGAGCGGATAATCAAGCTATTGACGCGAATAAAGCGCCCATCGCCAGCCCCTCTTATGGGTAAGAACTTAATCGTCTCATCCGTGTACTCTGCCAAAGGACTGGCATAGGTACGTATTACCAGCTGGGTAAATGCCTTTGAAAATTGCGCCCGCTCTGCTGCAGATGCCTTGTTCCATACCTGACGCCCCAAAACCGACCGCGACATGCCGGCAACATCAACATTCGGGAGTAAATGCTGCTCAACCGCTTGAAAAATAAGTTGTCGATTATTCTTAAGGTTCGCTTTATTCTGCTTTAAAGTAGCCAGGATTTGATTCGCCGTACTCTCCAGCATAGGCATTGGAGAAGCTTGTGCCCATAACCACTGGGGCAACAGAAAGGCAAATAATATAAAAAATGATTTTACCAGCTTCATAGAGGTCACCTATTTCTTATTAATGTTAAATAACAGCTGTCCAATGAGATTTTCCAGAATAATAGCCTCCTGGGTCTTGGCAATAACATCCCCTTCCCTGAGGTAAGGATGTTTGCTGCCGGCATCGTCAAATCCCGGAACAATACTTATGTAATTCGATCCTAATAATCCCTGGGTCAAAATTCTGGCAGAAATGTCATCATAGGGAATATCTTTATCACCCCGCAACAGCATCGTCACTTTCGCATTTAAATCACCGGGTTGCAATTCAATTTTACTCACTTCCCCTACTTTTACACCAGCAATAGTGACAGGTGCACGCACTTTCAAACCGCCGATATCGGCAAAATCAGCAGTGACATGATACCCTTTGTTCTCGGCAAAATCAGTCAGCCCGCTTACTCTCATGACCAGAACCACCAAAGCCAGCATACCTACAACCATAAATAATCCAACGCAGATATCTATATATCGCTGCTTTGCATTCATTACCAACCTCCAATCATTATCGCTGTCAACAGAAAATCAAGCCCCAATACTGCCAGCGATGCATAAACTACAGTTCTTGTAGTCGCTTGACTAATCCCTTCAGCAGTAGGCGTACAATTAAACCCTTGAAAAACAGCAATCCACACCACTGCAAAAGCAAACACAATACTTTTTATTATCCCGCTTAACACATCAATTCTGAAGTCAACTGCTGCCTGCATGTTTGACCAGAAACTGCCTGCATCAATACCTAACCAAATCACCCCGATAAAATAGCCGCCGTAAATCGCTGTAGCAGAAAAGATGATGGCAAGTACAGGCAAACAGATTAATCCGGCAAGAAAGCGGGGATATATAACCCGCCCCAGAGGATCTACACCCATCATATCCATGCTGGCTAATTGCTCAGTCGCCTTCATTAACCCTATTTCGGCAGTCAGGGCAGAACCAGCCCTTCCCGCAAAAAGCAAGGCACTCATCACAGGGCCCAGTTCACGCGCGATACTTAAAGCCAGTAATTGCCCCAGTTGGGTTCCCGCACCAAATTTCTGCAGCGTATTATATCCCTGCAATCCAACCACCATCCCTATAAATAAGGCAGAGACAACAATAATAAGAAAAGATAACACGCCTACATTGTACATTTGCAATCTTAAAGCAGGCCATAACCTGGGAAAATCTGGATTTCGGGCAAAAGTCTTTGCAAGAAACACACCAGAACTTCCTACCATGTTAAGCATATTTATCCCGCGCTGCCCCAAATGTGCCAGCTTCTCAAGCATCTAGTAGCTCCTCTGTGTAAGGTCTCGCCGGGTAATGGAATGGAACAACACCGTCAGCTTCTCCATGCATAAATTGTTTTATCTGGGGCTGCTGCGATTCTCTTAACTCATCCGGTGTCCCTTCTCCAATCAACCGTCCCCCTGCGATCAGGTAGACATAGTCTGCGATGGAACAAGTTTCTGCAACATCATGGGAAACAATCATGGTTGTCGTTTGCAATAATTCGTTTAGCTGCTTGATTAGACGAACAAGTACACCCATCGAGATCGGATCCTGCCCTGTAAAGGGCTCATCATACATCATTAATTCCGGATCCAGCGCGATAGTACGAGCCAGTGCCACCCGTCGCGCCATGCCGCCGGAGAGTTCGGCAGGCATCATCTGCGCAGCCCCCCTCAATCCAACAGCCTCAAGTTTCATAAGTACAATGTCGCGAATCATGGCATTATTCAGGTTAGTATGTTCGCGCAATGGAAAGGCAACATTCTCAAATACAGACAGATGTGTAAACAAAGCACTTGACTGGAACAGCAGGCCCATCTTCTTTCTGGCCTCGTAAAGCATTTTCCGCGGCAAACGATGGATATCTTCACCGTTAACAGTAATTTGACCTCGATCAGGAAATAATTGTGCACCGATTAATTTGAGCAGTGTTGTTTTACCACTGCCGCTAGGTCCCATTATCGCCGTTATTTTTCCGCGTTTGACCACCATATTGACATCATTAAAAATGTGACGTGTCCCTCTCGAGAATGTCAGATTGGTGATAGTCACCAGATTTTCTTGCATTTAACAATGATCCAGTCAGTCAAAAGGTTAAGTATACCGCGAGTAAATTATTTTGCGAATAAAAATCGTATTATATTCCATATCAGGAAGCCGGTTCAGTTTGCAGCGTTTTTTTACCTGGATTAAGCCTATAGCCGGGATAAAAAGGACGGAGTTTTAATATAAAATCCCAAGCCATTAAAAGCGCAGCCAATGCAAAAATCACATCACCGGGAGTACGCAGCCACTGCCAGAGCAATGTAGTATTATAAAACTCAAGGCTTCTTGAATGGGCAAAGCCATGGCGGTACACATCCATCAATTGCGCCCAGCCAATAGGGAAGAAATTCAACAGAATCCATAAAACCAACCCCAGGTTATACAGCCAGAAAGCCCAGGTCCCAAGCCTGTCGCTCCATGGGAGTTTGTTCCCTGCGGCATAACGTAAACAGAAATAAATAAGCCCCAGTGCCAATAAACCAAATGCACCAAACAAGGCAGTGTGCGCATGGTTTAGACTTAAAAAAGTTCCATGCTCAAAATAATTAATTAATGGCGCATTTAAAGTCCCGCCTCCAAAAACACCGGCGCCAATAAAATTCCAGGATGCAGCGCCCAGAATATACAGATAAGCCAGGTTATAGGAGAATACTTTTTGCTTTCTTATTAGTTGCAACTCTTCAATGGAATTAATAATCAATAAGGTTAATGGCAGAACCTCAATAAACGAAAACATAGTACCTAGCGGCACCCACATATCAGGTGTACCAGTCCAATACCAGTGATGCCCTGTACCTATCACCCCGCCCAGGAAAATCAGAATAGCCTCAAAATAGACAGTTCTCTCAACCAGACGCCTGGAAGCCAAACCAACACCCATTAAAAGATACGCGGTTGCGCAAACGGTGAAAAACTCGAAGGACTGTTCTACCCAGAGATGAACAACCCACCAACGCCAGAAGTCGGTAATGGTGAATGATTTTTCTATGCCCGTTAATGGAATCATGCCGAAACAGTATAAAACTGCAATATTGATGGTGCTCGCCCAGAAAAGGTTCTCCAGCCGGATTCGTCCTGTCCAAAACTCTACAGTTGCCGTTTTCAGGCTCTCCCAGGTTGGCCACATCCCCCTGAAAACAATAAAGCACCAAAGAAACAAGCCGATACAAAATCCAATTTGCCAAAAACGGCCTAGCTGCAGGTAAGATAACCCCTGATTTCCAACCCAGAACCAGGCCTTATCGATAAAGCCCATTATTCCCAGATAATTTCCAATAATAGCCCCTGCCACTATGAATAAGGTGACATAGAAAAGAAAATCCACTAAATATCCCTGACCCTCAGGTTCCTGGCCGCTGATAATGGGCGCTAGAAAAATGGCGGCACTAATCCATGCCACCCCAATCCAGACTATCGGCGTCTGGATATGTACATCACGTAAAAAGTTGAATGGCAGAAAGGTATTAATCGCTATTCCGTAAAATCCTTCACGCTCGGCATAATAATGTGCCATCAGCGCCCCAACGCCAATTTGAACCAGTAGAACCAGCGCCACAAATATAAAATATTTGCCCACCTTTTTCTGGCTTGGTGTCAAGGGCTTAAAGTCCAATAAAAAGGGAGTCTTGATTCCCGCATCTGGCGCACTTAAATAGCGGTGATAAATATATAGAACCACTCCAAAACCAAAAAAAACAAAACAATAGGAAATCCATGTCCAATAAAATGTCACATCAGTGGGAACATTGCCAACACTGGGCTCATAAGGCCAGTTATTGGTGTATGAGAAATTCTTCCCGGGCCGGTTCGCGACTGTCGTAAGAGAGGAATATATGAGAAAATTTGCTGTCTGTAAGGCGGTTTGGCTATTTAAACTATAGGCTTTGGTCCAACCGGCTGCGGCATCGTGGTTTAAAAGTCTATTTGTAATTTCCAGTTGCAGTTGGCGGATAGCTTTACTCAGCGCAGGCGGCAGCACTAACACAGGTTGTGATAAATCAATCTGCTTTAATGTCCTTTGCATTTTCATTCTTGTTTCGTATTGCTCCCCTTCGGATAAACTGCCAAAGGGTTTTGAGAACCGCTCCAGAGCCAGTTCGTTTTCAATTATATTGCCAAGCCGGACTAAATATTTGGCGGTATAGTCCTCACCAAAGTAAGAACCCATGCCATATAGGCTTCCATAATCCATTAAATCAGCTTTTTGAAAGCCTGCCTTTCCCGCCACAATATCTGAAGCGGTCATTACTATATGTCGATCTGGGGAATAAATTATTTCCGGAAGGGGCGGCGCTAATTGATAGGTTTTATAGGTTCCCCAAAAAAGCAAAGCGAAGGAAAGGATTGCTGTTAATAATAAAATCCATTTTAAAACTCTGGATACCGGATCGTTTTCAGCCTGACCGGCAAGAGAAATTTGAGCAACTGTTGTCATTTTATCCCTAAAATTAGTAAATAAGCGCTAACCGAATTAACAGCAGGAAACTGACTATAAATAAAGTCGATGATGGATTCAAGCGCCTTTAAGTTGTCTGTATGGGCAATTCGCAGCGGGTATTCAGTCTACAAAGCCTCTTTTTTATATGTTAGACTTCAGCCTTTAACACCTATTTTTCAGCCATGATGAATTTTTGCAAGTTAGGCCTGGCAGTGATTGAAACTGAGGCTCAGGCTGTACTCGAGTTAACTCAACGTATTGATGAACGGTTTGAACAAGCCTGTCGGTTAATGCTTGCATGTCCTGGCCGGGTAGTTGTAACCGGAATGGGAAAATCCGGGCACATTGCCCATAAGATAGCCGCCACACTATCAAGCACCGGCACCCCCTCATTTTTTATGCATCCTGGTGAAGCTAGTCATGGGGATCTGGGAATGATTACCCGGCAGGATGTAGTGGTTGCGATTTCCAATTCAGGTTTTACAAATGAAATTGTTACCTTACTGCCCTTGCTTAAACGCCTCGAAGTTCCCCTGATCGCTTTAACCGGTAATCAGGAGTCAACCCTTGCGAAAGCCGCTAATGTCAACCTGGATATCAGTATCCGCCAGGAAGCCTGCCCGCTTGGATTGGCGCCGACCACTAGTACCACTGTTTCACTCGTCATGGGAGATGCTTTAGCCATTGCCCTACTGCAGGCACGCGGTTTTAGTGAAAAAGATTTTGCCTTATCACACCCTGGCGGCTCACTGGGAAGACGTTTGCTGTTAAAAATAGACGAGCTCTGTCATCGCGGCGATCAATTACCGCTGGTTCATGAAAATGCCACTATCAGTGAAGCATTGATTGAGGTAACTGCTAAAAAGCTGGGCATGACCTGCGTCGTTAATTCCCTGGGAAAATTAGCTGGCGTCTATACCGATGGTGATATTCGGCGGACATTAACACAGAATTTTGATATCAATACAACGCCTCTGTCACAGGTAATGAGCAGAAACTGCAAGACAGTCAAGCCAGGAATGCTTGCCGCAGAAGCATTGAACATTATGCAGAAATACAGTATCACCTCGCTGGTAGTAATCGATGATAAACAACAGCCCTTTGCAGTTATTCACCTGCATGATCTTTTACGGGCCGGCGTTTTATAATAGAGAAGTTTAATGAATAATTTATTGGAAAAAGCAAAAAAAATCCGCTGCCTTGTCTCTGATGTAGATGGGGTACTGACTGACGGGCTTTTATTTCTCGACAATCATGGTAATGAACTCAAAGCCTTTAATGTACAGGATGGAATGGGGCTTAAACTATTAATGGCTGCCGGTATTGATGTGGCTGTTATAACTACATCGAAAAACAAGGTAATCGATCACCGAATGGAGCAATTAGGAATTAGCCATTATTTTAAAGGCCAGGTTGACAAGCGGAAAGCATTCGCCAGGCTTTGCGAGACTCTGGGTTACCAGTTGGAAGAAATCGCCTACATTGGTGATGATTTACCCGATTTACCCATCATCCAACAAGTGGGGCTGGGCATTGCCGTTGCCAACGCCGTTCCCCAGGTTAAGGAGTTTGCCGTATGGCAGACGCTGCAATCAGGCGGTCGGGGAGCTGTTCGCGAAGTCTGCGATCTGATTTTAAACGCCCAAAACAAATTTGATGCTGCGCTTGAAAGGTATTTCCTGTCATGAATGCTGCCAAACATGCAGCCTGGTTATTCATAGCCCTGTTTGCATTAGCCTGCTCAGGCTGGTATTTCGCCAGCTCTTCTGCACCTGCAATCAAGCTTGATAACCATGTTCTGTCCATCATGCCAGATGCTGTTGTCTCCGGTCTGGTTGTTCGTCAATTTAATAATGACGGAATGCTGGTGAATTTGCTTGAAACCACGAAACTCCGGCATATTCCTGAAAATAATACGCATTATCTGACTGCCCCCCATATTATTATCAAACAGAATGATCAGCCGGGTTGGAATATACGCTCAGCCAAGGCAAAAGCAATCAATGGCGGTGAGCAAATAGATTTTATTGATGATGTGATTATTCATCATGAAAAAGATCAAAATAATGAGGAAACAACAATCACCACTGATAACTTAACTTATTATCCAAAAACTAAATTTGCGACTACTCTTGCCCTTGTTAATTTTGCCCAGCCGGGGAGTACCGTAAAATCCCAGGGAATGAATGCTTATCTGGCTGATAAGAGGATACAGCTCAGCCGGGTTCGCGCAACTTACGAGCCACGACAACATGAAAAATCATAAACTACTCGCTGTAACACTAGGTCTCTTCTTTTTAAATATGCCCATAGCCCAGGCAATGCCCGATGATCGTGAGCAATTACTACAATTATCAGCCGATCAGGCTGATCTGAATGAAAAAACACACCGGGGTGAATACACAGGGGCTGTTGAACTGGACCAGGGAACCACCCATTTGCGTGCAACCAAAGCGGTTACTGAGGGAAATCAACAGAATAAACTGGTCGTAGCCATCGCGATGGGCAATCCTAAAGCGCCAGCGCACTACTGGACACAAACGGCCAAAGATAAACCCCTTCTTCATGCCTATGCGAATACAATCCGTTATTACCCGGAACGGCATCTGATTGAATTAATCGGTAATGCCCGGGTAGTCCAGGGAGACAACTCCTTCTCAGCGCCCAAGATCAGCTATGATACGCTGAAACAGCATGTGATTTCTGAGCATGACGGCAAGGAGCGGACGACTATTATCATTCATCCAGAGAAGAAGAAAGCATGACCGAGTTATCGGCAAAACATCTTAAAAAAAGCTTTAAAACACGAACCGTCGTAAATGATGTCAGTATTACGATTCGAAGTGGCGAATGTGTTGGTTTATTAGGTCCTAACGGTGCAGGAAAAACAACCTGTTTTTATATGATCGTTGGGCTTCAGGCCTGTGACGAAGGCCAGATTATCCTTGATGGCCAGGATGTCACACGTTCGCCCATGCATCAACGCGCGCGGCTTGGAATTGGATATCTGCCGCAGGAAGCCTCTGTTTTTCGCAAAATGACCGTTGCTGATAATATTCTTTCCATTTTGCAGTTAAGAACTGATTTAAATAAAATGGAGCAGCAGAGGAAATTAGCCCAGTTAATGGAAGAGTTCCATATTGAGCATTTACGCAAAAGCCTGGGAATGAGTTTGTCAGGCGGTGAAAGACGGCGTGTCGAAATAGCCAGAGCCCTGGCAATTGAGCCTACATTTATTCTTCTGGATGAACCTTTTGCAGGGGTTGATCCCATTTCGGTTCTGGACATCAAACGGATTATCTCTCATTTATGCGATAAAAATATTGGCATACTGATTACGGATCACAATGTGAGGGAAACCCTCGATATTTGTGAGAGAGCGTATATCGTCAGCCAGGGAAAAATTCTTTGCGAAGGCTCCCCCGATTCTATTCTGGCCAATCAGCAAGTTAGGGCGGTATATTTGGGAGAGGAATTTTCCTTGTGATTGCGCCTAAGCAGCGTAGTAGGCCCCGCGGTCGCAGCCGCGGGGATTCGAATGGTCGTTACTGCGGATTCGGCTTAGTGTCTGCGGGGTTTGGTTGCTTGCCAATGGGTAGAATATGTTACTTCTAATCGACAACTATGATTCATTTACCTACAACCTGGTTCAATACTTTCAAATATTGGAACAGCCTGTTAAGGTGGTTTCCAACGATGAAATAACGATTCCTGAGATTGAAAGGCTTAATCCTGAATATCTGGTTATTTCACCGGGCCCTAACCGTCCAGAGGATGCTGGAATTTCAATGGATGCAATCCGCCATTTTCACCAGAAACTACCCATTCTGGGCGTCTGTCTGGGACATCAATGCCTGGCCCAGGTCTTTGGCGGCAGGATTATTCATGCGCCTCAGGTAATGCATGGGAAAACCTCCCGAATCCTGCATCATAAGCTTCAATTATTTAAAGATGTACCGAATCCCTTTCTGGCTACCCGTTATCACTCACTCATTGTAGAAACCGCCAGTCTTCCCACCTGTTTTTCAATAGACGCATGGGCGAATAATGATATTATGGCAATTTCGCATCGCCAGTATCCTCTATTTGGAGTACAGTTTCATCCTGAATCGATTTTAACTGAACATGGGCTTCATCTACTGAGAAATTTTTTAAATCATGAACATTACCCCTTATCTTGAACATTTGTTGAAAAAAAATAATCTAACTACTTTTGAGATGATGGAAATTATGCGTGCCTGTATGGCTGGGGATCTATCTGACAGCCAGCTTGCCGCTTTTCTGACCCTCATGAGAATGAAGGGGGAAACCGTTGAGGAGCTGACTGCAGCAGCGCAAGTCATGATGGAAATGGCTCATACCATTGATTTAGGCGATAACCTTGTAGATATTGTCGGTACGGGGGGAGATGGAAAAAATACTTTCAATGTATCCACTGTAAGCAGTATTGTCGCATCGGCAGCTGGAGCGCGGGTGGCCAAACATGGAAACCGTTCTGTGTCCAGCAAAAGCGGCAGTACTGATTTGCTCATGAAAGCCGGTATTACCCTGGAGATAGACGATAGCGATCTGCAACGGTGTATGCAGCAATATCAGTTGTGCTTTTTATATGCCCCGCACTTTCATAAAGCCATGCAGGAAGCTAGAAAAGTACGTCAGGAATTAGGGATCAGAACTTTTTTCAATCTTCTTGGCCCTCTGGTCAATCCAGCAAGACCTAAAAGCCAGGTCGTTGGCGTTTTTGATAAAAAATGGCAAAAGCCACTGCTCGATGTGTTAGTGAATTTGGGCTGTGTACATGCCCTGGTGGTCTGTTCAAGAGATGGGCTGGATGAAATTAGTATCGCCGCCCCTACTGACGTGCTTGAATACCATAAGGGTGAATATTCAGAATGGACTATTGTTCCTGGACAATATCATTGCGCACATAATCGTTTAGATGAGATTACTGTAAACTCAGCTGAAGAAAGTATGAGCCATATGTATAGTGTTTTAAATGGTGAAGTGAGCCCTTCCCGCGATATTATTTTACTGAACACTGCAGCAGCTTTATATTGCGCTGATGTTGTTGGCAGCTTCCAGGAAGGTATTTACGCGGCGGTCAATGCGATTGATAGTGGAGCGGCATTAGAGCGCTTGCAGCAGCTACAGGTATTTTCGCAAAATTTGTGAAACAGGAAAAAAATATGTTAAGCGTATTAGATAAAATTGCAGAATATAAACGAGGTGAAGTGGAACAGGCAAAACGCGAGCGTCCCCTTTCCACATTAAGAGAACAGCAGTCAGCCCCAACCCGGGATTTTGTAGCGGCGCTGCAATCCCGGAAACCCTCAATTATTGCCGAGATTAAAAAAGCCTCTCCCAGCAAAGGGGTTATTCGGGAAGATTTTGACGTAGCTGAAATAGCTCGAATCTATGAAAAAAATGGCGCCAGCTGTTTATCAGTGCTCACCGATGAACATTTTTTTCAAGGTCAAGCGGTGAATCTTGAAATCGCGAAAGCCAATGCGTCCTGCCCGGTTTTGCGCAAGGATTTTATTATTGACAGTTACCAGATCGATGAAAGCCGTGCCTTAGGCGCAGATTGCATTCTCCTGATTGCAGCCATCCTTGATGATATCCAGTTAAATGATTTTTGCCAGCAAGCCCAGGCATTGGACATGGCTGTATTGGTAGAAAGCCATACGCTTTCAGAGCTGCAACGTGCCCTCACCCTGCCAACACCCTTAATGGGCATTAATAATCGCAGCCTTCATAATTTTAAAACCAATATCGAAACAACTATTGAGTTATCGCGCCATATTCCTGCAGATAAACTTATTATTACAGAAAGCGGCATTAACACGCATACAGATATACTAAAAATGCAGTCAGCTGGCGTTCATTATTTCCTGATTGGTGAAAGTCTGATGCGCAGTGATGATATTGGTAAAAAATTACAGGAGTTGCTACATCAACACTAGAAGACTGGATACACTAGGCCAGATGAGCTATGTCGAAGTGTATCCAGAACCAACCCCGGCTGGCAATTAACTTTGTTCAAAACCAAATCCGGAATTATTCAAATCCGCCGCCAGCACTTTAGGTGCTCCTTTTATTATATTAAAAAATCCGCTATGCCGTTTTGTACGTCTTTGAGATTCGTTACCGTTTTTTTCACCTGTCGAATCAGCGGTCCTAGAATTGTCCACACTATCGCTTTTATTTAGCACTGTACTTAAATTTAAACTGCTGGCAGACGATTTCGCGACAGGATTAAGACGTTCGTTCGCTTGACTGATGAAGTTATCAAACCTCTTTTTTGCTTTAACCAATTGGTTAACTGGAATGTAATGCCGAACGATAGTCTTCGGGTTTGCGGGGTAGCGCTCCGTATAATAAAGCCGGGTAATTTGCCAAACCCTGTCGAGTGTCTTCCCTAATTGTGCGTATAGTTTTTTTGCTTCAAGGGTTTGTTTCATTAAACCAGCCTGGTTACCCTCCAGTTTTTTCTCCACTTCTGTCAGCTTACAATCGAACCAGGTCAATAAAAAACTGCCAATATCATAGACCTCAATTCGCTTACCGCCAGAAATAATTACAGGAATGTAACTAAATTTCAAACGTTCGTTCATTTGATCCAGAAAACTATGCAGCTCTCCAGTGGCCTCAATGGTCTCTACAAGTAGGTTATCCTTAGGAAGTCTCTGTAATTTCAGTGATAAGGCGTAGAGTTCTTCTTCATCAATGTCAAAGGAATTTTCGAGAATCGACTGCCTGAAATCGGTATGACTTATTTGGGGAAAAAAGCGGATTAGCGCCTTAAGTTTCAAAATTGGAAATAATACTCTGCCACTTGACTCACAATGGGCTAACAATTTACTTCCATCGCTGCGAGGTAAAGACTCCTTGGTATTTGTTAATTCAGTCATCATCCTGCCGAGGAAAAATAACGTCGTTTTATACTGGCTGGCAATGTCAGCTCGTTCCTTGATGCCATGGGTACCATCGGTCAGTTTACTGATTTCTTTTAAAATATTGGAACTTTCAGGACTCAGAGCCTTAAAATGTCTCTTAAGTCTGTCGATTGTTAAATGTGAAAAAACACTGGCAAGAACCATCAAATGCTCTAGATCAGGATATTGCTCCCCTGCAAGCGGACATAGCTCCTTGCCAACTGATGCCAATAACTCTAGTGCGGGTACCAACTTTTCGGGATTCTCAAACAATTTACTAATAAAAAACCGCATTAACAGGTTAAATTGACCAATACCTTCAGATAAAAGATCAGAACGTGGTGCCTGCCCTTCTTTTGGAAGTTCATATTTGTATAATTGCTGTAATGAGACTGCTTGATAAAAACTGATAATTCGAAGTCTCAGTTCGTATGCAATTAATTGTGCTGTGGCATTGCACTGAGCTTTCAGAGTTTTTTCTTTTTTCGAAAAGCCAATGCTGGCCTGCAATAATTTTTCCTTCTGTTTGATCCCTTGATCGATAAGACATTCAAATGAGATATTCGGTCTGCGTTTCAAAAACCACTGATTTAACAAATCGTAATTTGAAATAAAGGACTCGGAATAAAACTTCTGATTGACGGTTATCAATTGCTGAAGGATAGATCTGACTCTTTTTCGTACAAAACCAGGTTCACTTCCTTCCTCAAAACCGCGATGAATAAATTGATTCGCTTTTTCGATTAAATGGCTCTGGGTAAAAAACTCATTCGCGTTATAGAGCATCAATTGGAATATTAGCAGGTTACCAGCAAGAATTTGCCGACTGTCAAATTTGTTATATAACTCATTTAATACAGTCAGAATTTCCTCCAGAGAATAAAGCACCTGGAGACCAATTATACTGGAGAGAATCGTATCGAATTCTACCTGCCAATTTTTACTGAGGTGGCCTTTACTGGTCAGAATAAACAAAGCTTCCCTGAGGTGTAGCTTGCTATCGAGTTCTTTAGCTGTTAAAGCATTATTTGCGTCCTTAGATAGTTTTTTTCGAATGAGCCCGGACGCTGCAGGACTCAGTTCTCTGGCAGGATGGTCTGTTTTAATTTTTGTACGATCTATTTTCAAATTCGTAATTGCTGCATCCGCCTTGGGTGGAGTGATGAGCTGGTACATCAGCTGTGAGGTCAAATCATTATTTACAGTCAGTAATTCTTCATACTTTTTTTGTGCATACTGATTCAGCTCCTCAAAGTACTGAACTGCGCAGTGGTGAGCGTCAAACAGAGTAAACAGATCGCCCAGTAATTCGCCTTTATCTTTTAAGTTAGACTCAGTGAATAATGCCTGCAAACTTTTACTGATACTTTGTTTATCATTTTCAAGCATACGCTCAAACTCACGATAAACAATGCTTTTGCTCATTTGCCAGCGAGGTGTTAATTGTATTTGAGCGGGTGACTCCGCCTTTCCTCCGGAAAAGCTTTGAGAAGGGGTGCTTCCTCGGGGCGAGAGAGGATCTTCTAATTCACTACTACGATTTGAGCATAGCGGGGATGATGTAAACGAGGATGAAAAAGATGACGATGAAAAAGATAAAGATACGGATAAGGAATTGCTAATCGAATCATAGGAGGCTGAGGAACATACTGCAGACTCGCGTCGGCTCGATAAAAATAATGTAGGATACTTTTCATGAAAAGCATCCGAATTCTGTTTTCGATTCGCTGGCAGTAGACCAATTGGCTCTAATTTAATCTGTGATATTGCATGCTTTACTTTCTCATCGTTACCAGCCAGGTCTTCAGCAGACTGACCTTGCGCATTTTTTGCCTCTTTATTTACTTCACTGGTAGTTAAGTTGAAACAAGAGATAGCCCAAAGCTGCTTATAATATACTGAGACCAAATAGGGAGTAAAACCTCCAATATTAGCGGAATTAACAATATCCCGCAGATGGCTTAATAAAAGACTGAGGATGGCTGAATGGGATCTCTCTTTTTTCGCCAGAAGATGAAGTATTGTATTGCCTTCTTGATCACCGGGAACAGTTGTCTGGATATTTATTTTAAACGAATCATACAACAAAAAATGTTCCAATAGTTTGATTCTTTTTATTTCTGCTTTTACATCTTTCTCATCGGATACCTGAAGTTTGACATTCGGAATATTATCCGAATCAATTAATGAATGTAGAATTGACCAGCAGAACCTGGGATGAGCAAACAAATCTTCTAATAATTTGACTTTGACAACACCTTCTGCCCTATTCATATAGATATAGTGTATAGCATCTAATAATAATGTTTGATCTTTTGTAAAAGCAGTAACAAAGGCCTTTAAAACATCTTCTTCCTTCGCTTTTTTCCCATTTTTTGGCACAACAAGTTCGATGATGTCGTTGAATTTCATGCAATTTTCCCTAAACTTCAGTCTATATTTTTGATCAAAATATAGATTTAATGATTGAGCTTTAAACCTTTTCTAACTTATCACGCTGAAAAATTTTTAGCAAGATGCCTTTATTTTTTACAACCACTAACTGGGTGATAGATAACTAGGGAATTCGCGAAAATCTACGCTAGCAAGCCTTTGAATTTATGATAAAGTTTATCTGAAAACCAATTCATTCCTGAGCAAAAATAGTCTCTAATAATTTTAAATATTGCTCACCATTTTCTTTTTCTAAAAAATAGGATTGAATAAATAAATCCAGACAAGCTTTCTTGGCAATTGGTGGCTTTCCTTGCTGCACTTCAATAGCCAAACTTATTGCCGCCATTAACGCAGCCATTTTCTCTACGATTTCTTTGATATGCAATGTTTGCTGTTCATTTGAAAGGGATTTTAGAAAAATAAAATGTGTTTTGAGAGAAATAATTTGCTTATTGAATAGTTCCTTATACCTTGTTTTTTTTATTTTTTCCAGCAGACTTCGCAAATGATCAAGGAAAATTTCATCCACCTCAAAGCGCAGAATATCACGCAGAATCTGCATCCACAGTGTAAAATGGGTACCCTCCCAGTTCTCACAAACAATGCAGTCTCTGAGCAAACGAGGCAGCGAAGAGAAGCTTTCAATTGTACCATTTCCTGCCAGAACATCCAGACAATGATGAATGTGTTCCACGGCATGTTTGGCAGTAAAATACTTGTTAAGATTAGCCAAGGTTCTAAGTAAATATTTTTGTTTTTCATCGATGGCATTTTCTGATTTACTGTCAAAACTGTCCTGCAGATCCACCATATGAAACGAGCTGGCCAGCATGGCCATCAAGTCTGCCTTTATGCGGGCCAGGTGTTCTTTTACCAGAGGGTAGGCAATAATTTTTCTTCCAAAAGCCTCTCGATTGCAAGCATAATAATAGGCAATCTGGTAGGCTCGACGGGTCATCCCGAGAACAGAAAAAGCATTAAATAGTCTTGAGAGGTGAAGTACATTTTCCATGACCAGATGAATGCCATCATTGGCATTACCAATCAAATAAGCGAGAGCGCCTTCAAAATCAATTTCAGCTGTAGCCATTGAGCGAGTGCCAATTTTTTGCTTCAATCTTCTGAGCTTATATCGATTATCTGTATCGTCATCCAGTTTGGCCGGGACCATGAATAAACTCAAGCCCTTAGTTCCGGAGGCCTGAGGATTAGTCCTGGCCGTTAATAGGATAAGATCTGCGTTGGCATTTGAACAGAACCATTTCTCCCCTACAATTCGCCAGCTTTTCTTCTCATCCTGAAAAGCAATGGTTGCATTGGCACCTACATCGGAACCACCCTGGATTTCAGTTAAAAACTGTGCACCTGTAAAATTATGAGTAAATGAGGGCGCGAGTAGTTTTTCCATGTAGAAATCATTATTTTTCAAGGGGCTTTTAGTCAAGATACGAATAATCCCGGCTGAGCAGGCAATCGGGCAATTATGCCCTGCTTCTCCCGCATGCGATGAAAGAATGAAAAGAGCCAGTGTTTTTTTCATTTGACCTGGATGACGCAGGAACTCCATTAAACCGGTGCTGTAAATGATATCACCAGCCTGCACATAGGAGGGGTGGTGGATCACCCGATCATGTCGCTCGCCTATTGAATTAAATTGACTTAACTCAGGGAGATTCTCATTGAGGTTATTTTCAGCAACAACAGGTTCTAATTCAGCAGCAACCCGATTGGCAAACTGTTTGAGCTGTTCAATAAACTGTAGGTCGTCTGCGAAGAGTATGGAATAAGAATGCATCAGGCATGAATTACTGCGTAAAATTCTTGATTTTAACTGCTCATTCCACTGCTTAAGCGCATCCCTGGCTTTATTGTAAACTGACTGGCTGTCCATGCAAGCTCCCTGCTCAATTCTTCTGCCTATACTAGATAATAGGTCATCTTATCCGAGTACTGTATGGAAGCAAATGGAAAGCTCCTCCGAAAGGAAAAAAAATTTGAGGGATAGGCAGATGAGGAGATCAAGACCCATGTTATGTCTCGGCAGCAAGTGTTTGAGTGGATGGATCACTTGAAAATTGTTGATTGCGGCACACTGCTGGCTTTGAATTGGTTTCGCCGCATCTACCATAAGTTGACGCGATAGAAGCTTGCTCCTTGCAATCAATAACCCTCATTCGACCCTGCCCTACTTACATTCTATTTTACCATTCTCAAACTGCAGCTGATGACCACCAAAGTCAGCGAAAAATTGTCCCTGCCAGGATTTTGATTGTTTTTCCCATTGTGCTGAAATAAATAATCGCGGGCGTGACTTGTCTTCACTGTCCATCGCTATTAGAAGAAGATTGTCATCCCGCATGCTAAATGCGGTGGTTTTAACCTCATAAGGAAAATCAACTTCCGGCAAGCTGTCGCTCTTGCCGTCAAGAGTAAATTGGATGCCCCCTGCTAACCCCGGCATTGAACAACTGAGCGTTTTCTCTGAAGCAAAAACGGTCATGGGAAAAAGCAATAGTACTATCAGTAATTTCATATTAATGCGGCCCATTTGTCCTGCTGTGATTGCTAATAAACGTTTTACTGGCAGGCCTAATCGGATGCTTTTCCATTTTATTTTTGACTGACGCCTCTTTTTCATGGGCCTTCTTATCCAGCCAAACCAAAAACATTCCTTTCAGATAATGCATTTTTTCTTTTATAATGATGGCATCCTTATCTGAAATAACTTTTTTAGCTTTTCTGAAAATCTCACCCTCTTCTTCCTTCACATGATGCTCTACTATTTCTTTTAACTTTAACACTGCCTCTGGCCATTGCTCACTGCCCCAGGCGTTATCAATAATATTAATCTGTTCCTCAATTTCCAGATGTTCCTTTTTCCCATGCGAAGCAATATCGCTGGTTAAGGGATGCTGCGCTAAAACTTTATAAAAAGTCTCCTGCTCAGAATGGGCATGAACTAATAACTCTTTTGAAATTAAAGTGACTATCTCATGCTGTCGTTTTAATAAACTTGTTTTTTCAAATAATTTGAACAAATGATTAACTTTTTCATGATCCATTTTCAAATAATCATAAATATCCATCATAATCTCCTAAGGGGTCATCACTACTTTAATGCAACCGTCTGATTTTTCGGCAAAGTGTTTGTAAGCATCAGGGGCTTCATTTAAGCGAATGCGATGCGTAATGATTTTAGAAGGGTCAATTTCTCCTTCCATAATTTTTTTAAGGAGAAGCGGCATGTATTTTTGAACATGGGTCTGGCCCATTTTAAATGTTAACCCCTTATTCATGGCTGCACCGAAAGGGATATTATCCAGAGCATCAAGATAAACGCCCGGCATGGAAATTGTGCCTGCTTTACCACAACATTTGATTGCCTCTCTCAGGACATGGGCCCTGTCAGTGGCTAGATAGGTCATTTGCTTTACCCTGTCGATGATTGAATCAAAACTGGGGCCAACATGCGCCTCGCAGCCAACAGCATCAATACAGCGCTCCGGCCCAAGGCCTCTCGTCATCACCATTAAGGCATCAAACACATCCTCTTCTTTAAAATTGATTGTTTCTGCATTGCCCAGTGTTTCAGCTAGAGTTAAACGTTCAGCAACACAATCAATAGCAATAACGCGCCCTGCCCCAAGCATCCAGGCACTTTGAATGGCAAACTGGCCGACAGGGCCGCAGCCCCAGACGGCAACCGTATCCCCTGGCTGGATATCGCAATTTTCTGCAGCCATATAACCGGTAGGGAAAATATCCGATAGAAACAGGAGTTTCTCGTCTTCAATATCCTCAGGGACTTTAATAGGACCTACTGTAGCGAAGGGAACCCGCACATACTGCGCCTGCCCCCCGGGAAAACCGCCTAATAAATGGGAATAGCCAAACATACCAGCGGGAGATTGCCCCATTTGCTGCCTTGCCATTTCAGCATTAGGGTTGGAGAGCTCGCAGCAGGCGAATAACTTTTTTTTGCAGAATTGACACTTGCCACAGGAAATGGTGAAGGGAACAACCACCTTGTCGCCGATTTTGAGCTTCTTGTTTGCAGCACCTAGTTCGACAACTTCCCCCATAAACTCATGCCCCAGCACATCACCCGATTCCATGCTTGGCATCATTCCATCATACAAATGCAGATCAGAGCCGCAGATTGCTGAGGCCGTTACACGAATTATCGCGTCCTGGTCGTTTATTATCTTGGGATCAGCCACTTGTTCAACGCGAACGTCCTTTTTTCCATGCCAACAGAGTGCTTTCATTCTAATTTCCTTATCAACTGAGTCCAGTGGAAGTTACAATCTTTAACAGGAATAAAAATTAACTGTGGAACTAAAATGGAGTAACTTGATCCATGATCTTATCTTTAACAAATAGGATATTTTTTGAGTTATTGCAACATCGGGCTAAAAAGTATACTGTGGAAGATTAGCTTCATGCCAGGCAGTGATTGAATAACCATTGAGATCATAAATTATGCTGCATATTACAAAAGACCTGGAGTTCCCAGCGCATTTAAACCCTCTGTATGCCAAAGCAATTAAATACGAGTGGATTTCGTTCTTTTACATGATAAGCGCTACTTTTTTTTCATTTATGGCCATGTCAAACTCGCAAACTATGAAGACTGTCTGGCTTGAAGATATGCTAGGTATAATCCCCCCGGCGTCCTTCCTGCTGGCAAGCCGAATTATTCGCTGGAAAGCCAATAAAAACTTTCCCTATGGCTATCATAAAATAACCGGAATGTCCTATTTCACCAGTTCTATGGCCTTATTCGTTCTGGGAATTTTCCTTCTCATTGACGGGGCAAGTGTATTAATCAAACAGGAACATCCCTCTATTCCAGACGTTCATATTGCAGGTTACTCTATCTGGATGGGATTTATAATGATGATAGCCCTGTTATGGTCAAGCATACCTTCTACAATTCTCGGCCATATCAAAATCCCTCTGGCGCATAAATTATACGACAAAATATTGTTTGCTGATTCCAAAATGAATAAGGCAAGCTGGATGAGCGGTTTTGCCAGTATTATAGGGATAGCTGGGATTGGGGTAGGCTTCTGGTGGGCTGATGCGAGTATTGCCATACTGATATCGCTTAGCATCCTCAATGATGGCTACAGCAATTTAAAATATGCGATTCTGGATCTCATGGACGAAGTACCAAAAACCATTGAAAAAAACAAAACAGACCCCCTCATTTCAGCGGTAAAATCAATACTGAAACAGGAAGACTGGGTTAAATCGTTTGAAATCCGGTTTCGTGTAGTAGGCCATTTATTTTTTGGCGATATTTTTATTATCTCCGACAAAAAAATGATTTCACCTGAAAAAATTCAGGCGC
This sequence comes from Legionella birminghamensis, assembly GCF_900452515.1. Lineage (NCBI taxonomy): Bacteria > Pseudomonadati > Pseudomonadota > Gammaproteobacteria > Legionellales > Legionellaceae > Legionella > Legionella birminghamensis. Next base: position 2,130,209 of record NZ_UGNW01000001.1, read on the forward strand.
TGCGTAATAAGATTGAGCAACATCACTGGCGGCTTCACGACATTACGATTACTGTTCTGTCTGATATTCACAAATCGAATTCCAGCGGTCGCAGCCCATAGCTATCTTCACATCCCCTACGCCTGCGGCTTGTTGTCCGCAGGGTCCAGATTCTCTATCAGTCTTTTGGATCCCTCGGACACACAAGCCGAGGAAAGTAGAAGCTGAGAGGAGACTGTTTTCAGGGATGTGTAGATAGTTATGGGTCGGTGCCGCAAGAATTCGGGGTTAGCTACAGTTTGAACCATTAAGGGGCAATTTGAATTAATTCCTTGTCAGAATTGGGTACTAAAGAAGAAGTTTTGAAAACCCCAACTTGTGACATTATACCCGCATTCTGTTGAACAGCATTCCTATCCTGAGGTTCCTGTGGGCTTGCCTTGCCGTTTGTCTGCAGGGGCTCGCTCATGGGAGCAAAATGCGGGAGCGCGTTTTCAACGAACCACTCCACATAGTCATCAACATTGGGGGTAAGAAATGCCTTGAAGTCCCAACCGAGCTCATCCCAATTAAAAGGGCCCAGTTCTAATCCCTTATATATGCCTATTCCACGAATCATCCACTCAACGATGGCACTATTACCACTGTCCAGGGGTTCAAATACAGCAAAGAAATGACATAACCTTGCAATGTTAACCAAGAACGCCTCATGTCCATCTTCCGGCTGCCAATTAATGCATTTTTGAAATATTAAATCCGCTTTGGCAAATTGCCTTTCAAAGTATTTTTCTCTGCCTTCACCCTCTTCAGGGAAAGATGGATGTATCACTATGACTTCAACAATATATTCAATTTGATTTCGACTGGTATCATCAAGCCAACGCACCAGGTATGAGAACTGAAGAGAATCCTCTCCATCCAGTTTTATCCGTACTTTATGCTTGTCTTCATAAGTTTTTGTATGCTCCGGGCATTCTTCCAAAAACCTTGCAAATGCATTATGAAGAGGCGATTCCCAGGGGTTTCGGATAAAAAAACTAATCGTATCAGGAGCATAACTCTTAGCGAACCGCCCATATTTACAAGCTTTCTCAGCTTGCATTTGAGACTTTTCTTTTGCGAATAAATGTCGGGCATTACATAAATATACATAGGCCCTGGCAACTACCGACTGAGTGGCGCATGCAGGTGCCCTGATATCTCTATTAATTTGCAGTTCTCCTGCAAATGAAGAATTGATCTTAGCTGCAAACTCTTCAATTGTTGTTTTAGAGAACTCATTCCAGGCTGGTTGTACTTCGGTTAAAAAGCGCTGAGTTTGTATGGCCCCCGATGCAAACTTGAATAATTCTGGGGCCTTCCCTTCATCTTTACTTTTCATCTCGACTCAATAAGATTAATTATTAATCATCATGCGCACATAATAACCCTGGTCTCACCCTTTGTAAACGATTTAGAGCCGCATAGGTATCTACACAAAATGCATTAGCTATCGAATCCCCGCCGCTGCGACCCATAGGTAGCTACCAAATGTTTTTCCCGCTCCGAATCCCCGCGGCTTTGACCGCGGGGCCCACACGAAGCCTGTTTAAAATATCAGGCTTGATAATTAAGGATAATCTTTAAAAAATTTGTTTCTTACTGCTTTTAAATTGCTATTTCGGCAACATTGGAATTCATTTGAAGAGCATGTTCGGCCACCAGACATGGGCCCCGGCGGTCAAGCCGCGGGGATTCGGATGGTCAAGCCGCGGGGATTCGGATAGTCAAGCCGCGGGGATTCGGATGGTGAAGTCGGAGAAATAGATTCCCGCCTGCGCGGGAACGACATTCGTGAGGATACACCACTTCGACATGACCTGGCGGGTGTTCAAAAATTTAAATTTGTGAACATTTCTGTTTGTGTCTATGCTTAAAAAAAGGAAATAAAAATACCAATATAATTAAGGAAATACTACCATGAGAAAAATAATCTTACTCATGTTAGCCGTAACGTCTTCCAGTTTTTCCCTTCCATCTCCTGATTTTAACTTACCGTACCAGCCCACGGTATTTGAAGGGGTTATTTCCTTAATTAATCCTGCCATTGATTTCCCGCCGCCGCCCTCTCTCGGGGAAGTTCAAGATATGCTGAAAAAGCAGGCACCTGATCTGCGGCCCGAGGTTGTGAGTAAAGTGATGACCACATTACGCTGTGCCCGGGAATTTAATCTTCAGCACAATAAGAATATACTTGGGGTGATTGACTATTCGCTTCCTTCAAGTGAAAAACGCTTTTGGGTCTTTGATTTAACGCAGCAAAAATTATTATTTCATACTTATGTATCGCATGGGATTACTTCGGGCAGCTTAAATACCAACTTTTTTTCCAATAAATACAATAGCAAGGCCAGTAGTATTGGTATCTATACAACCGATCAGGCTTACTATGGGCGCGAAGGTTTATCACTGAGGCTGGACGGCCTGGATCGCGGCTTTAATGATAATGCGTCCAACCGCGCCGTGGTCATGCATGGGGGCTGGTATATGGCCGAAAATTTCATCAAAAAATATGGCCGTCCAGGCCGAAGCTGGGGTTGCCCTGCACTGCCAATCGAAATGACGGTGCCGATCATTAATACCATTAAAAATAAATCATTATTCGTTATGTATTATCCAAGCGATCACTGGTTTGTAAGCTCCAAGTTTCTTAATTGCAGCCGTTTTTCCTTATCTAAACAAGCCAAAACGGAGCTTGAAACAAAACCAGCTGAAGAGCAGCGCGAACCCATACTGTTTGTGGATTCCAATAAAAACAGTTCACGTCAGGAAGAAGAGCCCATTGCCGTGATCGATGCTGATAGCTATATGCGTATTTTTAAAACCAGCGCGCCGCTGGAACGGATGCTTCGTCGTCAGATAAACAATATGGAATATATTGCCCTAAGCAACCAGGAATTTGATAGTATTCTGGCCAGGAATGACAGGGTTTTGAATGTCAATCCCGATTTGGAAGAAGTATCCTTTGTTATTCCTGTGATTAAAATGGTCAGAGGATATTATGAAACGGAAATGCGAATTGTGCCTTTGGGAAAAATAAAGAATGTCGAAGTGAATGCCGATACCAAGGGATATACAGTACATTTTGAAAATAAAACGATGAACTTGAAGTCAAGTAATCAGTTCATTCGCTGGCTGGGGTTATAATAAAAAGGATTTATATGGAAATCACTAGCAGTTGTGCCATTACAAACTTTGATAATCTCGTTAACAGACGAATTGTGCTGGTGTTACAGGGAGGCGGAGCCCTGGGCGCTTTTCAAGCGGGCGTTTATGAAACACTTGAAAAAAATAATTACATCCCCGACTGGATTGGCGGCACCTCCATTGGTGCTATCAATGCCAGTATCATTGCAGGCAACCCGCCAGAGAACCGCCTGAAGAGGTTACAGCAATTCTGGCAGACCGTAACCCAACCCGACTTGTTTCATTTCAGCGATGAAATGTCTCTGGAGATCAGACGATTTTTTATGCAGATTCAGTTTCAGCAATTAATCCTTTCAGGGATTCCTGTCTTTTTTAAACCGCAGATGAATAGTTTTCTCAATCTGCTGCAGGGCAATTTTAGCAGCTTCTATGATACCAGTCCGCTGCGTGATTTTTTAATTGAATTAATTGATTTTGACTATTTAAACCGAGGGGATATCAGGTTAAGTCTGGGGGCGACCAATTTACATACGGGGCAAATCCGCTATTTTGACTCCAAATTTGAAAAAATTGGACCCGAGCATGTCATGGCCAGCGGTGCCCTCCCGCCTGCATTTCCCCCTGTTCTAATTGATGGAGAATATTACTGGGATGGCGGTATTTATTCCAACACCCCCCTATCGGTCGTGCTTGATGATATGCCTCGGGTTAACTCGCTCTGTTTTATGATCGATCTGTGGAGTCCGGAGGGTAATTTACCGCAAACGCTCGACGAGGTGAGGAAAAGAAACCTTGAAATTATTTATAGCAGCCGTTATGAAGAGCATCGAAAAAATTACGAAGCCATGCACAATCTGCGCCGGGCTATACGGGCTCTCTATGCCCAGTTACCACCCGAAAAACAGCAAGACCCCGAAAACCTGAAGCTGGTTTCACTAGGATGTATAACCAGTATGGATATTGTGCAAATCCAATACCAGCAAAAACCCTGGGAATCTTCAACAAAAGATGCCGATTTCAGCGCCTCATCCATCCTTTCGCGCTGGGAGCAAGGGATGCAAAAAACAGAAATGATTCTCCAGAAAAAAACCTTTATCGAGCCGCATCCTCCCCATGTAGGTGTGGTCATTCATCGATAAAACAGGCTATTAAAAAAATCAGGTTATTGTTATCCTTAATTTTTTGACTGCAGGGATAAGTCTTTGAAATCTTGTTTACCTATTTTCTTTACCCTAAGCTTGGCAGCCAGCCTGAGCTATGCCGATGAGCCGCAAAACAAAGCCCATGCGCGCGAGACTTATCATAATATGCTTGGCGTATTCTTAGGGGGTCATTATATTGATCAAGGCGCTCATTTCACTTACGGTCTGGAATATCATCGCATGCTCACCCTGCCCTTTGGGTTTAGCATTATCGCCGAGAATACACCAATTAATAAAGAGCACAATAATGAAACCGAGCTTTTCGCGCTGGCGACCTATAATTTTCTCGGCCATTTTACCATGGGGGTTGGCCCAGGGATTAAATATGAAAAGGGAGAGCCTGATCGCATGATTGGACGCTTAACCCTGGGGCATATTTTTCATATCAAGCCCGATATGGAAATAACCCCTAATGTGGATTTCGACGTGAACGAGGCGGATAGTAACAAGATTGTTTTTGGAGTGACTTTTGGGAAACAGTTTTAGGTATCTACCCAAATGTTTTCCCCTCCGAATCCCCGCGGCACCGACCGCGGGGCCCATGCCTGTTTGAAGTATTACGGTCCTCAGACAAGTTTCAATGTTGCCAAAAAATAAGATTTAACAGCTAGTCATAAATAAGTGTGCTTAACATTGAATTGGCTTCGTGTGGGCCCCGCGGTCGAAGCCGCGGGGATTCGATGGTCTCCACCGCGGGGATTCGATAGCTTTTAATTCTCATGCACTGGTGTAGATAGCTATGAGTCGAAGCCGCGGGGATACGGAGCGGTAAAAACAGTTGTGTAGAAATCTATGGCTCCAATTACGGACGCTTTAATCCATTGAATAAAACCTCAATCGCCCTTTTCCCTGTTTGTTCCTGCGGGCAAAAATCAATTGAGGCGGCAAAACCGATATCCTCTTCCAGCTTTTCCCATTGCCCTGTATGATAGAGGATAGGTTCTATTTTTTTGTAAAGGGCTTTCATCGCCATATCGTCAATGGATACATGGCGATGTTTCGAATTGCTTAACATCGACCACAAAGTCTGATGCAGGGCATATTTTAAAACATAAAGCGTATCCTCAAACCCTGAAAATTCAGCATTCAGATTTATAGAGGATTCATCAGTATAAAGATGGGTGAATTGATAGGAATCGGGTAAAAATTCGTCAGGAATTGTTTCCTTAGCCAAAGAATCATTATATTCACAGCGGAATAAAAAATTAATCACCTTTTTTTCATTCGACTGACTGCTTACCCTGAAACAGCCCTGGAAAATAAATGGCTGCTTCCAGACAGCAACTAATACAAGCGTCTCAATGGATATACCAGATGAATTTCTCATCGCTTCTGCCACAACATAAAACCATAGTTTACCAGACAGGCAATCCCTTTGGCATACGCAGCCAGTTACTTTCAGGATAAGGATAGGCGGCATCCAGGGCGTGTAAACTGTAAGCATGACGGGATTTTACTGAGTGATTAGCATTGCTCCGATGCGGCAAACGCCCATGGATCACAATCAAACTTCCCTGCTTGACCTCCAAGGGTAGACTGTATTTATCGTCCCACAGTAAAGGATAGTAGTCCTCAAAATAAATCCTTTCATTATCTCTAATCATTTTTCGGGATAAGGGTATTATCGTAGGGCTAGGCATCACCTGCAAGCAGCCATTTTCCAGCGTCGCATCTTCCAAAGCAAACCAGAATCCCAGGACATCCTTTTGTCCATGCAGAAACGTGGCATCCTGATGGCAACTCACTTCTGCACCTATTCCTGGTTGTTTAAAAATATACATTGACTGTATGAGGCTGGGAACTTCAAATCCCAATTGATGGCAAATCGTTTTTAAGCGCTCGCTTCGCGAATAGAGCTTGAATATTGGATCAAGCTCGTGCAGGGCATGGCCTATTTTATTCAATGACTTTTCCAGAGGCCTAATCATATTCCCTTGTTGATTAAAGGCTTCCGGTTCAAAGAAAAAACGGATTTTATCACCCGAATTCAGGAAATACTCGGTTTTGGCATGGTCCTGGGTTTCCGAAGTAAATACAGTAACCGGGAGTTCCTGTTGGTAGTCATTAATAATAAAATTGATTCTGTCGATCAGGGTTTCACAGATGGATGGAGTAAAAAACTTCTCAATAATTAAATAACCATTCGTGAGAAAATGATCGAGTTGCAGAGCCGATAATTCCATTACACACTCCTTACAGCTTCCTTTGCCCTATTTGTCTTCAATATCATACTGAGGAAGTTTTTTATTAGCAATCACCTTCCCCGGGAATAGCAGACACAATTATCGGGAAGTGCTACACTTTAAAAATAAGGATTATTCGAAATATTCTATGAAAAACGCAGGATTTACATTAATTGAGCTGTTAATTGTCGTGGCGGTAATTGGAGTTCTAGCCGTCATTGCGGTTCCCGCTTATCAGGATTATACAATACGCGCTCGAGTAACAGAGGGTTTAAGTTTGGCTAATACTGCTAAACTGGCTGTATCTGACTCCGCCCAGATTAAAAACGGCACTCTCCCGGCTGATAATAACGCAGCAGGCTATTCACCGCCCAACGCTACATCGGGGGTCTCTTCTATCAATATCCAGGACGGCTTAATAACCATCTCCTATACCCCTCAGGCCGGTAATGGCACTATCATCTTAACCCCAACGGTGCAGTCCGGTGGAGAAATTACCTGGGATTGCAGGGCAGGTACCCTGCTTGATAAATACCGTCCCCCCATTTGTCGGGGTGGTTCGGATGTCGCACAGGGAGGAGGCAGTAATTCCGGTGGCTCAGGAAATTCAGGGGGATCGGACAATACAGGTACTGGCCCAGGAAATAGTAATGGCGCGGGTAATAGCGAGAACTCGAATTACAATCAAAATCCAGGCAACAATGGCAACAATGGCAACAATGGCAACAATGGCAACAATGGCAACAACAGGTAATGACCTATTCGAATAGCCAAAGCGGTGATAACTCTGGCCAGGTACCGCTTGGTATAAAATTTGAGTCTTACCTTAATCGTTATACCTTCTTCTCGTCCCTGACGGCCAGGATACAAGGAGTCTGTAATGAGGACAGCAATTTTTTGGATCGGGATTTTATTCGCTGCATCCGTGTATGCAGCAGATGGGATTCCTGAAGTGCAGATACAGGATCAGGATGCCGATCAGGGACGTTGTGTACAGGATATCCTGCAAAAATGCATCAGCAAGTGCGAAAGTGCGGATGATAAAAACTGTGTGGCCCTTTGTAATGAAAATGCCCGAAACGAATGCCGTCAGGCAGGTGAATAGCAGCAGATGAGTTCTCGCGCCTATGCCGGACTGGTTTGTTATCCTTTGGTAAAACTTATTGATTATAAAAATGTATGCTAACATGCAGCTGGATTTTTTCGAGGTTGAATGAATCCTGAATAATAAGTCATATGGAGACATGCATGTTAGATTTAAAAAAAACTGCTTTAGCTGTTCTAGTGTCAGTAAGCAGTTCAAGTTTTGCCGGTACAATGGGACCAATATGCCAGCCGGGTAATGTTACGGTTCCTTGCCCTTCTACAGCTTGGGATATCGGTATACAAGCCTTATATTTAAAACCATCTTACAGCGCCAACACCATCTACATTGGTTCGCTCATCACCGGCGATCGCCAGCTGCGAAATGAGTTTAGACCTGAATGGGATTGGGGATTCAAGCTCGAGGGCTCTTATCATTTCAATACTGGTAATGACTTAAATGTCAACTGGTACCATTATAGTGAAAGAACAACAAGAACCTTTCTTCTGTCTAGCCAGACTTTCCTGATTGATATACCTTTTACCAGCTCAGCCAAGCCGGAATGGGATGCTGTTAACTTTGAATTTGGACAGCATGTTGACTTCGGTGATTATAAAGATATTCGTTTCCATGGCGGTTTTCAATATCTGCGTCTTGAGCATGATGTGAAAAATTTTTACAGCCTCAATGCAACAACATATCGAAGTAATTTAGAATTTAAAGGGTTTGGGCCTCGTGTAGGTATGGATATGACCTACAATTTCAATGATGCCTTTGCCATTTATGCGAATGGCGCAGCAGCATTGCTTGTTGGTGATAGCGATATTAATCATCATTCGCCAACAACTGGACTGCATACCTCTGCCAGCAAATGGACCACCGTGCCTGAACTGGAAGCGAAAACAGGCGCCAAATACAACCACTTACTGGGTACCGGGGTACTGACGCTTGATGCGGGTTACATGTGGGTTAACTATTTCAATGCCCAGCATGCACTTTCCGATATCCCTGAAGAAACCAATGTTGCCTTTAACGGGCCTTATATTGGTCTGAAATGGCTTGGTAACGTATAAATCGATTTCCCGGTTGTTTGCAACCGGGCTACACAGCAGCTGCTCTACAACTTTATTCAACCTTTGAATAAACCCATTTTCCATTCATTAAAACACCAGCAACTGCCGTCTGATCGCAGCAATAAATCAAGCTCGATAATCGGTTCGCCTTTGTAGCTGCCTCAAGTCGTGGGTGTTTGCTATTGATGATTACACAGTCCAAAGGAGAGCCCATATTGAACATATCGCCAGCCCATGATCCTATTGCTAATTTGCCGCCTTGTGAAACCTGATTGAACAATATTTCCCCACTATTTCCAACCTTTCCCAAACACAGAAGATTTCTTTTTTGGCCTAGCAAACGTTGCCCATAGTCCAGCCAGCGTAGTTCTTCAAAGGGGGATACGCCGATGTGACTGTCTGTTCCAATAGAGAAACTGCCCTGATTCTCCATGTAGGCAACTAATGGAAAAATGCCGTCCCCCAAATTGCCCTCAGTTGAAGGGCACAAAACCACATTGGCATGGCTCTTAGCCAATTGTTTGATTTCATGGGGCAGAAGATGGGTGGCATGAACAAGATTAAAGCGCCGATCAACCGAAACGGCATCTAAAAACCATTCAACAGGCCTTAACCCTAATACCTGCTTACATTGTTCCACCTCCCCCATCTGCTCGGCAATATGCATGTGAATGGGCACAGACTTTTCAATTGTTTGACAAAATTCAATAATATTCACAGGTGAAACAGCCCGGATTGAATGAATTCCTGCTCCAATTTTGGCGCGCGAATAATAACTGCAGGCTTTTTTTGTTGCTTCATATAACCTCCAGTAATCATTCAAGCTATGGGAAATAAAACGACGCTGCTCTGGTTTGTAGTCATTTTTCAGATCATATTGCTGATAGAGGACAGGCACCAATGTAATTGCAATCCCCGCCTGCTGTGCGGCATGAACAAGACGCTCCCCCATCTCCGCAAGATTGTTATAGGCTTTCCCCTGTTGGTCATGGTGAAGATAATGGAACTCTACAACGCTGGTGTATCCCTGCCTGGTTAAATCCCGATAAAGCATCAATGCTGTACGCTCCATTTGTTCTGGAGTCATTTCCAGTGCAGTGCGGTACATGGCTTCGCGCCAAGTCCAGAAGTCGTCAGTTTGCGCATGCCGGGATATAAACTCGGTAGCGCCGGCCATTGCGTATTGAAAAGCGTGCGAATGCGCATTGACAAAACCAGGAATCGCCCAGCCTTTTATTTCTTCTGCCTGCATTGACTCATCGGCTATGGGAGACAGTTTGAGAATATTCCCCTGCTCATCAAGATAGACATAAAGATCATCTATCCACTCGCTTCCATTATAAAGGCTTTCAAATTTTATCAGGCGCATAATAACCCTACAGACCGGATGAATATTTCAATTAGACTGTGGAATTTATATTAAATCAATGACCTTGGAAAATTTCCTTCTTACTATTGTTGAGCTACACTTGGAATACAAACCTCTTAAGCTCATGCTATGAACATTCATGAGTTGTCCAAAACAATTTTATTAATCTTAAGCCTTCTATTGGCGGTGAACTTTTATAATTTTATTCTGAAAAAATTTGTTAAGGAAATAAGTCACCATAAAGTCTTATTTGCCGCTGGAGTGTTCCTTTTTTTCAGCGTTCTCTATGCTTTTGAGAAAGATATTACGGCGCTGGTTAGCGGTAACGATGCACAGCGGTTTATCAAAATCGTTCTGGAATGTTTATGGTGGTTTTCCTTATTTTTTATTGCCAATCAAATCATTCATATTTTTATATGGAAACGGCTTTTACGGCAGTCCGGCATATTGATTCCTAAGATTTTCAAAGATTTGGTTTCTTTATTTTTTTTAATTATCACCGTTGCTGCTATTGTTCATTTCGTATTCGAAAAATCCGTTTTTGGTATTTTTACCGCTTCGGGGGTTATGGCTATTATTCTGGGTTATTCTGCGCAAGCTACCCTTAGCGACGTCTTTGCCGGCATTGGTTTAAATACAACCAAACAATTTAGTGAGGGAGACTGGATTATTGTCTATGGGGAAATGCAGACACTGACAGGGAAAGTGATCGATGTGAATTGGCGCTTTGTGAACTTGCTCAATGTTGAAGGAAATCTTTTATCGATTCCCAACTCGGTAATCTCGCAATTATTCATCGAAAATCTGTCCCAGCCTCATGCGGTGAACAGACAATCACTGACAATCACTATCAGCCAGGCCATTTCCCCCTATCGGTTTAAACGCATTTTAATCGAAACAGCTTTGCAATCCTGTAAAGTCCACAATGAACCCGAACCCTGTGCAACACTTATGGAGTGCGGCCAGGAAACAAGCACCTATCATCTGGAATATACTACAGCGGAAATTAACCCTCTTTTTCTGAAAGATGAAATTTATTCTGTACTCTGGTATCGCTGCCTGCGTGAAAATATTTTACTGACTGGCCAAGTTATAGCAGAAAAGCCAATATTGACTGCTGATGAAATCAGTCAGTTTCTACAGCAAATCGATTTATTTCATTCTTTGAATGGAGAGGAAATTCAATTCCTGGTGGAACATTGTCATTATGGACTATATGGGCCGCCAGAACGGCTGCTGATTGAAGGCGGCCATAATGATTCCCTGTTTCTTGTTTATAGCGGGTCGGCTTCTCTCTATATTAACAGTCAAACGGAGAAACCCTTACTTTTTGAAAGCTATGAGGCAGGTAATTATTTTGGGGAAATATCCATGCTGACCGGCGCTGCCTGCCGCGGCTCTCTTTTTATGGAAACAGAATGCTTAATTATAGAAATTACCCATGACACAATCGGGAAATTATTTGCAGCAAGACCGGAACTGATGGAAAAAATGAGTACCGTTGTGGTCAAAGGCGTTAAAGCAATTGAAAACCTGCGTCATGCCCAGATTCCTGTTGAAGGAACTGACAGGCATAGTTTGTTACAAAGTTTGCTGGCACATGTACGTTATTTTTTTAGATCTTAGGGCTGAATAGGGTTTGTGTGGTTCCCTCGGTGGGGGCCCATAGCTATCTACAGAAATGCGGTCGAAGCCCCGGGGATTCGCAGCGGGTAAAACATTTGTGTAGATAGCTATAGGGTTGGGGCCAAGGGAATTCGGACGTTCTCCCCGGGGGGTACTTGATGTTTTTGAAGGAATATCCGGCTGCGCTCGCTTAAGGTATCATTGGTTCGCGTTCAACCAGCAAGCGCTCACTTTGCAGATCTTTTGGCTTTTCTTCCTTAAAAAACCCACAAAACAACCAGTCTATAAAAGAAGGCTCTTCCCAGGAGAGATACTTTTCAGTTCGTTTAAGCCGCTGAAGCTCTTCTTTACCTGGCTGCACAGGGATTTTAGCCGGGGGATTCTGGGTAAAATCATATACAAAAAAATTGATGGCGTATTCAATGTCTTCTTCTATATCTGCGTTGCCTGTCTGTTCTTTTTCTGCTCGTATGGCAGCCTTTACAGCCGAGTTTATATTATCCATAACAAACTCAAGAATTTTTTTAGGAGTTGCCAAGGCATAAGAATTTGCAGTTACACCCTGCGCCTTGCCAAGCGGGTCAGGCTTAACGCCTTTGTCAAACCAGCGAGCTAACTCATGGTGATCATAAAGACAGCTGATTTTATCACTGCTGCGCAAATAAACTGGCTTTACAGCCAACTCACAAGTCAGGGGACATTCAAGCCAATTCAATTCAAGCTTTGGGTATTGCACTTGAAGCAGCTTCAATCTCTCAGCAAGAATTGATAAAGTGGTTGCGGCATTGGGGCGTATAACTAGCAAATTTTGGGGGACAGTTGAAATGTCATACAGGGTTCGATCGGGATCATTCCATAAATAAACAAAGCGCACGACAAATCATCCTTAATGTTTTTAACGATTATATGAGGATGAATAATTCTAGTCAAATAGAAGCACAATGCTCCTTTTATATCAGACAAAATACAACTAGCTCATTGGTAATTGTTAAGATTAAGACAAAACTGTCAAATTACAACGCAATTTAATTTGTTTCTGCTATATATTTATAAAATAAATTCTAAACAAAGCAGAAGCATAAGGTATCCATGGCAGCACAGGCAATTTCTGGTGAAGTACAGGCACTTCAGGGTTTGCTGGTTCGAACAAATGAGAACGGACAATGCAAGATTCTTAAACAAGGCTCCCTTATTCATGCAGGCGATACCGTCGTACTGCTGGGAGGGGGTCATTCGCTGATCAAGCTTTTGTTTCAGCCTGCGATTTCGCTGTTGCCGGATCAGGCTTATACTTTTCAGCTCAACGGGATAAGTCCCCTTCTTAACAAGATACCGGAAACGCCGCTTGAACAATTATTGAAGCAAACGCAGTTGGGCGATACCGATATTTTTAAACTGATAGAACAGTTAGAAGCTCCTGCTGCGGGTGAAGCGCCCCTCCAGAGCGGCGGAGCCAGTTTTTACACCGATAAACCTTTGTTTAGCTTAGGCCATGTCGGTGCAGGTTATGATACACGGTTTGCTGAAAATGATGCCCGCTTCGCTATTGAACAAAATAATATTTTAGGGCTTCGCAATCCCAAGCCGGAGGCGATGCTTGCCTTAAATGACGGTGAACTAACCCTTGATGAATCAATTACTTTAAAATATGGAGACAGTAATGCCAGTCAGGGCAATCTTAGCGATCCCTTCAATTATGGGAAACCACTGAGTATTGCCGAGGGAGATATTTTATCTTCCAGTGGTTCACAATTTAATCAGCCAGCCAGCGCTATTACAACCCGCTATGCGCTGGAGCTCGGTGATTCGCCCTCTGCTTTACGCGCCAGCGATGGCAGTCCAATTACCCTGGTGCTTGAAAATGATCGGGTATTGGGTAAAAGCGGCAATACTGTCGTATTCGCTATCGGGATTGATGAAAGCAGCGGGAAAATAACGGTCGTTCAATACCATGGGCTTTATCATAATAACCCTGATTCCACTGATGAAAGCTTATCTTTGACTAATCTGGTTAAGGCCAGCCTGACTTTAAAAGATACCTCAGGCGATGTGTCCACAGCGACAATTGAAATTGGCAGCAAAATTCATTTTGAGGACGATGCGCCCCTCATCCATAGCATACAACAAACAGGCCTGGTGGATACCACCATTGAACATCAGGTGATGAATGGAACGATTCAGGTTGACTTCGGCAGTGATCTGGCAAAAGATTTGACGTTCAGCAGCGACGCCCTGCGAATTTTACAAGCCAGCCAGCTCACTTCAAACGGCGAAGCACTTATCTATAACCTTAGCCGCGATAGCCATACGATTACAGCGGCTGTGCGGGGAACCGATATTACAGTTTTTAAACTAAGCCTGTCCGCAGTTATTCCCAATGCGGAGCAAACCCGAACCCCCTCTTATCAGTTCCAATTGTTTCAAGCCCTGGATCAACCGCCTAATAAAATAACACTGGTTATTCCCATTAAAGCGATTGATGCGGACAATGATATCGCCAAGGGAAATATCCGTATTAGCATTACTGACGGTCCTGATGCAGCAGGGGGCAATTCTTCACAACTGATTTCCACCGAAGGGGATTTGGACGCCATTCAAGGCGCTTATCCGGTGACCACCAATCATCAGTTTAGTATTGAGGCTGGTGTTGACCGACTACTGCCTGAAAGCCTTGGTTTTGCCGATAATTTTATAAATAGCTTTATTCAGGAGTTTAATCAGGAAATCACTGCTGGCGGCCTGGCCCTGCATGTAACCTCCACGGTGGTCAATGGTGTCATTACTTTAACAGCTGTCGACACGAACAATGAAGTAGTTCTTCAGCTCAAATTAACCCCCGTTAATATTGGCCAGAATATCCAGATTTCTGCCGAACTCATTCAATATAAACCGCTTGATCATCAGAACAATGGCGATAGCAGCGGGATTATAAGGCAAAATGGCAGCAGTATTGATTTTGATCTCCAGTTACAGGCCAAAGACAGCGATGGCGATCCCTTACAAAATCCAGTTAATCTCCACGTTCAAATTAATGATGCTAATCCGCCGGCACTCGGTCAGGATAGCATTGCATTTACTGAGGCCACTATACAGCAAGTGGTTCTGGGGCAAGTTCTCCTGGATTTGGGCAGTGACAAAATAGCCACGCTAGTCTTTGAAGACAGTAATGCGATGCATAATTCGTTAAGCGGTCTAACCAGCGGCGGTTATCAGACGAGTTATCAAATCAATAACAATGTGCTCAGCATTACAATTAATGATCCGCTAAGCCCAAGCAATGGGCAGGAATTATTAAATGTTATTCTGAATACCGATGGCAGTTTCACGGCTACCCTGAAAGGCCCTTTTGATCAGATAAATGATGTTTCTGAACTGCTGTTGACAGTACGCGCGACGGACAAGGACAGCGATCAGAGTAATCTGGGAGAAATCCACTTAAGCATTCACGATGCGCCCAGTCAATCTTATACCACTCAAGCATCAACCACACTCATTGAAGGAGACCTGGTTCCCGGTACTTACCCTGTTACCAGTCCAGTGGCTGATTTTGTTTTGCAAAGCAGCGGCGATCGCCTGCTTCCCGAAACCATTCGCTTTGATCCAGCGACTATTAATGATTTACTCAGTGAACTGAGCCAGGAAATTAAAGTCGATGGCCAAGCGCTCGATTTTATTCTGCAGAATAATCGAATAATCGGCTCCCTTAACGGTTCAGCCATTGTGGTCATTGAGTTAAGCGCTAATCAGAACAGCAACCAGTACAATGTTGATGGTCATTTGAAAATCACTTTAAACGGCCCAATTGACCACAACCAGACCAATAATACAGGTCTGGTTCATTTGGCAGGCGATCAGATTACCATTAAGGCTGGCGTACAAATTATAGATGCTGATGGTGATTCTCTGGCTAATCCGGCGCAGGTTACAATCAGCGTCCTGGACGGCGCCCCGCCACAACTCATCCATGTGGACGATATCAGTCTGGTAGAACCCGTCACAGCAAGCGCCACTTCGAGTTCAGCGCATTTTTTGATTGATATCGGCTCCGATTCGATTAAAACACTCAGTTTTAATTACACCAATGGTGAAAACAGTGGTCTGTTTTCGGATGGCCACCCCGTATTGCTTGAAATGAATAATGGCGTTTTGCATGGCTACTATATTGAGAATAACATCAAAGTAGCTGTCTTTGATGCGACTTTAACCAATCAAGGTAATCAGGCTTTAGTTGATTTTGAACTGTACAAACCAGTGGATCATACTCAAGCTGGCCAGGACACTGTTACCCTTCCGGTTAATATTATTGCCATTGATACCGATGGCGATAGCGCAACGGTCACTGTGCCTGTCCATATTACTGACTCAGTAGCCAATCCCCAACCTGTTACCGCCAGCGTGATTGAAGGCGATACAGTCCTTGGTAACCTGTCTTCTTCGTATCAGTTGAATGTCGAGGGGGGACGCCTTTACAGCTTTACAGTGAACGGTACGACCTATACCTATGACGCCAGCCATAGCAGTTACTCAGTGACAACCGATAAAGGTTTGCTAACGATTAATCAGGATGGCAGTTGGAGCCTGCAAACTGTTGATGGTCTGGATCACGATTTTATACAACAGCTGCCTCTTAATTATACCGTCATTGATGGTGACGGCGATTTTGCCAGCAATTCATTAGTCATTACCATTACCGACGGAAATCCCTCAAGCGGTGGACAAGCTATATCCACTAGCCTGGTTGAAGGCGATCTGGCGCCGCTCACTTATCCGGTAACGGCCATAAGTCCTAGCCTGATTGTCCTTAATAATGGTTCAGATCCCTTCGATTTAGGTACTTTCGCCATCCAAAATCCTGCAGCACTGGCAGCTGAGTTGCAGGCGGATCTTCGATTTTTTAATACAGTCAGCGGACAGACAGAATCACTCGTCGCCACAGTTAATAACGACAGCATCGTTCTCCGCTCTGGCAGTGGTGAAATGGTTTTGGAAATTAAGCTGGTCACTACCTTACAAGCAAACCAGGATTTATCATTAACGCAAATTATCACCCTGTATCAACCGCTCTCCCATCTGGCTTCTAATAATAGCGGTGTCGTGACATTGATTAATGATCAGATAAGGATTAATTACCAGGTTCAAATAGCCGATATCGATGGCGATTTACTGGTTAATCCCGTTAATTTGTCTGCCACCGTGACTGACGGTGTTAATCCGGTTATCAATGATGCGGTCACCATTGTGCAGGATGGATCAAGCAGCAGCTCTGGAGTTATGGATATTAATATTGGCAGTGATCCGATTGCCAGCATCCGTTTTGACATCAATCAACCTGCTTTGGCTAATCTGACCAGCAATGGTTACAGCACCACCACAACCATTAGCGATCACAGTATTAAAGTTTTCGATCACAACCAGCAATTACTGGCTGAAATTAGTTTAAATGACAACGGCAGCTATTCAGTCACGTTGAATGGCCCACTCGATCAGGGTCTTAACAATATTCTCAATCTGCCCTTAAATGTTACGGCAAGGGATAAAGATGGTGATTCAGACAGCGCTGTCCTGAATGTCTCTATTAATGATGGCGCTAATCCGCAAGGCGGACAGACTGTAAGTTTGGCAGTAACTGAAGGCAGTTTGTCTATTGCAAACGGCTATCCGGTTAGTGATGTTAAATCCTTCACTGTCGCCGCAGGGATTGATCGCCTCCTGCCTCAATCTATCCAGATTGATAGCACTGTTATTAATTCTATCCTGAGTGAACTGGGCAGCGAATTGAAATCAGGCGGCCAGACCATCAGTTTCACTTATGATAATAATACCCATACCATAACAGGAAAGATTGGTAGTAACACAATACTCACCCTGACCGTGAATGCGACGCAAAGCAGTAATGGGAAAGATGTCGATGTATCGACCACGTTTACACAATATAAACCGCTGGATCATCTGCAAACCGGCAATAATACCGGTTATGTGCATATCAATGGCAACACAATCAGCATTAACACCCCGGTGCAAATCAGCGACAGCGATGGCGACAAGCTGGCCGCGCCGGTTAACCTGATCACAACCATTACCGACGGTGTATTGCCAATTATTAATCCAATAGGCGCTATTACGGTTAAAGAAAGCGATATTAATTCCAGTACAGGCAACCATGCGGGATCTACCGCCGCCTCAACTGGTGAGACAGCAAACGGTGTTATAACGGTGCAAACAGGCAGCGACACCGTGGCCAGCTATAGCATTGATGTCCAGGCTTTTAACTCCGGTGTCGACGGCCAGTGGAAATCAGGGGGTGTTCCTATTGTCCTTTCCTATGATGCAGTGAATGATATTTATCGTGGTACCGCCAATGGTGTTAGCAAATTCACCCTCAAAATGAATGCCTCGGGAACCTATACCTTCACATTATTAGGCGCGATTGATCATCCTGTTGAAGCGGTCTCCAGTAAAAATAATCTGGATATTATTTTCTCTGTCATTGCCAAGGACGCAGACGGCGACAGCAGCGCAGTGGCAAAATTACCTGTTACGGTGCAGGACGATCTTCCGGATGCCGTGAATACCTCTTTTGCTGCGATTACTGAAGGGGCTACCACCTCGACAGTAGACCTGCTGCCCACAGCTCGAGAAGGGGCAGATACGGGTAAAATTGTTTCAGTTTGGGATGGTAATACGCAATATACAATTACTGGGACTGGCGACAACCAGATTACGCTGCATAATGATGCCAATGGCCAGGTCATCGGTGTGCTCCATGTCTTTGCGGATGGACGTGTCTTTTTTGTCAGCAGCGCCAACATTGATCATGATGGAGTGAATCTGGTAAAAAATGTCCGCTTTGATGTGCGCGATTTCGATGGCGACACTGACAATGCCAATATTACCTTGACCATCAATGATAAAGCCGCGACTATTGCAATAGCCGCCGCATCTGGCGTGGAAGATGTTGGCCGCGACAGTAATGAAGTGCTGGTCAATCCCCAAGGGGCAATCCCCATCAATATGGCCATTGACATTGGTGATTTTGATAATGGCGAGAGCATCGGCAAAGTGCTCATTCAAGTACCGGCGACCAGTTATGGTGACTTTTATTACAATGGGGTTCTCTTAAGCACTGTCGTTGAAGGCGGTGTGACGTATTTTGTTATTCCTCCACAAGCCTTCAACAGCTCCGACCAGATCCACTATTCCTTAAACGGTGTAACCTTCGTACCGCGCGCCGATTTTTCAAGTTATACCGCCAATTTAAATTTCACAGTGAAAGCCACCATAAATTATGAAGTCAATGGCAACACCCTGTCCAAAGCAGCAATTACTGGCAGTTTAACCATTGATGTCAAAGGAATTGCCGATGTCCCGGTCTGGGATATGGCACAGACTAACCAGCACTATGTGGGACAGGAGGATGCAGCCAATATTGCATTACAAATTAAAGCCGCCTTGCAGGATACAGACGGCTCAGAGTCCATTGATTACTATCTGGTAAAAATAACTTCAGGCAATGCCGTATTGATTGGTACAGGCCTGACGCCAGACGCTAATGGCTATTATAAAGTCAGTCCCGCCAATATCGGCAGCCTGCAGATCAATCCGGCAAATGATTACAGCGGCATGGTTAAAGTGGAGGCAATTGCCGTAAGTAAGGAAAATGCTAATTTCCTGAGTGGATTTCAATATGCTCAATCGCAACCCATTGAGTTGACAATCGATGTCAAGCCGGTCGCCGATAACATCCTGTTAAATATCAATAAACCCTATGTCGTTTCTAACGAAGATGCGCCAATTAATCTGGGGAGCTTTATAAATCTGAGTAAGCTTGCGGATAACATTGACTTGTCTGAAAATACATTTTTGCGGATTTCCAATCTTCCTGACGGCGCTTATTTTTCAATCAATGGTGCAACGCTGAATGTTGCAGGCCTGGGTGCAGGTTTACATAATTTATCCCTTACTTATACCGATAATCAGGGACAAAGCCATACCATTCAATATCAATATTATAAAGATGCGGTTGATAGCAGTAAAAATTATTATCAGTTTAATAATACGGATTTCCCTGACGTGCGCCTGCATCCTGTACCTGAAAGCAATGTCGATTTCTCGATTAAGGTGCAGGCGGTGGTTATTGACCAGGCCACTTTGAGCACCGGCGTAGAAACCGATACGCAAATTACCAGCGCCCAGGATATCCTCATTAATCTCAAAGGGGTGTCTGATGTCCCCGTCTTTGATGTAACGAATACCGGTTGGTCAGCAATCAATAATGGCGTTGAAACAACGATCGCAGAAGACGGGCAGGCTCGTCTCGACTTTAAACTGCTCTCCGGCGAAAAAGCCCTGGCGCCAACCGACACATCAGAAACAATCACCATGGTGATTTCCAATCTTCCAGCCGGCGCCCAATTACTGGATAGTAATGGAAATACAGTGACCATGACTTATGTCGGCCTGGATGCTAACGGCCAGCCTAAGTATGAAATTAACCTCACTACCCTAAGTGATTTAATTGTCATACCGCCGCCAAACAGTACTGCCGATATGACGCTGAATGCACATATTGTGGTCACTGAAAATGATGGTAATTATATTTCAATCGACAAGCAAATTGTCATCCATGTAACCCCGGTGATTGATGCCGGCGATTATGCGAGAAATTCTGCAGGTATTGAAGACGGCATGACGACAGTGAACTGGCGTCCGCCTGCATTCAGCGACAGCCAGGAATTTATTTCTGGCCTTCGTATCGAAAACATTCCTTCGGGAGCACAATTATTCATCAATGGCGTGGCTATAACTACTATAGGTGATACCTCTGTTACATTAACTTCCAGCCAGTTAAATGGGCTTTTACAGGGACAATCCCTGCAAATACGTGCGGCAGAAGATTCGGATGCAGATATCAATCTACGGGCAATCACTTCGGTCAGCCAGCAAGATGCTGATGGCAACCCTACTGTAAGCAAAGATATTGTGGGAAATCTGCATATTGACCTGCAGGCGGTTGTTGAACCGGATGCCGCGCTCAATATCCTCGCACCCGATAATAGCGGCGTTCTCACCAGCATCAATGCCCTTAACGGTACAACGGTTAATTTGTCCACTAATGCATCTTCACAGGGGCATTTATCCTTCCAGGATTTGGATCCTTCCAGTGTGGAGACCATAGAAGTCGTGGTGATAACCGGTTTGGGCAATCAATTTGTGGTCATCGGTGGGATTTATGATGGCGTAGGCAATTGGATTGTACCTGCTTCTGCACTGGATAATTTACAGATCAGCTCCAAATTTGGCTATAACGGCCCAATCAATGTGACTTTCCACGCTCAAGTCCGGGATTTGGGAGATAATAATGAACAGGATATTAGTAATCCAGCCACTCGATCCACTTCCATCACACTGAATTTTACTGGCGGCGGTGGTGGCCCTGGCGATCCCCCTGTAGAAGCAGGCACTATTACCATTACTCCTGCTGTTATTCACACAGTAGAAGATATTCCGCAGAATATCAGCAGCCAGCTCTCCTCAATGTTATCTCTGAGCAATGGTACGAGTGATGATGTTTATGCACTGTTGATACAAGGCCCCCTCCCTTCCGGATTTGAACTGTCAGGCAGCGGGGTTATTTATGATTTTGTTAATGATCGCTATGTCATTCAGGTCAATGCAGATTCTTCTGGAAACCTGAGTGTAGGGGAGGTCATTCTGCAAACACCAGTGGACTACTCAGGCAGCCTGCCCTTTGCCTTAAATTGGGCAGCAGCCAATATGGCCAGCGGTGATTCCAACACGGGCGGCAGTTACGTTTCGGCACCAGTCGATGTCGCCCCAGTAGTCGATGTACCTGCAAACCCTGCCATTAACGACCCGAACCATACGCCGGCGGTCAGTCTTCAGGTTGTACAAACAGAGGGTTTGAACAGCGACAAACAACCGGTATCCGACGGTTCCGATGTCAATCTTCCTAATGCAGCTTATGAAGATGGGCTAGTCATTTTACGCTTGAATGTCGCATCCGCTGATGTGGATAACAGCGAACAAATTGATAGTGTACGGCTCAAAGTCGATCCCGCCAAGGGCGTTTTTGTTGACAGTAATGGTGCGCCCCTGGCAGTCGACGCCAATGGCTATGTGACCGTATCAGTCAACGATTTAAACCATCTGCAATTCAAGCCGCTCAATGATTTCAGCGGCAATGTGAGTGTCACAGCGGTTGTTAGCCTCGTTGACCAGGCGCTGGATAGCCAGGGGCTAGCTGTCATTGACAGTGCAAGCTATACCAAAATATTAAATTTTGAGGTGTTGCCAGTCAATGATCCGGTTCATTTTGGCGGTCAGTTCAATTTTAGCGGCAATGAAGATGTTGCAGGAGGAATTCCTTTATCAGGCATGACAGTCAGTACTGTAGACAGTGATGGCTCAGAGAAGATTGTCTCATTGGTGATACGTGGTGTTCCTGATGATTTTCTGATTAGTTCTGCGCAAAACATGGGTAATGGCGACTGGAAAATCACAGTTAACGCTGCCAGCTTCGATTTATCCAGCATTAAGGTGATTGCCCCGGAAAACTTTAGCGGCAGCCTGGATTTGCAGGTTATCGCCTTCACAAAAGAAGCGCTCGCAGCCCTACCCGGTTCAGGTGGCGGCCAGACTATACATCTTGATATTAATCCAGTCAGCGATCCGGTAGATATCATTGGCGCCGGAGCGGACAGTACTGCCAGCGGAATGGAAAATGGACAAATTAACATTAATCTTAATTTCCAGGCTAGAGATAATGTAGACAGCTATAATGGGTCTGCCAGCAACGTGCAGGAAAATGCAGCGGAATCATTACTGATTACTGTTAAGGGCGTTCCTGAAGGCGCTGAAATTCAACTCCCGGCTGGCGTCAATGGCACATTGGAAAACAAACTGTATGACAGTTCAACCGGCGAATGGACCTGGGTTTTCAAAGTCAATTCCTCTAATCTGGGCAGCATTGTATTCTTACCTGGCGATTTTAATGGAAATGCCGAATTAAGCATACAGGCTCAAACAGTCGATAATCAGGCTGCCCCAGGCCCTGTCCGCGAAGTGAGCGTCGCTGTTGATATTACTGCGGTCAATGATGCGCCGATTAATATTCATCCTGCCTCTTTTATTGCATCGGAAGATCAGGGCATTGTTCTCAATAATATTCAGATTAGCGATATCGACGCGCGGGAGGCCAATGGTAATATGACGGTTACGCTTTCGGTCGCGCATGGGGTATTATCACTTACCGGCTCTTTAAGCGGCATCCTAGTCACTGGCAATATGAGTAATGAAGTTACTCTAACCGGGCAAATCGATGCGATTAACCAGGCTTTGAATGGTAACCTTCATTACCAAAGCAATTTAAACTACAACGGACAAGATACCCTGGTAATTAACACGAATGACAATGGCAATTCTGGAGGCCCTGCCCTTTCGGCGGTTTCCAATGTCCCTATTCATATCGAACCCGTCAATGACGCACCGGTGAATATCACCCCACTGGTTCCCTTGCAAGCTGGCGAAGATGAAATCCTTACTATTAACAGCCTCAGAGTCACTGATGTTGATGCGGGCGCCAATCCGGTTACCGTAACACTGGCAGTCGATCATGGCTTGTTAAGTTTATCCGGCAGCGTAGCAGGCGTAACGGTTTCGGGCGAGTTGACTAATCATCTGGTATTAACCGGAACAGTCGATGATATTAATAATTTGCTGGCATTAGGTGTGCAATATCAAGGCCTGTCGAATTATTTTGGCCCTGATGCCCTGACGATGACCAGCAATGACCTGGGCAATACAGGCGGACCTTCCTTAACTGACACTGACATCGTGGATATTGTTGTTGCAGCACGCGCTGATAATCCAGAGATGAATATTCTGTACCATTCGGTTGTTGCAGCGCTTGCCATACTTATCCCTTTAAATATCCAGGCAGAGGTTGTAAACCCGGCGGCTAATGAATTGAGAGTACGTCTGGATGGTTTGGGCGACGCTGTTCCAGTTGATGAGAACGGTAATCCCCTTGGTCTGATGTTGGCTCAAGGCTCCTGGGAAATTTCCGCCAGCCATTTGCAGCAACTTCACCTTCAAAATGCAAGCGAGGGCGAACATAGTATTACCGTCACTGCTATTTCAGATGTTGGTGATAATAATCCGCTGGAATCTGCTCCCCAGACTATTGAGCTGACGGTAGTTAATTCTGCGCTTCATGATCTTGAAAATACGCAGAATGATCATAGCAATACCCATCTGGTAGGTTCTGAACTGGAAGACGTTCTAAGGGGGGTATTCGGCGATGACATGCTGGATGGCAAAGGAGGAAACGACCTGCTGATTGCCGGAGATGGTAATGACATCCTGATTGGCGGCAAGGGGAATGACACGTTAACTGGCGGCGCGGGCCATGACATTTTCCTCTGGCAGGCGAATGATCATGGTGTAGAAGGAAGCCCGGAGCGCGATATCATTACTGATTTTAACCCCCAGGAAGATAAACTGGATTTATCGCAATTGCTTCAGGGTGAAAACGAATCAAATCTAACCCATTACCTGCATTTTGCTTATGACGCCCAGTCCGATACCACAACCTTATCAATCAGCACCCAGGGCCATTTTGACGGAACTGAAGCCACTCCAGTGGATGTTACAGCAAAAACCGATCAGGAAATTGTTATCAATGGGGATTTGGTAGGCCCTGCAACCACCCAGGCGGATATTATCAATACTTTATTTACGGCACAGCAAATCGTGGTAGATGCTTCGTAGGATCCGTCTTTGCGGATAAAGTGAAGCAATGACGAGGGAATGGCCTAATACCCCTTCGCTTCCCGTCTTTGCGAACAACGTGAAGCAATCCAGATCTGTGTCGCATTCAAGCTCCGATCTGGATTGCTTCGCAAGGCTCGCAATGACGGGGGGCAAGGGCATAATACCCATCCGCTTCCCGTCTTTGCGAACAACGTGAAGCAATCCAGATCTGTGTCGCATTCAGGCTCCGATCTGGATTGCTTCGCAAGGCTCGCAATGACGGGGGGCAAGGGCATAATACCCATCCGCTTCCCGTCTTTGCGAACAACGTGAAGCAATCCAGATCTGTGTCGCATTCAGGCTCCGCTCTGGATTGCTTCGCCAAGGCTCGCAATGACGGGGCAAGGGCATAATACCCATCCGCTTCCCGTCTTTGCGAACAACGTGAAGCAATCCAGATCTTGACTCATTCAAGCTCCGCTCTGGATTACTTCGCCAAGGCTCGCAATGACGGGGGGCAAGGGCATAATACTCATTCGCTTCCCGTCTTTACGAACAACGTGAAGCAATCCAGATCTGTGCCTCATTCAAGCTCCGCTCTGGATTACTTCGCCAAGGCTCGCAATGACGGGGGGCAAGGGCATAATACTCATTCGCTTCCCGTCTTTGCGAACAACGTGAAGCAATCCAGATCTGTGCCTCATTCAAGCTCCGCTCTGGATTACTTCGCCAAGGCTCGCAATGACGGGGGGCAAGGGCATAATACCCATCCGCTTCCCGTCTTTGCGAACAACGTGAAGCAATCCAGATCTGTGTCGCATTCAAGCTCCGATCTGGATTGCTTCGCAAGGCTCGCAATGACGGGGGGCAAGGGCATAATACCCATCCGCTTCCCGTCTTTGCGAACAACGTGAAGCAATCCAGATCTGTGTCGCATTCAGGCTCCGCTCTGGATTGCTTCGCCAAGGCTCGCAATGACGGGGCAAGGGCATAATACCCATCCGCTTCCCGTCTTTGCGAACAACGTGAAGCAATCCAGATCTGTGCCTCATTCAAGCTCCGCTCTGGATTGCTTCGCCAAGGCTCGCAATGACGGGGCAAGGGCATAATACCCATCCGCTTCCCGTCTTTGCGAACAACGTGAAGCAATCCAGATCTGTGCCTCATTCAAGCTCCGATCTGGATTGCTTCGCCAAGGCTCGCAATGACGGGGGGCAAGGGCATAATACCCATCCGCTTCCCGTCTTTGCGAACAACGTGAAGCAATCCAGATCTGTGCCTCATTCAAGCTCCGCTCTGGATTGCTTCGCCAAGGCTCGCAATGACGGGGGGCAAGGGCATAATACTCATTCGCTTCCCGTCTTTGCGAACAACGTGAAGCAATCCAGATCTGTGACTCATTCAAGCTCCGATCTGGATTGCTTCGCCAAGGCTCGCAATGACGGGGGGCAAGGGCATAATACCCATCCGCTTCCCGTCTTTGCGAACAACGTGAAGCAATCCAGATCTGTGACTCATTCAAGCTCCGATCTGGATTGCTTCGCCAAGGCTCGCAATGACGGGGGGCAAGGGCATAATACTCATTCGCTTCCCGTCTTTGCGAACAACGTGAAGCAATCCAGATCTGTGCCGCATTCAAGCTCCGCTCTGGATTGCTTCGCCAAGGCTCGCAATGACGGGTTAAATTAATGTCTCGTATAAATCTGACCAAGAAGGATTAAACCTCTCAATCAACAATAATTTCTTTTTTCTTGAACCACTTTTCAATTGTTTTTCCCGAGAAATAGCACTTATCATGCTATCTGTTAATTCAAAATAAACTAGAATCTTGCAATTATATTTTTTCGTAAATCCATTAAGCTCAGCATACCGATGCTCATAAACTCTTTTTAGGAGATCACTAGTTACTCCTGTATAAAGTGTTCCATTACGTTTATTAGCCATTATATAAATAGCAGGTTGGCGTTCTCTCATGTTTCCCTTAAGTTGGACAGATAGATTGAATCGAGGCTCACTCGGTCTCGCAATGACGTTTACTTAAGAAACCCGATGAAATTCCAGACTCACTTCCGCGGTCATTCCGGGACCAACCGTTAATGTGCCTTGGGCATCGCCAGAATTTTCTGAAAAATTGCCGTTCATACTACCGTATTCGGTATCAAATACAGCGATTCCATTAACACAGGTTCCTGTAAACCGGTTCACTGTATGTTTAGGGCAGAAAAAACTGCCAGAATCTTTGTCAGCTGTCACTTCAATACTGAAATGCTCGCCCGCATCAGCGGTTTGGATTGTGCCTGAGCCATGATATTTACATTCGCCAATGAACCAATTCGTGGCCTTTCCTGATCCAGCCCATTGTCCAGCTACGTGCTGACAAGCGTCAGTGTTATGAGAATAAAAATTGAAATCGGCATGCACCGCATTGGAAAAAGAAAAAGCTGCAGCTATAAATCCCGTTAATACATAATGTTTCATCTTTCTACCTTGAAAAGCTGAATGAAAGCGAAGATTATTACCTTTATCAGGCACTCAATGCAATCAAAATCAGCGATGCCATCCCCTAGCCTAAGCAGGAATGGCATCATTCAAGGATCAATCAGCAGCTACATAATGGCCATTTTTAATATGATAGGCATGACCATCTCTATACACCACGCCTTTTTTCTGGAAAATTACGCGGTCAGTTGCCGTAGCTACTCCACCTACCAGAGTACGTGTTCCCTTGACCACAACAGTACCTGACTTTTGGACTACCGTACCAGTCGTAGAAACAACTCTCGCTCCCGTTCCCATTACGGCACTTCCTGTTTCATTAAAAGCATTCTGCGTACCACAACCGGACAACATGAGCGAAACCAATCCCGCCAGTGCAAAAATTAATTTATTCATAATAGTTCCCTCCATTATTTTCCTTTTTGTTTACTGCACCTAAACAACTATAGTACATGAAAGCAACACTTGCTTTTGGCTGTAAACGCTATCTAGACTTATTATTATGAAGAAACTATATACAATAGGTCATTCAACCCATCCCCTGGAGGAATTTATCGAAATTCTCCAACATTATCGAATCAGGCATCTGGTGGATATTCGTACCGTGCCTCGGTCTCGTCATGTCCCCTGGTTTAATAAAGACAGTCTTGGCAAATCATTGAGCAAGGAAAAAATTAAGTATACCCATCTTGATAAATTAGGCGGTTTACGCAAAACATTCGCTGAATCTATCAATACAGGTTGGCATAACGCCAGCTTTCGCGGCTTTGCAGATTATATGCAGACCAAGCCATTTTTTGAGGGCTTGAAAGAGCTGAACGCCATTATTGATGCTGATCACCAGGTTGCAATTATGTGTGCTGAAGCAGTGCCCTGGCGCTGCCATCGCTCGCTTGTCGGTGATGCTGAAATCATCAGACATATCGAAGTGCTTGACATTTTTCATAAGGAAGAAGTGAGGCCGCATCAACTGACAAAATTTGCAATAGTTAATAAACATACCCGCCCTTATAGGGTTTTTTATCCAAACCCGGAATCCTAGTACACCAGGATTTTATTTTTTCTCTATCCAGTTGACTAAAGGCTAAGCTCTTAGTGAAATACTTATTTCCGTTAATTGAATTCGCATGTGAATCAAACCAAGCGCTCACTATTCCCCTCCTTGATTGCCCTGGGCTTATTTCTCAGTACTTTGGGAAAGATAGATGCCATAAAACTTGCCTTACTTGTTAATATTTTTATTTTACTATTGGGCGGTTTAATTCTTTATGCGCTCTGTCTGTTTAATTTCCCCAGAAACATATTTGCTACCGTCGGATCCGCCTTTAGCAGGCTGGGCAGAATTCCGGAGTATCAGTTTCTTGGGATTAGCGCCCTGTTCTTTTTTATGCTTTGCTATTACCTATCTGGCAAGCTATTCAATCATCTGCCGGTCGAAATGGATTCTATGGCGCAATATGCCGGCTCGAAAATATTTTTAAGTGGACACTGGACATTAGCCAGTCATCCACTGCGAGAGTTCTTCAATACACCGTGGTTTATTAATGATGGGCGATTCTATACCTTTTACCCGCCTGGCCACATGTTCTTGCTGGCAATTGGGCAGCTATTGAATCAGCCGGCAATAATAAACCCATTGCTTGGGGCACTGACCCTCATCACCAGCTATTATCTGGCAAAGGAAATCGCAGGCGGTTTTGCAGCCAGAATAACGATTTTTCTTTTTATATTGTCGCCTTTTATTTTTTTTCTCTCCTCCGAATTCGATAATCGTTCAACCGCTCTTCTGGCAGCCACTCTCTTTGCCTTATTTTATATCAGGACAGTAAAAAAATGCGATACAGGCAATGCGCTGATAGCTGGTTTTTCCCTCGGCTATTATTTAGTTACCCGCCCGCAGTCCGCATTATTTTTTGTTTTACCTTTTTTGATCTACAGCATTTGGATCTTATTCTCGCAATTCAGAAAACGGTTTAAATCGATGGCTTTTCTGGGCGCTACAGTACTCGCTTTTCTTCTCTTCTTTCTTTATTACAATGAGCAAACAACCGGCTCCGCTTTTTTGACTGGTTATCAGAAATATTTTGGTAATCAGGTTATTCCAGGGGAGGATTTATTATCCAATGACAGTATTACCAACTGGCAAAAGCAAATTACCCGTATTGTCGAATACATGAAACTGCTGCACACTCAGCTTTTTGGCTGGCCCATGTCCTCCCTTTTATTGGCGTTCCTGTTATTTTTTCTGCAAATTGAGAAGCCATGGTGCCGATTGTTGGCAGCGAGTTTCTTTTCTGTCTATTTCAGTCTGATTCTATCTGAATACACCTATGATATTTTTGGCCCTCGCTATTTATATGAGATAGCCAGTATCATTATTGTTCTCAGCGCAATCTGCCTGAGCAGAATACCAGCCTTGTTTCGCAAACGCTTTAATTCGCGCTTATCGCTTAATGAATGGCGGGGAATTATTGCGTTTTCCCTCGGATTGTTGACAGTGAATACCTTACTCATAGTGATACCTGAGCGTTACAAACTTTACGGGACTAATTACCGACAGAGCAATAAGCAATTGCTGGAGAATATCACTAATAAAACGCTCAAACCGGCAGTGGTTTTGCTTGGCGATGAGGATGATCAATTGGCCACAATTTTCATGCAGCCATGGTTCGATACAAATCCTGTAATTATTGCCCAGGATCGAGGCAAAGAAAATGACAGGATTATACGTTATTATCCTCATCGCCATATTTATGTATTAAAGGGCAATGAGTTTGTACAGATAAACCCTGCCAGGTTTCATCCGGAATAATGCACAGGCTTGACCAGAATAAGAAATGAAGGGATATTCGTATTTAATAAAATCAGGCACATCAGAATTAACAAAATTAATAAACCGATAAAAATCTTGTTAAATATTAATTTCTCAGGATAAATAATATCAAAATTATGCTCCAACCCCATTAGAAAATACCAACCCATCCATCCAATAAGAAACGGCATCAAAATGATTAGCTCTGCCTTGTATTTCAGCATCAGAATCGTAATACCAAATATCGTTAATAAGCCATAGATAAAGGCTGATAAGATCAGCGTATTGGTAGTATAGAAGGCATAGGATTTTCGATAAGCCACTGCCTCTTCCCTGCTTTGAAAAATACGATACTCCGCCACGCGTTTCATGCTCATGGTAAACGCACCAATGGCCCAGGTAGTCAGAATAAGCGATGAGGGAGGCAGGGAATGAGGCAAGACGCAAAGCCAGCCGATGATTACCCGCAGGGGGTAATTGACGGACTCCAATAAAACATCAATATAGGCTAGATCCTTTAAACGTACAGGCGGGATGTTATAGAACCAGGCCATTAAGAGATAAACACTTAAAACAATTAAAACATTCAGGTGGGAAAAACTGCTTAATCCTAAAGCCAGAGATAATAACAATAGGTATTCAATAATAATCAGCGTTTTGTTGGTTTTCGCTTTGGCCAAAGCACGGTTTTTTTTAACCGGATGGTATTTATCCGTTTTCCGGTCAAGGTATTCGTTCAATACATAATTGGCAGATGATGCAAAGCAAAGAGCAAAGAACACAAGCATGCACTGCAACCAGGAGAAAGGGATAGAAAAATGGCTAAAAATAGCAGCAAGCGCAATACCGGCGAACATAAGCAGATTTTTAGGCCAATTATCAATACGAGCGATGGATAAATAGCTGTGCATATTTATTTTTTCCTCCTCGCAATAATCATCCAGGAATCACGGAGATTTAATGGAATTATCCGCTGTTTAAACCATGTAAGTCGGGCAAGTCGAGCCGCGAAAGGCAAGTAATTATTTAATCTGTCTAACAGATAATCCATTGAAAAATACCAGGAGGGCCTTTCCCATTGGATGATTTCCAGATTGCTGTTTTCAGCGGCCAAAAGCAAGGTCCTTCGGTTAAAATAACTAATATGGGCTATGCGGTAGTGCCACCATTTTTTATTCAATAATTTTGCAGCGATTGAAGAAACATCAGGCGTTACTATCACTGTAATTCCATCCTTGCTCAAATACGCAGAAATATCGGCCATTAATTGCAAGGGGTTTTGCACATGTTCGAGTACATCGATCAACGTGATGACATCGTATTGCTGATCAGTTGAAGCATTGGGAAAGCTACCTAAAAATATAGGCAGATTGTTCGCCTTTGCCCTTTCCACAAACCACTGGCTTAACTCAATGCCGCTGGCCTCATAACCATATTTCAAGGCCTCTCCCACTAATATACCAATTCCCGCACCGATATCCAGAAAGCTACCCTTTTTTTTATACTGGCGAATGACCTCCAGCAGTTTTCTCGCCTGAATTTGCCGTGGCGCTTGCGATTCTTCATAAGCCTTATCCTCCATTGAGGAATAATAATCATTTATCTTCTGTGCTTCTGGGCAGAATAAAAAATCACAGTTCTTGCATTGGTAAATACTCAGGCTAGTACCGTAATGCGCATCAGTGACGGCGAAATCACTGCTCGCAAGAGATTCGGGTGAAACACCCTGCCTTTTCAGAAAAAGCAAGCGGCTTCCACACAGCCAGCAGCTGAAATTATTTTTATTATTCATAAGCCTAACTTTACTCTAATCTGCAAGAGTATAACAGGTTTATAGGCTGTGTTTCATCGCCTGCCTATTAGGGGGATGGGGAAGCAGGGGAATTATTGTTATCATAATTAGAGGCAAATTTCTTGACTACTGTTTCCAGGACAAGATTATTTTTATTTATCAGATCGCTTCCATAGAGTTTTCTAAGCCCTTTTTTCCAATCATCTAAAAACTCTTCGGCAACGACATCAGGCTTTTGATGGCTTGCCTTGATTTTTTCGTCCAGATAAAATTCAATAAATGTCTTGAATGAAATTTTCTTGGATCTTGCAAAAGCGATTACATCCAGGCTGGGCTTTGAATTCTTTATCAGATATTGGGCAAACTGACGGAGATCTTCTTCTTTGTATTCATCATAACTCCCTATTGATTATATAAATCCATATGGAGTAATGATAGTACATAATTGTGGCGGAGGATCGGCCTTTGTAATGCCGAGCATAGGCCCCGCGGTCGATGCCCGGGGATTCGCGAGTTAGTAGCGCGGGGATTCGCGAGTTAGTAGCGCGAGGATTTGCGAGTTAGTAGCGCGGAGAGTTGCGAGCTAGTAGCGCGGGGAGTGGCGGGTGGGTACTGGAGATTCGGGAGTTGAACCGCGGGATTCGGAATAGTGTGAACCATCCCATAACGAATCCCCGCGGCTTTGACCGCGGGGCCCACGCATGAGCCCAATCATACCAAGTAAAACTTCCCGAAATCGGGCTATAAATTCAGCCTTTCCAAGCCTTCTCCAAAGCATTCAAATCCAGCTTTTTCATTTGTAAAAGCGCCTGCATTACGCGATTTGCTTTGGCTCTGTCTTTATCCTGCATCCATTCGTTGAGGATTTCTGGAACGATTTGCCAGGAAAACCCGAACTTGTCCTTTAACCAGCCGCACTGCTGGGCCGATTTATCGCCATCCTCTCCCAAATGCTGCCAATAATAATCAATTTCTTCTTGCGTTTTACAATAGATTTGCAAGGAAACGGCTTCATTGAATTTAAATATCGGGCCGCCATTGAGTGCTGTAAAGCGTTGCCCATTGAGTTCAAACTCTATCGTCATAACAGTTCCGGCAGGCATTCCATGCTGTTCCTGCCCCACCTCACCATAATGGCTTACTTGCACAATCTTGGAACCACGAAAAATCTGCAGGTAAAAATTTACGGCCTCTTCTGCATTTTTATCAAACCATAAACAGGGAACTATTTTTTGCATTGATTATCCTTGAAGAATAAAAAGAGAGGAGGAGGCTTTCGCCTCCTCATCATGGGAAACTAATTAATTAAAGCGCCAGGAAGCAACGCCCATGACACCGTTTTGCTGAACCCGATCTGCCAATTGACCCATATAATTGAGTGTTAAGGTCACGGACTTAGCAGGAACCAATACATCCACTCCCGCATTGATAGCCAGGGCATTCCTTGCAATGGGGTTACCTGATACTGTAAACCCGCCGCCTTCAGGGAAAGCAAAAGTCGCATAAGGGTTCAGATTATCATACGCATGATTCCAGCCTAGCAATCCATGCCCGGTAATATTATAAGTATCTCTTTGCACAAACAAAGGAGTTACCCTTGCACCCAGAGTGGTAAATGCAATGTTCTGGTGATGGGCCCAGCCATTAAGCGCAGTGATACCGCCCCTTTCATGGATAGAATCGGTCGCCACATCGATGTCGCTTAATCTGGCAAATGGCTCTAACTGCCAGCTATTATCCAGTGCATAAGCGGCTTCAAGGAAAGCCTGTGCCGTATTGCCGTTGTAATCAGCACGCAGATACTCATCCACTCGAGGAAATACCACATGCCTTACAGAATCGAAATCATTCCAGCCATAGGCCCCCCCCGCCCGAACAATCCAGTGATCCATACGCGCACTGCCATAGAGGCCGAGATAATAGGTATCTACATCCACGGTTGAGCTTCGCTGATTAACCTTGTTTTTCAACTCGCTATACCCGCCAAATACACCGAATCGGGTCGCATCGGTATTCGCGTCAGCCCCAATGAATATACCGCCGCTGTTCACTCTGACTCGAGCATAGTTATAGTTACCATCCCGGTGTCCCCAATTACCCACACCCTGAGCCCAGAAATTGATCGCGCCATAAGGACGGTTTGGATCTTTCTGATAGTCCATCGGTGATGTCAGGCGATTCAGCATGGTATTTTCAACAAACTGCCCTGCTGTAATCAAGCTTGAGGTGACTGACGCCAAGGCTTCACCTGAAAGACTATTTAAAGCCTGTTGCGCGGATTCAACAGTAGGCAAGTTCAAAATAAGCATTTTTAACAGGCTGCTATCCGGCAGGGATTCCAGTCCATTACCCACTGCTGACTGATTAGGTGACGTTGCCACCCCTGAAATGGGCAAGGCACTGCGTGCAATTTGCAGGCTTACGCTGTTTGGTCCATATAACAAATTGAAGTTCAAGAAAGGCATTAAAGGCAAGGCACCTGCAAATGTCCCGGTAACACCGCCAGTTGCAGTTAAAATACCATAAGTCCCCATTACGAAAGGCAATCCATTGACACTCATAACATTTACAAGCCCGCCATTCAAAATAGCACTGCCTGCAACCTGAATTAAGTCGGATTGACCGAGTGGGTTAACCTGCACTTCAAAAATAGATCCAGGGTTTTGAATCAAATTGCCTAACACATCAAGAGTGCCGATGCTTAATCCGAGACCCGGGGCAATGGTGCCATTAATGATTGCATTGCCGCCGATGGTCCCTACACCTTCCAAACGCCCGCCTGCATTAACCAGTAAGTCTCCTCCAACGCTGCCGTTTAATTGTAGAAGGCCATCATTCACGGTGGTGGTTCCAGTCAGTGGGTTGATGCCATTCAAAACCAGACTGCCAGGACCGTTTTTAATTAAACCCCCTGTTCCGCCAATAGATCCGTCAAATATTCCAGCACCAATCCCTGCGATAATTAAATCATTGGCACCAAGCACAACCTGGCTGCCGCCCACTCCGTTTAAATTACCAAGAACCTGGGCACCGATGGCTGCAGAAATATCCAGGATAGCGCCCGGTTGCGTCAAATTAACAAGCCCTGTTGCCGGTAAGCTTCCTCCAGCCCCTATAGCCAAAGTTCCCTCGGCAATATTGGTTCCACCTGTATGCGTGGCAGCACCAGTCAATAGTAAAACCCCTGCGCCTGCCTTGGTCAAGGCACCTGTGCCCGTAATGCCTCCAGATAAGGTTAACAGCGGTTGCGTCACCAGGGCGGTTAATCCACCTGCAGCCAAAAGAATAGGGTTAGGAACATTGAGGCCGTTTACAGCAGGCTGGATGATACCGCCATTGCCGGTAATCGAACCGATCCCCAATGAGGTATTGGTGTCAATGACTGCATTACCGCCATTTAAAACCGCATCCAGGTAGCTGCCAGGACCAGAGACATTCCATGTGCCGCTATTCACAACCAGATGCTGGAAATTAATGTAAGTGCCGGAAGGTGCCGAGCCAACACCTGCAGTGCCTGATCCTGTGCCATTTACGGCATTTTGCAAAATTAATGTATTATTACCGCCAAAACCACCATCAATGACACCCGTGGGGGCAAACAGAAGATTCAAGCCTAATACGGGCAGATAAACGCCCAAACCTATTCCAGCCACTGTAGAACCAGTCACAGCAGTAAAGGTATTGACGCTATTTACTCCCATGGAGAGTCCGCCAAGAATATTACCGCTATTGACAAAGGTATGTCCCACGCCGGGAGTACCGCTGGACTCAAATGCCATACGGCCTACAATTGTTCCGGTATTGATGCCGTGTACCACTCCGCCGCCCGTAGCGGCTAATACAGGAATGTCAGCAGGAAACAAGACAACCCCTAATAAGGGAACAGAATTAATGAAGCCGTTGTTAACAAAATTCGTAACCCCGCCAATACCATTTTGTACAGCCAAAGCCATACCTGTTAAATTGGCCAGATTGACCCCAATAAGGCCGCTGGTTCCCCTCATGATGCCGTTATTGGTTACATTAACAGTACTTGGATTTGTATTTCCAATAGAGGCGCCGGTTGATAAAATGGTTAGTATGCCCAACAAGGATGGATCAATCACGCCATTATTGTTTAAAGTAATATTATTTCCAGGTAGAGCCAAAGCCGTTCCACCCAAACCGAGCAGCACGCCTAAAGAGGCACCGCTTTCAACGTTGACGGTGAGATCATTCGCAGCAGAAAAAAATGAGGGTGCCAGTGGATTGGTTGGTGGAAGACAAGTTACCACATCTCCATTCTGGGGAAAAGCTGGGATACAATAGGCCTGGGCTGTGTTACTGACTGATAAACCAACGCAAGTGGCTGCCAATACGCTGAGGCAGAGTTTACTTAACTTACCCGGCTTTGAAGAGTTTACATCCTGATTAGAAGCTTTTTTTTTCATGAACATTCCTTGTTTAAAAAATACTGACTTCAAAAACTAAAAACTTGCAGCATCCATGACTATAAATGAAATAATTACTATATGCCATGGTTAGCGCCGGGTATTATAAAACGCCCAATGCAAGAGAAATATTTATTTTCTAAACAAATCGATGCATTATTGCACAAATAGAGCACTATTGTTCTATACTCCTTAAGACAAGCGATCATCTTGCTTGGTCAAAAATATCGCAGTCTTAATCAGTGGAGTCCGTTGTATGAATCGTTTTATTCTGGGTTTAATTCCTTTTGCAGTTTTCACCACCTGTTATGCTGATAATGATGTTTCAAGCATTAGCGGCAGTAAAAATAAAAATATTTTACTTTATTTTAATGGTGCCCCTGAAGCGAATACAGGCACACCAGCACCCAAGTGGAAATCCTTTAACGATTGGTGTGGAACAACCTGCTTTCCCACCACTATGTTCCCTTTAACAGATCCGGTAACCAACAAAACCGTAGGCACAGCCAGGGTATGGGGTAAAGACATGAATATCTCCGCCGATGGAGATACTCTCTGCTTTACCGAATTTATAGAATATAAGCTAAGCGATGGCGTCATTTATACCCTTGGCAGACAGGCAGGAACCTGTGGAACGTTTATGGATGCAACATTGGTACCTCCTATTAGTGTAAAAGAGCCAGGTGTTGAGGAGCTGGCAGGGGGAGGAGATGGTGATATTGTCGGTGGAGAAGGTAAGTTTGCCAAAATTAAAGGAACCTATAATGACAGGGTTTTTGTTGAATTTATGAACCGCTCTACTATCGTTTACTACGATGCACTATTTTTTAATCTGATGATTAGTAAATAGCTGGCAAGCATTTCCTAAGGGACGACTCCCCGCGGCATTGACCGCGGGGCCCACATTAAGCCTGTTAAGAATATCAGTCTTGCTAATTATAATTTTCAAAGACCTGTTTTTAACTACCTTTTCACTCGCTATTTTTCGGCATCATTGCAAAATTCACAGCGCATGTTCGACCACCAGGCATGGGCCCCGCGGTCGTTGCCGCGGGGATTCGAAGTATAGCCGCGGGGATTCGAAGTATATGGCGCGGGGATTCGATAATAGATGCCGCGGGGATTCGATAGTAGATGCCCCGAGGGTCGATTGTTGGCGTCTTAACTCTGGAGAATACTCAAAGGATTTCATGGAACAAAGCTGTTAAACAAATATTGCTCATCAAAGTAATCGGTATCTTGAAAAACGAGAAGCTCATTAACTGTTGCAGGACTATTATTTTCCAAAACAGGCTCTAATCCGTCTTCATGCTGAGAAATATCAATCGTCTCGGACAGGAACTCTTCTATCTCTAGAATTGGCGCTTCCGGTTTTTCTTTTATTTCTATCCTGCGCTTCTTGGCCGGCGGTTGCTTCAATAAAGAAAGATGCTCGAAGTAACTATCTAATATTCCCTGCCAGCGACTAAATCCTTTATCTTTTTTCTGCCCGGGACAAAAAAACTTTGGATTCAATTCTGCCATGACAATTCCCAATATTTTATCGACATCGACAAGTTGCTTATCTTGTAGTATTTCATCAATTTTTTCACAGAAGAGATCTTCTTTGAAAAATTGGGTAAAGCCAAGCAAGCGGACACAGTGTTTGACAATAGCAGGCATTTCACTGTCCAGTGTTATCACGGGTTTATTTTTTTCAAGCTCGCTAAGCCTGTTAGCCAGAAGATTTCCCTCCGCTTCACTTATAAACAATATTGCCTTTTCCCCAAACCCCCTCTTTTTCGCAATGTATTTGCTGTAATACTCAAAATAGACCAACGATTCCGGCAGACGCGTGTGCATCTGTACCATTCTATTAAAATAAGTCTTTAAACTACCAGCGGTAGAGACTCGTAAAACGTAATAGTTATTGCCATTAATTTGTTCTTTTTCAAAACAATGGGGAAAAAATATTTTCCCCGGGAGAAAGAACCTGTTCGTAGAATGGATGGGATTTTCAACTTTTTGTTTCATTATATGCTGAGACGGCTATTGCTGTTCGTTATGTAGTGTTCACGTCATTATCTTATAGAACACAAAGAAACTCAATCGACCAAATAAGAGCCATAAAGTTTGAGATTCAAATTAACTGCTGAAATGACTGTAAAAAACCGTTGAGGCTACGATAGTGTGAAGCGCTTGTGAGTGCCGCGGTGAAAGAAGCTCCGGAAGCACCGAGGATTTTACTCATGGAATCGCCCGGCCCCAAATCGACTATCAGATCATATTGATATTCTTTAATTAAATTGCACACATTAAACCAATCCAGACTTTGCTGTAATTCCTGAGCTAATAATTTTCGCTCCTCTTCCGCTGTATACACTTTTTTCAAGATTAAAGGATTGATGATGGGATACTCCATAACACAATCTGAATAGGATTTATTCAAAAATTGCTTAAAATCAGAACTAGCCTGCTGATAGAAAGGGGTATGGGATGGCAAATGAATATTTAAAAACTTTGCCTGCCGCATCCCTTCAGATGAAAGCCGCTCGACTAACTGCTTCAGATCAGCGCATTTTCCACCAATAACCAGGTGTTTATGCGAATTGATAATAGCAATATAGCAATGCGATTCGGCAATTAAAGTTTGAATGTTATCCCAGTCAAACTCCCCTTTTATCGACATTAAATCATAGTTATCTACTATTGCCGCTTCGGAAATTAGAGCATTCATTAATTGCGTTCTTTGTTCAAGCAGTGCAATGCTTTGTCCGGCATCTCCATGAATACTTGCCAGAAATGCACTCACCTCCCCCAAACTGTAGCCCGCCAGTTCTATCTGATGATTCGCCAGAAATGGCCTGATTTTCGAAAACAAAATCAATTGATAACAGCCAATAATAATTTGGGCAAAACGGGGTTTGTCAATAGGGAGGTTCGGGCCCCGCAGGTTTAATTGCGACATGGACGAAAACGACTCCATCAGGGCAAGCGTTTCCTGATCCTCCTGAAAATAATCAAAGAGATTATTGTCCTGATATCCCTGGCCCGCAAAGATAAATAGAATTCTCACGCTTGTTTTCCAAAAATTTGCCGAAGAAAAAAAAGTAGGGCCAGCATATCGGCCACTCCGCCGGGACTGATGTTAGCTTTCGAAAATAACACATGTAAATGTCTCGCTGCCTCAATTGATTTTTCACGGTTATCAGAGGAAATTTCTTGCTGAATATGGGAGCGAGCCAAGGCAAGCCCCGCAGGCCCTGTGCGATACAATACATTGATATCATCGAGTGCGAGGAGAAAACGCTGATAGGCCAACAGGCCAAAAAAAACACTGTCTTGATGGATTGTAAAAAGATCAGTGTAGGCATCAAAAACCAGCTGATACCCGTTGATCGCCATTTGCCTGGCATCCGCTACGGCATATCGTTGCTTAACAACCGCGCCATGAGTATTTCCATTCACATGTTCTTTTTGTAAATACTGAGCCCAATGCTCCATTATAGCCAATTGCAAATCCCTCAGCGAAAAGCGGGCAAAGCGCCTGCTCAAATTGCAAATCGTAGCGCACATAATACCCATTGAAAAAATAGCGCCCCGATGGGTATTAATTCCACCGGTGATTTGCTGCATGGTCTTTTCTGCCTTTATTCCCAAGGGTAGGAGATTTCGCGGCACAAGCTCCTGGGCGGCCTGACAGCCGAGTTTGAAGAAATAATGCCTCAGGCCAAACAGACTGCGAAAAAACAAGGGACCGTCCATGTCCTGATGCGCACCGCTGTCAACAAAACTCACCAAGCCTGGCTTAGGGTATAAAGCCACTTCCTCATATAAAGCACGTACCGCTTTTTTGGCATAAAAACGGGCGAGCTGATTAGGGCTAGAAAAGGAGTGCTGGAAATGATGCATATAAGCGGTCTCTTGTTAATAAACTCAACTCACGAATCGATTTAAATAAAATGGATTCATTCGCTGATAAATATAACAGTTCTTTCCAGGAGCAATCACCTGCTCCCGAAAACCGTATCTCCCCGTCAATGGCCTGCTTCGGAAATTGGGCTTGTAATTGGCTATATAAGTCTGCTAAGGCGGATAAAGACTGATTGTCATAGGTGACTAGTAAATCCAAATCAGACTGGGGCTGGATATACATTTCCTTTGTCAGATACTGCCAGCAATAGGAACCATATACTCTGATTTTGCTGCTGCCCAGATGGGGAAAAATCTCACTAAGTAATGGCAGATCCCTTGTTTCCCTTATCGCTGAACAGGATACGATAAAACTGACACGTATTTTTTTAGCCTGCTCAGGCAGAACATAAGGAATGGCCAGCTGTATTTCCCCTGCACCTAGCTGCGGCTTCTGGCGGGTGACAATCAATGGATAGCCGCAATGGAGCCAATATTGAAACAAGCGGAGTTGCTCGGCAGAGCAGTTGTTAACAGGGACACTTTGTTTATCCAGATAGCATAAGCTGTGTCTTAAATAAGTCATAAACTTTCAATCGTTTTGATGATGTTATAGGCTTCTTTCCGACCACCGTAAGATTGGCCAAGCTGAGCCCGTTTATCTTCTTTTAAACTGGGCTCTTGCAGGCAATTGAGCAATTCAGAAGCCACTTCATCAAGTGCCAGCACCTTGTGCAAACCGCCAAGACGCTGAAAATTTTCAACTCCAGGAGCAAAAACAGGAGAGGTCTCGCTAATTTTTCTCAAGATATCAATATCGATTTTGGTTACCTTAGACATCCCCTCCAGCCACATGACCGCCAACTCTGTACCCTTCAGAGCAAAAATTCGATCGGACATCATACCAAAAGCGATGAAACTGCCGCCTATTGCCTGATTGTAGACCAGGGTAATCAGTCTATTGCCGCTTTCACGTGCCAGATGCAGACATTTTAATAAATGCCCAAAATAGGCATACATCCCTAACCACTCATCGCGCATCGATAATTTTTGGCCTGTCACATTGGTAAGAAGCAGTATGGGATCTCTGTCGCCGCTTTCAACAAGAGTCAAAACATGTTTCGCCATTTCCATGGCTTCATCTATCCCAAAATCCGTATTTTCAACCGTTCCCAGAATATTAAAACGCGTATTTTGTATTTTCCCGCTGCCATGGACAACGTTCTGATTGACTTCGGTTTCAGTACTATCGAAGCATTTATCAAGCAGCAATTTTAAAGAAATGTTATGGTCTGGCATTTGGGTTTTCCTTCATTAAATCCAGAAACTGTTCATCTGAACAATTAAAAATATCCTGCTCATACAAATCCGGATGATATTTTTTCAACCATTCCCCTTCTTCCTGACAATCACCTGCAGAAGCGATTCGCTTTTGCAGGAACTCATGCTCTTTAAGCAGTGACTTTAAATCCAGTTTCTGTAAATCAGAATTTCGCATGGCTTTTTGTATGGCATTCAAGACATCTGTCATTCTTTGGCCAGTGTATTCCTGAACGGCAGCCTGAAGATAGCGCGTGCGTCCTCCATAAACACGCCATACCAGCGGCCGATTGCTGCTGTCAAACACCTCAGCGCCCTTAACAGCCTGAATTACTTCGGCACCGGATACGCCAATTCGGGCGTTTTGACTCGCAATCAGATAATTTAAGGTGCCGCTGATGATACCCATGCCGCCATACGCACCATTACTCCCGCAAATTACACCGATTGTTTTAATCCCCGCACTTCTGGCTTCAAGAATGGCGCGAATAATTTCTGAAATTTCGATTTCCCCGACATTGGCTTCCTGCAAGCGCACCCCGCCGCTGTCAATTAAAAACAAAATGGTCGACAGTTCCTGCTTTATTGCATATTTGATAAGCCCAATTATTTTCGCTCCATGCACCTCGCCAACTGCCCCGCCAATGAAATCTTTTTCCTGGGAAACAATCGCCAGCTTTTTACCGTCAATGGATGCAGTACCGATAACGACTCCATCATCACTTCCCACCTGCATACTCAGTTGCGGTAATGTCGGACTTGGCGTGTTTTCTTCGAGCAGAAACTCGGAGAAACTGTCCTTGTCCACCAGGGAATAGATACGGCTGCGTGCCGTTGCTTCGATATAGCTATCTTTCCTCTGGTAGCCGGTTTGATAGGTTTCAATGGCCTGGCGCAAACGAAGTGCAACAACAGGGGGTGTTGCCCCTGCATCGTTGATGCGAATTTCAAGCCCTGCATAGGGATAATCCTCTACGAAACGCTCAATTACCGCGTCCCAGCTTGTTTTAAAACCGGGAACTGCTGTATTCACTTCAATCCCCGTATGCCCCGCTTTCGGCCTGACAATCACCTCAAGATTTCCCGAACCGGCCACCCCTACTTTGGTAACTGGCTCATCTGGAAGTGATTTCGGCAGATCAAAGCTGTATTGATACTTTTCCATAGTTCTTACCAACTTCTGAATTTATTGGGCGGACAATAAAGCCCTTTTGAAATTTCAACCAAATCGTGAATGCTTTTCGCTGCCAGCAAGTCGCGATCTGCCTCTTTCAATTGAATCCCCAAATCCTCGGGGCGCTGAATAATGCCGCGGGAACGAAGCTCATCTGTTTTTGCCTTGTCGCGTGCAAGACCCATTGGCGTGTACCCGGCAACGCCGCGGATAGCCTGTTCACGCTCATTGATATCCTTGCATAAAAGCAGATTTGCAATGCCCTCCTCGGTGACGACATGCGATATATCATCGCCATAAATCATAATGGGCGGCAAATCTGCATGCATTTCTTTCTGCAGTTCCCAGGCATCCAGTTTTTCCACAAAAGTCGGCTTGCCAGCGCTTTGGAAGGTTTCAACCATTTGAATGACCAGTTTACGCCCTCGCGGCATTGCCTGAGGATTATGACTGTTTTTTTCCTGACCGGCCTTTAGCCAGGCGTAGGAAGAATGCCTCCGGCCAAGCGTATCACAGCCCATATTAGGCGCGCCGCCAAAGCCGGCAATGCGGCCTTTGGTCGCTGTTGAGCTATTTGCCTGGGCATCCATTTGCAGGGTTGCGCCAATAAAGACATCACAGGCATAATGCCCGGCAAGCTGTCCAAATAATCGGTTAGAGCGAAGCGATCCGTCACGGCCAGTGAAAAACACATCTCCCCGAGCCCGTACGTACTCATTCATTCCCACTTCACCGCCTACGCAGAAAATAGAGTTTACAAATCCATCCTCAATTGCAGGAATTAGAGTCGGCAGCGGATTAACCATCCAGTGCTGGCAGATTTTACCTTTTAATCCCAGTGAATTGGCATAGGTGGGGAGGATAAGTTCTATAGCACAGGTGTTAAAGCCTACGCCATGATTAAGGCGGTTCACCTGGTAAGGG
The DNA here is from genome assembly GCF_900452515.1 of Legionella birminghamensis. NCBI lineage: Bacteria > Pseudomonadati > Pseudomonadota > Gammaproteobacteria > Legionellales > Legionellaceae > Legionella > Legionella birminghamensis. The sequence continues at coordinate 2,173,521 of NZ_UGNW01000001.1, forward strand.
GCATAGATCCCTTTAATCACCATCATCGCCATTAAAATTTTAACTTCATCAATCTGTGCCGGATCACGGGTGAACAGCGGTTCAATGTAGGAAGGTGTTGGCGCTTGTACTATGACATCCACCCAATCCCCAGGAATATCCACTCTGGGTAACTGCTCGACGACTTCATTGACCTGAACAATGACCAATCCGTTTTTAAATGCAGTGGCTTCAACAATACTCGGGGTTTCCTCGGTATTGGGACCGGTGTACAAATTACCCTGATGATCCGCTTTTTCTGCGGTGATTAAAGCGACATTCGGCGTCAGATCCATTGCATAGCGCGCATATAACTCGTTGTAGGTATGGATATTGCCAATTTTTAACTGATTTTGCTGGATCATAATCGCCAGACGCGTGGCCTGCGGCCCGGCGAAAGCAAAATCAATTTTCTCAGCGATCCCCCGCTCAAATAGATCAAGATGTTCCGCCAGGGTTACCGCGGACTGAATCATGTGCAAACCGTACACTTTTTTTGGGTTGAGCGCACATAAGCTGCGCGCAAGAAAATCAGCCTGTTTCTGGTTATCCCCTTCCAGGCACACTTTGTCATAGGGCTTAATGGCTGTTTCAAGTAAAGGAAGAATATTGTTTATAGAGGTAAGTTTGCCATTCTCCAAAAATGGCTTGATGTCGCGAAGCCTGGCTTCGTATTCCTGGCGATTTTTATTCCAATCCATAGTCATTTCGCAAAACAGCTAACTGAGGGTTAACTGTAGCATGAATCGATTGGCTGTACAGCCATTGGAATGTAAACACCTGTTTTGCTATGTCATCTAGCACTATAGCTGAGTATGGGTCCCGCGGTCGAAGACGCGGGAATTCGGAGTTAGGATGCACGCGGGCATTAACCCGCTCCGAATCCCCGCGGCACCGACCGCGGGGCCTATGCCTGGTGGAGAATATGCGCTTAAGGTGAACTCCAATGTTGCCGAATTGCAATTAAAAGCAGTTAAAAACAAGTCTTTTAAACGTTATCCTTAATTAGCAAAACCGATATTCTAAATAGCTTCGTGTGGGTCCCGCGGTCAAAGCCGCGGGAATTCGAGCTATTATGCACGCGGGAATTCGGAGTTAGGATACACGCCGGAGTTAGGACGCACGCCGGAATTGGAGCCCCCCCTTTATTTCTTACAATCCAAAGAAGTTTGCTCCTGGACATCCTTGCTTTTGCGCGTTTTTACTTTCAAGGTTGATTCTCCAAACAAGGCCGGGCTAAGCACCACATCTTTTTCCTTTGTCTTTCCGCTCTCCTCTTTTTTAGAAGCCTTCCGCTCAGTTTTCTTCTTTTTCTCGTTGAAGAAAAGCTCGCCGGAATATTTAGCAGGAGCAGAAACGCGGCGTCGTTTTTTATCATTTGGGTTCACGGGAGGTGTATATTCGCCAGCTTCGATTTTCTTCCATAATTCAAGCGGTGATAATACAGGATTCCTGGCATTTTCAGAGGATTGGGTTATCTGAACGAATAGACTGTAATGATTTAAAAGTGTTTTTATATCCGGTTTATGCATATGACTTCTTTTCGCAATCTCATCAAATAGAATGCGGCAGTGATCCAGTTTATTCTCTCCTATCAGCCTGGCAATTTTGTCTGCTGCCCTATCATTGTGATTAAGCAAACTGGATAGGACGGCAGGCGTGAGGCCTTTAATCAGTTCTTCCAGACAGTCGCTTTTATCCAGCTTCAATGCCCAATCAAAAGCCGTCATCTCATCATCATCGGCCAGTAACAGGTTCGCATCGACCTTAAACTCACTAATAATTTTGCGTCTTGAATTTGAATCGCCAGTGCTAACGCCATAGTATTCACCCACCATAACCATATGAAGGCTGGAGAAACCGGCACGCCGCGATTGCATCAAAGGATCTGCATTCATTTTCAGTAATGCGACAACGCCTTCATAATGGCCCAGATAGGAGGCCACCATTAAACTACTAAGCCGCTCAGTGGTTCTATTCTCCTGTAATTGATTATCTTCTTTAAGGAAAAGGACAGGAAGATCCGGGTTCTGCATTGATCTGACCACAGGTTTGTTGGCTAAAATATCAGCTAAAGCCACCGGTACAATACTATTTTCAAGCTCGTCAAAATATAAACCATGCAATTGGCCCGGCTTATTTGCCTTCTCATCCTCTCCTCTATTATCAAATTGAATCAGGGTATCGGAATATTCCTCCCGATATTTGTGTAAAAGTTGTCTGGAATTGTAGGGACCATCGGATTTATGCAGAAAAATCTTTTGTATGTCTTCGCCATATTCATAGGCTTTTCCATAATCAACCAGTATTTGCTCTCCGGGATTAATATCCCTTGTTGCGGTAACCACAATTTCCTTTCCAATTGTTCCTGTAGTTTCTACGAATCTTCGAATCTGGTATTCTGCATTCGTTACGTTACCCTCATTGAAAAAGCGGGCAACATTGCCTGTTTTCCTGGCGTCAATGATAGTTTTGGAGGAGCCAATGCGCATAAAATAATGCGTCTGTCCCTGGTATTTTGGATTAGTTTTGGCCTCATCCTCAGTTAGCTCATCGCCCACATAGACCGTAAAAATTTCCCCTTCCTTTATTCTTTCTCTGGCCACAGCGCCCTTACCACCAGATAACAAATCAATCCCGACTACGTCCAGTTTATTATTCTGATCATCAATATGCTTCCTATATTCAAATCCCTCTTGAGAAGCCAGCTCCGCTAGATGCTCATCGTTATCCATGTGAAATACAACAGGCTCTTCTGGGGCAGGCGTTAACAGGGAATCGAAATCAATTTTTCCATTTGGTTTAAATAATACTGCGGGCAAGTCTCCAAGATCGTCATTGTCTGGAATTTCTTCTATCTCAGCTGGATTTGAAGCAACTGCAGGCGCTAGCATGTCTCGATTGAATATTTCCTGCATTCTCTCCCAGCCGCTTCTTATTACCCCCCATAGAGCCCTTGCTGCAAATGTAGGGTTATTCCTTTTGAGTTCTTGCTCTAAATTTGTGCACAATTGTTTCAGGAATACGGTTTCTTCAATGGTAGAAATCGCTTGTTTTACAGGAAAAGAATTTCTCGAGACGCTATTTCTAACACTTATCATATCGTAGGCTGTCAGAATATAGGATCCTGCTCTGTCCCGAATTTGGCTAAGAACTTGTTGTCGTAACAGCCCTGCGTTTCCGGCAGGAATACTTTCTGTAAAACCTGCTGTCATTAGAGTCGAGATAGCAGATTCTAATAAATGGTGGGCATTTCGCAGTAAAATAAATAAATCATTACATTTCTGAAGAATAATAAAGGAATAATAAATATCCGACTGCGCAAGTCCTGTAGTCTGGGAAATATGTTCATTGTACATTTGAACAACAGTTCGATAGTCCGGCAAGTTCGCATCATCCAAGTCTAAATCCTCAATATTGAACTGTTTTTTTACTTCATAGTAAACAGCAAACTCCAGGATCAGAGGCATGGAAATATGCGGGATTTTTTCATGTACTTTTTTTATGAATGCGTCGTTTAGAAAAAATAAATGGCTATACATGTGCAATTAATCCATGATCAAATTGCTTAATATTATAACATATAGAACATTAAGAAAACATTATTGCCTTTTAAATACTCCCCAACGGGGTTTTTGCATCGATTCAATTAAATATGCCAGGTCAGAGTAAAATCAAAAACGTTACCGTTTATTTTTTCCTTACCTTTTTCGAACCCTACACTTGCCAGTCTGTTAATAGGGGCATTTGAAAACGCATGGCCGTAAATAAATTGTCCCTTTAATGTCTCTGTAAATGCATAATCAAAACCTGCTCCTACGGCAACTGATTTGTAGGATGCCAGCCCTGCACTTCTGTAAAGGATAGTTTGTGGGCTTTGATGATGTTCTGCCCCTAATGAAAGCCCCAATTTATCACTTGATTGATAGCGGACACTCAGGCCATATATCCATGTATTATTAAAAAACTGGGGGACAACATTGCTTTTCCCCAAAGCCGTATTTTCTAAAACCAAATTTTTAAAAACATCCCACCACTGGTATCTGACGCTCCCTTTTACCCGCCATTTTTCCTGGATAGTCTGGGCAATACTGAAGGTTGCGATTGCCGGGAGCGGATACGAAAGTGCGTAGTTTTTACTTTGAGCCATCCCCCAGGTACTTGTCCCTTCAGTGTGATGAATGATTTTTGAGAAATAACTTAAGTCCAAGGTTGTTTTGGTAGGCGCAGTATATACGGCACCCAGCCCCCAACCTAAGGCCGGATGATCGTCGGAGGAATGATTTTTTAATTCGCCATATGGATCAACAACATTATCCAGTTGCACTTTATAAGCAGTGTCAATATTCATAGCAGCACCAATCGCCAGGTTTTCATTGACCATGTAGCTCAATTTTGGTGTAACATCGACTGCCTGGAGCACAATAGCAGTTGAAGCATACCGAATCATACTATTCACCGGGAATACAATATTGATGTATTCAAGATGGGTTACATCAACTGCCCCAACCCATTTTGGATGGAAACGATAGGCAAGCCTTCCATAAGGATAGTTATACCATTGTTTGCTGGTTGAACTACCGGACAATGGACCAACAACACCATTATAGGTATAAATGCCATACAAAATGCTATTGCCAATAATAGCTTCCGCTTTTTTAACAGTATTATTAATAAGGGAAGGATTGTCATATGCCAAATCGATTAATTTTTGATAACTGGATGCATATGCTAGCTGCCATGCATCCAGCAGACCCAACCCCACAACAACAGCCTTGATCGTATTTAATCGCATGCCTTTCCCTGGATTAAGTAGATTGATTCAGCTGACACTAATTATGATCAAAATATTTTTGATTAGCTAGCCCAACGTGCATTGGCTGCGGACTGTGACTTAACTTTAACCTACATACTGCGACTTAACTTTAACCTACGTACTGCGACTTAACTTTAACCTACGTACTGCGACTTGTTCGCAGTATCCCAAAATGCTCTTAAAAGCTCTGGATTGATCAGCCCTTGTGAGCTGGATACTGCGGACAAGCCGCAGTAAGTATGCGGAGCATGCTCTCATATTCAGGATCCCGCTAACCGGCAAAACAGGTTAATCTGGCTGAGCTGTTCCACCGAAGTGGCTGTGGCATTGATTAGTTTAGGGCAATAAACCACAATCGCCAGGCATTTCGCTCTGGAAACTGCCACATTAAGGCGGTTTTTGTCTAATAAAAAGTCCAGCCCTCGAGGTGACTCCTCTGCATCGCTGGCACACATGCTTAAAAATACGATTGCCTCCTCCTGCCCCTGGAAGCGATCCACAGTACCCACTTTGGCCTGTACCCCCAAGGCATAGTGAAGTTTATTGACCTGATGATTATAGGGGGCTACAAACAGCATATCCTCCCAAGTTACGAGTTTTTCCTGGCCTTCTTTCTCAATATAGACGCGGCCTAATAATTGCTGCGCCAGACTTTTAATGGTCTCGACTTCCTCTTCACTTGCCTGAGTATTTCCCTCATGTTCAATGGGTACAGGGATAATGCCTGCCTCTTTATTGAGGATCCCTTCATATCCGGCAGGAACCCGAATGATCCGCTGATGATTATCTGCTGCTGTTTCGAGCTTTCCCTCATAAATCATTTCACTGATAAATTCATTTACCGCCGGATGCATGCGATAGGTTGTGCCGAGAAAAATCCCTGCTTCTTCCGAAATCGTAGGGCTATGATGCAATAAATAATCAAGAATAGAAGAGCCGCTTTCTTCAGGATGGCTTCCCTGGCAGGGCTGGGGCAGCTGCATCTGATCCCCCATGAGTATAATGTTTTTGGCGGATTGGCTCATCGCGATTAAATTGGCAACACTGACCTGCCCTGCTTCATCAACGAATAAATAATCGAACTGCTGCTCTAACTCTGCCCGGGAAAAGCCCCAGGCCGTGGAGCCAATGACGCAGGCCTTTTGCAATTCATCGATGATTTTATCGTTTTTAACCAGCTTGATATTTTGCCTTTCCAGCATCCCATCGCTTTCCCTGGTGGAAACAAAATGCCCCTGAATGCCTTGTTCCCGGCAATATTCTGCTGTACAGCAGAGTAAGTGGTTCAATGCTTTGTAAGCATTGGAAGTAATGGCAATTTTTTTACCCTGCGAGATTAACTCCGCAATGATATGTTTGGCAGTATAAGTTTTTCCAGCGCCTGGCGGCCCTTGAATAACCAGATAGCTTTCATCCAGGTGCAGCACTGCATCAATGATCTGGCTTAATCGCTCAGCCGGGTTGTGACTTGGGGCAATGGCCTGGCCATATAGCCTGTTTTTTATCCGCGGATAAGATCGGCTTAGAAAATCGCCAATCGCCGTATTATTTAATCGATCGTGCATGAATCGCATGGCTTGCGTATAAATTGCAGACGGGATGGGAGCTGGATTGATATAATCATCGGGAATTAGTGTGATAATCTCCTGCAGTTCTTCCTTCATCTGTAAGGCAATTAAGCCCTCATTGAGCTGGCTTCCTTCTTTATGAAAAGTCACTTTCAGATGTTTTCCCTCTGGATTTTTCTTTCCTAATACATAATAGGAACTGGCATTTGCCTTGAACTCCTGTCTGGGATCAAAGGCATACTCATAAACTTTCAGCCGTGCTTTTGGGCTGGGTAAATAAGGCTCTTTTTCAGTGCGCTTGCAATAAGCCAGGCATTCGATATCCTCCAGAAGCTCCTCTTCGTCCATGTCGAGGCGTTCATACAGTTTCCAGATAAGCGGTTTGGCTTCACGCCGATGAAACTCGAGACACCAGGCAAGTAATCTTGCTATAGAGGCTTCCTCTGGCACTAGCTCCTCAGATATGTTCAATAACTTATCGCGCAGTTGCATAGCCTCCGTCACTTCTTCCCTGATTTCAGGCTCTATATAATCAGGCTTTCCGCGAAACACAATGCCAGCCTCTGATTGTCTTTTTCTTAGCCAATCGACAAGCTCCTGGGTTGAATCACAATCATCCCGATTATAATCCCGTATTGCCTTAAGGATTTTTGATGATTTCCAATCGAATCCGTCAGGATTTTCACGCCAATACTCATATACCGCAACCGAATCCCCGCCGCTTGCTACTTCGGTCTCCCGTTTGGGACGGTACAGATGTTCAATATTTTTTATTGAATAACGCGGCTCCCCGACCAATAGCGCATTTTTTACAATTTTGTATAAATCGACAAATACTTCATTGCGAAGCAGTTGATCGACTTCATATTCACAGACTCCATATCGTCCCATCAACCGGCGGCATGCGGTGATTTCATAACTGGCATAATGGTAGATATGCATATCAGGATACAGCATCCATCGCTGATAGACCCAGTCTATAAATGCAGCAAAACAGGCTTTTTCCTCTTCCGGATTATGGGCCCAGAAATCCTTAAATGCCCTGCTGCCGTCTTCTGCAAAATAGGTCACTCCCCAAAGGTATTCCAGTCCGCCCTCATAAAGGGGATCTCCTTCTATATCAAAAAATATATCGCCGGGAGAGGCTGGCGGGAGTAAGGAAAGCCCTGCGTCCCTGGAGTTTTCGAGCAATTTGAACAAGGGGATCGCGTGATGTTTACTGGCTTTTTGAATTTGAGCCTGTGCTTTTAAGCGGACAAAAACTTCCTTACTGAGGCCCTTTATTGAGCCAGGATGCTCAATCAGGCCCTGCATAGTGAAAACCCCTGCCTTGTTCAATTTTTTAATCTGGGTTTTACGAATATTTGCAATCTGCGCCAAATGATCGCGCTCTTCGAACAATTGTTTGACGTAAGTGGTCCATCTGCCGTAGGTGCCTGAGTTGGAAGGATCTGGAGATAGACTGGCGTTAAATTGCTGATGCGCTTTCAGAAACCTCTCTTTAATTTGCTGGTAGTAATAAAAATAATCCCTCAGTGGAAAGGTTTTGTTTTCTCCTGAGCCCAGAGAAATGGTGATCTTTTCAGGTCTTTTGCCCTGGATTGATTCGAGCATTTCTGAATAACAACAAAGTTGCAGGATAAAATCTGGTTTAATACTCCTGGCGAGCTTGGTATCCCACACTTCATAATGATAATCACCCAATAGGCTTTGCCCCGGCACTTTGACAAGGAAATCTGCACGCCCTCTAAACGGTAACAGTGCCAATGGCGCCTGATAGATGATACCCGCACCCGCTCTCATTGATTCGATGCAATCATCCAGAGTGTTACACTGTGCCAGATTAACTACATGAAGACCCTCCCCGTCAAACTGCAGTAACTTCCCCAACTCATGAGACTCCCCTTGTTTCTGCAGTATAGTGCTCATTGGATCGTCTGCATCCGGAGAAGGTGATAAATCTGGATTAGTTAATGCCAGGTGTTCCATCCAGGAAGCAAAAGGGCTTTTGCTGAAAAGCGTTAAGTCGGAAGGAGAATATACCAGATCTCCTGTTTCAAAATGCATAATGGTCTCTGATTATCGATTCAATTAATGCATTCTACAACCAGTCTGCACGCAGGTCACTTCCGTCTTGATTTAGATAATGCTGGGCTTTACAGCCCAGCCTACTTTAGCGTAAAGAAGTAGAGGCATTTTCCTCAGGGGATTCTTCTACGCTGGATTCGGCAGTTTTCATATCTGAACTGGATTCATTTTCGGCCATAGCGGATTCAAGATCTTTCGTCATATCGGCATTCTTTGCTACAGTATCCGCAAGGGCGAAGCTGTTGGCATTTCTGATAACCTGATCACAGGTCTTGTTATTTGCATCAAAAGCATTTCGATATTCGTCATAGGCTTTCATGCTGGCCGAGTCGTTTTGATCTTTAATTGAACAGGCGAAATCATAGGCTTTACTATTGGCCAAGTCATTCTTTTCTTTGATAGCCAAGGCATCTTCATAACTCATTTCTCCAGCCCTATAGCTGTCAAAAGCGGCTCGCGACTCTGCATTATTGCGATCGCAGGTTTCATTATATGCCTTAAAGGCTTCGTCGCTTTTAGCATTATTTTGCTGATGGATGTCAAGATAACCTTTATAGGCTGCCTCATTTGCAGTTTGCGTTCGAGCCATTACCTCAAATGGGGAGGAGGCCAGTAAATCCTTACTGGCTTTTTGCATTCTCTCAATATATTGTTCCAGCAACTTTATTAGCTGACGCTGCAGTTTCTCAGCATCTTCTTCGGTAAGATTCATATCAATTAACCGTGTATTGGGCTTTTATTAGTATAGTAGAAGAACAATTACTAATCGAAGGATTGCGGCTTGGCTCTGGACTGCTTGAGTTTACTTTGCTTTGATTTTTCATCCAGCATTCTTTGTTTGGCGCGCCGCGATCGCCGTCTTTTCTGCCTTCTTAACTTTTCAATTTGCTGCTGCTGTTTGGATTTCTCATCGCTGATTAAGCTATTTAATTTCTCACAAAGCCGCATTCTTGCAAAATAACGATTGTCTTCCCGGCTTCGCGCTTCCTGGCATTTTACTTCAAGGCCGGATGGAATGTGCTTGAGATAAACTGTTGAAGCGGTTTTATGTAAATTCTGCCCGCCTCTTCCACTGCCGATAATGAATTTTTCAAGCAAATCATTTTCATTAATTTCAAGACGCGCCATCCACACAGCCAGACTGTTCCACTTTTCGTTAGTAATCATATTGGTAAGACAATTCTGCCAGTCCAGTGATCTGCCGGTAGTAATGCTTGTACTGTTCGGACTGCAAAGACGAATAATTTAAATTTTTTAATAAGCTGGTTAATTTAACAAAAAAACCACGCGCAGTCTCTTTTTCTTTAAAATCATATTCTTTATTCATTATATTAATAAGCAAATTAAATAGTGCTTTCTGCCGGGAAATCGGCACTGAAACATCGACAGAATCATAGGCATCCTGCTGCAGATAAACCGTATCCAGCATTAATGCTTTCTGATAGCTAATATAATCGGACATAGTAATACCCTCTTCACCAGTCACCTGCATCATGTTGAAAATATCCTGCCCCCGATGCAAGAGGGCTGTCGCCTGCTCCACTTTTGCAATCCAACCCGGCTCAAGATTATTTTCAAACCAAGGCTTTAGCTGTTCCACATAGCGCGACCAGGAAATTAAAGGATCAACTGCCGGATAATACCGTTTATAGGCTCGATCGTAACTTAAACCAAGAAATGTTTTAACAGCACTTAAAGTCGATTGCGTTACTGGCTCTTCAAAATTACCCCCTGCAGGGGACACAGTTCCTACGATGGTAAGACTGCCATTTGACAGGTCCGGGGATTCGATAATCCCGGCTCGTTCATAAAGACCATGAATACTGCTGTTCAAATAAGCTGGAAACCCCTCTTCTCCGGGAATTTCTTCCATGCGCCCTGAGGTCTCGCGCATGGCCTGTGCCCAGCGTGAGGTCGAATCAGCAATCAATAGCACATTAAAGCCCATTTGACGATAATATTCTCCCAATGTAATCCCTGTATAAATGGACGCTTCCCTCGCTGCGACCGGCATTGAAGACGTATTGCAGATGATAATTGTCCTGTCCATCAAGCTGCCGCCTGATTTAGGATCAATTAACTTGGGAAATTCGGTAATAGTCTCAACTACTTCTCCAGCCCTCTCGCCGCAGGCTACCACAACCACAATATCAACGTCTGAATAACGGGCTATCAGATTTTGTAAAACTGTTTTGCCTGCCCCAAAAGGTCCGGGTATACAAGCCGTTCCTCCCCTGGCAATTGGAAAAAACGTATCAATCAGTCTTAAAGTTGTTATCATTGGCTCTGAAGGATAAAGCCGTTTTGTGAGATTATTATTCATGAGTGCCTGAGATATTGACGCACGGACAGGCCAGCGCTGAATCATCGTAATTTCATGGTTTCTATGATTTGAATCGCTTAGTTTTGCAATAGGCATCTCGGCTGTAAATGAGCCCTGCTGTATCCACTCTACACGCAAATGCTTTCCCATATCAAAGGGAACCATAATTTTATGCGTTAACCGGCCTTCCTGAACAGTGCCAAGAACGCTGCCAGCACTAACTATGTCCCCTGATTTTACCAAGGCAGAAAAAACCCATTTCTTATCCAAATTGACAGGATTTTCCCGAATACCCCGCGGAAGAAAATATCCATATTGGCGTGCAAAATCATGAAGCGGATTTTGCAATCCATCGTACACCATTCCCAGAAGGCCAGGTCCCAGGGTGACAGAAAGCTGCTTTCCGGTTTGCAAGACCGCATCACCAACAGCTATTCCATTTGTTTCTTCAAAAACCTGTGCGATAGCCGTATCCCCGCGAACGTGGAGGATTTCAGCCATAATTTCCTCCTGGCGTTCTCCTTCTGCTTGCAGGGGACATATATAGATAATTTCATTCTTTGTGATTGGCTGATTTCCCTCTTTTCTTATATGGACAATTCCTTCCTGAATAGCAATTACTCTCGCAGTTATTGGGTTATTCATAATAATTAATCCTTTTAGTCATCCCTGCTAATTCGGTGAGCAGTCCCAAAGCAATTTGGGATAAAACATTCTGGATTGTCTCTCCAGGGCTTGCAAGACCGGTATTATGGCGCTTCGCTAATCGCTCTCACCAATTTTTCCACTTCGTCGCTCAGATTAGCTTCACTATAACCTGACCAGTACTGGATGATATTCCATCGCAGCACATAAATCACAAGCGCTTCAAAATCAAAATAGTGTCCCGTCTCTATTCTTGCCAGATAGCGCCAGACTTCTGTCAACACAAACTCTTCCACCACTGCGCTATTGTTTTCGTGAATGTCCGTGTTTATTTTCGGCAGCCAGGGATAGACGTTTTTCAGGCCAAACTCAGGCTCGTCCCATTGGTTAATGAGCCGTCTTCCCCAGCGGCTAATCCAGTAGTCTTCAGGGATTTCAGGTCTTCGCCGCTTTGAATTGCGCATTCTGATTGCTGCCAGAATACTTCGAAAACCGAGAAACCAGCGCATGATATTACCAATATAATCGCCTGCATGCTCTGCGAGCTTATGGTAATCCGCTTTTGTTTGCTCAACCGACTGCATTGGATTGAACCAACTTTTCCATATAAGCGTTTCAATAGCATAAAGTTGGCTTAACTGCTCTTTGGGAAGTAACTGAAGACGCTTCTCCAGTTGGGTTCTGGAAATAGGCGGGGCACTCACTTTAAAATGCCTGGGTATGCGCGGCAAGCTCGAAACTAGCATGTAAAATGGGCTGCTCATTGTAATAAACCCTCTAAAAGGGCTCTGAAACGAGGCTGCATATGCTTCACAAGTAAACTGCTTACGGCCTCTTCGCTAAGATCTAAAACAATGTTCTCCTCCTGGAGATGCACTTTAATGCCAGCAGGTTTATTGGCATCAGGATTTATCGTTACCCTCATGCCCGCCTTAAGCATTTGGTGCGTAATCGATTGCACCAGTTCCTTCAGGGGGTCCTTGTCCATCAAATCAGGATTTTTACGTATTTCCTCGAAACTTAGCACCTTTCCCGGCAACAGAATATCCACTTGGTTGCTCTTGAAGTTTTGCAGTTGCTCTTTTGTATCCGCAGCAATCATCAGGATTAATTGCCTTAAAAATGCCTCGTTGTCTAACTCTTTGCGGGTAATTCGGCCTATTTCTTCGGCAAAACGATGCATTAAATTTTGCCTCAGCTCCAGGCGCATATTTCTTGCCGCAAGCTGCAATGCATCCTCAGCGGCCTTCTTTTCAAGCAGGATTTGCTGATGTACCTCTTCAAGTAAACGTTGTGATTTCATTTGCGCTTCATTGAGAATTTCACTGGCCTTTTTATTAGCCTCATTGATCAGTCTGTCGGCTTCTTCTCTACCGGCTTCTACGCCTTCCTGCTTTAATTGTGCAATCAGACTCTCAATATTCTGTGAAATTATCGCGGGGGATTTATCCTGACTGGCATCCATAGAAAGCTCCCTATAATCCGGTACTCAGTACCAAAGCAAATACAAAGATAAACACTGCAAACCCCTCAACAATTGCTGCAGGTGCGATTGACAAACCAAAAATCTCTGGTTTGTTTTTGGTTGCATTAATCGCACTGGCACAGCAAATACCTTGTTGGATGGCACAGAGCATAAGGGCTATACCGCTCAATATGCCAATGCCGAATAATCCCCCCGCTACGGCAGGGGTGACGGCACGATTGAGAGAAAACATAATAACAATTCCCATAATTGCCTGGGTGGAAGGAAGTACTGATACACCGATGTATTTACCATAGCCGCCCTCCATATCTAGCATTGCCCCAATTGCAGCCTGGCCTGCAATTGCGCAACCGTAAATGCTGCCAATGGTTGCAAGCGCCATTGGTGCCGTTATCCCCATCCATCCCAGCATTATCATCAAATCATTCATGCGATATCTCCTGCTTTTTAAACGGCTGATAGTTATATCCATCTTCTTTGACAGACCATTTGAAAAACTCAATATAATTTAAACGAAGGCCATGTATCAAAGCACCCATAAGGCATAGAACAAAATTTAATGTCTGGCCGAGCACTAAAACCAGCCCAGCCAGCAACCAGCTGGATTCTGCAATATGCGATGCCATGGTATTAAAAGTCAGGGCCAGGGAAGCACCTGCGAGCCCTAATGCAAACAGGCGCAGGTAACTAAGAATGTCCCCAAACAGGGAGGGCAACTCCATTAAGGCTGCTAAGCCGTGGAATCCTCTAAGCATCAATGATTTAAAGCCCTTCACCGGCTCGTTCGAAGCAAAAAACAGCATTATTATGAGGCTGATAATTAATAAGGAGATACCGCCCTTCGCAATCCCGTTATTATGGTTCATTAGACCGTATCCCCAGACTAAGGCCGCAATAATGAATAGTATTATGCCAATTGCCTTGATTCGTTCGCTGACATCCTGGGCAAACCAGGCACGCATGCCGCTTGCAATGCAGATGTGAAGACAGCCGATTACAATCACCAGAGTCATCATCGATTTAAAATTTTGAATATCTATAATTTTTAACCGGGCCAGCAGGCTGCCAGCTTTCGGTTCAAGGCCCCAGTAACTACCCAGAAGTACACCATAAATGATCGAAAAAATACAAATCGTAAGCAATAAAGGTCTTAACCAGGCCAATGAGTTTCGTTTACCCAGGTTTTTCCAACTAAACAGGGTTAATACTGCGAGAATGATTCCATAGCCTGCATCTGCCAGTATCATTGCAAAAAATACTGAGAATGAGAAAAAAACCATAACAGAGGGATCCAGGCTATGGTAACCTGGTGTTTGGTAAAAATTTACCAGCTTTTGCCCGCCGTCCATCCAGGAATAAGTCTCCAATAGCGTAGGCGGTAACTCCCCTGCCTTTGGATCTTCTATCGTCAGCCCCAGTTTCTCTGCCTTGCAGAATGAGCACATCGCATCAATTTGAGATTGCGGCACCCATCCCTGTAACAGAAAGAAATTATGATTATCACTGACTTTTTCCAGAGCATTATTAAATTGACTGCGATCGGTAAATCGCGCAATCTCCTGTGACAATAAAAAGCGATAGCGCGTCAGATTCCGGCGTTCATCAACCAGCTCATCAATCTGTTCATTGACTGCTTCCAATTCACTGTATAAACCATTTAATGGGATGGCCCCGGTATGAATACGCCGGGAACAGAAAGCCTCACCCTGGGGTTCTTCCCGCGCGAGTATAACAAGAAATATAAAGCGATTATTGCGATAGACTTCCTGAACCACCTTATCATTGGGTATCATTGCAGCTTCCTTGTAGGAGAGCTTATAAAACCATAATTTGATACCGGCAAGCCCTGTCTTCTCAGGTAGTTGAAAATTGCCCCACTCCGATAACTGGTGAATCCGGCTCATTAGAAAATCCCGTTTATCGACGTACTCCTTCATTTGTTTTTGATTGCTTAAAATGCATTTAACAATTTCATCTGGATTAAACTGTTTCCATTGCAAACGCTGGCGTCCTTGCTCCGGTGAATCTTTGAGGTAACGCAGTGCGCTGTTAATTTCCTCCAGTAGACTGGTTGAAATGCGGGTTAAAGCGGATTTGTCCTGTGGTTTAAGAGAAATTAAATGCATACAGCCTAATGCCTGTAATTTATCTATTACCTGATTTTTATTGCGGTTGCTGGCTAAGACGGTTAATTTTTTAAAGGAAACAATGCTCATGATACCGGCCTTTTCCTTTTAGCTATCTTTGAACTGACTACTCCAGCCCGCTCATTATCGGACAGAAAAATCTGTATCAGACGGATTTGCTTTAAAGCCTCAGGAATTAATACTTTTTCAAATAAATTTTTTCGCTGTGTCACTGTTTTAATTTCCCCGGCTAAAATTTCCTGCGCTGATAATAAAAGTTTTATTTGCAGTCCAAGCTCGACAAGCGCTCTAATTAAGGCGATCGCTGTTTCAAACCAATGAGGCGTATTCAGGTAGGCATACTCTTTGATGTTAAACTCTACAGAGCCGAACACTGGTACTTTTGCGCCGACAATATTTTCTTCATGAACATTGATGCTTTGTATGCTAATCAACCGTCCAAGCTGTGGAAGCATCGCGGAGGCCATGGGCAAATCATTTTGTATTGTTTCTTTTATTCGCAGTTCTTCTGCTTGTACATGCTTTATCTGCTCATCCAGCTGGACCCGAACTGATAATAACTTTTTTCTTTTTAACTCGAGTGAAGGCAGATAGCGCTCATAATTTTTTAAATTCTTTTGTTGAAGACTCAATGCGCTTTTATTCAATTTGACTTGCGTCATCTTTTTCTCCCGGCACCTGAACATTAAAATATTTAGCGATTAATTCTTGTTTAATTAACAATTCATTTTCATGGAAACACTCAGCCAATGTTTTCCAACTCAAATCCAGTGCCTTTTCCAAAGACAAAGACACTTTGATATTCATAAAGCGATCGCGAAAAAGCTGGCCGAATTTTAGTAAGCGCTCGTCATATTCAGTAATTTCGAATGCCATGGCCTGTTTCTGCTCAGCTTCGCAGGCGGCCGAAAAAAAACGAATCATGGTATTCATGATTTGCCCATGGTCATCACGTGTCTGCTTGCCAATCACATGTTGCTTTAGCCGCGACAGCGAACCGAATGGATCAATTGTTCCGGAATGTAAATAAAGCTGACCTTCAGTAATGTAGCCAGTGTTATCAGGAACTGGATGGGTTACATCATTACCCGGCATGGTAGTTACTGATAGAATAGTTACTGAACCAGCTCCCTGGAAGTCGCAGGCTTTTTCATATCGTCTTGCCAATTGAGAATATAAATCGCCCATGTATCCGCGATTCGAAGGGATACGCTCCATAGCAATCCCCACCTCTTTCAGGGCATCAGCAAAGGCAGTCATATCCGTTAGCAAAACCAGCACCCGCTTACCTTCCTCAACTGCCATTTTTTCTGCAACTGCCAATGCCATGTCCGGAACCAGCAATCGCTCTAGAATCGGATCTGAGGCCTGGTTGACGAACATTACCGTGCGCGCTATTGAGCCATGATCTTCAAATGTTTTACGAAAGGCATAATAATCATCAAACAATAAACCCATTCCGCCAAAAATAATCATGTCGGCATCGGCCTGAATGGCAATTTTCGCCAATAATTCATTATAGGGCTCACCGGCAATAGAGAAGATGGGTATTTTCTGGCTTTCCACAAGGCAATTGAACACATCAATCATGGGGATATTGGTACGGATCATTTTCGATGCAAGGATCCGGCGGGTGGGGTTCACTGTTGGCGTGCGAATAGGTGTTTTATCTTCCTGTTCAAGCGTAGGGCCATCATCAATAGGCTTTCCAACCCCATTAAACACCCGTCCCAATATATCAGGCGTATAGCTGACCCTCATTGAATGTCCCAATAAACTCACAGAGGAATCTGTTGATAAACCTTTGGTGCTTCCAAATACCTGCAAGCTCGCAACATCCTGCTGCAAACTGATAATCTGTGCCAATAGTGTCATGCCTGAGGGAGTATGAATCAGCGCCAGATCATCTAGTCTGGGCACAGGAACAGAGTGGCTGCCAGGGGTCAGCGGTATAGCAATTTTAAGAATATCCCCTGTTATTTCCCTAATATTCCTATAATGGATTATTCCCATGTCTATCTCTCGATTATTTCCGTCCGATTGTCTTTTTATCATCTGATACAGCACAGCAATGGGAACTTAAAAAATCCTGTATTACGGGAATAATTGTGTTACGAAATTTACTGCCATTAAATAGCCCATAATGACCTACTTCTGGAGCCAGATAGTATTTTTTCATAGCCTCTGGAAGATTTTTACATAATTTAATCACTGATTTGGTTTGACCCAAGCCAGTAATATCATCGCGTTCGCCTTCAATAACCAAAATGGAGGTTTTTTTAATATCCTGCAAACGTATATCCTTTCCTCTTGATTTATATCGGCCTCTAGCCAGTAAATGTTCCTGAAAAACGGTATAAATGGTTTGCATATAAAACTCGGCGGTTAAATCCATTGTCGAGAAATACTCCAGATAAAACTGTATGGTTTTAAGTGCCTTGTCTTTCTGATTTGCACCATAATTGTGAATTGCGCTTAAAAGAGATTCGATGTGCCTTTGCATGTTCATGCTCATAAAACCGGAGAGCTGCATGAAACCTGGATAAACCAGTCTCATGGCGCCAGGGAAATGACCCGGTACCATGGAAATTACATTTTGCTGAAACCAGTCATCCCCTCTTGATACCGCCAGACGATTCACCGCGGTAGGCGATTGATTCGTATCTATCGGCCCGCCCAGTAGTATTGCGCATCGGGGAAGGTGGGGGTCATTATCAGTAGACATTAAGGCTATTGCAGCCAAAACTGGCACGGTGGGCTGGCAAACCGCCATTACTGAGATATCCGGGCCCAGTTGTTTAAAATAGGAAATAATATAATCTATAAAATCGTTTAAATCGAAGGCACCTTCCTTCAAAGGGACATCCCGGGCATTCTTCCAATCAGTGATGTAAACATCGTAAAACGGCAATAGGCCTTTTACAGTATCCCTCAGCAATGTCGCATAATGGCCTGACATAGGGGCTACCAGAAGCATCTTCGGAAAAGCACTATTGTCAATATCCCGTTTCCTGAAATGAATGAGATTGCAGAAACTTTTCTCATCGATAATTTCTTCAAAAATATCGTGGTAGTCCTCTCCAATCTGCACTTCCTTGATATCAAATTTAGGCTTCTCATAGATATTTGTAATCATATGATAAACATAGAAACTTCCGGCTAACTCTCGATATGTTTTTACCGAGGTCTGCATAAACTGACTGATTGTATCAGTCTGCTCCTTCGATAAATAAGGGAGGGTTACTGGCAGGTCCAGTGTATTGGCTATTCTTTGGCATCGTTTGGATAAGGTCAGACTGTAATCGGATATGGGTTGCATAACTCTCATAGCCCAGTCATAAACGTTATACAGCGAGCGATTGTCTAGGGGATTGAACAACATAGGAAATTCCTTTTAATTTTCAAATGTGTCCTGCTGTATGCTTAGTATAGTCGAAACCACACTTATATTTTTTTATTTTTTTCCTTATAAAATGCAATAAAATCATCAACAGCAAGGGCTTTTGAAAATAGCCAGCCCTGGCCGTATTCTACTTTTTTTGCAATCAGACAATCGGCCTGGGCAGTTTCTTCAACCCCTTCGGCGACAATTTTAAGATTTAAGGCTTTCGCCATATCAATAATATGAGGGGTTACACTGCTGGTCACTGAGTCCGTACTGATTGTTTCAGTGAATGACTTGTCAATTTTTAATATATCCAGTTCCAGATTTTGCAGGAAAGACAGGCTGGAATAGCCAGTACCAAAATCATCAATCGCGACTATATAACCTAACTCCCTTGCTTTTTTTATCGTTTCCCTGGTGCTGGCAAGCTCTAAAAAAGCCCGTTCGGTAATCTCCAACCAGATCTGACTGTTTAAAATAAATGTAGTTGCCAGTTTGGCCTCAAGCACCTTTAAAATCTGCCCTTTGTGAATATCATTAGCACTTAAATTGATGGAGACGTGTAACTCCCGATCAACGGCCAGCAGCTTACCCAGATCGGCAATTACCATATCAATAACCATTTCGGTAATTTGCGAGATTAAGCCGTGTTTTTCTGCTACGGGGATAAATACATCAGGGGAAAAGGACTCATTATTCGGACGGTTCCATCGAATCAGTGTTTCGGCCCCTACACATTGGCCAGTTTTTAAATCAACAATTGGCTGGTAACAGAGTGTCAGCTTTTTATTCCTTATTGCAGCCGCCAGTTCTCCCGCTATCGAAAGACGGTGCTGTGAAAAGTAGATAACCAGTCCAATAATAAAAACTGATATTCCAAGAGCCAGCGGCAACAATAAACCTAACTCTTTTCTCAACTCTGTATATAACACTTCACGCGATTCGACTGCAGTCGCTACTAAACCGGACTCGCTTTGGCTGGACGCGATAATTTTATCATCAACCTGCTGATGATCATTTATATATTGATTGACCAGTTTCATATCCGGTTGATTTTGTTCCGCAATCAACTGCCCTTTCTGCGTGGTCAAGGCTATCTGTATCGAAGGATCAACCAGGATGTCTACAAAATGAAAAGGGTCGACGAGAATGTAATAATTGTCGTATTGAAACGCAATAAGCAGTTTATTATTTCTGAGTAATGATTTTACATTAAAAGAGGCGCCAAAACCGCGGGGGGTAATTAAATCCGGTGTAAACTGTGAAACATTACTTTTTACAGATCCCCAGATCGTACATTTCAAAAACCCTTTCTCAAAAAATCCGATTTCCACCGCCATACTGTTATCAATCGCAATTTTACGCATGGCATTAAGGTGTGCCGGAGAACAGGCATCTGTGTTTTTGATTTCTCCCAACTCATATAAAGCCTTTCTCGCGGCTGCAGCCGTATTCTCAGCTCGTTCAATCACTTCATCTGAGATATTGGACAAATGAGTTTTTTCAGTATTGATTGCACGTTCTATTGAAAGGTACATGACAATGAGAGTTGGGATCACTGCACCAGCAATTGCCAGTAAAACGGCGACTATGATTAATTTTATGCGTTCCAAAGCAGTCCCTTGTGTGATTTCCTGGATCCCGCGTATAAAACGCGGGAAGTCGGCTTGTGATAATAATTATTCAACGCCGCCCACTATCCCGGCGATTTTATGTCCTGTATGCGATATAAAATGCAGTAAAAAGCAGGTACTAGAAACATTGTTATCACTGTTCCCACTGTTAGCCCAAACATAATTGTTACCGCCAGTGACACCCAAAAAACGTCCTGGAGCAAAGGGATTACGCCTAAAATTGTTGTCACAGCCGCATTGACGACCGGAGACAAACGACTGACGCCCGCCGAAATGACGGCCTGATAAGGTTTCATTCCCTCTGCCAGATTGATATTAATCTGATCAAGTAAAACAATAGAATTTTTAATCATCATCCCGGATAAGCTCATCGCTCCCAATAAGGCGATAAATCCAAAAGGCACTCCAGTCATTAATAACCCTGCAGTGACCCCAATCATTGCAAAGGGAATAACAGCAATGATAATTAAAGGTGGACGATAGGCATTAAATAACATCACAATGATCATAAGCATGATTATAACGGCTGGAAACAAACCAGGTTTCAGTGCATCAGCAGATTCCTTACTGCTTTTGTATTCACCATCCCATGTGAGTGTGTACCCTGGAGGCAGTTTAATTTTTTCAAACTGGGGTAAAACACTGTTTCTCAACGTGCTTGCCGTAACCTTATAAGGGGAGCACTGTACCGTAATAGCTCGCTTGCGATCCCATCGCCAAATGATGGGATCAGTCCAGGATAATTCAATACCGTCAATGACCTGGGCCACCGGGATTGTTTTAGTACTCAGGGCAGTGCTGACTTGCTGGGTGGGAAGATCAACCGCAGCACGTTCACGCTCTGCCTGAGGTTGACGCAGAATAATTGGAATCAAATTATCCTCTTCTCTGTAAAGCCCGATGGGTATGCCATCACTTGCCCTTCGCAAAGCCTGTGCCAAATCCAGACGCGAAATACCTGCCCATCGTGCGCGCTCCTGCTGATAATCAGGTACCATTTGCAATACCCGTTCACGCCAATCGGTTCTAACATCGATGGCGTAGGGACTTGCTTTCAATATTGCCGCGGCCTGCTCGGCAAGGTCACGCAATACGGCAGGATCGGCATTAGCCGGACCGCTGAAACGCGCCGCAATTTTCCAGTTATTAAATGCGCCAACGGCATATTTTCTTACACGGACTAAGGACTGGGGAAAATTCGTTTTATTCCATGCGGGTAATTCAGCCACCAGGCGATCTACTTCCTGCAAATTTTTAACATTCACAATGACTTGTGCATAGGAAGGATAAGGAAATTCGGATTCCACTGGAAGATAAAAGCGGGGTGGACCTTGTCCGATAAAACTATTGACGCTCACTACCCCGGAATCGTCTAGCAGTTTTTTCTCGAGTTTTTTAACATCGGCAGCAACCTCCTGAATGCGTGTTCCCTCCGGCGCCCAGTAATCAATCATGACCTGAAAGCGCGAGGAATCAGGGAAATACATAATGGGTACAAAACGAAAGCCGATGATCGATAATAGGAGCAAGGCCATCATGGATGCTGCAAACGTTAAACGATATCGAACCGCAGTTTCAAGCAGCGAACGGTAGGCATTATAAAAACGGCTATTATATTGATCCTCCTGGTTAGCTGTTTCCGCTGGCTGAGGCATAAAGGAAATACAGAGCAGAGGGGTTACGGTTTGCGACAACACCCAACTCAGCAGGAGTGAAACCGCAATCACTGTAAACAGGCTGCCCGCATATTCTCCCGTATCATAAGTGGAGGCAAAAATGGGGTAAAATGCCATGCAGGCTACAACGGTTGCCCCCAGTAGCGGCCATGCTGATATGTCTGCCGCTTCGATCGCGGCAGTTTCCCGATCCATCCCCTTCTTTAAACGGGTAATAAATCCATCCGCAACAACGATAGCATTATCAACCATCATGCCCATGGCAATGATCAACGCCCCTAATGAAACCCGCTGAAGATCAATGTGCAATATCTGCATGACAATGAATGTACCCAGAATTGCAAGAATAAGGCCGGACACTCCGATAATCATTCCTGCACTAAAGCCCATCGTAAAGGTTAATACAATTAAAACAATTACAACGGCTTCAAGCAGGTTGATTAAAAAAGCATTAATTGACTCAGCTACAATGTCTGACTGCCAGGAAATTTTGTGTATCTCAATGCCTCTGGGTAAACCAGCCTGAATTTCTTCAATGCGTTTATCGATTGCTTTTCCTACCTCCACAGCATTGACCCCGGGTAATGGAGCCAGTGCAATACCGATAGCGGGAAGACCAGAGTAGCGCATCAATTGTTGCGGGGGCTCAATATATTCTTCTTTTAACTGGGCAAAATCGCGAATGCGAATAATTTCATCGCTTTGCTTGTTTCCTTTTGTCTTTAACTCAGGAGTAATTGCCAAATCGCCAATCTCTTCCGCGTTGTCAAACTCTCCTGTCGGCGCAACACGTAAGCGTTGCTGTTGATAATCAACATAGCCCGCATCAACCACCTGGTTTTGTAATTTTAAAGTTCGCTCCAAATCGGCAATTGTGATACCCAACTGTGAAAACTGTGTGTTGGAAATATCAAGATAAATACGTTTTTCCTGCACGCCCCAGAGGTCTACCCGGGCAACACCCGGTACAATACTTAATTCCTTCTGCAATGCTTTGGTATAATGTTCAAGTTCGGCATAACTGAAGCCGTCTGAACTGATTGCCAATAGAAATCCAAAGACATAACCATAGTCATCCCCAACTACAGGCATACTAGCGCCAGGCGGCAGACTTCCCTGAACGTCCTTTAGTTTTTTTCTTAAAGTATCCCAGACCTGGGGCAGACGATCTGACCAATACTCATTTTTAATATTGACTTTAATAATGGAGAGTCCAGGCCTTGAGATAGAAGAAATATCCTTCACCTCCGACATTTCCTGAATTTTTTTCTCAAGGCAATCGGTCACTTCCAACTCTACCTGTTCCGCATTGGCTCCTGGGTAATGAGTGGTGATAATGGCTGTTTTTACCGTAAACTCGGGATCCTCCAGCCGCCCCAGATTAAAGAAACAGACAGTTCCGGTAATGGTTAGCAGGATTACCAGAAACCAGGCCACCTTTTTGCTTTTAACCGCACTATTAGCAAGCGAATTCATTCTTATTTATCTTCTTGATTTAAAATGCTGACCACGTCCCCATCCTTGAGACTGTGGATACCTGCAATCACCAGCCAATCGCCAGCTTTTATTCCTTTTAAGACAGATATGCCGGTTGATGTCAGTTCACCCAGTTGAACTTCCTGCTGATGCACTTTTCCATTTTTTGGGTCTACCAGCCACACATAGGATTTATTGGTGGAGCCTTGCGTCATTACAGCAGCTGCAGGCACTGTCAACTCAGCCTGGTCATTTTTTTGTTTTATATCACCTTTCGCTTTACCCGCCATTCCCGGCAAAATTTCAATATCCTCAGGTTGCTTTAAAATGAGTGTCACCGGATAAGTGCGGGTGTCAGGGGAGGCTTCATTGCTGATTTCTTTGATTTGAGCAGATATAGAGCGACCGGGGAAAGCATCAAACTGGACCATTATGTTAGTCACATGAGGCATCAGGCTAATGGCGCTTTCAGGGATCTGGATTATCATTTCTATTTCTGAAATATTCAGTAGTCTGGCAACAGGTTGATGGTTTGAAACGGACTGATAATTTTCAACATATAAATTGGCAATCTGTCCGTCAAAAGGTGCCTTGATGATGCTGTCGATGAATGCTTTCTCAGCCAGTTCGAGATTGGACTGAGACATAATCCATTTTGATTCCACCAGGTCATAATCCGATTTTGAAATATGTCCCTGGCCTACCAGTTCTTTTGCGCGCTGAAAATTTTGTTTATCACGAATGAACTCCGCTTTAGCCGCTTTTACCTTGGCTTCAAAATCCCGGGGATCAAGTTTTGCGACCAGATCCCCCTTCTTAATCTTGTCACCAATTTTTACCGGTAATTCAATGAGGGAACCATTAACATTAAACGAAAGTTCAACCTCCTGGGATGCTTTTGCTTTTCCGGGAAAAAATCGACCTTCGAAAACAGTTGCATTACCTATCTGAATGGCCTTAACGGGTCTTTTTTCTGCGACTTTCGATGTATTCTCATTTTCACTGCAAGAGATGAGAAATAGAAATGCCATGGTACAAAATACACAACGTAATAACCCAGGAAGTCGCTTCATAGTCATCCTTAACAAGTTTTTCTCTTGGCTATTTCAGATTAAATCCTAAGTCTTCAACAGTCAATTATGACGGACTCATGCTTTCAGTGTCTGAGTTTTCAATGTCTGCAGCTGGTTCCGGTTTTGCCGATTCTTTTAATTCCTGCAGGGAGGCTTTCATTTCACTGGTGATTTTAATTGGCTTAGGTTGTATTGTCTTTCCGGTGAGCTTTTGCAATAAATTAGAAAGAAAATCCAGTATGCCTCCATGCTTACTTAATTCAGTTTTCTGTGCTGCTTCAATTTCTTTTTCGCTTTCCTGTTTGAAACTATCAAGTGATATTTTACCATTGGCATAATCATCACGCAGGGCAAGCAGTTCGGCATGTAGCTTAGCAGCTTCGATGCCAGCCACACTGTCCTTTTCCATTAATCGATGAGCCTGTTGCTTTAATTCACCTAGCCCCTTATCAAAACTGGTTAATGTATCATTTATCTCTTTTGCTTTTTCAAAATGCACTGCAAAGGATTCAACCTTGTCTAAGGAGGATTGAATTAATGTCTCTGTTTTTGCAGAAGGATTCGTTTTCTTAATTTCGTGCTGGAGTGCTACCATCAGAATAGGATACCGCATCAGATGTTGCATTGGCACTATCGCTACATTATCAACAGTCGTCTGACGGATTGGATTATCTCTATTTTCTTTTTTCTCATTAAACGCCATTACAGCAGATTCTACCGTATTGTTATAATCTGTTTGTGCAAAAGCAACTTTTTCAAGCCGGTTGATAAAACGCTCGAAGCTGCGGCTGTTAATTAATCCTGTCAGCTTCCCCACTGCCGTATCAAGATTGTCTTCGCTGGTAATAAGCTGATCCATTTCCAGCTTTTCATAGGCAAATATTGCAAACTCTACATCACGAATGTAAGAGTCCAGTTCGTGGTTCTCATTTATTTGTCTTAGATAACTGGAAAGTGTTTTGAAGTTGCCATAGGCCGTTTGCGCCGAGCTAACAATTTCTGCAAGCGCATGGGCTGATTTGGAGTCAGATTTCTTCACCCAGTCTGAAAGCAGGTCGTTCTTTTCTTTCATGACATTCAATATTTAGCTACATACTTGAAAGTATAGAGGTAAATGTTTGAAATTGCTGTTCACCAGCTCTGAGGGATCCTCACGTATTTAACCATTTTATCAGTGCTTACGTGCCGCGCATAAAGCCTGAGGAATCGCCTCTTTTTTCATTCAAAAATACGTACCTTATTAGGTGAAAATGACTTTAACAAAGTTAGGGATTATCTTGAGAAATAGGGTGGATACCATCGAATCCCCGCGGCTTCGACCGCGGGGCCCATACGAAGCCAATTTAATGTTAAGCACACTTGTTTATGACGACCTGCTAAACCCTATTTTTTGGCAACATTGAAACTTGTCTGACGACCATGCTACTCCAACAGGCATGGGCCCCGCGGTCGGTGCCGCGGGGATTCGGACGGGGAAATATTTGTGCAGATACCTATGGGCTGCGACCGCGCGAGCATAAAGCGGTACCTAGCATTTTTAATATAAACAAAAGTCAAGACAGTTTATACTTTTTCAAAAATATCAAGCAAACGTTTCTGCAAAGGCTGATAGATTGCCGGTCCGGCTTTTACTGGGGAACCTGCATTAAAAGGCGGCTCGGGATCATATTCAATCCCTAGTTGCAATGTTTCAGCGGCTTCTTTCCCTGCAAGCTTAGCTGCCAGGAGCAAGGCCATATCAATCCCTGCCGATACACCGGCTGCCGTTATAATTTTGCCATCCTCAACAATACGCTTTGTGACAGGCATAGCTCCCCAGTGCTTCAGCCTATCCATTACTGCCCAATGCGTGGTGGCTTTTTTGCCTTGCAGAAGCCCTGCAGCACCCAGGATCAGACTGCCCGTGCAAACTGAAGTGGTCCATTGTGTGTCTCTATGGATCGATCTGATCCAGTCGAGGATTTCTGGCTCATCGGAAAGACTGGTCGCTTTTCCACCTCCCGGAATAACAAGAATATCGGTCTCAGCCACCTCGGATAGCGAATAATCAGCAATCAATTTTAAACCCAGGCCATTCTGGATCACGCCTGCCTGTTTGGCTACCCGGTGAACTGTAACACCCGGCAAACGGGCTAATACTTCATGGGGACCTATAATATCCAGTGTTGTCATGCCATCATAAAATAAAAAAGCAATTCGCATGAAAATTAGCTCCTGATTAATGTTCCTGTGTTAACTTATAAATCAACAAAGCAGCCCGTTCAGTTTGAATACCGAGAGAATCAATATCCAGAGTTTCCAGTTCTGAATGCACCCCTGAACCTGATGGGCCCAATCCAGCCAATGATGCCGAGACCTGGGAGGCGATAAATGAAATATCCCCTGCCCCTCTCAATCCCGGATCCAAAGGTTTGATCATCCCATGTCCAAGCGCCATACTAGCCTGACTGTATTCTTCCAATAATTTCAGATTAGCGGGGGTTGGCGGCATGGCTGGGATACCATCCTCAAAGCGAATCGCCGCACTAGTGCCTGCCAGATGCGAATTGATGATGGCAGCGATTTTCTTCTGTGCCTCTTCTTTCTGCTTCTCCGTAATAAACCGCAGGTCTCCATTCGCTACTGCGGTTTTAGCAATCACGTTTCCCTTGCCAAATCCTACACCACGGGAGTCGCTGTTGTCATAATCCACACTGGTTCCACCTAAAATAAAACCGGGATTAAAAGATAAGTATTTTTCGCTGGAAAGCTGTTCCCGCATCGTATCCAGAATACGAACTAATTCATAAATAGCACCATAACTCACCCCCCGCTGAAAAATCTGCGCCGAATGAGACTCCGTTCCCTGACTGCTCATTACCCAGTTAGTAATGCCCCTGCGCGCAATCGTCGCGGTATCCATCGTCACTGCGCCTTCAAAATCGAGGGCTAGATCGCAATTTTTAGCGACATCCCTGAGCGGCTGCCTTGAGATGGAAGTGGGCTTGCCTGAATCCTCTTCGTCACCGGTTAGCACTACGGTAATATTCGCCTGTTTCAAAGAATTCGCAGCCTGCAAGGCTTTTAAGGCATATAAGATAACAACATCGCCGCCTTTGTCATCAATGACACCCGGGCCCATGGCCTGCTTACCATTTCGCTTAAATTGCTGAAAAGGACTATTGGAGGGAAAAACAGTGTCCAGATGGCCGATCAAGAGTAAGCGCTTTCCTTTGCCGCCCTTGTGCTCAGCAATTAAAGTACCGGCACGCTGCATCGAAGGAGGCTCTTCTTCCCAACGCAATTTAAAACCAAGTGCTTCAAATTGAGATTTTAATAATTCCCCTACTTTGCGAACACCCGGCAAATTGTTGGTGCCGCTGTTGATATTGACTAACTCCTCAAGCAGGGAAAGCTGTTCTTGCTGATGGGAGGAGACAAACTGTTTTATTTGTTCATCAATGGCTTGACTGGTTGCTTTCCCCTGCTGGGAAAATATAAAGAGAGTAACGCAAACTATCCGTCGAAACTGGTAAAATTTCTTCCCATACCACATCCTTTTCTCCCCCTGTTTAGCGAGCACTGATTATAAGAGCACGCAGGGACATTTCCAATAATCAGGTCCATATAAAATGAAATTTTTAACCTCTTCAGTTTTCGCATAATGAACGGGCTTTTGACCAGCCAAATTCAGAATATCTGTATTTGCCCCCGCCCGAAGCAGCCTCTGGGTAATCACTGGGTCAGATAATTTCGCAGCACGATGCAAAAGCGTATCCCCCTCCTCATTTTTTTCGTTTACATCAATTCCCGCTTCCAAATACAAAGAAAGCATCGCCAGGTTCCCTTTCTCGACGCTGACAAAAATGGGCCGACCATTAAGCGTTAACTGATGAAGATTGGCGCCGGCCTCTTTAAGCAGTTCGAAGGTCTCCTTCTGCCCTTTCTCAGCCGCCATCATTAACGGATTTGAAATAACAGGATAGCGGAACAGCAATTCGCCTTCCTTTGGTTCCTTAAATTCATCTTCTGAAACAATAACGGGATTGCCCTCGGGAAAAGAGAACAGGCATTGTAAAACCGGGGCATCAAAATTGGCTTTATTGGCCAGCAGAAGGCGTGTCATTTCGAGATAACCATTTCCTGCGGCAACTGCTAAAGCAGTACACAGAATTTCTCCTTTCTGATGATAGCGATTGATACTGGAAAGATAAGGAATAACCTGTTCCACTACATGTAAATTATTATTTTCAACGGCACTAAAAAATAACTGATACTCGTCAACATTTTTGAAAAATTTGATAGTCATGGCTCAATCGTCCCTGAATTCCTGATTATCGGTATCCACATTGAAACAGAACGGCCGAAAACTTACAACGGCTCAGTATATCCAATCATGTAGATATCGCTGTTAATTTAAGAATACTTTAAGCTTTACCCCGTATAATGCCTCTATCAATACGAGTAAATGGAGTTATGGTTTTGTAATGAGGGATGATCAGTTTATTTAGGTGATAGCATGTTTTTATTTCATTTGGGAACAGACACTTTCGATACCCCCCTTCCCGAACAGGATCCTAAAAACTACCCCTTTGGTGAAACCTTAAGTTCTGGGGCTAGAACTATCGATTCAGACGGCGTACGCCGTGATGAGGAAACTCCCTATTTTTCGGATAAAGTAGAAGTTATAATTGGCCCGGACACTTTGGGAAAAGCTGTCTACAGCCGCATAGCCCGCGGTATGGAAGCAATGCTTCGAGCCATTTCACTCGGTGAAAACTCTATAGGCATTGTTGCGCATAGCCGAGGCGGTGTAGCCACCATTTTAGAAACGCATTACATGAATGCGATCAAGAACAAATTCAATGAGTGCAAGGCCAAAGGAGATGTCAGTTTCGATCAATTCCTAGGCTTACTTAAAGCCGATCCTGTGGTGGGCCCTTTCCTAAAGAACGCCGTTATCGCTGCAAAACTGAAACAGGAAGTTGTGCCGCAGTTGAAGGCTGTTTGGGAAAGCCGATCGACAATTGAAACCCGGTTAAATATTTTTGTCCTTGATCCTGTCCCAGGGGATGTGCCCCTTTATGGATGGGATGATGCCCTGTTTTACCAACCCCTTCCCGAGATCGTCAATCATGCTGAAATTATTTACTATGATGATGAAAGAAGCTGGGGCTTCACCCCTATTGTACCGAAGGCACCTACCCATGAGGATGCCAAATTTTCCGCTATTACAATTCCTGGCCATCACGGTACGGCCTCCTCAGGAAATAATTGCGATCAAACCGGAGCCCCTGTTCCGAATATACGCGTTAAATCCAGTGAAAAAATAGCCAATACCAAACAGGCACAAAAATTATTGTTTTTAAAAATTCTTCGCTTTTTGAATACTAATCAAGCATCGTTCGACTTAAGAACCTTTGAAAAACCAACACCAAAAGGCTTGCTTGAACGGGTGATTAAATCACTTGCCAGCAATAAGTTTATTGATGGGCAAAATCCCCTCGCCAGAAAGAAAAACGATAGCGAAACCTATGAGGCGGAAATCAATTCCGAGGCGCTGGTTTCTGCCTGCTTTCGTTCCTATTGGAAAATAATGGACAATATTGATGCTTACCGACACTTTGGTAACACCAATTATGCCTATTTAGGGAAACGAAATAAGCTTTTCCGAGAGGCTTTGCACGAGGGTAAATATGTGCCGCTAAGCAGCGTCATCCCCCCTGTTTCCGGATTTGTGAATGAAGAACATGCCAAAATGGCACGGGAAAAACTGTTTAAGGATTTTGGTATCGATGCCAGCTCCAGTATTGATAAACTACTGGCCCAGGCCACTGACGCGCTGGTATCCGGATTTCTAGCTGCTATTTCCAAACCGGGCGATGCCCCCAAAGAGGATTTTGATCTGTCAGTTTCATCCTCTATGTCTTCAAGCTGGACAATATTAAACCCAAGTCGGGCAGCCATCACTTCCTCAACAGTCGCTAACTTGCTGGCCACTGATTCTGGCAAGAAAATGATTAAAGAAGGTTTTGCCGCGGTGGTCGAAAAAATCAGCCAGAGTTATTTGTCTGCTGATTTAACGCCCGAAACAAGATGGACACTCTATCAGGCCATCGTCTCTGCTTTCGGTCAATTTGAAGAGACCTTACAAACTCTGAAACAAACGGAAGAGGCAAGGCAAGCTGGCGAATCAGCTCCTGTAGGGGTTGGCGCAGTAATCACCGCTATAGCCAGATTAGCCAGTAATCCGGAACAGATTAGGAATAATGAGTTAATCAATCTGTTGCAGGAAGTGAAAGCCGATGCACAGTCATCACTTATTAAAACCTTTACTCAATACCAGGACAATCTGGAACGCGAACTGGAGCATTTTATTGCCGTTCTTGATACACCTAATCATGTCAAATTGAGCAATGGTTTTAAAACCGTTTGCTTTTCAATGGTAAAAAAGAATTCTGATGCAGAAAATGCTGATACGGAACAGGATAAAAGGTTCCTTGATATTCTGCAAAAAAGAATAAACGAAGTTTCTGATTCAAACTATCCAGAAAATATCGACCTGCTATGGCCATTGATTAAAAGCGATATTATTGAAATCTATGGGTTATCTAGAGAAGATAGTGAAGCCCTTGATAAAATTGACTCCTTATTAAGAAAATATTTTTATCCTGAACCAGGCTGGTCTGACTTTGAAGTTTTGTTCGATAAATTAATCAACTTTCAACGCGATCTAAAGGCAGTCAATATAACGCCTACAGATGAGTATTTGAAAAAGCTGCAAATTAATTTATATCAATTAAGCGATTATGCTGCTCGTTATCTACCTGAACAAGGAGATAAAAACTCTCAATTCGCACTCCATGTAAAATGCTTCAGGATAATGCTTGCGAAGGACATGCTGTCATCGCTTGAGGAGTTCAAATCGAAGATGGAATCACTGCAGAATGACCTTTCTGCATCGATTGAGGCCGAGGGCACATTAAGCTCTGAAAAAGAGGTTCTAAAAGAGACCGTTTCACAACTTGAACAGGAAATAGCAAGCTATCGAAAAAAAGTAGAGGCTCTCACCTCTGAAAAAGAAAGCCTGACTGAAGATAAAGAGGAATTGATCACAACCCTGAAAAAACTTCGAGGCGTGCGCGAGCTCCTCGATAGACTTCAAGAAAAGCATACGATCTTAATAAGAGAATCAGAACAATTAAAATTAGAAAAAAACGATGTTATTCAGCAACAACTCGAGCTGCTCACTGATTTGGAAAAGAAAAACAGGCTATTAGCTGGGACAGAAAAAGCGAATACTGAGCTGCAGGCAAAAACTGAAGCCCAGCAAAAGCAATTGACCGATGCTGAAGAAACGAAACAGACGCTGGAAGTGTCTATTCAAAGACTGGCCTCTGAGAAAGAAGCTGTGGAAAAAGAGCGTCAGCAATTAAGCGAACAAAGACAGGAATTGCAAAAGCAGAATACTGGGCTGCAGGCAAAATCTGAAGCCCAGCAAAAGCAACTGGTAGATGCTGAAAAAACGAAGCAGACGCTGGAAGTTTCTATTCAAAGACTGGCTTCTGAGAAAGAGGCTGTGGAAAAAGAGCGCCAGCAATTAAGCGAACAAAGACAGGAATTGCAAAAGCAGAATACTGAGCTGCAGGCGAAAACTGAAGCCCAGCAAAAGCAACTGGTGGATGCTGAAAAAACGAAACAGACACTGGAAGTCTCGAATCAAAGACTGGCTTCTGAGAAAGAGGCTGTGGAAAAAGAGCGTCAGCAATTAAGCGAACAAAGACAGGAATTGCAAAAGCAGAATGCTGAGCTGCAGGCCAAAACTGAAGCCCAGCAAAAGCAACTGGTAGATGCTGAAAAAACGAAGCAGACCCTGGAAGTTTCTATTCAAAGACTGGCTTCTGAGAAAGAAGCTGTTGACGAAGAACGCAGAGAATTAAACCGGCGTAAAGACGAGGTAGAAAAGCACAATAGCCAGCTTCGTATAGAGGCTGAGGTCAGAAAGGGCTCGCTCGAAGAAGCAGAGAGCGCTAAAGAAGCACTAAGCAAAGAAAATGAGATCTTAAAATCTGAAAATAGCGGGCTAAAACAGGAATCTGCAGAACTTGTCCAGAAGAATGAAGTTTTGAAACAAGAGAAGCTCCTGTTAGCAGCTGAAGTTGTAAAGCTGGATGCTGAACTGGAACAATCCAATCGTAATGGGCAAGCCCAGGAAAGGGAGATCTCTGGATTGAAACAGGATAAGGAACGTCTCGAAAGAGAACTTCGCGAGTTGCGCGATCGGAAGCGTACACAAAGCGAAGAAGAACGCATTAGACTTATCAAAGATCTCAACAGTGAAACACAGAGAAAATGTTTAAATGCCATCACCGATGAAATTCTCCCTTCAATCGACAATTATATAAAACATTTGGAGAAACAAACGGACGCTGTGGCCCATCAGAAACTCGAGATTGTAACCCGATTAAAGGCGACATTGACTGATGAAGAAAAACATCCCCTGGCTTTTGACAGAATCCAGGAATTCAAAAAAGAATTAACCGAAGCCGATAAGAAAATTATTGGCTCGCATCGTGACTCAGCCTGGAAACGCTTTACACTCAATACCCTGGCTATAATCAGTATTTGCTTAACCGGTGTGATTCCAGGAATGGCCATCTTGGGTGCCTACAGCTATGCATCCGGAAGATCGCCCATGTTCTGGCGCTCTCGAGGGGTTGACACAATCAAAGAAGTTGAGAATAGTCTGGGGAAAATTGAAACCCCGGGAAGAGTCCAATAAATACCCGTCATTGCGAGCCTTGGCGAAGCAATCCAGAACGGAGCCCTATCCCGGCATTGATCTGGATTTCTTCACTTTGTTCGCAAAGACGGCGCCAGGCAGTCTAATTATCCTGGCAGCTTGCGAAAACCCACTGCAAGACGGTTCCAGCCATTAATCGTGATAATTGCCAAAGTCAAATCGACTGCCTGCTTTTCACTGAAATGCTTAAGCAACTCCTCATAAACATCATCAGGGGCATGCGTTTCAGATAATAATGTGATCGCCTCGGCCCAAGCCAGGGCGACCCGCTCCGGCTCAGTAAAAAATGGGACTTCTCGCCACACTACTACTGTATTCAGGCGCCTTTGCGTTTCGCCCCCCCCTAGCGCTTCAGCGGAGTGCATATCCACACAGAATGCGCAGCCATTGATTTGCGAAACCCGAAGTTTTATCAAATGAATCAATCCCTTATCCAGGCCGCATTCATTAACGAACCGCTCAAGACCCATCATAGCCTTCAGCGCTTCTGGAGAGGCTTTATAAAAGTCTGCCCGCGAAGTAGTCATCCTAACCTCCATGTCAATTGAGATCCCATTTTTAAAACTTAATTATAGCCAATAAAATAGTTTATTTAGGCCCCATGAGCTGATATTCCAGCTTGGCGAGCTGCTCATTGCTTTCAATAAGATCTTTAAAATTACTCAGAATCTCCCTGTATTCCTGCACACGCTCTTCCCTGTAAAAGTCCTGATTAATAAACTGATTGTCGACCATCTCCAATAGTTCATTTGCATCCTCGAAGGCATTTCCAATTCCGTGCCCCAATAGAAAATTAGCGGGCATAAAGGCATCGCCAATGACACAAAAATTCCCGCCCAGGGGAAGAGGCATGGCATAACAATTGGCTATTTCAATATCTATTTTAAAAACAGAAACAAGTCCGGACAGTTTTGTCCTGAATTTTTCATTATTCAGGCGAAGCTGCATTAGCCGATGAAACCATTGTGTTATCTTTGCGGGATTATTCTCGGCCAATAAACATTCAGGGATCTCACCTGCTGCATAAACCGTCTGCTGTGTTTTTGAATATTTTAGAAAGAACACCGGCGAACGT
Organism: Legionella birminghamensis; assembly: GCF_900452515.1. Lineage (NCBI taxonomy): Bacteria > Pseudomonadati > Pseudomonadota > Gammaproteobacteria > Legionellales > Legionellaceae > Legionella > Legionella birminghamensis. The sequence goes on from NZ_UGNW01000001.1 coordinate 2,207,713, forward strand.
TCATGTTCCCATCCCAGCTCTTTCAACTCTTGAACTTTGACAGGTGAAAGGCCCATTTTTCCATCCAGGGGAGTGATTACGGGTGTTCCTATCATTTCAAAAGGAGCATTCTGGATCGATAAACTGATGATGCCAAATGCATTGTGCTCTGGATTCTCTAGCTTCTCATATTCTATCGCAAATTGTGGATTTTGCTGGTTCCAGATTGGAGTGAAGGATTTAGCGGTTTTTCCGGAAGCATCAATCAATAAATCAAATCCATAGCTCTGTTGCTCGCCAGCAATTTTTAATGTTATTTTTTGCTCCTGGGCTTGGACTTCGATAATTTCTGCATCGCCCATATGAAAAACAAGCTGTTGTTCCTCTGTAAACTCATAACTATTCTCGTTAAATGTATAACCCCTGCGGGCATAAATGCATTTTAATTTATTGTATTGATAACGCTGCAAATCGCCGACCGCCACTACTGTATTTTCATTTTCAATTAATTTAAAAAAGGAGAGATCTAGTTGATCTTCTTCGTCGAGATCAAGTGATGATTCATTGTAGGGAGCGATGATCCTGCAATGAAACTCTTTTCTATTATTAAGATAAAAGCCCTTACTTTTTAGCTGGGTTAAATCAAAAAAATCAGCGATTGTATCCTTATTTATGACGACTCCCTGCCTGCGCTTGAATAATTCATCCTCACATCTTGAGTCAATTAAGTGAACCGAATAACCTTTACTTAATAATGCAAGCGCAGCAGCCAAACCCGCAGGGCCTATACCCATAATATATGCATTTTTTGTCATAAGAATTTTATGGTAATTACGATGTGAAAATGGTAGCACTGCATTCTTAAGAAATTATTAGGGCTTACACTTTAAGCAGTGCTTTTGCAATTGTCCCGCTCAATGACTATATTTTTAGGAATAATTAACCCTGTTCTGGAAGCCGTATGTTTCCTGATATGCTGTATAAAGGCGAAAAATTATCTCTTGGAGAAATCGATCACTATACCCTGATTGTAGAAAATGCAGAAAAGACCGCTGAGTTTCACATTAATTTTCTTGGATTTAACTTTCAATATAAAAAATGTATCAATTCAGGAACTGTCTGTGATCCCGACCATGACATGATCAATTATGTTCTCACCCTGCCATCTAATCCCACAATCTTTTGTGTTATCACCCAAGGAATGAATGAGGAAACGGTGTTTAAAAAATACTACCGAAAATTCGGGGAAGGAATTCACCATATCGCATTCAAGGTTGACAATCTTGAAAGCAATTGGAATGTATGCGAAAAAAACGGAATTTCCAGGACATCCACAGAAATAATTACTGATCCAATTAGCGGTTTAAAACAGTTTTTTATTGTGAAAGATCTTGGGGGTTATTTTATTGAATTAATTGAAAGAACAACACTGACCAGTGAACGGGACGATTTTACTGGTCATAATATAAAAAAACTATCAGATAGTATAAAGAAGTTTGTTTAATGTTTATCCTGAGTGCCGGAACTCCCCGCTATTGCGGCGTGGCTAAAAGCGGTGATTCATCCTTCTCATCCAGCATAACTTTGAACTCCTGAACACTGTGGGGTTTGAAGAAATTCAGGAAATGCCTGCGCTTTTCGCAGATCTTCTGAATCCTGAGTTTAAATGCATTTTCATCAAAATCCTGGCTCTCATCATCGAGATCCTCTAACGCCGCATTGAGTAAAGCGACCTTTGATGATTTGTCGCCGCAGGTTCTTCGATTCACACCCCTACTAATATTGCTAATTAATCTATTAACAATGTTGCGATATTTTCCTCTGTTATCGGGCTGAGATATCGCGGTATCAAGGCTTGCTTTTAATTCACAAATGCCCTGGTCCGTTTTTGAAGAGGTTAAAAAGTATTCAAAACCATTGTCATTGGCTAATTGTTTGAAGCAGGCAAGTGCATGCTCATTGATATCTTTATCGTATTTAGTTGCAACCAGTATGATTTTCGCTTTGGGGTAGAGCTCTTCGATATCATCAAGTTTCCTTTGATAATCCCTTACATTCAGAGGATTGCTCGACGAAACATCAAGGCAATATAGAATAGTCTGTGTATTATTGAGAAAAGCTGTCCCAAGGCTCATAAATTTAGGATTTCCAGGAGTATCCCATAATTGAACCCGGCGCTCGTTGTGATTATAAGGATCAAAATCCGGACCAATGCTACTTCTATACTGGGATTGAAATGCTTTTCCTACTAATCGATGAATGAGTTGAGTCTTTCCTGTGTCGGATTCACCAAGCACCGCTATTTTGTAAGTCAACATTTAAAACTCCATCAACGAGGGTTGCGTTTTAGAATGGTGTGAGTGCAGCGGATTATTATACTCTTTTATTGATTATTCGTCTAATCCAACTAAAGGCGAAACCAAATCCCCGTGGTGTCACCCATGCGACTACTCGCGGCTCCGAATCCGAATCCCCGCGGCTTTGACCGCGGGGCCCATGCCTGTTGAAGAAGTATGGTCCTCAGACAAGTTTCAATGTTGCCAAAAAATAGGATTTAACAGATAGTCATAAACAGGTGTTCTTAACATTAAATTAGCTTCGTGTGGGCCCCGCGGTCAAAGCCGCGGGGATTCGGTGGTCTCAGTCCGCGGGGATTCGAGTAGTCTCATGGTCTGCGCCGGGAACCGATAATAATACTATCCCTTTACCAGCAAATAAGCCTGTTCCACAGCTTGTTTCAATCCCCTCGCTTGCAAATGGGCAGAAACCTCGAATGGCTTTTTATACAATTGAGTAATAGCAAAACGGTTATTGTAAAGTGCTTCCACTTCCTGCTCATCGACTGAAAATGGCGGACCTCTCATTTCATCCTGATTATAAGTGGTTATAATCAAAAGCATCATTGTTCCGGCGCTTATTAGCGCGGTTAAGTGATTGGAGTATAACTTGCGCATCTCCTCAGGTAAGGCAATTAATGCAGCGCGATCATAGACAGCATCAATGCTGCCCAGCATTGCCTGGCTTATTTTAAAAAAATCACCTGCGTAAATTGTAATTTTATCACTGTAAAAGACAGTAAAATTTTTAATTGGTTCAATGCGGTAATCGATTTTATTTTCATCAAAAAAAGCAGAGCAGGCCAACTCACTGAGCTCTACCCCTATCACCTGATAACCCTGCTCTGCAAGCCAGAGCATATCGATGCTTTGGCCGCAGAGGGGCACAAAAATACGGGCGCCCGGCTCTAATTTCAGAGAGGGAAAATATCGCTGCATCAGTTTATTGGGTTGCTGCTGATTAAAACCGATATCTTTAGATTGCCATTTTTGAAGCCAGAAGTTCTTATCCATTTTGAGAGCTCAGTAAATTAGTCGGCTGAATATTGATCACTTAAACAAGTCTCCTGTTTGGTCCTGGCATCATTTACCCCTGAAATTAAAGCCCAAAAGTCCAGATTATGACACACTGAATAAAAACAAGGTAAGCTTTTGTCTTTAGCACTCGAGATCAGCTGGGTGAACTAAAGCCCATAAATAATTCCAAGAGCAGAAATTAACTGCTCGACATTTTCCTCCATTCTCTGCATGATTAGAATCGCTTTAATTCTCATTATTAAAGGAATTTAGGATGAAAGCCAAAATACTATTATTTCCTCTGACATTGCTGCTATCCTGCAGCACCGCCTTTGCCGCCACCCTGTGCGATAAACTGAGCGGCTCCTGGCAAGGGGAAGGACGTTACATCAGCCCTGGCTTGACTTATGTTTTTGATGCTGTGGCCACGGCTTCCCGCGAAAATGACCATTTTCGAATGGAATATACTGTTCATGGCGAGGTGGAGAATGGCAGATCTTACTCTTATATACTTGAATGTGAAAATGGATTTCTATCCATTAACGAAGGGCCAGTTCAGGGTGAAGGGGCATTTACCGGAACGAAATTGGTTTTAAAAATATTTAACGGCACTGGATATACCTTTTTGCGTTTAAAATGAAGATGCTAGATCACGTCCTATGCCTTAAACATATCACCACTACGCCCTGCGGCTTGTCCCATAGCTATCTACACAAATGTATTCCCCCATCCGAATCCTCGCCACACCGACCACCGAATCCCCGCGGCACCGACCGCGGGGCCCATGCCTGTAGGAATAGCATGGTCCTCAAACAAGTTTTAATGTTGCCCAAAAATAAGATTTAACAGCTAGTCATAAACAAGGTCTTAACATTCAATTGGCTTCGTGTGGGCCCGCGGTCGCAGCCGCGGGGATTCGATAGCTTTTAATTCTCATGCACTGGTGTAGATAGCTATGGGCTTGTCCGCAGGGTCCAGCTATTTATGAGTATTCTGGATCCCTCTTATAAGCCGAGAGACATAGAAGCCAGGATCACACGGGGTTTCAGAGATGTAAGGATAACTATGCGTAATTCATTCGTCCATGATATACTGTTTTTCATTTTAATCAAGTAGTTATTAAGCCATGATGCTATCTCATTTGGAAATTGTCCTGCGCCTTTGTCTGGCAGCTCTGTTAGGCAGTGTTATTGGTTTGGAGCGCGAGCGGGTACTGTGGGCCGCGGGTTTGCGTACCCATATGCTTGTCTGCGTGAGTGCATGCCTGATTATGATTGTCTCGGCTTTCAGCTTTTCAGACATTCTCGGCACCCCCAATGTAGTTCTTGATCCCTCACGTATCGCAGCACAAGTAGTTTCCGGCATTGGCTTTTTAGGTGCAGGCGCCATTCTGCTGCAAGGCAATGTGGTACGCGGCCTGACAACAGCAGCCAGCATCTGGACCGTAGCCGGTATTGGACTTGCTGTCGGCGGCGGCCTTTATCATGCAGCCCTTGTTGCCACCGCTCTTATTGTTCTCATTCTGCTAGTGATTAAACCCCTGGAAGAAAAGTTTAAAAGTAAAAAAAGCAGCTGTACTCTAAACTTCTATGCGACTCATGCCGAGATGAACTTTGAGCTTCTTCAAAAAACTATCGGGGAGCGGATCACTTCCCATATCCATCAGTTTATTGTCCAGCCCAGTGATATTCCAGGCTATGATGAAATAAGAATGAGCCTGGAGAAAGTTCAGAAAGCAGCCGCGCTGGAAATTATCGACCAAATAAAATCGCTGTCCTGTGTTAAAGATGCGGAAATAAAGGTGAAGTTTATTCGCCCTGTCTCCTTTCGCTAAATAGCAGACTGAGAAATGTCTGGGCAGCCTCTTTTTTCCTTTAATATTCAGCATTACTACAAGCTATGCACACAGTTATCCACAGTTTTTGTGGATAACTGAAAGTCAATCATGCAGGGGTAAAAATAGAAGTCTGTCCACTAAATACAAGGCTTTTTACTAGATAAATCAGAAGAGTGTACAGACTGGCAGGTCAAAGGACAGTATAAACTTATCCACAACACTGCCGTCTTTGCGAACGCAGTGAAGTAATCCAGATCCAGACCTGAATAGTGCTTCAGACAATTGCTTCGCCGTTAGCTCGCAAAGACGTATTTGACAAAGATATACTCTGGTTCATGAAAATGCATTTTCTCAAGCTCGCGCCTGCACCGATTCGACATCCAGAACTCATACTCACTGAAGATGAGCGTAGAACTCATTATACTTTACTAAATATTCAGGGGTCATTCGTTTGATACCATAGCGGCTTTTCCAGATTGTTTTAATCACTTCAGGTATGCGCTTGGGTGTGGCCTTGAGAGCAATTGACCATAAATGAGCGACAAAGGCCTGCCCTCTTGTTTTGCAGTCAATATCCAATAAATAAAGCGCATCTTTAAATAATTTTAACTGTGTTTTCTTTAACAGGATGGCAGTGCGGGAGTTAGGCTCCAATAAATGATTTCTTATTAACCATTGCCTGATCAATCTGTCGAACTGCAGAGAGTCGCGGCGATGTCGACCATAGCTTTTGGTAATGGATTTAAAATGTATTTTGAGAGCTTTCTTATCAGGTACCAAGCGCTCAATATGGTCCAACACCTGAGTTACACTGCTTTTTAAATCATAAACCTCTATGATTGCTGGAGAAATCAAATACTCCAACTGCTCATCAAGCAGTAAATATTGAATCACTGGCAGTTTGTAATATCCTCTTGGCAACCAGCGGATTGCAGCATTATAAGACATAGTAAAAACAATTAATGTATTTTCTATTAGTGTAGCCCTGGTGCCGATGTTTTTTTAAAGAGCCTCACCCATGCCCTTTCAGCTACAATATATATAAACTACCCGGGTTAAATGAAATGCCAGATTCGATTCGATTAAATGTGGCTGGAGGAGTGGTTGACATTGTGATTGATAATTCATTATCTGCACTGACCGCAACCTTTGTATATACTCCAAACCCTGAAGCAACCCCAAATGAGATGCTGTTAGGCTATCACGATGCAGCCGGACAAGATCATATGGTTTCCATGACACTGGAGCCGAATGGCCAGTGGACAGCCAGACGTACTATAGCCCCTAATGAGAGCAGCGATTTTTTTATGCATCCGGATGTCAAACCCGGAAAGCTGAGTCAAAAACCCGATATTATCAATAAAATCGCTTTGTCAGATGGAAAGATTGTCACTTCGGTGTACGAAAATCCTAAGTTAACAAGCAAAGGCCGCCTGCAAACGCATGTGCTCAGTGCCGAGGGTCAGCTCAGTGAGCCGGTAGAGGCACATTATCAGAGCAAACCAGGCGAGCAGTTACTGGAGATCTATTTCCCAGCCGGTTATAACCCTTCAGAAACCAAAGACTACAATATTCAAGTGATGCTCGATGGGGACATGCATTTGCGCCAGGACGCTTTTGGCAATAGCATGAACACAACAACCATTTTGGATAATTTAATTGCTGAGGGAAAAATGGCCCCTGCAATTGCCGTATTTGTCTCGCCCACTCCGCCGGTGAATGAACAAGGGCAATGGGTAGACATGCAAAGGCTGAAAGAATATGGCTGTAACCCGCAAACCGATGCGATGCTTGCCGCCATACCCCGTGCATTGAGACAGGCAGGCATTAAAGCCGTAGATGATCCGCAACGAACAGGCCTATGCGGACAAAGCATGGGTGGGCTGCAAGCTTTATACACTGCTAAAATGCATCCCGATATTTATGGACAAGTGATTGCCCAATCCCCTTCAGTCTGGTGGGGTCCCCCGACTGAAAAGTGGGACGGCCCGGTACTTTACGAGGCGGATGAAACCTGGCGTGCGCCCTTGGCCAATAAAGAAGAGCAGCAATATCTACTGGGCATGCTGAAATCCCGGCATGACAGACTTTCCGGACGTCAGCTGCCTACAGGAAACGTAAATGTCTATCTGCAGGCGGGAACGCATGAAACCGGCGCGCATGGCGGTGAGCCTTTAACCCAGGCGGCGATGTCACTGGCTCGGGAATTAAACACAGGCTGCAGGCTCCACAATGGCGGGCATGCCGCTGAGGCCTGGGCAACCGGATTGGCCTTGTCATTGCCTCTGGCTCATCCCGGGCCATCATTAATGAAAGACACGGCGCTTGAAATTCAGGAAGTCGATGGCATCAATGGGTTCACACAGCACTCGGCTGAAGAACTTATGGATGCCGGAAAAATTCCCGGAGTGAGTCTTGCGTCTTATCGTAATGGGCAGATATCAAGCATGTCCATGGGAAGTGTTCGAACGGGCGAGGAATCCGTGACCCAGGAAACCCGCTTCGGTGCCGCTTCACTGAGCAAACCGGTATTTGCCTATCTGGTTTTAAAGCTCATAGCAACCAATCAGGCCGATGAAGCGGTTCCCGGTTTTGGAAAATTCAACTCCAGCAGCCGTGAATTTAATTTGAAAACGCCCCTTCACGAAGTATTCCGGGATGAAAATGGGAAACCCTTTGCAGATGCTGACAACCCTTTCCTCAAAAAATTCAAGCCTGAACAGTGGGAATGGGCAAAACGATTAACTGCCGAAATAATCCTGTCACACCGGACTGGCCTGCATATTTTTGACAAGGAGCCCTATCTATTTCAATTTGAACCGGGCACATACTACGCTTATTCCGGACCAGGTATTGACTGCTTACAAAAAACTATCGAAACGCTTACTGAAACTGATCTTGAAACTCTGGCCTGGGCAAATATCTTTGCCCCGCATGCTTTAAACTTGCCTGGCAGCAGCTATGGTGCAGCCCCTGTCGCAGCCAATAGTTTACACACCACCGCATCAGACTATGCCCGATTTATCAGTGCCTGGGTCAATGATGATCAATTGAATTATGCTTTCGAACCTGCAAAACCTGTTTATTCAATGGACAAAGATTATTTTCCACAATCAGAGGATAAATTGGTTGAAGCAATAAACATTCCCCCAAAAGATAAGGAACAAGTCACCTGGGGACTGGGTATCGGGCTTGTTACAAATGATCAGGGGGATGTGATAGGCGCCTATCATACGGGCGATATGAATGAATGGCGGGCGGGGTTTGCCGCCGAAATAGATCCTGAGACGAAAAGCTGTACCAGTGCTATAGTCTATTGTGCGAACTCTGCAAATGGGCATATCCTTGCGGAGCAGGTTTTACCAAAAACCTTAAGGCCTGCGCTCAATTATTTTTTCCCTACCTACGGATTTGCCCGCACTGTGAATGAATTAGGCGGGGATAATTTGCATGGGATGAATCCCAACCTTTTGAAAAAAGTAACTCATCATTATAAAGAGCGTTTACAGGAATCAAAAACGGAGGCATCAGCTGAGTCACAAAGCCAATCACAGTACACACCATCTGGTTGAAACTTAATACGAACAAGATTAAAATACGAGCATCCTGAACAAATCCAGTCACAATGCCTCTTCATCAACGCATCCTTGAACTACAAAAAAATTCTGGCTATCCATCCACAGGAGGCGATTGCAATGGTTTTGGCCTTTGCTGGCTTGAGGCAGGCCTTATAGAAAAAGAGGATTGCTTTGAGCAGGAAATTGAATTGATTGAGTCAGACGCTGCAAACCAAAATACAGGTAAGAAGCATTTGCCTTTCCTGGATAGCCTGACTTTATATCAGACCCCCTCCGATTTTGATGAGCTGTTTAGCAAAGGGAAAAGCATCAATCAAGATGATATCGAAACCATCTCAAGCTTCGCCTCAAGAGATGAAATAAGGGCGCTCGGCGGGTTAAAAATCGTTCAGGGCCTGCCCTTCATTTATAATGAATACGAACTTAAAGCCTATCTTGATGAACTGGGCTTGCTGTTTGAGAAACACTCAACTGCCAACAAAAAGACTATTGGTATCAAACTGGTTAATCATAATCATGCCCTGGCTTTATTTTACAGACCGGGTAAAGGATGGAAATTTCGAGATATTAATCAAAAGAAAGTATTCGCACAGGAAACCCAGGATACGCGTGCACTAGCGCAATTAATAGTGAAAGGATTTCGTGACCACCCTCGTTATCCAGTCCTCCTTAGCCCTTTCATGAACGCTATCCATTGGATAAAACGTTGCCTTGGAAGGGAATATATCAGTGTTAATGCAAGCCTGGTTATAACAGCCAATGATTCCCGCTCCTCTCTTTTGGAAGAATTTGAGCAGCTCAAATCAAAGCAGATCATCAGCAAACGCATTGCCAGGCGTGAAGGAGTTCATCAGTTGGCATATCTTTATGCTAAATACGGGTATAACCAACAACTTATTCAACTGGCTGAATTGGGAGTAGATCTGAAAAAAGCCCATTCTGAGGATTCCGCCGCACTGATTGCTGCCCAGCATGGCCATTTAAATGTTATACAAACCCTGGACAGATACTCCTTATCCTATAACCAACTTGGCTTGAAGGGAATCACACCTATCTATTTAGCAGCACAGATGGGCCACACACATATCCTGATTGAAAATGAAGCGACCATTGATTTTAAAATGAAGATGTCAGACGGCAATAATCTGTTTCATATTGCGGCATGCAGAAATCGCTATGAATTATTCAATCTGTTGGCCAAGCATGAAAGTGGAATTAATGAACCCAATAAAGCCGGGACTTATCCTATCCATAGCGCTGCCTATTTCGGTAATGCCCAGGCTGTAGGTGAATTGATAGCGCTTGGAGCCGATGTCAGGAGCGCCGATCCCAGGAATGGTCATACTGCTGTTCATGTAGCAGCTGAACGCAACCATCCCTCGGTCATTGTCGAGCTAGCTAAAAATGCTGCAGACTTGAACGAGAAGAACAAAGATGGGCTGACGCCCGCGATAATCGCTGCCAATAAAGGTCATCACAGAGCACTCAAGGCCTTAATTGAGTCAGGCGCTGACATGGCAATTGCAACCGCCCATGGTCTAACCCCACTAATTGCTGCCGCGGCTGGCGGGCATAGCGAATGTTTAGAAGCATTAGCGGAGATTGATGATATTAATCGCCCTTCGCCGGAAGGATTAACGCCTGTTTTTTCGGCTGCCACCTTCGGCCATGCCCATCTTATCCCTTTAATGGCAAAAGTGAATGCTAATTTAGATATCGCTGATTTCGAAAATTCCCCACCATTATTCATAGCAGCCTTAAAAGGCTATAACCAGGTTATCGCTGAGTTAGCTAATCACGGTGCGAACGTAAACTATACCGATCCTCAGGGATCTACAGCAGCTCTGATGGCGGCAGAAGCAGGCCATCTTGATTGTGTTGTTGAATTAGGCAAACATTCGGCTAATCTTGATCGGGCAATGACCAATGGTACCACGCCCCTTTATATCGCAGCTCAAAATGGCTATAGCCCTATTGTTTCTTACTTATGCGAATCGGGCGTTAGCATTGACCACTCAATTTATGACGGCGGAACGCCTTTGTGTGCGGCCATACAAAACAATCATCCTGAAGTCATAAAAGCGCTTATTCAGCATGGTGCAAATTATCCCTCATCCCTTTCAGGGGGCGAAACATTTTCCATCAATGGAAATGCCCCCATCAATCAGTTCATCAATTTATTTAAAGCAATTAATCAATTGTGGGATTACGGCAGCTGTTTAAGCAAGCTAGAAGATAAGCAAAGCCAGACTGAAGGCAAGCAAGCAAAGAAACTGGCCCATCAATTATCACTCTATACGCGCGAATTATTAATCGCACGCATTGAAAATAAAACCACTATACAAAGCGTTATTCAGGTAAAATTTAACAGAGTTTATCAGGCCGGATTCCAACTCATGCAAACCCACCGTGCGGGCTGGAAACCCTTATTAATTAATATTGGCATTGCTGCTACCGGTCTGGGATTGGTGTTGCTTGCCGGGAAACTCATGGTCACCGGCAGCGCTTTTTTCGCACAGACCCAGCGGCAAAATCTTCTGAAAGAAGTGGGTAAAACCTGCGAAAGCGGTTCCCTTTTCGCCGTTAGCGCCTGAAGCCAGAACGTCCACCCAAAGAATACTGATAATTTACTAATTTCTACCGTCCCTTTTCAAAATAGCTAGTCATTAAATTTCGATAATTGGGGATATATTTTGAAAATAAAGCACCCAATCCTTCAATATCCCTGCGCCAATCGCGATGAAGCTCGCATGCCATACCAAACCAGTTAATAAGCTGAGCGCCCGCTGCCTGCATTCGAAGCCATGCACTATGACGAGTTACTTCATTATTGTCTATATCCAGCCGTTTATATTGAAACTTCATTTTAATCTCCGATGGATTAACTGAGTAATAATATTGACAATAAAAAGCAATTCTATACAGTACAACACTTCTCTAATGATATCTCAGGGATGTTAAAATGACACAATTCTTCGCTAGTTTTACTGTTAGTACCTCCGCAGCTGCAGGCATACCCAGTGCCGGTTTCTCCGGTACAGCGAGTGGGGTTGCTCAAGCTGTACTGGCTTCAAAGAATGCGGCTACAGTTTTGTCAGAGAAAAGCGGCCAGCGCGATTCAATCCTTCAAGCCTTGCAAATTTTATTTAATGATCCCACCGAGATGAAGCACGATGTTCTGAAAACTTATCTGAAAGAACTTCGTGGGGGTTTGATTGCAACTAATAATTCCATCGAATGGATTACCCGATATCTTTCACTCGTCATGGTGAGTGGTATGAGCCACCTCGCGCAAATACCCAGTGATGCAGCCACACTGGTGCGGGAAACGGCAAAAGGTTTATCCAAAGTGGAGATCCCTGGCGATGAATTAAAAGAAGCAAGCACAAAAGCATTCACTTTTGATCCTAAAGAGCAAAAGCCTTCAGCAAGTGTTGATAAAGTAGCCGATTTGGTCAGTAACCAGGGAGGGCAGATTATTGATAAAGTGCATAAGGCAATTAATCTTAACAACAATTCACATGCGCGAACCCATGCCAAGACCGCGGCTTCTACAGGGGCAGGCGGCACTGTAACAGCCACTGCCATCATGCCTTCAGCAGCTGCCTTGTTAACCAATATGATTGGCCAGATTGCCAGGGAAGCAAGTGCCGTAAGTCATTTTTCTAAAAAGGAGTCGGCGAGCGAGGCGGATGACAAAAATGTATATCATGCAAGCAGACAGGTGACGCAAGCCACTTTTGACCGCAATACCCAGCTTTCCCAGGAACGCTTGCAAATTCTGCAGAAAGCCTTGTCCCATATGAAGCGAGGCGGAGACTTGTTCTGCGATCAAAGCGTTAGCACACCCCTGAGCATCGCCCTCTTTCGTATGGCAGCCTTATCAGTTTTCGTGCTCGCATCACGCCTTGTCTCGAAAACAGCTGAAGCCGCCACTGAAGGGCGCGTACAAAAAGCACTTGCGAAGGCAACAGAGCAAGGGCCCTCAGGCGGCGTTGATCGCATCAGCGTGCATTCCAATCTCAGCGTTCTCTCCAATATTATGCGGCTTTGCGCGGCAAACCTGGATAATTCCTCAGCTGTTGAAGCAGCAGCCCAAACCAGTGAAATTATTGCCGGTCGTTCTATCAGCGTATTATGGAGCCATGTTAGCGAGTTGGCTAAAGCACTTCATCAACTGGCTAACCCTCAACAAGATACCTCTGGAATTTCTGCTTCGGCATCGACCAATAGCTCGGTCGATTTAGCGAAACCGGAAGCGCTTGAACAATTTAAAGATGTTATCAAGGCGGTACTCGATGGCATTGAAGAAGGCAATGGACAGCATGTCATTCCTAACCTGAACAGGGACATGGCCAGCCAATTGAACACCAGCGCGCACGGAGCGGTCGCCTCCCTTGTCGCCACCCATAGCATGTTCAGTAATCCAGTGACGCTGTCTGCCAAAGCATCGAAAAAAGCTGTTCATACCAATGATGCACAGAAGAATGAAGCGTTGATGGCAACGCTTCCCAGCCTTACTGAAATGCTCAATCGGATTCAGGCGTCTACCCGTAATTTCATGGAGGAAATTAAAAAGGACATTCACCCGGCAGCATCGAAGGATGGCGGGCTTTTATCAACCCATGATACAGTTGGAAGCAGTACGGCAGCAGTCTATTGGGCAGCTTCTGCGATGGCTTTACTAGCGGATGAGATGCTCAGCATCTGCCGCTCCCTCACTTTAATTGACAAAAATCGCTCGCAAGCCTCTTTAAAAATAGCCAGTGAGTTACAAAGCAGGGATCAGTCCGCCCAGGCGTCTGAACAAATCAGCTGGGATAGCCATTTGGAACAAGACTATAGCGCTACCCATGCCATAACAGCGCTGCGCCTGACTCTATCGCATACCGGCATTGCCCTGATGCAAATTGCTAAAAATATGCATCATGCATTAAAAGATAATACCAACACCGCCCAAAATAATCTGGCAATGCATACCCTGCAACGAAGCCTGCTAGACTCCTGTGCTTCCGCCGCACTCCACCTCGCCGAAAGCACTTTATTTTCCACGGGTGCCGCATCCGCAGCGCCGATGAGCATGTTAGGCTCTGCCAATTGGACGCATCAAAAAGTGCATGCGACCGACGGGCATTTGCACCCAGCGCAAACTCATAATAGTGAAAACTCCAGTAAAAATGGGAGTGAGTCGTGTCAGGCAACTGGTTTTAGCACTGATCTGGTGGCAGGAACCATGACCAATATTTTGAAGGTTCTGGCCCAGGGTGGTTTAATCGGCCTGAATACTATTTTGAAGCTGATGAAACTGTTGGAAATTATCAGTTTGCACCGGGATTCCCACATCGCGTTAAAACTGGAATCGGTTGATTCTTCCAATCCCAACGGTATCTCCATTAATTCGATTGATGAGCCCAGTGCTGGTTCTGTTGCGGGAACCAGCGCAATTCTCATAAATTTCCTGGGTGCTTTCCAAACGCTGGATCAAAGTTCGGGAACTCAATCAACTTTAAATGCCCAACGCAATCTGCAAGATATAATTGATAAACAAATTGCAGCCATTGAAGTGTTGAAGGATGACGAAGAGCGTCAGGAAACGAAAGGCTTAAAAGCGTTTTATAAAGTTATTATCCGTTTATTAGCGCCGGATGCTTCAGAAGAAAATTGCGACAGTTTAGTAAAACGTCTGGATTTCGGCGGTATTTCCTTATCCAGTTATCATAGCAGCTTTGGCGCATATAATGATTGCCCAGTCCCTGATTTGAGCTTTGTAGCTCAGTTTGCCAATCAGGACGATGCCCAGGGACTATTGCGCAAATTTATCAATAAAGCTAAAAATGATTTCAGCCTGTTTAAGTCCCTGCATGAACAGCTGCCGCAAGCGCAAAGAAGCACAAAGGCACAGACCTTGTATACTCATGTTTATGAGGAGCTCTACCAACATTATAAGCAAATTAAAATGATGGATATTGCGAGACATAGCTCAAGAAAGCGGGTACCTACGCATGAGGAATTCCTGAGTGATTTAGGCCTGGTTCAAGCACCGCCACTAGCCGATGCAAATGATGAGGACCAGAATCAGGCGGAAGCTCCCGGGACTATCGGGTTAAATTAGTATGCCTTCAGACTATATCAGTATCCCTGACAGCAACAGTGAATCCATTATTTTAATGGAAGAGCTGCGAGCCAGACTGCCGCGCAGCATGCGCGAGCAGTTAAGCCCCAATACGCAAATACAGGCATATTTTTTATTGGCCATGCTAAGCAATGATGCCTGTGTGCACAGGCTCCATCAACTTTTGCAGGAGCAGTACAAAGCTCCCCCTTCCTCCCAAACGCCAATCGAACAGGCACTGTCCCTGGTAAGTCAATTACAGGAAAGCCCCTGCAACCATGAAGCGCCATTCAAATTCCGCCTGCCTCATTTTTTAGGCGAATACCCGGTTCACAGCCGGGCAATTAATAACAAGATCAATCGGTTCAACCGTTTAATTGAAATTTATCATCAGGAAGCATCTTATCAGGATCTCAATCCTTCGGCTTTAAACGAGGCCTATCAAAATATTCTCAAAGCGATCAAAAAACATTATATGGGATGTAATGTTTACCAGTTATGGCAGTTACTCAAATCGATGAGCACCTGGTCAACCCGCCCTATTGATGAATTATTGTCCGCTTACCCGCTTTTATTAAATCCTGTTACCAACGCCTCCCCCTCCATTGAGGTAGATTTACCCGCCTTGCCCAAAGAACCAGTTACTGCAATTAATCCAGCGGTAAGAACCAACAAGCAAACTGATTTAAATCCTTTTACTTCAACGTCTGATTATCTGATTAGCGAGGCGGGACGCCTTGCTGACAGTGTCTATCTCACTATTCATGGTTTTGCCTTAAAACCAGGCGGCCATGCCGATGCCCTGGCTAAAAGGACGCCCGGGTTTTTACCCTGGGCAGATTGGCAGCAACTGATCGCACGCCAGTTATCCCAACTGGTTGATGTTCCGCTTAGTCAGGAATTCTTTGACTGGATGCAAACGGTATTGCGCCGCCTTGGTATCCAGTTTATCCCGTTAAATACTGCCAGTTACCATTGCTATGTGAGTCCTTTTTTAGATACTAGGACGATATTGAATATGCTCAATGAAGAAATGGTCATGCGTATTTTGGAAGAACAGTGCCAGCAGGCCAGCTTCATAATTGACCCTGTCTATTTACCCATCATTAGCCGCTATCTCATTCGATTTTTACAGCCCTTTCAATATAATCGCGGCCAGGCCTTGGGGATTGGCGCCAACTGGGGAGGTGTGATCAATGACTCGAATGAAGACGCGATGGACACATTTCGCTTGAATGATCCGGACTGGTCCAATCATTTTAAACACTTAAGCCTCCATCGGCAAGGGCCTGCCGAGGCGCGTATGAATGCTGCAATCGGAATAAGATATGAACTTGGGGCACTTCTGACCAGCTTTGAGTATATGACGAAACTGCAACCCGCCGAGTACGCCGACACGCTTTACAGTGCCCTGCTGGACAATCTTATGGCGACACTTTTTCCTGAGCCGCCTTATTTTGAAAACAAGGCATACACAAAATATCGTCTGCATTTCGCATGCACTTATACTGATGATGGCATGCAAGAGATCATTTCTTTTCCTCAGCCAGATCCACAGGGCACGCATTTTAAAACGGCTAAGGGCAATATTAAACAAACGCCGATGTATCGCGAGGCGGGATCGCTGCGTGTTGAAGCATTTCCGCGGGACACAGGTTCTGGAGAATGCCTGCAATCACTCTCTGTTGCCAATCCTCTATGGCCGCTTCAACTGCAGTATGCACAATGTTCCTCCACCGGTACACGCGGGCATGTCGTCTATAATCCCATCGGGCCAGACGAATTTATACCGGATGCATTTTATGGCCAGGTCATTCGTGAAACAGATGAAATTTTCATACCTTATATCGGCGTAGTTCCAAAAAATTTCGACAAGGAGGAAGAGCTTTGTGCTTCATTTGTTGTACGAATGCTGCAGTCATCACGCCTAATGGTCTATTGCCCTGTTTTTCGAGCCTGTTTTATGGCAATTGCCAGCCGGTTTCTTCCAGCCGAGGATAAAACTACGCCGCCCCTAATCCATGGCGCTAACTCCGAAATCAAACGTAAATGGCAGGCGCTTGACAACGCATTACATCATTCCCAGCTATCAGCTGACTTTTGCCATGAAGCCTTTTTCTCCTTATTTAAGGAACTTATTTTTAGCCTGTATTCCCTGACGAAAGAGGATCGGGATTTACATTCTTATTTTATGACCCTGACCACTTCTGAGGAAGCCTTTAAACCTCAGAGCCGCGCGACTTGCGAGCGATTAATACGCGAACTTACCACATTAAAACCACTGCAAAATGTAAAAGGTCTGCAGTACTATGAAAATGTTTTAACTTATCTTACTCAGCTAACTGAGTTCTTCTATCCGCTGCCCTGTGATGAAACAGCTGCAGCCATAGCCGAGCAAGCCCGAATACATGTTGAGCCTTTACTGGCATTACAGGAAATAAAAGACTATTTTGCCGATTTAACGCAGAAAGGTTCGACTGCCAATATTTCAAAAAAAATCTCGCCAGGGCTGATGCATAATGCCCTTGCCTACCAAGCCCCCTCTCCCAAAATAGCGGATGATTTTTATGTCCGGAGGCATATCGTCAATCTTCACTCAGGTTATCGCGATCTCGACGGCAATCAGATTGCCACTCCTTCTTCCCGGGAAATGGGGCTGGATCTGATCATCAAAACAGTTGGCGCATTATTGCCCTTAATCCATCGTGATAAAACCCTGCTCAGCCTGTTAACCCAACCCTTTGCACAAGCCTATATTGCAGGCCATCAAGCGTATAACACCAGGGAACAATTCAGAATCATTCAAGCCATTTTATCCGGCACAGGCGGTTTTATTTATGGGATAGGCCTAGGTGCTATTGATAGCCTGAGCTCAATACCCAAGACGATTTATAATGCCTTGTTTGCCTCCGTAGAACGGCAGCAAAAAGCCAACCATCCACTCGCTATCTCAGCCGCACCCGGTAATGAGCCAGGATTGAGGATGGAAGCAATGATGGCCGTTCGCGACCACTTGCTGCAGCTTATGGCGAGGGCAAATGGCCATGAACCATCGCAGGGGCAATTAGTTGATATCCTGCTGACTCATGTAAAGAAAATACATCCCTCTTTATTGTCAGGCCGAATCAAGAAAGAAGAACACTATAGAAAAATATTATCTGAATCATTTCCCCTGGCAGCTGATGAATGGAAACTGTTATTTAGTCCAGCGATTGAGACCAGCATCCCTGCCCTGCAACAGCTAGTTAATCGACATGCATTACAAATTGATAATGTTTTAATTTATGCATTATATGAATGCTTAACCGCTCCCAAAAACGGGCAAACCCCGGATGAAATCATCAAATCGGTTATTTCGAAGCATAAGTTGAAAGATCCCCATGATAAAGCACTGACTGCCTTTGTTTCCTGCTATGACAGCCATCCTGAAGCCAGAAGAACAGAACTTGTTCAATATCGGTTCAATGGTGCCGCATTAAACAGGCTTCGCGAAAAAGAACGCAGTCTACGTAAAATACAAATCTGGTTGAATAATGCTCTGGACAGGCAATGGGCGTTAGAGGTTTTACTTAGCCACTCACTGAATCATTATAAAATTCTCCTCAATCAGGCCACTTTGGCTGAGATTGTCTTAGAGCTTCCTGATAGTATGAAAGAAATTTTACACACGCTTTTCTCCAAATCAGGAAACGACCGGGAAATACTAAAATATTACCAGTTGCAGGAAACAGAAAGAACCTTTCTTTTACAATGTTCCAACTGCTATAAAACCATTTCGTCTCCCACGATTAGAACCCTTATTTTAAAGCGGACTCTAATTCATGAGGTTAATGATTCTTCATTAAGTACCAAAAATCGCGCACATCTGAAGTTAACCCGATTCGTAGAGCGGGAATGGCAACACCAACTCCTGCCAGCCAATAAGGTGGCATCCATAATCAAAGAGATAAAGAGGCAAATTGAGCCGCTAAATCATCCAAGTATCGATGCGCTTCTTTCCCACTATAAAACTGCAGTGGCAAACCTCAAATGCACGAATGCTTTTGATGAGTTCTATGAGGCAGCCATAAAAATACAAACCTGGTTCAGCCTAAAAAGCCCTCTCCAGGAATGGCTTAATGTCACGATGAATGGATTTATGAACCGCCTCTTAGATGACATAACCTGGGTGAATGAAAGAAAGTTGACTAATCGCTTGAGCGAATCACAAGCCCTATTGGCCTGGTTAAATCATTTAATCACTGATCCATCAGCCATTCGAAGCTTGTTAAACCAGCAAATCGAGCAAACTGAATCGCTCGATCACGCCGCCTGGCGTTGCCAGCATATTTTACGCGCATTAGAAGGATTGACGCCCGGAACGGAGTATATTCGGCATACAGGAATGCAGAAACTATTGCGGGTGATTGTCCAAAACAACAGCACAATTACTTCAACAGGGGAACAGAAAGACAGGGAGGTGCCCGTTAAAGCCCTGTGTGAATATTCCAGCACCATGCAGCATGCCCTATGGCGCGTCAGAGAAAAAATCCCTAACGCAGATGTCGTCAGACCGCTTGAAATTACATGGAAAGGTCATTGACTGGATGTTCTTCTTCTGCGCTAACCGCCTCTTTTTTTGCTGCCCGTAATTTATTAAGCTCAACAATGGCATCATTTAAAGCCCCATAGGCAGGATACTCAGAGATGCTCAGGGTATCTATTGGTTTTTTGGTGTAGGGATCAGGGTTGCCTTTATTATGCCAATCCATTAACCAATCCAGATTATATACGCTTTTGCCATATTTCACTGGCACATCAGTGAAATAGTCCATCATAATGCTGTCCCTTAACTCATTGAATAAGATTTCCTCTTCGGCAGATAGGTTCAACTCGGCAACAAGCGTCGCTATTGTTTTACGATCTTTACAGGAGTCTATGTGGTCCTGAAGCAACTTATTAAATATCTTTCCTTGACGCGAAGCTCCCACAGGGGGATTCTCAGACAAACGGCTCAAGGCAGCGCTGGTTTGCCGAAATTGCGGCTCAGGTACTGCGTTTCTTGTAGACGCGCCTAAATTGTGACGGCGATATCCCTGACTTGGCAGGTTTAAAGGTGCGCCTTCGCAAATAATGCGGGCATTCCCTGTTCGAACTACAATCGAATTGATAACATTTTGGCTCGGTCGTTGTGTGAAAATAATAGTTCCCTGACCATAAACGGTTAACTGCATATCATCAGCCACCGCATTTTCGAACGTGAGGGTTCCACTCCCCTCTTTTAAAATTACACATCCAGCCCCCACCTGCCCACTAAGCCTTAAACTAGCAGCATTGCTGACAGTCACGTTGACCTTTACGATTGAGCCAGTAATAGTCGTTGTTCCACTGCCTTCCCGTATAAAATTGGTATTTTCAGGGATTGTCTCCAGACTTGGAGAATCGGCATTCACATGAGTGATGACTTGTTTAGCTTTTATTCCGAACAGTGCTTTCACGGCAAACATAGGGTCTCCTTACAAAAAGGGGAATTATACATCTAATCCATTGCAGCGTCTCGAGTGAAGTTCCAGATGGGCCCCGCGGTCTTTTCGCCGCGGGGATTCGTGGTTCCTGGGAAGCACCTCTCGAACTCGAATCCCGCGGCTTGACCATGCGAATCCCCGCGGCAGCGACCGCGGGGCCCATCTCCATCCCCACAACGGAATACTTAGGCTGTAACCAAATAATCCTGGCCAAACTGCTCCAGGTATTCCTGGTAGTTCCCTAAATAGTTTTTAGCCCCATGCTGCTCAGTCAGAACGAGAACCCGGGTAGAAATATTATCAATAAAATGGCGGTTATGGCTGACAAATAAAACGGTGCCGGGATAAGCCCTCAAGGCTTCAATCAGGGCGTCAATAGACTCCAGATCAAGGTGGTTTGTTGGTTCATCAAGGATAAGGACATTCGGCTTTTCAAGAATGATTTTTGCCATGACCAGCCTTGCGGATTCGCCCCCGCTTAACATCGCAATTTTTTTATCAACATCTGTACCACGAAATAAAACCTGACCCAGGATATTGCGTATTTCCTGGGAAGAGGCAACCACATTGTCTTCCATCCATTGTAATATGGTTTGTTCGGGATCTAGTAAGCTGTGGTAGTCCTGTGAGAAATAACCTATTGATACGGTTTCACTCCACTCAAAGCGCCCATTATCTGCCGAAAATTCATTTAAGAGAATTTTTAAAAGAGTCGATTTTCCAATCCCGTTAGGTCCGATAATGGCGCATTTGTCGCCGCGATATAAGGCAAAATTAATTTTATTTAATACCCTTTTCTCAGCAAATGATTTATGGATGTTTTCTACATTAATAATCGATTTACCTGAGGCTTTGCGCTGCTGGAAATTAAAATAAGGCTTCTGAATATTTGACTCTTTTATTTCCACCAATTGAATTCGATCAATCATTTTTTGCCGGGAGGCAGCCTGTGTGGCTTTACTCGCTTTAGCGCCGAAACGATCCACAAAGGTTTGCATCGCGTTAATCTTCTTTTCCTGATTTTTCAGTTCGCTTTGCTTCAATAACAATCGCTCTTCCTTGGTCGCAACAAACTGATCATAATTTCCCGGATAATTCAATATAGTGTCGTAATCAATATCGAGAATATTGGTTGATACTTCATTCAGGAAACTGCGGTCATGGGAAATAAAAACCAGCAGCCCGGGAAAGGTTTTTAGAAACTGCTGTAACCAGGCAATGGAAGTAATATCCAGGTGATTGGTCGGCTCATCCAATAGCATAATATCAGGTTGCTGGTATAGAACCTGTGCCAGTAAAACTCTTAGCTTGTAACCTCCAGACAAAGCGCTTAGTGGCTTGTCGTGATATTTCTCTGCAATGCCGAGGCCGGATAACAGATTTTTTGCGGAAGGCTCGGCATCATAGCCGTTATGATGCATAACAATCTCTTCCAGTTCGCCAAGACGATACCCATCCTCTTCAGTGAAGTCCTCTTTGGCATACAATTTATTTTTTTCAGTAAGGGCTTCCCATAAAACTGCATTTCCCTGAATCACTACATCGACAAGCCTGTCGTCTTCGTAGCGAAAATGATCCTGCTTTAATATGCCAAGGTTTAAGCTCTTTGCCCTCTCTACGGAACCATGAGAAGCGGACTCCTCCCCGGCAAGAATTTTCAAAAAAGTGGATTTACCAGTGCCATTGGCTCCCACCACCCCATAGCGTTGCGAGGGTAACAGGACCAAATCCACTTCCTGGAATAATGATTTTTTGCCAAAAACCATGCTTAAACTTCGAACATCTAACATACAGAAAAACTCGTTAATTAATCAATTACCTGGACTTGCGTCGCATAGTCGCCTTTTTCACCGGTCTTTAAGGTATAGGAAACGCGCTGACCAGAAGTCAACTCCTTGTATCCTGATCCCTGGACTTCAGAAAAATGGACAAACACTTCCTGCTGATTTTCATCGGAAATGATAAAACCATAACCTTTAATTCTGTTGAAGCGCTGCACTGTACCTGTTTGACTCATTATTTAACCTTCTATTTTATGACAGACGTTTGACGCCCACTTTTTTCCCTTTTATCTTTCCATTCTGGAATTGGGCATAGGCTTTCCCTATTTGACTTCGCTCAATAGCCACATAGGAATGTGCGCTTAAAATATCAATCTTTCCAATTGCCTCTGCTTTTAGCCCTGCATCTTTTGTTAAGGCACCCAGTATATCACCGGGTCGGATCTTATCCTTTCTTCCAGCCATGAGACCGAGGGTGATCATGGATGGCGATAGACTTGAAGAAGGGATGGCGCTTAACTCATTCACTGTTCCCCAGACCAGAGGTTCATTTATCAGCTCTTCAATTGCACATAAGCGCTCCGCATCCTTGGGAGTGGTTATACTCAAGGCCAGGCCTTTGCTGCCAGCGCGGCCGGTACGTCCTATACGATGGACATGTACTTCCGGTTCGAAAGCCAGATCAAAATTAATAACTGCCGGAAGCTCCTTTATATCCAAACCTCGCGCAGCAACATCTGTTGCTACCAAAATACAACGGCTGTGATTGGCAAACTGAATAATAGCCTGATCCCGCTCTACCTGTTCCAGATCCCCATTGAGAACGCCGGCGCTAAAGCCATCCTGCTTGAGCAGACTCGCTAGCTCCTGGGTTTTTTCTTTAGTATTACAAAAAATTAAAGTGGAAGCTGGCTGATAATGCATTAATATTTTTTTCAATATGGGGTATTTATCAGATTGATTCTCTACTTCAAAAAATCGTTGCTCAATCTCTTGTGCGCATGCTGGCTCTTCTGCTTTTACTTCCTGAGGATGACGCATAAACTCTTTTGCCAATTGTTTAATCTCTGGCGTAAAAGTCGCGGAAAATAACAAGGTCTGCCTCCTGGAGGGACAAAAACCAAGTATTTGCCGTAATGAGTCAACAAATCCCATGTCCAGCATTCTGTCTGCTTCATCTAAAATGACCGTGTCAATATGAGACAAACTCAAACTCTTTTGCTCTAAATGCTTCTGAACCCGTCCCGGCGTACCAATAATAATGTGCGCGCCATGTCGCAGGGAATCATACTGCGCCCTGATTGGAGTTCCCCCGGAAAGGTTTAAAATTTTTATATTCGGTAAAAGCCGGGCGAGACGGCGCAAAACCTGGCAGACTTGCTCAGCAAGTTCCCGTGTGGGGCAAAGTACCAGTGACTGCATTTGAGGCCGGTCTGTTTTCAAATGATGAAGCAGTGCTAAACCAAAAGCGACTGTTTTACCGCTGCCTGTCTGTGCCTGAGCGATAACATCAGTCCTGTTCAGCAATAAGGGTAAACTTTGTGCCTGAATGGCTGTCATCTGGTGATAATTTAGCGAGAGAAGATTATTCAATAACTCTTTTCGCAGAGCCAGGGAAGAAAAAGATAATTCCCCACTATAGTCAGGAAATGCTTTTTCTGAACTAGTATCCATTTTCTGGGACGCTTGGATTGTAAACGAAGCATATAGTACCACAAATTGTCAGATTAATTGAATTAATTAACCTTCATCTACCCTTTAATGATAAAATGTTGTCCAAGTATAAATAATAAAATCAATTTGACTTATGCCCCAAGCAATCCATCCATTCCTCGCTGCAGCCCGCGAAGGCGATATCCTTAGAGTTCGTGACTACCTAAGACAGAATATAGATGTAAATATGACTTACCATGGCGCCAATGCCCTGCACCTGGCAACACAATTTAATCATGCCGAGCTGGTTAAAGAGTTGCTTGAATCAGGTATGGATGTCGACGCATTGGATGGCTTTAAACAAACGGCCTTATGGAAAGCTTGCCAAGAGGGATATGCCAAACTTGTTGATATTTTTCTAAAACATGGCGCCAACCCCAATCTTATATGCCGCCGCATGCCGCCACTGGCTATTGCCACAGAAAATAATCATATTGATTGTGTTAATTTATTATTAAATGGCGGGGCTGATATTAATCTGGCTAACGAAAAGGCTGGGCGCACGCCAGTTTATATAGCAATCCAGTGTGGGTATCGCCAACTGACTGATCGTTTTCTTGAAGACAATCGCACTGATTGGTCTCATACCGACATGTATGGGCTCACACCATTAATGACTGCAGCAAGCAAAGGCGATGAAATTACCGTCAGGCAATTACTGAATAAATCGATTGATTTTACAAGCGTTGATGCACTTGGTCGCAATGCAGCTGAGCACGCTGAGCGGATGGACATTGAGGAGTTGTTTCAAAAAAAAGGGATTGTCCCTGTTGATAAACCGGGACCCTTGACTTTAAGGAGAAAGCTGCAGCACTTTCTAAAATATCTTGAGGAAAATCATCCAAATTTATATAGCACAACCCAATTTGATTTTTTTAACAAACATTCTAAACAAGGCTTTTGTTTCGGATATGCTGCTCTTTGTGCGATTCTTATCAGGCATAAAAAAACGTATCTTTTACAAAAGGCTTTGCATATAATTGCAAATACTAATCATTCTGATTTCGTATCCTGCCATCCTGGCTCTCTCCTCTTCGAGACTTATCGAACATGTTTAGACAGTATTATGTCTCTTCACATGCACAGCCCGACAAATTTTTTAAATCCAAGGAAACATTTGAATGCTCACGCATTTTTAGGAAAGGACTGTGAGGATTTTGAAGAAAAAGCAGTAGTAGGTTTTGTATTTAAAACCACGGAACTTCCAAGGCTATTAGAATTAGCCTTTGATATCCACTCAACATTTCTTTTATTTAATAGAACGCATGTCATTACTCTGGACAAAAATGAAGCAAATGCTTATCAAGCTTATGCTACAGACTGTGACGAAACAGCTCAATTTAGTAGCCTGGAAGAATTATCCCGGTTTATTGCCATTATTTTTTCCGCCAATAAAAATCAGATTATGGGACTCTATTTAATGATTATTGAATCAGAATCCTGTAATAAAACATTTAACTTCTCCCCAATTAATGAATATATTTTATCATTACTGGAGCAACGTAAAAATCAGCATGAGTTATATATCAGAGATGCGGTGGGAACAGCCTCCTTAGCAACCGCAATCATGACAAGTAATGAAAAACTAACCTCTGAAATATTCAGGCTTTATATCGAAGAAACAAATCTTTCCGTGGCTGAAATGTTTGAGCGAAGCCAAACATTCCCACAGGCATTGGCGTTGTTAGCATTAAAAAAACGGGCTTACTTAATGAAAATCCTGCTTGCTTTAGGAGCCAATCCTAATAAAACGGATACACATGAACAACCCCCTTTGGTAATTGCCGCAGATAACGGTGATCAGGATAGCGTTAGTTTGTTACTAAGCCATGGCGCATCCCCTAATCAAACAGACTCAAATGGCTCAACCCCCTTGTACCTGGCTGCACGGGGTAATCATTTTGAGGTTGTCGAGGAATTAGTAAGGTATGGAGCCTTAATTGACACCCCCATTGCGGATGGATGTACCCCACTCATTGTTGCCTGCGCATTCGGACATACCGCGATTGTCGAATTTCTGTTAAAGAAAAATGCTAGCCCATTTCCGAGGGGCTACTCAGATAATGCATTGGATATGGCGATTATTTATGGGCATTTAGAAGTTGTAAAACTGCTATACAAGTACGGTGTCTCACTTAAAATAAGCAAGAAATTTTATGATGCTGAAACCTGCGCTTATGTCATGGAAAAGACGGATATTCAGAATTACATAAAGAGAAAGCTGCAAAAAAATCAGGGAGTATACCCCAAAGCTGGTCTTTTTCACTCTGCCCCTGCCCCGACAAGCGTTGAAGAGTTAGAAATGCTTGATACTCATCAGGCAGTGATTTAACCTTTCACTTCCGTAGCGGCACATAATAATTGAGAAATTATGAAATATCTTATACATTCATGTCTCCTGCTTGCATCAGTGATGTTCTATGGAACAGTCTATGCAGCTATCTGTCCCCCTCCGAGCGCTTATGATCATTATGTATTAACCAAACTGCGTGCTGAAAAGAAAAAAGATGCCGCTGATGTAATTCAGATTTACTATAAACTTCTAAGCCCATTCAATCCGCAAAAGCCGACTCTCCTGGTTATCAATGGCGGTCCTGGCGGAGACCATAATCTAATTGATCTGTTCCGTGGAACAGAACTTGATAAAAAAATGAATATTGTGGGTTTCGATCATCGAGGCTTAGGTTGTACCCGCTTTCTCTCCCCCTGGATGCCCACGTATGAAGCAGGCATTTATTCAATGGGCCGGGCCGCTGATGACATTGAAGCAATTCGTAAAGATCTGCTCGGGGAAGATGGAAAATGGTTTGTCTATGGTGTTTCCTATGGAACCATGCTGGGCCAGCAATATGCGATTAAATATCCAGAGCACATCGGGGGCATGATTTTAGACTCGGCTTTTCATGACAGCCAAGCCATCAATATTGCCCGGCAGCAGTTTATGTCCCTTTATATTCGCGGGGATAAGACTGTGAGTGATTTATTTGATCAGGTAATTGAAAAATATAGCGATCTTCAATTCGCTATACTTCGTACTATCTTTAATTATAGCTACGGCTATGATGGACGCACAAAGGCTATCCCCATTTTCCTGCAACAACTGGCGAATACCACCTCCAGAAAAGATGCCAGAAAGATGATAGGGAATACCAGAAGTTTGCCGCTAACGGGTATGTCACGCCATATTGTCTGTGAGGAAATATGGGATTATCCAGCTGAGCAGGATTCAAACGCCTTTTATTTTGCCCCATTCAGGGATTGCGGTGTATTTAAAAAATATCGCAATCCCATGGCCTTTTCTGAGGAATTGAAAAAATTAGATATACCTGTATTTATTTGGGGAGGACGATATGATCCCGTTACGCCTATTCAGGCTATGCGCGAAATGCATCAACTGATTCCTGAATCCTTATTCTGGGAGCATCCCTATGCAGGACATGGTTTAATTGTGGAAAGCTCTGCTTGTGCCCTAAAGTTAGCGGATATGTTTTTCAGTGGTAATTCAGTCACCGAGATAGAAACCTTGGCCAATAGCAAAGATTGTCAGGGTGAGCCGTCTGCGAATTTTGCAGATACCAAGAGCTTTTTAAAAAGAATGACATTACCAGGCGTAGAATTTCCCAGTTTTTAGCGCTTGCTGACAGAAAAACAAACTACCCAAGGGTGGTTTTTGATGCAAGCTTAAGAAACAATTTCATATTTTCTGCCTGCATTTTAAGTACAAACTGTCAAATCAGAGAGGAATAACCAGGATGTTAGAAAATAATAACGAATTAATTTGCTACAAAGAGATCGAAATTGACCGCCATGGAAAATTGAAATTCTTCCTTGAAAAACATAGCACCAAAGAAGGGACCTGGGGTGAGCTTTTGCTTAAAGAAGGAGCAATTGATTTTGTTTTTATGAATGGCCATGGGGAGGAGTTATCGCGCTGCAGGGTTGATCACACAAACCCTCAACTCATTATCCCGCCGGCCTCATGGCATAAAATTGCCCTCATTGATGAGAAGCACTTTGCCGCTACTATTAAATTTTATTGCATCCGCCAACGCTACTTCAATAAGAAATATGGTACAGGCAGAGTGCACAATGATCTGTTATACGTTTATCAAACGTATTTGAGCCATCTGCAAAACGCTTCAATATTGGATGTGGGCTGCGGTTCAGGCCGAAATCTGCTTTATTTAGCAGAGAGGGGACATTCTGTTAAAGGAATTGATTGTAATCAAAACGCATTGAGTACGATTGAGGAAATCGCAGAAAAAGAACAGCTATCCAATATTAGCACGCTACTCTGTGACCTAAATCAGGCATTTGAACTCGAATCGAAGGGCTATGATTTAGTATTATCAACCGTTACACTGCAATTTATAAATCCACAACGTATTCCAGTGCTGCTTGAAACGCTTCAAGAGATAACCAGGAAAGGAGGCTACCATTTTTTAGTGACTCCTGTTCAATCAAAATCCTATTCTTTGCCAGCATCCTTTACTTACCTGCCTCAAAAAGAAGAACTCTATCATATGTATCAGGATAGCGGATGGTCAATACTCGAATACAGGGAATCAGCGGGCCATCTACATAAACAGGATGAATCAGGAAGACAAATTTCAGGCCTGTTTAGTCTCCTGCTTGCACAAAAATTATAAAAAGTCCAGGGCTTGATAATTAGCCCTGCTGCTTAGTCTATTTATCTTCGGAAATGGTAATTTCTCCGGGAGCATCAACATCCACATTAAAGCCATTAGCGCTGATACGCGCGGGTGTGATTTCACCGCTAGATATATCAATATAGAGCGTACCCACCAGGATGGGTTTATCTCTGTCTATGCCCATTTTGATTACTGCAGGGCAAATACCTTCTGCCTTATGTTTGCGGCAACCTGTCTGAACGATAAACCATAAAACACGACTGGTCGAATGCGCTAAAGTGGGTCTTGGACCAGGCATTTCATCCACGAAGGCATTGGATATCAGATCGGTTTTATTGTGGATGATCATATGCTCGGGTGAAGCCAAAACAGAGGGGCTGGATAAGCCAAGCACCATGAATACAGGGGAAATAAGCGAACGAAGCATAAACAAACTCCTTTTTCGTAGATACTTAATCAACATGAGCATGTTAACTTTAATCAGTCAAGATGAGGATTAGCCGAAACAAGGCCGTTCATTCTGAAATGCATTATAATCTACCTATCAGTTCTCAAATAAGACAATTTCAAAAATGCCTGTTTATAACTCTGAAGATTACGGTAATAAAACGGCCAATCTGGATCAATTAAAAAAACTGTTTGATCAGGTTCCAGGAGTAGCCATCCCGGAGTTTATTGGACTATCTCATCATGAACTCAAATCGCACTTAATGAAATACGGAGTTGATTTGGTTGAACGCTGGCGATTGATCGCGCTGACGATGGGTACTCCACCAGCCTTAAATCCCAATACCACAAAAGCGCTACAACAATTAGCTCAGGATATTAAAGCCTGTCTGAAAAACCATCCTTTAACCTTTGACTACCTGACGCCCTTAGTCAGCAAAATAAAAAACCTGATTGCGAGAAGTACCGGCAAAGAAGACACAGAAGCACTGGCGAATGCGGGCGGCAACGAAAGTGTTGCTAATGTACAACCAAATCTCAAGGCAATTTCTGACGCTATCGGAACAGTGCTAGCCTCTTATTTAAGCGAAAAATCACTGTTGCAACGCCAATTGGCTAATGATGACATTACTGCACTGCCATTTATTCCGGCATTGTTGCAGGAAATGATCACTGCTGAAGCAGTCAAATCGGGGGTAATTTATATAAATAGTAATGGCGTTTTTGTGCAAGCTGCGCCAGGTCATGGTGAATTAGTAGTCAACAGTAAAGGGCCGGTGGATAGTTATTGGTTTACACCTAATCATGTTCTGATAGCCAGCATTGTTGAAAAGCCGGTTCGGATTGTACCTTCCAGTGAGCAGGATGGCACCTTAACAATGGTTAATAACCCGGCTCAATTAGCCAACTCTCCCAGTTTATCGCCAGCAATTGTTGAGCGTTTGGCAAGATGTGCAAGAATAATTCACAATCATTATCATAAACCCATGGACATTGAGTATGTTTACTCACCGGAAGACGACACCATTTATCTTGTACAGGCGAGGCCTGTCGTTAATGTACAGCATGGCCCATCCCCTTCAGCATTAGACCCACAATTGGTGGATGTAGCGCTTGAAAACAAAGCCTGGCTAGCTGGTCAATCGGTAATACTTCCTGGAAACAGCCTGCCGCTCGCTCATGTCAGAACGATAAATCAGGCGAATGAAGTACTCATTATTAAAAAAATGAATGATGAGGAATTAAAAAAAGCGATTGAAATGGCTAAGACCAATCAACTTAAAGTTATTGTAGTTGAGCATTTTTTGCCAGCCACCTCTCATGAAGCAGCGACCCTTAACGGAGCAGGTTTACCCATCATTACAATGGAAAATACAACGGCATTAAAGCAAATTTTGTCCAAAGCCAGCATGAAGCACCCCGTCTATTTTGATCGGCAACGCAGCGCATTCGTAGCTTCTGTATCGCTGACCGGCATTCAGCTTCCCAGCGAGCAGTGGATTCAAACCGGGCTTTTTGCCTCATCATTATCCGCAGGATCGACTCCATTGCCAATTGGATTTAATCCCACTGTGACTATTTCACACAGGGAACAACCTAAGCAACAGCCATTGGTTGCATTAATTGAACAATCACGGCACTCAGATCCTGTAATAGCCCAACCTGCCCTTAATGAGTTATTAGCCCATATAATGGGGATTATTGGCAGTGATCACTCAAAACCTTTAACCACTCATGATGCCCGATTTGTTTGCCATACCA
Organism: Legionella birminghamensis; assembly: GCF_900452515.1. Taxonomy (NCBI): domain Bacteria; kingdom Pseudomonadati; phylum Pseudomonadota; class Gammaproteobacteria; order Legionellales; family Legionellaceae; genus Legionella; species Legionella birminghamensis. Next base: position 2,238,430 of record NZ_UGNW01000001.1, read on the forward strand.
TCTTGACTAATTTAGCCCCAAATAGAGATGAGGCGGCTTATCAGGCCATTGCGAAATTATTACGATATAGCTTGAGATTAAATAAAACGATCAACAACTCACAAAGCAATCTGATCTTTCAAAATATAGTACTGCTCGCAGCCGAATACATGGAAACCCGTCAGCAAACGGATACTGTAGCACAACATGAACTGTTACTTGATTTAGCTAAAAAAATAGAGGGTTTATTGTTTAGTGAAGCAAAATCAGAGGATTTTAATTACTCCATGCATAGCCTGCTGGCAGAAAAAAGAAGACTCAGCTTTTTGTTCACACAGGCCAGGAATGAGTTTGGCCAAAACTATCAGCAATTAAAAACAGCACAAAAAGCCCAGTTAGTGCAACTGCTGCATTTTAATGCCTATCTACTGACTGAGCAGGGTAAAACAGAGTGGGACGCCTTTTGCTTTATGCTAATCGTTCAGCAGCCTGAACTTGCCGCTGTGTTTTTAAAGCAATTAAACACACTCAATAAAGAAGAGCTGCTTGAAACAGTACTGTATTTAATCATCGTTCCTGCTCTTAAAAATCCACAAGCTGATTTTTCAGCGATTATCAATGAAATGGAAGCGTTTATCAGGTTTAAGCAAGCTCTTTACACTAGCTATAACAAAACGCTTACTCATTGGGAAAATGCAATATCTGAATGGGGTGATCCAGACTTAAGTGATGGGGAATTTGCAAAACGCTGTGAGCAGCTTAAGCAAGACGGCATCAGCTTGTTAAGTCAGCGTGATTCTACCAATAATCAGTATATTATCAGTCAATTGAAACTGAGATTCATTGATCTGGTGGATAATTCAATTAAAACGTTAAAAGCCAGTAATCAATTACCTATTGCCAAAAAACTGGCTCGTTTTATAGACATGATTGCTGTTTACAAACATTTTTCTGATCTGCTGCTGACGCTGGATATTGATCACGACACGTTCCGGCAATATCGACAGAGCTATATTGTGCAGACAGCAGGTGAACCTTATACTGTGGCAGGCATGCTTGATGCAATTGATAAAAAATTCACTGCTCTGCTTAACCAGAAGATGGGTGAAGAGCAATTACTATCCAGCGGCGAGTTTTCAGTCTATCCAGCATTAATTAATACGCCTAGTTCATTTTTACGCAGTTTTATCCAGCCCAAAATGCAGCTTGAGGATTTTTTTTCGTTTTTCCATCAGGAATGCCTGGCTTGTATTCAAAGTGAAACGTCGCCACAACTGATAAAAGAAGACTATCTTCCGGTCAATGTTCAACTGATAATTAATAGTTTTGCCCACATAAACTATCAAAATTCAGATTATGTTTATTCTAAACCTTTTTTACTAAAAAATGATTTCAAATTTCCTGAATTATCTTATCGCTATAATTTAGCGCTACGCAATCACTCAGCAACTTTTGAAATTAAAATTGATATTATAACAAAGATTGTCGCTATCAAGATGGTCATGATTGGTATCAATATTGATGACAGAATAACCCAAATAGCGGGCTTAATAAAATTGGATTCTATGGCAGCAAACACTACCCTATCCGAAATTACCCTTAAAAATGACGCTGAAAATACAATTATCACAGCCGTTATTTTATTTTCGCTGGATCAAATAACGGAGAGATTAGTTCAAACCCCTAATTATCTAACGGAATATTTTATTAAATATCTTGATATCTCTTTTCTCGGTCATGTTCATACTAACACCACTTATCCATCCATCCTGTGGACCCTTGCCAATCACCGGAACCATCTGGACCAATTTATCGATGCACTGCTTACGAGTTTGGAAAATGGCGAATGGGATGAGAACGAGGTAAAAAGTCAATTAATAAAATTACAATGGCGTGGCCCTACAGCGGCCGCACTGACCGACTTTCGTTTTTTAACTGAATTTTATACTCTTTTAATCACAAGAGTGATTCAAAGAATGACCGTAAACCCGGGGAAATTGACCGTTTTTGAACCTCTGTTCAGCGAATTAAATATAGATAGTGATAGAGAACAGATGGGCAGTTTCAGAGCGACAGGAATACTTAAATCCTTTTTACCTTATTTACCCAAAAAGCAATTTGAACAGTTATCACAAATTGCTGATGAAAACTATCAGTTCAATATAAAATCGCTGGCTGAATTTCCTGGTTTGGCAAGGTTTCTGGCAGTGATAAAAGAAGCATCAGGAGGTAGAAACGGGCTTTATGATGAAAAAACTATAGTCAATACCCTGAATCTTTTGAAAATTAATGATCCTGAAATTAAAAAAATGTTAATGCCTATTTTAAGAATTAACCGATATGACTTACGTAAAATATTTAAAAATATTAATCAGAATGTTCCAGATACAGAAAAAGATAATTCAAACCAACCCATGGATCTTTATCAATTCAGGGATTTCATTTTGTTAATTTATCAAAGTTATCAATTCAAATACTTTTTAAGACGCTTTAATGAACAACTTGCCGCACTCACCGCTGACAATTCATTAGTAAATTTTACGGAAGCTGAAACACTCAGTATCGATAGGCTTAGCAAGTTATTATCAGATTACATGCAACGAGCAAATAATGCAGCCCAAGGATCAGTTTATGGCAGTTTTTTCAACGCTAACCAGAAATGCCATAATGCAATCAGTGATTTCCATTTGGCATTAACTGACATTCCTGCCGATGTGTTCAATCATTTATCGGCACCTCAAAACAGCTCGCTAGTTGAACTATTGCAACAATTTGTCAATGATGGCCATGCCAGCAGACTTTTAGACAGGAATATTGGCAGCCTTAGCGAGTTTACAGAGGCGATCGATTCTATGCCTGGTATTAAGCGATAAGCACAACGGTAATAATACCTCATCTACAGCTACCTGATCCGGCTGATTATCTCCCGTAATTTGACATATTTCATTAACCGTTTCCCATAAACCACTGGCTGCAGCTTGAATCAATGCGACGTTTAAGCTGTTGGAATCAGGAATATCTGTTTTTGAAAGAATGAGCCCCCTGGCTGTGGAGACTCACGCTGACGAATGGCTGTGAGGATGTTTTCAAGAATTTCTTTCTGAGGCATGGGAACGGCTCGACAATTGAACTTAATTAAATCATGGTGATATTATTTTGAACCCTATATGTTGTCAAGAATTCATGCATATACAAATATTTTTTTAATTTCCTATAATAGCAAGTTGTTGAAGAAGCTTATTACAGCAGGCAGCAAATCGCTAAGTCTACCCTACGCGCAATCCGAGAAATTATTTCTATAATTTAAATATCATAATCACTCATTTTAACCTCATGAAAATTGCCAATTTGCATGAATTACAAAACATTTTTGCAAAAGTAAATTTAGGAGAAATTCCAGGGGAAGATCCTGTGTTCATTTTAATTAATTCAACTTCTTTGCTGTTTGGGGATGAGTTAATGAAACAACTGGCTCTCATTTCTAAAGAGCAGCAGTTATTAGCCATTGCCTTAATTGTTGAGCACACAGATGCTCCGAGAATTGATAGCCTGATAATCGTTTGCAGGAAAGCAGAAATTAACAGTTTCTTTTGCAATAAACTAATGGCATATGTCAATGATACCACTTCCAATATCATCAGTTATTTAAGAAATGAATGGACATCAAATAATGCCAAATATCCTATAGTTTTTACCTGGACCACTCGTTTAGACGGGAATTATACTCTCATTGCAAATAGGGCTGTTGCACCGGCTTACCAGGGCAACGGCTTAATGAAATCCTTATCACTGGCATTAATTCAACGTCTTAATGACACTTACGGCTTCGATCATGAGTTAAAATCCTTCACTGTACATCCTGCAACTTATTTGTTTTTTAATCCTCATGATAAAAAGCTCTTGAGCTATAGCAGCGGGGATTTGCAAGAATTATCCTGTGGTTTCCTGCTTCAACAACATGAAAGAAAGGAAATCCACAGGCCAAAAACTATCAGCATTTCCCCTGATGTGGTTAAACTCTTAATTAAAGGCGGTTTTTTAAAATCAAGTGCAGAAAACAGAGCCCAAGCAGACTCTGAAGATAAATTAGATGATGGAACGCCTCGACTGAATTAAGACTTGGCGAAATAATCTATTACAGCCTAAACGGCCTGGTGAATTACATGGGTCACAACTCCCCATATCACCAGGTCATGACTATCTGTGATATCAATGGGTGGAAAGGAGTCGTTTTCAGGTAAAAGCTGAACCTGGCCATTCATTCGCGATAAACGCTTGACTGTTAACTCGCCATTTAGAGCGGCGATCACAATTTTTCCGTGCGCGGGCTCAAGGCTGCTATCGACAATCAGTAAATCCCCGTTATGAATGCCTGCATCTTTCATCGAATCCCCAGAGGCGGTTAATAGGAAGGTTGAGGAGGGATGTCGAATTAGAAACTCATTTAAATTTAAGTTAGCTTCAATATAATCATCAGCGGGCGAAGGAAATCCTGCTTTGACTTTGCAACTGTATAGAGGAAGAGTGAATGGACTCGGGATGTTGATTAAACGTTTAACTTCTTCAATTCGCGACAGGGGTATCCGCATTGCTTTAGTTGATTCGCCGTATTGATTACTGCCTTTTGGCCGGCCTGACCCTTCTCGTTTTCCACCTCTGCCCATTGCTGCCTCCCCTACTCATTTTGTCAATATTTGACACAACCAGGAAAAGACGAGTATATTTGAATGACGTACACTTTTCAATTTAAATCACTCCGAGAAGAATAACTCATACGGATGCGGGCTATAACAACTCCTTTCACTGAGAATTGCCATGTATGCGCTAATAGATTGTAATAATTTTTATGCAAGTTGTGAACGTTTGTTTCGGCCAGACCTGCGCACTACTCCCATTGTGGTGCTGAGTAATAATGATGGCTGCGTCATTGCACGCTCGAATGAGGCGAAGGCACTAGGCATTGCAATGGGCGCCCCGTTTTTTGAAGTCAAAACCTTATGTAAAAAAAACAGAGTCCAGGTCTTTTCATCAAATTACACGCTGTATGGTGATTTATCCCACCGGGTGATGCGGCTCATTGAAGAAAACTGGCCAGAAACAGAAATCTATTCTATAGATGAGGCATTCCTTAATTTAACCACTTTACCCGAGCTTCAACGAGTTTCTTTCTGCGAAAAACTGCAAAAAATGATTCTCAAGGGCGTGCATATTCCCACATCCATCGGTATCGGCAAAACTAAAACACTTGCCAAAGTCGCTAATTTTATCGCAAAAAAGAAATTGCAAGCCCCTGTGTTTGACGTCAGCGGCCATGAAGCCCGATGGTTAGATCAGCTCGAGGTGTCGGATATATGGGGGATTGGGAGGCAGTGGTCAAAAAAACTCAATAGCCTGGGGATTTTCACTGCAAAGGATTTAGCCCAAGCGGACCAAACACTGATGCGCCAAAAGTTTGGTGTGGTCATGCAAAGAGTTATCATGGAATTAAATGGTATTGCCTGCCTGGAGCTTGAGGAGCCAGAACCGCGTCAATCCATTATGTCATCTTGTTCTTTTGGCGGCTTGCAATCCAATTACGAATACATTCAGGAAGCAATTAGCCATCATTGCGCCACAGCCTCTGCTAAAATGCGAAAACAGGGATTAATCACTCAATACCTGTCGGTCTTTGTTCGTTCAAACCCCTTTCGGGAAGACACAAGGCAATATGCCAACTCGATTGGATTTCGCCTAATCAATCCTACCGATGATGTACGGATTATTACCAAATGGGCGAAATACTGTTTAAAGCGTATTTATCAGCCAGGCATTTTCTATCATAAGTCCGGTGTGCTGTTGAATGATCTGACAAGCAAACTCTACTACCAGACTGATTTATTTAACCAACCAACCGATAAGGCCTTAACGCAGTCCGATTCCTTAATGCATCTCATCGATAGCATCAACCACAAATATGGGGCTAGAACCTTACGTCTTGCAGCGGAAGGCTTCCAGAAATCATGGTCCATGAAAAGGCAATTAATGTCACCTTGCTACACCACCCGCTGGGCAGATTTGCCGGTGGCTTATACTTAAGCTGAATCCCCACGGCATCGTGTACAGCCCTGTACACAATGCCCATAGGTATCTACACCAATGCAGTCGAATCCGCGCGGCTGCGACCGCGGGGCCCATGTCTGCTGCCGAACAAGCTCTTCAGAGGAATCCAATGTTGCCGTAAATAGCAAAAGCAGTTAAGAACAAGTCTTTCAAACATCATCCTAAATTAGCAAAACCAATATTTTAAATACGCCTCGTCTGGGCCCTGCGGTCGCAGCCGCGGGGATTCGTAGCGTGAAAAAAATTTGTGTAGATAGCGATGCATAAAATCAAGACACACCAAACCAGGAGGATTCGACCGGCTGGGGCTGCTCGATTTCGTGATGGGAGTTTCTGATAACATAATCATATTTATGGGAAGACGGATTCAGACGAGCTATTTCCACCACCCTAGTGAGCTGTATTTGCTCACAATGAGTTAAATTGTTTATAATAGGGATCGGTCCAATAACGTGTCAGTCATTTTGCAAACTCCGATCGCATTGAGTGCCTGCGAAGCAGTTCATGCACTCACAATTCCTCAGCTAATACAACATGAGATTACAGCATTTAACTATTACCGCATGTATTTTGATGGAACAGCCATTCGTTTTTCCAGCGACAGAGCATGGACAGAGCATTTTTTTAAAAAAGATTATCTTAGCAAATTGACGGTTCCCGATACCTATCTCACAGAACCTGTTAATTATTTTATTTGGCTAACAGAAGATTGCCCAGAAATGCTCCTCGATGCAGCAATTAATTTTGATACCTCTAACGGGATTTCCATTGCAGTAAAACAGGACGATTCTATTGAGTATTTTTGTTTTGCGACTAACACGAATAACAAGTCAATTATCAACAAATTTTACCTGGGCAATCTCGATCGTTTGCATCAATACGGCTTGAAGTTTAAAGAGCAGGCGGCAGGCTTGCTTGAACAAGCAGGCCGGGAAAAGTTAATTATCAGGACAGCCGATAAATCAAAGATGTTATCAACGTCCAGTATGCATCAACCTCGATTTTCAAAACGTGAACTGGAATGTGCATTTGCCTTGTTAAACGGAATGCGAGTAAAAGAGATTGCCAGAATGCTAGGATTATCGGTTCGGACCATTGAATCTTACATCCAAAATATGAAAAACAAACTGGGATGTTCGAGCCAAATTGAATTGGTATTAAAGCTCGCTAATTATAAAGATTTTATTAATCAACATTACTTAAGCGCATTGTAATCCGTAAAAATCTCATGCAAAACCACTTTAACATCTGTACCCTTAATGGGCCAACACAAGGTTTTCCAAAAAGCCCATCCCAGAGCCCGTATCCAGGTCTCATTATCCAGTTGAACTGCATTTTTAAATACTTCTCGTTCTTCGCTGGAAAATAAATTCCAGGCTATGACCAGATCACAGGCAGGATCACCAACAGCAAGCTGACCGAAATCGATAATGGCACATAATTTTCCATTGCGGACCAAAATATTGCCAACGGCTATGTCGCCGTGAACCCATACTGGCTTTAAGCACCATTCAGAAGAAAGCGCCCGTTTCCATAATGATGCTGCAAGTTTTTTTTCATGAGCGTTTTTTATTTTAGGAATTGCAAGCTGCATTTCATGATCATAGGCCTTTAATGAACTGCCCCGATAAAAATTATGCGCACCCGCTAAAGGTCCATCTGTAGCATCTAAAGATTGAAATTCTTTTAAACACTTTCCTAATACTTCTGCAAAACATTTTATATCGTGAATATTCTGTCTTGAAGCAGACTCCCCTTCAATCCAGCGATTGATGCTCCAATACCAGGGATAAGCGGATGAGGGCTTTCCAAGTGCGACAGGTTGTGGAATTTCAAATGACAGCTGTTTAGAGAGCCACGGCAACCATTGATATTCTTTCTCTATCTGTGGCTCATACTGCTTGTCGCAAGGCAAGCGAACCAGCATTTCATCACCTAAATGAAATGTCCGATTATCCCAGCCGCTTTGAGCAACTGGATAAATATGTAATGATTGCCATTGAGGGAATTGCTCCGCAATCAGTTTGTGGACTAATTGTGTATCAATTTTAACTTTATCCATTAAGAGTCCACCCTGAAATTCTTTATTTAATAATAACCAGGATTGGGCTATCTTAGCATTATGTTTTAAAAGTGTATTAAAAATATCACATGAGGAATAAATGATTGCGATTAAAAGGCTAGACGACTTGTTTATGACTACCTGTTAAATCTTATTTTTTGGCAACATTGAAACTTGTCTGACGACTATGCTCCAACAGGCATGGGCCTCGCGGTCGAAGCCGCTGGGATTCGATAGCTTTTAATTCTCATGCGCTTGGACGGGGAAAACATTTGTGTAGATAGCTATGCATTAAGAAATAGAGGTTTCGCCAGAATAGCTGTATATACCTCTAAAATAAATCATTTCAACGCCGTCTTTAGTAATAGCTTAATGAATTATCATAGAAATAAAAATAAAATAAGGGAGTTAAGACCCCCCTTATTTCAGGAGAAATAATAATTTAGCAGTGTGATTATTATATATACTATACAAATAAGCCCTGCTAACTACTTCGATGACGTGAAAATATTAATAACTACCGCTCCTTTCGAGGCCGAAAATACAGGAGACATCAGCTATGCGCGTCAGATGGAGAGATGTTTAAGAAATTTGGGACATGAAGTAATTTATCTGAGAGCCCAAGAGCTTGGCTTAGCCGTTGAAGTGAGTAAAGCGCTTGATACCTCTGTTAGATTAAGTGTGACTTACGCTGCACTAAAAAAAATTGGCGATTCATTACTGCATTGTATCTTGACAACAATCCCCAAAGACACTGTTCTTTTTATGCATTTCAGAATTCCTCATACTGGATTTAGCTTCTCAACGAAGCATCTTTCCCAGCTAAAAGCAGCAGGATATAAAATATGTGCTTTGATTAACGAGCATAGCTGCAATAGAGAGGAACCCACCGAGATAGAAAGAAATTATCAAACAGCCCAATTAATTCCTTTTTTTGATCAAATTATTACATTTAATCCGATAGATAAAGCAGGCTTACTTGAGACAGCAGGAACTAAAAATTTTTATCACTGTGCAGATAACAAGACCTTAGCTAAAAGCAATGCATGGACTCTTTTTCAGGTCGGTAATGCATACCCTGAACCATCCTCATTAGAAGAAAGAATATCTCTTATTCCAGCGCCGATATTAAGCGCACAAAAATATGATCCAGGTCCTGAAGAGAGACCAGATAATATATTAATGTTTGGAACAATCCGACGAAACAAAGGAAATACTGCCACGCTAAATTTAGCCCAATTGCTGGCGGATAAAGGAGTTCCAACTATTCAGATTAAAATTGTAGGTAAAGTACTTGCTGATATGAATGGCTTTAATTCTTTCAGACAATATGTATTGTCTACTTTTCCTGAGCGCCTGGGATTTTGTGCTGATTTTAAACCTCTTGAACGCATGCTCGCAGAAAAAGAGCATAGAGTAGAAAAATTATCATCCTTAGATGACTATGAAAACGAGTTCAATTCTTTATGTAAAGAAATAGTCAGCGATCTCGAGCTGCAAGTCACCAAAAAAAGACCTAAAGCCCTGCCCATTGAATTTCATATCGATGTGAGTGAGGAGTCTTTCAGGACACTATGTCATCAATCTCGCTACGGTATTAAATTCGACAAAAAAGGGTTTTGCGATAATGCCTCAACTATCATTAACATGATGGGTTTCGGATTGATTGTGATTTCAAACAAGACCCATATGATGAACCCTGTTTTTAATCTTTGTCCCGAAGAAGAATTGCCTTTGGTTTTATTGGACACGATGGATCCAGAAGCAGAGCTTCTTTTTCAAACCATCTTGAATTTAAAAGAAGACACACTTGCGAGACAACGGGTTCTGAACAATCTGGAGCGAGTAATGACCACAATGTATGATCCGATGCGCGTGACTTCTCAGGTTGTGAGAGTACTTGAAAAGGCATTGAATGTTGAGTGTCATGCCAAAAAAATAGCACAGGAAGATGATAAGACAGATCAAACTGAAAACGAATCCTCATCCAACCGTAAAAGTCCCTAATCATTACCTAGATCATCAGCCTTCCAATCAGGGAATCATCACTCGCATTTTGTTTCTTGTTCATTGTGTTGGCATCATAGAAGCGAGATAAACCAGGAGCTAATTTAATAGCCCCATTTAAATCCCTCTGATTTCTTCTGTGATATTCAGAAAAAACACGCTCGCGAAGTGCTTTTGGAACTAAAGAACCAGAATCGCCGATATGATAATAGGGCATCTTTTCTTCACTTAACCCTGTCGGCTCACCGGAGGCGAGAGCCTCAAGATGCCGAACAGCTTCGCAGTCAATTAAACGATTATATATTTCTCCAACTTCAATTACGGAATGATGGCCGTTATAGACAATGACTCCACATAAAACTATCGCTAGATAGCCTGCGGATCGGGATTGAAAAATTCCCAATGAGTCATAAAAAAAACCAAGATCGTGTAACGCGACTAAAACTCTAGCCGCAGTTGATGACGCACTGGCAATCAAAGGCAAAGGAGCCCCATTCACGGAACCCCAGCTTGCGAGATGTTGGATATAGGGTACAGGAACGCGTTTTATAAAATCTTTGGGACGATCCGCGGGGTTTAAAGGAATTTTGTAAAAAGTCATTTTTTCTTCGAGCGCTTTTAGCGCTGGATTCTCTGCTAGATGGGTTTTATGAGAATCAGGGGAATCATTTTCCAATTTTATAGCAGCGACTGCGGCATCATATTTTTCCACGACCACCTTTGCCTTCTGATAGACATCGGCAGCGGCAAAAGCAGCCTTTCCAGCTCGATATGCTGGAGTATGAATAGCAGCACGTGGTGCGATGTCGGTGCCAATCTCCATGCCTAGGCCACGGGTTATGGCAAGATGCTCCGGGGTTCGGCGTACTCGCATATCAAGCTCTGCCTCAGTCGGCATTATCCACTCATAGATGCTTTCAAACTTCACTTTACTTTGTCCGGTCTTTGTCCGTGCCAGATGTTCTACATAGCAAAAAGAGCAATCAGTAATCATTTTCACTACTTTGCATAGGCAATTAACATCATTATTTTCCCTTATTCTTTCCGAATCCATAATTGCCGAAAATCTTCTTAAAAGCTCTTTCAGCAACTCCTTACTGTTCTTAATTTCAGCGGTAGAATAATCCTGCATCACGCCTTCCCACTGCGGATCATCCGATGAATGTTCAGAGATAAGAAAACCCAGTGATTTCTCCTCTGATGCATTCAATTCAACATTTGCTTCTAATTTATTTAGAATGGGAGTAATAACCACCGCTCTTAATCTCAAAGCAGCATTAGCAATCTCTATTTTGCTGTCAGCATCCTCTTTGATAACGTGTAAAACAGACACTGCAAAATTACTATCTTGTTTCGCGGTTGGCAAAAGCGTCTCCCTGTTTAGGGATAGACAAACGCGTTTCTGTCATGGTCGAGCAAGGTTTTTGGAAAAATGCATAATTAGTTTCCGCAAATGTACAACCTGCTGTTAGAGCCGATGGTGATTGTAAACCGTTAGTCTGGCCATTTTTGTTCGTGACCAACATAATAATTGTATCTAAACTGATTTTTATTTTCCTGGCATCTTCAAAATTCAGGGTATCCAATTCGATATTTAGCTTATCTTTAATCTGTTTAAGAACTGCTTCATTCCATCCAAGACAACAGGATACGATGAGCTTTTTTATCATTGAATCAATCTGATCATGGGGCTCAGATAAGGAGTTCAAAATTTCATATAGCGCTAAAATGACCCTAGCAGCCTCATTTAAATTATGAATGGCCTTCAATCGGGCATCTGCAGATAAGCCTGTAAATCGCTCCTGATATTGTTCTAGTCCAATACGGCACAAGCTAAGAATTTCAGCAACATCAAGTGCGGTTGGGGTATTCCTGATTTGATAAAAATCGCTTGGCTTTTTTAATAGGTCAAATAAAACATTATTTCTATTTTCTACACGGGTGGTATAGCCTTTACTATCCGTTATTTCACGGACTTTTACTTCAATCATTGTTTTTAGTTCATCATCAATCGATTCAAAACGACATTTCTCTTTAAAATTCTGAGGTGTCAAAGGATGAAGCCCTAATGCATCTAGTTGAATTATTTCTCTTTGAAAAGTTCCCCATGAATCATAAACGGCATATTGGACCCAGGAGTATAAACCACTCCCGCTTACATCATCGGGGTTTAAATAGACGTATATGGTTTGTTTGGAGGGAGCTTCTGGGGGAGGGTTAAATTCAAACTGATATTCGCCCAGCCAGTCACCGAAAATCCAGTCTGTATACCAGCGAATACGCTCTGAAAAAGGGGTAAAAAACACATGCAGCATTTTAACAATATCATCTCGCCATGCGTCAGCATCGGCAATATCATAACGCTTGGCTCGCCCGTAATCGATTAAATGAGGAGTGCCCTTTTCATTAACGACAATGTTTTTTCCATGGATATCACCATGAATATACGGTGTTTTTGAAAGGGATTTTTTTCCAGTATGTATTTCATTTAAAGCAAGAGCAATTTTAATTCCGAGCTCATATCGCTTATCGAGCGAGGCCTTATGCCTATTAATATATTCAAATAAGCGAATACCGAGAAATTGATAGGCAATATAATGCTTTACGGGGTTTTTCTTTGAGCGGCTTGTCCGTGTTACTCTTTGTCCAGCCATTCCTAAATCTTGAGCTACTTTAGACTCCTCGGCAGAATTAGCAGCTTCCTTTTCATTCGTAACCACTTTTAAAGCGATTAAATGACCACTTTCCCCTTCAGCCAGTTTTGCATGACCATTTATTCCTGCCCCCAGATAGATCCCTTTACCTGAAATAGCAATAATCTGCCGATCTATAATTATAAATGAGTGATTTAAAATACCGGGATAATCTTTCCTGCGCAATTTATTACCGTCCGGCAATAGCCTCCCTTCTGGCATTAATATTTTTTTGGCAAAATCCCATTCAAATGCCCTTTCTTCTACTGACCATTCGATTTCAGGCATAAAACAATTTTCCTTTAAGATGTTTTTTTGTCAAAAAAGAGCGGTTAATATACCATAAGCGGCTTTATTGATCAATTTATGATCGCCCAGGCTTACGCAGTCATCGCGTAAGTAATTAGCCTGAATTTTAGTGATCTGATTATAGCTCCGGGAGCTGCTTAATCCAGAAGCGAAAGAGTGAATATGGATGAGAGGCTTATTTGTGTTTCTTTTTGTTTTTTTTCTTGTCTTTCTGTTTGCCGCCACCAGTCTTCAGCCACATGTCGCTACTCCCCATGTCGCCAACCCCCAGGTCGCCGCCGCCAACCCCCCCTGAGAGTTTTTCCAGTTCAGTATCTGAAACTTTATCCAGTATTTTATCTTTTGGTGTAGATTTTTCTGACATAAGTATCTCCTGTGGCAAGATATCTTGCTTATCTAGTATAGAAAATGTTTAAATATTTATCAACTAAACGGTGGCAATTTACTAAATAATCACAAATTCACTACTTATTGATTGGGGCAGTTTTCCGATGCTCATTCACTCTGATTCTAAGCTGCCCAAAGGCTAATGGTGGCAGAAAGAGATTAAGCAGCATTGTAACCTTAGGCAACGAAGCTTTTACTTCCTTTCAAATTAAAAGGCGCTATCATTAGATCTTTTTAAAGAAGATTTAAATAGATGCTGACTGCCCAGTTTTTAGAGCAATTAATTTCAAGCTATATTAAGAGACCTTCGGATTTTCATCTCCATACATGTCCTGTAACCCAAAAAATCATGGAGCAAGAGTCAGCCTTCGCCTATGAGTATATCCGAGGAATTACCGGCTTGTTGGCTGATGGATTGCCGCTTGAAGCGAATGAAGAAATCCGATTTCTTTTAGAAGAACGATGGCTTTTTATTAAAAAAACAGCCTGGGCTTATCCGCGGCATCCTTTTTTGCCAATTAATCAACTCTGCTTACAGATTGCAGAGCAAATTGCGGGTGAGGATGAAGCGATTTGCCAAATCCTGATGCCAGGCATCAGGAAGATTGGCCGTATCCCCGCAAGCACTCGCGCTTTAAAGGAGAACACTGAGGAAAATGGCCATTTTCCCGTCCATAAATTTATTTTGGCAAAAAAAGAGGGAGTCTTGCTGCCTCTCGAGACTATGTGTACTGATGCCCAAGAGGCCCTAAATACAAGAGGATCTGTTTTTAATATTGAAACGCCATCAATCTTTAAGGAGTTTCTTACATTTCTGTGGGTGCTTGGTACCAGCGTTGACAAGATAGCGGAATTTACTGCCCCCTGTGTTTCCCGTTTTGAAGATCTGAGCAATCTTATTGTCAATCCTGACTTATTAAAGGCTCTGCTTCTTCAGATTGCCCCACGTGCTGATGGATTCCTAGATATTGTTCGACTCTATCCATTGCTGAATGTCTTAACCGAAGAGGAGCAGAAAAAATTTATTAACAAGCCCTTATTAAACAAAATGATTAGTCAGATTGAATCGCTAGTCAGTTATGAAAGAATAAAATATGCATTCAAACCTGCTTTAATGTCGCAAGTTGACACAATTCTGATGGCAAAAATGAGGAATGAAGTCCATGGTTTAGCGGATTTAAAAGCATTGGTTCAACGATTTAGTGGAGGAGGCCCTATATTAGGGTTGCTTCGGGAATTTAAAAATAATCTGGATCAATATTTTGATAATGATATTGAGGAAGCATTAAAATTTTATACAAGACTCGATTCCGATTGCCAGGATTTCCTGGAGGGTTGGCTTCTGGAATTTTGCTCCCAATGGATAACCCCTGATGGTTTTGAATCCCACAGCTGGAGGATTTCTGAAGTTTTAAAAAACAAGCTGCTTGCCAAATTATCCGAAAACACAGGCTCTTTCGCTGATTATTTGAGGCTCTTAGATAAGTGGTCAAGGTGTCCCCGCTTACTACCCAAGCTGAATGCAGTGAATAAAGAACGTTTAAAAGCCTGGGTTACCAGTGAGGAATGCCTGGAGCAATTAATTGAAAAAATGCCCGCAGGCTATAAAGAAGACGTCATCCTGGAGTTCCCCCAGCAGGTCAGCTCTCGAAGCTTCCTATACAGATACTTGCGGCTAATTCCAGGAGATTCACAGTCTGGCTTTCTGCTTGCGGTGAATCTTAAATCAATAATCACGACTGTTCTTGAATTAGAGTTTGTGCTTGCTTTATTGAATACAAAGGGCAAAAAAGCTCAAATCCTTGCACGGTTTCAGGCTGGTGATTTAAAAAATTGTACACCCCAACGTTTTGCTGAACTTCAAAAGTCATTTACTGTCAATAACCAAGATATTATTGAAGACATTACTGAATTGAAATTAAGATGCCAATATAGGGGCGATTCTCCCTGGGGACTCGAGCAACTTGATATTTTGAAGCGCAATCTATTAGATAGCGATAGCCGAATAGCGTCAATTGCACTTATTAGGGAACTCTATGAGCAGATCAATCAAAGGCATAGTTGTTATTGCTATAATCGATTCACTTTCAGAGGATTAGAAAAGATACTAGCTCGTGAATCAGCAAGAATTTCATACGATTCAGATCAACCCGCTGCTGATAACGGCGTTAGTCCAAATCGAAATACATTTTGGGAAACAAACAATAACAATCGGCCTTCAATAAGTTCGGTATTCTCACAATTGCTTTCACCATCAACAGAGTATACACCCAGCTAGTTATGTACATCCTATTAAATTTGACCTGACAGATACTTCTAAAAAATCGGCAGCTGTCAGATCAAGTTTGACTAAAGCAATTTAAGTCTTGTGGAGATTTAAAAAATAACGAGTTGCTTTAAGTTCGCCGGTTCGTTTGAGGATATTCTTTTTAACTAAGTCATTCAAATCTCTTGTCGTTGTAGCGATAGGTGCGCCTGTTATACTCATATAATTTTTAGCACTTAAACCACCTGTAAATCCATCAGGTCCCGCATGAAATAATCTTAATAATACCTTTTCTTGCCTTGGATTAATTTTTCCTTCTGCTTCCTTTAAAATAACAGATTTCTTAATAATGAAATCAATATACAAATATGTGCTTTGTTGGGCTTCTAAAGCAATGTTAGCGAACCATATCAACCAGGAAGTGAGATCTAAGGTTTTGCTTGCCAAACCTAGATGTTGATAATATTCCTTTCTCTTTTTTAATAATATTTTTGCCAATACTGTCATTACTGGTTTTGAAAACCCTTGAGAAAAAGCTTTTTCTGCTATAGCTCGGCCTATTCTTCCATTCCCATCTTCAAATGGATGGATGCTCTCAAACCATAAGTGGGCTATCCCTGCTCGAGTTAATGTGGGTAAAGGCGTTGATCCGACTGGAGAGCTCTTTTCAAACCAATTAATGAATTGATTCATTTCGGCTGGAACACATGTTGAAGGAGGCGCTTCAAAATGGATTTTTCGATCATAATCAGGTCCTGAAACAATTTGCATTGCCTCTTCATGCTTACGATATTGACCAATATTTTCTAAATGCTGGCTACCCCCCATTAAAAATTGATGCCATTCAAATAAAACCTGATGGGTTAGTGGATTAGAAATCGTTTGATATAAATTAACCATCATTTTAGCGATTCCCCGCTCTGCGGGGCTAGCTCTGGGAGCTTCTGCAGACAAGCCTAGCTCTTTTTGTATAGAAGATTGCACACTATCTCTATTTAAATGCTCTCCTTCTATTTCAGAGCTATCCAAAGCATCCGTACACATTAAATCGATAAATAAGTTTTGCTTACCTTCCTGAGGAATGTGTTGCGAGGAACCAATAATAATACCTCCATTCTCAGTAAAACAATGCTCAATCACAGCTAATTTATCTGAGTTCCAAGTAAAATTCGGCCAATTTTCAAGCTGCCAATTCCATTTCATAAATAATAACCTCATATTTTATTAATCGAATAATAGCACAAAAGTGATTAATAAAGCACAAGGTTATTAATCAGAGAGCTAAGGTACGAGTATTGCTATGCAATGTAATTACTTTCCCATCATGTGTTCGTGTTTGTTTTTTGCCATACGCCGGCAGTAAAATTGATTTTTCTTCATAATACGATATACACGTTTATGATTTACGCAGGTAAGACCTTTCTTTTTTAACTCGTGATTAAGAAGCGTTGTAACCCTGCGATAGCCATGGCTACTGCAAGAAAATCCTACTTTTAACACACCAGTTATTTTTAGGGGGATTACCCTCTTAATTCGTGAGGACAACAAGGAAAAGAATAATTTCTAATCGATTAAAATCATTTTGAATTAAGTTCACTGTCTAATATTTTTTACTGAGAACGAAACATTTGAGTTTGCTCACTTTTGAACATTGTTTTTGCGTGGTTTTCTTGTCCAGTGATATTAATGAAATATTGTAAGCGTGGCAATAAACTTGGCTTATGTGAAATAAAATCAATAAATTCATTGGTGTTAAATCCATATAATTTTTTTTCATTTACTAATGTTATGAAACGCTTCATGCCGCTCACAACATCTGTTATCAGACTTTGTTTGGTGCCTAAAATTATGTTATTGGGATCAGTTAATATGGTTGGTGGCATGCCATTTTTAACCAATAAATAATTTAATAATAACATAGAAAAAGTGCGGGTATTTCCATCACTAAAAGGATGTAGCTGCTCACATGATTGGATAAAATCAATAATAGTTTCTAACTTTTGCAATGGCGTAGTAGCCTGACTTAATGAAAAGTCACATTTACTAATAAATTGCTGCATAGTTCTTTCTAATGTTGCTTGAGTATCGTTAGGCTGATAACTTTGCATATAGCGGAAATCAGATTTTTTTAAGCAGGTATGCACAATTGAAATGACCTCATCTATAGATTGGCACGTTAGTAGATTATTTAAGTAAGGCTTTAAATATCGAAAGGACATATTTTTCTCGTGATCATTGTCTCCTGTGCAATACTGTTTAAAATGCTCTATATCTCTCGTTGTTTGATTTTTTAAAATATCCTCCATGTCTTTAAAAAATGCTCGTGTAAAATTAAAACCTTCTGAGCCACCACAAGACGCATGTAAATAAATATCTTGTTTGCTTGAATGCTCTGAAAGCAATTCTTCCACAAACTCTTTAATACCTTGCTCAGACAAGTTTATACCCGTTAAACTTGAGTCAGTAATTCTAAAATCACCCTTGGCATTCATATTATCTGAGTTATCATAAAGTAAGTTAGCTACCTTGTCTGTTGCTAGTTGATGTATACGCTTTATGGTCGCAATGCTAAGGGTATTTTCTTTTTGGAAAAGCTCATCATAAGCTTGATACATAGCTCTTAAATAACCAGGCTCTGTTAATTCAAAAGTAAACCAGGCTTTATCTAGTTTGATTAAGTCACCAATGGTTAAATCGTTCATCTCTTCTTCAGATAAACACCAAGATAAAGTAAACCCTACTGACATATAAAGTGTACTGTCTTCCAATTTTTGACATTTTTCAATTTCCGTAATGTATTTTTTTACTGTCAGTGATTGATAATTCATAGCACTCCGTCCATTTGGAAGTTTGCTATTAAACATAGGACATTTAATAAGCCCTCGACCATTCTGACGACAGCCATCTACAAATAAACGCCAAACTTCTTGGCTGGGGATATTATAACGTAATGTCGTTAAATCATTTTCTGCAAAGGATGCAAAAAAAGAAATACAGTCATTAAGTGCTTCTTGAACAGATTTATTTTTAAAAAAATCAAACATATGAATTTTATATTGGTTAAGCAATGTGTAAATTATAGACCAATAAGATTATAGCCTCTTGATAACACCAATTGAGCAGCCTCTTGTTAAACTCCAAACTAAAATATGGTATCTTTCTTTTTGATTCATTGCCTTCACTCTATTGGTTATTTTAGAACTATAAAAATGTCCGGGCATATTATGCCGCTAAAAAAAGTACCGCTTCAGGACTGAACCGATACTTATTACGTAATTGAATTATGCGAGGTCAAAATCTATGTTGCGGCGAATTATGACAATCAGTTTTATGGAATAATGGACTGCTATCTGCCCTCTTCTCCGTTAAAAGTTTTTTTCAATGCTATTGTTTGAGTCGTTCGCATAATACATAAGTGTTCTGCCTGTTTTATCTCTTGCATTTACATTTACATTTACCGATGCTAACAAATCTCTATATGGCCATACAAATGCATCTCATCGATTATGATTCTGAATGAGAAACTCCAAATTATTATGGTTGTCTGTCCATGCTGCTTCATTGTTAGTTAATGGAGCGCTGAATATACTTCTTGCAGAAGTTCCATATTGTGAAGCTCCATGACGGTCTGTGTTATTTGTTTTCATTGATAATTCTGCAAATTGCGGCTTGACCTTTTCCCAGAGATAATTTAATAACTTATCCCTACTCACACTTGATAACTTGCCAATATCAATTTTCTGCAATTGAAATTGCGTCTCTAATTGTTCAAATGCAACACGGGCTTGCGGACATTTTGCCAATACACTTTCAAGCGAAAGCTCACAATCCGCTCCTAACCGCCATCCTTTACGTTGCTCCCAAGTGGAATCATTTGTAACCGGTGCGGGCAGATACTCAATAAAGGTTGCAGTGGCATCTTTTCTAGCCCATTCAAACTCAGGCTCATTCGCTACACGCTCTTTTAAAGCCTTATTGCTGATCAATCCTAAGCAAGCAGTATATCCCTTTGCGATGTCCACAGGAGGAGTAGACTTGGTAAAATTAAGCAAAGTATAAACGTTTAACTCTGGCTCACCGCCAAAGAGTATCTCTGAACCGTAAAATGCGCGATAATAATCATTCATTAGCAATTTGTATGCACAATTTAGAACTCTTAATACATCGGGATTGCTTTCATTTTGCACATGTCTTTCATAGTGTTCAATTACCACTTGCTCAGTAATCATACTTAGATTGGTTAAGTCAAAGGGGATTCCTAGCAATTCATAAAGTAAAGGTTGCTGTATTTGTTCAAATTTAACCTTTTCTCTATATTTAATAATCTCGCAGGCATATTTGTCATCCCCCTGAGCAGTGATTGGCTGCACTGCAAACAGCGTGTCCCAGTCAGCGGTTTCAGACAGCATAAGCATATTGGCTACTCGCAAGTAACCTGTCGTACTCGCAAGCAAAAATAAATAATTACCTAAGTAGACGGCTTCGGTAACCCTTCTTTTACCTTTGCAAAATACAACGCTTTGACCTTGTTTCAGGACACTCTGGGAATGATGTGGATCGACATTATATTGAATAGTATTTGTTTTTTGTAATTTATACCCATGAAGATAAGCTGGGAATTGATACTCTTTAGAAGCCTGGAAACTGAGCAAATAGTGCTTAAAGGATTCCGCCTGCTCACGCGATAGTCTTGGTAAAGATTCTGCTTCAGCAACGTTTAATTTTTTTGCTGATTTGAGTTGGTGTGGCGCTACCATATCTTTATCCGTTAAGGACCACAGCTGTGAAAGTTGATCATGCTGCTGTAGCCAGGCAACATTAGCAATGTAAGCGACTCCCCCTTTTAAATCAATATTAGATAAATAAAAGTTCCCACCAAGATATACACTTAGATGTATTAATCTAGTCTGTGAGTCGGTAAGATATATAAAGTTATTTTGATGCTGAATTAAGTGTCTTTTTCGCGTATAATCAGGGTTTAAGAAAATTGGCGCCTGGGAGTCTTTTGAAGCTGCCTGCAGTTCCAATTCTTTTATATAATCCGAGTACAGTTCCAATCCTTTTATAATATCCAAGTAATCGATTAAGCCTGGGGGTAATTCTTTAAACTCATCGGATTGCATCGATTGTTCATTAAAGGTGTGTATATTAAAGCGTATGGCAAGCCCGTTTCCCGTATACATTCTTAAACCACCAATCCTCGTATGCCTGGGGAAATGGAGGGTGTCACTTAGATATTTTTTCGTTCCTCCAAATGAAACAGAGGTCGGAAGATAAGGATCCTGATTAATCAAACGATCAACATCATTACCAATATGAATGACTATATCGCTCGAATGAAAGTCTGGAACTTGTGATAAGGCCTGTTTATACCGGGGCTCACTTTTTATTTTTTGTTCTTCAGCTGGTGTGAATCTTCCATAATGTTTTAACAGAGCAATAAAGGCTTCAAAATCAGCAATGACGGATGAAGCATGCAAAGACTCAAAGCTTAAATTTAAAATACGTGCAACAGACCAATCATTTCCTGCAAGCAGGGAAACATTATATTCGCTTCTGATTATTGGATCTGAAAGAAAATTAAAGATCCTTTGTGTTAATCCTAAAAACACTTCAGCTTGTTCCTGAGGCAAATTTGTTTTATCCGGATGGAAATGTCTTGAGGCATGTCTGTAAAGAGTATTGATTGCCTGAGGTGATAGTTGTCCAGGAGATTCACAATTGGTGTTCAAAGCTCTGTATGCAAGCCCATTTCGTAAATAGGTTTTATTCCTAAAAGATCTGTGAATACTTGATTTGCTACTTATATGATTCGGCTCCAGATATATTTTTGAGACCACAGTAAGGTAATCGCAGGGATACACTGCCAGCAAAGCCTCCAGAGTATAGATACCTGGATGCAATTTACCATTCTTTGAGAAGTATAATCCGTTTCCCAAAGAGACCGCCGAATGGATGAACTCAGCATTTTGTCTCATTCCGAACTCACTCGTTTGATTAACAAATTGAACTATGTCTCCTGGAGTTTGCTGAGATTCCTGAGAGGTATTTAATTCCATCCCATAGTCTTCTACAAAAGCATCAGTTTGCAACATAAAGGCAAATTGATGGCAGGTAAATTGGGTGTGTAAGTTGTAGAGTCTATTGAAACCAGTGAGATATTTTAGCAGATTAAAAGAAATATCTTCAGGTAAGTCAATTGGCTCATCATCATACAAAACAGTCAGATTGCTAGCATTTGCAAAGAAATCTACTGGTAAATGATAAATACTTCCAAAGAACACACTAAGGGTAGTTTCAAAGGCTTTTTCTAAATAAACAATCTTTGTTTCAAAATAACCATCATCCGAGTTTTTAGGTATCCTTAATTCTAATAGACTCATCATCACCTTAAATCAAATAAAAAGAGGCTGTATTTTGAACCATCTGATCAAATTAAGTTACCGTATTTTTTACCGTAATATATGTAGAAATTATATGATTGCATCTTGTTAATTGTTTAAGCGTACCCCAAAAATCATTGGGCAATAGTCAGCCTCTACCTATGACTTTCTCCAATGTATTGCCGGTTGAAAATTTTCCACAGAAAACAGGGTCTACCTGCGCACTGAGAGTTCAGAAGCTGCAGATAAGTTATTCTCTTTATTTTTTGATATGGCACAATTCAATTCATCGATATTAATTACCTCTTGATGTAATTTGAGCTGAGTGAAATTAATGATTTGTGCTAAAGTGCCCTCAGGGTTTACGTTCTGTCCTGCAGATAGAAGTCGGGATCTTAATCCTTCCAGAAGGAATTCGATATCAAGGTTAGGTTTGGGTATAGTATGGAGAAAATTAGAAAGTATTAAACCCTTTACCGTTTCAACATGATGTTGGTTCCATTTACCACTTACCACTCGAAAAAATCGTTCTCGAAGAGAGGAGGTTCTACTAGTTTCAAATTGTATATAATCTGTCATCAAATTTAAAAAGAGAGACAGTGGATCGTTATCAAGACTTGAAAATATCTCTTCATATTGCTCATATTTTGACTGATGTTTAATTTTCGGTAACGTCTTATTTATAGATAGATGGTCTTCATAAACATCAGCAAAGCGTTGTGTAACCCTCCCGTAAAATAGCACCATTCAAAAATAGAGTTTCTCCGGCATAATAGGCAAGAGGAGGAGAAACGATGAAACGCAGCCGATTTACAGAGCATCAAATATTAAATATTTTAAAATATGTAGAGAATGGCCGTCTGGTAAAGGATGTCTGCCGTGAGCATGGAATATCCGATGCCACGTATTACAACTGGAAAGCTAAATATGGCGGGATGGAGGCCTCAGATATTAAACGAATGAAGCAACTTGAGGAAGAAAATGCAAAGCTGAAACGGATGTTCGCTGATTTGTCGCTGGAAAACCGTGCGTTGAAGGATGTGATAGAAAAAAAGCTTTAAAGCCGGCAGAGAAAAGGGAAATGGCTGATTATCTGGTAAATGAATACGGCATGAGTCTTAGACAGAGCTGTGCCGCCTTAAGCCTGAGTCGCACAGGTTACTATTATCAGCCGGCAGTAAATAAGGATGAGACGGTGATTAAAGAGCTGATGGAAGTTACCGAACGCTATCCGCGTTATGGCTTCAGGAAAGTGTTTGTCAAACTGAGGCAGGCGGGGTTTACATGGAATCACAAAAGGGTTTACCGGGTTTACTGTGAATTGCAGTTGAATATCCGCCGTAAAGGAAAGCGGAGATTGCCTACACGCAACCCAGAGCCTCTTGCGGTTCCCGCTACAGTTAACCATACTTGGTCTGCTGATTTTATGAGCGACGCATTGAACTGTGGCAGACGATTCAGGACATTTAATGTGGTTGATGATTTCAACCGGGAAGCACTGGCCATTGAAGTGGATCTGAGCCTGCCTGCCCGACGGGTTACCCGGGTGCTTGACAGCATTGCTGCCAGTCGAGGATATCCGGCAAAACTGCGTCTTGATAATGGGCCTGAGTTTATCTCTCTGGTATTGGCTGACTGGGCTGAAAAACACGGAGTTACTCTTGAGTTTATTCAACCCGGAAAACCTACTCAAAATTCATTTATTGAACGGTTTAATCGAACTTATCGCAATGAAATACTGGATTTTTATTTGTTCAGAAATCTCAATGAAGTTCGGGAAATAACCGGGAAATGGATGAAAGAATATAACGAAGAAAGACCGCATGAATCACTGGGAGATCTGTCACCATTTGATTATAGATTGATTAAAAATAAGTCGGAAAACTCTAGTTTCGGTTGGCACTAATAAGGGGAGGTTTACAGTTGGCCCTGAGCAATAGAGATAGTATCTATTTTAGATGCTAATGGTAACAATATGAGTTATTGTCAAATCTGGTGTATGCCCATTAGGCGGCCACTCTGTCTGACTGTTTACTAATTTGTACTCCATCTACAAATTTCACATTATTAATAACCAAAGTTAATAAGTTAAACCCTCTGATTTTAATCCAGCGTTTTTGAGCGACCTCCATCAGTTTAAATACCATGGCCAAAGTGGTGTCTCTAGAGCCGCAGTTTCTAGACTTATGAGTTCTCAAGCGTACTGTGGAGAAGGCTGATTCAATAGGATTAGTTGTCCGTATGTGGATCCAGTGCTCTGCTGGAAAGTCATAGAAAGCCAGCAGCTCCTCTTTGTCTTTGACAAGGCACTCCATGGCCTTTGGGTATTTAGCACTGTAGAGCGCAACTGTATTATCAAACGCCTTATAGGCATCTTCTCGCTTTTCAGCCATCCAAATCTCATGTAGCGAGGCTTTTACCTTAGGCTGCATAGACTTGGGAAGTTTGTTCAACACATTAGCTGTTTTGTGCACCCAGCATCGTTGATGCCGGGTTTCTGGATAAACCTTGCTTATCGCTCCCCAAAACCCTAAGGCACCATCCCCAATCGCTAATTTAGGCGCTGTAGGAAGACCGCGTTGACGTAAGTTTAACAGCACTTCTTCCCAGCTAGCCGTTGATTCCCGATAGCCATCACAAACGGCAACAAGTTCCTTTAATCCGCTCTCGGTGACACCAATAATCACTAGAAGGCACAGTTTATCATCCATACGAACCTTGCTGTAAATACCATCTGCCCACCAATAAACATAGCGTTTGCTCCTTAAATCCTGGCGCTGCCACTCCTTGTGCTCATCAAGCCATTTTTCCTTTAAGCGGGATACTGTATTGGCCGATAAACCTCGCGCACTCTCTCCAACCAATGCCGATAAGGCATCCGTATAATCACCCGTGGATAACCCCTTTAAATACAGCCAGGGAATGAGTTCTTCCAGGCTTTTAGTACGTCTTAAATAAGGCGGCAATAGCTGGCTGTTAAAGTGAATGCCTGAGCCACTGCGGTCCCTTACCTTAGGTACCTGAACTTCCACCTCGCCGATTCCTGTCTGAATCTGGCGAGAAGGCAGATAACCATTCCTAACCACTGAAGGACGGCCATCCAGTAAACGCACTTCAGAATAGGCTGACAGCATCTCGGATAACTCCGCTTCTACTGCTTTTCTTATTAATTCCTTGGCTCCTTCCCTTAACACCTCAGTTAACGGGTCTTCTAGACCTCTTTCTCTCTCTGGTGCTGACGCAAGCTTTAGACTACAATCCTTCATGGCGTATCTCCTTTGTTGATTTTTGTTCCCGCTAAGAACAATCAACAGAATACGCCACCTAACTTAACTTGTCATACACCACTTTCGACTATAACTCTAACAATATTTTATGAAGTGATTCTAATTCATCACTGAAGTTCTTTGTATTTATGCTTACCATGGCAGATTTAAGTATTTCGTCACAAGGCAAATTGTTCTCTAAATGGAATAGCTTGTGTAAATACCACAAATATAGGACAGTAAAATTATTAGGTAGAACTTCTTTATCCAGATCTTTGCTTACTATGCGTATAGGAGAACCTGCCAACGAAAAGCTAGCGAAATGGATTTGCTCTAATAATTTAAATAGGCACCAGGAAAGAAGGTGTCTATTCTGGCTCTTAATAGCAAAAACTGTATATTGACCTATGTTTTTTAATCTTTCTTCGGGAGAAACATCATAAAACAAATTAGTTTGTGATATATTGTTTTTATAAAAGGTAAATCTCATCTCCAATCTCAGACTTGAGGCTCACTTCCTTTCCATCAAGAGTAATCGTTTCAAATAATACAGATGGGTGTTCTAGTTGACCTTCTAAAACCTCTAGAAATTCTTTCATAATAATTTACCATAGCTTAAAGATGCACATTATATCACACTGTACAAAATATATATTATTCTATATTTTGGCCTTATTAAGAATTCTACCCAGCTCACCCAAATCAAGCGTTGGCTCAATGTTTTCTTGAGAGTTAGAGAGGGTATAACGTTTTGCAAAAAAACATGAATGATTAAATTCGTATTCGACCAGGTCTTTGTTTAATTTTTTAAAGTGCTCCACATTAATTGAAGTTTTGCTTTTGATTTGTTCAGCTAAAGCTTGTTTTCTTGCTGCCAATCCAAACTGACCAAATGAAAGAACTAACTTGCCATATGCTATTAGCTTATTACCCAATGAAGTGTATTGGTTCAAATCTTTCATCAAAGTTTTCGCTACCTGTTTCCTGCGTTTGGCAGATTGTCGTTCTATTTCCGCTTGGTGGAGTGTCATATCCACAGCTAGATTAACTGCTTGCTCAATATTTAGCCCATCTTTCGCCGATGTTTCGATATAGCTAACATTATAATTTTGGTTTCGCAAATTAGTTATTATACGTTTCATAAGATTATGGTCGCAAGGAGACTGATCAGCTTTGGTGACAAGCAAAACAATTGGCTTTTGGGGATAATATTTTGCAATCCTGTTAATATGAAATTCAGTACTTTCTATCCAATTGGATTTTGTTTCGTCTATTTGCGATGCGTCTAAAGTAATAAAAAAAGCATCTACGAGTTCATCTCTAGTAATTGGCTGAAATTGATTTTTTGAATCAAAAAATATACAAAAGTTTTCATTCTTATAGGGATGAAATTTAGCTCTTTTTTCTGTAAGAATATGAGCACGTGGTTCATAAAAATCAAGCACTGCTTTATCTATAAAACATCTTCTACCTGTATTCTCATCGCCTACAACTATAAAATGTAATTTCTTATATAATTCTCTTATCTTCATATTGTCACTATTTTATTAAATGTCTTTAAACTACTCCATTCCCACACCAGATCTTGCCTTAATTTTTCTTAGAATTTAGCGCTTCAAAAACAAGCTACAGATGCAATAATACATGACAATTTATACATATATTACGGTAAAAAATACGGTAACTTAATTCATGGATATTATATATACTTCTTGAACAGATATTTATCAAAACATATAATATCGAAACTTATTTATTATCATTTTTTTAAAAGAACTTTAATTAATGAATGGAGAATTTTTATGCCCCATACTACTCCTGGTGTTCAACCAATAGATATCAACAAGCTGTTTGACTATATTCAAGCCGGAGACTTAGATTCAATTAAACCTCTTGTTAAGCAATATAAAGCATTAAAAGGCTGGCTCTGGATACATGACGATGACAAGGCCATTATATGCGCGGTGCGTGATGCGATTTTATTAGGCAATATTGATATTGTTCGTTATTTTATTGAAGAAGAAGAATTTAATCCAGATGTCTCTGCTTACATTGAAGGTAGGTCAGGTTGTTTATTATCCTTGATTTCTTTTGCAGTCAAAGCAGGTTATTTAGACATCGTTAAATTGTTGGTTGAAGCAGGTGTTCCCATTAATGGCCATATAAAAGATATCAATGGCGTTTCTTGGGCTAATAATGCTGGTATACACATGGCAATCAAAGAGAATAAAACTGAAATTGCTCTTTATTTATTAGACAAGGGAGCAAACGGGGTAGGTTTTTTTGATATGCTCGCTAATGAAACGTTTCTAGCACGAGCAGCGGTTAATGATAACGAGCCCCTAGTTGAAGCTTTAATTGCTAAAGGGGCCAGTGTGAGAGATGCTCTTACGATGGGCGCAAGTGTGGGAGATGCTATAAGCAGTCCGGTTAGAAAATATAGAAACATTATCTATGCTTATGAAAATCAAATTATGTTCCAAAAACGTAATAAAGATCATCATTTAAAAGAGTTAGGTAGACGTAATAAAAAGAAAGAACATCATACCGAGGAATTAGCTAAATGTAATAATAATATAAAAGAGTTAGAGGACGAACTTGAAAAAATAAAAATTAAGCAATATCAATTTATGAAATTATTGCTAGACCATGCTGTTGGCATGGAGTTTCCAGCCCAAAAAGAAAGTTATGGTAGCTCAAAAAAAACGATATTAGCTTTTTTAGATGATTTAGATATTAGTGGTCTTAATTTCGTTGGCGTGTCTGTGGATGGTGTACCAGTAACTCGCAATTTATTAACAAATTTAGGGTTTACCGGCGCAGATAAAGCTTTATACACTTTAAACGATGTGGCAGCCCTCACTGAACCAACACGTAGAATAGCTTTAATCAACCGTATAAATCAAAAAATAAAACAGTGTGGCCGTATTGATTTAGATGGGATTTTAAATTTAGTTCCTTTATGGCAAGCCGCCGCCATAGGTGATGTCAACACCGTAGTCGTCCGCTTATCAGCTGGTATTAGCCCCAATGAAAAAGGCAAAAATGCTTCGTTTGCAGAAGTTTATCCCATTGTTGTTGCTGCTGAAAAAGGACATTTTGAGGTTGTAGCTTTACTTGCTAACCATCCAGATATTGATAAAAAAGATGTGGTTACCGCTATTTTAAAAGCTAAGGAGAATAAATTTCTTAATATCGCTAATTATCTTGAGGAGCACCAAGAGGTTAATACTCAAGATAAAGAAGGTAATACCTTATTGCATGAAGCTGCTGCTAAAGGCGATATTGACGCGGTGAGTAAATTATTAGCACGTGGCGCTGATGTCACGATTACTAATAAAGATGGCGATTCACCATTAGTCCTAATAGCGAAATTGGCTGAATTTTTAAAAGAATCGGAATCGGAAAACCATTTGAAAGTGATGAGGCTTTTACTTAACCACGTTAAAAATAATCAAGCCTATATTAATGAAGTTTGTGCGCACGCGCTGAACCACACAATTAAAGGAGGAGCTGTACAAGCTACCGATTTACTCTTATGCGCTATGACTGAAAAACCTTTAGTTGAAGGCATTGATTTGAAGAATAACATTATTACTTATAACGCATGGTACAGTGAATTTGTTTTTAAAGCTTTGGCCTCACGCAATCCCATTGGTCTTTTAACGGTGCTTAAAAAACATGGCGCTGAATTTAATAGTCCCAAAGATAGGTTTTTTGGCCGCACTTTGTTACACAGTGCTATAAGTAATCTTCCTTCTTTTAATGAATTGATTCGTAGAATTCAAAAAGCTAAAGATCTGGTTGCGAACCGTGAACTATATCAATCTGATCCAAGACACTCTGCTCACGAATTACGAGACATCGCGAACTATGAAAAGAGACTAGGTAAAAATATTCTGCAAAAAGATGAACAGGAATTGTTTGATACTGATCCAGAAACCTTTGCTGACGAATTAGAAGTTATTTACTTTCTATTAGATAATGGTGCTGATGCAAGCATCGCCGATAATCAAGGCTTTACACCAATGCATACCTTAGCATGTATAAATTGGCAACATTTATGGAAAGGATATGAACAAATTATTGACCGCTTATTAGACTGCCATGCAAATTTTGAGGCTCAAGATAAGGATGGGAATACCCCCTTGCATTGTGCCGCGCGTATCGGAAATGTTACTGCGATGACTTATTTGAAATTGATAGGGGCTAACCTTGATGTGCTAAATAAAAATGATAAAACGCCATGCCAGCTATATGGAGATGAAGGTTTTTGGCGTGCATTAGCAGCACTCCGAAAACGCAAAGTAGCGTCAGCAGCTACTACTTCTATAGCCTCCTCCCTGGCTACTCTACGCCAAAGTGGCAGCCCATTACATCAAAAGGATATCACCCAGATTGCCCCCAAACCTGAGGAGGTTGATACGATGAGTATGGATTTGTCATAAATGATAATCCATTCCTCACTTATTTCACGCTAAAAGGACCTTTTATCTTATTGTGTTAAATGGTCCTTTTATAAATAATTTTCCTAAGAGGGATTGGGAGTGATATAGTCGCTCTTCTCAACTCCCCAATGGATTAAAATTCAGAATAAGGAAGAAGCTGCAGATGTGGAACGTGACGATTCCTGGCTCGTGACCTGTGTTAAAGATTTCGAAAATAACTCATATCGCCTCTGTTTTATATGACTTCCAGCCTGCTCTACAGCTTGAGTTATAGGGGTCATGTCAAAATGTAAATGCTCTGCAAAATCCTTACTGTTCTCAACTATCAAATCAGCCCTCTTTTTAGAGGGTTTGACATACTCTTTATACATAGGTTTTACAGTTAGTTTATACTGTTTTACCACTTCAGCAGGAGTGAATCCTCTCTCTTCAGTATCTCTCTCTAGCCGTCGAATAAAACATAAATCAGAGTCGGTTTTTACAAAAATCTTAGTATTAAACAATTTCACCAGACAATTAGGATGTAAGACTAGAATGCCTTCGACTATAATAAATTTTTTGGGTGTGACTTCTTTTGTTTCTTCCATACGGCTTGAGGTTTTAAAATCATATAATGGAATCTGAATTGTTTCATTTGATTTCAATTTACTTAGATGTTCAGCCAAAAGCTGAAAATCAATTCTATCGGGGTGGTCCCAATTGACATCGCGCTGTTCTTCTGGTGGGATTCCTTCCAAATACAAGCCTTTATAGTAATTGTCAGCCGAGATAATTGTACAATTTTCCTCACCGTAGTAAGCGCTAAGTTTTTTGGCAATTGTTGTCTTTCCGGAACCAGATGCTCCAGCGATTCCGATAATGGTAACTTGCATATATACTCCTTCCCCAATTTTCACATAGATTTTTTGTTAAGATGCTTGATAACTGCGGTGCTTCCACGGGTCTTAGTTATATTCAATTGCTTTCTTTTAAAAAAGGATTGATAACTGTTTGCAAATAAGGATTGTGCTTCCTCTTCTTGCGTTGAAAACAGGCATTCCAAATGTAATTTATCATCTTTCGCGATAGTTGCACTGTTAGCAGTCAATTGTAAAGTGTTACTGGTTGTAATCATTGTTTCTGAAGGCTCAGGTCTGTAAGGTTTTTTACTGGGATAATTCCGTAATAATTGTTTTAAGCCTAGCATTTTCATTTCCTCATACACTTTCTCTTCTATTTGAGTTGCGGTGATGGTTGTTTCCATATTTTTTGGGGTTTTTATGCGTTTTGGTTCAATCAAGGCTTTAGTTAACGCTCGCTTGCTTCTAATTTGTTCTGCTAAACACTGCTTTTCATGGTTGATATCGCAAGACTTTGCAAGGTCTGCTTTAATCAAATAAAGTTGTTTAAATAATCGCTCTAATAATGGGTATAAATCAGACTTTTCTTTCTCAATAGCTCTTAGCAAGGTATTTGCTGTATGAATATGTCGATTCGATACATAGGGCAAGGGTATTAATCCTTTATTGTCTTGAGGATAGTTTGCTGGGGGTGATTCGACTGCAACATGGCCGTATTTATTATATAATAGTACCAATTTATTTAAGAAATCTCGATCTCCTGTCGTTGTGTAGATTTTTTGGGTAAACATTATAATTTCAGTTTCTATAAATTCTATCTCTGATTTTTTTATAAATTTGAGCACCCTGGAGCTTTTCACGTAATCCAAGTCTTGTTCTGCAGTTTCAAGCAACCGCAATAACTGCCTTGGAGATGTTTCTGTATCGATAGACTTAAGCAGGTTATTTAATCTATATCTATTATAATTAGGGAATGGGGTAATATAAGAACCATTAAGCGCCTGCTTTAATTCAGCGATGGCTTGTGCCTTTCCATTAAGGCTTGACCCACTTCTCTCTAAACCGTATGATATTCTTGTTGATTCTTGAGATATAATCCTACTCAGCACTCGGTAAATTAATGGATCAAACTGGTAATTCATATGCGCTTGGCTAATCCACGCGTGGAGTCGCCAAACCAAAATAAATGATGCATCCCTACTATCGCTTTCTATTAAATTACGTTTTAGAGTATCAAGTTCTGTAAGTCCCCAGGGATAGTTGTCT
Source organism: Legionella birminghamensis (assembly GCF_900452515.1). NCBI lineage: Bacteria > Pseudomonadati > Pseudomonadota > Gammaproteobacteria > Legionellales > Legionellaceae > Legionella > Legionella birminghamensis. The sequence goes on from NZ_UGNW01000001.1 coordinate 2,270,434, forward strand.
CTATTTTGACATCGTGATTTCAACGAAGTAATTTCATCAATAATATCTTGATTATCGACAGCAAATGACTTTTGGAGTTTAGCTAAATATTCGGGTGTACACTTTAAATCAGCTGGCTGAAACTGTGCAAGTATTCGAGCTTTTTTGCCCTTTGTATCTAATAAAGCAAGCACAAGCTTTAATTCATCAACATTTGTGATTATTAGTTTAAGATTCACCGCAAGCAAAAAGTCAGTCTGTAAGTTCTCGGGGATAAATGACCAGTATCTATAAAGAAAAACTCGCGAGCTTATCCTCTCTCGAAACCATAGAATGGTGGCTCCTTTATCACTGGCTGGCATTTTTTGTATCAATTGCTCAAGGAGCGTTTCACTGGTAACCCAGGCTCTCAATTTTTTTTTATTCGAAGCATTTAACTCAGGCAATAAGCGAGGACACCTGGACCATTTGTCTAGCAGCTTCAAATAATCAGCGAATGACCCTGTATTTTCGGACCATTTGACAAGCAGTCCACTCATTACAATATTAGGAATTCTCAAGAAGTGGGTTTCAAAATTGTCAGGGGTTATCTTTTGGTAACAAAATTTCAGGAGCCAATTGTTTAGGAAACGTTGGCAATTGTAACGGAGCTCTGCATAAAAGCTTAATGCTTCCTCAATGTCGTTATCAAAATATTGATCCAGGTCATTTTTTAATGCACGAAGCAGCCCCAATATAGGACCACCGCCACTAAAACGCTGGGCTATGGCTTTCAAATCAGCTAAACAGTGGACTTCATCCTTGAGTTTGGCAATCAGAATTTTGTTAAGTCGATCCCTCAAGGCTGGTTTCAATGGATATCCCACATTATGAAAACTAAGTCGCGTTTCAATCTCAGTGCTCATTTTTTTTAATAAGCGTTCGGTAATAAATTTTTTCTGCTGATCTTCCGTTAAGGCTGCCAGATAAATTGGGTTAGTCTTTTCAAATCCATCAGCACGTGGGCTAATATGAGGAATCGCCGCATCTAATAAGTCAGGAATCATAGTTAGGGTGGCCAAGTCCTGAAAGCTGTAAACACAAGGGGAAGCAAATTCCGCTATCTTGTCAACACTAGTGCCAACTGCCCGCATGAATGTAATCAATTCGCTAAGAATGAGTGGCGTTTCAATTTCAAAAACAGGCCCCCTTCTTTTAATCGCATTCAGGGTGTTTTCAAGTAAATCCAGAAGAGAGTTTTTAATTTGCGCCTTTGATTCTCTCTGGCTTGTACCTAAAACACAATTGTCGTCCAGCCCATAATCAGACAGGAATTTATTGAGGGTATGGGCTATTCGAACAGCACACTCTGTAAGCTGGCTTTTTTGAAGTGCTGCCCATTCCTCTTCTTCCAATGGACAATCGGGTACACTGGCAAACAGTCGAAAAAAATACAATGGCAAAGGGTATCCTGGAGACTGACATCCTCCCTCGCGCATTAGAAATAATTCGTTTTTGATTTCTTTGGGAAGTGCGCGCCAGATAGCATAAAACTCTCTGATAGGCTCTGTTACCAGCTCCAGTTTCACTTCGGCTATTGTATCGATAATACCCGCATCCAGATTTGATCTTTCGAGAATATGCTGCGCCAGATTTTTTATGGCAAAACCCAAACTACCGTTATCATGCTGCTGCTTATGAACTTGAAATAGCTTATCCATCAACCGATTACTGGATTCACCTGCCGCTTGCCTTATGTTCCACAGATCCTCGCTTTGTACTGAATACCGGAGTTTTAATGAATTGTCTTGAAAATCAGAAAAAAGACAATTGGTATCAGCAACCGCATCGATATAAATAGACTCAATGGGTAACAACATGCCCTCTTTTTTTGCCAAAATATAGTTATGTACAGGGAAATGTCCATTATCCTCGGTTTCCTTCTTTAAACTGCCGGTGCTTGCGGGTATACGGCCAATTTGTTTAATTCCTGGCATCAGAACCTGGCAAATCGCTTCATCTTCTCCGGCAATTTGCTCTGCAATTTGTAAGCAAAGTTGATTAATTGGCAAAAAAGGATAGCGCGGATAAGCCCAGCCTGTTTTTTTAATAAATAGCCACCGTTCTTTTAAAAAAACTCGGATAGAATGTTTGGCTTTATCGCTCGAACCCTCAGCCATCCAACCGGCAATACTTTGGAGATGTTTGTAAGAAAAAGCCGATTCTTGCTCCATAATTTTTTTGATTGCAGGTGGTATGTGGGAGGGAAATACCATAGGTTTGTTGATATAGCCTGAAACTAATTTCTTTAATAATTTGGCTGTCAGCATCTATCATATTCCTTTTAAAAAACAAAACGCTAATAATAACACCTCGATAAAATATAATCTTGCCGGGCTTCCTACCTTAGAATGAATGCCGATGCGATTGTATTTGCAGCTTCTCATCCTCAAACAAATAGGTTTGGCTATTGGGTAAGCCAAGCTGTAAAAAACCGGTGCTGTTCAAATAAGCACGGTAGACCTTGGCTGCCTGCTGCGCCGTGGGATTATTAGTATCAAAGGCGTCTAATGCCATAGCAAGATCACATGGAAAAGACCAACGCGTGAGCCAGCTTAATTGATTTAGCCGTAAAGATGCAGATTGATGTCATTTAAAGTAGCGTCATTCATTCAGGTGCCCCCAAAAGTCAGGCCACTAACGCGTTCCACACAATAATCACATCCATCATTAAGAGCAGTTTCCTCACTCTAATGATGAATCTATATCATTAATAGATACGCGTAAGGCAGAGAAACCCTTGCCCGATCTGGATTGACTTCAATCATACATGGTAATTTATACACATATTACGGTAAAAAATACGGTAACTAAATAAATAGTGATGATATAAAATTCAGTATATATTTTGACCTTAACGGGGATTATATATGCAGCTTCAAACAGATACTCCACTTTGCTGGACAGGAAAATAACAGCAGGAATCTGTTAATTTTGAGCATAATAGTTGAACCAAAGATTCAAAATATGGCTGTTGTACCAGTACGAATGAGTTTCACGAGGCTAATCGATAGCGAGTGATTATTTAGACACTTAATTAATGACTCTAATATCTTTGTGCTAATTAAGCCTTTCTTTATATAAGCGTAGATTTTTTATCATTTCAGGAGAAATTATGTTACCCAGTAAAAAACCTTTTGATATTCCTTCCTTTAAAGGAAATATCTATTACAACACTGAGACAAATGAATTTTATTCAAAAGGCGTTTCTTCGCTTAAAAACGGCGAAATAATAATTTATAAATCAATTGCTAATTGCCCTAGGGCACAACAATTTTTTTAAATCCAATGAAAATCAAGATCTTAAATTAAAAATAACCATTGATGATAAAGACTATGAAGGTTTTGACGTGCAATTTGATAACAAAACTCTATTAATCGATGGTAAAAACTATAAAGACGTTACACCATTAACAGGAGCTGCCGTTCAGTTATCTCAAGATGGAATTACTTATGAGAAATTCCCCAATATTGTAGCAAATTCTATTTTCCATCTACCTATTCCACAATGCACAGTAAAGGGGCTTTATCGTTTTATGTCAAATTTAAACCCAGAATTTGAAATTAATAAAGCTGATATGGATTACTATTTTAGCAAACTAACTGGAACTGAAAGAGACAAATTTATCGAACTATTTGGTGTTGTAGAAAAGAGCAATGCAGAAGGCATCTTAAAACCAAATTGTCCATAGGCATGCAAACTGTAACGGCCTAATAATGTCCAGCGCAACAGACTGAATTAAAAAAGGGAGAGAGGGACTCTAGCATGCAGGCGTCAATTCTATGCGGTTAACTTGGCAAGACGTTCATTGTTATGAACAACCTAATGCTGTCTTTGATTTTTTTGAGTTATTTCGCTACAATTAATGTGGCTAACAGTTAAATATATTGTTAATTTATGGCTCGAGAGGAAAATGAGCACCACTAATTTTTTAAATGAGTTTTTGTTAAAAAATCGAAGTATTCCTGAATTATCACAGATTTACCATCATGTTTATTTTAAAAAAAATGATGGTGGATATTTTGGGGCAAATGATTCAATCTTGCATTATTTTGACCTGCCAGATCATTCACAATTATTGCAACTAAAAGAGATCGAGGTACTTCCAAGTATTGAGATCTATAATGCCGTCCTCAATAATGACGAGCTTGTTAAAAAGAGTGAATGCCCTAATGTTTTTTATGAACAAGGGTTTATTTCCATAAAATCGCCATTATATAATGGAACAAATATTGTAGGCCTGCTAGGAATCTCCTTAAAAATGGAGCAGTACAGCCTGGGGGATTTTAACAGCATTATTTCTATAATAAATACTATTTTTCAGCAAAGCTTATCCAATGAAATAAGCGAGATAAATTGTATAAATAAAAAACCACTCTCTATTAATTTAACACCTCGAGAAATTGATTGCCTGCGTTTGTATATGAAGGGGTATACAATAAAGAATATTGCCAAGTATTTGAACCTTTCCTCCAGATCCATTGAATTTTATATGGTAAACATTAAAAATAAGTTTGGTGTTAATAAGCGCTCTGAATTACTACCATTGGCTTTTGAATATTACCCAAATTTAATGGAATAAGATTTTTCCTCTTCGTGTTGGCATGTAACCTACTCTTTGGCTGCAGCAGCTAAAAACGCATTATCGAGGCTTCCTGTTTACCAAGATTTTCTTATGGTCGATATTGTTAATTGCCAGATACCGCTAATAATCGTGTTGCTCAAACCTCTCGAAATAATCAGTACCTCTATCGGTTGAAGTGCGAAATATCCAGGTTGACGGTGTTCAAAGCAAGGTAGAACCTTGTCATTATCATACCTCAGATTAAGTCAGAATTAATTCACGTATATCATTGCTCAAGCATTAAAATACATACTGGAACAATGATAAATAAATGTTATAAATTAAATTATTCTTTAATTAAGTAGGTGCATTTTGAGGTGAATAGATGACTTCCTCTTGCGCATCTGATTCTACTGAATAATCAATTACTACACCATCGACAATGACTTTTTTTCCTGTAACTATAATATGTTTTCCCTCATAACCAATACCATCTATACTGGTTCAACGAGAGAATCAGTGTCTTGGCTTTGACCAAACGAATTGATAAAATACATCTCGCGTACTGGATTAGCGCAAGGAAAAATTTCGAATTCATTACTTCCTAAAACTCTAACCTTTCCCACAACAAAAATTCGATCATCGACTACGATACTACCATAATAGATATGGCCGGATTGCAATGAGGACATAACAACGGGTTTGCAATTATAAAGACTATTCATAAGTCGCTGATTACATGACTCTTTATGACCATCGTACAAAGATGGTGAAAAGTCTTTTAGTACTTTTTCTTTAATTTGCTTAGCTTTCTGTGCATATTTTTCATTAATCATGCCTTATTCCTCGTGTAAATTATCTTAATATGATTGGTGTGACTCACCTTCATCCAGTTTGCTCATATGAACGCAAGGATTAGTAATGCTTAAACTAGTAAGTTCGCAGAGAAATACTTGCCCATTCTGGATCAACCTCAATCATAATACATAATTTGTACACAGATTACTGTAAAAAATACGGTAATCAGTGCTTGGTGTCTATGTATACAGTAGATATTTGACTTTCATGTAGACTATCTGTGCGGTTCAAACTGAAGCATCTCTTTGCTGAATGGGTAACAACCGCAATCTGATACTGGAAATAATAGTTGAAACAGTAATCAAAATATGGCTGTTGTATGGAATAGTGATAGTAATGACTATAATAACAATAGAATGTAACGAAATAATTCACTCCAGTCGTAAGCGAGAACGCTGGATATTTTTCTCTGTCGTTAACCCTAAATCACAATTAAGCAAGCTTATTTCAATACGCTCTTTTGACTTCCCAATATTGACTCTTTTCAAAGCAATAAAGCCAACCTCTGCCGTCGAGCGCACGTGCGTTCCTCCACAAGAAACTTTAGAAAAGCCTTCAATTTCCCAAAAACGTCGTTCATTTTTCACATCGGAAAAACCTGTAGTAATGGGTTTATCTTGGTTAATTATTTCATTATAGTCATTCAATAGCTCATCTAAAAAGCAGGAAATATTTTTATCATAAGCAAAATCAATACGAGCTTTAGTTTCGGCAATATGCGCACCAATTTTTTCAACATGAAGTTTTTGAGTAACTAACTCAAGAATTAATTCAGCAGCAAAATGCAAACGCATAAGCCGATAACGCCTAAGCCAATCGATTGTCATTGTTACTTGCATGTTTGGTCTTAAGTTATGACCATCAGGGAGCGTATAATAGATAAGATTTCCTTTTATCTGAGAATCTAAAATAGGCAGTTCATTTATATAAGCTTTATCACTTTCTTGACCGCCTGAAAAAGAAAAAGCTATGGTTTCTTCAAATAAGACACAATTATTATCTACTAATGAAACGTAAGTTATCAATTGCTGTTGGTAAGGATCTTCCCAAAATACTTTTTTCATATAAAATTAACGTAGGATAAACTTTCTATTATTTAACCATATATTAATCGAATTGCACTAGAGTTTAAGTATGAAAAATGAGAGAAAAAATTAAATCATTGATTAGCAATAATCAGCATCCAAAATACAATTTACATCTTCCGGGGATAGTTTCTCTGGGAGTAGTCAATGCTTCTGAGGGCTTAAATTTGCAATGTTTTCCTACTGGAATAATTAAAACCCCGAAGTATTGAAATGCATAAAAACGGAAATAACTCATGTCTATCAATCAAAATCGAATTGTCCAGGTGGTACCTTATGATATCAATTGGCCTCTAAAGTTTGCTGATGAAGCAAAAGAAATTAAAGTTGCTTTGGGAGCTAATTGCATTGAGATCCATCATATTGGATCAACCTCTGTTCCTGGCCTCGCTGCAAAACCTGTAATCGACATGATACCTGTGGTGTTAGATATCACTAGAGTAGAACATGCTAATGCTGCAATGTTAGCAATTGGGTATGAAGCTAAAGGTGAGTATGGTATGCCTTTCCGTCGATATTTCCAAAAAGGAGGTAAACAAAGAACTCATCATGTTCATGTCTTTGAGGTGGGCAGCCCCGAGATTGAGCGGCATTTAAAATTTCGCGATTGGATGAGAGATCATTCAGAAGACAGGGAGGCTTATGCTCTCTTAAAACAAGGATTAGCGCATAAATATCCTGATGATATAGATGCTTATTGTTTAGGTAAGGACGAGTTTATTACAAGTATTGATAAGAAAACAGGATTTAATGGACTAAGAATGGTTAAAGCATTAACTACACGAGAATGGAATATGCTGCGCCACTTCAGGCAATTTTACTTTTTTGATAAGGCTGGACTTGCAGATCCTTACACCTGGACTTTTGATAATGATGCACATACTCATTGGGTTTTATATCAAGGTACCGAAATTATTGGTTATACTCACCTTCAACTATGGCCCCATCACAGGGTAGCCATGCGTATTATTGTTATTAAGGAGGAGAAAAGAAATCACCAATACGGCAGTCAATTTTTAGGATTATGCGAAAAATGGCTTAAAAGTCAGGGGTATAAAAGTTTACATATTGAATCCCCGCCAAATGCTCTGAAATTTTATAGAAACCATGGGTATATCCAGATGCCCTTTAACGATCCTGATGGTTATGAGAGCTCCCCGGCTAATACTGCTTTAGGGAAAATATTATGATCACTATTAATAATGAGCGAAGGCGACATTCCAACTATTGTTGAAACGACCAGATCTCCAGCCCATTCCTTTAAGAACCAGACTGATAGAAGTAGTTCAACCGACTCTCGATAAAATCAGTGTATTACATGCTCACCCTTAAACCTTGCTAATACCCCTTTTTCATTCCCGAGATTAAGGGCGGTGCGATTGTTTTGGCAGTTCTTCATCCTCAAGCAAAAAGGTTTGGCTATTGGATGAGCCAAGCTGTATTGGGTCATTGTCCGTACTGTTAGTTGATGATTGAAAAAATGTGTTCAATCGGCTGGCACTTGCTTGGATTTTATTGGGTAGTGGACGAACAAGAGCCTTGAATTCCTCTTGGTCAGCAAATTGTAGATAAGGCAAAGCAGCCTGGAAATCCTCCAGGCATTTAACCAGGTCTTCCTCTCGGCATAGGCCGATAAACTCGTTGTTCACTGCACTAGCGATAGCCGATTTTGTAAAAACATCATTTAATAGGGTGCCAACTTTCTCATCATCAGTTAATTGGGCAACAACCTGGTTAAACTTCTCCCGCTCTGCTTCACAACCTGATATGGCCTGGTTGCGCAATTCTCTGATAAAGCCAAAAGTGGCTTGCTCGGTTAATTGTTTAAGCTTTCTGGTAATGGTTTTTTTATTAACATAAAGAAACTGGATTAACGGCGAAAAGCTTGAAAGTTTTTCACAAAACTTATTGGCCGTGCCGCCATAGCAAATGGGTTTATCACTACCACCCATATCAATGCCTTTCTTATCAAGATTATAGCCACGTTGGATTTCATAGAACGCTTGAGCAAAAGGTACAATGAAATTAGGCTTATCCTTAACCTCGGTCCATAACCAACGCATAAAATCAGCTAACGGAACAGTCAGGGACTTGTCTTTGTCTGCCTGCAAAGTGGTTAGTAAGAGGCTTATCTCTGCATGGCTGGTTAATTCAAGTTTGGCTATCAGATTTAAGCCAAGCGCTTTTTTTTCTGCATCCACAGTGAGGTTGATTGGAGTGCGCCCAAGCCTTGTCATGCACCGGTTAGCAGCGTTAATCATCTCAGCCGGCAAATCGGCAGAGGGTGATAAAGCGGCAATCGCCGTACTAATCTCGCTCCAGGTTGAAACAGCAGGTTGAGAATCCGATTGCAGGTATTTACTAGCCAATAACCACATCGTTAAATCAGTTGCCGCATGCACACTAGCCGTATGAGTGCTTTGAGCTTCATTCAGTTGCTCTGGCTCTTCGGTTTCTTGCAGGTTAACTAGTCTGTTAAAATAGCGCTCCAGTGCGGTTATACCGGCTTCTATGTTATTTTGATACCTGCTCGCAAGCCTAAGTATCTCGTTAAAGCGAGCCTGGGTCAGCAAGTGCTCAGGCGTATTCCTCCAGCAGTTCATTAGTCGTTCGTGAGTTAATAACTGGACATGATTAACCGCGAGCTCTATATAGTTTGCCTGGCCTTGAGTACCGGTTAACAGCCGCGCTTCCTTAAGACTGAGCAGAACTGTATTCATATCTTTAGGCTTAGCAGCCTGAGCTAGCGCTTTCCGGTTAGTATCGGCTTGCGTACTACTTAAAAGACCGGCATTGCCAAGTATTTTAAGCCCATAAGCTACCTCCTTAGGATCGGCAGACAGCACCACAGCCTGCCGGTTAGAATTGGCTTGTTCACCGGTTAGGAGACCGGCTTTGTTTAATATTTTAAGACTCTTCACCACAGCAGCAGGGTTAGCCGACTGCACTAAAGCTTGCCGGTTAGCATCATGTTGCTCTCGGCTTAAGAGGTTGGCTTTGTTAAGGCTTGTAGGGCCATACGCCACATCCCAAGGTTTAGCAGACAAAACTAGCGCTTGCCAGTTAGCACCAGCTTGTTCACCGCTTAAGAGGCCGGCTTTGTTAAGGAGGTCCAGACCATACGCCATCTCCTGAGGATTAGCAGACCTCACTAGTGCTTTCCGGTTAGAATTGCCTTGCTCACCGGTTAAAAGACCGGCTTCGTTAAGTATTTCAAGGCAATATGCCACAGATGCAGGATTAGCAGACTGGACTACCACCAGCCAGTTCGCATTGGCTTGTTCACGGCTTAAGAGGCCGGCTTCGTTTAGAATTTTTAGGCCCTTCGCCATACCGGGAGGATTAGTAGATCGCACTAACGCTTGCCAGTTAGCATTGGCTTGTTCATCGCTTAAGAGACCAGCTTCGTTTAGGATTTCAAGGCTAAACGCCAAAAATTCAGGTTTAGTAGACTGAACTACCACCTGTCGGTTAGGATTGGCTTGCTCACCACTTAAGAGACCGGCTTTGTGAAGGATTTTTAGGCTCTTCGCCACATCCTCAGGATTAGCAGACTGCACTAGCGCTTGCCAGTTAGCATTAGCTTGTTCACAGTTTAAGAGACCGGCTTCGTTAAGAATTTTTAGGGCACATGCCACATCTACAAGATTAATAGACTGAATTAGCGCTTGCCAGCTAGCATCAGCTTGTTCGCCGCTTAAGACGCTTGCGTGGTAAAGAACTTCAAGGCAATACGCCACACCATCCGAATTAGCAGACTTTACTAGCGCTTGCCGGTTAGCATCGGCTTGCCCACCGCTTAAGAGGCCGGCTTTGTTAAGGATTGCCAGGCCATACGCCACAGACGCAGGTTGTGCAGACTGCACTAGCGCTTGCAAGTTAGAATTAGCTTGCTCACCTCTTAATAGACCGGCTTTGTTAAGGATTTTCAAACCCTCCACCACCTCCTTATGATTAGCTGACTGCACTAGGGTTTGCCGGTTGGCATCGGCTTGCTCACCGCTTAAAAGACCAGCTTGGTTAAGCATTTCTATGCCATACGCCACAGACTCAGGGTTTGCAGACTGCACCAGCGCTTGCCGGTTAGCATCGGCTTGCTCACCGGTTAAGAGACCAACTTCATCAAGGATTTTTAGGCCATACGCCACAAAAGCAGGTTGTGAGGACTGAACTAGTGCCTTCCGGTTAGAATTGGCTTGATTACCGGTTAAGAGGCCGGCTTTGCTAAGCATTTCCAGGCCATACGCCACATCCTCAGGTTTAGCAGACTGCAGTAGCGCTTGCCAGTTAGCATTCGCTTGCTCCCCACTTAATAGACCTGTTTGAAAGAAGTCGGCTTCTTTAAGGATTTTTAGTGCATCTGCCACCTTCTTAAGATTTGCAGACTTTACTAGCGCTTGCCGGTTGGCATCGGCAAGCTCATCGGTTAAGAGGCCGGCTTTGTGAAGGATTTCCAGGCAATACGCCGTCTCCTTTGGATTGGCAGACTGTAATAGCGCTTGCAGGTTAGCATTAGCCTGCTGACGGGTTAAGAGGCCGGCTTTGCCAAGGATTTTCAGGTAATGCGCCGTCTCCTTTGGATTGGCAGACTGTAATAGCGCTTGCCAGTTGAAATTGGCTTGCTCCCCACTTAATAGACCTGTTTTAAAGAAGTCGACTTCAAGTATTTTTAGAGCATCTGCCATCTCCTTAGGATTGGCATATTGTACTAGCGCTTGACGGTTGGCATTGCCTTCCTCACCGCTTAAGAGGCCGGATTTGTTAAGGATTTCCAGGCAACGCGCCACATCCCTGGATTTAGCAGACCGGACTAACGCTTGCCGGTTAGCGTCGGCTTGCTCACCGGTCAAGAGATCGGCATAGCTAAGAATTTTTAAGCCATGCGCCACAATCTCAGGTTTAGCAGACTGCACTAGCGCTTGCCGGTTAGCATCGCCTTGCTCACCGCTTAATAACCGATCTCTATGAAGGATCTCCAGGCCATACGCCACATCTCTAGGATTAGCAGACTGCACTAGCGTTTGCCGGTTGGTATTGGCTTGTTTACCGGTTAAGAGGCCCGCTTTGTTAAGAGTTTTTAGGCCAATCGCCACACCAATAGGATTAGCAGACTGCACTAGCGCTTGCCAATTAGCGTCATCCCGCTCACAGGTTAAGAGGCCGGCTTGCTTGAGAATTTTCAGACTAATCTCCATGTCCCCAGGATTTGCAGACTCCGCCAGCGTTTGCCAGTTAACATCAGCTTGCTCATCGCTTAAGAAGCGATCTTTATGAAGAATTTCCAGGCCATACGCTGCATCTATAGGATTAGCAGACTGTACTAGCGTTTGTCGGTTGGCATCAGCTTGCTCACCGGTTAAGAGACCGGCTTTATTAAGGATTTTTAGACCAATCGCAACCCCCTTCGGATTTGCAGACTTCACTAGCGCCTGCCGGTTTGCATCAGCTTGTCCAGTGGTTAAAAGTCTGGCTTTATTAAGGATTTTTAGACCAATCGCCACATCCCAAGGTTTGGCAGACTGCACTAGCGTTTGCAGGTTGGCATTGGCTTGCTCACCAGTTAAGAGGCCAGCATTATAATGATTTATAAGGCTATAGGCCGTCTCCCAGGGTTCAGCGGAATGAATTATAGCTTGTCGGAAAGCATCAGCACGATAATCGCCTAAGAAACCGGCTTCGTTAAGAACTTTTAGACCAATCGCAACCCCTCTGGGATTAGCAGACTGCACTAAAGCTTGCCGGTTAGAATCAGCTTGCTCATTAGTTAAGAGGCCAGCGTTGTTAAGAATTTCCAGGCCATACGTTGCCTCTCTAGGATTAGCGGACTGAACTACTGCTAGTAGGTTAGCATGGAGTTTCTCATCAGTAGAGAAGTTAGGCCGGTTAATAGCCGGCATAATTTCTTCTGAGTTAACCGCTTTAACTATCTTCGTTAAGCTCATTAACCAATTAGGGTTCGTAATGAGAACCATATTTGGACTCTTTGTTGTGAGGGTAAATGTAGATAGTTTGGCAATGTAAGAAACAAACCCGCGGGCAATGGCACCGGTGCTGTACAAATAAGCATAGTAGACTTTGGCTGCCTGCTGCGCCGTGGGATTATTGGTATTAAAGGCGTCCAATGCTATAGCGAGCTCACTGGGAAAAGACCAACGCGTAAGCCAGCTTAATTTTTTATAGCTGTGTAAAAGCAGATTAATGTCATTTAAAATAGCATCATTCATTTAGGTGTATCCAAAAAAATCAGGCCATTAACGCGTAAATCCCATGGCCATAAATGGTTAGTTTGATTCCACTTAATCCAGTCTGCCTATGGGAAAAAAAGGTTGGAGCTGCTTAAACTTATGTATGGACGGATTCCATGTCTTCGCTAATCAGTTATTCTTTTCCATTTTCCACACAATAACCTTCCATCATTAAGTAGAAGTTTCCTAACTCTAATAATGAATCTATGTTATTAATAAACCCGCACATGCCCGAGGGATCATTGTTCGTTCTGGATTGGTTTCAATCATACATCGTAATTTATGCACATATTACCGTAAAAAATACGGTAATTAGTGCGGAGATAAACTTTAGGGTATTTTGACTTTCGTGGTGATTATATATGCAGATTCAAACAGAAAACTCCCCTTTGCTGGATGGGAAAACGACAGCAGGAATCTGTTAATTTGAAAATAACTATTGCTGGAACGACCAGATCGCTCCAGCAGATCGCTCTTAAGAACCGACTTACAGAAAGCAGTTCAACCTACTTTTGCTAAATCAAAGTGTCTACACATATTTACCCTTAACACCTTGCTAATGCCCCTTCCTCATTCCTTGAGATTAAGGGCGGTGCGATTGTTTTGGCAGTTCTTCATCCTCAAGCAAAAAGGTTTGGCTATTGGATGAGCCAAACTGTATTGGGTCATTGTCCGTACTGTTGGTTGATGATTGAAAAAATGTGTTCAATCGGCTGGCACTTGCTTGGATTTTATCGGGTAGTGGACGAACAAGGGTATTGAGCTCCTTTTGGTCAGCAAATTGTAAATATGGTAACGCTGCCTGGAAATCCTCCACGCATTTAACCAGGTCTTCCTCACGGCATCGACCGCTAAACTCGTTGTTCACCGCACTAGCGATGGCCGATTTTGTAAAAACATCCTTTAATAAGATACTAACCCTCTCATCATCAGTTAATTGGGCAATAACCTGCTTAAACCTCTCCCGCTCTGCTTCACTACCTGTTATGGCCTGGTTGCGTAATTCTTTAATAAAGCCAAAAGTGGCTTCCTCGGTTAATTGTTTAAGCTTTTTAGTAATGGTTTTTTTATTAACATAAAGAAACTGGATTAACGGCGATAAGCTTGAAAGTTTTTCACAAAACTTATTGGCCGTACCACCATAGCAAATGGGTTTATCATTACCACCCATATCAATGCCTTGCTTATTAAGATTGTAACCACGCTGAATTTCATAGAGCGCTTGAGCAAAGGGCACAATAAAATCAGGCTTATCCTTAACCTCGGTCCATAACCAGCGTATAAAATCAGCTAATGGAACAGTCAGGGACTTGTCTTTGTCTGCCTGCATCGTTGCTAATAAGAGGCTTATTTCAGGATGGCTGGTTAATTGAAGTTTGGCTATCAGATTTAAGCCAAGCGCTTTTTTTTTCTGCATCCACAGTGAGGTTAATTGGAGTGCGCCCAAGCCTTGTCATGCCCCGGTTGGCAGCGGCAATGACCTCAGCTGGCAAATCAGCAGAGGGCGATAAAGCACCAATCGCCGTACCAATCTCGTTCCAGGTTGAAACAGCAGGCCGCGAATCCGATTGCAGGTATTTACTGGCTAATAACCACATCGTTAAATCGGTTGCTGCATGCACACTGGCTGTATGGGTGCTTTGAGCTTCATTCAGTTGCTCTGGCTCTTCGGCTTCTTCTAACTGTACGAGCCCTGCGTTGTTTAAGATGTTTAGGACAGGGGCAATATTCCCAGGCCTATCAGATCGCACTAGCACTTGCCGGTTATTTTCCCCGGTCAAGAGACCGGCATTGTGAAGGATGGCCAGGCCATGCGCTACATCGCCAGGCTTGTAAGACTGTCCTAGCGCTTGGCGGTTAGTATCGGCTTGTTCAAAACTCATTAACCAATTAGAGTCAGTCATAGGGACCATATTTTGATCCTTTATTTCCCTTTTGGAAGAAAAGACTGATAGTTTAGCTATGGAAGAAACAAGCCCGCGGGTAAAAGCACCGGTGCTGTTCAAATAAGCACCGTAGACTTTAGCTGCCTGCTGTGCCGTGGGATTATTAGCATCAAAGGCGTCTAATGCTATAGCAAGCTCATTTGGAAAAGACCAACGCGTAAGCCAGCTTAATTGTTTATAGCCGTATAAAAGCAGATTGATGTCATTTAAAATAGCGTCGTTCATTCAGGTGTCCCCAAAAAAGTCAAGCCATTAACTCGTAAAGCCGATGGCCATAAATGGCTAGTGTGATTCCACTTAATCCAGTCTATCTATAGGAAGCAAGTTTCTGTTCCTTCTAAACGCGCACAGGATAGAACAACTTTTTCTCAAACTGGACTGACTTCAATCATACATCACAATATACACATAATACGGTAAAAAATACGATAATTAATGCATGGCTTTAGACAAGCCAGTGTGATTTGGACCGATAAATTGTTCATAAAATACATTTAGAGCGGTCAACAGCCAAACTAGTCAATGCACTTTTTTATCACATCCCATGTTTATTAGATGTCTCTTTGATCTAATAAACATGGATTGTGGATCCCACTTCAATGTCAAAGTTTTTCACTTCTGACTTTAGCGAGCACAATGAAAATATGAATGGAGGCTTAAGACGTTATCTATCCAAAAATGCAAAAATTGAACTGATGACCCAACAGGGATTAGATTTAATAGCTGATCAAATGAACCGCTGCCCGAGGAAATGTATTGGCCATAAAACGCCTAAAGAACTCTATATACAGCAGTATAAAAATGTCTGTCGCACTTGGGGCTAGAATGTACCCCTGAAATAAAAATTGTAACTTATTGATTTTGTTATGCCGTTGCGCGGAATCGAACCGCTGGCCTATTGATTACGAATTAGTGAATTATGGGTTTTAGCCACTTAGACACTTTTTGAAACTCTTTTAATATCCCTTTATTTACTTGATGTTACAGCATTATTACGTTAAAAGTTCTATTAATGGATTTTAAATAATTGTGCGACACAAGTGCGACACAGTTGCGACACATTCAAAAACAAGTGTAAAACTTAATTATGAAAATAAACAAAACAAACGTAGAAAACCTCCCTCTTCCTCAAGCAACGGAAGTAGGAAAAACGACACAAAAAAGATATTACGATGATAACCTGAAAGGCTTCGGCATATGTGTTACTTCTGGAGGGGCAAAAGCATTTTTCGTTGAAAAATTCATAAATAAGAAACGCTGCCGAATTACTTTAGGCCATTACCCGGAATTGACTGCTGAAATGGCAAAAAACAAAGCCCTGCATCTTTTAGGGCAAATCGCCATGGGCATTGATCCAGTTGCTGAGAAGAAGGCAACTGAGGTTCGAGATATAACTTTGAATCAAGTCTTTAAAGACTACCTAAAAACCAGAAAGAACTTAAAACCCAGAACTATAGATAATTACAAACACATATTAGATAAAGCCTTCACAAGCTGGAAGAGTAAACCAATGTTATCGATCACCAGAGATCGCGTAGCTAAATATCACGAAAAGCTGGGCAATGAACATGGAGAAGCCTATGCTAATCTTGCCATGAGAATCCTAAGAGCCTTATTCAATTTTGCAGCTGGCCAATATGAAGACAACAGTGGTCACTCTCTTTTCATCGATAACCCAGTAAAACGCCTGTCCCAAACACGCGCCTGGTATCGCATTGAAAGACGCAAGACCTATATAAAGTCTCATGAACTAGCCGCATGGTATGCTGGTTTACAGCAAATCCAAAACGATACATTACGAGATTATTTGTTGTTAATCTTATTAACAGGTCTACGCCGACAAGAAGCAGCGACTTTGAAATGGTCTGATCTCGACCTAAAAGCAAAATCATTCACTATCAATAAAACCAAAAACAATGAATCCCACACCCTCCCCCTTTCTGACTTTCTTTATGATCTACTGATTGCCAGAAAAGAAAAAGCAATTAATGACTATATTTTCCCGGGACCGGGTGCAGCAGGTCATATTATTGAACCACGTAAGACAATGGCACACGTGATAAAAAATTCCGGTGTTCATTTTAGAGTTATTGTCAATTCTGGTGTATGACCAAAATTTCATCAGGCGGCCTTCCTGTCTGATTGTTCAACAACCTGCACTCCGTCTTCAAACTTAACGTTGTTAACGACCAGTGTTAATAGGTTAAACCCTCTAATTTTTATCCACCGCTTCTGAGCGGATTCCATTAGCTTAAACACCATTGCTAGCGTGCTATCTCTCGAGCCACAATTACGCGATTTTTTTGTACGTAAGCGCACAGTCGCAAAAGCGGATTCTATTGGATTTGTTGTTCGAATATGAATCCAATGTTCTGCGGGAAAATCATAAAACGCAAGCAGTTCCTCTCGATCTTTACTCAAGCAACCCATTGCTTTGGGGTACTTGGCACTGAATAATTCCAATGTGTTATCGAAAGCCTTGTAAGCGTCCTTGCGAGTCGGTGCCATCCAAATGTCATGCAGCGCGTCTTTTATTTTTGGCTGCACAGATTTTGGTAATTTATTGAGAATATTGGCCGTCTTATGCACCCAGCAGCGCTGATGACGCGAGTCGGGATAGACTTTACTCAGCGCATTCCAAAAGCCCAGTGCACCATCACCAGCAGACAATTTTGGTGAATGTGTAAGACCTCTTTGTCGCAGGCTCGTGAGCAACTCCTCCCAGCTTGCCGATGACTCACGATACCCATCACTCACAGCAACCAGCTCTTTGTGACCATATTCCGTAACACCAATAATAACCAGCAAACATAAGCGGTCATCCATTCTAACCTGGCTATAGATACCATCAGCCCACCAATAAACATAACGCTTTTGACTTAAATCCTGACATTGCCAGCTCTGATGCTCTTCAAGCCATTGGCTTTTTAGCCGAGATACTGTATTTGGGGATAAGCCTTTTGCATGTTCTCCCAATAGTGAACCTAATGCTTCCGAATAATCACCCGTCGATAAGCCTTTCAAATAGAGCCAGGGGATTAATTCTTCAATGCTCTTCGTACGTCTTAAATAGGGTGGCAGTAGATTGCTATTAAATTGAATCCCTGAACCACTTCGATCCCGCACCTTGGGTACCTTGATAATGACATCACCAATGCCTGTTTGAATCGTTCTCTCCGGCAAATATCCATTGCGCACAACGGCTTGCCTGCCATCGATTAGCTTTAAATCCTCATAGTCAGAAAGCATGGCGCATAACTCTGCTTCAACCGCTTGCTTAATTAAATCACGTGCACCATTCCTTAATAATTCGGTTAATGGATCAGTGATTTTTTCAACTGGTGTAGATACTGATTTCAGATTACAATCCTTCATGGCGTATTTTCCTTTTGTTGATTATGTTCTTCCGGAACAATCAACAGGAGTTTACGCCACCTAATTTATTTTTCCATACACCAGATTCGACTATAACTCTCATTTTACTGTACATGATTTGAGGCGTACTTTTATCACCATTGCAGAAAGTCTGGATATTCCTGCTTATGCATTGAAGCGGTTAATGAACCATAAGATGAGTAATGATGTAACTGCTGGATATATTATTGTTGATGTTGAGCGCCTTAGAAAGCCAATGCAATTAATTACGGACTATATTTTAAAGTGCATGGGAGTAGTAAAATCAGCAGAAATACTCACACTAGAACAAATAAAAAAAGAACCTCGTGGATTCTTATAGAATGTACTACGCTTGATAAGGTAATGTCATTATGACCCGAGCAAAGAAACCAGATCCAATAACTGTTGAATTTTTGAATTTCATCGCTAAAGACATTCTCAATAACTCAAAAATTCTGACAACCATTAATCAAGATTTACTAACTCGCATTCAATCTTTGGTTGCAAATGTAGAGGTTTGACGTGGTCTAATAGAAGCGACCACCCCAGATAAGAGATATAATGTACCTTAACTGGAGAAAAAGATGACAAAACGAGCAAAATATTCAAAAGAATTTAAACTGGATGCGATAAGCTTGGTACTAGCGCAAGGATATGAGCGCAAGGATATGAGCGCAAGGCAGCGGCAGAAAGCCTTGGAATCAAGTATGAAATGCTATGTCGTTGGATAAAAGAAGCGAATGAGGCAGATGGTCAAGCGTTTAGAGGGCAAGGAAAACTGTCAGAAGAACAGGCGGAGATACGCCGTTTACGTGACGAAAATAAACGCCTAAAAATGGAGAAAGAAATCCTAAAAAAGGCGGCGCTCTTCTTTGCTCAAGAAACGAAATGAAGTATGAGTTTATAGCCCAACAGAAGAAGAGCTGGCCAATCGATATGATGTGTCGATTATTGGGCGTACAGCGCAATGGGTACTACAGCTACTTGCAGCGTCAAAGCAAGAAAGATAAGCGGGAGCGTGCTGAATTAATCGAGTGGATAAACAAGGTTTCAGAGGGTTCCAGGCATACCTATGGAAGCCGTCGCATTATGAAGGCTTTGAATGCTCTGGGCTACCCAATTGGCCGTAAGAAGACGCGTAGATTGATGAAAGAGGCTGGTGTATGGGTTTGTTATAGAAAGAAATATAAGGTGACGACTAACAGTAAACATAAAAAACCATTATTTAATAATGAATTAAATCGTCAGTTTACTGTATCCGCACCTAATCGAGCGTATGTATCAGACATTACTTATATTTGGACACAGGAAGGCTGGCTTTATTTGGCGGTCGTTATCGACCTGTATTCACGAAAAGTGGTGGGCTGGAGCATGAGTTCTCGCATGAAGGCCCAGTTGGTCTGTGATGCACTGAGCATGGCGATTTGGCAGCGTAAGCCTGCGAGTGGGCTGATTGTTCACTCAGATAGAGGGTTCAGTATGCCAGCAAACCCTATACTCGATTGTTGACTCAACACGGATGTACAGGGAGCATGAGCCGCAAGGGAGATTGTTGGGACAATGCCGTAGCTGAGAGCTTTTTTGGCTCCTTGAAACAAGAGTTAGTGCAGTGGAAAAACTACCAGACTCGTCTGGAGGCGCAACAGGATATTCTGAGTTATATTGCTATGCATTATAACAGCAAGCGTCTTCATTCATTCTTAGGATATGTTTCTCCCAAGCAGTATGAAAAACAAGCTAAATTGGTGTTACAAAAAATAGCTTAACTGGGTTGTAACGTTTTACTTGACCACGTCAGTTAATTTAGATGAGCCTTTGGCCAAAGATGAAAATACTTTATTTTGGACAATTGAAAATCACAGAAATACCTGACTCTAAAGATGTGAGTTTCAGTAAGTTCCATTTTAGAACTTACTGCCATGAATAAAAAAGACTTTCAGTTGTCAAGCAATCCATTACAACTAAATGAGAACTGAACTTCTCTGTACTCAACGTGAAGCATTAAAATGCTAACTCTAATAATCTTATCATTCTAAACAAAGAAAGATTTATTCTGCTCAACAAAAGAAGCGGTTTTAATTAATTGGCATTTATCTTTTAAAGTTAATATGTACTGTTCTAGAGTTTGAGGTGGTCTCCTCAGTTTTTTATAACATGATTTAACTGATGCAGCGAAACTCTCTTTATTTTTATTCGCAAGACGCAAAAATAAATCATCAGGATGACATGCTTTAATTTTAAATGTTGACAAATATTTATTAGGAAAATCTTTTAAGTTTGCTGTAATAATAAATTTTGACTTAGAAACTATAGCCGCTGCTAAGACATGCCGGTCATCAACATCTGGTAAAGTTAATTTCGCTTCCATAGTCTCATAATCCTCCACAAGACAATCTAATAAAGCATTATTCATACCTGCAACTGTTTTTTCTAATCTTTCTCTACTTAGATCAGGTCTATTTTCAAGTAGATTATCTATCCATTCATTTAACACTTTATGCGACCACTTTAATTGCAATAAATCATTAAGTGCTAACTCCATTAATAAATCTCGAATAGGTGCGGGATAAAGAATACATGCATCACAAAAGACAACTAAATGCGCCATTATTAATATCCCAGATCCAAGTCTTGGGCCTCATCCACAAGTTTTTGTAAGATTTTCTTACGCTCTTTTAAAGAGTTTTCTTTATAGGTTAATAAATCAGATTTAAAAACTCGTCTATGCCTTCCCACTTTGAAACTAGGCAATTCTTTAGCGTCAATTAATTTAACTAAAAAAGGTCTGGATACATTTAACAAATCCGCTGCCTGTTGGGTAGTTAATGTTTCTTTCTCAATCTCGCTAGGCGGTTGTCCTTTTGAAATATCATTAAGTAGATCAACTAAAGGGTTAACAATAGATACAGGTAACTCCACAGACTCATTATTTATATTTAAAAAAATTGGCCCTTTAAAATTTTGCAATAATGCCTTTTCCAAATGATTACAAGATTTCTTCGCTATTTTCTTTTCTTTTTTAGGATCAAATTCAATTGGAATATGATGTAAACTCATATAAAACCCTCGCACTAATCAATTTCTTATAATTTACATTATAGCAAATCAATCGAAATAAACGAAACATTCGAATCAAATTAATTTAGAAGAACTGCATGTTTATCAGGTCTATCCAATTTGGAACACACCGTGTACCAAATTAAAGAAACAAAAAAATATGACGTGGTCTAATAGAAGCGACCACCCCAGTTAAGAGATATAACCTTAACTGGAGAAAAAGATGTCAAAACGAGCAAAATATTCAAAAGAATTTAAACTGGAGGCGATAAGCCTGGTACTAGAGCAAGGATATGAGCGCAAGGCAGCGGCAGAAAGCCTGGGGATCAAGTATGAAATGCTATGTCGGTGGATAAAAGAAGCGAATGAGTCAGATGGTCAAGCGTTTAGAGGGCAAGGAAAACTGTCAGAAGAACAGGCGGAGATCCGCCGTTTACGTGAAGAAAATAAACGCCTAAAAATGGAGAAAGAAATCCTAAAAAAGGCGGCGCTCTTCTTTGCTCAAGAAACGAAATGAAGTATGAGTTTATAGCCCAACAGAAGAAGAGCTGGCCAATCGCTATGATGTGTCGATTATTGGGCGTACAGCGCAATGGGTACTACAGCTACTTGCAGCGTCAAAGCAAAAAAGATAAGCCGGAGCGTGCTGAATTAATCGAAGAAGGAGCAAGTCGGTTTGAAAGCGAAAATCATCCTAATAGTGAACGACTTTACAATCGAGCTGGTTTTTATCGAACTGATGATGAAGGTTTCCGTATCTATATGGTTTTATCAGAAGTGTACAGAAAGGAAATTTGCCAAGGATTTGAGCCTAAAATGCTGAATAAAGTGCTTATTAACGCAGGATGGATAGTCCCTGGGAATGATGGAAAAGCCTCTCAAAAACGAAGGATTAAAGGGATTGGTATTCCTAGATGTTATATTTTCACTGATAAAGTTTGGTCTGACGACTATTAATTGTCCCACTCGTTCCACTGTCGATTTTGATAGTGAAACATCCAAAGTCCAGTAACTACTAGAGTGTTCCACTTGTTCCACTAGTTCCACGTATTTCTAGATGCAGGTAAAAATCTATTAGGTTGTATAGGCATTAATGAAGATGATTTCTCATATTACGACTTCGTCTAATACGGACGACGCTTGCTAAAAGAATCTTGATATTTTTCTTGACAGGATACTAAGGATTTCTTACCATCCGGCCTCTGTGATTAATATATGATCATCAGGTTAATTTGTTATCATCCGACAAGTAATTTTATTTTACTTTAAATCAACAATAAGAATTCGGCTCTGTTACTCATGTTTTTATAATGAGGCTATCATGAAAGCAAAATTTTTATTGTTAGGATTCTGTTGTTTTTCTTTATTATCTATATCTGTAAGTTATGCAAAACGCGGCTACTCCTATTCTTATAAAACTCCAATATACAGTTCTTCTTATGGAAGAACACATACTGTTAAACCTTGTATAAAAAGAGATGGAACTTTTGTTAAAAGACATCGGGCTGGAAATCCTAAAGCCGGTGTTCACTGCCACAATAATGTTTGTTACTAACACTATAGTGGATGGCGCTATGTTTTTAGACAAAAAAATAATTTTGATGGTTCTTAGTATTATTATCAAACCAACTTATTCTGCAGGAATATATACTGGTAAGGACTTTATTTTGGCATGCACAGATCAAAATTACACTCAAAATCAAGACGTTTGTAATACAGCTATAACTCAAGCATTCGCAACTTATCTGGTATCCCTTGAATTATTTTCCGGAGAGAAGTTAGCCAAGTGTTATAGAAATCATTACCCATTCTTAGAAAAAAAATCCGTTAAGGATGGAGTTCAATTTTTAACTGAGCAATACAAGGAGAATCCGGAGTTAACTCCCCATCTATTGGGTTTTGGATTTTCGGTTGTAATGTATTCGAAATACCCAACCCCAAGAAAGTGCATTAAATTCAAACAATCAGGTGTATCAATATGAAAATTTTAAAAACGTTATCTCTTTTAATGGGAGTAATTTTAGCAGTATCACAACTACAAGGATGTGCTGTAGCAGCGATTGGTGCTGGCATTGGCGCTGTTAAGTACGCAAATGCAAAAAAGGCAGAGGCAAAAGAAGGTTGCCATAAAAATTATAATGAATATTTGAGGGTTGCAAAGAAACCAATACCTCTTTCTGAATACTGTTCTGAAAAATAACAGTAAAGAATCAATTAAACCAACGTCGAAACAATAGACAAACTTTTAACTTTAACCCTAGTGAAACTAAAGAGTTTTAAGGTATTTGAGTGGGTAAAGGATTAATAACTGGTGGGCTAGATGGAGATTTTTACAATTAACTGAGAGGTAGATGAATAAATGAAAAAAGCAATAGCAGTATCAATGTTAGCAATGACCATGAGTTGTCATGCTTTTAACTTAATTTCAGACACAGATGTAAATAGATTTAAAAATATGTCTAGTAATAGCATTAAACCAGATCAATTCAATAAATTGATGGCATTTTGCGATAAGACTGATTCAAATATAGAATCATGTCTAGAGAAAATAAAAGCCAAGTCATCAGATAATAAATCAATGCAATCTAATGTGACTCAAGGCCTGTGTTGTTGGAATGTATCAAATCAATATGGTGATTATCTGTACTACCAAGGAAAAGAGTATTGTATTCCTGCGTGTCACTAATATAAATATAAAAAAGGCGGCTAAAGTCGCCTTTCTATTAAGATTTACTCCACGAGCGATGCTGGCTTTAGCTCGAAAACTAGTTTTTTCCCTTAATCATTTTGATCATTGGGTTTAACATCCTTTAATTTCCTCCGTATGTTCTGCTATGTATTGCGCTCGATATAACAGTTCATCGAAAGTTATGATTTCAACATCACTTTGTCCTCTACGAAATAACTCAAAATTTTCTCGCTTTAAACGATTATTTAATTCATTAGTATTACCGATAACCAAAATTTTTCGTGGTTGAATTGTATAAATAGAGGCTTCTTCTAACAAATCCCTATTTTTAGGTACTTGAGATCCTTGTTGCTCCCAAGTCCGACCATTCACTCTCAATTGAGAGACTCCTCCTATTAAATCTTCACTAGGTAATACCACATCGTTTCTATATTCTTTTGATTCTAATAATTTAGTATTTGCTCTTTTAATTTCAACTAAAACAGTAAATTTTAGAGTCCCTTGGGTAGCACTTAAAAAATCGCCTTTATTAGCTCCAACTCCTTCAATTACGACACCACCATAGTGAGGTTGATCTGTAACTGTCTTTAAAATCCTATAATTCAGACCATAACCAAATATCCAATTATTATTTTCAAAAAAGGATTGCCAATCATGCTCACTATGATCACAAGAAAGCATTATTTTAAATTGCTCTAAAGCTGTTAGGCGCTTTTGGTAAATATGCGCTAGACTGAGTTTAGTTGCTAAATCAGGAGAGTTTTCAACTAACCTTTCCCACACTTCTTCCGAATATCCCTGCTGAATAAGTGTTTCTATAATCTCAGCTCTTTTTGATTCAACTCGCACCAATTTACTATCATTATCAAATTTGAAGGAATGTTGACCAGAGGGGACACCATTTTCTTTGTGAATAGC
This sequence comes from Legionella birminghamensis, assembly GCF_900452515.1. NCBI lineage: Bacteria > Pseudomonadati > Pseudomonadota > Gammaproteobacteria > Legionellales > Legionellaceae > Legionella > Legionella birminghamensis. The sequence goes on from NZ_UGNW01000001.1 coordinate 2,295,211, forward strand.
ATACAAATTGCAAAGATGCTTAAAGAGGGAAATTGTTTCATCACTACTTAAAATCAACTTACCTATGTCTTTAGCCTTATATTCAGATAATTTTTCGGTAGGAATATCCTCAAACGTTCCTTTTTCAGCTTTTTGATGAATAATTTCAATTTTAACGCTTGCATCAGGTTGTTCTTTATTATCTACAATCGTTGGTCGAATTAATCGTCTTGTTGTTGAAGTTCTACCAAATTCAATATCCTCAATGATAGCTGAGGATGTCGAGGTAGATCTGTAACTATAAATAATCGTACTCATAATAACTCGCCAACCTTTTATAAACTATTTGAACATTTGGTTATTCGACACATATTCGACACGATTAAATTATTTAATTCAATTTTCTAATAACCCATTGATTTTAAAATGCCGCTGCGCGGAATCGAACCGCGGACCTATTGATTACGAATCAATATCACATCGATTTCAAAGACTATCAAACGAATTCATATTTTCCTCACATCCCTTTATATATATAGTAATTTATAAAATTCTGTAGCTCAATTAGTTTCATATGATATTATACCTATACAAAAATTTTGGTACCAAAATTGGTACCAAATACACATAAGGTACCAGGGATGAAATTCATAGACAGCTACATCAAAAACCTAAGACCAGAGGCTAACTGGTTCGAGAAGACTGAATCCACAGGTCTTGGCATTCGTGTCATGCCTAGCGGCAATAAGTCATGGATTTACCGATTTACTATGAATGGTAAACGTCAAAAAATGACTTTGGGCAAATATCCAGGTATTAGTCTAAAGCAAGCAAGAGAACTTCAAAACAAAGCCCAAAATTTAAAAGAGCAAGGAATAAATCCTGTCGAATTTGAGCAACAGCAGAAACTTCGCGAAGAGAATACTGTAAAAAAACTAATGCTTGCCTGGTATGAGGGATATGCTGAAAAAAATCGTAAAAAACCTCTGCAAATTAAACAACAGATTGAGATGGATATTATCCCTTTATTAGGCGATATGGAATTAGAAAAAATACAAGCTAGGGATATTACAAAAGCGCTAGATACTATTGTAAAACGTGGCGCCCCTATTCAAGCTAATCGAGTGCTAAGCTCACTTAAGCAAGCATTTAATTATGCTGTCAGTCGAGGAACCCTACAACAAAATCCTGCAGCTAATATCCGTTCTCGTGATATTGGAGGATCTGAAAAACCACGAGAACGCTATTTAAGCCTTGATGAAATTAAAATACTCTGGGACTTCTTAGATAGCGATAAAAACAAAATATCATTAAACATTAAAAACGCTCTTAAAATAATCTTACTCACAGGGGTAAGAACTGCTGAATTACGCCTTGCACGTTGGTCAGAGTTCGATTTTGACAAATCTATATGGACAATCCCAGCAGAAAACTCTAAAGGAGCAATTGTCGTTAAAATACATCTTAGCCATCACGTCAAAAAGCTATTGATCGAATTAAAAGAAACAAATAGCTCCCCTTTTGTCTTACCCAGTTTAGATGATCAAATACCGTTATCAGATAACGCCATTCCACGTGCAGTCAAACGAATCCAAAAGCGTGTTGGAATCCCAGAATGGACACCGCATGATCTGAGAAGAACATTTGCCACTCAACTTGGCGAAACATTACATGAGTTATAGTCGAAAGTGGTGTATGACAAAATAAATTAGGTGGCGTATTCTGTTGCTTGTTCTTGTCGGAACACAAATCAACAAAGGAGATACGCCATGAAGGATTGTAATCTAAAGCAGTCATCGACACCAGCGGTAGCCAAGGGCTTTGAAGACCCGTTAACGGAGGTGTTGAGACAAGGAGCAAAAGAGTTGATAAGGAAAGCGGTTGAGGCCGAACTATCAGAGATGCTCTCAGCGTACTCAGACGTGCGTTTACTGGATGGTCGTCCAGCAGTAGTCAGGAATGGTTATCTCCCCGCGAGACAGCTTCAGACGGGGATAGGAGAAGTAGAGGTTCAAGTCCCGAAGGTACGAGATCGTAGCGGTTCAGGTATTCATTTTAGCAGTCAGTTGTTGCCGCCCTACTTGAGACGGACGAAGAGCATGGAAGAACTCATTCCTTGGCTGTATTTAAAAGGGTTATCAACAGGAGATTATACAGAAGCCTTATCCGCGTTAGTTGGCGAGAGTGCGCGCGGACTGTCAGCCAATACAGTGTCGCGATTAAAAGAAAAATGGCTTGATGAACACAAAGAGTGGCAACGCCAGGATTTAAGCGACAAACGCTATGTTTATTGGTGGGCTGATGGTATTTACAGCAAGGTTCGCATGGATGACAAGGTGTGCCTTCTAGTCATCATTGGTGTTACTGAGAGCGGGGTAAAAGAGCTTGTAGCGGTTAATGATGGGTATCGAGAGTCCGCAGCGAGCTGGAGTGAGGTGCTTACTGACCTGCGCCAACGAGGCCTTCCAACGGCTCCGAAGTTAGCCGTGGGGGATGGGGCATTGGGATTCTGGAGTGCCCTTGGAGCCATTTACCCTGAAACACGGCAACAGCGGTGCTGGGTGCACAAAACAGCGAATGTATTAAACAAGCTACCCAAATCGATGCAGCCAAAGGTAAAGGCCGCTTTGCATGAGATTTGGATGGCATCGACCAAAGAAGAGGCCTATAAGGCGTTTGATAATACGGTGGAGCTTTACAGCGCTAAGTACCCAAAAGCGATGGAGTGCCTGGCCAAGGACAAAGAGGAACTGTTGGCCTTCTACGATTTTCCGGCCGAACACTGGATTCACATACGGACAACCAATCCCATTGAATCTGCCTTCGCTACAGTGCGTCTGAGGACTAATAAGTCCAGAAACTGTGGCTCCAGAGACACCACCCTGGCAATGGTCTTTAAGCTCATGGAAGTGGCTCAAAAACGATGGATTAAAATTAGAGGGTTTAACCTATTAACATTAGTTGTTAATAATGTGAAATTTGTAAACGGAGTGCAAGTTAATGAGCAGTCAAACAGAGTGGCCGCCTAATGGGCATACACCAGATTTGACAATAACTCTACATTACATGCTGATCCAGTTGTCATTGAAAAGTGTTTAGGCCACAAAATGCCAAGAATCATGGCAACATATAATAAGAATGAAATGCTACCTCAACGGAAAGAGGTTCTAGAAAAATGGTCATTATTCATTCAAGATTTGCTTGTAATGCAAGCGGACCAATCTGTAGTCTTATCAACCCCCAGAAGCGAAGAGTGCATACTGATGTAAAACGTGGAGTTAAATGGGAGAAATTAAGAAACTGGTTCAATAACCATTGCAGCTCAAACGCTCTCATTGTTACATCTTCAAGATTCAAGGCACTGGTTCACCATTTACAACCTTATCCAGCTTGAAGGTGAAGTATCAATTAGGTGAAAGAGATGGACAAAAATAGCTCAGCAAGTATAATACCAACCCGAGAATATTGGAGATTTATTTTTATGTTAGAGTTTAGAAAGGCGGCTGCAGCTAATGATTTGTCCGAATTAAAAAGATTATGGGATGTCAAAGGTGAGGATTTTAATATTGATGAACCTGGCCCGCAATCTGGCAAAACTGCTGCTCATGTTGCAGCTGAAAGAGGACATTTTGAAACCATATATTGGTTGTTGGAAAAAGGTGCAAATTTTTATTGTAAAGATAATGAAGGAAAAACAGCTATCGATTACTTGCAACAAAAAGAATTGACCTCTTCCGACCCGGAACCTATGTTAAAGAGAAGTAGGCAATATTTTCTGTGTAATGCCCATTATAAAATCTGGTTGGCGCACGATCCCGCAATTTTTATGCCTTATCTCTATCAGAATGATTTTAGAGAATATCGCGAAAAAAATCCTGCAGGCTTTCTGTCGCTGGTGTATGCTAAGTCTCTTTTAAATACTTCAGCTTTATTGGAATTATCAGAGTTTGCAGAAAAGAATCAAATTTCACTCATTTCATTTGAAAATGATCTCAAAACACTTATCGAGCAATTTGGTACAGCGACAGATAAACGATGCTACCAATTAGCCTCGTATGAGCTTAGCAAATACTCTAATCAGAACGGTGGTAATTTAGCTGTTGTATCTGATTTAATTCGGTGGAGTTCTGTTTTGCTTCGTATTGGTAGCTATGCCGATACAGATGTTGAAATTGGTCAGCACAAATGGACAGATTCAATTCCTATGGAAAAGTCTGTTGCGCTGAACTTAGGGTCTCTGATATATGATCCCAATCAGACGGTGCCATGGTTAAATGGCGATATTATTGCTGTATCTTCCCTATTCCCTCAATCGCATCAGGAAGGGCCTTTCAAAATTACACTATCAAAAGCTGCCTGCTGCTTGATTCAAAATGTTCAATTATCCTTAATATCAAGTTGCGAATACAATATGGAGAAAAGGATAAGGGCACAGCAATCTGCTTTAAATACATTGTCAAATCTATCTTCTTATCTACAGGATTATTTCAAGGCTTGCGGTACAGAAAGCAAAATTATTCAAACTTTTTCCCCTAATGAAATCATTACAATTCAGACAAATGGATTAGAGTCATTTTATAATGAACAAAGAGCATCCATTATCGAAAGAATGGCAAACTTGAAGAGAAGAGCTGTAGAAGAAGAGTTTGGTAGTCCAAAGAAGGCTCATAAATACAGTAGCGTATTGAAGGATGTAAAAAGTGATGAGCATGAAAAGTTCTTAGTGAATTATATGCGAGCCATTCAAATGACAAATATCAAAGAAAGAGTCAAGCAACTTACGGGTATCTTCGTTTTTTCTACTCCTGTATGGAGATGTATTGGAAATGACAATTGGAAAATGTACTCAATCTATTCTAATGAAGCGGTTAAATCCGCATTTCGCTCGAGGAATACAGTCCAATTCGATACGCTTAACTCTGAAAATGAACGAGTTCTTAAAAAATCCAAATGTGCCGATCTAAGTTTTACCTTTTTTGGAATGGCGGATGTACTACGGCGCTCTGAAGCCTTGAAGGCGGAGCATCAGAAAGAGAAAGGTCCGGAAATAACGATGTAGATAAAATACGCAATGAAAATGGGTGTGGCCAACGCCCATTTTAGCTGTATATGTAAGATTTCTTTTTTAGTATAAAATCTCATCTAGTTAAACTAATAATAAGTAAGTCTGCTGAGCGAGTTCTGATTGTTCTTTTTAGCGGGAACAAAAATCTGCAAAGAAAATTCGTTATTAGTGATTCTAGCCTAAAGCTTATATCCGCGCTAGAAAATAAGACAGGACTTAATACTGGAAGGTAATTGGACGCAAAAGAAAAAACTTTAACCAGGATTCAACTTACAGCATTCAAGGTATTTACATGAATTAGCATTTACACTACTACAATTTACACAATTGTCTAAAGCAGCCACTGGCCACTTCAGACAATGAAAATGAGGTCTATCTGACATATTGGTTAATCCAATTATCAATCACTTCTTTATGCCAAGCTAAAGTTCTGCCATGTAATTTTACTGGCTTGGGAAACTTTCCTTCACTCCACCAGCGCCGTAAGGTCAATCGGTCCTTGCCGATAATAACTTCGAGATCGTTGATAAATAATATTTGTTGTGTAAATACTTCATTAACTGCTTGCATTATTACTCTCCCAATTCCTTATCATTTAAGCTGCAAACGCGCCTTCCATTCACCTTTGAACTCCATATCGATTACGATAATAAATAGCTTTAGGAGATCCAATTCAACCTTTCTTTCCTTCGGCAAACGCTCGTGTTCATAAATTAACCGCAGATGAGCGACTGAACAGTTAGATAAATTGGCAATTCGTTGCAGGGAATAATTGGTAGAATCTAACAAATATTGAATAATGCCTTTATAAATGGTGACTTTTTGATCATGAAACATACAACATACTCCTGTAAAACATAGTACCAGGGTCCAATTCGCACAAAAGTAACATTCGATATCACTTATCGAAACTTATATTAATACAATATTAATTTTATTATCAATATGTAAATTCAAGAAATTTAAATTAATATACAATATGATATTGAATGATATCGTTTTATATGATAATTTTTTTACGATGTTATGGTTACAAGGATAATTTATGAGTAAAGGACCCTATCAATCGTTCGCAAATCGATTAATCCATACTCTCAAAGACAAAGGACATACTGCTTCGCGATCGCCTAATGGGATCTGTATTAAGACCTTAGCAGAGTTCACTGGCGCATCTGAACAAATTTGCCGTCGTTATATACGAGGTGATGCTCTGCCAGATTATGAAAAAGTAAAACAACTGGCACAACATCTTCAAATAAACCCAGGCTGGTTGCTCTTTGGTGAAGAAGAATATACTGAACCTAGGAAAAGCGAAATCGATGAAGCTCTACTTCATTACATCTTGAAGCAGAGTCATCACTTGTACCCTGTTTCTCATGGGAGTAATGACGATTATGCCGACTTTGTGTTAGGATTAATCAAAGAAGTACGTGCAATCGACACATCGGAAAATAATTTACTAAAAATCATTGACTTGGCTATTGGATCAATTTCTTCCTATGAGGAAAAAAGAAAACAGAAAAGTCATGCAGTTTAAGAAGTTTGTAAATATGGATGTAACAGCTGTTGAAGTAAATCTTCACCCAAAAGCCAAAGAATTTCTCTTTGAGCATTTCTTCACAATGCGTCAAGTATTCTCTAATGTGATTGGGCTACTTGAAACAGACTATATATCTATTGCTCTTATCAACCTATCAGGCCAAATCTTTTTCCTCTCTTCTAAACCTTCTATAGAGCAAAATTTAATTGAGAAACAGCTTTGGTTATTTGATGGCTGCTATCAACCAAGCTTCATTACCCAAGAGCAGCCAAAATTATGGAGTGAATTCTCTCATTTGGACTATACAGAGGAAATTAAAAAGTACAGACAAATGGAGCCAGGATTCGTTACAGGCATTTCCATCCCCACTCAATATGAATCTTATAGAGCAATCTTTTCATTCGGGCTAAAACGGATAAATCCTCATATTCAAACGAAGAGCTCACTTCACTGTGAAAAACTGTTAGCCATGGGTAAGTTTGCATTAAAGCAGATGCAAGAATACCTGGTTTTTCCAGACAAACTTGCGAAGACCAAGCCCACCCTTACACTCATCATTAACAATCAGGAAACCTATGAACACACTACTGGATAAAGAAGATCCTATTTTAAGGCAAACAGCCGAAGCGATCGATATATCAGAGTTTGGAAGTAGCTGGCTTAAAGAATTAGCGCAAACACTGATTGATATCATGGCAGAAAAAGCTGCTGTTGGGGTTGCTGCACCGCAAATTGGAGTTAGTAAGCGCATTATCGTTTTTGGTACAAATTATACTAAGAGCAGAAAACCGGAATACCCTATTCCTGACACAGTGCTAATCAATCCATCGCTTAAAGTATTATCAGAGGAAATCCAAACAGGTTTTGAAGGTTGTCTGAATTGTGGTGAATTAATGGGTGAAGTACCTCGCGCTATGGAAATCGAATATTCAGGTTTCGATATTGAGGGAAATGCACTTACTAAAAAAGCTACAGGTTTAGAAGCTCGAATCCTGCAGCATGAAATTGATCATCTAAATGGATTTTTATTTGTAGACCGAATAAAAGACAAAGAATCACTAACAACCCGTTCGGCGCTGTTAAATAAAGGATAATCGCATGAAGCATCAAACTAGAATCATACTCGCAGGAACATTAGGCAATCTAATTGAATCATTTGATATGGCTATTTGCGGTCTACTCTCTGTTTACATTGCGAAATATCTGATTGGTGATGCAACTAAAGGTTTGATTCTAGTCTTTCTAACATTTTTTGCCGGATATCTCGCTAGACCCATTGGGGCTATGATCATGGGATTACTATCCGATATTTATGGTAGAAAAATTATCCTGGCAGCCTCGATCCTCTCAATGGGAGTATCTACAGCCCTTATCGGATTCATCCCTACGCATAGCTCCATAGGGACATTTTCTGTTATTGCTTTATTAGCACTGAGGATCATCCAGAGCTTCTCTTGTGGTGCAGAATATCTAAATTCCTCCGCTTATCTTATTGAAAATGCTGAAACATCAAGAAAAGGTTATTCAGGAAGCTGGGCTTCTTTTGGTGCTATGTCAGGATTGTTGGTAGCCTCGCTGATAGCACTAATGGTAACTTATTTTACTACTTACTGCCCTGAGCTCGATTGGCTAATCTGGCGTGTGCCTTTTGTTCTTGCCCTGTTAGGCTCATCCATTGGCTTGTACATTCGGTTATGCATTCCTGAGAGTATGGAATACATAATGTACTATGCAGACAGACCTAAACCTAAATTTAATTCCCTTCTTGCAGAGTCTGCCAATTATATTAAAAATCATAAAATGCAATGTTTTTATGTATTTGTTCTGAGTTGCCTGGGCGTGACTACTACCTTTCAGATCTATATTTATGGACCTATGCAAGCTCATTTATATAGTAGTTTTCAAGACTATGAGATTCTTACTTCCAACATTATATCGTTAATAGTTTTACTTAGCATATTCCCTATTATTGGAAAGCTTTCTGATAGAGTGAATAGAGAAACAATTGTCGTTGTTGCCAGCCTAGGCTTTATGATCTTGTCTCAACCGTTTTTCAACTCGTTATCACAAGATGTTTTTTATCGATTCATTTTAAGTCAAGCCTTAATTGCGATTCCGGCTGGAGCCTATTATGCAACCGTCCCTGTCATGCTAGCGGAGATGTTTCCTATTAAGCTACGTTGTACCGTTTTATCGATACTTTATTCCATAGCAGCAAGTTTATCGGCAGGACTGGCTCCATTAATTTCTCTACTACTTGTAAAGAAAACAAGTATAGCAGCTTCACCATCTATTTTGGTTTTTATACTCATCACTATTATTTTTATGATAATGATTTACAGACGTACTAAAGAAAAAGTTAAATATTCAGCAACAGCTTAATAGCATGCTTTGGCCTACCAATCGGAAACATTATTATTTACTATATGCAGTTACATACAATCTATTTAAACCCATCTATGCTGCGCTCATCTGAGCGCATAGATAGATGACTGAAAAAACCGTTTACGCTTCAGTTATGGGTAAGACCAATATCAGAGATATATTAGCTAAAACGCAAATAAAAATGACTCAGAGAATTAGCTATTTTTTTGAAATATGGTTCTTTCCAAATATTAAGAGTGCAAAAAAATATGATTAGTATTTTCATCACATTAGCAGCATTTTTACTTGCATTTTTTGCGTTAGTGGATCCTATTATTAAATTTAGGCTGAATATGGGTTGGTTACCCATGCGCAGGATTTTATGGATATTAATCATCCTTGGCTTAATAGCTATACTAGACCATCCTTTTAGAAAAATATTTCTTACTGAATCTGGTCTTTTAGACGGCACTGCAGGCTACTACAATATGACTTCAGATAATAGATTCCAGTCATTTTTCTACGAAATCGTCCTATTAATCTGGAATTATGCATTAGTAGCAATAAGTATTTATCTGTTTTATAAACTCATACAACCTGTAAAATTTTCTGTTAAAAATGCAAGCAGATTTCTTCATGAATGTAATCGTATTATATCAGACGGAATAGAGGAAAATATTAGGAGGCTTACTTCAGAAATTGCTCCAAGTATTCCGCCAATATTTAATACAGCAATGCAAGATATATCTGGTGTGCAAAATGACGCATTGGCTTTATTAGAATTATTCTCTGACGAAAAGTTTTGTAAACACATAGTTAATCACAACCCGATAACTTTTTCTATTATTTTTGAAGAAGTAATCAGTCATTGTTCGAGCTTATATCCCATAGGAACAACATTAGTTAATAAACTTATTTTACTAATGTTTTCTGAACCGGAGTCTCAATTAAATCGTGAAGAGCGTTATGGAGGAGGGTTGGGAAAGTTTGGTACGTTCAAAAAACTGCTTTTTGGAAACATAAAATTTTTACGAAGTGAATTTCGACCACTGTCAAAACCGTTTTTTAATCAATTTTTTCTTACTCATCAAGGTATCAATAAATATTCTGAGGTCCTTGAATATGTAATGGAACTCTGTTTAATAGAAGGAGTAAACGAACCAGATATAGTTCACTCTGCTTTGAAGGTCATTAAAAATAACATCGATCACAACATAATTAAATTGACCGATATCTCCAGCACAGAAATACACTTGTCAGAACCTTATAATATCATTCAGAGTTGCTCGTTTACTATAGATATTTTCGTTCACTTTCTCCAGCAGAATGGTTCAAAATTTCCTCCTGCACCCAATATAGAAAATGAAGATTATTCATATTTTAAAAATGATCGCAACATTCATGGAGCAATAGCTAATGGCATCTATAGTGTTATAGAACAATTATCTAGGATGGATTATTTTTTTGAAAATATACGCATTCTACTTGTTCATATCTTTATCATTTCAATGAATATCAACCCAACCATAGAAGCATTACGTACCCGCCTAATAACATTATTAAATAACAAAATTGAAGCCAACCTCATTAAAGCCTATTACCCTGCAGTCACCGCTGCTTTAATCTATTCTTTTGGCCTATGCGAACCAGAACAAGCAACAGATGAAATCCATAAGAAATTATTGGTCCAATTGAAAAAAAATTATTTACGGCTCCACATGTCACGTCCAATAATTGCTTTGGATATGCTACCCAAGGATACTGAGTTAAATGAAAAATCCAGAAAACTAATAAGAAAACATCCTATTGAGTGGATTCGTGATAATAAAGTTCAAGAATTACGATTAGATAAGATAGCTAAATCCTCCTCAAGTAAATAGAAATATTTAAGAGATAGATTCGCCGTTTCACCAGGCTAATGATGAATAATCAGAATTTTATAAGAGACATACAGTATAGAAATTTCATTAAATAATAATTTATTGATGTGAACTACTAAAGCTCAGGGCAGTTCCCAAAACCGACTCATTTGTTGAGATTTGCTGTTGATGTTTATATCTTGCATGCCTAAGAAAATGCTATTATTCGGCATCTGACATATGATTCGATGCAAATGTCTAAGCAGGCAATGAAGAGAAAAGTAGTTATTCAAGATAAAGAATTTGACTCACTTGAGAGTGCTGCTAAAGCATTTGGTAAATCCCGAAACACAGTAAATTATCGTCTTTCAAAAGGTTGGACTCCTGAGCAAGCTCTAGGACTTGAACCTCCTCCAGATTTTGCATCTAAAACCACTGGTATTTCTGTTCAAGTGGAAGGGTTAGAGTTTAAAACTCTAAAAGATGCAGCAAAATACTATAATCGAGCTTATACACACGTTATTGAAATGGTAAAGAAAGGATGTTCAATTGAACAATCTCTTGGTTTGGTTAAAAGAATTGGCACCTTACAGTTAGAAAATCCAAAATTATCACAACAATGGCACCCACATAAAAATTTACCTTTAAAACCTCAAGATGTTTCATCTGGATCAGGAATAAAAGTCTGGTGGTTATGTCCAAATAACCATGAATGGGAAGCTGTCATCAATAGCCGGAATCGTGGATGCGGCTGTCCTTACTGTGCTGGCCAAAAACCAACAAGGGATAGAAATTTTGCTACTGAATACCCTGAGTTATTGAAAGAGTTTGACTTAATTAAAAACAAAAATCTTAAACCGGAAAACCTTACTCCCAGAGCGAAGCAAAAAGTATGGTGGAAATGCCTAAAGGGTCATTCTTGGCAAGCTACAATTACAAACCGAACAAGAAAACAATACAACAATTCTTGTCCTTACTGTACAAATCGCAAGATATGTAATGACAACAGTCTTGCTCAACTTCGCCCTGATATTGCTCAAGATTGGCATCCTAGTAAGAACCAGCCATTAACGCCTCATGATGTTATTGCCGGCGGTGGAACAAAGGTCTGGTGGACTTGCAAGCATGGCCATGACTGGCAAGCAACAGTAGGAACTAGAGTTCACAATGGCACTGGTTGCTCGAAGTGCGCACTTCAAACATCAAGAATCGAGATTGCTGTCTACACTGAAATAAAAGCATTGTTTCCTAATGTTTCTTGGCGTGAAAAAATTGAAAAATACGAATGTGACATATTTCTTCCTGATAAAAAGATTGGGATAGAAATTGACGGTGTTTACTGGCATAAGCTAAGATCAAACATTGATTCCATCAAGCAAAAATTGTTTGAAGAACAAGGTATTCAGTTATTTCGCTTAAGAGAAGAGGGACTATCGTTATTAAGTGCTCGAGATATCTCTTTTAAATGGTCAGGCAATACTTTTCCAATTATTTCTAGTCTCATTAACCAAATCATTAAGTTTACTGATTTTTCCGATTCAGAGCGCGAAAGGCTACAGGATTATATTAATAATGGCTTACTTATTAATAACACTTTATATAGGGAAATAGTTTCCCAGCTTCCTGCTCCACCATATGAGCTTTCATTAGCTGCTAAAAAACCAGAGCTTGCAAAAGAATGGGCTTATGATTTGAATGCTCCATTGTCTCCTGAACATTTTAGCCCTGCGGCAAATAAAAATGTCTGGTGGAGATGTGAGAAAGGTCATACTTGGGAAACTTCACTAAATAATCGCTCATGCCAAACCACTGGTTGCCCTCATTGTCCTCGTATTGTTCCGAACAAAGCGACCACTGAGTGGAATTTTGCAAAAATAACCCCTCAGCTCGTTAACGAGTGGCATCATGAAAAAAATGGAGGAGTTCTTCCCGAAGAAATAACTCCAAACATGAATATTAAAGTTTGGTGGAAATGTAACGATGGTCATGAATGGCAAGCAGCACCTCACAGTAGAACACGTGGGACGGGTTGTCCATTTTGTTATGGCCGGTATGCTTCAAAAACAAATAACCTAGCTGTTTCTTACCCTGAACTGTTGGCCGAATGGGATTACGAATTGAATAAAGGATTAAATCCATCTGACTTTACTCCGCATGTAGGCAAGATAGTATGGTGGAAATGCAAAGAAAACCACACTTGGCAGGCTACGATTTATAATCGAACGAAAAATAAGTCGGGATGCCCCACCTGTGCGCGTAGAAATTCTCGAAAATATTCAATAGACTATTTCCACCAATTCGCCAGCAGACATGGTGGTATATGCTTAACAACAGAGTATTTGAACGGTAAATCCAAAATTATAATGATTTGTAAGAATGGCCATCAATGGGAATCTCGTGCCGATAAGATATTATATAAGGAAAAGTGGTGTAGCCGCTGCAGTAAGGGTTAGTTATTATTCATAAAACTACAATTATCGAGTTGAATCAACAAGTATTACCAGTTACCACTGTAAACCCCACCAATTTTTCAAACAAATAATTTCAGATATGTTCTGGGTTGTAGACCAGGAGGTAAGATTTTCTAAATTAATTCCTGCTGAGTAATATAATAGTTTTACTTGCACAACTTTCTTTCTTCAAAACTCACAGTTTCCTTTTTTTGTTGCGGGATAGTAATACCAAGAGCCAATAAAGTAGTTACCAGGCATCGGATGAATATAGAGTTTTCTACAGCCATAATTACCAGTAATGTGATTTTTCCTATAACGTCCTTTTAGCCAACCTCCACCAATCTTAGCTTTCTCAATTTCCTCCCTAACTGCAAAAACTCCAGTTTGGTCCTTAAAATTGATTTGATTTGTTCCAACAGTTTCAGGGTGTATTGGAGAGGCTAGAACTATGCCATCAAAATTAATTGCAAAAATACGACTGGACTTTTTCCGAAACTCTAAAATTGCATTTTCTTTTCCATGATGTGCAACATGGTTTTCTGCTTTCTTAACACGCTCTATTACTTTGTTTTTATTCCAATTTATAGAATTTGCTCCAGCCGAAACATAAGCAGGAAATAAAACAAAAGTCAAAAATGAATAAATGCACAAGATTAGATTTACACTCATAATGATTACCCATATTCCTTAATCAATTGCAACGAACATCTAATTTATTACAATATTAATGTGCTTAAACCTTCAAAATACCAAATCTGAGGCAAATAGACATTTGTTTTTATTTCTTCTTGGTTGATAGATTAATCCGATATTTCAACTGAACACCCCGCCAATACTTTGTTTCAGAATGTTCCAGCTCAAGGTCCTGCATCAAAGGTCCAACTAATGAACGACCCGAACCAAGCAATACCGGTGCGATGGTTATTGTTAATTCATGGATTTACACCTATTGCGTAGTGCTCGTTCCCTTCTGGTAAACCAAAGTATTCTGGCAAATTCTTTGTAATGGCTCGACATAAGGATTGAGCCAAATCCCGGGTTATTTTTTCGATTTGAATCATAGTATTTTCCCTACTGCAGTATCTCTCGCATCACCTTCATAGCCATCCAGATCATCAAATGGCATGTCGATATAATCATTATTTCTATAAAATCTTAGCGCATCCGGTGAGGACTCCACGTGCAAGCTTTGATAGCCTTGTTTTTTGAGCCACTTTTCACATAGCGCCAAGAATTGGCTACCGTATCGATGGTTTCTTTTTTCCTCATCAATCACAATGATACGCAACGCTGCTCTCTTGTGAGGCCATAATTGCAGATGGGCATAACCCATCATGTCACTTCCCTGAGATAAAACGAAATGAACATGAGCATCATGCTCAAAAGTCCAAGTGTAAGGGTCAGAAAGACCTGCTCTATCAAAAAAATAGAACTGTCTGAAATGACGTACTTTATCCCATTCGCGCGGTGTTAATGCCTTCACCACTCTTAATCCATTAAATCCTGCTTTTTTATCAATTGTTGCAATAAAGCTTTCTTTACCCAAGCAATAAGCAGTAATGTCATAGGGATGTTGATGCGCCAACTCCTGTTTTAAGTGTGCATAAGCTTCTTTATCTTCCGGATGTGTTCTCATCCAGTCCCTAAATTTTAAATGCCGCTCGATTTCGGAACTTCCAAACTCAAAAATATGAGCATGATGTGTTCGTAGGTTCTCCCCCTTTTGGAAATAGCGGCGAAAAGGGATGCCGTATTCTCCTTTGGCTTCATAGCCCAATGCCTGCATGGCAGCATTAGCACTGTCCACTTTGCTAATATCTAAAACAACTGGAATCATAGCGATGACTGGTTTTGCAGCCAAACCAGGTACTGATGTGGAACCGATATGATGAATTTCAATGCAATTACTGCCTAATGCTTTTTTAATTCGCTCTGCTTCCTGTTCAAATTGCATAGGCCAATTAGCATCATAAGAAACTACTTCAATAAGCCGTTGTTCTTGGTTGACTTCCATCTTCTCTCTCTTGAATATGCTGAACCATTTCACCCACAAATGCAGTGACTTCTTGATAGGTTTCGCCGGTCAACATATCGCTTGCATGATTTAGTTCAGTTTTAGTTAATGCTCGTTGAATTAAAACTCGCCATTTCGGGAATTGATTTTTAGCCCAAGTTCCAGCTTCTAACTTAGAGCCTTGTTTCTGATGTTGGAGCACATACAAAGCCCTGCATAGAGTTAATACAGCATAATATTGGTACGCTAAACAATTTCTGGTATGAACAACCCAATCTTGCCACGCATAAGCCTGTTTTTTGACGTGTTCTATAAATTCACTGTTTGATACAGGAGCAATAATCGACTTTGCTGATGGACCGTATAGAGTGAGGCTATTTGTTTGCAACAAATAGTAATTAATAAGCCAATCTGTTCCTGCTTTTTTGAGGTGAAATGGTTCTCCTGGGCTAATGACAGCAATTTGACTTTGCTCTGTTTTAAAACGTTGTAACATTCTATACGATGCATAAGCCACTTCAATTCGGTCATTCCAATCTGGAAAATGCCGAACCAGATTGGAATGAAAATCATCTAAAGCCGCGAATTCTTCTGATGTCATTTCTTGGTTTAATGCCACAAGAACATCAATGTCGCTGGTTGTTTCATCAAAATCACCCCAGACGAATGAACCATACACGTAAACGCCCACCAAATGTTCTTTTAAAATTGATTGCAAACCAGATAATAGGTTAGTAAGTAAATGATTAACTACCCTAAACTCTGTATGTGGTTTATTCATTTGCTATCCAACTATCCATTAAGTCTTGAGACTCTTCCTTTCGTTCATCGGGTAAAAACCCACCTACCTGCGCATCCCACAGTGTTTTGTACAAACCACCGCGATCTAGTAGTTCAGCATGGGTCCCGTCTTCAACGATATGGCCTTTATCGAATACTAAAATTCGGTCCATATGCAACAGAGTCGATAAACGATGTGCAACGACCAAGGTTGTTTTTCCCTGCATCAACTCCCAAAGACTGTCTTGAATGTTGGATTCTGTAATAGAATCGAGCTGTGACGTGGCTTCATCCAACATTAAAATGGGCGCATTTTTTAAAATTGCACGAGCAATGGCAATGCGCTGGCGCTGACCACCTGAAAGCTTCACGCCACGTTCACCGACCAAGGTCTCATAACCTTCTGGCAAAAGACTGATGAATTCATGTGCATGGGCCTTCTGGGAGGCTGAAATGACTTCCTCATCCGAAGCGTTTGTCCTGCCATAACGAATATTATCCATTAGGCTTCGATGAAAAAGAGTTGGGTCTTGTGGAATCATGGCAATGGCTTGCCTTAAACTCTCTTGTGTCACTTCGGATAGATTTTGACCATCGATTAAAATTTGCCCATCCACTACTTCATATAGCCGCAAAATCAAATTAACAAAAGTGGACTTGCCGCTTCCTGAATAGCCCACCAACCCCACTTTTTGACCGGCTTCAATGGTTACCGACTTATTCTGGAACAGGGAATAACCACCCTGGTAATGAAATTTTACCTTGGAAAAATCAATTCGTCCCTGCCTGACCACTAATTGGAACGCATTGTTTTTATCCTGTATCTCATGGGGAATGACTAATGCATTTAAACTTTGTCTTGCCTTGCCTAACGCTTGGTTAAATTGGTCCACTTGGTACATGGTGTACCACATCATATGGCCCAATTCCATGGAAAGCCCAAGAATCAAAGCAAAATCACCAATGCTCACCAGTCCCTTGCCATACAAGTGAATTAAGCTAATTGATGCCAAACCCATCATTACCGCAATCATTCCTCCTTGTGCGCAGCATAACAAAACAATAAACAGCTCTTTTCTTTGAAAAGCCCGTTGTACCAAGCTAAAAAACGTGTTCATACGTTCCACTTCATAGATTTTCCGTGAAAAAATACGAATATTGGATTGATTCGCCAGGCTATCGACTAATTGCCCAGCAAGCTGCGATTCAGAATTTGCATGGTCATCGGACAATTGAACCAATCGCGCCGACATCCAAATACTAAATGAAGCAAAGGCAATGAACCAAAGAAATAAAATATAAAAGAACAGGACATTAACAAAATAGGCTGTAATAAATGAAACCACTAATAATGAAGCACCACGAAGAAAGTCGACCGACACACGGTGCAAAATAATCTCGAGATTATCAGCAAGAATGGTAATTTGTGTGGCAATTCGCCCAGATAGATTATCCTGAAAAAATTGCGTACTACTTCCCAACACATACTCAAACATTTGGCTAATGATTTGGTTTTTAATCACTGCTTCATATTTATAATTCAAGTACCCGATTGTTCGCCAGGTGATATTGTCAAAAACAATAAAGTTCACTACCAGTAGCCCAGCAATCCAATACAAAGAGGAAAAGTCCGTACTTGTTTTGGCAGCCAGGGTATTAATAAAGGATTTAATCAATAAACTATTAAATGGTCCCCAAAATCCAGCCATTAAAGCAAGCAGGATAAATAAAAAAACCATGCGACGATACGGTTTTAAAAAATGCCACATAAAAGGAGCTATGTGATTAGGCAAACGATTAGTCATAGTGAACACCCTCTGATTGTCCCTCATTGAAATGATGTATCTTCCGTTGATGAACGTGGTACCTGGTTTCAATGTGAATGGATTCTAAAAAATCATGGTCGTGAGAAATAACAAGTATTGCTCCTGGAAATTGACGTAATACCTCGATGATATGAGTACGAGTTTCCAGGTCTACATTGTTGGTTACCTCATCTAAAATAAGTAGCTTCGGTGGATTGGCAGCAATTAAGGCGAAAGAAAGTCTTGCCTTCTCACCTCCAGAAAGATCTTTGATCTTTATTTCAACTTCTTCATTTTTGCGAAATAAAAAATCATTCAAATGGACACGAAGTTCAGTATGAGAAGCATGGGGCATCTGACTTTTCATCAAATCCAGAACTGTTTCGTTACGATCCAGATGTTGATAATGCTGATCGAGATACCCAACTGTAGTGCGCTGAGGCAGAGTCCACTCACCTGTTCTCTTAATTTGACTATCCCCCAAGAGCGCTTTAACAAAGGTGGACTTCCCTGATGCATTGTCCCCATACAAGGCCACCCGTTCGCAGCCATTCAAGTGAAAATGAATCTCTTCAAGAATCACATCTGTAGACTCATAGGCAATAGAAGCATCTTGAATTCTGATTAAGGGCTTACGGTGGTCAATACCATTTAATTTAAATTTGGATTTAATCGTTTCCGGAAGGTTTAGAGAAGATAGCTCTTCAAGCAAGTGTTGTTTTTCTTGATTAATCTGACTTAATCGTTTATTTCCTGTTGTTATTGCATTGGCGAGCTTTGCATGAGACCGAATCGTGGGCCATTTACGCTGCACTATCTTTTTTTCACCCTGAACACGAGAACGTTTATTCCGTTCTTGTTCTCTCATTAGAGCAAGATGTGATTCTTTTTTCTGATGTGCAATCCGTGTTAATTCCTGTTTAATTGATCCCTTCTTATCGTCAAGCATTTGCTGATAATGACAATAAGCTCCTCGAAATACAGTCACTTGGCCTAAATCAATATGCCATAGAGTATCTGCGATTGTATTGAGGAGCTCCTTATCATGAGAAGCGATAACCAACGTCCCAGTATAATGCAGAAGCTTACGCACTAAAGAACGACGATTACGTCTATCCAGATGATTCGTTGGCTCATCTAATAGCAAAACATTAGGATTCTTAGTCAATATCTTGGTCAACTTTTGGTTTAATCGTTGACCACCACTTAAATCAGGATACTCTTCAATCACTTGGGGTAAATAACCAATATGAACATCCTGAGGTATTTTAATCTCGCCATCAGAGGCCGAACAAAGGCCACCAAGCATCTTAAGTAAGCTTGATTTTCCTGAGCCATTTCGGCCAATCAGTGCAATACGCTCACCAGAGCGAATTTCGCCACTGAAGTCTTGAAAACAGGTTTTATGCGGATAGATAAGACTTAGGTCTTTAAATTGAATCGGTTTGTGGTGCATGGGTTACTCTTAAGCATGTCTTTTAGGACAATAAAAAAATAGAAACCAACAAGGGTTTTCTCTATTTGCCCTATAGAGGGGCGTACTTAAGATGTAATTTTCATGGCGTTACGAATCTGCTTTTGTATGGTTTTAAGTCAGATTGAAATCTTAATGCAACATAGTTGCTGATGTCAATATAATTTTTGTCAACCTAGGGAAGTATAAAGATGATTGCATGCAAATAAGCTATGTAACATATCACCGGCGCGCCCCGGTAACCCGGCTAAGCTTTTTTTTCAAAACAGTGGATGTATTAGGCCATGATATCGCTTTAATTTTCAGAACAGGTTCTCATTTATTTATTAATATATATGATTAGAGATTTAATCATATGAGCAATAAATATGACATCTTTAAAAAAGATAATAACACTCCATGCTGATGAGCGTTTTGAAGTTGAATTTAATAGTGGTAATCTCCAGGCTAAGACTGCAGTTATTTTTGTGCACGGTTTTGGCGTAAAACGTCAATCCAGAGGATTGTTTGTAGATATAGAATCTATCTGTCTTGATACTATGCTTTCAGTGCGGGCTGAGTATTCACAAGTGTTAGATGACCGATGCATTGCTTTACCTTTTCAGATTCAGCGCCAACGCTTAAATAAAATTATCCACTATATTCAGGATCATTATAATATCGATAACTGCATTTTTATTGGTCATTCCCAAGGTTGTATTACTATTGCTCTCGAGCTCCCTCATAATGCATTAACCCTTTTGTTGGCTCCGCCAATTTTGTCTCCTTTTGAAGAATTTATTAACACGAAAGGATGGAAAAATCCAGGCTCACATCTAAATATTCAAGGCAACTCTCGTTTAGTTCGTTCCGATCTAATTATTGAGGTTCCTACGCATTTTTGGTCTGAATTCAAAACCATTGATGCACAATCATTATACAGAGATCTTGCTAAACACAATGATGTTCGTATTGTCTTTGCTGAAAATGATCAAGTTCTGGGAAATCAACAGCCAATCGGTCATATCCCAACCTATAGCATCAAAGAGGCTAATCATGATTTTTCTTCAACACCTCGTGTGAAATTATTGCAATTGATTTCAAAACTAATCTTGGATAGAGCCTGAGCTAATTTTTATAGTTATAACTGATCTAAGCTTAGGTGTTTAATAAGAAAAACAAAACGAACTGACGTAGTGGATTTATGGATTCCATAGGCTGCAATAATGGATCAATTGGCTATAATAACGATATCTGTCACAAAAACCTGGCGGATGACTATGCCAAAAGAAACAGACTCTCCTATTCTAGCCATTAGCTCAGCACCAAAAACAGAGTCTGGTGCAATTGATTTAACAAAAGCCGAGCATATTGCAGAGGGGGGGACTCATATGCTTTATCGATTTCCAGACGCTCCTTTTGTTATTAAATTAATGAAGCAAAATCCTAGCCCACAAGAGCTTGACGAGTTAGAGAGGAAGTATGCTGTATTATATGATTCTTTTGATAAAGATGGGAAACAACGATGTATTCGAGAACAACATATAACCCATCAAGTACTACTTCCTGGAAAAGAACCTCAAAACGCAGCTTTATCATTGGTTCCATATGAACAGTGCTTTAAAGCTAAAATAAAATTTGATTTTAAAATAGAACCTGCTGAACTCGATCCTTACTTAATGGAGCACAACAAGGAATTGTTCGATAAAGCAAATAAAGCGCTTACTCATAAAGAGGTAAATGAATCTGATTTTGATCTTAATAATTATGCAATTATTGACGAAAGAATTGGTGCTATTTTGCAACGCTTGGATGACGACCCTAAGCTCAGAGACACTATGATTGAATTTTTAAATCATTATCGTGATTTTTATCAAAAAACAGATATCATCCTCGATGCTATGGGTTTTGAAAACATCCTTTTTTTTAAAGACGAAACTGGTGATTGGCAATTTAAAGTTGGTAGCGCTATTAAACATGACACTGGAAAATATACAAATGAATTGTTTAATGCAATGCACACAGGAAAAGTGGATTTAAATGAGTTTGTTAATTTTACTCATGCATATTTTTCACCAGCAAACATTAGGGCTGTTAATGTATGTGCGATGAAACTTGGTTTAGAGCCTGTTATTGATAATGTAACCATCGATTCAGAAGATTTACTTGCAATATCCCAAAAATTATCAATAGGAGAGCGAATGCTTGCCTACGCACGACATGGTGATTTTGAAAAAATGGATCAAATACTCCAGGAAAATAAAGAACAGCTTAGTTTTAATATTAGAGATTTCTGGGCATATTCTCAAATCGCTGATGAATATATCAAGCATGGGCAGCCTCCATTAGCACTTAAAAATTATCTCGATACTGTGAATAAATTCCCTGTCGTTTTACCGGAGCCTCCAAACGAGGAGATTGTAAGACGAATACAAAATTCTAAAACAGACATGATAGATCGTAGAAATATGCACGATAAAAAAATAATGCTTCATCAAGAACTAAAAGCTGTCATACATAGAACAAACGCTCACAATGATAATGAACAAACTGTCGCAGTGGCTAGGGATCAAAAACATAGAGAAGTACCTGAATCAACACATATAGATGCGGTCGATAAACCACCTACAGAATCACATGTTTCACAAAAAATGACAAAGCAGTACAGAGATAAAACGCAAGAAATAAGGAAATCTGATCCAGGGTATATGGCTCCTACAGAATCCTCTATGGCAAAAGAAAGAGAAAAATATACTCCCTTTTCAACGACTCCAAAACCACCATAGAAACCATAATATGAATTAGTTTTATTGTTAGCGATCTGTTTAAATATTATACCAATTGTTGGCCTTGCTCTGAAATCCCACTTTTTGTCAGTTCTTCCAGTATCTAAGAGAAGGATGGCGAACTATTTGTTTCTAATACCTCTTCAGCTGCCGAAGGTTTTACCTCCTCACATCTAATATTGCCCACAGCTTCTCGAAATCGTTGATTTAAATCCCGAGCGGATTCTAAATCAGCCACTTCTAGTGTTTCATGCACAGGCACATCAACCCTATCAGTATGTTGTACCTGTTGAGCAGGCTGACGGCCTGACAATTCGGAAATAGCTGCAAAAAATGAAGAGTGCTCTCGAGATTCTGGTAAAGACTGTTCAAATAAAAATTTCGGGTTGCTATGGATAAACTCAATAGTCACTTGCTCTCCATTAATGCTAATTTTGAAATCTTGATTCTTTTCAGGTAAAAAGTCAGTGTCAGAGATTCGCACCAGTTTTATTTCACGGTCGAATTCTTTGCATATTAAAGCGCCCTCGTTGCTGTATATTTCTCTCTTCTCGCCAAAAGGGTTCTTATACACTCCCGCAAATGATTCCAATGGTGGTGTAAATTCTTTCTTATTTTGTTTATATTTTTGTACCGCATCGAACCATTCTAAACGCTTCTTGGTTGTGTCATCGGGTGATGACACAACCGCTGCCGCAAAACAACTTCTAGCCTTTTCAAGGTCTTTAATGCCACCCTGATTTTCCGCGATCATCCCTTCCAGGGTTTCTTTCCATCCTGGCTTATCACTTTGGGGATATTGAGGCATTTTTTCAAATAATGCTTGTGTCTCACCAATAGGCGCTAAATCAGGAGAACTCAATATTTTAGTTGCAATACTCATCCCCTGTTCAGAATTTGTAAAGAATGCCGCACCTTTCTTATCTGTGACATTGATAGCCATAAAAGCTCGTGTATTAAGGTTTTCACCATATTGATAAGCGATTACCTTATTATCTGTATTTTTATATATATGCCAGCCTAGGCCGCAGGTTTCCGTAATGCTGTAAACCCTTGTTGGCACAAGTTTCTCACTAAACACCTTGATTTCTGTTTGTGTAGATTCGTCTATTACACGTTTTAAGTCATTAAACTCCGTTTTACTGAAAGAAACACGCTTATAATTATCACCTGTTGCATTCTTGAGGTATTTTGGAGTGTTATCAGCTTTGCTTAGGCGCTTGAACTCTTCAGGTGTCAAATCGGAAAGTGCGAAACTCGTTTCAAACTCAAATGCTTGTTGGAAAGTAGGATCGTCCATATTTTTTAACCAAGCGGTCATGAATTTTGAAAAATCTTCGGCTGTTGTAAGTAGTGTACCGGCGGCATTAAGATGAGGGGTATGACCTGCTTTTGATGTTATCTCTAAGATATCGCGTTTGAATGAGGGATTATTCAGTTTAGTTGCCAGGTTTGTTAAATCAATTTCTGGAGGAAAGGACACTGGCTCACTCATTCCTTTTACGTAGTATTTACAGGGATTTTCAGATAAATAAATTGTACCATTTTCAGACTGGTTGAGATCAGACAATGATGACATCAATTTAAGATCATACCTAAGATTTGGGATGCTCTCATAGATTGATGTCGGCTCCCCTAGCTCAGTATGAACTGATACAATATTGGTTCTGCTATCTGGTTGCGGTAAAAACGTAGAATGCTTCATTTCTAAAGGCTCAAAGACATGCTCATGAGCTAAGGTTTCTAAATCTTTACCTGTTTTTGTTTCAATGACTTTTTGTAAGTAAAGAAAAGCTTCGCCTGAGTAAGAATATCCCTTGCCTAGAACTGATTTATCATCAAAGGATAGTGGAGAAGATAAATCCGACCCTGACCCAAAATTGGGCAATCCAGTAGTGTGTGTCAATACATGTCTGGCTGTTAATTGCATAGCTTTCTCAGGATAGGCACCGTTTACCTTTAATCTTTCATATTCCCGTTCTTTCTGTTGCATTATAGGAAGTAATGGTTCATCTAAATCGATTTGCTTATCCTTGACCAACTGTAACACTAAATATGTAAATACAATTTTACTAAGTGAAGATGCTGGAAATTGAGTATCATTATCTACTTCATCCTCACCAGAATTTGTAGTTTTTCCAACAGCGAGTGAAGTACTTGCAAACTCATGCCCGCTTCCCTCTTTAGCTTCGACATAAGCATAACTTACGCCTGGAATATAAGCAGGCTCAACTATATTTTCTAGTTTATCTTTGGATGGTATAGGCATATTACGTAAATAGCTCTAAAGATATATTTATTATAGGTCATAGCTTTCAACTGGATTGATACCTTCATATGGCAAAGCAAAATTATAATCACACGGAATGCTGCGAGACGGTCTACTCATACTACTGGCACTCAAAATAGGCATTTACTGTACTTCTCCATCCATAAACATTTCACTTTTTTTCATCTCATCCCTATGCTTTTAAGGTGATCCATTTGCTCAACTAACGACGATTTATGAGATCACACTTCAATGCCTGAGGCTTTTACTTCTCACTTTAGCGAGCACAGGATACTTTCAGTTTCAATTAAGTTCATTTAATAACACTCTCAAAAATCCATTGACTCTATCAATCAAACACGCAAATATAAATCATAAATTAAACAATATGTTTAATTATTTTATATCGATTGATGCTGATTGATATCAAATGTAATAACAAGAAAGATGGATGTAAGATGGATTTTTTATTTATAAACTCTCAGGAATTATCGGCATTAGCTGGTCTTCCTTATGTACAACAAGTTGCGTATTTGACTGGTATAAGACCTTACATGGATCGTAAAACTTCCATTGTTGGTGGGGTTAACCGACGAATAAGTTATCAGTCATTATCTGAAGCACTTTATGTTGAGCCTCATCAAGGCATTACCAACTCTGGCAGTCCAAGCCGGCAACAATTACGAAGAATTATTAAAGGTCTTGAAAAGGCAGGATTAATTCAAATTCAGTCTGCTGATATGCACCTCATTTTAAAATGCCTTTTAGTCAATTCAGATATTCCTGACCAAAATAAACCCGACACAAAGCCGGCACAGCAATCAGGCATAGTAAACCAGAGAAAAAATACTGAAATTCCAAGTAATTACACTCAATACTCAGCAAAACCCAACACAGAAGAAATAGTAAAACCCGACACACCTCATAACTCAGATCTTGATCTTGTTTGTTTAGGCGAACAGTTTGAAAAATTTTGGGAAAGTTATCCCCAACCCGCAGACAAACTTAAAACCTGGAATGAGTTTCTCAAAGTCAATCCTGACAAAGCTTTATTCGCCAAAATGATGAGCGCCCTCAAACAACAAATCATTGCCCATCAGCAACTTCAGAAGCAAGGAGAATGGGTTCCAAATTGGAAGTATCCTGCCAATTGGTTAGCTCAGGAAAGCTGGAATCAGGTTCTAACAGTACAAACAACAAAGGAGTCAGCAAGAAATGAAAAGAGCCAACGAAGTCATATACCAAAAACTTCTTTCGATGTCTTCTGGGCATCCTGCGGTCAAGGAGCGCACCTCGACTTCGATGACATCAAAGCAATTCAGTAAGAGGGATAGCATGAACACTCACTCACAAACGTCATCAACTTACGATTTGCGAATAGATATTTTATTCACACGTTTGGGCGCTATTTATGGACAACTTTGGTGGAACAACTATAGAAATGAAGAGTTGCTATTACTAGCCAAACAGGAATGGTCCGAAGGCTTAAAGCGATTCGATAACCAAATTTTCAAAGACGTATTGGTGGTATATCGCGAACAAAAAAACTATCCCCCTTCTCTACCTCAGTTTGTTGAAAGTTGCAGAGCGGCTCAGGCACGCAGAGTACCGCCACCTGAAAGAATGAGAGAGGAAAGACGCCCATCAAGTCTCGAAACTGCAAAACTGCACCTCGCTGCCATGAAGCAGATGCTGAAAAATTAATAATAACCGGAGCTATACCCATGCTAGTACTTACACGCCGTATTGGAGAGCAAATCTTCATCGATAAAGGTCAAATCAAAATTAAGGTTCTCTTTGTTCGTAATGGGAATATCGCCCTTGGGATCCAAGCACCGTCACAGGTAGACGTGGATCGTGAAGAAATTTACTACCGTAAACAAGATAACCCCGAAAGTATTGCCGTCGAATCCAATTAACCATAAAAGCCAGGCAATAAAGCTTGGCTGGAGTTTTGCCATGTTGAAATTATCATTTGTTACTCTTTTAGCCTTGATGACCTTAGCAACTCAGGCAGCAGATGTTACACAAATTAACCGCTATGCCACTGTTGCCAATAAACCACTGGCTGCCCAGGTAAATCCATTGCTAGCGGTACAACAAATCCATTTTCCTCAAGAAGTTAAAACCATTGGTCAAGCCGTTAAATGGTGGCTTCGATATTCAGGTTTCACATTAGTCGATAAAGAAAAGCAGTCCGAAAGCCTGCAAGCGGTTATGTCTCAATCTTTACCTCAGGTTGATAGAAACTTAGGTCCTTTAACTGTCAAAGGCGGCCTGGAGGTCCTCGTTGGTCAACAAGACTTTACTCTGATTGAAGACTCCTTGCTACGCCAGGTGAATTTTCATTTAAAACCAACTGTAAAGCCAAGGAGTAAATAATGATTACTTGCCCCTTAGTCAAAAAATATATAAGTATCGCAAGTTTGGGAATAGCGCTCATCAGCAGTTTTGTTGTAATCAAATGTTATTTCCTGCAAAAAACAAAAGATGTCGAGATTATAACTACGCGTTTAAATGAAATTCAGACTCAGCTCAGTAACCTGCAACAGGCAGCAAAAAAACCTGATGAGAAGATGGATTTAAGCACCATCAATCATGACCTCAATAAACTGACCACATTGATTGAGCAACTCAAATCCAAAGATGACAACACCATAAACCAGCTTATCAGTGAGAATCGTACAGACTTATCTCAAAAGCTGGATGCACTGCATGAGGTAATTAATTCGCTCGATAAAAAGGAACATCCTATTAAGTACCTCCCAGTAACCGCCTTACCCTTTAAACTCATCAGCATAGACAGCATTCAGCAAGTCAGTATTGCAACTGTTGCATATGACTTTAAAACCATTCCACTGGAAAAAAGCGACAAATTAGCCGGGTGGACAGTATTACAGATTGATTTTGGTCAACAACGTGTTGAGCTCGAAAACAATAATAAAGAGCGTGTTGTGGTAACGATTGAATCTGATTTTCTTGGTGATCAAAATGCTTAAATATCCAGTATTAATGCTTGCCTTGTGTGCGAGTGAACTTACACACGCCGAGTTAAACATCCCCGGTTTAAATCAGCAGCCGTTAAATACTTTGGCCACTGAAGATCAAACATTGGCGAAAACGGGATTAACTCTTAATGAAGATGATCTGACCTCTGAACAAGACATCAATAAAATCAAACTCAATGAGAGCCAACTTCATGAAGCAAAAGTATGGGAATTAACGCCAGAGGAGGAAAAACGATACCTCTTGCTCATGAAAAATAAAAGCAAATTCTATTATGAGGGGTTAAGACAAACACCGATTGATATTCTGGGGCTTAATGCGCGCAACGAAACAGAACGTAATCATTTTGCAGAACTGGCAGCAAAGCAAGAAGCACAGAAAGTCAGTAAAAATATTGCATGGAACAATGCTTTTTACAAAGCATATAACAAGTTGTTTGCCAATGTTCCAGTAATTGGTGACTTTGATCCATCCCCTTATTCACCCTATGCCCATAAACCGGTTCAGTTAGCCCAAGGTGACACCCTCTATTTTTTTGTGAAAGAAACTGATACCGCCAAAACCATTGTGTTAATGCTCACAGAGGCAATAGAACAAACCCCGAATACACAATTGCATTTAATGTTGCTGGGCTTTGATGACTCATCTATCCAGATATGGGCTAATCAACACCAAATACCACAACATCTTGTGAATAGTGGACGAATCAGTTTGAACCATGGTGAGCTCAGTTACCAAGCACTGAATGTAACAAAAAAAACATCCCCTTTGTTGCTACTTTCTAAAAATGGCCACTCAAGCATAGTTGATTTGGGGAGGTTTTAGTGATGAAGAAACTCTCCATTATTGCTGGTTTATTGATGAGCATTTCTTGCTACGCATGGCAAATTATCAATACAGAACAATATATCAAAGAGGCTCAATCTCAATTAACCGAAGAATCTTTAAAGCTTCAGGAAAAGCTCGATGCTAGATTACCAGTATCTAGCCATGCAGCTGCGGGAAAAGTAGATAGAAAAAAGATCAAACTAACAAACTTCACCCAGTCTGTTTTTATCATTGGCAATGATCAGATTTCACGTCAATGGCTTCAAGAACATGCAGAAGAATTAGAAGCAGCGCATGCGTTGGGATTTGTTGCCAATGTAACAGAAAGCGAGCAATTACAAGCCCTTCAACAACTAACCAAAGCCCCCTTGCTACCAGCCAATGTAGACGACTTGATGGCTCTCTTTCAAGAAGGCCATTACCCACTGGCATTTATTGAAGGTGAACTATGGCAATGAAGACTCAACCCCCTAAACAATCTAAAAGAATCATTATGAGTCTGTTAGTACTGGTTCTATTAGGCTGGTTGATCTTATTAGGTTGGGTTTTTAGTCTTTGGTGGTATTCAGGTTTTGATACATCCTTTAATTCGGCTACCACTCTATTCAAAAACCAGACATCAGCTGTTGCTGATTTCAATGATACGACAATAGCAGAGAAGATTAGAACATGGTTCGGGCTACTTCCTACTCGTGAAGTCACTCAGAAAGTAACACAAGCGCGTCTATTAATTGAAAATGAACTGGACAATGTACTTCCTGATACAACCTCTGAGCTTAGTGAGATTACTGATGACTTCATTCATATCAGCAGGCAGGTCTGGTCGCTGATTAGTCTTACGATACAAATTATGTTGATAAAACTGCTTATCCTCTTGGCAGCTATCCCCTTATTTATGCTGGCCATGACT
The DNA here is from genome assembly GCF_900452515.1 of Legionella birminghamensis. Classification (NCBI taxonomy): domain Bacteria; kingdom Pseudomonadati; phylum Pseudomonadota; class Gammaproteobacteria; order Legionellales; family Legionellaceae; genus Legionella; species Legionella birminghamensis. The sequence goes on from NZ_UGNW01000001.1 coordinate 2,324,322, forward strand.
GCGGGTCTTATTGATGGGCTTAATCAGCGCGCCATTCGCACAGCTTCTTTAGGACGAGAGTCTTCCTATGTCTTCCATCGCTTAAATCATTATTTCAAAAGAGCTTTATTAATGTTGCTGGCTGCATGGCTGGCAATACCCATAAGCATTACCCCTGCTTTTGTATTTGTACCAGTCAGCATCTTGTTGAGTGTCATAGTTTCTGTCACCGCAAGTCGCTTTAAGAAATATTTGTAAGGAGAAAAAAATGAAACGACTGTTGTTAGCGCTGATGTTAAGCCTGTCTTTTTCGTCACATGCCAGTGAAGAAGCTTTAAATCAAACATTGGTCAGAGTTATTAATCAAATTAATGCGCTCATGCCTTTACTGGATGAAGCGCAAGCTGAAATTGAACCTAACACTCGCATTCAATTGCATATTGAGTCTTTTGAAGGATCTGATGGAAAAACTCACGCAGGTCTTCGTAATGATTTACTGGCTATCAGAAATGCCTTGATTGATTACATCAATAAGCCCGCTATCGAACCAAAAACGATTAAGCCGCTGTCGCTTGATTTTATCGGGAAGTAGCCATGAGCAAAATTGATATTGCTAAAACATTCGCAGCAAGTTTCAAACAGGCCGCTGGAGATACTGCGGCAAGTAGCTACTCTGGTTGCATCCGTTTTATTGCAATCATGCTGGTCATCCTTGCAGTGATGTGGTGCATCAACCATTTCATGGGGCATACAGAAAAAGAGCAGGAAGGTTTTCTAATTCTTCTCGGCTCGCGCTTAATCCGCATCGTTTTAGGATTTTGTTTATTCATTCTTATTTTAATCGTCAAGGGGAGTTAACTATGAACACAACTATCGTCACAACAAAGCAATGGGTAAAACGGCTGGCTTTGAGTTTTATGACCTTAAATTATGCGCCCGCTTTATTTGCTGACAACTGGTTCCCAAAGATTTCCAACGCAGATGATATCAGTGACGGCAATAAAAGCATGATGACTGTGACTGGCAACTATGTCAGACAGGGCTTGGGTCTATTGTTGTTTATTGCAGCAGTTATGAGCTTTATCAAATTCATCACCACGGTACAACATGGTATTGAAGAGTCCAAGAAAAATGACGGTTCTATGGTGGCCTTCGGTACTTTTGCTGTCATGGGAATCACCTATCTCGCCATCAGTATTGTCGCAGGCTATGTGGGATACAGCATGATAACCAAGTTCAAGATTTAAGGTATTACCATGAATCAACCGTCATCACGTCATTTATCTCATGATTATGAGGCCTATAAGGGCTTAAGTCTAAGAGAGCTATTCTGGATAGTAGTTATCACAACACCCACTATAAGCCTTCTGTTTAGCCTATGCGGTTTCTTTACCGGATATCCTCTCGCTTGTGGCTGTGTCGGTTTTCTGGTGGGTTTTATTGTCTCTATTACCGTATGCCCCAAACGCGCCGCTCGTTTGAAAGCAGGAAAACCGCATGGTTATTTAATGAAGAAAACCATTTTGATTCTGACTCGTTTGGGCTTAAGGCGCTCTCCCTATCTACACCATGTCGGTACCTGGCAAAAATCCAAAATTGTGAGGAAATCTCATGTTTAATTACTGGAAAAAAGTTGACAGTTTAAATCATATCAATCGCTTGCTACTGGCATTTGTTACTGTACTCATTTTAATTGTAGTGGGGTTACTTATTACGCTTGCCAAATTACCTAATCGCTTCGAGTTTTGGCTAACCCCAGCCATGACAATCAACGGAGGTTTAATAAAAGAAAATCAAGTTCCCAAAGAATACATACAAGGCTTTGTTGCCACATTGATACCTGCATTGAATACCTGGTCAAACAAGGGAAAAACAGAGTTCACTAATAATCTCGCGGGCTTCCATTACTATTTTACCCCTCGCCATCAGCAATTAATGGAAAAAACATTAGGTGCTTACAAGGATGCCCAACTCTTTGATCGCGCCCAGGTGGCAAGCCTTTATCGTTTCATGGAAGACGGTGATGTAACCCTTCTGGACGATAATACATGGGAAGTCCATCTGGTCTTGCGTATTACCCAAAGACTAAAAGATGACAGCCCCATGGTCATAGCCGACAAGGTGGTTGATTACCATATCCGAGTCGTCAAAGTAAATCTGTCTCGTCTGCAAAACCCCTTTCAGCTTGCCCTTGATGGGTACACCCAACCAGAAACTCTCGTTAAAGATTTATTAGCTACTCACTCGGAGGAAAAACCAAATGAAAAAATTTAAATGGCTATTGGCTTTGGTGAGCATGGCTTGCAGTATTCAAACATTTGCTCTCGATGCTGAGCACGTGTTATGGGATAAAACACCCATTCCACTGGACTTATCTCTGAATGAAGAACGTCTGGTTCATTTCCCTCAGGCAGTGAGCATTGTGGACAATGAGGCAGGCAATAAAATTGCAGTGCTCAAAGTTCAGGATACTTTATATCTCAAAGGAAAAGAGGCTTTTGAAAACAAACGCCTGCTGGTACAGCTCATGCCCCAGGGTGAAGTAATTATTCTTAATCTCACTACTAAAGAAAAAGCCGTTGTTAGCAAACCCATTGAAATATTGCTTGAGAGTAAGGAAGAGACAAACAACACCACTCAAGAACCCGCAAATTCCTTTGACATGAATGCCATCACACTGACCCGTTTTGCCATTCAGTCATTGTATGCACCACAAAGATTATTGGTAATTCCTGAAGGGATAGGTAGAACACCTATGCAAACCCGACGCCAAATAAATCTGTTTTATGGGGCAAGCATTGAGGCACGGCCCTTGATTTCATGGCATGGCGGTAATTTTTATGTCACCGCAATAGAGTTGAAAAATTTGTTAAACAAGGAGGTCATTATCGATCCTCGCCGGATGATTGGTAATTGGCAAACAGTTGCCTTTTACCCCAGCAATACTTTAGCGCCCCGAGGTAAAGAAGATACAACCACAGTCTTTCTAGTTTCTGACAGACCATTCAGCACTGCGTTAGCCAATAGTCGGGAGTATATACGATGAAAAAAAATTCCGGATTAAAAGTATTAACCGGGGTTGTCGTTGGCGTGGCGGTACTCATTTTAATGAACAGCAACCATCATTCCAATGAGCCAGCCAAACAACAAAGCGATCCCAATAACCTGAATGCAGCCATTGCCAGCCAATTTAACGACAACATTCGTGATGTTGCCGCAAGGTTACAAGAAACCGAGAAGAAACTGGCTAGCCTTGAATCTGAAAACAATCGCCTTAAATTAAGCACTTCAGAGATACCTGAAAACAACAATTCTGGGCTCCTCAAAGACTTAGAAAGACTTAAAGAGGAGATTGCTTCGCTTAAAACAATCAATGAAACATCACAGGAGGACAAACCTTATGTAGTTCATGGGGAAGCGGCGACAATCCCTGAAAAAGAGAAAAATATTAAAGATATTGATCTCTTATTAATGAAAAAGGAAAACAGTCAAACTGAACTGGCTTACTGGGAGCGGTTGAAAGAAAAAAGCAAGGCACTCACTCAACAAACCAAATCAGGTACAGCTGAAAATGAAGGAAAACAATTAATTCCCTACTATACCATCCCAGCAGGTTCTGATCTTGGTCGCACAACCTTGTTATCTGCCCTGATCGGAGAAGTACCGGTTGAAGGAAAATTAATGCAGCCCCTTTTCCCCTTTTCGGCGATTGTCAATCGCGGGGATTTAATGGCGGCCAACGGCATCGCTTTACCCTCTGATATTTCTGGCATGAAAGTGAGCGGTTATGCAATAGGTGTTGGTTCTTTTTTGGATAATATCAGCTGTGTTCGAGCTTATGTGACATCCGCTTTATTTGTCTTTGATGACGGTCATTTTGTAACTGTGGGTAAAGAGCAGATGAGCGGAACCGCTGAAATGGTCAATAACGAAAGTTTAGGCTATCTCACCACTGCTTACGGTAATCCTTGTATCAAAGGCCAATATTTCACCAATGCACCTAGAGTACTTACAGCACTTATGGCTTCAGATGGCATCAAAGGATTTGGTAATGCCCTTTCTCAATGGCAGATGACCTCTACCGCCAATGCGACTGGAACAACAAGTATACCTACCGGCTCTATGGGCAATTACGCCTTGGGTGGCGCTCTTTCCCAAGGAACAACGAAGGGAGCGGATTGGCTTGAAAAACGCATTCAGGGCAGTTTCGACATGGTTTTTGTTCCAGCATCGATTGGATACAGACCGACACAGCTTTCGTTTCACATCACCCAAACCATAAACCTTGATAAAGAAACCAATGGGAGAGTATTAGATTATGGTCATTTACAACAAACTGCACACGATTTTAGTCTTAGGTAGTGCTTTAGTATTAAGTGCTTGTGCATCTTCCTCGGTTAGTTCCACTGCCATTCCCGAAGGTGGTTTAACTGTTAGTCAGCTTTATCAGCAAAGCTTAGGAGATGCGATGCCCAGCTGGTCTGTTCCTAAAAGACAGACCACTACGGTTAATTATTCAGGGTATACACGAGACGCTTCCAACGAGATTCAACACTTATTCAAACCCTTGGATAACCCACAAATACCGATTTATGTGTTTCCTCATGTAGCACGTATCGGTGATGAGCAATTGCTGAAACCAGGCTATACCACAGCATTTTTTCTCTACAAACAAAACCAGTTTGCCCTGGCTTCAGAGCGTTATTAAGGAGGTACAATGAAGTTATTTAATCAAGTCAGTGATTGGCTGCTCGGACAACAAAATGAAACAGCGATCACCCAACAGAGTATTAAAAAAAGATTTGAGAATCATAACCCCTCTTTTGCCAATCAATTGTCCATGGTGGATTTCAACGATGAGCTTAATTTCTTTTTACTCAATGACGGTATCAGCATTGGTTCAGGCTTTGAGTTAGCCTCCATTCCGGCAGAGGCCGCATCTAGCGAACACTTACACGCTGTTTTTAACAAAATTCGAGATACGTTTGCCACAGTCGTTCCTTTACACAAAGAAGATCCCTGGGTGATGCAAATGTATGTCAATGACGAATACAGCTTAAAACCAGTTCTAACACATATCCAACAAAGTATCGCACCGGAGATTGCCAAGACATCTTTTACCCATGACTATTTGGCACGATTGAATGATCTTTTTTGTAAGATGACAAGACCCGAAGGATTATTTGTTGATCCTAAAACTGACACTCCTTATCGCGGTAGACGAAGAAGAGTCAGAGTTTTGTTTTATCGCCTCTATCAAAAAACACCAGCCACCAGAGAGCAGGCAGTTATAGAGCATCAAGAGGTCATGGCTCAAATAGAAAGCAAACTACAATCACCTGGTCTTCAACTAAAACAGCTAACTGGCAAAGATTATTATCGATGGCTGATACGCTGGTTTGCAGCTGACGCTGAAGAATTACTGACCTGTTTTCCTTATCCAAAAGACAATAAACCAGCGGGCTTCACCTTTAGCCAAAATGTCTTATTTCAGGAACCACAAAGTGATGAACATGGATTTATATTTGATGAGCTTCACCACCGCATTCTATATATTGACGGTTTGAAAGAATCTCCTGAAATTGGTCTTCTATCACGGGAAAAAACACAAGCGAACCCCAAACATCGATATGCTCTTTTAGATAAACTTCCCGAAGGCGCTACCTACACCATTCAGGTTATTTTTGAAAATGATGAAGCCTTGGATACACATCTTATGCGTCTTGAAAAAGGCATTGTAGGAACAAGCCTTAAGCCCTCACAAGTCAAAGCAGATATCAAAACCGCGCGCGATGAATTGTCTATGGGAAATCGTCTGTTTTGGGTTAATCAATCGATCTTTTATCGTGCTAGCACGAAAGATGAAGTAGTGCGCATTGAAAAAGAACTGAAAGAATTGTTTATTGAAGCCAAAATGCCTTTGATTTCGTCTTGTTTTGATGTTCATCCTATCAACAGTTATCTCAATGCTTTACCTTTTAATTTTATTCCGCAATATGCTCGCAAATACTTGCGTTTTGATCGGCTGATGTATGCTTCCGAATTAGCTTCCTTATTGCCTGTGTATGGGCGCAATCAAGGTGCGAGACACCTTCCTTGTTTTACTTTTTTTAACCGTTTAGGTGAGCCAGTTCTCTTTGACGTGTTACATCATGATTTTATCAGCCAAAACTCCCACATGGCATTATTTGCCAATTCAGGTGGCGGTAAATCAGTGGCTACAGGCTGGATGATTAATTCACTTATGGCCACTAAAAATGCTCGTATTATCCTTTTTGAAATGGGTAACTCCTTTGACCGTATGCTTATTCATGCCAAAGCCCATGGTAAAAAAACCAAACAGTTACTACTAAGTAATAAAAAGAATGAAGCCGTTCCATTAAATCCATTTTGCGAAGCCTATAAAGCCATTCCCGAAATTACAGATAATCTAAATGCTGAGCAAGCAGCCCTGATTGCGCAAAAAATCATGGCACTCAAAGAAAATCTTCAACAGCCTGCTCATTCAGAAGAACTCGCTTGTGATGATGGCTCTCGCTCCTATCTAGCAGAACTGGCCTTGGCATTGCGAACCATGATTACAGAAGCCAATGCCTTGGAGGAAGAGCAATTCACTTTGGCTGATGAGACGCTGTTAATTGAAGTATTAAGTGACGCCATCTTAACTTCTTTTAGTAATGGCATCCCGCAAATGTTGACTGAACATATCGTAAGTAGCTTTAAACGGCGATTGGAAAAGGAAACAGTTCCACGCAAAAAAGACCGTATTTTAGATATGCACGATCGATTAAATAGTTATGTCATTAACAGCGCCAAATCACGCTTTTTTAATGTGCCTACTGAACCTTTAGGGGATTTTGATATTTTTCATATCGATATCTCAGCGATTAAAGATGATACGGGAAAGCTGGCTTTAGTCATGGTGTCTTTATTACCAAGAATCTTGGCTATGGCAGAAGCCACTCAAAACGACAACCGCCCTACCTTTCTGTTTATTGATGAGTCTCATTTGCAATTTCAAATTGCATCTGTAGTAACCGTTTGTTTACTGGTTGCTAAAGTAGCCAGAAAGTTAGGTCTTTGGCTAGTTGCCATTACTCAAAACGTTACGGACATGAATTCGGAAAAGGCCACTAAAATTTTATCGCTAATTGAAACCTGGATTTTGTTGGGGCTTGATGAAAAGGAAATTACCGATGTCAAACGCTTTAAATCATTAACCCCACAACAGGAAGCCTTAATCAGGGATATTGATTCGCAAAAAGGCTTATATGCGGAAGCAGTTTTATTAGGCTCACGTTACCAGGGATTATTTCGAGTCATTCCCCCTCGCTATCTGCTTGCTCTTTTAATGACTGAAAAATCAGAAAAAGCACAGCGACATACCCTGGAGAAACAACATGATGTCCTCAAAGCGGCCGAATTGCTCGCAGAACAACTTGAAAATAAAAAACAAAGCCAAAGTCATGATGCTTATTTCTATGCTGATTAGTCCGATGATTCATGCAACAGAAAGCATTGAACCACCTCATCCTGAAACTAGTTTTGGTATTGCCGCTAAAGTATTAAGTAAGCTATTTATCAACACGCATTACAAGGTGATTGGTTCCTGTACCTGGGCAGTGGGTAAATTTCCCCCTAAGATGGAAGTGGTTCCTGCAATTGAACAGTTTTTACCTGATCTCATTATCACGGTGTCTAATCGCCCAGAAACTAATCCGTGGATTGAAGCGCATGCACTTTATGAGAATCCCGCAAGCCAGGCTTTGTACCAAAAGGCCTATCAACTAGCAACAGGTTCAGCGCTTGGATTCGGCGATGACGCAGGACAAACTTCTGACATGCATATTAATGAAGAGCGCACACGGGTTGTCGATGTGATTGGCAGTCCGGCTGGCGTGTATCGCTTCCCTTATTTATCGCATAAACCTGAAACCCGCTTTGGTTATCCTTACTATATCAGTGAAGCAGATGCGGTTTCAGACCGCACAGAGCTTGCTGAAATTGCCTACATGGCAACGCATCCCGATCTGTTATTCAACCATGATATAGGGTCTTCAACTCAGTCGTGGGGGCATGAAATTCCCAGACTTATGCGAGTTACTCAACCCTCACGTTTTAGAGCATCCGTAGTTGCAGCACTTCATGCTGCAGACATCGTGACCAATAAAAACAGTCTTCATGTGACCCAAAGCACGAGCAACTCTTGTGGCCCAAACTGTGTGGTAGCTAATGTGGTATTCGATGCCCATCACAAAAATGTCATTTGGCAGGAGGTATATCCAAACAATCGCAACATTAATTTCAGTAACTCTGATATGGGCATTAAAGATGAAAAATCAGGAAACGGCAATTATATCTTTGTCGTCTGGCGCAAATATCGCGGCTGCATTCAGCATAAAGGAAAGCTGGTACATGCCTTGTCATATCCCAAAGTGGGTCAACCTCAAAAACGATAGGAACTATTATGACTAAATTACCTGCGACTTTATTCGCCTTGATAATCCCACAAGCTGTACTTGCCAGCTCACTGTTACCTAATCAATCGGATTATTACTATAAACTAGGCGGTTCATCAAATCTTTATGTGCCACCAGTAAATAATGATCAAACCATTACTATTGGCGGAAATGTCGATACTCGTTTAGGGTTTACCTGCAACGGATTTAACCCTGTAGTTTCAATTACCAATACCTTTCAGGATATGAAATCCTCGGCCATGAATATCCCAGGAGGCGTTATTGATAACTTGAAAGGCTCTGTAGCCGGCTTCCCCATGTATAAACTTCAGCAATCCATGCCCGCCTTGTATAACGTATTACAGAATACCGCAGCAAATGCCATGAATGAGTTTTCTGTCAAAGTAAAAGACTGTCAGGATGTTAAAAAGACGCTGGAAGAAGGACAATCCCCAATGGAAAGCATGTTGTCTGTTTCTGATAGCCAAGGTTGGCTGGATGCAGCCAAGCGCGCCAAAACTGAAAATGTTGATGTGACTGCAACAGCCAAAAACATTGCTAAAAAAAGAGATGAGTATGGCTTACCCTGGATAGGCAAAGAAAGTGGTAATGCTGGTGGTAAATATCAACGCCCTATTAAGGTCATTAATGATGTAGTCATTGCTGGATACAATATTCTGCTAAACCGCAAACCCCTCAATAATGAGCAACAACCGACTACCGTTACTCCCATGACTCAAAACTGGAAAACGCCTGTCGAAGCAGCTAATTGGGCTGTGAAGGTGTTGGGCGATATTCATGTTAGCAGTTCAGAAGATACCGCGGATAAAACTAAGCATGATGCCAAAGCTGGTATTGGTTTATCGGCGTTACTACAAAGTTGTGACAGCTCTAACACGTGTACATCCAATGTATCAAAAGCATTGTGGCAACTGGTTGACAAACAATGGCCGCTAACTGAGGAAAAACTCAAACTGGTCAGCGCATCCAATTTGATGATTACCGATGAAATCATTATCACTATTCAAAGAATGCCACGTGAGGAACAAATTCTAACAGTATCCAAACTGGCCGAAGAAATTGCCGTACAAAATATGTTGGATAAGGCCATGATGATGCGCCGAATATTGCAATCCGGCTTGCAGGTGCAAGAAGTACAAAACCTAAAACCCGCTTTAGATATGGTGAAATTTGCCTTGAAGAAACTGGATGATGATATCCATTCTCTCGCATTTGAAAATGACGTGCGTAAAAAGATGATGACCGAAACGTTAGGACTTCTAATGGACATGCGCAGCAATGAAATCGCTAAAGGTTTGCCTGGTGATGACCATGAGCAATCGCAAGTGAAAAATGGTGCCGTTTATGTCAAACCAAATTCCAAAGGAGCCTAATATGGTAGTTTTTAGCCCATTATCGCTTTACACCACCTATTTAGGCTGGCAGCAGTATGAAGTCTTATTTAATGCCCTGTGGCAGACAGGGCTTTTATACCTTGGTTTTCTAATGGTCGGTTATCGTTTTTTGAAGAACGTACTGGCACCTAGTGGTTCTACCCATCATGCCGCAGAACACGCCCTTAACAACTTTCTTTATGAACTGGCAATAACCTTTTTAATTTGCGGACTCTTTGTCTACCCTTGCGTGCCACTGGAAGAAAAAGCCATGAGCTTTAAGCCCATGTGCGGTATCAAAAAAGACTCTGACGCCAAAACGTCCACCTTAAAAGATACTGGAACAACTTATGATGAAGCCTTTGCTGATGTATTAACTCCCAATGTCAAAATGCCCTTAGGATTTGCAATCTTGCAAAACTATATGTCTGGCTTAACCTATGGCTTGATGAAGGTGACTGGCTGTACGGATAGCTTGCAGTCCATTGAGGGCGATTTGATTTCTACATATCTACCAGCTGATGTACGAGAGCAGGCGCTAAACTTTCATCGCCAGTGTTTCCTTGAAGCACGCAGCATTTATTACAATGAGAAGCATGACAAAGCGAAGGTAGATGAGATCTTAAAGAAATACGGTGGTGAAGAAGATTTGAAATGGGTTGGATCAAAAGTATTTCAAACGCTGTATTACAGCAAAATATATGCTCGCCAACCCGTTCCTGGATTTAGCTTCAATGAAGCGCCTAATAAAAATCTGGAGAAAGCTGCTGAACGCGGTGATATCGATGCCAAACATCTTCCAGAACAAGGTTACCCCAGCTGTAACCAGTGGTGGTCAAAGTTGAGAAACGATTTGGTGCAAGTGGCCAATAATGCCAGCGTCTTTGATAGCCATCTTAATTATTATGCCGTATTAGATAGAGTGCGCACCTTTAAGAATAATCATCCGAAAGCATGGGGGTCACAATTAAGTTCAGAGGATTATATTGCAAAAATGCTTTTGAATGACAGCCGTGACATGCAAGCCAATAGTGTTAAAAACATGATGGATAACACCAATGGGGCTTTTGGTGGTGCAATTTCCCAGGGGCTGGTTAACATCGGTCAATGGACAAAATCATGGACCTCCACGCCTTTAAAGCGTGAAGCAATCATGCAAACACTGCCGGTCATGCAAGCCTTTTTATACTTTTTTATCATTATTATGACACCGGTTGTTCTGGCCCTAAGCGGCTACAACCCGAAGGCATTAGGCAGTATCTGTGGATTATTCACTATGGCAATTTTTCTGCAATACCTCTGGCATCTGGTCGGTTTTGTCGAACGAAGCGTGCTGGATCCTCTAGGACAAAATGATGCCGTTTCAGCCATGAGAAATATGGCGGTCTTGTTTTATTTTATCGGTCCAATGCTACTGCTAAAGCTTTCCAGTCATTTTGGCGGTGAGGCAGGAGCGGTCTTAGGCGCTTTAGTAAATGAAGCAGGCCAACAGAGCGACAAGGTTGCTAATTCTGCCTCCGATACTATAAGGCAGGGTGCCAAAATTGCTAGTGCAGGAAAAACATGAACCAGGTAATTTTATTCGCCGTGAATATGACGTGCAAGTTCAGTACCGCTAATAGCCCCCTCTTCGTAAAGCTGCTGAGCTTTTCCAGCGGTATAACGGGGCTTTCCTCGCGAATCCGAGGCAAAGGAGGCTATCACCTGTAAAGCAACAACAACTACATTCCCAAGGATTCTCAATGCCGTAAAGGTCATGGATTTATGATTTCTGTTCTTCCCAATCATGAGGAGTTGTCCATGTTAAATAAGTACACCCGTACAGCCATTATAGCCATAACAAAATATGTTCTGCCAGTAGTACTGCTTGTGTTGTTAGCCCCTCAGCTTATACAGTTTAGCCCGCAGCTAACCCAAGCTAACCAGTTCTTTCATTTACATCAGCTTAGCTTTCTTCTTCTGCACAGCCTCTTTTATATTGCCCTATTCTGCTTATGGCCTCGAGTTATCCATGCATTCGTGAATCGCAGTTCTCATGAAATAGCACAAGAGCAAATCAATTCCGCCTTAAATGCAAAATGGTATTTACTGGCAGCGCTGATCTTTTTTGAAGCATTGGTTTGGTGGAGATAATCATGAGTAATTATCCCGTTGAAAACTTGCTTCGCGAACCAACAGAAATTTATACCAGCATGACCTGCACAGCCCTCGCCTTGCTTGCTGCAACTCAACCTCATTTATTTTTATTAACCCAATACATGGGCTATTACGCAGGTCTAAGTTTGATGACTTTGAGTTTGGTCCGGGGATATCAGGCATTTAAGATCAAACGCTACCATCGGCGTTTAATTGCTATGCCTTACTACGCTTTATCTACGACTCAAGTGCCTGTTTCTCAAAAATGGCTCTTTTTGGGTAAAGGCTTTCGATGGTTGCCACATCATACGCAGCGATTGCACCAAATTAAGCAAATAAAAAATGAAGCCTTTATGCAACGTGGCAAATGGTACCAGGCCATCAGGCAATTTTGTCAAAAGCATGAAAAATCATACGTGGCAGGATTACTCAACAGTTCATCCAAACTGAATCCATTTAGACCTGATCCACCGGTGGGAGGTAGTCCCTACCTGCATGGTTTAGGTGAAAAAGACGATCCGGTCTACATCCCACAAGATGTAAGAGTTGGCCATACCTTTGTGGTAGGTACTACTCGCGTAGGTAAAACAAGATTAGCCAGTATTCTCATCAATCAGGACATTAGAAATGGCGATGCGGTGATTGTAGTTGATCCTAAAGGCGATCTGGACTTGGTTCGCGATATGTATTCAGCCTGTGAAGCATCCGGTCGCTTGTATGATTTTCGTATAGTCCATTTAGGTTTTCCCGAGCTGTCAGCCCACTACAACCCATTAAAAAACTATGATCAGGTCAGCGAAGTTGCCACTCGTATCACTGATGCCATTGCAGCAGAAGGTGAAGGCAAACAATTCGCAGCCTTCGCCTGGAAATACGTCAATATCGTTGCAATTTGTCTGGAAGAAATGAAACAGCCCATCACTTATAAATCTATAGCGTTTTATATCAGCCGTCTTGATCAACTCCTCATGGCCTATGCAGATACCATTATGCCTACTCACTATCAGGATTATCATAAGCAAGTTGATGCAATACTGACGCATCATGAAGAACGCCAAAGCCGTAAAAATAAGAATGCAGCTCCAATGGACAGAACCAAAGCAGTTATTGAATACATCAAAGAGCATATTAGCAAGACAATCACCGCCGGCAATGTGGAAAGCCTGCATGATCAAATCCTGATTGATCTCTACGATGCAGCCATTATGGACAAACATTACTACGACAAAATTACAGCCAGTGTTGGTCCTGTCCTCTCAGAAATAAATAAAAGTAATGCGACAGGTATTTTCTCATTTAATCAAAGCCAGAATGAGATTGAACTAATGACCGCTATTAAAAAGAAAAAAGTCATTTACATTGGACTTGATAGCTTAACCAACCCCAACATAGCACAAGCAGTCGGCAAGGCTTTTTTATCAGACTTAGTATCTACAGCCGGGAAGATCTATAAGGAAAGTAACGCTAATTACCGTTTGAACCTGCACTGTGACGAGCTATCAGAAATTATTCAGGATTCATTTGTGAAGATTCTCAATAAGGCCGGTGGTGCTGGTTTTCAGGTTACAGCATACGCCCAAACCATACAGGACATGGAGGTTGCCCTCGGATCCAAAGCCAAAGCGGAGGTAACAGAAGGCAATTTTAATACCCTGATTATGCTTCGAGTTAAAAATGAAGAAACAGCTAACCTGTTGGTTAAAATGCTGCCCCAAGTTGGCGTGGTTGATTACACGCAGGTTTCTATGGTTAATGATACTCCTCATGGCGAAGATGGCGTTTATTTTAATACCACCAATGAAGATCGGGTTCAAACATCTTCTGTACCTATGATTGATGTGAATGATGTTATTTCTTTACCTAAGGGGCAGGCTTTTGTTTTAGTCAATGGTGGTGAACTATATAAAATTAGGGTGCCATTGCCATTAAATGGAAACAAGATGAGTTCTGATTCATTAATTACAAAAATAAATAGATAAGAAATAATCTATTTTATTAAAATTTACTCCCATGGAGTTGTAGAATGATTTGACTGATAATTACATAGTAAGGTTTGCGAAAAGGGCCGCCCCGCTTTCTCTTGAATTTTTATAATTATTTTTCCAATATTATTTTCTGCAGTTAAAATATATATATAACTGACTACACTTTTGTTTATCTCGCAGAAAATATATTGCTAGAATTAGTGAAACATAAAGAAAGATTAACAAGAAAAACCATTAAATATAATCGAACAAAATCTCAACTAAAATACAAAATATAAAGATACATATCAAAAGGAAATGAGTATTTTATTTCAGATTAGTATATCGGTTAAAAACTCTAGCACTTGATAATTACAAAATGGACAATTATGAAAAATCGAAAACAGTTACAATTTATTATCGAAAATGCTATAGACTTTTTAAAAAAATCTCTTGAAGACATAAATGGGGATTTAAAATTCTCTTATATAAATTTTTGGACCGGTGTAGAGCTATTATTAAAAGCTCGAATCATTAGTGAGCACTGGTCATTAATCGTAAAAGGGCAACCAAATTTAGATAAATATCTCAGTGGGGATTTTTGCTCTATAAATTTTGATGAGATGTGTGATGTTTTAGAAAAAGTAATTTCTTCACCAATAGATAAAGCTCATAAAAATATACTAACCAACATTAAAAATCATCGAAACAAATGGATTCATTTTTGCAATCCGTTGTCTGAAAAGGATAAGGCTCTATTGTTATCTGATCAAATGCATGGATTATATATTTTAAATTTATATTTGAATAGCCGGTGGAAATTTGTTTTTTATGATTTTAATTATCAAATAAAAAGCGCTTACAAACAACTCGAAGAAGAGTATGGACCTTATAAAAAATTCGTATATACATACTATATACATGACGAAATAGCTAACATTATAAAGAAAGACCGTCTAAATATTAGATTATCAGTTTGTCCATCCTGTAGATTTTTTTGTGCAATTAGACCGAGATACACAGAAAATATTATTTTTAATAGTTCATGCAAATTGTGTGGATATGAATTAATAAGCTTATTTGCAACTTGTGAAAAATGCAAAAAACCAAATGTATTTTCAGAAGAAAAATGCATCTGTAACAATTGCCACAAAAAATACTTATGGGTTGAATTATTAACTAAAATAAATATTTTCAAGTTAGAAGATCATTTCGATGTTCATTGCTACTGCGGATCTCATAGTCTTATTGAATACCAAAACGATTATTTTTGTTTTGAATGCAAAAAGAAATTCCCTCAAGATGATTTAAATGAATGTATATATTGTCATGGTCTAGGACCTGAAGAAATGGAAAGCGGATGTTATCACTGTCAAAATTATGAACCATGTTGGGAAGATCTCTATCCTCAAAAATAAGAAACATTAGATAGTATGCGTCACTGCTAATAGTTGCAGTGACGCATAACACAACCTTTGATTTTACATAATAAAATCAATATATTAAATAATTTTGTCCTGTCGGGCAGGATCCGACAGGACAAAATATTCATATCCAACCGCTTGCCTGGCAAGCATCATTTTGATAATTTTTAATCAAGCGTAACTGATGAGCCTGGGAAGTACAGGCGAAACCTAAATGGTCTTACGCTGAGCCACCTTGTTCCCTAACCCAGTGGCTGGACGTCAAGTCGGGAAACCCTCATGGATAATCTGCTTCTCAGCAGGGTAAGTTTTCTTAAACTTGCTGTCATCAACACTTCTGTAATGACCAGGAATCAGGACAAAGCTTTACTTTGTCACTTCATTAATCTGTTTAAACTAAAAAGGAGAAAACTACCAACAAAAAACAGCTGTAAACCGGCAATATCGTTTGCCTTATAACGATTGATTTGCCCCTAAACAGAGCCTAGTGGCGCAAGCCTGGTATCGCTTTTGAGTGAGCCGCTCGATCAACACTAAACCAAAATCAGGGCAAGTACTTTTTAGAGTAGAATAAATGCGTAAACAGTCTTTGAGACAGACTGCCAACCGATACTTACAAACGGACAATCGAGGCAGCTTCAAGGATAAAAAACATTGTGCATTCGTCATTCATAAAATGATAGATGATTTGTTTCTAATGGGCGATGTTCCACACTCATGGCATGCTCTAAAAAAATATCACATAGAACAACTGATCGAATTCTGGCAGAAAAATAAAATTAAGTCAGCAACAATAATGGATTATATGACAACAATCAGAAGATTTTTGCAGGGCATTAATTGTCTTTTATCTGATATCGATAATAAAAGCCTTGGCTTATACCGACAACGTAATACTCGAAAAGCGAAAAAAACATCTCCTGATATCTGGACTGAAATACCCCAGACAATTGCAAAAATTATTATGGGTATGCAGACGCAATTTGGTTTAACTTTTAGCGAAGCAATTCAAGTGATTCCGGGGATTCATACCAAAGAAGAAATGCTGTGGATTACTCGCGAAATTTCTTTTAATTCAGAAGACAGGACAATCCCCTTTCGTAATAAAAATCAAACGCTCATTCTTGCTGAATTATATAACTATACTCAGAGTGACAAATGCTTGCTTCAATTGCATGATTATGACGACATTCTCTCACAATGGCGTATGGCATTAAGCGCTTTCAACTTACCAACAAACAAAACCTATCGCTATCTCTATGCCAGACAATTAAAAAAAGAACTTTTACCTATTCTTGGTAACTACCAAACTGATTGGCTTATCAGGGATGAGATGGGGATTAAATCACGTAATACCTTATGGGTATACCTCCATGAGTAAATCTAAATTGAAAAGCGCCCAGTACTCTATCAATGAATGTGTTAAAAATATTAAAGGCTATTCTTTTGCTAGCAAAGCAGACATGCGTCACATGCTGAACCGATGTATCAAGGACTTGCATGAGCAGGGATATAAATTGGGGCATCTTAATGGCCTAAAGCCAAAGCATATTTATATTCTGGTTGATCTATGGAAAGCTCAAGGTAAAAGTACCGCCACTATTAAAAATTACATGGCAAAATTGCGCAAAGTTGGTGTGTTACTGGATAAACCTCATCTTGTTAAGCCTGGAAACGATACCTATCAAATAAACCGGCGTAGTTATGTGCCAACTTATAACAAAGCCATTCATCAAAATGATTTTAGCAAATGCACTGATCCATTAATTCGCCTATCACTTGAAGCACAATCATTATTTGGCTTGCGCCGTGAAGAATCTATTAAATTGATAGTCAGCGAAGCCTGGCAAGGAAATAGCCTGAAAATCAAGCCAAGCTGGACCAAAGGGGGAATTGGAAGAACATTGAATATCAATGATGAACAACGACAATGGCTGTCAAAAACAATGGAACAAATATCTGCAGGTCAATCATTAATTCCGAAAGATAGAACCTATAAACAACATCTGGGTCATTATCAAAAGCAGCTAAAACTGATGGGCTTAAGTAAATGTCACGGTTTGCGCCATGCCTATGCTCAAAGAAGATATCGTGAATTGACACAACAATTTGATCCTCACAATAGGCTGATTTGCCCAATTGATAGCGGTATACCTTCAAGGCAGCTCAGAGGTATAGAGCTCGAATGGGATCGCAGAGCAAGAGAAATAATAAGCCGCGAGTTAGGTCATTCTCGCATGGCCATTACTAAAACTTATTTAGGCTGACATTGTTCTAAATTATCTAATAAGTTCATTTGATATCAAATGCGAAAAGTGCTTGATTCCAAGCCAAGCCTTGATAACCTGAAACCAACACAACTGATGAGTCTGTGTGAGCCAGACGAAACCAAAAGGTCTTGTGATACACCATTTATTCCCTAATTTGATGGTGGAACGTTTAGTCGGGATATTTATGACATATTGTTTATGATATGTTTAATTTAACCAGATGGGTTAGTTTACCTGTTTGGTGAACGGCTCATTTATTTAAGGAAAAAAAATGACCGTTCTTTTTGCTGAAAAAGATGTAAAGAAGCAACTAAAATGTCTTGCTAAAAAAGCAGCTGCGTTTTGGCGTGTTGAAAATTCAAAGGGTTATTATGATCCCACTGTTTGTGAACCATACATAAAGCTACCCGTATGTTTTATAAAAGAGGAGTATCTTGGTTATGATAAGGGCAGAATTTATGAGTTTCTATGGATAAGATTTGTAAATGCATCCAGCTTTGAAGTGATAAAGACTGAGTTTTTATCAGCAGAAATATATCCTGCTCTTGACTGGGAATATGAAACTACCCTTTGTTTAACTAAATCTTGGTCAAAAGCCCTGAGAACATGTAAGCAATATTATAAAAAAATACAAAAACGTAATAACCAGTAACTTATTAAACCCCGATAGGGGTTTAATTTTTCATGATTTTGGATGCAAACGAAACTGTAAAGTGTCTCATAATTTTGTTAGTAAATAAACATAATATATACATCTATTTATATCAAGTAATATCAAATAATTTCATCTAATATCAGAGTATTCTTTACTCTTGAACTCTGTATTTTTTTCCTGTTTAATACACAAAACACAACTGACGAGCTTGTGAAACTCAAGCGAAACCACCAGGTCTTGTGATACACCATATATTTCCCTAATTTTATGGTGGAGCGCTTAGCCGGGAAATCTCAAGGACTCATTGTATATCCTACAGATACAATAATTTTTCACGCTAATGGACAGTTTCCATGACATTGGTCAGGGATAGCTATTGGATTCATTCTTTAACAATCAGGCAAATCTACCAAATTCGGTTTTGGTGAGTAATTCTAACCCAAAGGGAACCACTCCTTTGGGGATCATGGTTCCTTTTTTAAGGAGAAAGTATGAGTAAAGAACAAACATTGATAATGTATTTTTACCACGCTGAACATAAACGGATATGGCTCAGATGATTCTTATGGCCAGTGGCTTTATTTAAACCTGGATGAATGGCGGTCTTTGTTAATAAGCTTACGTTCTCTGATCCCTTTAAGCCTGCAGCTGGAAGGAGAATTACTTTGTAATGGTTGTTTGAGTACTTTAATTTAAAAAAATGACCCTATGATCACTGAAATACAATTTTTTTAACCAAAGCCCTAAGGGTGGCCGGATTTAAATGTCCGGCAGGGCACTTTAATCCGGTTTTCAAGGAGCAAGTGTCTAATGAAACTTCAATGCGACTCGCTTAAATGTGTTACACTACTAGAAAAGAAAGGTGCTTCCAAACATTATGCAAGAGCTTTTGTTGAGCTTCTGACTGAAATGGAAATCTTTAATATCTATAGTGATAACGAGGTTAACAGCATGCTATCTGAGACTATAAACAAAATCTTTGAAGACAGGGACAAGCGTTTTATTGAGCAGAAGCGCGAGTTTGACGAATCTCGTAAAGAGCTTAAGCAAGAAATGCTTGAATCTCGTAAAGAACTCAGAGATGAGATTCTGGCCTCAAGAAGATGGATGATAGGAACTGTGGTTACCATTGGGTTATCACTGGCAGCTTATCTGACAACCTTAATTAAAGTGATTCATTAATTTGTAGTTTACCCCCCCTGGAAATTCTTCCCTGTGAAGGTATTCCTTTTTTTAGAGAAAATACCTGAACGGTGAAACAATCATGGTTGATTATGCCCGATATGTTTTGGAGAATACTTCAGTAATCTAATACCGGACAATTGATTATGTTATTTCAATTATGAGGCATTTGCCCGTGATTCAAATATCAATGCCTTTTGTTCAGTTGAGATTGATGGAAATAGTCATGTTATTTCTATTATCAGCCCCTGCAAATGGGGCTTTTACCTTACTCAGCAACAAATTACTGCATCTATACAACTGGTATTAAAATGGCTGGCTCCCTGGTAGTCCAAGTTGCTTCCATTATTTTCCTCTGAAAAGCCCTCTATTATTTCATTCATTAAAGTCTGTCGTGGTTCAATTATGTTCATTTAATATCAACGCGAAAAAGTCCTTGATTCCCAATAATAGCTTGATAATCTAACAGCAACACAACTGAAGAGTCAGTGTAACTCTGACGAAACCTAAGGTCTTGTGATATGCCATCTTGTTCCCTAATTCCATGGCAGAGCGTTAGCAGGGAAACCCATCAGGAGTTATTTACGGCTTTATGCCCAAGGAGTGCTTTAAGCACATCATCATTAATAATCAGGTAAATCAACCGATGTTTCGGTGATCTTTTTTGCATAACCCACGGGATTTTTCTAGTCCCTTTGGGGCTAATCCTCCCTATTTCAAGGAGCTTACTATGCAACGACAGGAACCAGTACAACTTGAGATTGAACATTTGCTGTTTGAACTGGATTGTTGTGTTAATGATTTAAGTCGCCAACGACTTCAAATCAGTTCCCATGACATTCAGCGAGCCGAATTGAGTTTGCACAAACTGGAAATCTTAATTTCCTTTGTCAAACTGTTCAATACTCAACGATTGCTTATCAGTTGAAACAAATGAGTCTATCCGCATAACAGAAAACCACCTGCCTATGCGGATGTTTTTCTGTTATGCGGCCTTCATTTAATAACAGGAGATACAATGACTACATCTTTAAACCGCGTTCAATTAATTGGCAATCTCGGTGCTGATCCTAAGAGCATCACCGGAAAAGCCGGACAATCTTTTGTCACCGCCACTTTAGCAACCAATGAGTCATTCAAACAAAATGACGAATGGCAAACCAGAGTGGAATGGCATCAGCTGATACTTTTTGGAAGACTGACTAAAATGGCTGAGTATTTAAAGAAAGGTTCGCAAGTATATCTGGAAGGTAAACTTCGTTCTAATCAATGGACAGACAATGATGGTAACGTTCGCCAAGCCTTAAACATTGTCGTCAATCATATTCAGCTACTCAACTACCTTAAATCGGCTGATGAATCAGGCAATAAAACCGCAGAACAACATTTAGCGCACATGCGTGAAATGCTGCGAACTGATTCAGAAGAAATTCCGTTTTAATTTTAACCCCACCACGGGAGCAAGCTCCCGTGTGGGATTGCTCCCTTAACACAAGGAGACAATCCCATGGATACCCCTTCAATTTATGTCGCCTGTTTAGCATCCTACAACAATGCAGTCCTGCATGGTGTTTGGATTGATGCCACACAAAGTGAAGACGAAATCATGGAGAACATTTGGGACATGCTAGATAACAGTACTGAACCCAATGCTGGAGATTACGCCATCCATGATTATGAAGGATTTGGCAACATCAAGATCCATGAGTACGAAGCAATAAGCAATATTACGGAGTACGCATCTTTTATTGAAGAACATGGAAAGCTAGGCTTAGCTCTTCTTCCTGATTATTCGATAGACGATGCACGACTGATGTTGGATGAGCATTACCAAGGTGTTTATGATTCAGAGGTTGATTTTGCCAAACAGTTGTTTGATGAGTGTTATGACCATCAATTGCCGGATAATTTAATTTGCTATTTTGATTATGAGGCGTTTGCTCGTGATCTTTTTATTAATGATTATAGATCGGTAGAATTTGATGGTCAGACCTATGTTTTTTTAAACTATTAAGCCCCTTTGGGGGCTACTTAAATTCTAAAAACCAATGGAAAAGATCTACTGCAACCAGTGGTATGAATGGCCAACACCAGTATAACCTGAAGTACATTACCAAATTGCAATCTCCTCCAGCGGCATTTCATGGATTTATTTCAAAGGAGCAACCCCGGAACCGTTAATGAGGTGATTCATGAAAAAGTTAGTTATAACCGCCTTTTCTTGTTTGTGTTTTAACAGTGCAAAAGCAGGCGATACTGATATCTGGCAGCACATTGGTATGCTGCAAGACCAGATGGTCGTGGTTTCCAATCAGATTGCAGCCTTAGCCAGGCAAATTGCTTCCATTCCCGCAGGTCCTCAAGGCCCACAGGGTATCCCTGGATCAAAGGGCGAACGAGGGCCAGCTGGCCATTATCAGGCCGGTAGCGGCATTCACATTGAAGGCGATGTAATTAGTACCAATAATACCATCAGCCATCAGATTGGCGAATGCTATCAGGGTGGTATTGTCTTCTGGGTCGATGACACAGGCCAGCATGGCTTAATTACCAGTGTAAATGACGTCTATACCCAGGGCATTCAGTGGCGAAATGGTGAAAGCGGGAATAAAGTCACCAATGCACGCGCGGATGGTATCGGCGCAGGTGAAACTAATACCCGATTAATTATCGCCCAGCAAACGGTTGATAACCAAACGGGAACATTTGCAGCGCTTCTCGCTCATCAATACAGTGTTGCAGAAGATGGGGAGACGCCTTGTATTACACCAGCGAATACGCAAAGTATTTGCTATGGTGGCTGGTATCTTCCTTCAATTTATGAGTTAAGCCTTTTAAAAACCAATTTGCAACAGCAGGGTTTAACAAGCTTTGCACCTGATTATTATTGGAGCTCAACTGAAGCGAGTGTCTCAAAGGCATGGCTGCAAAACTTTAGTACCGGCGAAGTGATCGCCAGTGATAAAGCAAGTTCCTTAGGCCGTATACGCGCTGTGCGTCAGTTTTAAGAAGCTGCCTTAACTATACAAGCTGACAAAAAATTTTCGTAAAATAATCTATAGAATTATTTACACCAGCGCTTAACTGCAATAGATAAGCCTTTTCGTCATCCCACCAAAGAGCATCATGTGGTCCGTAACAATTATTAACACTGGCAATATATATATTGCTCGTAACCATCTCATTCTTTGGGCGCAAGACAGTGAGGTTAAAATTGCCATAGCCACTGAATGAATTCATATTAGGCAATCTGGAGAAGGCTGGTTTCTTTATTGGAAAAGAAGTCTGATTGAAAACGCGAAACCAGGCGATTTGATTTTTCTTTCCATTATTCGGAAACAGTACGATTTGAGTTTCTACTACCTGATTTTCATCCCTATAAGTCACTTGGCTGTCTGGAATAAAGTCTAAATTTAGAAAATTCAAATAGTTAAGACAGTCTGGTTCACCGATTTTGAATATATTGTGCGTGGGCCACCTTACATTCCATAAACTTGAAGGTGGTTTGTATTTATCTCTATCAATGCAAGCATTCTCTATACAATTGCTGTAGCGGGACCAATACGATAATTCAAAAAAATTCATTTTTAAAATTTTTTCTGATGATGGGAGAGGAGAAAAAAACTTACCTAGCTCTAAGAACTCATCATCGTTTAAATCCCCTTCAAGTAAACGAAGTTCAATGTTAGTTCCATATGAGAAAAAACTTAAGGTTTTTGACTTTGAATAATCATAACCCATCCAGCCAATATTTTCCTGCCCCAATATGTGCGGCTTCATTTCCCAAACCCAATGATCATATAAAGCAGCATGATCTAATGTGGATAGAGGACCAAAGTCATACAAAAATTGTTTGCATCGTAAAAGAGCATTTTTATATTTAACAAAGAAGGAGTAAGAGGAAAAATGAGCTGAGCACCAGGTAGACCATTTTGTAAATTGATAGCGACTGGGTTGTTCATTATAAGGGATATCTTCTTGCCTAAGGATAAAATTATATAAAGTTACTTTATCTATTATGGGCATCAAAATAACAAAATTTACTTTTTCTTGAGCCTGTGCAGGTGGTATGTCATATAGTAAATTCATTGTTTAATTTTCAGCTTCTTTTGCTTCGTGTATTTTGTCATTACTCATAAAGAAACCAGTTATTGATGCCCTCATCTGGTTTCCTGCGGCGTTTTCTACCTTTTTTATGCAATGCAAAATATCATTCCTAAAAATAACTAACCGATTAGGTTTCGGCACAATGTAATACCCTATTCCATCACCCATATAAGTATTTAACTCTTTACTGTTAAGATGAAACCCTACCCTTTTTTTCTGGTTATTAATCAAAGTTACTTCAGGATATTCAAAATCTTTTTGAGTTATAGGGTTAATTAATAATTCAGCTCCCCAATTCATATCCCAGTTAGGATGGCAATAATATACATAGGCGCCTGAGATTTTGTATTTTCCATCAGTATGCCAAGATAGCCCTGAACCTCTTGGATAAAGATAAGGTCTGGCATAGAAGAAATCCCAATCCCGGTCTCTAAGACCTATCAAATGAGGGAACTCGGCAGAGCCTACAATCAGCTCCTGGATAAATAAATCGATTGTTGTAGCGGTAGGATATACTTGCTCTGTAGTGCAAGGTTCTGGTCTAGGATGGGAAATTGTAACGTTGCCCCATAAAGGGGCGCCATCTTCGATGCTAAAAGCATTTACCCATCTGGAAGAATGAACAAACTTAAAATTTTCAGTTTGAATATAACTCCAAATTTTCTCAAAATCTGATGGTTCTAAGAAATCATCGATTACTGCAAACACATCATTGTTTAGAGTTAATTTCATATCAACAGCGAAACTACTAAAAGGGAATGCTTTCGCAGCCCTGGATTACCAAGGCATGTATTCATCTTTATCTTCTTCTGTATCAATTGCATCAAAATAATTTTCTTTCATAACATCTCCCTATTTAAAGATCATTTTTTATCAGAGTGCCGATTATAAATTCATTGTATCATTCAGGCAATTCAGCTTCGGATCTGTTTTTATACATACTGACCTATAGAGAATCTTGAAATTATATATTTATGTTAGAGTGCTCTGTTTGTTAACCAGTAGAGCCATCAAAACGGTGGAAGCGATGCTTCTATTTAGTGTCTTCCCAGTCTTTTTAAACCAATTCATAAACTAAATAACAAAAAGCATCAAGTAATTACATTTGGATCTAGGTACCAATATCGGTACCAAAGAAGTGCATCAGAAGGAAATAAAAAACTTAACTCATTGATTTTATTATGCCGTTGAGCGGAATCGAACCGCTGGCCTATTGATTACGAATCAATTGCTCTACCGACTGAGCTACAACGGCAGTGCTATGATTATATACCTAATTTTGAATGGTTTGCGAGTAAGATTTGGGCTGTTTTAAGACAACTCCGATTGTCCAGTCGCCGGATTTGTCGGCGCTTAGGTAGTGGAGCGGTTGTTGCGGGTTTAAACCGTAGCCGTCTACCATAAGGGCGTAATAGTAGGCTGGGAAGAGGCAGTAGCCGTAGAGGTATTCGTTACCGGGATATTGACTGTTTAAAGAAGACCATTGTTGCTGGCAAATTTCTGAATTGGCTTCGTCGAGGAGGGATTGATTATTGAATTCCTGATCAATGAAATTGAAGGGTTGGCTTTTTACCAGGTCGACTACCCCGCCCATTGTGTACCAATCTTTAACCGGGTTGGCCTGGAGAACGGGTTGTACGGTGCGGTTAACGTGATGTACTGCATTCATTAAGCTGGAGACTTCCTCTTCGCACACGTAGGCGTCGCCCTGCCCTTTTTCGCCGGCAGGCATTTGGTAGTCGTTGGCAAAGCAGACGGAATCATCAAGAAACTGGTGGGTTACTTCAGTTTGTCCTAAACCTAGAAAGCTATGAATAAATAATTTGAAATGTTGACCGTATAAATCAAACTCGCGGATATCCTGGCTGTTGGCTTCAGAGGCCGCATTGACCGGGAAAACGATTTGTACTGAGGCACCGCCCATATCCATGGTGCCTACAGTCTCATTGTTGCCCTTTAAGTTGCCAAGCTGATAATTAACGGCCAGCCAGCCATACATTCCCTCATCTGTACCAGTAATGGTTTTTGCTTCTGCAAGCTGCCATTGGCTCTGATTGGCAAACCACTGCTGAACCAGATCATACATCTGCTGTTGTTTGGGTTGAGGCAATAAGCGCATACCGGCGGTTGAGTAAAAGTAAACAGGGACTGGATAATTTGGCGCGCCTGAAAAAAGCGTGGTCATGTAAGCATCGATAGTCGGTGCATTGGCCTCGATGGTTGCTAGCCCGGGTTTTATTTTTTTGGAGTATCGTTCGGTAATATTAACTGGTGAGTTGTCTTCCAAATCATAGGAGTAAACATGTAAACGCGATCCGGTGCTTCCTGCATCAACAATGGCGATGCATTGTTGTTGCTCGCAGTTTTCTTGCGCTGCATAGGCCGAAGGAAGAAAAAAACAGCAACTTAGCAGAAAAAAAACTACTCGCATTCAATTTCACCAGCAAGAACAAAGTTGGCGCATAATACAATATGTCCATTAAATTGTCAATTATTAACCGCTTCTGATTCTTCTTCACTGTTGATCAATAAAAATAAAATGACTTGACTATACAACTGGATTTCCATAATGTGGTAAATGTGAAGGGAAAAACTATGCACAGTCCGTCTGGTATTTTTTAACAGTGAGGTTATTATGCCATTTAAGATTCCATCTCTTGAGCAACTTATATTTGCCACTAAAAACATTAATACCACTTATAAGGAAGCACGAGAGGAGCATGCGAAGCAACAATACTGGTTTACGAAACTATTGGCGTCACAGAATCTCACCCGAACTGCCAATTCATCGTTTGTCGAGGCGGTTGGACGATCAATTTACCGGTATAAAGGAACTTATCACAATATTGACAAACGGTTTAAGCCAGAAAAAAAGGCTGACCTATCAGAATCAGCCCTTGCACCAGAAATTAATCTTGAACAGAGAAAGAATGATTTTCTGACCAATGTGCTCGCTGGAACCTGTATTTATGTATTGCATAAAATTACCAGTGAATACGGCAAAGAAGAAAAAGCGGCGAACAGTAAGCTGGCTGAAACTATCCTCAAAATATTTGATATAAAGAAAATAAGTGACATCCCTGAAAAAACGAGGGTCGACACCTTAAACGATTTGCATGACTATATAGAAATCATGGGCCAAAATAGTGATTTACCCCTAAGATGGCATGAAGGCTTTCCTGATGATACTGCGCTGATGAACGATCTTTTCGCTATTATCAAAACCATGGCACCTAATGCGGTCCAGCATACTGCCCAGAAAGAAAGCTCTACGCTTACTTTGAACTAGTATGTTCTCTCGAATACCTGATTTGTTGTTCAGGTATTCTATAGCAATAAGGCTCTCCTGAGTTATCCCAGGAGAGCATCCCACAATCTATGGTATTGTAGATTTGGATATGTTTTTCCCTTAATGTATCCAGTGTAATGCCATGCGGAAAATGGTAGCGGTTATCGAACCCTGCAGAGATCACTGCAAACTCAGGATTTACTGCATCAATGAAATCCCTTGTAGAAGACGTTTTACTGCCATGGTGTGCCACCACTAATAGATCAGCAGCCAGCTGTTTACCGTAGGTTTCAGTGAGATAATGTTCTGCTTTTTTTTCAATGTCGCCAGTCAGCAGAATTTTTCGGGTGCGACTGCTTATCTGCAAAACGCAGGACGAATTATTTTTATCCCTGAAGCTTTGTTTTATTGGGAAAAAATGAAAATGTATGCCATCCCAATCCCAGTCTGGCGTCTGATGACAATTACGCCCTCGTTTATAAAAATTCACATTGTCAACAAGTAGCTCGCCAATGGGAAAGCTTTTTTCAAGACTGGGCAGACCGCCGCGATGATCCAGATCGGGATGGGAAATTACCACCTTATCAATTTGTTTAACCCCTATTGAATGAAGATAGGGATTGATTGCAAGCTCGGCCATATCGCTTCCCTGAAAAAACTTCATACCGGTATCGTATATCAGGCTATGGTTAGCCGTTCGAACGACAAGCGACAAGCCTTGTCCTACATCCAATACATTCAGGATAAAATCTCCCTGCCCAACCTTGGGGAAGGAAGGAAACAATGCCGAGACTACCAGAAGAATCACAGCCAGAATCAATTTTTTATCGGGCAGAAAAACAGCTGTTATAATTGCAGAACTCAAAGCAAAAAGTTGCAATAGATTAGTCAGTCCAAAATCAAAATTAATCCATGCAAAGGTATTAATGCCATGGAGATATCCCATTAATAGATGAATTAATTGGGTAACTGGCCATAAAAACACCGCGCTTTTAAAAACCACTAGCAATAGCAAGCCCAAAAGCCCCAAAGGGACGATGCCATAACCCACTAATGGAATAGCGACTAAATTCGCCAATAAACCATTAACCGCCCCATAAGAAAACCAGAATAGCGTAAAGGGCATTAAACCCAGCAAACAGGCAATTTGCAGGGCGATCGTTTTTCTGAATCCGCGTAAATGACTGATTCTCTGACTGGAAGAAATCAATGTCGCAACGGCCAGGAAAGACAGGTAAAATCCTGGCAGTAAAACCGCGTGCGGTTCAATGAGCAAGACAATGAATAATGCGTAACGCCAGGTCTGCCAGCCAGTAAATTTCTGTTTGCCAAAGTTTTTACTCAGCATAAAGATACAAGCAATCAAAGAACGTTGCGCCGGTACTGCAAAACCAGCCAGCAATGAATAAACCAATGCCGCCAGTATACCGCCGACACTGCCCGCCTGCTGCGCAGGCCGATAGAGGCAAAGCCTTGGAATCCTCGTCCACAACCAGCGGAATAAACTGTAAATCAGTCCGGCAACCAGACCGATATGCGCACCCGAAATAACCATCAGATGCGTAGTGCCCGTCCGCCGAAATAAATCCCATTCCGCCCTCGCGATATGGTTGGTTACGCCTAAGGTGAGAGCCTGTATAATGCCTGAGCTGATTGGATCATCAAGATGCTGCTGAATTAAAACCGAAAGATAGTGCCGCACATTTAATATTCCAGCTGATCCTGAGTCGTCTTGCAGAAGCTCGGCGTTTTTTTTTAAATACCCCGTCCAGTCGATATGGCGAGCCTGCAATGTCTGGCGATAGTTTATTGCCCCTGGATTCCCTGGAGGCTGCGGTTTTTTCAATTTGACTTCGAACTGCCAATTCTGGCCAGTGGTAATTTCAGGACAATGCTGATAACAGGAAAGCATTGCATAAGCATCTGCCTTTTTTCCATCCAGCGCTGTGATTCGAAATTGAAACTGCGTTCTGTCTTCTGAAACCGCGGGAATGGACACTACTTTGCCTCGTACTACGGCTTTTGTAATAAGCTCAGTATTCGGCATCCCCTGCTCTGCAACCCAGTATTGATGCAGTAAGCACCAGACGATCGCTGCAAAAAACCATAGGGGAATCCATCGGCTTGCTTTGAAAAAAAGGCCAATCAGGACAAATAAAGCAGCATAAAGAGAATGCGTATAGAAAAAAGCTATCCCTGCATAAAAACACAAAATTTCCATGATGATGAGTTTGGACTTCCATTGGACGCATACTTTATCGAAACCGCTAAAGAACTGCAAACTCAAATTTTACGGTGATTCTGTCCACCAAACGTAAAATCGAGTATTATCTAGAATGATACACATCAATACTGCTGGTAAAAAGGATCTTTACTATGATAATTACCGCTTTAAATGAGAATTCACATGATACCCGTGTAGCGATTACGCCGAGTGTCGTCAAACATTATAACAAGCTTGAACTTCAGGTATGCTGCGAAACCAACGCAGGGGCTGCTGCAGGCTTTAGCGATGATGATTATGTACAGGCTGGCGCCAAAATTATTGCAAATCGTCAGGAACTGCTGGGTCAAACCAATATTCTGGTTTGCGTCAGTGAATTAGCGCCCTCCGAACTGGATGGCTTACAGTCAAACTCCCTGATCGTGGGTCCTTTTGACAATCAGATAGACAGTGAAATAGTCAGCTGGGCTACTGCCAGACAAATGAGCCTTTTTTCCATGAATCTGATCCCGCGGATAAGCCGCGCCCAAAGCATGGACAGTTTGTCCTCGCAGGCCAACCTGGCTGGCTATCGTGCAATCCTTGAGGCAGTTCAATATTATCACCGCGCCATTCCAATGATGATGACAGCAGCTGGTATGATTCATCCCGCCAAAGTGCTGATCCTGGGTGCAGGGGTTGCCGGTTTACAAGCGATAGCTACTGCCAAACGGCTAGGCGCTGTTGTGTATGCTTTTGATGTGCGCCGGGCTGCAAAAGAACAGGTTGAGAGTCTGGGGGCTGAATTTATTGAAGTCAGTGAAGAGGCCGATGCTGAAACCAGCGGGGGATATGCCCGTGAGATGAGTGAAGAGTACAAAGCGCTTCAGGCAGAGTTGATCGATAAGTATGCCCAAATGGCCGATATCATCGTTTGTACTGCATTAATACCTGGAAGAAAAGCGCCTGTCCTCATTAAAAGCGCTACCGTTGCCCATATGAAAGAAGGCTCGGTCATTGTTGATTTGGCAACGTCCAGAGGAGGCAATTGCGAGGGCAGTCAGAAGGATCAGATTATCAAAATAAATGAGGTCAGCATCATTGGAATAAGCAATATGGCTGGTCTTGTGCCGGCAACAGCCAGTGAGCTTTATGCGAACAACGTGCTCAATCTGATCCGCTTAATGGCAGAAACACCAGGTTCCCTGTCATTTAATAAGGAAGATGAAATTATGAAGCAGGCACTTTTATGCCATCAGGGTGCCTACATGCCATTCCAATCGGTTAAGGAGGCCCAAAATGCCTAGTGCTGTTTTTATAAATAATCCCTATATTGCCACACTGACTATTTTCGTCCTGGCCTGCTTTGTTGGCTATTACGTGGTCTGGAAAGTGACGCCGGCACTTCATACGCCGTTGATGTCCGTTACTAACGCCATTTCCAGTATTATTATTCTGGGAGCGCTCATTGCCACCGGCACTCAGCTTAGCGGAAGCATCGGCTGGCTGGGTGGTCTTGGAATTTTTATCACTGCAATTAATATTTTTGGCGGATTTGTGGTCACTCAGCGCATGTTGCGTATGTACAAAAAATAATTATATGGATGGTAACGTCATGACGACAATGATTTCATTTTTCTATTTAATCGCGGCTGTTTGTTTTATTCTGGCGCTTAAAGGTCTGGCCAGCCCATCAACATCCAGGAGAGGGAATTTATTAGGTATATTTGGAATGGCGCTTGCCATTGGCGCCACGCTGATGATGCCGGGGATGAATCATCACGGGCTGCTGATTGCCCTGATTATTGCAGGCGGAATCGTCGGCACTTTTATTGCGCTGAAGATTAACATGACCGCCATACCGCAATTAGTCGCAGGATTTCACTCCCTTGTTGGTCTGGCAGCGGTTCTTGTCGCCTTTTGCGCCTACTTGTCCCCCACTGCTTTTAATATTGGCGAACCCGGTGAAATCCATACCTCAAGCCTGATTGAGATGAGTCTGGGATTAATTATTGGAGCAATTACCTTCTCCGGTTCAATCATTGCCTTCTTAAAACTTCAGGGCCTGATGTCTGGCCAGCCTTTGCGCTATCCAGGGCAAAATGTGGTCAACCTTTTATTAGGCATTGTCATCCTTGCCTTATTAATTCATTTCGTTATTGCACAACCATTCTGGGCATTTGCTTTGCTCGCCCTGCTTTCCTTTGTACTTGGATTTTTATTGATTATGCCGATTGGCGGTGCCGACATGCCTGTCGTCATCTCCATGCTGAACTCCTATTCAGGATGGGCGGCTGCCGGAATTGGATTTACCTTAAGTAATCACCTCCTGGTTATCACCGGCGCGCTGGTAGGCGCCAGCGGGGCCATTCTGAGTTATATCATGTGCGTAGGTATGAACCGCTCAATTATTAACGTGATTTTCGGCGGAATCCAGGGAAGCGGTGCATCATCCCCTATCAATGGCAGCCATAGCAATCAGCAAGTGCACCAGGCGAATGGCGAAGATGCAGCCTTCCTGCTGAGCAATGCCAAAGATGTGATTATCGTTCCAGGCTATGGTATGGCAGTAGCACATGCCCAGCATGCCGTTAAAGAGCTGGTGGATGCGCTGGAGAAGAAAGATATTCGGGTTCGCTTCGCTATTCATCCAGTTGCTGGACGTATGCCCGGCCATATGAATGTGCTGTTGGCAGAAGCCAATATCCCCTATGATCGCGTGTTCGAACAAAGCGAGATTAACAGGGATTTCGGTACAGCAGATGTGGCTTTTGTGATTGGAGCCAATGATATAACCAATCCCGCGGCTAAAACGGATCCGAGTTCACCGATCTATGGAATGCCAGTATTGGAAGTTGAAAAGGCAAAAACCGTATTGTTTGTGAAACGGAGCCTTAATGCGGGTTATGCAGGTGTCGAGAATGATCTCTTCTTCCGCGATAATACCTATATGTTGTTTGGTGATGCAAAGGTGATGACTGAATCAATTGCCAAATCGCTGGCCGAGATTTAGGGTGTTTTACTAGATCCCAGGGCATGCACATAGGTATATACACAAAAGTTTTCCCGCTCCGAATCCCCGCGGTCGCAGCCCATAGCTATCTACTCAAATGTTTTCCCCGCTCCGAATCCCCGCGGCATCGACCGCGGGGCCCATACGAAGCCTATATAGAATATCGGTTTTTGCTAATTTAAGGATAATGTTTCAAAGACTTGTTTCTAACTGCTTTTAAATTGCTATTTTCGGCAACATTGGAATTCATCTGAAGAGCATGTTCGGGCATCAGACATGGGCCCCGCGGTTGATGCCGCGGGGATTCGACTGCATTTTTGCAGATAGTATGGGTCGATGCCGCGGACATAAAAGACAATCCACGGGAAGCAGAGGCGGTTATTATTTAACCGTCCTGCAAGAAGCATGAATAACACTATTGCTTCTGTTTTCCAATTCCACTACTGCGGCTGACTGCACTTTGAGCTCCAGCACTGTTCCATTTTCGATCAAAAGATCCCGTTCTTCACCTTGAGAAATAGGTAATTTATCAATTGTCCCAGAGCGTTTTTCCATCAGTACATGAATGATTGCCTGAGGTTCTGTTGTCTGTAATACACATTCAGCCTTTACTTCAAATAAAGTAAAATTTGCGAATTTTTCAGGGTTACTTGGCTTCAAATCATATTCAATGCTGAGATTTGGAGCCAGGGAGTGATTGGCAGCTAAAACCTGAGTGCTTAGAAGAGCACCAATACAGAACATACCAATTTTTTTAAACATTAAAAATCTCCATAGTGATAAAATTGGGAACTAAGATACAGTTATTTTGCTTGCATGGCAAATTGAGGGACAGTTAAAACCTTAATGCATAGTCATCATCAAGGTTTTAACTATCATTAATGTTCTCTTGTCGCAGTAAATTGAATTTTGGGATAACGTTCCTGTGCCATAGTCAGATTGACTCTTGTCGGCGCCAGATACATTAAGGAATCGCTGCCATCTAAAGCCAGATAATCATAGGCTTTGGTTTTGAATTCAGCCATTGCCTTCTCATCCTCAGAATAAACCCAACGGGCACAGGTCACATTGACTGATTCATAAACGCAATCCACTTTATATTCATTCTTAAGGCGATGGGCAACGACATCAAACTGCAGAACCCCCACAGCGCCAAGAATCAGCTGATTACTGTTCAATGGCCTGAACACCTGAGTAGCCCCTTCTTCGGAAAGCTCAATCAACCCCTTTAGTAAGGCTTTACTTTTTAAAGGATCACGCAAACGCACCAGGCGATACAGTTCAGGGGCAAAATTAGGAATCCCGGTAAATTTAAGTTGCTCACCCTGGGTAAACGTATCGCCGATCCGGATGGTGCCATGGTTATGTAAACCGATAATATCACCCGCCATTGCAAGCTCTGCATGGGAACGATCGCCAGCCATAAAGGTTAAGGCATTGGAAATCTGAATTTCCTTGCCAATGCGCAGATGGCTTAATTTCATCCCTTTTGTAAACTGGCCTGAGCAGATGCGTAAGAAAGCAATACGATCACGATGCTTGGGATCCATATTGGCCTGGATTTTAAAGACGAATCCGCTGAAGGCTTCCTCTTCAGGCAACACTTCCCGCTCCACCGCTTCTCGGGGTCGAGGGCCAGGGGCATTCCGGGCGAAGTCATCGAGTAACTCTTTTATGCCAAAATTATTAATGGCAGAACCAAAATAAACCGGGGTCAATCGCCCGGCAAGGTATTCCTCAAGATTAAACTCATGAGAAGCCCCTTTAACCAATTCGATTTCATCGCGTAATTCCTGGGCGGCATCGCCCAGGATGGTATCAAGCTCGGGATTATCAAGCCCCTGAATACGTGTCGCCTCCTGTTTCTGGGCATTTTTGCCTGACTGGTAGAGATAAACCGCATCTTCATATAAATGATAGATTCCTTTAAAACGTTTTCCCATGCCCACCGGCCAGGTGACTGGAGCGCACTGAATTCCAAGAACTGACTCCACTTCATCCAATAAGGAAATAGGCTCGCGCCCTTCCCTGTCCAGTTTGTTGATAAAAGTCATGATCGGAGTGTCGCGCAAACGACAGACTTCCATCAGTTTTACAGTACGGTCTTCTACCCCCTTCGCCACATCAATTACCATTAATGCCGAGTCTACGGCAGTCAGTGTGCGATAGGTATCTTCAGAGAAATCCTCATGTCCCGGGGTATCTAACAGATTAATCACATGCTCATTATGAACGAACTGCATGACCGATGTGGTAATGGAAATTCCCCGCTCTTTTTCCATCTCCATCCAGTCGGAGGTCGCATGTCGATCCGCCTTTCGGCCCTTGACTGTTCCAGCCAACTGGATAGCACCTCCAAATAGAAGCAGTTTTTCAGTTACTGTTGTTTTACCAGCGTCAGGGTGGGAGATAATGGCAAAGGTGCGCCTTTTGCTGAAGTCTTCGTAAAAATCGGACATAGGTCACTCAAAAAAATAAAGCGGTATTTTAAAAGAAATTGCACCAACAGACAATTTAATCTGTTTCAATAAAGCTTGTCAGGCCCCTTTTCTGTTACTATAGTAGCGTATTTATAAATCATATGACTTTAAAACGCGCAATTTAGCCGTTTAATTTGTAACAGGAGCAATCCATGAAAAAATTCTGCATCCCATTATTAACATTAAGCCTTCTTGCCGGCTGCCAGTCCATTTCCGGTTTTAGCGGTTACAATCAACCATTCCTCGCTAACAGCGATGAGCAAATCAGCAATGCAATCAGGACCTCATTTAGCGAAAATGAAATTCTTGAAGATGCCCCTATTCAAATAAGCAGTGATCATGGCGTAGTGACTTTAAGCGGCTATGTAAAAAAAATACGCCAGGCGGACGTGGCTGAGCAAATTGCTTCACAGGTGAATGGAGTCAAGACAGTTGAAAATCGGATTATTATCAGGAAATAAAACACCGAATCCCTGAGGCGCAGACCCATAGATATCTACACAAATATTTTCCCGCTCCGAATCCCCGCGGCTTCGACCGCGTGTCCACACGAAGCCTATTAGAATATACTTACTTAAAAGCTTTGCGGAGTATGTTTGGCCATCAGGTATGGGCCCCGCGGTCGCAGCCGCGGGGATTCGGATGGTCGAAGCCGGGGATTCGAGTGGTCTTTCGCCGCGGGATTAGGGACTCGCATTGGCACTTAGTTACATTCTATAATCAAATTACTCCTCTTTTTTCAGATTCTCCATGCCATTATCACTCAAAATTTTCACCTTAAATTGCGGTAACGATACTCCGGGCACTACTGCCGTTCAGCAATTAGCGCAGGAAATAAGTAATGTCGATGTGATTATCCTCCATTGTCAGGAAGTGGATTTTGATAAAACCTATCGTCAGCTTCGCGAACAGTTTGATAAAGAGATTGAGATTGATTTTGCCGAGAAAATGGTGACCCATACCAAACTCGATACTCAGTTTCATCATCAGACCGGCATGGCAACCATTCTTATCCGAAAACCCCAGGTAGACATTGTCCATAGCAAGACGCAAGTAGTCCGTCGTGAAGAAGGAAGGACAGGGAGCGGGTATAATAAAGGCGGAACTTATACTAATCTTTCTCTTCGAAAAAAAGGAGAAAAAGACCCCTATCAACTCAGCCTTGTTAATGCGCATCTCGATGCTTTCAGGGAAGACGCCAGAGCACAGGACTGGTTAAATCTTCACAAAGTGCGCAAATTCAATGCGCATGACTGGGACGATCTCTGCCGTAAAACACCGGATATGGTAGCAAATGGTTACGATGCCAATACCCGTAACTATTTGCAAAACCAGGGAGAAGAAACCATATCCCGCAATCCCTGGGAATTCAAAGCGCAACCTGGTATGCAGGAATTAATTATGGCTCCGCTGGGAAACCGCCAGGAGTCTAGTCTATCCACCTATAAAAATAATCAAAAAGACATGCCATCAGTTGCTGATAAAAAACGTTGGGGGTTTGCCAAAGGTGGTATGCTCGATATTGTCAGCGTTAATGATGCCGAACTAGCCAAAGTGCAGCTTCATTATCGGGATGAAGCTTATGAAATTGACCCGGTAACCCTGGCTGCTTTGCAAATCAATCCCAATGAGGACTCAGCGCGGGATCATTCTGTGATTGGCAGCCATCCGGTCTTTATCGAAAAACAATCTGATTTTCTTAAAGTAAGGGATTATCTGGCCAGCTCCCTGGTTTATGCCGCGCCTGAAATAGCTGAATATATTCTTCAAAAAGACTTTATCGATACAGCTGAAAATCGCAGCTATCTGTTCAGGCTGCATGAGTATTATCTGAGCCCTCAAGGGTTGATGCAAACCCAACTGCAGTTGCATCAGGAGAAATTGGCTTTGTGGAACCAATTCAAATCCTGGCCTGCTGCCGAGGAAATAAAGCAACAATTATTTAGGAATTCAACCTGGTTTGCCTGCGAGGGTGTTTTACCAAAAGACCGTTCGAGTCTTGATTTAGCAGCCATTTCGCATGCAAACAGACAGGCGCTTGAGACCTTGCAAGTCCGGTTTCTAAAGACTGCCAGTACCGACCAGCAGCGACTCGACATACTTAGAATGATCGACAATGCGATGCTTGCTTTACCAGATAACAACAAGCCGCAAACCCTCATAAAAAATACGGAAACCTTACTGACGTTTAACCATTTAACGCATCAGTATAAAGCTCATTTACTCAATGAATGCACTGATAAAGATGAGCTTTCCAATAAAAATCCGTCCTTGTTACGGGCTAAGCTCAAAGCTGTTGAGCAGTTACGGGATGCATCACTGCAAAAAACTGAAGCAAGCACACTGGACCATTTAGGAAAAGCGCTAAATGATAATACCTGGACGCTAAGCCAGCATCGGCATCAGGATATATTTCATAAAATTTATCGCAAACTGCAGGAATTGATTAGCCATTATGTCCCCAAAACGCAGGGTCAGATTTTTGCAGAAAAAGCCAAAATGGTTTTAAACCAGGAACGCATGAGTCTGGAGGAAGGAAAGCCTGAAAGTCGCAAAACTACAATGCCTTAAGCTATAGTAATCAGAGGGCTTCAAATTTTTATTGCAAGGACTGTTATGGATTATATCATTGAACGGATGAACAGGCAGCAAGCAGAATTAGCCATTGAATGGGCAGTAAAAGAAGGCTGGAATCCGGGTTTACATGATATGGCTTGTTTTTTTCAAACGGATCCCGAAGGCTTTTTTGCTGGAAAGCTTAACGGAAAAGTGATCGCTGTTGGCTCAGCTGTTTGCTATGATGAACAATTCGCCTTCTGCGGTTTTTATATTGTCGACAAAGCCTATCGCGGCAGCGGCTACGGTCTGGCTTTAACCCGGAAACGACTTGAGCATGTCGGCCATCGTAATGCAGGTATCGATGGAGTTCCGGAGATGGTTAACCGGTACAGCCGCCTGGGTTACCGCTCAGCGCATACCAATGCACGTTATCGTTTCGAGCCGATACCAGTCAAGGCCGGATCTAATGCTTCTATCATCGATTTAAGACAGCTGGATTTGAAAACACTTAGCGATTATGACCGTAAACACTTTCCCGCCCGGCGCGATACGTTTCTTAGCTGCTGGATTAACCAGCCAGACACTGTCAGTCTTGCTTATATTCACAAGGATAAATTATGCGGCTATGGGGTTATTCGACCTGCACATCAGGGATATCGTATAGGTCCCCTGTTTGCTGATACGCCAGCCATTGCAAATGATTTATTGCTGGAACTCAGTAAAAAAGCTGTAGACAGCCCTGTTTATCTGGATATACCCGAAACTAATCGTCATGCCATCGAGCTGGTTACCCGCTATCAGATGAAAAAAGTATTCACCACCGCCCGTATGTATTTAAAAGGAGAACCGAAGTTAGATATTCATTCAATTTATGGCATAACTTCGTTTGAGCTGGGATAAAGCATGCGACGTGATATGGTTGGCTATGGCCCCGAAGCGCTGCAAAACTGCTGGCCGGGCGACGCTAAACTCGCCATTAACTTTGTAATCAATTATGAGGAAGGTGCTGAGTTAACGCCAGTCAATGGCGATTCGATAGCGGAGACTTACGGCGGCGAATTTCCTCTGGCGGCCAAACCGGAGGGCATGCGCAATTTAAGCATGGAATCTTTATTTGAATATGGAAGCCGCTGCGGGATCTGGCGGTTAATCCGGTTATTCGATCGGAAACAAATTCCGCTGACCTTCTTTTTAACGGGTCTGGCAGTTCGTATGAATCCTGCGCTGGCTCTTTATCTGCAACACTCCGCCCATGAAGCTGCAGGCCATGGCTGGCGCTGGATTGATTACGCCGCAATTTCGAAGAAAGAAGAAAAAAAGCACATTATTCAATGCATCGATGTACTTTGTGAATTAACCGGTAAAAGACCCGAAGGCTGGTATACCGGGCGGAGAAGCAGTCATACGCGTGAACTGCTTATCGAAATTGGCGGATTTAAATATGACTCTGAGAGTTATGCCGATGATCTACCTTATTTTCTCGATAAGCATCTCATTATACCCTATACCCTGGACTGTAATGATTTTCGTTATTCAACGAACCCCGGCTTCGCCGTCGGCAATGATTTTTATCTCCATTTGAAAAACAGTTTTGATTATCTCTATCAGGAGCAGCGCATGGCGCTAATGACTATTGGCCTGCATCCTCGAATAAGCGGGCGTCCGGGGAGGTGTCAGGCACTGCAGCAATTTATTGATTATATAAAGCAGTTTGAAGATATCTGGATTACAAGACGGATTGATATTGCCAATTACTGGATGGGAATATCAAGACGTTGAATTCCCTGCCCAAATCCGCGGCGAAGACACCGAACCCCTAGCAAAGGCGCCGAATCCCTAGCAAAGGCGGCGAATCCCTAGCAGGCGCCGAATCCCCGCGGCTTCGACCGCGGGGTCCACACGAAGCCAATTTAATGTTAAGCACACATGTTTATGACTACCTGTTAAACCCTATTTTTTGGCAACATTGAGACTTGCCTGACGACCATGCTACTCCGACAGGCATGGGCCCCGCGGTCGAAGCCGCGGGGATTCGGTGTCGAAGCCGCGGGGATTGGGTGTCGCAGCCGCGGGGATTCGAAATCTTTCACCCCGGGATACAAGTCGTTCACCGGTGATACGAGAGGGATTCAAGCTCAATCCACCAACTCTAAACTCTGCTCGCATTCAAAATAATCAGCCACCTTTGCTTCTGAAACAGATTCCAGCTGCTTCGGATTCCAATGCGGGGATTTATCTTTATCAACTAATAGCGCCCGTACCCCCTCATAAAAATCAGAGTCCTTCATGAAATGACGAACCAGGCAATAATCCATTTTAATGCATTCAGCCATTGATAAGAAACGGGATTTATGAATTTGCATGAGCGTTATTTTCAGACTTAAAGGCGCCTTTTGTCTTAAATTATCGAGACAAGCACGTGACCATTCGTCCTCTGCGGCATTTAAGGAAACAAGAATTTCCTCAATCGTATTGAACTTAAAATGTTTTTCAATCTGCACTATGTCAGCCACTGGCAGCGGCGCTTCATTGAATGGGAGTTCTCCGAGGCAAGCATCCACTTTCTGATGAGGATTAACCGCAAGATCAGTCTCCTTTAACAGCTCAATGAATTGTTGCGAATAGTCAGCAGGAATGATTTTTTTGATTAATCCAGCGGCCAATGCATCCTGGCTCCGCAGACGATTGCCCGTTAGACCCAGATAAACGCCGAGATAATTAGGCAGCCTTGCCAGAAGATAGCTAGCACCGATATCCGGGAAAAAACCAATTCCGGTTTCCGGCATGGCAAACACAAAATTTTCAGTGGCCACAGGATGCGAACCATGAAGTGAAATACCCACCCCGCCCCCCATGGTTATTCCATTCATTAGCGCAATATACGGCTTCGAATAGCGATGTATATAATGGTTTAATCGATACTCATGCGAAAAGAACTCCATCTGCTGCGCGTCTTTACGCAAGCCGCTTTCATAAAGCCAGCGAACATCCCCTCCAGCGCAAAATGACTTGCCAGGTGTAGCCTGAATCAATACCGCATGAATATTTCTATCACTTTCCCATTCTGTGAGTTGATCTTGCAAGGATTGAATCATTGGCAAGGTTAAAGCATTTAAGGCATTGGGCCGATTCAGGGTTGCGACTCCCAAGTACCCCTGCTTTTCAAAGAGAATCTCCTCGGTCATCTTATTCTCCTTTAAACGCAGCCTGTCGTTTGCCCAGGAATGCCTGCACGCCTTCTTGCTTATCATCGGAAGCACAAACTTTCGCGAAATGGACCGCCTCAAGATGTAAGGCATCCGTTAATGACAGATCAAATCCATGATCAATCACTTCCATAACACCCCGAATAGCCAATGGAGCCATGGACAGGATCGTATTTAAGGTTTTATGGGCCTGCTCCAGCAACATTTCCGGTTCTGCCAGCTCGGTAACCAGCCCCCAGTTGTAAGCAGTTTCAGCATTAATAAAACGACCCGTCAAACAAAGATCCATTGCCCTGCCCTTTCCAACCAGTCTGGCAAGACGCTGGGTTCCACCGTAGCCAGGTATAACACCCAGTTTGACTTCGGGTTGTCCAAATTGGGCTTTTGTAGAGGCGATTCGCAAAGTAGCTGCCATTGCCAATTCACAACCGCCGCCAAAAGCAAAGCCATTGACAGCCGCCAGGGAAGGTTTTCCCAGCGTTTCCAGTTGACGAAATATATCCTGTCCTTCGCAGGCAAACTGATAACCAGTCTGCGCATTGCATTCTGCCAGTCGGGCAATGTCCGCGCCCGCACAAAAAGCCTTGCCTGCCCCAGTAATTAGCAAAGCTTTTACTTTTTCATTATGTTTAGCATGGGTAAATAATTCAGAAAGGGTTTGTAATACCTCTGTACTTAAGGAATTAAGCTTTTCAGGCCGGTTTAAAGTGATGCTGAGAATACCTTCCCGGTTTAATTCCTGTTCAATAACATCCATTCCAATTAACTCCTCTTATTAATCAATAAAATATTCTTCATCAAGCACCGATTTGGCGACAATCTCGCGCATTATCTCATTCGTACCTTCCAGAATCTGATGCACACGTAAATCGCGAAATATTCTTTCAATCTGGTAATCCTGCAAATACCCATAGCCTCCATGCATTTGCATGGCGCGATCGCTAATACGAAAAGCCACATCGGTTGCCAGACGTTTTGCCATAGCACAATACATGGGGGCCTTGGGATCACCCTTATCAAGCGCATCAGCGGCGCGATAAACCATCAGCCTTGCCGCTTCAAAATCGGTTAGCATATCAGCGAAATAAAAACGGAGGGCCTGCATCTGTGATAAGGATTTACCAAACTGCTTACGCTCATGGAGATAGGATTGTGCCAGCCGCAAACAGGCAAGGGCGCCTCCCAAGGAACAGGATGCGATATTGACCCTCCCGCCATTTAAAGCATTCAGCGCAATTTTAAAGCCCATGCCTTCTTCACCCACACGATTACTGACTGGAACCTTACAGTCCTCAAAAAAGAGCATCGCCGTGGGTTGGCTATGCCATCCCATTTTTCTTTCCAGCTTGCCGAAACTTAATCCCGGCGTATCTTTCTCCACTAACAAACAGGAAATGCCGTGATGCGATTCGTCGCCGGTGCGAACCATGCATAAATAGACATCGCTTATACTTCCC
Organism: Legionella birminghamensis; assembly: GCF_900452515.1. NCBI lineage: Bacteria > Pseudomonadati > Pseudomonadota > Gammaproteobacteria > Legionellales > Legionellaceae > Legionella > Legionella birminghamensis. The sequence continues at coordinate 2,366,099 of NZ_UGNW01000001.1, forward strand.
CCTGAAATAAAGGATTTGGCGCCGTTTAAGCGGTAGAAATCCCCTTCTTTGATAGCCCGGGTTTTTAAAGAAGCTGCATCTGAACCCGAATTGGGTTCGGTCAGGCAATAACTGCCTACCTTCTGCATTTGCGTTAGTAGAGGCCCCCATTGCTGGCGCAGTGGTTCTGAGCCGTAGCGATCAATCAGGGAAGCAACCATGTTATGAATAGACAAAAAGGCACTTGTACTCACACAACCAGACGCCAACTGCTCAAATATAAGCGAGGCATCAAGGCGTGTCATCCCGGTTCCACCAATCTCTTCAGACACCACCAGACCGGCCATTCCTAATGCTGCAGCTTCTTGCAGCACCTCAATTGGAAAATAATGCTCTTCATCCCACTTTTCAGCATGAGGCATTAGCTTCGTACGTGCAAAATCAGCAGCCATCTCCCGAAAAGCCTGATGCTCTTCACTATAAGTGAAATCCATTGTTTGTCCTTAGGTTGTAATCATTTTATTTGTACAACATGCTAAATCTGACATTCTTATTGAAGCAATAAAATGATATTATTGCCAATTTTTGCTGTCTATGAAATAAAAAAAAGAAAAATCATGGAACAAGTCCTAGAGCGCACCTCCAATCAAGCAGTCAAAATCTTAAAGGATTATTTTGGCTATGACTCTTTTCGCGGTTTGCAGCAGCAAGTCATCGATGACTTGCTGGAAGGCAAGGATTTACTGGTGCTAATGCCTACCGGTGGAGGCAAATCCCTCTGTTATCAAATCCCTGCATTGATTCGTCCTGGCGTTGCCATTGTGGTTTCCCCTTTAATCGCTTTAATGGAAGATCAGGTTGCAGCTTTGAAATTACAAGGGATTCGTGCGGCTTATTATAATTCCTCCTTAAATAGTGAAGAGTCACGCCAGGTACTTGCCCAATTGCATTTTCAGGAACTGGATTTACTTTATATTGCACCTGAACGCCTGGTGAGCCCCGCTTTTCTGCAGCGCCTTCAGGATTGCGAGTTGTCTTTATTTGCCATTGATGAAGCCCATTGCATTTCCCAGTGGGGCCACGATTTCCGTCCTGAATATGCAGAGCTTGGAAAACTAAAAGCCCATTTTCCCGATGTGCCTGTGATTGCCCTAACTGCAACAGCCGATAAACAGACACGTCAGGATATTATCGACAAATTAAATTACCAACCCACGTCCTATGTGGCTTCTTTTAACCGGCCTAATATTCATTACCGGGTTGAGTATAAAGATAATCCTGGAAAACAGCTTATCCATTTTTTAAAGGAGCAGACCTCCCAGGCCGGAATTATTTACTGCGGCACGCGCAATGCAGTCGCCCAGTTGGCCGAAAAGCTACAGGCACAAGGGCATAAAGCAAGAGCCTATCATGCCGGGCTTTCCCATGCCGAGCGCCGCGAAGTTCAATCATTGTTTCGCCATGATCACATTGATATTGTCGTTGCCACACTGGCCTTTGGAATGGGGATTGATAAACCCAATGTGCGCTATGTAGTTCATTACGATTTGCCCAAAACCATTGAAAGTTATTATCAGGAAACAGGCCGGGCCGGGCGGGATGGCCTGCCCTCTCAGGCATTTCTGCTCTATGATCCCGCAGACAGTGCACGCTTGCGGGGCTGGATAGCAGAAATTGAAGATGAGCAAAAGCATCGGGTAGAACTCAACAAATTAAATCACATGATGGCCTTTGCCGAAGCGAGTCACTGCCGCCGCCATATTCTGTTGAATTATTTTGATGAAACCAGCACAACCCAATGCCAGTATTGTGACATCTGCGACTCCCCTCCGGTCACGCAAGATGCAACCCTCGAAGCGCAAAAGATACTTTCCTGTATATACCGCTTGAAACAAAGCTACGGCATGTCCTATGTAATTGATGTACTTCGCGGCAGCAACGCCGAAAAAATTTCACAAAACGGTCATGAAAAATTATCCACCTTTGGAATAGGGAAAGACCGCTCAGCCAAATTCTGGAAACTGCTAACCTGGCAATTAATTCATAGAGACTACTGTTATCAGGATGCACATCATTTTAATGTATTGCGCCTGTCCGCCAAAGCCAAGGCTGTTTTAAAAGGTGAAGAGAACGTTATGCTGGTACTGCCTAATGAAAAACCCAAGGGGATTGTGGCAAGAATTAAAGAACAGTATTTCACTAAGGAAGACGATCCTCTCTTTGCTGCCCTACGGGCATTGCGAAGAAAACTCGCCGAACAGGAAAATAAACCACCCTTTATGATTTTTAGCGATAATACGCTTCACGATATGGTAAGGAAAAGACCGCAGACTGCTGAAGAACTACTGGATGTTACCGGTGTGGGACAGCATAAACTAAACCATTACGGTCTGCATTTTCTGAAAGCAATCCGGGAGTTTGCGGAATAATTCTCTGTAGCCCGATTGCCTGCAACCGGGCTGAAATTTTTAATAATCATCACTGCCATTATCAGGGACTACGCGGGTATTTCGGCCATAAATAACGAGGATATGCTGCTTGGTTTTCAACTTGATGTTTTCAGCCTGGACAACGGAGATGATGCTGCCGCTGTTTAGCCTGATGACATACTCATAGCCATGCGAGCGATTGGTGCCGGTATCAACACTGTCTGCATTTTCATTAGCTGGCGTTACAATGCCCGCTTCTGCGTTTTTGTTATGCAATCGTACGGGACGCATGGAAATAATTGTTCCAGGTACGACTTTCTTGATTTTACCGACTTCAGCCGCATCGTAATCACCTGGCTCCAGTTCTTTGGTGCACGCAGACACAGCAAGTGCAGCAGATACAACTGCAATGGAAAAAAGTTTTTTTATCAGCATTGATAATCTCCGGCAGACAGAAATTAATGAGTAGCGATGATAAACGAATTGCAGCCCGTTTTCAAAGAACTGGAGCTGCAAGTGACAGGCTTTTTGAAGATTATTGTTCTTCTTTTAATGATTTAACCACGGAGGGATATTCACTCATCCTGTGAAAATACGTGTACAAGGCAGGCCAGTGGTTTAAATCAATTTTAAAATGCGGTAACCAGCTCAGAATGACATAAAAATAACCATCGGCAATGGTAAAATGGGAACCCGCAGCAAAACCCTTATCCTTTACGATGGAGTTCAGATAATTTAATTTCTGATGGATAGCCGGCATGATGATTTTATCTCTCATCTCATCAGTCACTGCAGGATTGAACAGTATGCCGATCGTTTTATGTGCCTCTGACGAAAGATAGTTACAGACTTCAAGTATGCGATATCTTTTTAAGTCGCCGACAGCAGGCAGCAGGTTCGTTGCATTATGAGTGTCCGCAAGATACTGGAGAATCACGACGTTCTCTGTCAATACTTTATCGGGAGTAATCGCAAGCACAGGCACTGCCCCCTTGGGATTTATGGCAAGAAAATCATCTCCACCCGCAGTCGTTTTGGTTTTTAAATTAACTGACTCGTAGTCAACATCCAGACCCAGCTCATTAATTGCAATGCGGACACCGAGAGAGCAAGCTCCCTTGCTATAATAGAGTTTCATAAATATCCTTTTTATTGGTTGTAGAAGTTAGCCTAATAGAGGCCTTTTGATATTTCAAGAAAATATTGAAAATAATTAGCCAATATTTGTACACAATGAATTTATGGTATATAGTTAAACTAACTAATCCTGCAAGGACGCTATCATGAAAAAAATAGTATCTGCTGTAATCATCGCTACTGCCGCTGTTCTGGTTTCTGGTTGTGGTTTTAATAATTGCGGCGGCGGATGTGCCAATTATACTGCTGTTCAATATACTACTACTTCGGGCTGTTGCGGCTATACAACAAGCTGTTGTACCACTGGCAGCTGGTAAAAGCGAAAGCACTCAAACGTAGTACCAGCATCGACCATCCGCATCCCCGCGGCAACGACCGCGGGGCTCATGCCTGATGGCCAAACAATGCTCCTCAACGCAGTCAAAACAGGTTTTTAATTTTTTAAAATTATCCTTAATTAGCAAGTACTGATATTGCAGAATAGCTTCATGCGGAACCCGCGGTCGAAGCCCGTAGCTAGTTACACAAGTGCATAAGCATTAAAAGCTACCGAATCCCCGCGGCTTCGACCGCGGGGCCCACACGAAGCCAATTTAATGTTAAGAACACATGTTTATGACTATCTGTTAAATCCTATTTTTGGCAACATAGAAACTTGTCTGAGGAGCATACTACTCCAACAAGCATGGGCCCCGCGGTCGAAGCCGCGGGGATTCGGACGGGGCGCAGACCCCAGGGATTCGGACGGGGTGCAGACCGCGGGGATTCGGAGCGGTAAAACGTTTGCAATTACCTGGGGCTAGGCCGCGGGATCCATGTTCCCCCTGTTTCTGTATTTTGTTATATGAAATGCTGGCCTACTTCTTCCGCAACTCAATCACCAGAATATGCAAAGGCGACTGGCCGATATTTATATCCTGATGCAGCGCTTGTCCCTGTGCTGTATCAAGAAACATTGGCATTGATTTTTTCAAATCAATTACTCTTTTTTCTCCGGATTGATAAACTACCTGAAGACGGCCGTCTTCCTGGGGAATAATCACTCTGGGGAACTGATGGCTATGATAGGCGAGAATATCCTGTGGACAGAGCGTTGTTAACCAGGCCTTTGCATCTTCATTTTCAAAATAACTATCCCGGCTTGTTTTGCAGTCCGCGGCCATAAGGGAAGAATTACCTAAAAATAATGCCAGGCAAAGCAGTAGTTTTTTTTTCATTTTTTAATCCAATAATGCGGCAATCTCTGCCCTTACTTCCTTATATTGATTACGTTCATCAACAAATACAACCGTGGGCTGATAATTTTGACCCAAAGGCTCATCCATCATTACAAAGGAAGCAATGATGATAATATCACCCGGCGTAACTAAATGCGCAGCCGCCCCATTGACGCAGATAGCCGTGGAATTCGCTTCGCCAGTAATCGCATAAGTCTCAAATCGCGTTCCAGCAGTTACATTCCAGATGTGCACTGCTTCAAAGGGTAAAATATCCGCAGCTTTGAGCAACTCAGGGGAAATGGTAATACTTCCTTCATAATCCAAATCGGCATGCGTTACAGTAGCCCGGTGAATTTTTGATTTTAACATTCTTCTCTGATTCATTTTTTCCTCTTAATTCAACTGCCTTTTGCTTAATAATAGCGCGTTATTTTAGAGCTAGTTGGGGATTGAGACAACAAAATACTGCTTTGAATAAGACATCTGATTGCCTATTCCTGGAGAGACTAGAAATTATTTCATTTTCATAAAACCTTGAGCTTGAATAATACAAGGAAACCCGTGTAAACTGGTCAAAAATTTTGTGTTACGGGAAGGGTATCGTTTTGGCTAAAATAATTGTCGTCACTTCAGGTAAAGGCGGTGTAGGTAAAACCACTACTTCTGCAGCCATATCTTCTGGTCTTGCATTACAAGGTCACAAGACTGTTGTGGTGGATTTCGACATAGGACTGCGAAATCTGGATATAATTATGGGCTGTGAGCGGCGTGTTGTCTATGATTTCGTTAATGTTATCAATGGCGAAGCCAGCCTCAATCAGGCTTTAATAAAAGACAAGCGAATACCTCAGCTTTATATTTTACCTGCTTCACAAACCAGGGACAAAGATGCGCTGACACTTGAGGGTGTTGAACGCGTTTTAAAAGACTTGTCAGCCGAATTTGATTATATTGTCTGTGACTCTCCAGCTGGAATTGAAACCGGTGCTTTAATGGCCATGCATTTTGCTGATCATGCCATTGTTGTCACTAATCCTGAAGTTTCCTCAGTGAGGGATTCTGATCGCATTTTGGGGATTCTGGCCAGTAAAACTAAAAGAGCGATTGATAATAATGCCCCTGTACAAGAGCACTTACTGCTCACCCGCTATGATCCAGAGCGTGTTCAAAAAGGTGAGATGCTCTCCGTAGAAGATGTTAAAGAGATTTTAGCTATACCTTTGATTGGTGTAATTCCTGAGTCCAAAGCGGTTCTTAAAGCATCCAATACAGGCACTCCTGTTATATTGGATGAGCAAAGCGATGCAGGGCTAGCCTATCAGGATGCTATAGCCCGCTTTCTTGGTGAAAGCAGACCCATGCGTTTTATCCAAAGTGAACGGAAAGGAATTCTGCGCAGATTATTTGGTAAGAACAGAGAGGATGTTACAGCATGAGTATATTCAATTATCTAAGAAGACGAACCAGCACTGCCTCCGTAGCCAAAGAGCGATTGCAGATAATCATTTCGCATGAGCGCACCCAGCGAAATACCCCTGATTATTTACCTAAACTTCAGGAAGAAATTCTGGCGGTAATTGCAAAATATATACCCATTACCCGTGATAAAGTAAGTGTTAATTTAGAGCGTATGGGTGATAGTGCTGTTCTGGAGCTTAATGTCACAATGCCAGAAGAAGCCCTCGAAGAAGTCTAGCACTTGAGGGTACCCGCCTTTCTTTAGTATAGATAAATATCTTTATTTTTTTGTAAGAACAATATTTGACCACTATAATCACTATACTAAGAATTAGTAAAGTTGTGGTGCAATATGCATTTGGTGATTTATTTTTGTGGAGCGCGTAATTCCGGAAATGATTTCTTAAATGGTTATAATTACATTAATGACCCCAGCGTTAAAACAATAGTCGTTGAAGGCTGTCATCACTCCAAAGTCTGTAACTCCATTCTATTTCCTGATTTGAAAGCGTTTGCCGAGCGATTTGTGGAAAATCTCTTTGAGAAGCGCGACGAGTTTCCCAGACTAAAAACCACCGATCTAGCCGAGTTGGGTATCAATACCAGTGATTATTATTCCTATATGCACAATGGGGAAACGGTTACTAGAAAAAAGACGTCGGTAACCCAGAAAGATATTCGGGATGACATTAACTCCGTTACGCTTACCGGGTTTAACCGTGGCGCTATGATGGCCTTTGAAGTAGCCATTCAGATGACAAAGTTGTCCACCAAACTCGAGATTGATATTATTGCAAATCAACCGGTAGCGGGAAATGCCTATCAGATTCCGGGCAGTGCTGTGACCAATATCCCTGATTGCAGCAAATGCAGCAGTATACGCCACGTCAGTGTCATTGTTGAAGCCTACGCCGAATCACTTGCCATACCTGATGCTGAAGAACCCTTCCATCGTGTTTTCTTCACTCAAATTATACCCCATTTACCCAGCACAGCGATCAGGACACTGATTGTCATTCCGAGAGAAAACCATCAGGTAAGGGAAACATCAGCCGATGGCGAGGAACATTTAAATATGGAGTTGGCCAAATCCTTAAAAAAGAGAGGATTTCTAAGCCAGGAGGCGGTTGTCAGAAAAACCCTGACCTGCAGAACCTCCTCTTTTCTTTACCAGCAGCTAAACCCAAGCCTCCCTCCCCTTATCATCTCAGATCCCCCATCGTTCTGGGGCGTACAAAAAGATGTTTTGCAGCAAAAACTACAGCACCACACCGGATTGAGACGAGGTTATGAATTACTGCTAGAAGAAAGTCTGTCGGCATGGTGGAACCGGCAAGACAAAAAAGTATCCAGATACTCAACCCTTCTGACTCAATTATTAGTTAAAAATCTTAATTCAAAAGATTTATCCAATCCCGAAGATCTTAAAGACCTATATAAAGAAGCAGATACCTGGTTAATATTGAAAACGAATTTTGCCTCTTCACGCTATGCAATGGTAGAAGCCCTTCGCCATCATTTAGGAACAAAATTAATAGCATTAGGGGTAGCACCGCAAGAATTAGCTGAAATCATTTGGGAAAATTTACATGAAACCAACTATTTTCTTTCTGAATGGAACAAAACAGTTAAATATAGTAATTATGCCCGCAACAAACAAACCCGTGATCTGCAGGAAGCTATTCAGGATTATGCCGGCCAGGCTCCTACTAAAGAAAATGCAGAGAAGCTGCTGGCAATTCTGGATGGCTGGTTGGAACAGGAAGATGCGCAATCGGATATGCGCTTTGACCTGGTAGTCCTGATACGTGAACAATTACAGGAAGCGGTCAACCTCACGTATGGGCCTTCGGCGGAAGAAAATCATTCATTCACTGTTATTAACAGATAATTGCTATCCGCAATGCAGCTGCACCACTCTGGGTTAAGATTCCATTAAGTTATCTTGGCTATACTTACCAGCATAAACTCTATTAAGGAAATTTTATGCATCTGGTTATCTATTTTTGTGGTACGGGAAATCCGGGGGAAGATTTTTTAAAAGGCTACGATTATGCTAATCATCCTGATGTAAAAACCATTTTTGTGCAAGGTTGCCATAATCCCGAAGTCTGTAATTCCGCGAAATTTCCGGATTTAAAAGGATTTGCTGAGCGATTCGGCAGGGAAGTGTTCGAATTGGAGGAGGGAAAGTTTAAGCTTTCAACTTCTGACTTGGAGAGTAAGCGTGTTGGTATTCAAACAGGCCCTTATGAAAATGAAAAAAACAAGCTTAAATTTCCTCAAACCACCACAGTTACAGCTCTTGATGAAGAAAAAGAAATTACCTCTGTCACCTTGGCCGGCTTTAGCCGGGGAGGTATAGCAGCCTTTGAGATGGCTAAGGTACTCAAAAAAATTGCACCTCATGTTGAAGTCGATGTAGTGGCTGATCAGCCGGTTCCAGGTAACGCCTATCAAATCCCGGGAAGTAATGCGGCCAGTGTTGCAGATTGCAGTGATTGTACGAATATTAAAAATGCCACCGTTATTCTTGGCGCTTATACAGGAACCAGGCAGAATGTTGACTTGCGTGTGCTGGCCAAAGCGCCCAAAGATTATAAATCGTATAAGAACCAATATGTTGCAATAAAAAAAGAAAAACTTGACGAAAATACGCCTGACAAATGCGATATTTTCTTTGTAGATAAGGACGGGAAGGAAACATTGGTGTCAGAAGGAGCACGTAAGAGTCTACTGAACAAGATAAAAGAGGGGGTCCATACTCTGAATGTCACAACGCTTGCTGATTTAGTGAGACCTGAGTTTATCCATCCAGAAGTTTTCCATGAGAATACATCGAATATACATCGCAGTTTCTTCTCACAGCTTGTACCCAGCCTTCCTCCTACTGCTAAACGGAATCTGATTGTTATTCCACGCGAATCTCACCACCAGGTTAGGGTAAACGCAGCGGACGGTGAAGAACACTTGCATATGGCAATAGCGAAATCACTTGCAGCGCGGAACTACTTGTCTCCGGAGGAACTTGCCCGAAAGACAGAGCAAGCGAAAAACACCTATGCAGCCCATAAGGAGCTGCCACCCGCCCCATTTCCACCGGCCAAGCAATTGCAAGGTTTTTTTGGTATTAAAAAGCAGCATGTATACCGTTATCTTGATAAATTACATCCCCAGGCGGGTCTCCGTTCAGGCTATGGCCTTGAGAAAGATGAGAATCTTAAAGACTGGTGGAAAAGGCAGGATAAAAAAGCCTCACGCTACTCCACTGAATTAACTAAAAGTTTAGTTGCAACGCTTAACAGCACTGATTTTAGCAAGGCGGATGAAGTCAAAAAACTGTATACAGAGGCAGATACCTGGCTCATCATTAAAGCAAACTCCGCTTCTTCCCGCTATGCCCAGGTAGAGTCCCTGCGCTATCATCTTGGTGTTATGCTTGAGGAAAAGCTGGGGGTTACCAAACAGGAAATCGCCCAGATGAACAGGAAAAATTTATATAACAATCAATATTTTCATAATGAATGGACAAAATACATCAATCCCGCGTCCTATTTTAGAACACCAGCAACAACTGCTCTTGAAAAAGCGATAGAAGACCATAGTTTTGAGACGCCTTCCCGGGAAAGTGATCAAAAATTATTGGATGCTCTTAACACCTGGCTGGAAGGAAAGAATGCTAAAACCAGTAAACGGTTTGATCTGGTAATCATGATGCGCGAGCAATTAGAAGAGGTGATGGAAAATACCTATGGGTTAGCGGATAAGCCAGAGAGTCAGACATCCCTTTCGCAATGACCCTTGGAGCAGTGCTGCAGGACAAAGCCAATTAGCCTCGTAGCGTTGCTCTCGAATCCCCGCGGTGCAAACCGTATCTCCGCGGCAACGACCGCGGGGCCCATGCCTGGGTGGCCGAACACTGAAGTAAAAAGCTAGTCTTTTTAAAACTATGCTTGATTAGCAAGACTGATATTCTAAGTAGGCTTCGTGTGGACCCCGCGGTCGAAGCCGCGGGGAGTCGGATAGTCGAAAGGCCGCGGGGATTCGAGGCTTGCGCCGCGGGATTCGAGGCTTGCGTCGCGGGTTCAAACGCTTCGCCGCGGGGTTCAAACGCTTCGCCCGGGGTTCAAACGCTTCGCCGCGGGTTCAAACGCTTCGCCGCGGGGTTCAAACGCTTCGCCGCGGGATTCAAAAACTGCGTCGCGCGACTCGAGAGCTGCACCACGGGGTATGAAACACTTACCCCACTGCCTGCAAATTACCTGTCGAACGCACCCAGGGTTTACGTTGAGCCAGCTCATTGGGCAATGTCTTTATTGCCGTTTGCGCTTTGGCCAAATCAGAGAAATTGCCTAGTGTTAAAACAAACCATTCACTGCCTTCCCGAAGCGTGCGGTAAATCCTTCCGTTCTTTGCTTCAATATGTTTACTGACATAGCGTCTTAAATCATCTGCATTACGACTGGCAAGAATTTGGATGGTAAACTGAGCCGGATTAGTCGTTTTTGCGGCTTTTGCTGATTGAATCGCTGGTTTGACAGCTGCTGCAGGCGCTGGCAAGGCTTTGGTTTTATTAGTCGCAATCACTGCTTTGACAGTAGACGCGACAGGTAAATTGTCTTTTTTAACGGTCTTTGGAATAACTACGACCTTGTCCATAACCACAAGGTTGCCCAGTTGATCTTCCTCGTCGGTATTAAACTCGATTACCCTTCTCATGGGCGGCGGTTGCAATTCCTGGGAAGAAGCGGCAACAGTGAGTTCAGGGATTTCGGTAACCAATGCCGGCTCGATATGAGAGCGTAGGAGTTTTATGGAGTTGCTGGCCAGATTAGGCAGGCTTGAAACAAGCTTCTCTTTCGGAACAGATAAAAAGGCAGCAGGCAGGGGCAACTCCATTAAAGAAACCACTCCATTAAATTCAGGCTGGGCTTCAGGGGTTATCTGCGCTTGAACCACAGGTAGGGGCTGATTCTGAGTGCTCACATAAGCATATCCCAAACCAACAAGCGCTGCGCCCAAAAGTCCGTATGCTTTAGCCCCCGAGCGTCTTGGACGGCTACCTTTTAAGGTGTCAGGATTAAAGAAATCCTGCATCTGGTTATTGATTCGGCCAATATATCCGCCAGTCAGCTGATAGAACTGCGCTAAACGTTTATCAGTCATGGTTTTATCAAGACGACGCGGTGAAGGGAGAAACTTTAGCAGATAAGTCTTTGTCTCGCTTTCAGACAGGCCGCCCAGTTCAATACTGTGGATTAAATTATCAAATAAATCCTTATCCAAACTATTCAGGCTGGCTGCCAGGCTGTAATCAGATACAAGGCATAAATGGAAAAAACCGGCACTACCCTGCTTTTTAATTTCCAGCAAAGCTTCCTTGATAAAAAGATCAGGCAGAAGCTGGGCATTATCGATAATAACGAGCACATGTACCTTCCGTTCATTCACTTGCTGAACAAAATTCTGCAAACTCTGTTCTGCATCAATTCGCAAATGGAATGTCTGGTACAACTGAGAAAGAACCTGCTGCGCTGAAAATGGCGCATCAGCATTAACAATACCTGTTCGGATGCTGGAATCCAGCGAAGAGTTCAGGATTCGGGCGAAGGTGCTTTTGCCCCCCCCTTTCTCAGCCAGTACAGTGATTAATACATTGTTGAGCAAAACCAGATGATTGATAAAATCAATCTTGTTTAGCCAGGCTGCCGGTTTAAAAGGGGGCGTCTCCATCGTTGATTCGCCAGGGCCCTTTTCAATGGAATCATTTAGCACGAATTACACTCCTTCGACTGCGAGCTTTAATACTTTTTGTAGCAAATCAGCAGGAACATTATCCTCGATATAACATTCACCTATTTGTTTTATCAGTATAAAGCGCAATTTATTATTCTTAATTTTTTTATCCTTCGCCATTGAGAGCGTTAAACTATCCAGATTGATATCCTGTGGAATACGGCGCGGCAATCCCGCCAATTCCAGAAGTCTATCGATTTCCTCCACTTGTAAATGCGAAATAAGTCCCATTTCTCGGGAGAGTAATGCAATGCAGTATAAGCCAATTGCAACCGCCTCGCCATGAAGCCAGCGTTCATAGCGGGTATCCGCTTCCAATGCATGACCGATTGTATGCCCAAGATTGAGCAGCGCTCGACAGCCCTTTTCCTTTTCATCCTTCTGCACATAATCCACTTTAATTTCACAGCATTGGCTGATAATGGGGAGTAAATCAGCAGGTGACGGCAATCCGATCAACAGGTTTTTAACTTCTGCCATTAAACCTTTATCTTCCAGAATGGCATATTTAATGACTTCGGCATAGCCTGCCTGTTTCTCGCGTAGCGGCAGGCTGGCAAGTGTTGTTACATCGATCACAACCGCACTGGGCTGATAAAAACTTCCTATCATATTTTTTCCAAGCGGATGATTGATGGCTGTTTTGCCTCCGACCGAAGCATCGACCTGCGCCAGTAAGCTGGTGGGAATTAAAACAAAGCGGACGCCGCGTTGGTAAGTCGCAGCAGCAAAGCCGGCAATATCGCCAACCACCCCGCCGCCCAAGCCGATTATGGTAGTGTCCCGATGATGGGAAGCAGCAATCAAACAGTCATAAATCTGACTGAGACTTTTCTGATTTTTGTATTCCTCGCCATCTTTCAGAATGGCGACATCACATTGCTGCTCAGAAAATGCAGATTTTAGTTGCTCCAGATACAAGGGGGCAACTGTTTCATTACTAACAATTAAAACCTGCCTTGAATCAACGACAGATTTTAAAAAAGCAGTATCAGCCAGAAGATTTTCACCAATATAAATTGGATACTCCTGGCCGGGTAAGCTCACGAAAATCGTTTTATATAACTCAGACTTCGCCATAAATATATTTGATAATATTGTTAGCGACTGCTTTTACGGTTAGCTTGTCAGTTTCAAAACTGATATCTGCCAGTTCATCATAGAAGGGCTCTCGTTCATCGCGCAGCATTTCCAATCGGCTTTCCAAATCTTCTGTCTGTAATAGCGGACGCTTAGTGTCTCGTTTGGTACGCTCAAACTGCTGTTGCAGTGAAGTTTTCAGATAAATCACTGTACCTCGACCAGCCAGTGCATTTCGATTCTCCGGGGTCATCACCACACCACCGCCAGTTGCCAGCACGATATTGGTTTTTTGAGTTAACTCATCAATGACTTTTTGTTCACGCTTGCGAAAACCCTCTTCCCCCTCAATATCAAAAATCCAGGAAATGTCAGCACCGGCACGTTCTTCGATTACTTCATCTGAATCATAGAACTCAAGTTTGAGCTCCTTTGCCAAAGTACGGCCTATCGTGCTTTTTCCTGCTCCCATTGGCCCAATTAGAAAAATATTGCGTACTTTAACTATGCTCATTTTTTATTACATACCTCTTCATCTGAACAGGAGAGTTCCTCCTGTTGTTTAACGAGATGCCCGCATTCCCTATTTCCAGGGAGCCGCAGGCCTTCCGAATTTATTCAGCTCAACCCCTTTACCTTCAACAGTGGTAATTGAAAGCGTATTGGTTATTATCCTAGGAGTAATGAAAATGAGCAACTCCTCATTTTTAATTTCTGTGGATTGATTTCTGAATAATACGCCAACTACTGGCAGGTTTCCAAGAAATGGCACTCGATTAATCGAGTTGTTTTTATCTTGCTTATAAATTCCCCCTAAAACAATGGTCTGTCCATTGTTGACTAACACATTGGTTTGAATTTCTTTGGTCAGAATCGCAGGAACCCCATTGAAGGTTTGCGGCGAAGGAGTATCCTGATTAATCTGCAGATCCATCATAATTTTGTTATCAGGCGTAATCTGCGGCGTCACTTTCAAACTCAATACCGCTTTTTTAAACGCAACTGCAGTCGCACCGCTTGAGGTCGCCTCCTGATAAGGAATTTCCTCACCCGACTCAATAACCGCTGATTGCTGATTGGTGGTTATCAAACGCGGACTTGAAATCACCTCTCCCCGGCCTTCGCTTTCCAGTGCCGACAACTCCAAATCCAAGAGGATGCCGTCTCCCAGTTTGGCAAGGGCCAAACCGACGGAGGCAGGTGACGCAGAAACAGGTGTTGCCGCAAGATCCACATTAAGCCTATCGGAAAGCGGAACCACATCTGCCGGTGCGACGTTTTGCGCCAGCTGGTTTGCCCCGCTTAATGTCCCGCTAAGATGGGTAGGCCTTGAAATTCCAAAACGAATACCCAAGTCACGGGCAAAATCTTTCGTCACATTGACAATTCTCGCCTCAATTAATACCTGCTTCACCGGCACATCAAGCTGCTTCACCAAGTCTCTGATTTCTTCAATCTGAGTTCCGGTGTCCTGAATCCATATTGTGTTGGTACGGGCATCCACACTTAAGGTTCCGCGTTTGGAAAGCAGTGAATTATTTTTATCTTTTAATAGAACTGCAATATCTGCTGCTTTCGCATAATTGATTTGAATCAGTTCAGAGCGTAGTGGAGCAAGGTTAGTGACTTCGGTTCGCGCTTTCAACTCTGCTTTTTCCTGTGCCAGCAGGTTAGAAGCCTTGTCAATCAATAGTACATTGCCAGCTTTTCTTTTATCCAGTGCATTGGTCTTAAGAATAATATCCAATGCCTGATCCCAGGGGATATCATTTAAGCGCAAGGTTATATTTCCCTGCACCTGATCGCTCACGACAATATTGATGCCTGTAAACTCGGCCAATAACTGTAAAACAGCGCGGATTTGAATGTTCTGGAAGTTTAGGGATATCCGCTTACCGGTAAACACCATCTTCTTGAGTTTGGCCTGCTTGATCTCTTCTGCGCTTAGCGGATAAATCTCCACAATAAATTGTTTGTTGACCTGATAAGCAAAATGGCCATAGTCCCCCTGGTTAACAATAGTCAAACGCGCGTCCTTACCTTCCTGTTGTAAACGAAGGAATTGGGCGGGGCTTTGAAAGTCGGCAACGTCAAAGCGTTTCATTAAACGCGTCGGGATTTTGGTACTCATGAAGTTAACCACAACCTCCTTTCCAGTTTGAGTGACGTCAATGGGTATACTGGCATCGCTTACTTCAATAATTACGCGGCCGCCTTGCGTACCTGTACCTCGAAAATCAAGATTGGTTATTGCGTGACGGGCATTAACAGGCCGGTTGCTTACAAAAATTTCTCTGCGCTGCTGGAATATCTGATGACCCTTTCCGCTTAATGTCAGGGAATAAGTATTCCCGGCAATTTGACCGGAAAAAGAAATGGAGTCAGTCAAATCGAGGATGGCCCTTACCCGATCGCCTACTGCTACGATATTATAGTTCGTTAATGAGCCTATTTCTATTTTTCTGGCTTTTTGATTTTCATCGAGAACCATTTTCGTATTGATAAAATCTAGAACCAGCCGCGGCGGTTTAGGGGTCATAAAGCTGGCTGGTAAGTTATCCAAAGGGCTGGAAAAACAAAAATCAACCCTTACCCGCTCGTCGGGTAAGGGAATTACCTTAATCCCGGTTAAGGTATTGGTATTCGCTATTCCCTGGCCTAGCGCTACAAACAAAAATAAAAATATTACAATTAGCTTGCGCAACATTAATTCCTATTCCTCTTTTGCATTTAAGTCAAAATTAGTCATCTTTTTTTCCCATTTCCCGGAAATCTGAACCGTTTCTTCCAGCTTCAATGTCGTATTAGTGATTTGCATGATCTTGCCGTAATTTTGCCCCATATAATCCCCTGGCCTGACCCTGACTATTTCGCCATTAGGTAGGCTAATTAGTCCCCACACCACATTACCCTCTTTTAGAATGCCTACAAATCTTAATGAATCGAGAGGATATTGCTCCAACGGTTGCCTGGGTCTTTTAGTATTTGGGGCTAATTTATCTTCAAACTTTTTTACGGTTTTAGGCTTAAAGGGGCTGCGGCGGCTTTCATTTTCCGGATAAGTAAACTTGGCCAATGGCTTGATAGTGGGAATTGGTTCAATAGGTTGTGCCTTGCGGGACTTCACCTCATTAATATAACGGGATAGTTCGAGATCCTCGGATGTATCGCAGCCGCATAGTAGACTGCCTGGCAGAATCAGTATTAAACATCTAACAATAATTGCCGGGAACTTTCTCATGATTTATATCGGTAAATTTTTGCGGTTAACTTCATTTCCAGCAAATCGCCGGACGCGGTTTTTTGTTTTTCTTCCTTAACAGTATTGATTTCAAAATCATGTAAAGTCACAATGCGGCTCATCTGGGCCACCCGGCTTAGAAAAACAGCCAGCTGGTGATAATTGCCAATCACAACAATGTTAATAGGCACTTCAATATAAAAATCATGTACAACCTCTGGAGCAGGGGCAAACAACTCAAATGTCAGGCCGCTACTGATACCCGTTTTGGAGATATCTTCCAGTAAACCGGGCATTTCGTTTTGCGCCGGCAACTGCTTTAGCATTTTACCAAATCGCGCGGTCATTACCTGCATCTGTGTGCGGTAGGCCTGTAAATTGGCTGCCTGCCTTTGTTTTTGCTCAAACTCAGTTTTCAAAGCGGTTTGGGTTGTTTTCAAGCTGTCATATTCTTCAAAATAAGATTTGATAATCAGCCAATAACCAAGCCCGATTACCAACATTGCCAGGATGCCCGCAACAATATATTTGACCATTGGAGGCCATTGTCCGGCATTTTCCAGCGTTAATTCACTTAAGTTTAAATTAGTCATAATGTCAGTAATGCGCTGCTTTTGGGTTTAAGTACGAAGCTTAATTTGAACTCATTTTCACCGGTCTCAGGTGTAGGGTTCACTGCAGCATTCGCATCCTGTTGATCCTTGCTTTTTTTAATTTCCGTTAACTCAGGCTCTTGAATCCACGGATTTGCTTCAATGTTTCTCATTAAAATCGATACATTACTGTTAGACTCGGAATAACCCAGCAAGGTGATGCGATTTCCCTCCCGTTTCATCTGGGTCAGATAAACGCCATCAGGGAGTACTTTAATAAGTTCATCAAATAAATGAACAGTCAGTCCGCGTGTTGCCTGCAAATTCTGCACAATGGTCATTCGGGAAATAAGACTTGCCCTTAAATCTTTCAGTTTTTTTATTTCCGCAATTTGCCCATTCAAAATATTAATTTCATTTTGAAGGAGCTGATTTCGGTGCCTTTGTGCACTCACCAGATCCGAAGCATAGTAAAACAGGGCAAAAACAATCGTTCCCCCTAGAATCAAGGCCGTCAGTAATAAACGGATGAATTCATTTTTTTCACGTTCGCGTTTAATCTCGCGCCATGGCAAAAGATTAATAGTTGTCATCGTTAATCAACCTCTCTTAATGCCAATCCGCAGGCAATCATCAAGGAAGGTGCATCAGCAGTTAATTGCTCGCGATTTACTGATTTGGCTATATCGAGCTGCTCAAAAGGATTTGCGATGGAAACGGGAATGCCTGTGCTTTCCTGAATTTTTTCGGCGAGACCTGGTAGTTTCGCAACACCGCCGGCGAGCAAAATGTGATCAATAAAACCATAATGACTGGTGGAAAAGAAAAACTGCAGCGCCCTTTTGATCTGAACCTGCAGCATTTCCCGGAATGGGTTGAGGATATGTTCCTCATAATCTTCGGGCATGCTATTGGTTGAATTCATTTTCATTGCTTCCTGATATGACATCCCATAATGCATGGCAATGGCATCGACAAGCTGCTTCCCGCCAAACTCCTCCTCGCGGGTAAAAATCATTTTTAAGCCATGAAGGACAAAAAAATGCGAATAAAGTGCGCCAATATCAATAATCGCAATCACTTTATCCCGCCCCTGGGCTGGTAATGATTGACTGAGACACTGCGCAGCCCTTTCTACTGCAAAGGATTCCACATCCACAACCAGAGTCTCAAGACCGGCTCTTTTTACTGCCTCTACACGGCTATTTACATTTTCACTTCGTGAAGCAACGATGAGGACATCCAGTAAAGCGGCATTTTTTGGGGAAGCCCCGATCACTTCAAAATCAAGGTTAACTTCATTAACCGGATATGGAATATATTTTTCAGCTTCCATAATAATAAATTCTTCCATTTCAGACTCGGTCAACCCCTCATTAATCTGAATGGTTTTACTGATTACGGCAGAGTCGGGAACAGCCAACACAGCATTTTTACTGTTAAGACTTTCCGCAAGAATCATTTGTTTGATGGAATAAGCAATTGCATCGATATCCTTAACTGTATTTCCCTCCACCGCATTCAAAGGCAGCAATTGGGACGCGTAGCCATTAACACAGTGCTGCTGGGCTGAACCGCTGATTTCCACAATTTTAATGGAGGTCGAGCTGATATCAATGCCAAGCAAGGACTGACGTCTTGGTTTAAACAATTTAAGCACGCGTAATCTCCCTTCAGGTATCTACCATGCAATGAAAACTGGACGTGTAACTTCCGGATAATGAGGCGGTTTCCTCCCATATCCTAACGTAAGACCATAAAAAAAGGAAACTTTTATTTATTGATTGCTATTCGACCTAAAACTGTTCGTATTTATTTTTTACTAACCACCTGTTCAACGCTTGCACTCTTCGTTCGCATAAAATATAGTGAATAATCTGGTAGCGGTTTCACATACAGTACAAGGAGTTTCAATGATTATAAGTGAAATGATTAGTACACTGGAAAATATCATTTTAGCCTATTGCACACGGCAAGGTGCCTCTATTAATCCAGCCTTTAAGGACTTGCCTCAGCCCAGCAAAGAAAAACAACTGCAAGAGCTTATAAAATTAGCAATTAAGCCTCAACACAGTGAACGGCAATCCTTATATGAGTATACATTGCAGGTTATTTCACTCCTGAGCGCAATTGCGAGCCAATCTGAACCGACAGGCGAGAGCTTGAAAGAAGCACAGAATGCCCTGCAGAATTTCCTTCTTAACATTCGTACCCTTTTAAAAGCACCTCAGGAATCTGAAGTCACAATTAACACCGGCGGCAAAGAAATTGCTATGCTGGGTTTACTTGTCAAAGGAGGGACCTTTTTTGCGGATTCCTATTGTTACTCAGGGCAGCTTTTTGCCAATCAGTTATTCTCTGCCCTTAAAGTGGATGAGAAAACCGTTTCGCAAGTACGACTCTGCGAGGAAGCTGCATTCTGTTTTAGCCCATTGGAAAACCGTGTTTTAAGTAAAAATATTAAGGCGCTTGAAACAAGGATAGAAAATCTGAATGGTCAATTATCATCAACACTGAATGATAAGGGGTCGATTAGTCAGCAAGCTGACAAGCTGCGCTCGCAAAGGGACATGCTGGTGAGCGAAAAAGAAGATGCTTTAAAAAAGTTAGCTGAAAGCGAAGCCCTGGCAGAACGCCACCTGGAGCAGTCCAGGCAGATTCAGGCTGAAAACTCTGAGAAAGATCAGATCATTACAGCCCAGCAGGAAGAAATAGCGCATTTAAAGAAAGCACTTGCTGAAAGCAAAAAAGAATGCGAAAAGCTTGGTAAAGAGAATGAAAAACTGCATGAAGATATTTCAGCCATGAAACTCGAGACTCCAATAGCCCGGACATTTCCCCCTATGGGATTTCTGTACGGCACTCCCGGCAATAGTCCATATAGCCTTTTTATGAACAATCTGCAGAGTCGGGGACTGGTTGAAAAGAAAAAGTCAATGAACGATAGCGATGAGCTTCCCACTTTGAACCTGGGCGGCGCTTCTTTTAATCCTGATTAGTATTTAATCCCTCTTTATGCGCTTTATTATTCGCAATAAAGCGCAAAATCGCGTTATAATCATCGCATTTCCATTTTATCAAGCTCCACACTCACATGAAAAAATCGTTTTCCTTTTGGCGTAAAGGGCTCTGGGCGCTTTTAAGCCTTTTCTTTGTTGGGGTCGTTGGAGTCAGTTTTCTTTATCTTTATTTGGAAAGCCAGCTTCCGAATGTCGATTCATTAAAAACAGTCCATTTTCAAGTACCGCTGCGGGTTTACACCCAAGATGGTAAGTTGATTCAGGAATACGGTGAGAAACGACGTATCCCGCTGACTTATGAGGAAATTCCAAAAACACTGGTCTACGCACTCCTGGCTACAGAAGATCAGCGCTTTTTCGAGCACCCCGGTGTCGATGTAATGGGACTAGGGCGTGCAATGGTCAATATGATTCAGACCGGCTCAAAATCACAGGGCGGAAGTACTATTACCATGCAGGTTGCCCGTAACTTTTTTCTAAGCCGCAAAAAAACTTTTTTAAGAAAATTTAATGAAATTTTGTTAGCCATCAAAATCGATCGTGAATTAAGCAAAGAAAAAATCCTGGAGCTTTATTTAAACAAGATTTATCTGGGAAACCGTGCTTATGGCGTTGGAGCTGCCGCTAAAGTCTATTATGGGAAGCAATTAAAGGACTTAAATCTCGCAGAACTGGCCACCATTGCCGGCTTACCCCAAGCACCGTCCACTCAGAACCCGATTGTTAATCCGGCTGCTGCCAAAAAGCGTCGCGATCACGTACTCGAACGCCTGCTCGAAGAGAAATACATTACCCAGGAGCAATACAACGAGGCCATCCAGCAGCCAATAACGGCTAAATACCACGGGCCGAATATTGAAGTCAGCGCCCCTTATGTTGCTGAAATGATTCGTCAATCACTTTATGATCACTATGGTGAAAACGCTTATACCAAAGGCTATAAAGTCTATACCACTATTAACAGCAATTTGCAGCTCGCCGCCAATCAGGCGGTATTTAGTCAGCTGATGGCTTACGATCACCGCCACGGCTATCGCGGCGCTGTAGCAAATATCGGTGCGATTAGCGATCAGTCGCCTGCTGCTGCCCGCAAACTACTGATGCCCTACCCTACCGTGAACGATTTGCAGCCGGTGGTGATTACCGGGCTTAAAGACAAAGAAGCTTCGGCACTGATGCGCGATGGAACCAGTATAACTATAAAATGGGAAGGCATGTCCTGGGCCAGACCCGCATTGAGAAAGGGATGGATGGGTAAGGCACCAGTCAATGCGCAGCAGATTTTTAAATTAGGTGATATTGTTTATGTCAGCCAGAAAGAGAATAACTGGTTATTAAATCAGGTACCGCAGGCGGAAGCGGCATTTATTGCCCTGAACCCGCAAAATGGTGCAATGGAAGCCTTAGTCGGCGGCTTTAATTTTGAAAAAAGTAAGTTTAACCGGGTGACTCAATCCAGCAGACAGCCGGGTTCAAGCTTTAAGCCTTTTGTGTACGCTGCCGCACTGAATAAGGACTATACCCTGGCAACGCTGGTTAATGATTCCCCCATTGTAGTCGATGATCCCAGCCAACCCACTCTGTGGCGTCCGCATAATGACAACCAGACCTTTAACGGGCCTATGCGATTAAAGGAAGCCTTGATTCGTTCACGTAATCTTGTATCCATTCGGGTTCTGGACGATTTGGGATTTGATTATACGATTGACTTTGTGTCCCGCTTCGGCTTTCGTAAACAGCAATTACCTCGTGCCTTGTCATTGGCTCTGGGAAGTCTGTCGGTCAGCCCGCTTGAGCTTACCAGCGCTTATGCAGTATTTGCCAATGGCGGCTATCGAGTCGAGCCTTATTTAATTGACCACATCACTGACGAAGAAGGAAATGTGCTGCTGCGTGCAAAACCTGCTGTGGTCTGTGACAATTGCGCACAAGCCAAATCCGATTCAGACTCTTTTGCACCGCGGGTTATACCGGCTGATATTGCCTTTTTAATGAATACGGCATTAAGGGATGTCGTTCAAAAGGGAACTGCCCGTGCTGCCCGTGTTTTAAATCGCCAGGACCTTGCCGGAAAAACAGGGACAACCAATGAACAGGTCGATGGCTGGTTTGCTGGTTTTACCCCCAACCTGGTAGCAACCGCCTGGGTGGGTTATGATACGCCGCAATCCCTGCATGAATACGGGGCAACAGTCGCCCTGCCGATGTGGATTGAATTCATGAAAACGGCACTCAAAAATGTTCCAGAACAAAGCCTGCCAAAACCTGAAAATGTTGTGGCAGTGCGCATTGATCCCAAAACCGGTTTACTGGCAAACGATAGCCAGGGTAATGCCATCGTTGAGTATTTCCGAGAGCAGGATGTGCCCACAGAAGAAGGCGCACCGATAACGGCCGGCAGCGGCTCCTCATCAATGCAGGAAGAAGGGGATAATTTATTCTAAACGCGAAGCCTTGATTAATTGGCTGCCTGTGGCAACTTGAATCCACTCCGCGGTGTTAACCATTCGAATTCACGCGGCACCGACATAAAGGTATCCACACAAATGCCTACACCCCTTATCAGATTAGTTGAGTCTGAGGGAGAAGGCATTTGTCATTGCGAATGAAGTGAAGCAATCCAGTGTTCGGTGTTCCGTTCTGGATTGCTTCGCTATGCTCGCAAAGACGGCTTGTAACTTGTGTAGAGGCCCACTTATTTTATAATCACAATAACTTTAGCATTTAGATGAAGGTAAGTAGATGGGGTTGAATTTTGTAAAAAACTTCTGGGATGATCTTGCCTCAATCCTACAGCATAGATCGCAGCGAATATTTGTATTTCGCTTTTTTATGGGTGTATTAAGCTTATTTTTAATTGAGACATTTTTGAAAAACATCGGTTTACCAAGCGGTTTTACAGGAATTTTTTTATACGTTTTATCAATTATTCTTTTATACCCACCACTTCCATTTGATATATTGACTCAGTATATTGTACAGCTGGATCGGCGGCTTTTTCCAAGTACTCCAAGAAACGTGGAACTCAATCGACACGAAGAGCCTCCTCTTAGCAACCCAGAGCGTAATTCTAGATTTTCTTCAGATATCCAGATGCATATGCTCTTCTTGGCATGGTATGCATTAGAGCATCTGAATCAGCGCAATTCTAGCAACCATCCTGGTATTATTGAACTCAGAGATATTCCTTTATCATCTGATCGTGACATTACTTTTAATTTGCACAACTTTCTGGAGGCAGAAGGAATTCGCAGCGAATGGATTCCACGAGAATATACCTGTCCCATTACTATGACGATAATAGATGGAACACCCGTTTATGCCAAAAAAAGCCCCGAGCGGTTTAATCGAAATGCATTGTTAAACTGGGTCAATAAAGAGAATACGCATCCAATGACACGAGAGGCATTAGCCGCTGATGAGCTAAAAAACGATCGTTTAATGGAAAGCAAAATTAAGGTTTTTAGCCATTGGATTTTATCTAAAAAAGCTTATCTGGAGACTCTCTCTTT
Organism: Legionella birminghamensis; assembly: GCF_900452515.1. Lineage (NCBI taxonomy): Bacteria > Pseudomonadati > Pseudomonadota > Gammaproteobacteria > Legionellales > Legionellaceae > Legionella > Legionella birminghamensis. The sequence continues at coordinate 2,389,564 of NZ_UGNW01000001.1, forward strand.
CAAAGAGGCTCTAGGATATGTCAATCAGTTCAAAGAACAGCTAGACAAGGCCTTTGCGCTTACAAATGAGTCTGCAATACATCGTTTTACCGAACAGCTGATTACTAAACTCCGCTCGAACTCCATGCTAATTGAGATGGATAGGTCGCTTGTGATTGCTGAAAAGGAAGTCAACGCTTTCTCCACTATTGATAGGAAGATTCTTTTTTTTCAACGACTGGGTCTTTCTACAGATGCAAACACCAAACAAATTGAACGCGCCTATCGCAAATTGGCAAGACCCGTTCATCCAGATAAAAACTCAAATTCTCTAGCAAAAAATCAGTTTTTCAAATTAACGGAAGCGAGAGATTATTTGCTAAACAAAGAGAATTCATCTATCTCGGCTTTTGCTCTGGAAGCATAATTTCACTGATAACCACGCAACTTAAAAGTTGCGTGGTTTTAAAGGGAATTATAATTACCTGTTCCAAAAACGTATTGAACGAGCGTTTTGAATAAAGCTGGCAATGGAAGACGCTGAATCCAATTTGATGCATCCCTTATCCAATTTAATTAATGGATTATTTTTCAGAAGCGCTTCAGTTTCCGAATCAAAACCAATATATTTAAAATTAGTGTAGGCGTCTAAAAGGAACTCATGCAATTTAGGATTCTGCTTTAATGGAGCCTCGCTTCCAAGCATGACAACCACGGCATCAAATAAAACAGCGGGAGCTCCGCCTAATTTTTCATTAGCAACGATCTGGGTATTATCATTTAATAAAGTGCCGCCGATAGTTGAGCAAATTATTGTGTAGTCCGCCCCCTCTTTGCCGATCATTGTTATCAATTTATTCAGCACTTTTCCATCAGCCCCTTTCCCAACGAATATCCCGATTCGTCTACCCTCCAATGTATTCACACTGTTTTTCAGAATACTTAATTTTGCAGAAGGCTCTAAATCCAGGGTAGGCTTAGCAGCGTCACAAGCTTTGGGTAAGGTTGGGAGCCCAAGTCCAAGGCTGACGTTCTGTGCCAGCTTTGAATCAATATTTAAAAGATGGGCAACCATTCGAACTCGGATGGGTTCTTTTTCTACTTTACTTAATTCAAAAATCAAAGCATCAGCAATATGCTTTTGCTCAACACTGTCCTGACTAATATAGAATTGCCGAGCCTGACTATAATGATCAGCAAATTTTTCAGGGCGGGCCCTTAACTTCGTCGCCTGAATTTCTTCTGGATAGGAATGAAATCCTGCGGGTGATTCACGTGGGCCTTCATGCCAGGAGTTAGGATTATAATTTGCCCGACCCTTTGGATTGTAAAAAGCCATATGGCCATCTTGCTGAAAGTTTGAAAAAGGACATTTGGGCGCATTAATCGGTAAATGGGTGAAATTGGGTCCTCCCAAACGCTTCAATTGAGTGTCTAAATAGGAAAAATTTCGCCCCTGTAATAAGGGATCATCGGTGAAATCAATACCTGGTACAATGTTCTGGGTGCAAAATGCCACTTGTTCAGTTTCAGCGAAAAAATTGTCAACACATTTATTGAGTACCAGACGCCCAGCAATAACCACCGGAACCTCTTCTTCTGGTATGAGCTTTGTCGCATCTAATACATCAAATGGAAATTTCTCAGCTAATTGCTCATCAAAGACCTGTAATCCTAATTCCCATTCAGGAAAATTACCACTTTGGATAGCATTCCATAAATCACGGCGATGGTAGTCTGGATCAGCGCCGTTTATTTTAACTGCTTCATCCCATGTCACTGATTGCATACCCAATTTAGGTTTCCAATGAAACTTGACGAAGGAAGATTGCCCCTTGTGGTTGACCATCCTGAAGGTGTGGACTCCAAACCCCTCCATGAAACGGAATGAGCGAGGTATGGTTCTATCGGACATAATCCACATGACCATATGCATGCTTTCTGGCGTTAAGGAAATAAAATCCCAGAAGTTATCATGGGCTGTTTGTGCCTGAGGAAAACCACGATCCGGTTCATCTTTCGCTGCATGAATTATATCTGGAAATTTAATAGGATCCTGTATGAAAAATACCGGAATATTATTTCCCACGATATCCCAGTTTCCCTGCTGAGTGTAGAGCTTCACCGCAAATCCACGAACATCCCGTGCCAGATCAACAGAGCCTTTGTTACCAGCAACTGTTGAGAAACGAACAAACGCCGGAGTAATCTCACCTTTCTTTTGAAAAAGATGGGCGATGGTGAGATGGGACAAGGACTCATAAGTCTCAAAAAAACCATGCGCTCCGAATCCTCTTGCGTGAACGACGCGCTCAGGGATTCGTTCATGATCGAAATGGAAAATTTTCTCACGAAAAATAAAATCTTCGAGAAGTGAAGGCCCCCGAGCTCCCGCTCTTAGGGTATTTTGATCATCTGAGACAGGGACACCTGCTTGGGTTGTTAACACTGCTCCGCTATCACCAAGCTCTTGATGGCAGTCACCGCCTTCCCCCATAAGCATGGTTTCATCATGAAGTTGAATTTTTCCTTTTTTTGACTCGTTAATTTTCTTTGTCATCAAATATCCTTATTAATTTTTTTATGTTGATACTGACCTAAGTCCATGGCCTCTCCAATACTTGTGACAGAAAAACAAAAACCACCCTAGGGTGGTTTTTGATGCAGACTTTAGAACACGCTTTCGCGTTTCTTCTGTCTACACTTTAAGTATAGTCAGACCATACTGACTGTCAAATCGATTACAACCACGACAGAGACATTGAGGTTTCTTTAAAGGAGCCTAAGGCAGATTGAGAAAAGTCTGGGCATGGGCTTTTTTCCTTCTAGAATCAATGCTGTAACAGTCTATTCACACTGTTATCCACAGATTTTGTGGATAACTAATCCCTGCATTCCTAAGCCCCATGCCTTTACAGGCAAAGCATTATGGATGAAATTAGACATTAAAGGGAGGCAGGATGGAGAAAGTAAGGAAAACTTATCCACAGGAGACAGTGGTTTGGATAAAATTTTCGGGAATGCATTGTAACCTCTTTTTTTGATAAGAACCAGTCTTGACATTTGGACACTGTTTTCTTTAAAGGCATGGTTCTTCTTATCTTGTTCATTATTATATAAAATGTGTTCTTAATAATGGATACATTAATTTTCAGGATAAAATCTCGATGCAAAGAAGGCGATAATTTGTTTTAAATCCGGGCACTGTTTGGCCCGAATTCCCGCTGCGCAGCCCCTTTGCATCCGCGCGCCTGCGCCCCATAGCTATCTACACAAGCATTAGGCTATCGCATCCCCGCGGCAACGACCGCGGGGCCCACATGATGCCTATTGAGGGTATCAGTCTTGTGCCTTTTTACTCCCTATTTTTTGGCAACATTGCAAACTTATAGAGCATTTTCGGCCACCAGACATGGGCCCCGCGGTCGTTGCCGCGGGGATGCGAAATGGGAAAAACATTGTGTAGAGGACAGGTCGCAGCCGCCGGGATTCGGTCGGTTCGCCAATGTGGGTATTCGAGCCAGCGTCACCGGCAAATACCCTGCCCCGGGTTTACACCTGGTGCGGGTCCAGGGCATCGCGGACTGCATCAGCAAAGAGGTTACTTGCTAATACCAGTAAAAACATAAATACAAATGCTGCGAGGATAGGCCACCAAACCAAGGGCTCTCTGGCGAGCTCAAGCCTTGCGCCATTGATCATATTACCCCAGCTGATTGTCATTGGCGAAACCCCTACCCCTACATAGGACAATACGGCTTCCGCCAGCACCAGAAAGCTGAAATCAAGCACCAGGGAAATCAATACGATGGGCATCATATTGGGCAACAGGTGCTTCCAAATGATTCTTGACGTGCGGGTACCCAGTACTTTGGCCGCTAATACAAAATCAATCTCTCGAAACTTTAGAGCTTCCGCCCGCAATAAGCGGCACAAACTCGTCCAACTGGTAATTCCAAGGATCAGGCAAAGGGCAAACAGTCTTGCATCAGCGCTTTTTTCCAAGGTTGGAAAATCCTGGGGATGATTGGCAATATAGGTTTGCATGGATAAAACCGAAGCGGTAATCAATAGAACACCGGGTATGGAGCTTAGAACCGTATAAATATATTGAATTATATCATCGACTATCCCACCAAAATAACCGGCAGCGATGCCCAGTACAATGCCTAAAGGCAGCATAAACAAAGTGGTTAACGTCCCAATCACCAGTCCGGTGCGTATACTTTTGATGGTGTAGTAGAAAATATCCTGCCCAATTTTACCCGTGCCGAATAAATGAAAATGGCGCGATAACTGATAGCTGGCAATGCTAAAAAAAATACAGATGAAAAGCGTTCCCAAAGCGACTCCCAATCGCGGAGAAAAATGCAGCCCTCTGTAACCTTGAAGATAACGAACTAAAATAAATAATAACGAGAAACCAGCCCAGAATAATAAACTATAGCCGCCAGCAATCAGAATTAGCCCCCAGATTAGACTACTTTTCTCTTGCTCCGTTTGAATAGCCGCCGGCGGATAGGAAAGACGGGGATAAATCTGCTCAATTTTATCCCCAATAATGGCGGTTTCTGTTGTATACAGATGCAAAGCCATTGGTGCAGAATAAGTATTCTCATATACCTCATCCAGAGGAGCCAGTATGGCGTCGAGCAACGTTTTGGATTCCACATTGGCCGCTTCGCTTCCTTTTGTAATCTCAACATGAATCGAGTCCAGAATGGCTATGGATAAAAAAAACAAGAGGATAATCCCTGAGGCTATGGCAATTGGCCTTTGAAAAAGCTTACGCAACACCAGCCTGGCAGGCTCTTTTCTCAAACTCCATAATAAGCCGGCAAATACAAAGATAATCATGCCAAGAAAAAAAATATCCGTCCAAAGCATTTACTCACCTCAACCTTACCCGCGGATCAGCCCAGGTGTAGGAAATATCCGTTAAAATTAAGCCAATGATATATAAAACCGATCCCAGAAAAACCATTGCCCTTACGATTGCAAAATCCTGCTGCTGAATCGCATCAATGATATAACTCCCAAGACCGGGTACGCCAAAAAAAGACTCTAAAACCAGGCTTCCCATGAATAAGGAAGGGATTAAAACCACAATGCCGGTAAGAATGGGAAGCATGGCATTCCACAGTACATGCTTAAATAAAATACCTGTTTCTGAAACGCCTTTGGCGCGGGCTGTTTTGACATAATCACGGTTCATTTCTTCAAGAAACAGGGTACGATACCATCTCGCTCCCGAACCGATACCGCTAATCACTGCAACCAGTACGGGCAATATAATGAATTTAATGCTTTCGAAGCCGCCATCATAACCCGAAATAGGAACCAGCCTGAGCAATTTACCAAATAAATATTGGCCGCCAATAATATAAAACAAACTGGATATAGACATCAGGATAATACAGAAGACAGCACCGCTTATATCCAGATAGGTCGATCGAAAAAAAGCCATAGCCATGGCAAAAACAATATTTACAAAGATGCTGAATATAAGGATGGGTACTGCAATAGCAAGGCTCGGCCACATGCGATGGGAAATATCAAAGCTGATATCGCGGCCGGCATCTGACATACCGAAATCAAAGGCAAATAGTTTGATCGACTTTTGATAAAACAGGGTTTGGCTGAGCTTTTGGGTTCCTGAAGCCTCTGTATTATAAAACAGAGGTAAATCATAGCCGTGTTTGGCCTTCCAATGCTCAATGGCTTCTGGTCGGACATGTTTTTGTCCTAATTGCATTCTCGCCATATCATCAGGTGAGTTGACCATAAAAAATAACGCAAAGGTGATTAAATTGATTCCAAATAATATAGGCAGTGCATAAGCAACACGTTTAATCAGATAAATCAACATGATTTTAATCTCCTGACAGCACTCTTTTCCTTACGGTAGTAAGCAAAGAACAAGGGCAGGGTTAATACCAGAAGCACAAAAATGATAAGGCCTATTGGCCATAACACCGGCTGGTTCCATAGTGTTCTCAGATTCTCGCGTAACTTCACATCAATACTGGCATATTTAAAGTTGCCCAGACTCATGGTATTCGGCTTCCACGGACTCACCCATTGCTGAGCCAGAATGAGACTTTCCGTATTAATTCCCCATACCCAGGGAGCGTCTTCCCTAACTATGGCGAGCATCTTGTCAATCAGCTCCTGACGTCTGGTATCATTGGGGCGGTTCTTCATTTCGTCAAATAATTGATCATAGACAGGATTCATGTAATTCCCGGCATTTTCCCCGCCATAGTGAACTTTGCCGTTGATACCGTATAATTGAAAGAGAAAATTCTCAGGATCAGGATAATCCGCATTCCAGCCCCAATAGAAGATTTGGGTATTGCCAGCCCTTATTTTTTCCTGGAAACGATTATACTGGGTTGCCCTGATATTCAAATCGATGCCTATTTGCGCGAATTGTTTTCGCATCCAATCCAGCTGTGCCTTATCATCGGGACCGCCTGAAACAGCGCTGTCATAATGTAATATCAATGCTTTGCCAGTAGAAGGATCGCGTCCATTGGGGTATCCTGCCTCAATCATGAGTTTTCTGGCATCAGTGATATCCCGTCTCAGCATTTTGTTCTCTTTATCATCCCAGCGATAAACAACAGGATTAATGCCTGCTTTCCCGTCTTTATAACCAAATATTCCCGGAGGTATTGGCCCCTGAGCCGCCCGGCCTCTGCCATTGTAAAAAATGGTAATAAATTCGTCATAGTTAACAGCGATTGAAATAGCCTGCCGTAGTTTACGAGCGCGTTTGCTGTTCCCTCCCACAATGGGATCGAGCATGTTAAATCCCAGATAATAGATGGACGGATCGATAGTTTGCTGTAGCTGTAAATGTCGGGCTTTCATCTCCCCGCTCAAATGCGGCTTCCCTTTTGTATCCAGCCGAATTGTCTGATCAAAATTTTCATTACTAATGGCCGAGGCATCATAATAGCCCTGCAGAAATTTGTTCCAACGGGGAATCGATTCTTTCTCCAGGGTAAAATAAGCCGCATCTATTAGAGGGAGCTTCTTTCCAGCATTGATCGTATAGCCTTTTTTCACATCCTCCTGATTTGCAGAGGATGGGTGAAAATCTGGACGATAATTGGGGTTTTTCAACAGAATCATTTTGCGATTGGGATTATTCTCACTTAGCATAAAAGCACCTGTGCCGACCGGATACCAGTCAAAGCTAAGATTTTTGTCATCCATATCCGGTTGTGAATAAAATTTATCCACTTCCCAGGGTACTGGGGCAAAAAACGGCATAGCCAGCCAGAACAAAAACTGTGAATAGGATCCTTTTACCAGAATCTCGAAACTGTAATCATTCAATTTTTTTACACCGCTAAGGGGATAATTTCGCAAATCAACAAATTGATGCGCCTTTGCAGGCGGCAGTTGATTGGCAAACTCCCTAAAGCCCACGATATGTTCACTCATCAGTTCCCTGATTGGCGAACTGACATCAGGATTGGCAAGCCGTTTGATTTGATAAATGAAATCATCGGCAATCAATTCACGTGTGCCTGTATATTGGAAATCAGACAACTGACTGATGTTATTGTCTTCCAGATAATCGGCAGATAAGGACAAATAGCGGTGGTTTCCCTCTTTGTCGACTGCGAACGCCGGATGAGGCTGGAACAAAATGCCCGGCTTTATTTCAATTCGATACAAACTGAATGCGGCAGTTTCCGCAGCAGAATTCGGCAGAGGCTGCATGAATTTATCGAGATAAGTGAGTTGGGGCATGCTGACTGCAATTAATGGCTCCAATTCATAAGGGCGTTTGAAATAATTATATTGCAGTAAAGGTTCATAAATCTGCATAATGAAAACATATTCATTGCTTGAATAGGATCTTGCCGGATCAAGTGTTTTAGGCTGTTCAGTGAATGAGGAATAATATATTTTCTTTCCAGAATCAGTTTCAGGATAGGGATCATTTAAAACCAGGCAATAGCCTGTATTGCTGGTAAATACCATCATTGCACAGCTTAATTGTCGAATTGTCCTGAACAATCTCAAAATAATATCCCAGGCTGATAACCCGGCTGCCTGCTACCGGGAACGGATTGAAGACCACCCCGGTTGGGCAACCGGGCAACATACAAGTTACTGGCTAAGCATCTGGAGAAACTCCTCTTCTTCCAGAACTTTGACCTTGAGTTTATGGGCTTTTTCAAGTTTCGAACCTGCTTCGCTGCCGGCAATCAGAAAATCGGTTTTACTGGAAACACTGCCAGCCACCTTTGCTCCCAGCGCTTCGAGTTTTGCTTTAGCCACATCTCGTCCCATTGTCTTTAAAGTACCTGTTAACACCAGTGTTTTATTGTAAAAGGGATTATCCGTATCGATCTGCTCTTTCTCAACTTCGGGCCAATGGATACCGTAGAGAATCAGTTTATTGATAACCTCACAATTATGATCCTGGGAGAAGAAATGAACAATATAGTGAGAAGCAACGGGGCCTATGTCTTTAAGCTCCATCAATTGCTCAGCGCTTGCATTTTTCAATTCCAGTAAATCCTTAAAATGGTTTGCCAGTACACCCGCACTGACCTCCCCTACTTCACGAATTCCCAATGCATATAAAAAGCGTTTGAAGGTAGTATTTTTACTTCGATCGATTGCATTTAACAGATTTTCTGCTGATTTTCTTCCCATACGCGGTAGAGCTATGAGCTGCTCCAGGCTTAAACCGTATAAATCAGCTACATCTTTGACTAACTCTTGATTGACCAGCTGCTCAATCAAGACATCGCCCAGACCTTCAATAGCCATGGCGCGACGTGAAGCAAAATGCCAAATCATCCCTTTTAACTGGGCATGGCAGAATAATCCGCCCATACAGCGGGCAACGGCTTCCCCTTCCTCATGCACGACTTCAGCGTCACAAACAGGACAATTGGAAGGCAGAATGATTTCATGCGCAGAATCAGGCCGTTTTTCCAATACCACGGCAACTACTTCAGGGATAACATCGCCGGCACGCCGTACAATAACCGTATCGCCAATTAAAATGCCCTTTCGCCTGATTTCATCCATATTATGTAAAGTGGCATTACTGACCGTCACCCCGCCCACAAAAACAGGTTTCAAGCGGGCAACGGGCGTTAGAGCGCCGGTGCGGCCAACCTGGAAATCAACGGCGAGAATTTCGGTCATCTCCTCACTGGCCGGGTATTTATGCGCACAGGCAAAACGGGGGGCTCTTGCGACAAAACCCAATTCATTCTGCAAGGCGATGCTGTCCAGTTTGTAAACCACCCCATCGATTTCAAAAGGAAGGCTTTCCCGCCGGGCCTGCATTTCCTGATAGTAAGCAAAACAGCCATCAAAGCCCTGCACCTGGCGATTTTCGGAGGATACTCTGAACCCCCACTCCCTAAGCAGCTGTAATTGCTGATAATGGCTGTCGGGCAGTTCGATTCCCTCATAAGCGCCTATTCCATAGCAAAATATTGCTAACGGTCTGCTTGCGGTAATTTGCGGATTGAGCTGTCTTAAACTCCCCGCCGCCGCATTGCGCGGATTGACATAGGTTTTTTCCCCAGACTCCATGGCTCGACGATTTAGTGCTTCAAATCCTGCTTTCGGCATATACACTTCGCCGCGAATCTCAATCAGCGATGGCGGGTTTTCCAGCATAAGTCTTAAAGGAACCGCTGCAATGGTTTTAATATTGCCGGTTATATTTTCACCGACACCGCCATCACCCCGTGTCGCAGCTGTCGCCAAGATCCCGTTTTCATAGGTCAGGCTAACAGCAAGGCCATCTAACTTGGGCTCACAGCTAAACACCAGCTTTTCCTCGGGGGAATCTAGATTATCAGCCACACGCTTAATAAATGCCTGCAGCTCCTCGGCGCTAAACACATTAGAGAGCGAAAGCATGGGCTTACGATGGGTAACCGGCGCAAATACCTGCGCGGCATTGCCAGAGACCCTCTGGGTAGGAGAATCGGCTGTTATTAATTGCGGGTATTCGCTTTCAAGCGCTTGCAATTCACGGAAGCAGCGATCATATTCAATATCCGGGACAGTCGGATTATCCAAAACATAGTATTGATAATCATATAGCCTGATTTTTTCACATAAAGATGAAAGTCTTTTTCTGACTTCTTCGAGACTCATTTCCTACCCTGAATAACCACCGTAATTTTTGATTAATCATAATCAAAACCTGCTTATTATCCTAGATATTATTATTGCTGTATTTTTTCAAGACCTGCTTGTCGTTTGATTATGACCTGTGATATAGATACTTGCTAGACTTTTAAACAGGACTTAAAAGAAATGGACTTGCCCCGCTTATTACTTGGTCTTTTATTCGTTATCACCTCTACAATTGCCCAAGCATTGACAACGGCTCCAAATCCGGGAATTGTTTTTGTACATGGTACAAATGATCATCGCGATGATGCCGATGGCGGCTATTGG